>NZ_CALPCN010000003.1 GCF_943193045.1 Pumilibacter muris | reverse complement strand
CGCCCAAGTCGGGTTAAGCAAGGAAGTGTGCGTTTTCGCACACGCACCGTAGCGCCGACTTGCGTTTGGGCGACAATCCGCAAACAACAAATCAGACTTTCGCGGGCGTGTACCGCGAAAGGACGCCTTTGTAAGTTCGCCCAAGTCGGGTTAAGCAAGGAAGTGTGCGTTTTCGCACACGCACCGTAGCGCCGACTTGCGTTTGGGCGACAATATTACAAAACCGTTAGAATGAGGAAAGACGGCGTTAGCCTCGTTTCCCCTTTTATGCGTTATACTTATCGAGGTAAGCGGAAAAAAATTTAAGAGCTTACCGCAATAAGGAGGTACCGTTACAAAAATGGAAAAAATTCTCGAAGTGCAAAATATCACTAAGCACTACGGCGGCGGCAGCGTTGTAACGAAAGCGCTCGACGGCATTTCGTTCGAACTCGAAAAAGGCGAATTTGTTGCCGTTATGGGCGCGTCGGGTTCGGGCAAAAGCACTCTGCTAAACGTTATTGCAACAATAGACCGCGCAAGCTCCGGCGACGTTAAAATCGGCGGACAAAACGTTTGCGATATGAAAGAAGACGCCCTTTCGGCATTCAGACGCGACAAACTCGGATTTATTTTTCAAGACTACAATTTGCTCGACACTCTCACCATAGAAGAAAACATTGTGCTTCCGCTCAACTTGCAAAAAAAGTCGGTTGAACACACGGAACGCGAGCTGAAAAGAGTGGCGGCGGCACTCGGAGTAGACGACCAACTCAAAAAATTTCCTCACGAACTTAGCGGCGGGCAACGCCAACGCGCCGCATGCGCCCGAGCCATAATCACCTCTCCCGCCCTTGTGCTCGCCGACGAGCCTACGGGCGCGCTCGACAGCAAAAACTCCAAGCTGCTGATGAAAACGTTCGAACTTATGAACGAGGCGCTCGGCTCAACAATTCTCGCGGTTACGCACGACGCCGTTGTGGGAAGCTACGCGCGGCGCATATTGTTTTTAAAAGACGGAAAAATTTGGAGCGAGCTCGTTCGAGGCAACCGCGAACGCCGCGCGTTCTACTCCGAAATTCTTTCGGTAATTTCGGCGCTCGGAGGTGACTCCGATGCTGTCTAAACTCGCGGTTCGCAACGTTCGCAGGCAAATCGGCAACTATGTGATTTATTTTATAACGGTGTCGCTCACCGTTGCGCTTATGTTTGCCGTGAACAGCGCAATATTCGAAGAGCACCTTGTTGCGAGAGCGGACGACATATCCGAATTGCGTGCCGGACTAATAGCTATAACCGTTCTCGTGTCGTTAATTGTGTCGTTCGTGCTCGGCTATGCCACCTCTTTCATGTTAAAACTGAGAAAACGCGAATTCGGAACTTATCTTACTCTCGGCATGACGCGCAAAAATATTATAACGGTGTTCTTACTCGAATCGCTCATTTTGTGCGCTTTGTCGCTTGCGGCGGGAATAGTTTTGGGGCTTGTTTTCTATCAGGGCATAATGGCTATTATCACAAACATTATGGACGTGCCTTTCGCATTCGCCGCCTATTCGCTTAAAGGGCTTTTGCTAACGGTGGCGCTCGTGCTCGGCGTGTTCGCGCTCTCTTCGGTGACTTCGGCGGCGTATTTAAAACGCGTAAGCATCTACGACCTTTTGCACGGCGCGAAAAAACAGGAACGCGCGGTAAAACACCCCGCAGTTTGGTTTGCGGTAACGGCTGTGTCGCTCGCGGGAATAATAGCAAGCTGTATCGTT
Organism: Pumilibacter muris; assembly: GCF_943193045.1. Classification (GTDB taxonomy): domain Bacteria; phylum Bacillota; class Clostridia; order Christensenellales; family Pumilibacteraceae; genus Pumilibacter; species Pumilibacter muris. The sequence goes on along the minus strand of NZ_CALPCN010000003.1, from coordinate 262,676 downwards.
TTTTCGTATGCGATAAACAACACTATTAAAGGAACTCTCGGCAGCAACAACGGGGGCTTAATGCTCTTATTTTCGTTGCTAATCTTATCGGCGGCGCTAATCCTGTTCCACATAGGGCTTGCAAAAAGCATTGTAAATTTACTGCTTAAAAGCAAACGTTTTAAAAACAGCGGCACAAACGCGTTCACGCTGCGCGGACTTTCGGGCAAACTGAGCTCGAATGCCGTTATGGCGGGAGTGCTCTCGTTTTTAATCGCGTTCGCCGTTATAGGTTCCAACGTGTCGTTCGTGCAACAGATTTCAACCGAAGAACAGCTTAAAAAACGCTATCCCTTCGATATTTTCGCGGCAATCGAAAAAACAGACGAAACGCACATTTCAATCGACGAAGCCGAAAAAATCATTTCCGAATACGCCGAAATCGAAAAGCGCTACGATTGCACGCTCTACACTTCGAAAGACTCGTATTTGCACAGCTTCACCGAGTGGTATGGCAACGGCTACGGCGAACTATACGACACGTTCATATCGGAAAGCGATTTCAACCGCATATATGCGCCGCTCGGCTACTCTCCGATAGAACTTAACGGCGGATTCAAAATAATACCCGCGCATCAGCGCGTCGAGACGTTCGATTTTTCACAAGCCGTGCTTAATATCGGCGGCGAAAAGTTCCCTTTTAAAGGATTTTCGGAAGCTCCCACTCTCGGACTTAATTACTACTTTCAAGCAATAGTTCCCGATTCCGCAATACAAAGTATGTTCCCCGAAAGCGATTGCGTGGTGTTCGACCTAAAAAACAACGACTTTGACGCAATGGCGCTACGTTCTGCTTTAAGCTACGAAAAGTCGTTCGGCGGCTACTCTTTCTTTCGTTGCGACTTTAACATAAGAGAACATGCGCGAATTATTTTCGGAGCGGAAAACGCCGTATTCATAGTAAGCGCCCTTTATATCGCGGTTGTTTTCGTGTTTATGGCAATGGCGATTCTCGCTCTTAAAACACTTTCCGGAGTGTCGGAAGATAAATTGCGCTATAACGCTCTATATAAACTCGGCGCAAGCAAACGGGAACAGGCGCGAGCGCTTTTTAAACAGACGTTTGCATTCTTCTTTTTGCCGTTCGCACTCCCCATTCTGCTGAGTATTCCCGCAGGCGTTATTTGCGCTCAAATAATGGCGCTGAACGGGCTTGCGGGCGCGGTGAGCAAAACGCTTATTTCGGCGGGACTAATAGCGCTTGTTATGTCGGCGATTTACGTTTTATACTTTACCGCCACTTATCTTCTCACAAAGCGGACGGTAATTAAAGCGTAAGACTATTAAAAATCCGCTTATTTTGTTGCAAAATTTTTCTCTTTGTGCTAAAATCAAACGGTGACGCGTTATTGCGCTTCACCGTTTTTTTACGTTTTACACATAATAAACCCGCAAAGAGAAAAAACTTACATTTGGAGAAAATCACTATGAGAATAGCAATAACGGGAGCAACGGGCAATATGGGGCAAGCCGCCGTAGCCGCAATCGCTTCCGAAGAATATATAGAAAAAATCAACATACTGAGCCACAGCAAAAAGAGAACGAAAAAGCTGCTCAATAAGCACAAAGAGCTAAAAAAGAAAGTTCTAATAATCGAAGGAAGTTTGGCAAATCCCGACGTTTGCGCAAAACTAATCGACGGAGCGGACATTGTTATCAACATGGGCGCGGTAATTCCGCCCAAATCCGACCAAATGCCGGAAAGAGCAATCGAATGCAACGAACAAGGAGTTCGAACTTTGGTTCGCGCAATAGAACAAGCGGGAGAAAATCAACCGAAACTTGTGCACATTTCAACAGTGGCGCTTTACGGCAACCGCACCGCGCCGCACCTGTTCGGGCGCGTGGGCGACCCCTTGCTCGTCAGTCCGTTCGATATTTATTCGGCAACAAAGCTTCGCGGAGAGTTTTGTGTGCTCGAAAGCACTATTAAGCATTGGGCGGTGCTTCGCCAAACCGCCATGCTCCATCCCAACATGCTCACCGACAACGTGCACGACGGGCTTATGTTCCACACCTGCTTCAACGCCCCTCTCGAATGGGCTACCGCTCACGACAGCGGGATTTTAATCAGAAACATTTTGCGTAAAGAAGCGGCAAACGAAATGCCGGACTCTTTTTGGAAAAAGTGCTATAACATTGCGGGCGGCGCAATAAACCGAATTTACGGAATAGACACTTTAAACGACGGCTTCGCTTTAATAGGCGGAAGCGCAAAACAGTTTTTCAAACCCGGTTATAACGCAACCCGAAACTTTCACGGAGTTTGGTATTCCGACGGGCACCTTTTAAACGACCTGTTCGACTATCAAAAGCAAAGCGTTACCGATTATTGGCAAGAAGTTTTGCGCAAACACAAAATTTATAAGCTTGGTAAAATCGTGCCCAAATCGCTAATAAGGCATTTTGCCGTGAAACGGCTTTTAAAAGACCCCAACTCCCCCGCTTATTGGGCAAAACACAACGACGAAGCGCGTTTAACCGCATATTTCGGAAGCCGAGAGGAATACGAAAAGTTACAGCAAACGACTTGGAATAACATGGACGTGCCCGCACGTCCTTCACCCGATATTAAAGCGGATAACGAAAATCCCGTGTTTTACGGTTACGACTTTTTCAAGTCGGATAACGATATAGACTTATCCGACCTTAAAAGCGTAGCTAAGGCGCACGGCGGAAAGCTGTTATCCGAAAATTTTGCAACGGGCGACATGTACGCTAAACTCGAATGGGAAACTCAAGACGGCGAAAAATTTACCGCAACTCCTTATTCGGTGTTGCGAGCGGGGCACTGGTATAATCCCATTTACCGCGAAAACGTTTGGGACTTCGACCGCCTTAGCAAAAAAGACGAAATTTTCGCGTCGGTATGGTACGACTCCCACCGAAAAGACGAAAACATGCGTTACGGCTACGATGAAAAATTCAACGCTCGCGCGGAGAAAATCTGCGAATGAAAATTTTGATTTTGTATTTTTCGGGCACAGGCAACACACAAAAAATCGCCGAACTATACTCGAAAGCGTTTAAAGAATGCGGCGACGAAGTTATAACGGAAACTTTGCCCGACGCCGAAAACAAAATAAGCGCGCTGAATTTGAACGAATTCGATTTAATAGGGTTCGGCTACCCTATTCACGCGTTCAACGCGCCCGCAAACGTTTTAAAACTTGCGGAAAAAATCCCTTTGCTAAAAGAGCAAAAAAACGCGTTCGTTTTCAAAACTTCGGGCGAGCCGGTGCGAATGAGCGACGTTTCGTCTTTAAAGCTGATAAAGATTTTAAAAAAGCGCAATATATCCGTTACAAACGAATATCAATACGTTATGCCGTATAATATCATATTTAGGCACTCCGACGAAATGGCGTATCGCATGTGGGATGTGGCGCAAAAGATTGTGCCGCTCGACTGCCGCGAAATTAAAAACGGCGTTCCGAAAAAAGCGAAACGCATGTTCATGGGCGGATTTTTGGCATGGTTTTTGCGTATAGAACACTGGGGCGCAAGATTTAACGGCAAACGCTATAAAGTAAGTTCCGACTGCGTGCATTGCGGATTGTGCGCAAAAACGTGCCCCGCGAACAACATAACGCTCGCCCCCGACGGAAAAATCAAATTCGGCAAAAACTGTCTTATGTGCATGAGGTGTTCGTTCACCTGCCCTAAAAACGCGATAAAAATCGGACTGTTCAACAGTTGGAAAGTTAACGGAGCCTACTCGTTTGACCCTCCTCCCGCCGACGCGCCCAACCCGCCCGACAAGCACGCCAACTATTGCAAAAAAGCTTATAACAGGTATTTCAGCGAAGCGGAACAAAAGATTAACGCCGCACGCAACGAAGCGAATTAAAGCAATCAAAAAGCGCACCGAACAAGTGCGCTTTTGTTGTATTTATAACGCTTGGGCGACAATCCGCAGAAAACAAATCCGACTTTCTCGGGTTTACCGAGAAAGGACGCCTTTTTAAGTTCGCCTAACAAGGACGCTTTTTAAGTTCGCCTAACACGGGTTAAGCAAGCAAGTGCCGCAAGGCACGCAGCGTAGCGCCGTGTTACGTTTGGGCGACAATCCGCAGAAAACAAATCCGACTTTCTCGGGTTTCCCGAGAAAGGACGCCTTTTTAAGTTCGCCTAACACGGGTTAAGCAAGCAAGTGCCGCAGGCACGCAGCGTAGCGCCGTGTTACGTTTGGGCGATAATTATAATCCCAAATCTTTGAGAATCGATTCGAGGTCTTCGGTGGGATTGAGCGCTTCTTCAAACGAAAAGCCCGAAGGACTGCGGTCGGCATAGTCCTTTTTTTGCACAGAAGCCGCAGCCGTCATTGTTTGCCGTGCCCTATCCAAAGGCGACAAACGGGAAACGTGCTCTTCCGCCGCGTCGCTCTCTTTTTCGCTCTCGAAATATTTGCCTATCTTCTCAATCGGGCTGAGAACTTCGGCGGTTTTTCGAACAGATTGTTCCTCCTGCCGCTTTTCAACGTCCACTATTTTAACTGCGGGAGCGCTCGTGGCGGCAGAACCGTCGTCGCTCACGCGCGAAAGTATTTTATCCATTCGGCGGTTAAATTCGCCAACTCCCGCAAGACGGGCGTCGAGCGGATACTCGTCTAAAATTTGTTCGTAGTATTGCGTCCATTTTTCGTGGAACGCTTTAAGCCGCGTAATTTCTTGATTGTATTTAATATGGCTGAGCTTTTCTATTTCTTCCGCTTTCGCAACTGCCGACATAATCGCCTTAGAAATCTGACTGCTCTTTTCCCGATAAGCGGCAAGCTCTTTTTCGGCAGCCTCTTTCTCTTCGAGCATAGTTTGAATACGCTCGCGTTGTTTCACTATCGTGCTTTCGTATTCGCGCTTTACTGCGGCAATATATTCTTCCACCTCTTTGGGCGAATATCCTTTTTTAGTTACGGAAAATTCCATCGCCACCCTACTTGTTAGCCTCCAAAAGTCCTATTTTGAGTTCGTAAAGCCTGTCCGACAAATTCACCTTATAAATATGCGGATTGCTGAGCCGCTTGTATTCGTCCCAAAATCTGCCGAATTCGACGTTTGCAAAATTCACCGAATCGCAAAGCGGCGGGCAGTTATAAACGCACTTTCCGCGCGCGAAAATCTGTTTATGCAAACATCTTGCCTCGTAGTCGTTAAGCGTAGTTTTCTTCCACCTGTCAACCGCGTGGGTAAGAGTAAGCGGCTTAACAAGCGGTTGCTCGTCGCATAGCGCTATAAGGTCGGCAAACGCCTTTCCGCTTCCCTTTTCGTAAATTCGGTAAATCGTTTTAAAGCCCGGATTGGTTATTTTCTCGGTGGTGTCGCTGAATTTCATGCGAGGATAGCGCACGCCGTCGCGCTCTATTTCCGCAAGCTTATAAACGCCGCCGAGCGAGGGCATATCGTGGCTTGTAATGAGTTTCGTTCCCACGCCGTAAACGTCTATTTTGGCGTCTTGAAGCCTAAGCTGACTTATAAGGTTTTCGTCTATGTCGTTGCTTGCGAAAATAATCGCGTCTTTAAATCCCGCTTCGTCAAGCATTATTCTCGCTTTTTTGCTGAGATACGCAAGGTCGCCGCTGTCAAGCCTTATGCCCACAGGCTTGTGCCCCGCCGCCTTTAATTTTTTAAACACCTTTATTGCGTTGGGCACACCCGACTTTAAAGTGTCGAACGTATCGACAAGCAACAAGCAGTTATCTGGGTAAACCGACGCGAAAGCCTCGAAAGCTTCGAGCTCGCTCGGATAGCTCATAACCCAACTGTGCGAATGAGTGCCTTTAACGTCTATGCGGAACATCTGCCCCGCAAGCACGTTGCTTGTGCCTTTGCACCCGCCTATTATGCTCGCTCGCGCTCCGTATATTCCCGCGTCGGGACCTTGCGCGCGACGAAGCCCGAACTCCACCACAGTTTTAGCGCCCGCCGCAAGCACTATTCTCGACGCTTTCGTTGCTATAAGAGTTTGGTGGCTTACTATGTTCAATAGAGTGGTTTCTATAAGTTGAGCCTCGATAAGCGGAGCCTTAACAACCATTATAGGCTCGCCGGGAAAAACAACTTCGCCCTCTTCAACCGAAAAAATATCGCCGGTGAATTTGAACCCGCGCAAATATTCTATAAATTCGGGAGCAAAAATTCCAAGTCCCGAAAGGTATTCGAGGTCGGCTTTGTCGAACCGCAGATTTTTTATGTAATCGACCGCCTGCTCGAGCCCCGCCGCAATCGCATAATTAAGCTGACCGTTCGCCCGAAAGAAAAGGTCGAAAACGGCTTCGTTTTTATAACTGCCGTCAAGAAAGTATCCGTTCATCATTGTGAGCTGATACAAATCGGTCATCATAGTTAAGTTGCGAGTTTCAGTTGTCATTTTCGTTGTCCTTCTTTCTTCTTTTGAGAGCGATTGCAAGCATAAGGCAACCCGCATAGAGTACCAAAACGGCGCCCGCTATCGGCCACGAAGCCACGCCGCCGCTTTGAAGCGCGAATATTCCCGCAGGCACTCCGAACACCCCTATAACCGCCGCATGCGAAAACCATTCATGCGTGAAAAGCATTGTAAAAAACGACGCGATTGCGGGAACGGCTATATAAAGCGGGTAAAGCTCGGCATATCCTAATTTTGTCGTTTTAACCAAAAGCTCCACGAGAGCGGGAACGAAAAAACAAAAGCTGAGCCATAGCGACACGCTGTTTTTGCCTACAAGCGCACTCACTAAAAATATCAGACCGAGCGCGAAAAGCAAAGTGCCGCAAACCGCTTTTTTCATGTCGGCGTTTATAACGCCGCAACCGCACAGCAATAAAAACAGCCCCGCAAGCAACACTATTGCCGCCGCCGATATATTGCAAACAAGCCGCCTGCCCGCGCTCAACTCTCTTATTTCGTCCAACTCGTCGTTATTCGCCATCGGAATTCTCCTCGAATCGTCGTGTTTCATCTTCCGAGTAATCGGACTTTTCTTCCGTTTCTTCGCCCGCGTCTAAAATCAAATCGGAATCGGGTTCGTCTAATTCGATTGATTCGCCGCTTTCGTCTCCCTCGAAATCTTCGGGGTCGGGCGTGTCTTCCGTTTTTGCAAACAATTTCGCAAAAAAGCCTTTTTCTTTTTGCGTTTTGTCATATACGTTCGGATGGCTCAAAATACTCTCGTCGTAGCCGAAATAGCCGCTATCGAGTTTAGCTTTGTCTACCATTATAAACGGCTTTTTACCCGCCGCGCGAGCGCGGTACATATGCGCGAGTATTATTATTATGCCCGCAACTACTATAAGCGCGCTAACAAGCTGACTCACCCTTAAAACTCCGGGCACAAGATAAAGGCTGTCGCTTCTCAATCCCTCTATAAAAAAGCGAACTACTCCGTACCAAATGCAATAAACGCTAAAAGAAAAGCCGTCGAAACTCTTGCGCTTTCCGTTGTATATCCACATTAAAAGCGCAAAGCCTATAAGGTTGAGAAAAGATTCGTAGAAAAAGGTGGCTTGATACCACGCGCCTTCCGCGTCGATAAACACCGCGAACGGGAACCATTGAAGCGACGGATTTTCCACAAGTCTGCCGTAAGCCTCTTGATTGGCAAAATTCCCCCAACGCCCTATCGCCTGCCCGAGAATTATAACGGTGAACGCAAGGTCAGCCATTTGCAAAAAAGTAGCTTTATTTTGCGGCGGTTTCTTTTTCTTCCAAAAATGCACAATAACGCCGCCGAGCACAGCGCCGATAAGTCCGCCGTATATAGCGAGCCCGGAAAGCCCGCCGCTGCCTATACCGAGTATTTGCTTAAACGTCCAACTGCCGCCGTTGCCCATAATATCGAATATAACGTAGTATAGCCGAGCTCCCACTATGGCAAGAGGTATGCAGATTATGCAAATGTCGAAAACGAGGTCTTTATAATACCCTCGTTTCGTAGCCATAACGTAAGCTATAACAATGCACACAACCATCGCACTGCCGATTAAAAAACCGTACCAGTTAAATCCGCCGCAACCGCTTGCGCCTATTAAGAAATTCTTTATTGCGCTCATTGTTCTATTATATAACGCGCCGCAACCGTTTGTCAATCAAAGTAACGAAATAGCGCTAACATAAAGCGGGCGGCAATTTTTCGTAGCGCAACAATATGTCGAATAATGCCGCCGGCACAGACGGAACAAGCCCGCCCGCAGCAAGAGCCGCCAAAGTATCCGCCGACGCGGCGGCGCAATCAACGCCGTTAGCGAGCGCCGAAAGTTGCAAACATTTTTTATACGAATCGAACATGTCGGGTCGGCGCACAAGGCAAGCCTCTTCGTCGGACGAGAGCTTTTTGCATGCCGCGCCGTAGTCGGCGCACACTCTGTGCAAAAATTTAACCGCGTCGGCGGGCACGGCAAAAGCCGCTCTTCCCTCGCGCATTGCGGCGCTTACTCCGTCGGCAATGGTTAGAAAACTTTCGGCTATGTTGGCGCCTTTTTGCGACAACGCCTTGTAGCCCTCGTAAATATCCGCGCGCGTTCCCGGCGGCACGGCGGCGGCGCGTTCGGCGGCGTGCTGACTTTGCGTAAGCGTTCCGTCGAGTTCAACTCCCATAAGGCGCATACGCGCCTCTATTACCGCAGTGTGTTTCGTAAGTCCGCTGCGCTCTATAAGCCCCGCGCCCAACTTTGCGGATTCGCGCATAAGGCTTTCGGCGTCGGCAAGTATGCGTTGAAGCGCGAAAGCGGTTTTAACGCAATACAGCGTGCAGCAAGGCAACATCGAAGCGGCGCTGTCGCGCACGGTACGGGCTCCGTCGTTGTGCACGGCGGCGGCAAAACGAATATAATCTTCTCTCAACATAAATTCTTTACCCTCCATGTCGCTATTGTATTCTCCGCTCGCCGCAATAAAACCGTTATTACTCAAAACGACACTCTTCGCGGTTTAACGCTAAGGCTTAACCGCAACAACCCCCTGCGTTTGCGAATATGCGTCGGTACGGATTTTTTCTTCGCGCAACAGCTTGCCCGAGCGCGAAAAATACCGTAAGTACGCTTCGCTCTTAACCCCCGCATGGCCGTACGACACTCTCACGCGCGTTCCCGCAGGCGTATCCGGCGTTGTGAACTTCCCGTCGGAATCGATTAGCTCTTTGTCTTGCGGCACTTCCGTGCGACTCAAAACGCGCGAAACGGTTTTTATTATATGCGGCAACTCGGCGCCGTAAAAGGTTATTCTCGCGGTGTCGGAAACGCATTCCGCTTTTATGAAAACGGGCGTGTCGTAAGGATTCGTAAAGCGCAAATCGCTTGCTCCCGAATTTACCATAGCATCAAGCGAGGGCGGAACGTAAGACGGCAAAATGGTGTGATTACGAACGCAAGTAACTTTCATACCGGCAGTTAACGCGGCGTTATATAAAGTTGTGGAAGCTTGGCAAACTCCGCCGCCTACGCCGTCGGTATATTCTCCCGCAACTATTATTTTCGCAACAAAAAATCCGTTTTTCTCGGTGCGCGCGCCCACCCTGCCGTTAAACGAAAATTCTTCGCCCGGCTTAATAACGGCGCCGTTTATTTTGGAAAGAGCGAGGCGAATATTATTCTTTCGCCCTTCCGCCGACGTGGAAAAAGAGGTTGAAAACGAGCTTATTTTTTTAGTAAGTTTTATGTTATCCTCAACCGTCACGGCGGGTTCAAGCGTTTGCGGCTTTAACGTTACGCGCGCTTTCCCGTCTTTTCTGAGCGCAAGATAAATGTCTTGATACAAACGTTTTTCGTCAACCGAGCGGCCGCATTCCGAACGTGAAATACGGAACATCGGTCGGCACTGCGGACGAAACGCAATTTCGCTGTCTTTCGGTTCGAGGTCTATTTCGGTCTTTATTTTTTCCACAAACGCGGGCAAAAGCGGAAAGCAATATCGCATAGCTTCGCGCCACTCGGCACCCGCCGCAAGACATTTATCCACCGTTTTTATTTTTTCTTCGAGCGGCGCGTTTATATTTCTGCGTTCTATTTGCTCGTACACCGTATGGTCGGGCGCAAGCATTTTTTTGTCGCGGTACACATACGTCTTTCCGGGCGCTTCAACCGTTATTTCGGCGCGCGTTTCGGCTCCCGCGTCGGGAACCGCGCACTCGTATGTTTGGGCGCCAACCGGCATTAGCGCGCTCGCCGCAACGCAAGACGCGCATACGCACGCAAGCAATAAAAAACACGCCGCAAGTTTTAGGCGCGTGCTTTGTTTTAACAACGAACTCATGCCGCACACCTCCTGTCTACGCTTTATTATGCGACGTGTGCGGTGTTATTATACATATACTTTGTTTTTATACGCTTTAAAGCGAAACTATCGGATTGTTTTGCGGGCGGGCTATTATCTCGTTATTATCGGCGTGAAAATCGGCTCCCGCCGTAACGAACAGCCCGAGCGAACGGGCGAGCTCTTTAAATTCTTTAACCGTTGCGCGCGAAGAACGTTTATAAACGGCTTCTATTCCGTTCAGCCCCGCCGCCGCAAGGCGTTTTATTAAAGCGGTTTTTTCATACGGGTCAAGGTCTATGCGCACAGGGTGAGCGAGAACCGCGAGTCCTCCCGCCAAACGTATTTGTTCCACAGCCTCTTCGGGCGACACGCCGCATGCGGGAACATAGGTTGGCGCGCCGTGAAGCAACCATTTGCGCATTGCGGTTATAAAATCTTTTTCGTAGCCGAGACGCACCATTGCCAAAGCTATGTGCGGACGTGATATTTCGCGCGAAACGCACGAATCGAGTTCGCGCAACGGAATAGGCATTCCGTAGTCGGCAAGGCGCGCGAGTATTTTTTCGGCACGCTCTCTGCGCCGCGCTTTAAGTTCTTTTATAAACGCGTTAAATCGCGGGTCTAAGCGATTGAACCCGTAGGCAAGTATGTGCACTTTGGTGCCCGCGTAAGAAGATATTTCCGCCCCCGTAACGTTTTTTATTCCGAGCGACTTCGCAGCTTCGTTCGCCTCGTCTACTCCGTCGAAAGTGTCGTGGTCGGTAAGCGACACAACTTCGCAACCCGCCTCTTTCGCACGCCTTAAAACTTCCGTCGGAGAATACAGCCCGTCGCTGTAATGCGAATGAATGTGCAGGTCGCCCCTCATTTAAGCCTCTTTTGCGCGTAAGACAGCAACCATTCCCTATTATTCAGCTTAGGGCAAAGCACGCATTCGCGGAAAAGCTCGGAAAGAATTTCTCCCACTGCGGGTCCCGAAAAGCCCATGTCGGTTATATCTGCGCCCGAAACTTCCAAATCTCCAAGCGAAGTGGGCGCGCCCTCTTCGAGCATTTTGTCGCGCACCGCAACAATACGGTTTGCGGGAAGCTCTTCCTCTTTAAACTTACCCGTGCCGAGCTTATCGGCGCGCATAAGGGCTGCGAGTTCGTCTATAATGTCGTAATGCTCGGCAACGAACATTCGCAGTTTCCCCTCTTTCGTTTTGCCGTCGCGGTCGTACATGTGGTGTTCCACAAGCTGCGCCACGCGCTCAACGACCTCTTTGGGATAACGTAAACAACGTTGCCCCAGAACGTCGCGCGTTATAACCGCGCTCGCCTTTTCATGACCGTGCATATTGCCGTACATATTGTAGGAATACGGCTTGCCGCAATCGTGCATTAAAGCGGCAAGGCGCACTATTCCGCTCGGCGCCGCTTTAACGGTGCGGAGCGTGTGTTCAAGCACGTCGTAGGCGTGGTATTCGGGATTTTGCGGTATTTCTTCGGCACCCGCGAGAGGTTCCACAACGTATGGCAAAAGCCCGAGCCTAACGAGAAGCTTCATTCCCCTATAATGAGCGTCGGCAACTCCGTATTTCGTGTCGGCGTTTAAAATTTTATCAAGCTCTTCGCGCTTTCTCTCGCCGGTAATGTCTTTCAGATTTTCCGCCGACGCTATTGCGGCGCGGGCGGTGGCGGCGTCTATTTTATATCCCGTTTCGGCGGCGAGCCTGGCAAGGCGCATAAGACGCAAACCGTCCGACGAGAACGTGCGCTCGGGATTATAAGAGCGAAGCACTTTGCGCTCTATGTCGGCAATTCCGCCTACGGGGTCTTTAACCTCGCCTGTGGCGGCGTTAACGTAAATTGAATTTACGGTAAAATCGCGGCGGATTGCGTCCGCTTCGAGAGAAGTGGTGAACTTGATTTCGGCGGGAGTGTGTGAACCGCCTTCGGCATATTTTTCCAACCTGAACGGAGTGTATTCAAAATTTCCGCCCATAAACGATATGAGCGCCGTTCCCAACCTGTAATTAACTATTTTAACACGCGCGCCGCGCGGAAGATTGAGTGCGGTGGCAATCAAAGGACCGCACAAATCCACGTCGGTGTCCCCCAATTTTCCGTAGGCGTTGCGCACGCAGCCACCCACCAAATAAATGGGCGTGCCTGCGGCTGCGGCAAGCCGTTTTACCGCTTCGGGTATAAAGATGTCCATATTCGTATTATATCAAATCCTAAAAATTTTGGCAATTAAAAATATGCACAAAAATCATTGCCGCAACACACAAAATCGTGAACAAAATAACCCATGCGGCAACGAAAGAGAAAGCGTTTTACGCCTCTATTTTAATAAACAACATAACGTGAACGTCGCCGCTCATCATCTCGGTTACAACATAGTAGTCGTAGCCCGACGTGTAGCCTTTTTCCCGCATAGCCGCATTCAAATTTCGCATAAGCGCCGAGTTAGCCCACCCCGAACTTTTGGGGTCGCCCCACCGTGTGTCCGACACAAACTCGTAACAGCGGTATTGCGAACTTACGGTATTCGCGGCAGGGTCGGCGCCGACCGAATACTCGCGCGAAGAATTGCGCGTTTCATAAGCCATATAATCGACGAGCAAAGAAAGCTCGTTGCGCATTGCGGATTCCGAAACAAGCCGCCCGTCAAGATAGAAATCAAGCGAGTCGCCGTTATACTCGAATTCTTCGTCGTACCATGCGTAGCGGGTTGACGCCGTTCTCGGAAAAGAACTTCCCGCGTCCTCCTCGTGAGTTGAGGCTACGTCGGCGTCGGTAACGAGGAAATACGCGTGATTAGCCGATTCGCGCGCCGCGCCGCCCGCAATAAGCTGAACGCTTGCGTCCCCCCATGTGCAGTCCACAATATACCACCGTCCGTTTAATTTAACCTTGTTCCACGCATGCCCGCCGCGATTGCCGACCGACCCTGCGTAACCCGTTACGCGCACGCATTCGAAACCCTCTATACTACACATTAAAACGAACGCTTTGCTCATTGCGTCGCATACGCCGTAATAATCCGAATCGGTGAACACGCTTTCAAGATAATACGATTCGTATTTAACCGCGTTAGAAAGAGCGGAATATTGCAAAACCTCGTTATCGTATATAACGCGCCACATAATCCAATCGTAGATTGCATGGAGTTTTTGCACGTCGGTCATGTCGTCGGATATTATGTGTCGCAAAGTTCGGCGCGCGTAATTATAAAGGCGTTCCGCAGCGCTTCCGCTCTCAGGCACAGGGCGGTAGCCGAGTTGGGCCAAATAATAAAGTTGTTCGGAATTGCGCACCGTAACCGGCGTTTTATAGTCTATGGGAAAAACGTAACGGCTGTTGCGCACTTTCGAGTCGTCGTAATTAACATGGGGGCGCATAGCGTTCCACGCCTGCCCCGTGTGCGCCGAAGTTTTTCTCGTCGGCTCGCCGTCGGTGAAAAAGCGAATACGGAATTTGCCCACGTTTTTCGTCTCGTCGGCGCCGCTGTAATCGTAAGAACCCGTAAAATGCATGGAGTTCATAGCTTTGTCTATTTCGTCGCTTGCCGAAACGTAAGAATAATCGAGATACAGGCTTTCGCCGTCGGTAAGCGTAGACGGGCGCCAAAGCATTGCGTATTCGAACCACTCGTAGAATTCTTCGTAACTCTTAACGTAATAATTGCGAACACCGTCATAAAACTTTTTTTGCAAATAAGCGCGCGCAGCTACGGGCACAACTTTGCTCGTGTATTCGTTCGACCAAGCGGATTCCCCGAGCACCCCGTTTTCGTCGCCGAGAGTTTTAACTTTAACGGCAAGACGGGCGTTAAATATGCTGTTCGCGTCTTTAACGTAATCCGAAACGTCAACTCCGCTATCGGTGAATTTATCGCGCAAAGAGAGGTTTTCGGTAGAAATATCGCTGCTCACAACACGCCCCGTGTTCAAATTCACGAGCGAAACCTCGTAGCCTGCGGCTGCGGGAATGGAATCCCAACGAACCCAAACCTGAGGATAACAGTTGTCGTAATCAAGCCAAACGTTAGCGGGCACAACAGTTCCGCGCGCCAAAACCGACACCGAACTTTCGCCGCCGAGCGCAACAATCCGCCCGTTCGCCTTAACAGATATTTCGTATATTCCGGGCGACTTCGGTAAAAATCCGAATTCTTCGCCGAACCCGTTTATCTCCCCGTTTACATACCACACAACGACCGGCTCGGGGTTGCCTTCGGCGGGAGCGTCGTAGCTCAAATTAAAATACACGGTTTGGTATTCGCCCGCCTGCTGAACAAGTTTTTGCGCGTCGTAGCCCACGAGCGCATTTTCCAACTTATCGGCAACGTTCACATATAAAACGTCGGAATATAGCTTTCCCGCCGAATCTTTTACCGACGCGGTAACAGCGGTACGCCCCACGCTTAAAGGCGTGAATCCGAATTGTTCGCTTTGAGGCAACACAACTCTTTCTTCGCCCGCGCTCCATGTAACCGAGCATTCGGGGCTAACGTTGTCGCCGAGTTCGGCTTTGAATTTAACTTCCGAAAGCGAATCGCCGCTTATAACGATTGTGTCGGAAAACACCTCGAAATCGCCTTGCGCCGAAATGGAAATGCCGTTCGGCTCGGCATAAGAAACCGCAACTTTGAGCTTAGCCGTTTTTCCGTTGTCGGCGGCGGTAGCGGTTAAAGTAGCCGAACCCGTTCCCTCCGCCACAGCGTAAACGCGCGACACAACGCTTCCTTGCGACACCGTTTCGATTTTCACAACAGACTCGTTGTCGCTAACAACGGTGAACGCCTTATTAACCGCCGACGCGGGCGTTATGCTTATATAACGGTTAAGCTCAACTCGCTCGCCGAGCGTAAGTTCCAAGCGCGACAAAGAAGTTCCGCCCGACACGAACGAAATATTCTCCACGCTCACGTTGAGCCAACCTGTGCAACCCGAAAGCGTTATAACAGACAGCAACAGCACAAAAGCCAAAACAGCCGCCTGCAATTTTTTAAATCGGTTTTTCATATACGTTTTAAGTATACCACACATACAAGATATTTTCAACCTATTTCGCAAAAATGTTTTTTTCGACGTTTTTCGCCTCCTTTGCAATACCGTTGCATACGGCGCGCCGAAAGCAAATATACATACTTATATATGCGAACCTAACGGCTTAGATAGCAAAGCAATTAGTTTTCACGGCTTTGCCCCGAGAATTTAACGCGGTTAGGATTTGCCCATACATAGAGGTGAAATGTGAAAAGTACGTCTAAATTCCTATTCCGAGCGGTGTTCACGGTTACGTTTTTTACGGTAATCGACCGCTTGCTCGGCTTCGTTTTTAAAATTTATCTTTCGCGCGAGTTGGGCGCCGTGAGCATGGGCGTGTATCAGGTTGCGCTTAGCATATTCTTTCTTTTGCTTACGGCAACCACAAGCGGCATACCGCTAATCGTTTCTAAGCTAACCGCCAAATACGAGGCGAGCGGCAACAAACGCGATTCGCACGGAACAACCTCCGCCGCCCTTATAGTAGGGCTCGGAAGCGCCGTTTTTGTGTGCGGAATAACCGTTGCTCTAAAAACTCCGATAGGAAAACTAATGGCAAGCCCCGAAAGCATGGTAATACTTTTGTTCATGCTTCCCGGCGTGCTGTTTTCGGGAGTATACGCGAGTTTTCGCGGCAATCTTTGGGGCAAGCAAAAATATACGGTTATGAGCGTTGTTGAAGTTATAGAGCAAGCGGCGCGCATACTCCTAACCGTTGTGCTGTTTATGCTCGGATTCAACAAGCTTAAAGTTACGGCAATTTCGCTAAGCGCCTCTTGCGCAATAACGGCTATTTGCTGTATGGCGTTCTACTTTGCGTATAAAGGCAGAATGGCGTCGCCAAAAGGCAAAATCGCGCCGCTTATCGCGTCGTCGGTGCCAATAACGTTTGTTAGGGCTTCGAGCAGCATAGTTAATTCTATGGTGGCTATCGTAGTGCCCATGATTCTCGTTGGCATGGGGCACACAAACGAACAGGCTCTTTATATATTCGGTTCGAGCATAGGAATGGCTATGCCGCTGTTGTACATACCCATAACGGTTGTGGGCTCTCTCGCATACGTGATGATTCCCACTTTAAGTTCGGCTTACTCATCGGGCAACATGGCGTCGGCAAGGCGCCAAATAGAAACGGCGGTTAAATTCTCGGTAGTGGTGGCGGCGCTGTTCGTGCCCGCGTTTTGGGCGCTCGGCAAGCCGATAGGAAAATTCGTTTACGACAACGTTGACGCAGGACGGTTTCTTTCCCACTCGGCATGGCTACTCATTCCCGTAAGCGTGGAAAACATAGCTTCGAGCATGCTCAATTCTCTCGACCTCGAAAAGCAAGGCTTTCTAAACTATATGCTCGGCTCTGCGGTGTTGTTCGCCATTATTGCGGCGTTTTGCAAAAACTTTTCGATAGACGTTCTCTCCGTAGGTTTGGGCGCAAGCCTCACCACTTCGAGCATACTCGACCTTCTGTGCATTAAAAAGCGCACGGGCTGCCGCTTTACGTTTATTACGCCTCTTATTTTATCGTCGCTCCTCGTGCTCCCCGCCGCCTACTTAACCAAAACAGTATATTCTTTGCTTAGCCCCGCGCCTATGCTTCTTTCGATTGCAGTCGGCGGAATAGTGAGTTGCGCGTTTATGTTTATAATGTCGCTTGTGTTCGGAATAATAGATTTGGGAATTGTGTTCGGCAAAAAAAATCCGAAAAAGAAGCTCAAATCGTTTGCCAAAAGCGCGTAAGTCGGCTATACTAAACTTAACAACTTAATAGGAGGTTGCCCGACATGAACAAAAGTTCACAGGAAATTGCAACCGTAGATACGGAAGCAAAACAAGGCAAGAAAAGAAAACTCACCACTACCCAACGGATTACCTACATTGCAATGCTCATTGCCGCCGCGCTTGTGCTGAAAATTATAGGAAATCTGTTTCAGCTACCGTTTTTCAAAGTAACGTTTGTTTACGTTCCGTGGATTTTGGCGGCAATCGTTATGGGGCCGCTCGGCGGCTTAACCGTAGCCTTTGCTACCGACCTTTTGGGAACGCTCATATCGGGCGGCATTCCCAACCCCGTTCTCGCGCTATCTTGCGCAGTTTTCGGACTTATAATGGGGCTTGTGTTCAAAATTCCCAAACTCGACCCAAAACTTAAAATTCTTATCGGCACGGCAATAGTTATTCCCGTTTGCACGCTCGGGCTATGGACACTCGGAATGACGCTGTACTTTCCTACCAAAACTTTTTGGGGCTGGCTTGCGCTTCGCCCCCCGCAAATTCTCGTTGTTGCGCTCAATTCGGTTGTTACGGCGTTTTTATTCCCCCTAATGCGCAAAAAGGGACTTATGAAATAAAAACAAACGGTTTTTTAAAGCCAAACATAAAGACGCTCGCACTTTTCAGATGCGAACGTCTCTTTTAACGTTGTTTTTTGATTATGCTTCTCACCGCGAAAACGTTTTTTTCGGTGCTACGCGCGCAATAACGCTCTAACGCCGTTAAAACTTTACGCTTCTTGTATCGCAACGTTAGGCTCGACGTCGGCGGAATAATCCACGCCGTCGCACTTAAAACCGAACATGCGGTAAAAGTCGTCCCAATATCCGTCTATGTCGGCATAGTCGGCAAGGTTTTGCGCGTTCACCGCTTTCCAAGCCTTAGCTACTTCTTTTTGAATTTCGGGCGCCATTTCGAGGTCGTCGAGGCGAATATATCCTTCGCTATCGTATTTGCCGAGCTTCTCCGCAAACAGGCGGCACATTTGTTCTATGCACCCCTCGTGAGTCCCCGCCTTTTTCATAACTTTATACAACAGCGATATATAAAGCGGCACAACGGGAATAGCCGCGCTCGATTGCGTTACAAGCGCCTTGTTCACCGATATGCGAGCCGTAATTCCGTACTTTTTGGAAATCGCCTGCGCGGTGTAGAAAAGGTCACGTTTCGCCATTCCTATACTGCCGTTTGTGTAAATGGGATAAGTAAGTTCGGGTCCTATATACGAATAAGCGAGCGTTAAAGCGCCTTTTTCGAGAACGCCCGCGTCGTTTAACGCGCTAATCCAAGCCGCCCAGTCTTCGCCGCCCATAACCTTTATAGTGGCGTCTATTTCGTCGGGCGTTGCGGGAGTAACAGTAACCTCGCCCACCTCGTTGGTGCGCAAATCGATTGTTTTGTTAGTAAAGTTCTCGCCGACTGTTTTAAGCACCGAGTTTGCAACAGTTCCGTCGGGCAAAGTTCTGCGCGGAGACGCAAGCGAATATATTACCGCATCCACCGTTCCCAAATCGCGCTTTATAGCCTCGATAACGCGGTTCTTTATTTCCTGCGAAAAAGCGTCGCCGTTTACCGACTTTGCATACAGTCCGCTTTTTGCGGCTTCACGCTCGAACGCCGCCGTATTATACCAACCCGCCGTAGCCGTTCTTACGCCCGACGCAGGGCGTTCGAACATTACGTTAAGAGTAGAGGCGCCGCCGCCGAACGCAAGGGCAATTCTCGACGCGAGACCGTAGCCCGTGCTTCCGCCTATAACGAGCGCGCGTTTTGCCGCAGTGATTTTTCCCGCGTATTTTTTAGCGGTGTTTATTTGAGCGAGCACGCTTTTTGCGCACCCTTCGGGATGAGCCGTAGTGCATATAAATCCGCGTACTTTGGGTTCTATTACCATATTTGTTACCTCTCTTGCGCCTAAGCGTTTTTTTATAGTTTAACAATAATCGCTTTGTTAAGTATATACCATAACTAAGCGGTTTGTCAATTAAACGGACGAAATGCGATTACGCGCAAATGCGCTCAAAGAGTTGCGAAAATCGAAATAGCGTGCTATACTTAAAATATACACGACGGCACAGCGTTGCCGCCGCGCAACAAAAAGGAGCGTTTTATATATGCCAATCCGTGCCGAAAACCGCGAAAAGGCGAAAATAATAATTACGGCGTCTTGCGTAGTGTTCGCTATTTTAATGCTTGTTGCTCTAATAGTGGGGCTCGTGAGCCTTGCTTCCGCATTCACGCGCAAAAACAAACTCGAACGGCAATTAGCGAGCATAAACGCCGAACTCGAACTCAACGAATCGAATATTGCCTATTACAACAGCAAAGAGTTTATAGAAACTTACGTCCGCGAATATTGCGACATGCAGGGCGAAGGCGAAATTTCGTTTGTGGGGAAAAAATAATTTTGAAAACGGCAATTATAGACGTTGGCAGCAATTCGGTGCGGTACGCCGTTTTAACCGAAACTACCGTCGTTGCAAAAAAGCAACTTAATAGCACCGTCCTTGCGGACGGGCTGTTTTTTTCGGGCAAACTTTCGC
Organism: Pumilibacter muris; assembly: GCF_943193045.1. Taxonomy (GTDB): domain Bacteria; phylum Bacillota; class Clostridia; order Christensenellales; family Pumilibacteraceae; genus Pumilibacter; species Pumilibacter muris. The sequence continues at coordinate 243,062 of NZ_CALPCN010000003.1, read as the reverse complement.
AAGAAGCGATTGCCCGCACTTCCGACGCGGTGAAAGAATTTTGCGACTGTGCGAAAGCCGAAAAAGTCGATAATATTTTTGTGTTCGCAACCGAAGCGGTGCGCGCAGCTCAGAACGGAAAAGACTTTACCGACGCGGTGCTTGCAAAAACGGGAATCGCCGTAGACGTTATAGAAGGCGCCGTAGAAGCGCAAATAGGATTTATAGGCGCGTCGCCCGACAAAACAAAAACCGTCGCCGTGTTCGACATAGGCGGCGCGAGTTGCGAAATTGTGAGCGGCAAAAACGGGAATATAACCTATTCGAAAAGCGTGCCTGTTGGCTGCGTGCGTTTGCACGATGGCGCGAACGGAGAACGCGCCCGCGCGGTTGAACTTATTAGCGCCGCAATTCCCAAAGAACTGCCCCAAACCGAAATCGCGCTCGGCATAGGCGGCACGGCAACCGCGCTCGGCTCTATGGCGAGTTGCCCGAAAAAATACGAGCCGGAAATAGTTCACGGCTCGATTGTGAAAAAAGAATTTTTATTGAAAGTAGCCGACGAATTTTTCGACCGAAAAAATATGCGTTCGCTCTACCCCGCTCTAACTCAAAATCGCGCCAAAGTAATCGGCTACGGCGCGCTTGCCGCTCTTCAAATTTTAGACGCGTTGGGAAAATCCGAATTTACGGTGTCGGAACGCGACAATATAGAAGGCTACTACGAATGGAAAATTAAAGGTGCAAATATTTAACCTCTCTCATACATCGGAAACCCCAAGCAAATAATCAACGGAAGTTTCCAAAACCTCGCATAATCTCAATATCATTATTAAATCGGGTTCCCTATCGCCCGTTTCCCATTTCGCAACGGTGGCTTGCGATACGTTTAAAATTTGCGCTAACTGCGTTTGCGTCAGCGCCTTTTCTTTACGCAACTCACGCAATCTACTATTAAATAATATTTCCATAATAAGTTTCACTTAGGAAAATTTCGTTAGCCCAAGCAAGTAATCCGAAGTTACGTCGAAAAACTTAGCAAGCGCAACTATGGCAAAAGCGTTAGGTATCCTTTTACCGTTTTCCCAAAATGCAACGGCGCTTTGCGCAAAACCTATTGCTTCCGCAACTTCCTTTTGTGTAAGCCCTTTTTCTTCACGCAAAAATTTTAATCTTTCGCAAAACTCTTCCATGAAAATATGAATAGCACAAAAGTGATATTATGACCGCAAAAATAACAAATGTTATTTTGGAGAGTACATATATTTTTTATTGCGATTTAAAAATTATTTTGTAAAAAAATTATACACATAGGTATAGTTTATTTTACGGTGTGCAATAATACTACCGTAACGCAAAACGTTACAAAGGAGATGGAAAATATGGCTACTACGCAAAACAAGACCAAGAGTGCTTCCACTCGTTCGAGCGCGCAAAACAAAACCGCTCAGAACAAGACCACGAGCAAAGCCGCTTCGAGCAAATCTACGCAAAGCGCGCAGAACAAGGCTCAGAAATGCTGCTCGGCTAAGTCGACGAAAAGCACTTCGTCTGCGAAGAAAACAACTTCCGCGCGCAACAGCAAATAAGTAACTTTTTTGCTATAACGGCGGAAAAGCCAAGTGTTTCCAAACACAGGGAAAGACCCCAAACGTATCGAACTACGTTTAGGGTCTTTTCATTTTACAATAAGTTTTTCTTAGCGGGCACGCGAAGCAATCCCCTACGCCATACTGTCATTGCGAGCGCAGCGAAGCAATCCCCTACATCAAGCGATTAGCGCAACGTTCCACGCTCAATATTAAGATTGCCGCGTTGCGCTTATGCGCTCTTCACTAACTCTAATTTTACTTTTTCGAAAATTTGTTTTGCAACGCTTTAAGCATGTCGTCGAGGCTGCGTTCGCGGTTGTTCCCGCCGCCGTTTTTGCCGTTGTCGCGGCGATTGTCGCGGTTGCGGTTATCGTGGCGGTTGTCGCGCGGGCGGCGTTGCTCTTTATTTTGCTCTTTGGGCTTATTTTCGGAATCGGGGCTTTTCATGCTAAGGTTTATGCGCTTTTTCACGGGGTCTACGCCTATAACGCGCACGCGAACCACGTCGCCCACCGTAAGCGCCTCGCTCGGGTGTTTAATGTAGCGTTCGGATATTTCGGATATGTGCACCAAGCCGTCGTGATGAACGCCTATATCCACAAACGCGCCGAAGTCTATAACGTTGCGCACCGTGCCCGTGAGTTCCATTCCCACTTTAAGGTCGTTTATATCCATAAGGTCGGCGCGAAGAAGCGGAGGCGGCAACGTGTCGCGTATGTCGCGTCCGGGCTTTATAATTTCTTCGAGCACGTCCATAAGAGTGGGCTCGCCCACGTTAAGTTCTTCGGCAACTTTTTTAGAACCTTCAGCCGAAACCTTGCCGCGCACGTCCGCGATATTTCCGCTTTTCACGTCGTCGTCGGTTTTGCCGTAGCGGGCAAGAAGTTTTTCGGTGGCTTCGTATGCTTCGGGATGAACGGCGGTGTTATCAAGCACGTTGTCGCCGCCCGGTATTCTCAAAAAGCCCGCGCACTGCTCAAACGCTTTGGGTCCGAGTTTGGGAACCTCGCGTAGCTGTTCGCGCGTTGTAAACGGCTTTTGCTCGCGGTATTTAACTATATTTTTGGCAATCGACGTATTTAGCCCCGACACGAACGACAACAGGCTATACGACGCCGTGTTAAGGTCTACGCCAACGCTGTTAACGCAGTCTTCCACAACGCCCGTTAAAACTTCGGTAAGTCTTTTTTGCGGCATATCGTGTTGATACTGCCCCACGCCTATGCTCTTCACGTCTATTTTAATTAGCTCCGCAAGAGGGTCGAGCAAACGGCGCGCAATAGAAATCGCACTGCGGTATTCCACAGTAAGGTCGGGGAACTCTTCGGCGCCCAACTTGCTCGCCGAATAAACGCTCGCGCCCGCCTCGTTCACAACCGCGTAAGTTATGGGGCGTTCGCATTCCTTTATGAGCTCAGCAACAAAAATTTCGCTCTCTTTGCTCGCGGTGCCGTTGCCTATGCTTATAACGTCTACGCCGTGCTTTTCGATTAGCTTTTTAAGCGCGGCTTTCGCCTCTTCGATTTTCTTTTGCGGAGGCGTAGGATATATAACGGTATGGTCGAGAACGTTTCCGCTCGCGTCTATAACCGCAATTTTGCAACCCGTTCTGTAAGCGGGGTCGAGCCCTAAAATAACTTTTCCTTTAAGTGGCGGCTGCAACAAAAGCGGTTTAAGATTTTGCTCGAACATTTTAATTGCCTGCTCGTCTGCCTTTTCGGTAAGTTCGCCGCGCACCTCGCGCTCTATAGACGGGAAAATAAGTCGCTCGTAGCTATCGGCGATAATATCGTCCATAACCTGCGAGAATATGCTCTCTTTTTTATAATACGCTTTTATTTTTCCGAGCGCAGTCTCTTCGTCGGCTTTTAGCGACACTTTTAAACATTCGTCCGCCTCGCCGCGATTTACGGCAAGTATTCGGTGGCTGGGAATAGCCGCAATCTTTTCGGAAAACTCGGCATACATTTCGTACACCGTCTTTTTGGCGTTGTTGGGGTCTTTGGGGTCGAGTTTAGCGTCCAAAGTGGCTATTTCATACATAAGCGCGCGCAAAGTCTTTCTTATATTCGCGTCGTCGGATATGCGCTCGGCTATAATGTCTTTCGCTCCCGCAAGCGCGTCGGCTGCCGTGTTCACTCCCTTTTCTTCGTTCACATAAGGTTCGCAAAGCGCAAGCACATCGCCTTCGGTAAGTTCCTGCGCCATAATAACGTCGGCAAGCGGTTCGAGTCCGCGTTCGATTGCAACCGAAGCGCGAGTCTTTTTCTTCTGCTTATACGGGCGGTAAATATCTTCCACTTCGGTAAGAGTAACAGCCGCGTCGAGAGCCGCTTTAAGCTCGTCGTTCCATTTTTCCTGAGCCTCGATTGCCGCCTGCACTTCTTCTTTGCGTTTAACAAGATTACGCAAATACGCGAGCCTATCGGCAAATTCGCGCAAAACTTGGTCGTCGCACGCGCCGTGCATTTCTTTGCGGTAGCGCGCTATAAACGGAATGGTATTTCCGTCGTCGAGTAGCGCGACTATGTTTGCGGCATAATCTTCCCGCAAGGTAAATTCTTCACTAAGCTTTTTAACAATGTCCATTTTTTACCTCTTGTCGGCGTTAGCCGAGTTATTGCGCGAAAACCGCCAATCGTAAGCTCAGTTTCCCGCACTGATATATTGTAGCAAATAGCAAAGAAAAAAGCAACTTTTTTCAAGGCACCCGCGCGAAAGTATATTCTTTTAATATTTGCGTTCACAGCGCGGATTTTTAACGTTTTTCGTGGTATTATACGCTTTCGACGCATATAAATAGTTGAGGCAAATTTATAGGCGCGGCGTTTTTCAAACAAACCGCGCTCATAAAAACGTTTGCGACAAGGAGTTCACGTTATGGAAAACACTGAAAACGTAAAACTGCGCGGCGGGCACGAATTTAAACTCGTTTGCCGCGAAAAAGGAAGTCTTACGGGCATCGAAAAAGTTGTGTCGTCGTGCGACACTTCGCTTAATCTTATATCGACGTGCGGCAATCTTTTGATTTCGGGCGAGAAACTCAAAATAATAAAATTCAACGCGTCCGACGGCACGCTCGACTTCGAAGGCAGCGTGCAATCGGTGAAATACAGCGGAGCAAAACAACCGCTTTTCAAACGTATTTTTAAATAATGGCGGGCATCGTATTCGCGCTGTGCGTTGCGGCAGGACTTGCCTGCGGCACGGTTGAGGGAGCGCTCTCGCCGCTCAGAAAATCGGCGGGAATAGTGTTCACCGTTATAACCGACGTTTTAATTGCTTTTGCGCTCGTAGGTTCGCACGCCGCCGTTATGTATTTTTTCGGAAGCGGACTTTTTTACCCTTACGCAATAATGGCGCAGGCGTTGAGTTTTTTGATTATGCACACCGTAGTAACGCTTGTTTTCGGAAAGCTCGGAGCGCGTTTCAAAAAGAAAAGCCGCAAAACTCTATCCTCCCCGCCCGCACCGCTTGATTAAACCGAAAATTCGTGCTATACTGTGTTTATGCTGAACATTGTATTGGTGGAGCCCGAAATACCGCAAAACACGGGAAATATTTCTCGCACATGCGCTTGCACAAACACCCGACTGCATATTGTTAAGCCGCTCGGCTTCGAACTTAGCGACCGCACTCTTAAACGCGCGGGGCTTGATTATTGGGACAAGCTCGATTGGACGGTATACGACGACATAGACGATTTTTTCCGCAAAAACGAAGGCGGAGTTTTTTACTACCTTTCAACCAAAGCAAAAAACCGCTACACCGACGCAAACTTTCCCGACAACTGCTATCTTGTGTTCGGAAAAGAAACCAAAGGCTTGCCCGAAAAACTGCTTTCCGCAAATCCCGACTTTTCGTTGCGCATACCTATGGGCAAAAACCTGCGCTCGCTCAATCTTTCGAACAGCGTGGCAATAGTGCTGTACGAAGCTTTAAGGCAACATAACTTTTTCGATTTAATGTAAAACCTTTAAATATTAAAAAAGCGTTCGAATACAACGGCGAACGCTTTTTCATATTATATTTTATTTTTGAACTTTCAGTAATTGTTTTCTTTAAGCATAAAATAGCTTTTCGGGTGCGCGCATACGGGGCAAACTTCGGGAGCCTTTTCGCCCGTGTGCAAATGTCCGCAATTACGGCAACGCCACACCACAATTTCTTTGCGCTCGAACACGTCGCCGTTCTTTATATTAGCCAAAAGCTTCAAATAGCGTTCCTCGTGGCTCTTTTCGATTTCGGCGACAAGCGAGAAAAGCTTTGCAATGGAATCGAACCCTTCGGCTTTCGCCTCTTCCGCAAAGCGCGCGTACATATCAGTCCATTCGAAGTTTTCTCCGTTAGCGGCGTCAACAAGATTTGTTTCGGTATCCGCCACTCCGTTATGCAAAAGCTTGAACCAAATTTTTGCGTGCTCTTTTTCGTTTGCCGCCGTTTCGGTGAAAAACTCGGCAATTTGCTCGTAGCCGTCTTTCTTCGCCTTGCTCGCATAATAGTCGTATTTGTTGCGAGCCATACTTTCGCCCGCGAACGCTTCCATAAGGTTGGCTTCCGTTTTTGTGCCTTTCAAAGATTTCATATTTTTGTTTCTCCTTTTAATATTTATATGCAAAAGCCGCCTCTTAAATACAAAAACGACTTTATTTGCGCGCGCTGTAAAATAATTTTAACCCTTACATTACCAAACTTGCCGCGCCTATCACGCCCGCGTCATTTCCGAGCGACGCCGTAACTATTTCGGTGCGCACTCCGCTGTTTCCCACTCCGTAGCTTAGGCGGTCTACCCGTTCTTGAAGCGGTTCGGTTATATATTTTTCCTGCGCGCTCACTCCGCCGCCTATAATAACCGCCTGACTTCTGAATACGTTCACAATGTCGGTTATACCTTCGGCAAGATAGTCGAGAAATTTATTTACAACACGCAAGGCGGTGGCGTCGCCTTTTTTCGCGCACTCGAAACTTGTTCTGCCGTCAACCTTATTAAGGTCGCCGTCAACGAATTTCCACATTGCGCTGTTGCGGTCGGTTTGCATAGCGAACACGGTGTCGCGGATAAGCGCGGTAGCCGAACAATACGCTTCCAAACAGCCGTTACGCCCGCATGTGCAAGGCACTCCGCCATAGCGAATAACCATATGCCCGATTTCCGTTCCCATGCCGCGATAGCCGTCGAACAGCTTGCCGTTCACAACTATTCCGCCGCCCACTCCTGTGCCGAGCGTTATAAACGCCGTGTCGGAACAGCCCTTGCCCGCGCCGAAACGCGCTTCCCCGAGCGCCGCCGCCGACGCGTCGTTGCACGCCTTAACAGGCTTATTAAGCGCTTTGCAAAGTTTTTTCACAAGAGGCACGTTTTCCCAGTAGAGGTTGCAGCTATACATTACGTCGCCCGTTTCGCTATCGACAGTTCCCGGACACCCTACGCCCACGCCCTCGTAAACGTCGTTTGCCGCAAGTTCTTTTATTTGCGCGATTATATCCGCTATAAGTTCGTCGCTTTTGCGCGTGGCAAGCGTGGGAATAGACGACCTCCGCAAAATTTTCCCGTTCTCGTCAACGAGCGCGGCTTTCACAGTGGTTCCCCCAACGTCAACCCCTATGTATTTTTTCATTGCAACTCCTTCACGCTCGCGCAATAGTCGGGCGCTATTTTATGATGATAGTGTTCAGCGAACCTGTGATTTCTTGCTTTTCCTGTTCGCGCTTGCCGTTAAGGTATTCGTTGAAAACGGCGGCGGCGTTGCGCCTGTTCAAAATTATGTATTTACGCGTGAGCGGCAAATTATTGATTTCGGCAACAACCGACTTACTCTCGGCGGAATTTTTAGGCTCCGACCGTTCCGCCGTTTTAGCTTCGTCTTTCGCGGCGGAAATTTTCGATGGTTGCGCCGAGCTTTTTTTCGTAGTTGCGCCGCTTTTTTTGCGCGTTGAAGCGGGTTTCTTTTTTTCGGATACCGCAGTCGTTTTCTCCGTTCCCAACGGTTTGGCGGGAGTTTTAGGCGTTTGTTTAGCCGAAGCGAGTTCTTTCTCCCGCTCCGAATCGGAAACGACTCTGCGTTCGATTTCTTCTATATTTTTGGCTGTGGGACGGCGTATTATAGTGCGCACGCGCGTGGGAATAAGCGATTCGTCGTAGTCGCCGCGAGCGGGCTCCACCTTACGGCTTGCCGACATGTTGCGCGTAGCTCCGCTATCCGCTTGTTGCGAAAAAGAACGAGCGAGCGTATTCGCAGTAGTCGCCGCATAATTATCCGGCGTTTCGTCCTCTTCTTCTATTTCTTCTTCCCGCTCGGGTTCGCTTTCGGGCTCGTTGGCAAACGCGAAATCTTCGTAGCTCGGCTCCGCATTTTCCTCGTCGAGTTCTTCTTCGGCGCAAGGTTCTCTCTCAAAATCGCCGTCGGTTGCAAAGCCGTTATTTTCTTCGTCATAGTCTGAGGTAAAGTCGGAAAAGTCTTCGTCCTCGTCGTCGTATTCCTCTTGCCCTACGTCCTCTTTTTCGGCGAACAAAGCCGCAGGAATATATTCCGAATCGTCGGCTCCGTCGTTAAGCGTCCCCTTGTTAGCGGTTGCGGGATTTTCGAAAGCGTCGGAAAGCGCGTATCCCTCTTTAATCGCGCGACGCAAGCGGTCGTCTATTTCGTCGTCTAACGGTTCGTGCTCGCCCGTTACGAGCTTATCTATTTCGTCTACTATATTTCTCGCTTCCGCCGAATCTATCCCGTCGGACGGCTCCGAAAATTCCATTTCGCCGGTTTCTTGCGCGAGCGCGACGGGTTCGTTATAAAGCGTATCCTCATCGTCGCCCTGCTCCTTCGGCGCAGTCTCTTCAAAAATCTCGCCTTTTTCGGGCTCGCTATTTTCGCCGCTTTCGGCGGGAGTAACGCACAAGGTTTTCGTAGCTTGTTTTTTCGCTTTTTTCTTTGAGTAAGTTTTTATCGAAACCGCAAGCATGGCAATCAAGCTCAAAAAGCACAACGCAAAAGGCGCCGCTATGCCGAACCATTTCAAGCGGTTAAAAAACACTACGGCAATTCCGAGAGCGGGAACGGAAAACAGCTTTTTTCCCGCATATAAAAACGCGAGAACGCTTCCGTCCGAACTCACTGAAAGCTTGAACAACTCGTATTTATTCACAACGGCAAAAGCGCCAGCAACGAACGCTATTATGAACGCGAGCGAGCCGAAAAGCAGCTTTAAAACGTCGAAGCCGCGCCGCACCCGTTTTTTCCGTGCAACGGCAACAATAAACATTATGACGAACAAAAGCGCCAACGCCGCCGCCACTGCGCAAAATACGATAGACGATGTATGCTCCGTCAAATACTTCATTAAATAATATTATACAATCGCTCATGAATTTTGTCAACCGTAAGCGGAGCATTTATATTCGAACCCGCTTCGGTTATTTTAAACTAATATAAGTATTTATGCGGCGAACTCGTTTCATATTCGTATTTTAATATTTTTTTTCGAAAATTCGGGCGCAAAGCACGGTGCCGTCGTCGCGCAGTTTTCCCCTTTGCGCGGCGGTAGCGTATTCGAGAAGTTCCCGCGCTTTTGCCTGAGGTTCGCAAGCATTGCTCGTTGCGGCAGCCGCAATCAAGCTTTCGGTTGAACCGAGCGCGTCGGTAACTCCGTCGGTAGCCATAATTATTTCGTCGCCGGAACGCAGATTTTGCGTGGAGTGCCCGCACTGCACTTGCTCGAACACCCCCATAGGAAGAGCCGAACCCGAAATCGCTCTAACGCCCTCCGCAGTTTTTATTACGGTGGCGGGCGACGAAAGTTTGATTATTTCGGCAACGCCGCTGTTAAGGTCTATCACCGTAATGTCGAGAGTGGAAAATCTTTCGCATTCGTTTAACGCGAGAAATCTGTTCACGCACTCTACCGCGCTCATGGAATCGAGCCCCGCTTTAAAGAAACTTTCAACTAATTCTATTGCGGTTTCGCTCGCTTTTCTCGCCGCGTCGCCGCTTCCCATACCGTCGCACAGCGTCATCATAAAACGGTCGCCGCCCAGCCTTATAAACGAGTGGCTGTCGCCGCTTCGCGTCTCTTTGGCGCTTGCAGCCGCCGAAAAAGCCACGTCGTAGCGCGGCGCTTTTGCAAAAAGCAACAATGTGTAGCCGGGAAGCACGTCGGCGCCCCCTCTTATGCAACGATACGGAGCGTGCATCGTTTTACTTACGGCAGAGGTTATTTGTTCGTTTGTGAGCTCTTCCGACTGCAACACTACCGACACGGTTTCATCGGTTACTATAACTTCGGGCACAACGGCGCCTCTATATGAAAGTTCTTCGGCTATCCGCTTTTCCTTAGCTGTGTCGAACTTTGCGGGCTCCTTAACTCGGTTGCCCATTTGCTTTAAAACTTCCGACATTAGCCCGAGTTGTTTCGCAACTATATTGCGCCCTTCCCTTCTCGCCTCGCTCACAATAAGCTGTTCGTGTTTGAGCTGAGCGGATTCCGTTGCGCCCGAAATAAGCGCCGCAAGATTGCCGCACGTCGATAAAAGCGCGGGCACTTCCGAAACGCTCGCCCTACCCTTTGCGGCTGAGCTTCGCTCCATTTTATCGAGCGCTTCTCGGTAGCCGCCCACTTGCGAACACTGTGCGTAACCCGAACAGCGAGAACAAACGTTCTTTTCGAGCACGCTCGTTTCTTCCGCGTCGGGAACCTGCTCCATAGCTATTTTCATATCGGCGAATATTTGCGACGCGCCGAGCAAGTTTTTTCCCGTTTCGGAAGCCGCGCGGTTCACTATGCCGCGCGCGGCGGTTGCGGTTACGGGGGCGAACAAAACGTCGCGCACTTTGCCGAGCAAACTTTTGGGCACGAATGCGAACGACAGCGCGCCCACAGCAAAGCACAGTATTTGTTGCCACAACGGAGGAGCCGAAAAGAGGTATGCGGCAAGAACGTATGCCGCCGCCGTTGAAAGCGAAGATATTGGGCGAGGCGCTTCGGCGAATATTGCGGTTACAAGCGCGGCAAACGCCATAAACGCTATGGGCGCGACTTGCTCGGAGCCGAGAGCTATTCCGCAACCGAAACAAATTGCAACGGCGACAGAACCCGAAAGCGAGCCTACGCCCGCCGCGAACGGAATTGCGAAAGCTGCCAACAAATACGCCGCGTCGAACCCCTCGACTTGCATTTTGCCAAGCCCGAGCGACGCGCAAATAAGCAAAACGCCTCCGCAAACAAGCTCCGTTTCCAAAAATTTATATTTGAGTTTTTGCACAAGCACGGGGCGCAAAAAGCAAACCGAAGAAACGAATATTCCCGCAGCTAAAACGCTCCACACCAAAATTCTCAAATACCCGAGTGTTGAGTGCATTAAAAGCAGCGAGCACTGCGCCGCCGCAAAAAGCGACAAGAACACCGCTCTTTTTGCGCGCGTGAATTTCAGCCCCGTAACTCCCGCCGCGAACGAAACGACGCTAACCGCGAGAGCATATAAAAAAGTTTCCAACGAAAAATCGAAAATAAGCGAAAACCCCATGTAAGCGGGCAAAACGACAATAGCGGGCATTCCGCAATAAACGAGCGCGGCGGCAAACCCCGCGCCGCAAGGACGCATGCCCGAAAACTCCGCGCCGCAAAGCGCGGCAAGAGAAAACAACATAAATACGTATTTCAATATCGCCCGTTTTATCAAACAAAAAACCCGACCTTTTCAAAAATGCGTCGGGTTATATTATACCTTACCTAAATTGAGGAAATATACATACAATTTGTCGAAAACGGTTCTTTTTGGGCGCAACAACCCGCGTAGTTCAAAATAACGAGTCGAGAGTTTTCCACAGCTTATCTTTGTCCGACATTATTACGTCGGCGCCGTCTTTAAGTTTGTATCCGCTCGGGTCGGCGTTACCGCCGTATACCCCCGTAACGCCCCAGTCTATTCCTATTTTCGGGTCGTTCCATGCAATTCCGCCCTCGTCGCCGGGATGATAAAAATCTGTAACTTTATAGCAAAATTCGGCAGTATCGGAAAGCACCAAAAAGCCGTGAGCAAAGCCTTCGGATATATAGAACTGTTTTTTGTTTTCTTCCGTAAGTTCCACGCCGAACCATTTTCCGAACGTCTCGCTTGTAGGGCGCACATCTACGGCAACGTCAAAAACTTTACCTTTTATAACTCTTACGAGTTTGCCTTGCGGATATTGTTTTTGAAAATGCAATCCGCGCAAAACGCCTTTAACCGACATGCTTTGATTGTCTTGAACGAAATTCATGTTCAAGCCGTGTTCTTCCATGTCGCGCTTATTATACGTTTCCATAAAGTAGCCGCGATTGTCTCCGTGCACCGTCGGTTCGATTATATAAAGCCCTTTTATAGGCGCGTCGATAACTTTAATTTGTCCCATTTAATAACCGAGCTCCTTTAAATATCTTTTAAGCGCGTCTTGCCAAGCGGGCAAAAGCTTAAACCCGTTTTCCGTAAGCTTGCTTTTATCCAGCCTGCTGTTACGCGGACGAGCCGCCTTACTCAATCCGTATTCTTCGGTAGACACGGGAACAACTGTAACACTCAATCCCGCCTGACGAAAAATTTCTTCCGCAAAGTCGGCCCAACTCACATATCCGCCTTCGTTAGTCGCGTGATAATATCCGTATTTTTCCGTTTCAATCATATCAGCCAACAAACGAGCCAAATCGTAAGTATAGGTAGGCGTTCCTATTTGGTCGTTCACAACGCGCAAACTGTTGTGCGTTTGGGCAAGTTTTAACATTGTTTTTATAAAATTGTTCCCGCTCTTACCGAACACCCAAGCTATGCGCACAATAAAGTATTCGTCGAGCGCGGCGGCAACAGCCCGTTCCCCCGCAAGTTTGGTTTCTCCGTACACGTTAAGCGGCTTATATTCTTCGCAGTCGGGCTTCCATGCCTCGTTTCCCTTTCCGTCGAACACATAATCGGTTGAAAGATACAACATTTTGGCATTGTGCTTAAAACATTCTTTCGCAACGTTTTCGGTGCCGTCGGCATTCACCTTTTTTACGAAAACTTTGTTGCATTCATCTTCGGCGGCGTCAACCGCCGTCCATGCGGCGCAATGTATTACCGCCTGCGGGCGCACGTCGTTCATAACGCGCGACACGCTTTGGCAATCGGTAATATCCATTTCCTCTTTATCCACGCCGAAAGCGTCGTGTCCTCTTAAAATCAATTCGCGCATTACGTCGGCACCGAGTTGTCCGCGCGCGCCCGTCACTAAAATTTTCATTTATCTGTTACCGTACATCTTTTCGTAATATTCTTTATATTCGCCGGAAATTATCGTTTCCCACCACTCACGATTACTAAGATACCATTCGATTGTCTTTTTTATACCGTCCTCGAATTTGGTTTCGGGAAGCCAACCGAGTTCTCTGTGAATTTTAGAGGGGTCGATTGCGTAACGCATATCGTGCCCCTTGCGGTCGGCAACGAAAGTTATTAGGCTTTCGGGCTTATTTAACTCTTTGCATATAATTTTAACTATGTCGATATTTTTCATTTCGTTATGACCGCCTATATTGTAGACCTCGCCCGCTCTGCCTTTGTGAATTATAAGGTCTATCGCTTTGCAATGGTCTTCAACATACAACCAGTCTCTTACGTTCTCTCCCTTGCCGTAAACAGGAAGCGGTTTATTGTTTAAAGCGTTGGCTATCATGAGCGGAATAAGCTTTTCGGGGAAATGATACGGTCCGTAATTGTTGGAGCATCTGCTCACGCTAACGGCAAGCCCGTAAGTTCTGTAATACGCCAGCGCCAAAAGGTCGGCAGCCGCCTTGCTCGACGAATAAGGGCTCGACGTATGAATAGGCGTTTGCTCGGTAAAAAACAAATCGGGTCGGTCGAGCGGCAAATCGCCGTACACTTCGTCGGTGGAAACTTGATGAAACCGCTTGATTCCGAATTTTCGGCAAGCATCCATAAGCGTAGCCGTGCCCATAATATTTGTTTGCAGAAAAATACCCGGTTCTTCTATGCTGCGGTCAACATGACTTTCGGCGGCAAAATTTACCACCACGTCAGGCTTTTCTTCTTCAAACAGCGCGAAAACGGCGTCTCTGTCGCAAATATCCGCTTTAACGAAACGGAAATTCTTGTTCTTCATTACAGGCGCAAGAGTCGAAAGATTGCCCGCATAAGTCAGTTTATCCAAACAAACCACTCGGTAGTTCGGATATTTTTCCATTATGTGAAATATAAAATTGCTCCCTATAAAACCGGCTCCGCCGGTTACTATCAACGTCATTTTTTCTTTTCTCCTAATATAACCCGTCAAGATATTTGCCGTCGGCAACTTCTTTTAAGTATCTTCCGTATTCGTTTTTGAGCATAGGCTCGTAAAGCTTAACAATCTGCTCTTTTGCAATCCAGCCGTTTAAATACGCTATTTCTTCCAAGCAACCTATTTTTCTGTGTTGGTGCGTTTCAACCGTGCGCACAAAATTCGTGGCGTCAACAAGGCTGTCGTGTGTGCCCGTGTCGAGCCAGGTGAATCCCTGACCCAAAATTTCCACGTTAAGCTCGCCGTTTTCAAGGTATATTCTATTCAAATCGGTAATTTCCAACTCGCCGCGAGCGGAAGGTTTAAGCGTTTTCGCAAGCTTAACCACTTTGTTGTCGTAAAAATACAAACCCGTGACGCAATAATTGCTTTTGGGGTTCGCAGGTTTTTCCTCAATCGAAATCGCCTTGCCGCAAGAATCGAATTCCACTATTCCGAATCTTTGGGGGTCGTCCACATAATAGCCGAATATTGTGGCGCCGCAACCGCTTTCCGCATGAGAAACGGCAGTTTTAAGACGCTTGTTAAGCCCGTGCCCCGCAAAAATATTGTCGCCGAGCACCATAGCTACACTGTCTTTTCCTATAAACTTTTCTCCTATAACGAACGCCTGCGCAAGCCCGTCGGGCGACGGCTGAACCGCATATTCGAGCTTTATGCCGAGAGCGCTTCCGCTGCCGAAAAGCTCTTTAAATCGCGGCGTATCCTGCGGCGTCGATATTATAAGTATTTCCCTTATGCCCGCGTTCATCAAAACCGACAACGGGTAATAAATCATGGGTTTGTCGTATACGGGCAACAGTTGCTTGCTTGTTACCCTCGTAAGCGGATAAAGCCTTGTTCCGCTTCCGCCCGCAAGTATTATGCCTTTCATTCCGTTTCTTTCTCCTCTTTTTTACGTTTGAATATTCTGCCTAAAACCGCGCTTACCGCTTTGCGATTTATTACGCAGTACACCGCAAAAATCCCCAAATAAACCAAACAACCCAACCACAAATTAAGCAATCTTGCGCACAATATAAAACCTGCGGTCATAAACGCTTCAACAATAAAATCTGCAACTATTCTCACCCGTATGGTTTTTAGAACGCATATTTCCGCAAGAATCGAATTGAGCATCACAACTATTACCACGCTTATAAGAACAGCGTTTAAACTGTTGAACACATACGCGCTAAGCAAAAACGCAATAACCCCTATGGCGATTGACACCAAATTTACAACCATCATTGCCTTTTCTTTGCGGTAAACTTTAAGATAGTTGTTAGTAAGCAAACTTACTTTCGAAGAATATATGATAATAGGCAACAAAATTCCGAGATACGTTAAACTAACCGAATATTTGGGAATCCATTTATTTAAAATCCAACAACCCGCAAAATAGAAAAGCATTGCGAAAAAGAGTATAAACGACAGTATTTTTCGTATTTGCCCGTACATTTCGGGCAACTTTTCTTCATCGGCCCGCTTCAACGACGGAAACATAACCACGCTTATAGCCGTAACAAACGACAAAAATATGTTCGATATACTGAACGCGAACGAAACCTTTCCGAAAACAAGCTCGTTCCAACGCCACTGCGTAATCATTTTCGCGCTGCCTACCATAAGCGCCGCCGACCAGTTAGCCAACATCAAAATTATGCCCGACGCAACGTTGATTTTCAGTTCCTTAAAAGCCTCTTTTAATCCGAGCGCTTTTTGAAAATACAAACCTTTATTAAAAATAAAGCCTATGCCCATTCCAACGGCGTCGCCGCACAAATCCGCCGCGCAGTACCAATAAAAATCTTTCACGCCGAACAGCAACAGCGCAACCACAATCAAACCGTAGGCAAGGCGCTGCGCTATTATCATAACCGCGTATTTATTGATTCGGTTGGTTATTTGAAACATGTAGGAGCCGTAAGTTACCAAATTCTTCGTAACTATGGCAATGCCAACGAATATAAAAATAAGTTTGTAATCACCGCCCAAAACAGTAGCCGAAACTATTGTTACAACAGTAGTTAGCGCGCAAGTGAACAGCAACAGAATTTTAAACTGCGACCTAAGTCTTTCTTTATCAAGCTCGTCGTAGTCGTATTTGGAATAACGCAAAACAAGCCCGTCGAGCAGACCGAAATGCAGAACGCCCACATACCCCGCGTAAAGCACATAAATTTGCCACGACGCATATTGATACACGTCGATAAATCGCGGAACGATAAGCGCGGTAACAAAGCTCACCGCCATCGATATAATCTGTGCCGCAAGCGAAATTATTACGTTGCTCGCAAATTTTTTAGTTGTTATTTTCTCAGCCATTAAACTCCGTTGTGTCAAGTTCGCTTTCTCTGCGGTTTTTCATGTGTAAAATCATTTCCGAAAAAGCCGTCATTAAATCCGTTTCGGCTTTCCAACCGAGCTTTTTAAGTTTATCGCAACTCAAATTCATCTTCAACGTGGGAGCGTATCCGAGAGCGCCCGCGTCTTTTTCTTCGCAAATCCGCACTTTTGTTTTTCCGACGCCGAATTTCTCGGCAACGGCATTCGCCATAGAGTAAACGGAGCAATAAGTTTGTTCGTTAGCCGCGTTATACGCCTCGCCCGATTCCCCGTTTAAAAGCACGGTTAAAATAGCGGTAGCGGCGTCGGCGGTATATAAATAATTGCGCTTTGTTTCTCCTTTTGTTTTCAAAACAATGTCTTTGCCTTCTATAACGCACCTTGCAAATTCGGCGAACACCCTTCCGTCGTTATACGACACTCCCGGACCGAAAGTTTGGGTTAAACGCACTATCTTTGCGGGAACGCCGTATTCTTTCGCATAAGAGGCGCACAAACTTTCGCACGCTCTTTTGCTTTCGGGATAGCATGAACGAACGCTCGTCACGTTCAAATTGCACGGAAATTCCTCGTTTATCTTAGAGTCGGTTTCTGGCGTGCCGTATACCTCCATAGTGGAAAGATATACCATTCCTTTAACGTCGTTCGCCTTGCAAAACTTCAAAACGTTTTCCGTGCCTTTAATATTGTTCAATATTACTTCCACAGGCTCTTCAACAAACTTTTTGCTTGACGTTTGGCCAGCGCAATGTATCGCATAATCCACGCCCATATTTTCGGGCTTAAGATTGCAAACGTCGCAATTTAAGTATTCGATATTCCCCGACAACTCGGAAAAAGCTTTTTTTGCCTTTTCGACGTTTCTGACAGCCGCAATTATCTTTACGGGAGCGGTAAATTTATAGGAACTCAGCAAAGAAACAAGCGCCTTACCCACTAAGCCGCTCGCGCCCGTAATAAACACAGTTTTACCTTCCAAACGCGACAAATCCATTGCCTTATTCCTCGTATCCGTAAATTTGAGCGTTTTCTTTCGCTTCCAATATCGCCCTCATGGTGTAATAGTCGTCGGGCGTGGTAATTTTAATGTTCTCGTAAGGTCCGTCAATCATGTAAAGCGAACGAGAGTAATTTTTCATTAAAGTGCACGAATCCACCGCATCGAAAACGTTATCTTTCATTGCCTGCTCGTGAACGGAAAGAATATCGTTCAACCAAAAGCTTTGAGGAGCTTTAGCCACTCTCGATTTAACTCTCGACGGCACCTGTTCAACGCGCCCCGCTTCGTCTATAACAACAATAGTTTCTTTAACTATTCCTGCAGTAATTGCGGAACCGTGTTTTTTAACGCATTCTATATTTTCGGATAACAGTTTGGAAGTTATAAGAGGGCGAACGCCGTCGTGAATTAAAACTATAGCGCGCATTTCTCCCGCAACTTCTTTCGCCGCGCACAAGCCGTTATAAATGGAAAGTTGTCCGCTTTTACCTCCCGTAACTATGCTTTTAACTTTTTCAATGCGAAACTTATACAGCAATTCTTTTAAATACGGTATCCATTCTTCAACGCATGCAATAACTACCGCGTCGATTTCGTGATTGCGTTCGAAATGTTCTAATGTGTATATAATTATAGGCTTGCCGTATATTTCCAAAAACTGTTTCGGCTTTTCCTTGCTGCGCATTCTGCTGCCTACGCCGCCCGCAAAAATTACGCCTATGTTCATTACTTTTTCGCCACTCATCTATTAACAGCTCCTTTTGCGGGAAACAATTCCGCACAAGCGTAAGCTTTTTTCTTCTTACGTCTGAACGCAAAGAAATACGCTATTGCAACCCACCCGATTTCATACAACATTCCCAAATGCAGCCTTCTGAACAGCTGTTCCGCAATAGGAAAGAAAACAATGGGATAAATCAGCAAACAATACAACACCCAAGAAAATCCGTAACTTTTCTTTTTGCTATTTGAAAACAAAAGCTCGTATAATATTCCCATCAGTAGCGGGAAGATTACTACGCCGAAATATCCAAAATCTTCTACAAACGGTTTTAACGCCGAATAAATATTCGAACTGTAAACGTAGCCGTTAGCCGCCGTATATTCTATAAACGGGTCGAATCTGTCTATCGAAGCATGCGAAAAATTTAGTCCGAAAGGTTTTAACAAAACGTCCAACGTGCTTAAAAACGTACTGAAAGTTGAATTGCCGTACATTAAAGGCTCGTTAAACTCTTCAATCCACAAATTAAAGTTATATAATCCCGAGCCGCCGTAAATACCCAAAGCTCTCGTAATGTTCGAAGAATATTGCTTTACCTTACCTAATAAGAAAAACAATACGATTATTGCAACCAGCATAATTACAACTCTTTGAATAATTTTTCTATTCGGATTCTTTTTCTTAAAATTCGCGCGGAAAAACAGCACATACAAGCAAATGGAATAAAACGCAAATCTTAAAAATTTGTTTCTGTCGGTTGAAACAACTATAAGCAAAAGAAAAGCGACGATGGGCAACAACAATTTTAAAACGCTTATTTTATCGTTTTTAGAATATATTTTTTTCAACAATCTATACACGCTGACATACGCAATCGCGGTAACTATTTCCATCATTTGAGTAAAAACGAAGCCGGGCGAATAATTGTTCTCAACAATATTGTCGTATATATTTCTGATTCGCTGACTGAAAGACGAAGCGTCGCCGGCGTCAAGCAACAGCTTGCTTATGTATGCCGCGACGAAAACCAAAGACAATACGGCAAAAAAGTTCACCGGATATTTTTTCAATTTTTTTTCGGCGGAAACACAGTATAGCGCGTTGCATTCAACCGCACGAAAACTAAATATCTTTACTATAAAACTGCCCGCACCCCATGCCAAAAGCGCCGTACAAACATACAGCATAAATTTTTCATTTATTTTAACTTCCCAGTTTTCGTAGTTGAGCATAACTATGGAATACGAAACAAACAGTGCCAAACACAACAAAAACCACGGTGAAAGTAAATCCCGTTTTCCTACGAAATATGCAATTATGACTAATGCCGCAAGCACGGCAAACATCAAAAATGCCATTTAAAACAACCCCGACATAACTTTTATAAAAAACGCAAAACCGCTCTCGCCCGTACTTGCGCGCAAACGTTTTCCGTGTTTTAAAATTTGTTTTTTTCCCGCAAGCGTTTTTGAGTTCGCGCACACTTTCACGAGCGGATACTTTTCTACGGCTTCGGGAAATTTTTCGATTAGCTCTTTCGCCAACAAACTCCTTCCGTTTCTGAGTTCTTTATTCCGAACTTTTTTCATTCTGTTTTTAAGCTTTTTTCTAATTCCGCCTTCGGAAGCGCCCACAACGTTATTTTCATGTTGGCGATATTTAATAAACGACCTTTCGTCGTAAACAATGCCGCTATGCAACGACGCAACCGCAGCCACCCAAACATCGTGAATTCTGTTTCGCAAAAGCGATTCGGAAGGTCGTCTACTTTCTTCGCGCAAAATCTCGAAAAAGCTATGCGGAAAAACCATTGTGCAACCCGCGAGCATATTCTTGCCTATAATTTCGTCTGGCAACAGGTTTATATAGCATGAGGTATCGTAACGTAAACCCAAAGAAACGCCGCTTTTATCAACGCACTCTTGATTCGAAGCGTATAAACTCGCTCCGCTTTTCTCCAAAAGTTCAACCGCTTTTAAAATCTTATCGCTTTCCCAAATATCGTCTTGGTCGGCGAAAGCATAATAGTCGAACGATGCGGGAACGGAATACAAAAGCCGCATAAAACTATTTCCCACGCCCGCGTTTTGCGCGTAATCCACATGAAAATTGCCATTGTTACTTTCGTATTCCGACAGAATATTTCGGGTGGAATCGCTCGAACCGTCGTCGCGCACAAAAATTTCAACCGCAACGTTTTCCTGACGCAGCAAACTGTCAAGTTGCTCGCGCAAATACTTTTCGCCGTTGTAGGCGCTTAACATTATAGCCGCAGACTTATTCATTCGCACCGCCTTCGACGCCGTCTTTATAATACGCCTTAAACAAATGGTGCGAAACTCTTTTCTCTTCGGGCGGCAGCCGCATATAATCGCCGTAAATACTCGAAAGATATTCGTCGTATGCCTCGATAGCTTTAAAGCCGTATCCTTCGAATTGCAGCTCGGTTAAGTTAGAAAAAACTTTTTGCGGCAAAATTTCTTTTTCGCGGTACGAGCCTCCCACCGCCGCCGCGTAATTAACTGCGTTAAAATTTATGCGTTCGTACTTTTTTTGAATGGCTTCGAATAATTTGCTCTTATTCACAAATCTGCTCATTATATAAAACAAAAAGCGAATAGGCTCGTAATACCATGCGCGAGTTTTAGACCTGAAAAACTTTTTCCATTGCGCGGCAACAAGCAATTCGCGTTTAAACGAAGTTGCTCTAAACGCTTTTTTCGCCCTCTTATATGTGTCTCCGAGCCCGTCTATAACGAATACGTCTATAAAAACTCCAGTTTTTTGCTCTTTGTCGGTTGCGCACTCTTCTTCTAACACAGTGTTCGGATTATAAATTTTCGCCGATAAGTCAACGTATTCTTTATCCGTTTTATAACACTGCACCGAAAACGGAACGTCGTCGTGCGTAATGCAATAGTCGATAAACGCGTTATAGTCGGGGCGAGGCATCATAATGTCTATGTCGTCGTCCCACGGAATAAACCCTTTATGACGCACCGCGCCGAGCAACGTGCCGCCGCCCAAAGAATAACGAAAATTTTCGCGCACGCAAATTTCGTGAACGGACTTTACCAAATCGAGCTCGATTTTTTTAAGTTGTTCTAAATTTATTTCGTTATTCATCTTTTACGTCTTTATTTTTAGGCTTTTTGTGTATTAAACGGAAAAACACGAACTTTCTCAACCAACTCGGCATAATGCACACAAAAAACTGAATAAAATTCGTCTTTGAATATTGCGAACGACTTATAAACCCCGTCTTATAAATAAGTTTTCGCGCGTTCTTATATTTTTTAAAATATTTAAGACCGCCTCGCCGCGCTATCATGTTTCTGTTAGTTCGCACGATACACAAATAGGAATCTATGTTTTTACACTTTGCCCCGTGCATCAACATGTCTACCCACAACATATCGTCCTCCATTAAAGGAGCGTGTTTATAATTTCCCGATTCAAGCACTTTACTTTTTTTAAACATAACCGTCATGTGATTAAAAGCGCTTCTCTTTTTTTGATACTCGGTTATCTCCTCTTGCGTTAAAGGAACTTTGCGCTCCGCAACGGGGTCGTTCGGGTCGGTTTCGAATTCAATTATATGCCCGCCGCACAAATCCAAATCGGGATTGAGTTCGAACTCTTTCAGTTGCAATTCAAATCTGTCGGGTACAGCAATATCGTCGGTGTCCATTCTCGCTATAAGTTCATTACTGCACGCAACAACGCCGTGAGAAAGAGCTATACCCAACCCTTGATTTTCGGCAAGCGGAACTTCTTTAATACAAACGCCGTCGTAACTTTTATACTTTTGTATAACGCTTTCTAATTCTTCCGTAATAGGTCCGTCTTTAACAATCACCCATTCCGAAGCTTTAACCGTTTGATTATAAACGCTTTCTAAACAAGTGTCGAAAAATTCGGGCACTTCTTTATAATAAACCGAAAGCAAAACCGAAAACTTCGGCGTTTGTTGTTCTTGCAAATTATTCATCTCTTAAACACCGCAAACACTGTTAAAAACATTACTCCTATATCGCGGAAAAAACCGCTCTTGCGTAAAGACAGCAAATTGTATTTCATTTTTCCCGGCAACACGACGTTTATATAAGCTTCGTCTATATTCTCGGAATTTTCAAGCAAATCGTCTTCGTCTTTATACTTTATGCTCGCCAAGCTTGTAACGCCTGCCGGAAGTAATAACGTTGCCCGCATCTCCTTAGTGTAACGTTCCACATATTTGGGAACTTCGGGTCGCGTACCGACAAAAGTCATGGTGCCGAATAAAATGTTTAAAAGCTGAGGAATTTCATCCAAACGACATTTGCGAATCAACTTACCCACTTTCGTTATGCGGGCGTCGTTTTTTTCGGTAACTTGCGCGCCTACCGCTTCCGCGTTAACCACCATAGTTCTAAATTTGAAAATTCGAAAAATTTTTCCGTACTGCGTAACTCTTTGTTGGCGAAAAAACACGGGTCCTTTGGAAGTTACTTTAATTGCTAATGCAAGAAACACGAATATCGGCGACAACAAAATCAATAAAATAAACGAAACTATTATATCGAAAATACGTTTCCAAAACAGCGAAAAGTTTTTTCTTCTTAACTTTCTGTAATACGGATATACGGCGTCGTTTCTTACAAAGTCCGGAAGTTTGTCCCAACTTTTCAGTAGCATTTAATAAGCTCCGAATAATTGTCGATAATATAATTCACTTCTTCGTCGGTTAAACAGGTGTGCAACGGCAACGTGATTTCGTTAACGAAATTGTTATAAGCGTTAGGATAATTTTCAATTTTAAATCCTATGTTTTTGTATGCCGTCAGCATGGGAAGCGGTTTGTAATGAACGTTGCACGCAATACCGCGCTCCGCCATTTTGTTTATAACCTCGTTCCTTTGCTCGGAGTTTATTCCGTTTATTCGGGTAATATACAAATGCCCCGACGAACTGTGCTCATTAGTATAATGGCTTAACGTAATTAGTCCCAACGGATTAAACGCGCTGTCGTATCTTTCTATAATCTCTTTTCTTCTTTTCAACATATCGGGGTAACGCTTCATTTGAGCAAGACCTACGGCTGCGGCAATATCCGTCATATTGCACTTATACCAAGTTCCCACTATGTCGTATTCCCAAGCTCCGAGCTTCATTTTAGACAGCGCATCTTTCGATTGCCCGTGAAGCGACAATAATTGCAGTTTGTTATATATTTCGTTATTGTCTACGCCTTTAATATTGCGCCAAGTAAGAGCCCCTCCTTCGGCAGTAGTAAAATTCTTCACAGCATGGAATGAAAACGCCGAAAAATCCGCGACGCTCCCCACGCTTCTCCCCTTATATTTTGCCCCGAACGCATGCGCCGTATCTGCTAAAATTAAAATTCTTCCGAGCGCTTTTTGCATATCGTTTTTCGAATTGAATATTTTCTTTTTTTGCTCGACTATTTTAAATATTCTATCGTAATCGCAAGGAATGCCGGCAATATCAACAGGTATAATAGCCTTAGTATTTTCAGTTACGGCGGCTTCAAGCTGGGCATAATCCATTTCAAGGCTGTTTTTCTGCGTGTCGATTAAAACGGGAGTTGCACCCACATGGCAAATAACCGAAGCTGTGGCGGTATATGTGTAAGCGGTGGTAATCACTTCGTCGCCTTCGCCTATACCGAAAACCCTAAGCGCCATTTCGGCGCACGCCGTTTGGGAGTTCAAACAAACAGCTCTTTCAACGCCGCAAAATTCCGCGACTTGCTTTTCGAGCTCCTTTGTTCGCAACCCCGTAGTTATCCAACCCGATTTAAGAGCGCGCGTCACTTCGTCAATTTCCAAATCGGATATGTCGGGAGGCGAAAAATGAATTTGCATTATAAAATCCTCTTATCTTTTCTATTTCGTTACTACAAATTTGGTTAAGCCGAACAACGTTTAAAATTTGCGCACACCAAACGAATCGACCTATATCGACCGAAAATATTATATCACAGCTATTCGAGAAATACAAACGTTTTCATTGCTTTTAATTTTTTACGATAAAGTTTTTGTTTTTCGCCGCTAAAAATTTTCGCCGTTTTTACTAACAAAAAAGAACCTTTCTAAGAGGTTCTTTTTATCTGCGGTTCGTTTCTGTTTTGAATTCGGTTTTATCGAGCACCATTCCGCTGCGGGTGCGGCGCCAATATTGATAGCGGTCGGAATACTCGTACACATATAAGTCGGGGTCTTTGCGGGTGCGGAAAACAAGCGGTTGCTCGTCGGGAACGTCGGTGCCCGTAAGCCTACGCCACAGTTCGTCGGTGCCCAAACTGTATTCCGTCGATTTTTTGCGCGCCTCTTTTTCGTCGGGAATACCGTAAGCTTTTTTAACGGCGTCGTCGCTATCGAACGAAACGGTGCGCTCGAAACGCTCGGGTTCGGGCGCGGGCTTATTCGAAAAGTATTTTCTTTCAAGGTCGGAATTATCCGTTCTTTCGGCAGGACGCGATTGCGCGGGCACGCTTTGAGCGTAGCCGTTTTGATACCCGTTTTGAACGTTATTCGGCGCATAACCGCCCGAATACGCCCCCTGTTGGTAGTTGCCTTGCTGCGGCATGGCGCCGTTTTGCATATAACCGCCGCTTTGCGCGGGCGGAGGAGCCGTATAGCCCTGATGAGGCGCCGAATAGCCGTTGGGCGGATATTGCGGAGGCGGCATATAGTTGCCGTGCGAATAACCGTAGCTCGCATTAGGATTTGCGTAGCCGTCGGGAACGCCGTTGTACGACGCGGGCGCCGATTGATACGGCGCGTAAGAATTAACTCCCGAAACGGGCGCTTTGTCTTTGTTCTTTTTCTTTTTTCCGCGTTCGTGAATCTCGCCCGACTCTATCGCCCTCTTTTTGCGGTTGGAGCGAAGCCACATTGAAAAAGCGAAGCCGAGCACCACAGAAAGCACAAGTCCGCAGTAGAACAAAACGCTCAACCTGCCGCTTATTTTAACGTCGGATAATCCGCAAGCAACCAAAAAAACGACGGTGTAAACGGTGGGCAACCACAATCCGAGCGTGCCGAAAATAAACGAAAAAACTTTCGCCACTCCGTCGCATATCGCGGTTATAACCTTTCCGAACGTTCGCATTTTCCGATTGTTCTCCGTCTGTAATTTTTCTTTTTTTAACCTATTTTTTCAACGCCCATATAAGGCACGAGCGCGGCGGGAATCGTCACGCTGCCGTCGGCGTTTTGGAAGTTTTCCAAAATTGCGGCAGTCGTGCGCCCTACCGCAAGTCCGCTTCCGTTCAACGTGTGAACGAGCGCGGATTTACCGTTCTCTTTATATTTTATATTCATGCGGCGCGCTTGGTAGTCTTCAAAGTTAGAGCACGACGAAATTTCGACATAGCGGTTGTAACTCGGCATCCAAACTTCTATATCGTAAGTTTTTGCCGATG
Source organism: Pumilibacter muris (assembly GCF_943193045.1). Lineage (GTDB taxonomy): Bacteria > Bacillota > Clostridia > Christensenellales > Pumilibacteraceae > Pumilibacter > Pumilibacter muris. The sequence goes on along the minus strand of NZ_CALPCN010000003.1, from coordinate 217,711 downwards.
AAAAGCCCATATCGCCGCTCGACAGACAAACCACGCGGTACGGAAGCCCCAACTTTTTGAGTATGAGCTCCGCCTCTGAGGTAAGACTTTCAAGTTCGGCATAGCTGTTTTCGGGCTTACAGAATTTAACGAGCTCAACCTTATTGAATTGATGTTGGCGAATTAGCCCGCGAGTGTCGCGCCCCGCGCTTCCCGCTTCGGCGCGGAAACACGCGGTGTAGGCGCAATAATAAATAGGCAACGCCTTAGAGTCGAGCACTTCGCCGCGATGCATGTTGGTTACGGGCACTTCGGCTGTGGGCACTAAAAAGTAGTTTGTGTTCTTAACGGCGAAAGCGTCCTCTTCGAATTTGGGAAGCTGACCGGTGCCGTACATACTGTCGCGGTTCACCATAAACGGCGGGAATATTTCGGTGTAGCCGTTTTCGGTGTGAACGTTAAGCATAAAGTTTGCTACCGCGCGTTCGAGCCTTGCGCCTAATCCGCGATAAACGGTAAATCTTGCTCCCGTTATTTTCGCCGCGCACGCGGGGTCGAGTATGCCGTGCTTACTGCCTATATCCCAGTGCGGAAGCGGCTCGAAATCAAATTTCGTAGGCTCGCCCACTTTGCGGATTTCTTTGTTAAAGGTGTCGTCGGCGCCCAAAGGCACGCTCTCGTGCGGAATGTTGGGAATACTCATAACCGCAAGCTTTAAGTCGGCTTCTATAACGCCGAGTTCTTCGTCGAGCTTTTTTATTTCCTCGTTGTCTTTTTTCATCGCCGCAATGGCTTCGTCCGCGTTTTTCTTTTCGCGGCGCATACGGGCGATTTCGTCGGACACGCGGTTGCGCTCCGCCTTCATTGCCTCAACCTTAGAAATAATTTCTTTGCGGCGAGCGTTAAGCGCAAGCACTTTGTCAACGTCGTAAGAACCGCTTCTCGTAGACATTGCCTTTTTTACCAAATCGGCGTTTTCGGTTATGAATTTTAGGTCTAACATAATTATATCCTTCTATTTGCAATCGATTCCGTTCGAACCGAAACTTTAAGCCAAACGTTTGAACACGAGCACACCAGACTGCTCCATGAGTTTTATAGCCATCATGTTATAAAGGTCGGCGTTGTGCGTGGGGCTGTCGTAAGTTTCCACCGCGTCAGTAAGCACAACCACGTTGCCGTTTCCGTTAAATTCGGATATATACGCGCGCACCGAAAGAGCAAGTTGCATAACGCAAATATCGGTGCACACTCCCGTTATAAACACGTTGTCGTAATCCAAAAGATTGCTCCGAGCGCTCAAAAGCTGTATGAAAGCGTCGGTTGAATTTTTTTTCACTTCAACGCCGCCAAGCGCCAACAGCTCGGATACGATTTCGCTTTCTTCCCCAACGCAATGCTTGGGAAAATAGCCGAACTCCGCAGATTTCTCGGAATGACAGTCGCGCACGAAAACTTTTTCGGCGTCGGGCATAAGCTCGGCAACGCGTTTGATTTCGGGAATCGCGTCTTTGCAACGCTTGCTTGATAGCGCGCCGAATTCGCAAAAGCCTTTAACCATATCCACAATTACAAGCATGTTCTTTTTGCCTGCAATAGTTTTTCTCATTAGCGTGGGCTTGTTGTTCACTTCGAGCTGACCGCATAGCAAAGCACCGCTCAACTCTCTTTCGTCAAACGAAATTTTCATACCTATTATTATACCCCAAGCAAAATGAAAAAGCAAGTTATTTCATAACATTTACTTTTCGGGCGTATTTTTTCTTTTCTCTATCAGTTCCTCGATTTCTTTACGGATTTGGATATTTCTTTCGTATAATTCTTTTTTAAACTCTTTTAATTGTTCCGCCGTAACTTTAGGCGGACGTTTGGCGGGCTTACTTTGCAATAATATTTTCCCCACCGAAACATCTAAGGCTTTGGCGAGCGAAAACAAGAACCGGACATTTTTGTCGCATTGCGATTTGCCGCTATAAAATTGTTCAAATTGCTCGGCAAATTCAGGTAATAACGAACATACGTTTTCAACCGACAAATTTTTAATTGCCATAATTTTTTTAACCGCTTCAATATTTATATACTCTTTTTCTTCCGACAGTAATGAGGCGATATTCAAAACAGGTTTTTTATGTAAAAGCGCATATTGTAACGCGATTGCAGTGCCGAACCCGCTAAACGCCGGCGGACGTGTGCCATACAACATAAACAAATCGCACATATCAATCATAGCCTCGTTCCGCTTAATAAGTTTTAAAGTGGTGGCTTTTGCCACTGAGGACGGTTCTATTACGGCGTCTATTTTTCCACCGAAATCATTTCCTATATAATAGGACGACACGCATATATCGATTCTTTCTATGTGCGGATATTTTTCTTTTAATTCGTGAACTATTTTGCAACATAAATTATTAAATCTTCCTGTCATATCCCCGAAAATAAATTTGTCGGCTTTTTCATTCACGATTAAATATTCTATGCAATCGCGTATCAATTCCGCAAAGGATTCGTCTTTCGGAATTCTTCTATGCCCTATAAATGCAACAGTCATTATATTTTTTTCTCCTTTTTGATATGTCGGCACACCAACAGCTTGGCGCGCAAAGGTAATAAATTTAAAAAAAATAATACAATACTATATATTACTTTAAGAGGTAGCCTAAATGCGATTAGTTGACGCCGTACAATTACGAATTAAAGATTTGGCAAAAGAACGCAATATTTCAATGTATCGCTTATGTACCATGAGCGGCGTACCTCAAACAACCGTTATTACTATGCCTCGTTCAAGCACTGTTAAGCTTTCTACTATTTACGGAATATGCGAGGGGTTGGAAATAAGTTTAAAAGAATTTTTTGATTCGCCCCGCTTTAAACGCGAAATAGTTACCGACTAATTTATTTCATTATAATATGACCAATGGTAAATAGTCAAGCGTTTTATTACCGTGGGTAATAATATTGACTTATGATTACACTTAAACAAATTCAAATTAAACTTGCCGAAGCGATTAAACTAAGCGGCATGCCGCAAGCCGAACTTGCGAGACTTTTAGGAGTTTCTCAATCGTTGATTTCTCATTACTTACACGGCAATAAAATGCCCGCGCTTGATACTTTTGCGAACTTATGTAAAATTTTAGACGTTGACACTAACGACATTCTCTGCATAAACGAATAAAAAATCCGCCTAAATTCAGGCGGATTTTTTCTTGTCGGTTTTGCGCACGAAAACCGTTAGAGCAATAAAATCGAGCGCGCAAGCCAAAAGATAGAACACATCGGTAGCCACTACAAAACCGTAAATTCCCATACGAGGCAACAAAACAAAATTCAACGCTTCTTTCACCACCGCCGCTATAAGAAGGGACAGCGCGGGAACGTAAGCCTTTCCGCCGCCTTGCAACACAGCCGAAGCCGCTTGCATAACTGCTATTGCAGGCACCGACACAGCCGCCGAACGCAACAGCGCCGACACTTCGCCGAGCGGCACTCCGAGTTCGTTTCCGTATAGCACGCGAATTGCGAGCGGCGCGCCAACGGCTATTGCCGCAAAACAGAAAATTCCCATAGCGGCGCAAAGCGCAGTTACGCGGCGCACCGTGCCTCCCACCTTTTCGCCACGCCCCATAAGCCTCGACACTTTGGGAAGCAACGTGCCGCACAACCCCACCGACAACACTGCGGGCATGTTTACAATGGCGTTCACAGGACCGGTAACAAGCCCGTAGAGCGACACGGCGTTCGCGTGCTCGGCGCCCGCGCGCATTAAAAGATTCACTATCACAAAGCTGTCGGCAACGTGGCACAGCGGCAAAACCATAAGCCCGAAAGTTATGGGGCAAGCAACTTTCAACAATTTCAACAAAAGCTCGCCGCTCCGCCCCGAAAACACATTTCGGCGGGTTTTCACTGCCGCCGACTCGGTTTGCGCGTTAGAAGAAAGAGTTGCGGGCGAAAGCTCGGCGGCAATCTCCGCCGACTGAACGCCGTCGGAAAAAAACACGTTTGCGTCGGCAACCGACGAAGCGGGCTCCGCCAACAACGCCGCAGCGTCGGCGGAATCGCAACATTCTTTTTCGAAAATTTCGGGTTTTAAAGCGGTTTGTTTTTCGTGTTTTTTGTAGCGCAAAATGTAATATATAACCGACAGCGCTTCGCCCGCCGTTACTCCCGCCGCGCACCCTGCGGTTGCGGCGGCAAGCGACACGCGCGCGAGCGCGAACGCGAGCGAAAGCCCCACCGCAAGCTTAGCGATTTGCTCTATAAGCTGACCGAAAGCGGACGGATACATATTACCCTTACCCTGAAAATAGCCGCGAAACACGGCGCAGACGGCTGAAAGCGGCACGCTCGGAAGAAGAATCAACAGCGCCGAAGCCGCTTTCGGAGCGCCCGCCGCCGACGCTATATTGCGCGCGAACACCGCCGCCGCGAGCGCCGCAGCAACCGACACGCACAGCGAAAAAAACGTTGCGGCAAGGCACGCCTCTTCCCCCTCGTTTTCGGCAACAAGTTTGCTAACCGCCGCAGTAAGCCCGCCGCCCGTAATTGTAACGAGCAAAGCGTACATGGGAAACACCGATTGAAACATTCCCATTCCTTGCGCGCCTATAACGCGCGTAAGAGGAATACGGTATAGCGCGCCTATAAGCTTTCCGGCGAGAGCGGCGGCGGTGAGTATGCTCGCCCCGCTCAAAAATTTAAGTTTAGAGTCCGACTTTTTCACGCCGTTAGTATGCGCGATTATATAAAAAAACTTCGGCTTTTTAACGCAAAGCCGAAGTTTCTTTTTTTTGGAAAAACAGCGAAAAATTACTTCTCGCTAATCGCTCCCACAGGGCAGCCGCCTTCGCAAGCTCCGCAATCGATGCACTCGTCGGCATTGATTTCGTACTTGTCGGCGCCTTCGCTGATAGCGCTAACGGGGCACTGGCTTTCGCAGTTGCCGCATTTGATACATTCGTCGTTGATTACTCTGGGCATTTGTGTGTTCTCCTTTACTTTTTATTTTTTGTTTGGCATAGCGGAATCGACCCCGTAAAGTTTATCCGCTATGCACAAATTATATCATGAAACATAATTTTTGTAAATTGTTTTTTAGATAAAACTCAGTCTTTTTCAAGCTTTAAAAGTTCTTCCCCGTCGTCGTCGGGTTCCTCTTTTTGCGGCTTCGCGTTTTTGGGAGCGAATTTTATGTCTTTAAGCTCGAAATCGGAAATAGTTACCGAATCTTTTTCTTTATTCTCTATTTTGAGTTTAACCGTTTTCTTTAATTGATTAACTCCTATAACGGTGCCCGTCTCGCCCGTTACGGCAGTTACCACGCTGCCTATTTTGGGCAGTTTTTTGTTTACTTCGGCATAGTATTCGTTTTCGTAAGCCAAACAACACATAAGGCGTCCGCACAGTCCGCTTATTTTCGCGGGATTAAGCGATAAACTTTGCGTTTTAGCCATTTTAATGCTTACATGCGCATAGTCCGACATGTGGTCGCTGCAACAACAAGCGCGTCCGCACGGCGCTATTCCGCCCATCATGCGGCACTCGTCGCGCGCGCCTATTTGTTTTAATTCTATTCTCGTATGGAACGACGCCGCGAGGTCGCGCACAAGATTGCGAAAATCCACACGCCCGTCGGCTGTGAAATATATTATCAGCTTGCCGCCGTCGAACGTGTATTCCGCCCCCACAAGCTTCATCTCAAGCCCGCTCGCGCGAATTTTTTCGGCGATTTGAGGGTACGAAGTTTTTCTCTTTTCGAGAAGCTTTTTGTGCTTTTCCTTATCTTCGGGCGTGGCAATGCGGGTTACGGGCATAAGCTTACCCACAATCTTCTTGTTATCCACTTCGGAAAGCGGCATTGCAACGGTGCCGTAGTCCGTTCCTCTGCTCGTTTCCACAATAACGTCGTCGCCTACCTGCGGCTGTAACTCGCCGGGCGAAAAGTAATAAATTTTGGGATTGAAGTCGAATTTAACTCCCACTATTTCAGGCATTTTGATTTTACCTCCAAAATCGAAAAAAGTAATTCGTCGGCGCAGCTTGCCGCGTTACCGTAAAGCCTCATTCTGTCGCGCGCGCGGGTTAAAAGCGGCATAAGCGCAAGGCATGTTCGGGTGTCGTACTCGCGCGACAGCGTTAGTATGTCTCCCGCTGCAGGTTTTAACACTATCGCCGAAGCCCCGCATTCCCTATAAACCATAATATCGCGGAATATAAGTTCGAGATAATCGACGAACGCTCCGAATTTTTCTTTCTCGGCTATTATCGAACCCGCCGCAGGCAAAATTTGAGGCGAACGCTTAACGTTAAGCAAAAAGTTCATTGCCGATTCGTAGGCTCGCCTATATCCCGAATCGGAAGCTATTTTTTCGGCGTAGCCTATGTTGCCGCGCGCAACCGCCGCCGAAAACAGTGCCGTAAGCTCGTCGGTTCCGCCGTTTATCAGCTCGCGCTCTATATCCTCCACCGAAAATTCTTCGAGACGCACAGAGCTGCACCGCGACGAAACCGTAGGGAGCAAATCCCCGCCCGCCGTAAAAATTATAAATCTTGCCGACGAAGGCGGCTCTTCGAGCGTTTTTAAAAGCTTGTTTTGCACGGGAGCGCTCATGCCGTTTTCAGCCGCTATAATATAGTATTTTGTTTTCAGTTCGGTAGGCGTGAAATACGCGGTGTCGGTTATATAGGCGGCGTCCTCAACGTCCATTTTGCCGTTTTTTTCGGCGCTCGGCACTCGCACAATGTCTATATATCCGCCGTCGAAAACGCGTTTTAAAACAAACTCGCTCACTTCGCCGTATTCGGCGCAAGAAATAAACATTGCCGAAAGAGTTTCGAGCGCGGCAAAATCCGACGACTCGAAAATATACGCATGCTTCAACACGTTTTCTTTACAGTCGCGTTTGAGCTCCGCGAACGCATGCGACGAAGCTATAAGTTGTGCATGACGGCTTTGCAAGTTTGTTTCCTATTCTCCCGTGCTTTTTCCGAACACGCCGCGCTTTGCGAGCGCTTCCACAATTTGCGCGTGCGTTTCGTATTTTGTGCCTTCGGCTTTAAAACATAAAAATCTTTCGGGTTCTCGGCTTATTATAGCTTTAAAACCGTCGTATACTTTGCGGTGAAATTCAAGCGTTTCGCGCTCTAACCTGTCGGTTTGCTTGGCTCCGCCTTTGCGCGCAAAACCTTTGTCGGGCGGCACGTCTATAAAAACGGTGCAATCGATTTTTATTCCGCACATTGCCGCGCGGTTAAGAGCCTCAACCGTAGAAACGTCTATTCCGCGAGCATACCCCTGATAAGCGGCGGTCGAATCGGAATATCTGTCGCAAAAAACAGTTATTCCGTTTTCGAGCGCGGGCTTTATAACCGTTTCGGTGTGCTGGCTGCGCGCCGCGCAATACAAAAGCAATTCGGTCATGTCGCTCATTTCGGAATTTTGCGGGTCGAGAATAACTCCGCGAATTTTTTCGCTTAGTTCGCAACCGCCCGGTTCGCGCGTGAACAACGCGTTTATTCCGCGAGTTTCGCAATATTCTTTTAAAAGCCTGAGTTGCGTGCTTTTGCCAACGCCCTCGCAGCCCTCTATTGTAACGAACTTTCCTTTCATGCTTTCTCCGTAAGCTCTTTAATTAGCCGAGCGAGTTTTTCTTCCGAATCGTAAGGCGTCAATATGAACACCACTCTGCCGTTTATAACCGCCTCGCACGCGATTCCTTTTTTATAAAGCGCATCGAACAGTTCTTCGGCTGTTCCCGCTCTCGGCTTTACGCAAATTCTCGTGTAATCCGAATTAGGCAAAACGTCGGCAACCGCTCGAATTTTTTGCGACACTTCTTTTAAATAGGCGTAACATTCGAAATTCGCCGACGCTTCGAGCACCGAATTTTCGAGCCGTTCCAACAGCGCGTAATTTTCGCTCGTAGTTCCGAGCAACCCGAGAGCGTGTTCCGCTTCGGGCAAAAAGCGCGGTTCGTTTACCGCAAGCAAAGCCGTTTGAGTGTACGCCCCAAGCGTTTTGTGCGCGCTCATGTTGCACAAATCCGCAACGTTGTCGAAACGGAATTTTCCGAGCTCGGGCGCAAAAGCGAAATGCGCGCCGTGAGCGGAATCGGCTATTAAAGCCACTCCGCGCGATTTGCAAAGCTTTGCAATTTCTATGTCGGCAGTTCTGCCCAAATAATCGGGCGACGTTATAAACAGAGCGCTTGCGTCGGGATTGCGCTTTAAAGCTTCTTCCGCTTCCGAAAATTCGAGCGGAGCGGGCAAATTGCCGCAACCGCAGGTAAACACCGCGCCGCCCACGCACTTCTCTCCGTGCCGAGCAATGGGAACGGGTTTTATATCCGCAAGCTCGCACCCGTCGGCAAACGCTTTATGTGCGCCCGACGCGAACAGCACTTTTTTGCCGCGAAACAATAAAAGCGACGCTTTAATGCCTATACTCGAACCGTTCGTAAGATAGCGAACGGCGCGAACGCCGTAAAGTTTTGCGGTGCGCTCCTGCGCCCTTATCACGGCGTCGGCGGGGAAAATTTTTCCGCCTATTCCAAGCTCGGTAACGTCGCGCGGGCAGAACTCGCCCTTATGTCCGGGCGTGTGATACGAATCGTAGCCGCCCGACGCATATTCGTTTAATAAAGCGGAAATGTAACCTCTTTTTTCACCGCGCTCAATCATACTCTCACGCGGTAATATTTAATAAATCTGTTCACAACGTAAAACGTTTGACGGTTGGCTTTTTTGGCTTTCTTTCCGAACCCGCCTATGTTCACGCTCGACGTGTTTATAACAAGATAGAATTCGTCGTCGGGCTGTTCGTTTTCTTCCACTTCGGAATATTGTTCTTTGTATTGCTCAACGCTGCGCCAATCTGTTTTAAAAGGAAGATTTGAAAAACCGCTTACCTTAATTCCCGTTCTGAGCTCCGTTCCGTCTTCGCGTTTCACATAATGATATTGTAAGTCGTTTATGCCGAGAGCCGCGCCGTCGGGATTGCCGTCTGCGGTTAAACCGGGCAAAATGTAGTCGTTCAAAATTTCGTCGGTGAGCACCAAAAAGCCTGCCCCCATCGATTCGAGCAACGATTTGCCTAAAATAAGCACGTCGCTCGACACCATGCCGTGAGTTTGAAACAGAGTAGAATACTCTTTGCCGAGAGGGTCTTGCGTTTCGAACGAAATTTCTCTGAGCACCGCCTCGCCGTATCTTGCGTTTTCATAGTTTTGGCGCGTCATGTCTTCGAGCACTCTGTCCGTAAAGCGGTTGTCGTCGGCTTCGTAGCACGACACGAAAATATTCACGTCCTCGTAGTCGCGCGTGCGGTTAATCTGCGAAAAGGCGAAATAAAACAATACTATGCCCAAAACGAGAATAATAAGGTATTTGTACCAATCGTATTCGAGGTGGTCGTTTATTCGCTTTTTCGTTACTTTGTTATCCATAATTTTTACTTTGTTGCAACACCCGATTTAAGAGCGGCAACATTTTAACTAACGCAATTTTTTGCGGCAACAGCATTTAGCTTGTTGTTCTGCGAGCGCTCGAATTTTTTTTCAACCGTTACCGAAAGACGCGTAATTACCTGCCGCCGCTAATTGCGTGGTTTCATTGTGGGAAATAATATAACGTCTCTAATCGACGCGCAGTCGCACAAAAGCATTATCATGCGGTCTATTCCTATGCCGAGCCCGCCTGTGGGAGGCATACCGTATTCGAGCGCCGTAACGAAATCGTCGTCGTTTTGCTGAGCCTCTTCGTCGCCGCCCGCGCGCATTGCCATTTGAGCGTTGAACCTTTCTTTTTGGTCTATGGGGTCGTTCAGCTCGCTGTAAGCGTTGCCCATTTCTCGCGCGTAAATAAAGAATTCGAAGCGGTAAGTTAAGCGCGGGTCGGAGGGAATACGCTTTGCAAGCGGACTTACTTCAACGGGATAATCGGTTATAAACACAGGTTGAATAAGCTTACTTTCCACAAGTTGGTCGAACGTTTCGTATAGAGCATGTCCCCAACTCGACTTTTTCGGGTCGATTTGCACGCCCGCTTTTTTCGCGGCATCCGCAGCGGTTTTGTCGGTAAGCTTATCGAAATCGAGCCCAGTATATTTTTTAACCGCCTGAATCATAGTCAGGCGCTCCCACCTGTCGGCAAGATTTATATCGGTGCCCTGATAGTTTATTACGCCGTTTTTGCCCACAGCCTTTGCCGCCGCCGCAAAAATGCTTTCGGTAAGGTCCATCATGTCGTTATAGTCGGCGTAAGACTGGTAAAGCTCCATCATTGTGAATTCGGGATTGTGCTTTATGTCCATTCCCTCGTTGCGGAACATTCTGCCTATTTCGTAAACCCTGTCGAACCCGCCTACTATAAGGCGCTTTAAATACAGCTCGGGCGCTATTCTCATATACATATCGAGGTCGAGCGTGTTGTGGTGGGTTATAAACGGACGCGCCGACGCGCCGCCCGCAATCGTATTTAAAATAGGAGTTTCCACTTCGGTGAACCCGCGTTCGTCAAGACATCTGCGAATCGCGGATATTATTTTGCCGCGCGATTCGAAAACCTCTTTAACTTCGGGATTCACAATAAGGTCAACGTAGCGCTGGCGGTATCTGAGGTCGTTGTCTTTAAGTCCGTGAAACTTTTCGGGAAGCGGCAAGAGCGATTTAGAAAGAAGTTCAACCGCCTTAGCCTTTACGCTCACTTCCCCTTTGTGCGTCATAAACACTTCGCCTTCTATTCCGAAAATGTCGCCTATGTCGCTCTTTTTGAACTCGGCGTACTGTTCTTCGCCCAAATCGTTTATGCTGACGTACAGTTGAATTTTGCCTTTGCCGTCGAGAAGATGGGCAAAGCTCGCTTTGCCCATAACGCGTTTGCTTAAAAGTCTGCCCGCAAGACGCACGCTCTTTCCGTCGAATTCGGAAAAGTTGTTCACCACGTCGGCGGAATAAGCGGTGCGCTCGAAGCGCACTTTTTCAAAAGGATTCTTGCCCGCGTCCACAAGGTTTTTGAGTTTTTCGCGGCGCACCTTTACTATTTCGTTATAATTTTCTTCGGTAAGATTGTCGTTTTCCATTTTTGCGAGTCGCGCTCCTTTGTTTTGGGAATCTTTAAAACGAATTTTTTATCCGCGTTTACTTTATATCGACAATCTTGTAAACGGCGTCGCCCATAGGCGCTTTAACCACAACTTCGGCGCCCTTACGCTTGCCGAGCACAGCCTTTCCGATAGGCGATTCGTTGGAAATTCTGCCTTCCATAGGGTTGGATTCGTGAGTGCCGACAATGGTGTAGCTATACACTGCGCCCGTTTTAACGTCTTTTATTTCTATCTTGCTTCCGACGTCGGCTTTGTCGCCCTTAACTTTTTCGTCTATTATTTGAACGTTGCGGAGTTTCGCTTCGATTTCTATAATCTCCGCTTCCATTTTAGCCTGTTCTTCTTTGGCAATGTCGTATTCCGCGTTTTCGCTAAGGTCGCCGAATTCGCGCGCCACGCGAATTTTTTCCGCCATTTCCGCTCTGCCGTTCACCTTTAAATCTTTGAGCCGCTCTTCGAGCTGTTTTTTGCCTTCGGCGGTCATAAAAATTTCTGCCATTTCTATTTCTCCTTTTTTTACACTCTGTTATTCTTTTTTATATCGAAAGTTCAACGTTTAAACGTTACAAACAAACTTTTGCCGATTTATTATAATATTATAACGCAAGTGGCTTACCGTTGTCAAATTTATTTGCGGGACGCCACAAATTCGCCTATTCTCTTCATAGCTTCGCTAAGCTGCGCCATACCTGTGGCATAGCTGCAACGAACGTGCTCTTTGCCCGCCGCGCCGAACGCGTCGCCGGGAACAACCGCCACATGCTTTTCGCGCAGTAATTGCTCGGCAAACTGCTCGCCCGTAAGCCCGAGCGATTTCACGCTCGGGAAAGCGTAGAACGCGCCGCTCGGCTCCGAACATTGCAGCCCCATTTCGTTGAACGCGTTCACAACGAACCTGCGGCGCATGTCGTATTTGTCGCGCATCTCTTCCACCGCCGCAAACCCGCTTTCTTTGCCGGTAACGAGAGCCGCCAACGCGGCGTACTGGCTCATAGTGGGCGCGCACATAATAGTGTATTGATGTATTTTCAGCATTGCCCCGAGAATTTCGGCGGGCGCGCAAACATACCCCACTCGCCAGCCCGTCATGGCGAATGCCTTGCTAAAACCCGAAATCAGCACGGTGCGTTCCGCCATACCGTCGAGCGCCGCAACCGAAACATGCCGCCCCGAATATGTCAGTTCGGCGTAAATTTCGTCGGATATGGCGATAAGGTTGTGTTTTTTTATAACGGCGCAAATCGCTTCGAGCTCGGCTTTATTGAGCACCGCTCCTGTGGGATTATTGGGATACGGAAGTATTACAGCTTTGGTTTTTTTCGTTATAGCCGCCTCGACAGCTTGCGGCGTGGGCTTTAAACCGTTTTCGGGACTGCACGCAACAGGCACGGCGACACCGCCCGCAAGCGCTATCGCAGGGCAATAGCTGACGTAAGACGGGTCGGGCACAAGCACCTCTTCGCCCGCGTTCAAAAGCGCGCGCAAACTAAGGTCTATCGCCTCGCTCGCTCCGATTGTAACCATAACTTCGTCGGGCGAATATTTAGCGTTAAACCGCGAAAAAAGATATTCGCTTATTTCCTCGCGTAATCTTTTAAGACCGCTGTTCGAGGTATAAGCCGTGTATCCTTTTTGAAGCGACTTTATAGCCGCGTCACGTATTTCCCAAGGGGTAACGAAATCGGGCTCGCCCACTCCGAGCGAAATCGCGTCGGGGTCTTCCTCCACAATTCCGAAAAACCGCCGAATGCCGCTCGGCGGAATGGAATGCGCCGTCTTTCCTATAATTTCGTCGTAATTCATAGAGCCGCCTCCGAAGCGCTGAATGTGAGCGGCGTCACGGATTCACCGCAAGCCTTTTGCTTTTTTCGTCTTCGAGCACAACTCCGTCCGATTTGTATTTTTTTAATATAAAATGCGTGGCGGTGCTAAGCACTTTATCCATAACCGACAGCTTTTCGCTAACGAAACCGGCAACTTCGCGGAGCGTTTTTCCCTCTATAAAAACCGCAAGGTCGTAGGCGCCCGACATAAGATAAACGCTTTTCACTTCGTCGAATTGGTATATGTCTTGGGCAATGCTATCGAAGCCGTGAGAAAACTGCGGGCTTACTTTAACTTCTATTAAGGCTTGCACTCCGTCGCTTCCGAGCCGAGACTCGTTTACGAGAACTGTGTATTTAGCCAAAACGCCGCTCTTTTCCATATCTGCCAAAGCGTCGGTTATTTCTTTAAGAGGCTTGCCGAGCATAACCGCAACAGTCTCGGGCGGGGTTCTGCCGTCGTCTTTTAAAATGGATATAATATTCGAATACAACTTATTCATGATTTTGCAATATCCTCCAAACCATTTGAAAGCACTGTAAAACTTACTTCGATTTTGCCGCGCTCAACGCCAAAACGCCGCCGCCGAGCATAACCTCTTTTAAGCGCGGGCTAAGGCTGAGAACCGTAGGAATAGTCGCTCCGTTCGTTTTGTTCACAACGGTAATTTTACTGCCCGACATTATTTCGGAGAGCGCGTCCGCAATATAAAGCTCGTCGCCTTCGGCAATCTTTTTCTTATCGGCGGGATTTTCGAAAACGAGCGGCATAATGCCGTTGTTTATCAGGTTACTTTGATGTATGCGCGCAAAAGACACCGCGATAACCGCCTTAATGCCCAAATAAAGCGGCACGAGAGCGGCGTGCTCGCGGCTCGAGCCTTGCCCGTAATTCGAACCCGCCACAATAAACCCGCCGCCGTTTTCTTTCGCTCTCGCAGAAAATTCGGGGTCTACGGGATTAAGACAGTAGTCGGAAAGATACGGTATATTAGAACGGTACGGCAACAGCTTGCTGTTCGACGGCATAATATGGTCGGTGGTTATATTGTCGTCGCACACAATTAAAGCTTTTCCGCTAATCTTCTTTTCGAGTTTTTTCGCTTTGGGAAAAGGTTTTATATTAGGTCCGCGAACTATTTCCACGTCCGAAAAATCTTCGGGCTTTAAAATAAGATTGTCGTTTATTTCGAACCTTTCGGGAAGTTGCACATTCACTTCGGGAAAATCCGACGGGTCGGTAAGTTTGCCGAAAAGCGCCGTGTAAGCCGCAGTTTCGGGGCTTACAAGATACACGTTCGCCGAAGCCGTTCCGCTGCGAGCGTAGAAATTGCGGTTAAACGTTCTAACGCTCACCGCGTTCGTTTTGGGCGACTGCCCCATTCCTATGCACGGTCCGCAGGCGCATTCGAGCACGCGCGCGCCCGCAGATATAATATCGGCAAGAGCGCCGCATTTAGAGAGCATTGTTAAAACCTGACGGGAACCCGGACTAACGGTTAGGCTCACGCTCGGCGCAATCGTTTTGCCCTTTAATATAGCCGCCACTTTAAGCATATCGGCATAGCTCGAATTAGTGCAACTTCCTATGCAAACTTGGTCAACCTTAATATCTTTAAGCTCCGACACGGGTTTCACGCTGTCGGGGCTGTGAGGGCACGCCGCGAGCGGACGAAGCTTAGCGAGGTCTATTGCAATGCTTTCGTCGTAGCTTGCGTCTGCGTCGGCGAAAAGCGGCACGAAGTCGGATTCGCGCCCCTGCGCTTTAAGAAACGCGAGCGTCGTTTCGTCGGACGGAAAAACCGACGCCGTAGCTCCGAGTTCCGCGCCCATGTTGGCGATTGTTGCGCGCTCGGGCACCGAAAGAGTTTTAACTCCGTCGCCGCAATATTCCATAACTTTGCCTACGCCGCCCTTAACGGTGAGAATTCTAAGCACTTCCAAAATTATGTCTTTCGCCGCCGCGTTATGAGTCAGCTTTCCTTTAAGTTCCACTTTAACCACTTTGGGCATATTGAGATAAAGCGGAGCGCCGCCCATAGCAAGCGCAACGTCAAGCCCGCCCGCCCCTATTGCAAGCATTCCCATGCCGCCGCAAGTGGGAGTATGGCTGTCGGAGCCTATAAGCGTTTTGCCCGGTTTAGAAAACCGTTCGAGGTGAACTTGATGGCAAATTCCGTTTCCCGGCTTAGACACGCGTATGCCGTGTTTTAAAGCAACCGACTGTATGTACGCGTGGTCGTCGGCGTTCTCGAATCCCGACTGTAAGGTATTGTGGTCTATATACGCGACGCTCAATTCGGTTTTAACTTTGTCTACGCCCATACTCTCGAATTGAAGATACGCCATAGTTCCCGTAGAATCCTGCGTTAGCGTTTGGTCTATTTTGAGTCCGATTTCGCTTCCCGCTTTCATATCGCCGCTAATAAGGTGCGCTTTAATGATTTTTTCGGTAATATTCATATTGTTCCGCCTGTGTTTTATTTTTTCGTTCTATTGTAACTTATTTGCCGCGCAATGTCAATTAAAACCGCTTCTAAGCCCCGTTCTCCCGTTTGCCTAAAAGTTTTTATTCGCTCGCGTTTTCGAGCTGCAACAAATCGAATCCCACATGTTCCACGAAGTCGGTGGAACGAAACTTTGCAATATTGAACTGCGTGTAATTTTTAACATGACTGCTTAATATTACCGGCGTGGGAATATCCATATCGTGGCAAATGTCGGTTAAATAATATAAAAAATCGTCGGGATTGAATTTATCGGCGCTATGGTAAAGATAGCTTTGCAAAATTTTGTGATTCTTGATTGTTTTAGCCCAAATTTTAAACATTAGTTTTCTCTCTTTCACGCCGCAATTTCGGCGCGCATATAAAGTATAACATTTTTTTTCGAATTACACAAACGAATAAACGCCGCACCGCGCAAAAGGTATTGCGCTAATTTTGGCGAACGCTGTTTAAGTAGCGCCTTAGTACGTTATTTTTGCGCATGCTCGCTCATATAAATAGAGCATGACCGTATTGGAAGCGATAATTTTAGGACTCGTTCAGGGACTAACCGAATTTTTACCCGTATCGAGCAGCGGACACCTTTTGCTTTTCGGAAAATTTTTAGGCGTGGGAACAGTGAGCGTCGGGTTCGAACTCGTGTGTCATTTGGGCACGCTCGCCGCCGTTTGCTTAGCCATGCGCAAAGACATTGCGGGAATAATTAAAAAACCGTTTTCCCGCCAAGTGAGAACGGTAATAATCGCAACGATTCCCACCGTGATTATAGCGGGCGCAATATCGTACTTTTTCCGCGACATCCTCGAAGGCTCAATGCTTGTGTACTGTTTTATTATAACGGGCATACTGCTTTTGTGCTGCGGGTTTGCTTCCGGACAAAACGAAGAAAAGCGTATGCTCTACCCTCACGCCGCCGTAATAGGCGCGGCGCAAGGAATAGCCGCGCTTCCCGGACTCAGCCGCAGCGGCGTTACTATGGCAACCGCAACTCTTCTCGGCTACAACCGCGAACAGTCGGCGCGCTTTTCTTTTCTTATATCAATTCCCATAATTATAGGTTCGAGCATTGTGGAGCTTGCGCTACACGGCGTAGGCGCCGACGTAGGCGCGGCGGCGCTTTTTGCCGCTCTCGTTTCGTCGTTTGCAAGCGGACTTGCGGCTGTCACTTTTATGCTTAAACTCTTAAAAAAGCACAGCCTCGACGGTTTTGCGATTTATCTGTTTTTGCTTTCGGTGTTTATGCTGTTAAACGACTACGCGCTTCATCTTTTTTAAACGCGGATAAAAACCGAACGCGCGGCGCAAACTATCCTTAATCGAACACGGAGGATAGCTAAATTATGGCGCAAACCGCACATCTTAAAAGAAGAGCGAGTATTCCGCTTTTTATAACAACCACTTTCGGCACGCTGTTGCTCGGCATGCTTTCAGGTCTTTTTTCCGGCAGCAAAGCGGGCTACAATTCTCTTGCCCTTCCGCCGGCAACACCGCCCGATGCAGTGTTTCCAGTTGTGTGGAGCATTCTTTACGCAATGATAGGACTTTCGTTGTTTTTCATTTTGAGAAAAACCGCTATAACCGAATCGCTCGCAATGCGCAGAAAAACCGCCGCGATTTTATGGTTTATTCAGTTTGGGGCAATGCTCGCTTGGCCGTTCGCGTTCTTCACCTTAAAGCTCTATATTTTCAGCTTTTTATGGCTCGCCGCGCTCGTGGCTTTAAATCTTGCGCTTATAATTTGCGCGTTCCGAGTATCCAACCCCGCAGGCGCGCTCTTAATTCCCTATCAAGCGTGGCTAATGTTCGCGCTGTACTTGAATTTGTTTATAGCAATACTGAATTAAACGAAAGGAGCTATTGCAAAACGCAACGGCTCCTTAATCTTTTTCGTTCATAAAAATAGCAAGCGCAGTTACACTTGCTATTTTTTACTAATTTTTCGCTGCTTTTACCAATTCCTTGAAATCTTCTTTATCAATCAAACCGTCTTCCAACATTTGTCTTAACTCGGCTATGTTTGAAGACGCACTCGAAGACGATTTGCTTTCGCTTTTTACCTTGCTTTTTGCTTTATATTTTTTAATGTGACTCAAAAGCACATTATAATATTGTTCCGCCATATCGCTACTGCATTTTATAGAAAACGAGGCGTTCTCTATTGATTGAAAATCATTATTGTTATTTACCGTAAGCCTACTTGAATAACTAATTACGGCATATTTAGTTTTAAAAATAAGCCCCTCTTTGTAATAATTTAAAGATATTTTTTTAGGGTCTACAAATTTAAATCGCAAATCGAAATATTATAAGTATAGTTCTTTAATAAGCTATTGCCACCGACATGCTCGTCCACCGAAATCATACGGTTTGCATCCGTTAAAAAATAGCACCCGTATAAAACCGTAATAATTTCTTCATTCACATATAATTTTTCAAGAACCGCATCGATTCCTTTTTTTCTAAAGTAACATTCGTTTTTCAGTTCTTCATATGTTCTCATAAAAACCTTCCTTTTTCTAAATTATTTGCATATTTTCTGCTGTGAAAACATAATTATAGTAGAATAGAATATTCTATACGTCAAGCCATTTAATAGAATATTCTATAATATATAAATATGGATTTGTCTTTTTCCGAAATTTTGGAAGAGTTTTTAATACTTCGCGGACTTACTCAAACTGCATTCGCGCAAAAAATAGGTATAAAACAAAGTCAAGTTAGCGAATGGCTGAAAGGAAAAGCAAAGCCCGGCTACGACATGCTTAAACGCATGGCGGTCGAGTTCGGCGTGTCGGCGGACTATTTTCTCGGCATTACCGACACGATATAAAAAAGCGGGTTTAAAAGCCCGCTCATACTTTTTATTTTAAAATTTTTATGCCGCCTATGAAAGGCAACGGAGTGTCTTTATCGGTAACTACATACACTATTCCGAGAATACCGAGTAACAACAGAGCAAGCGAATAAACGCCCGCAAGTATTACGAAAAGCCTTCCTATAAAGCCGCCGAAAATCGTTAAAATGCCGAACACTGCATTCCCTATAACCGAAAACAAAAACAATACCAAGCCCTCGTTGGCGTGTCGGGTTGCCTTAGCGTCGCCCTTATATAAAACAAGCGGAAGAAAAAACAAAATACCCCACAAATAGCATAACGAAAAAATAACTTTTCTTTCCGTAGCCTTGTCAATCGTAGGGCTTTCGCTTTTTTGAGGCTCGCTTCCGCCTTCTTGCTGTTGCTCTTTCGCAGTCGTATTTTGTTCTTCTTGTTCTCGCTCTATGTTTTCGTTTTCCTCAGGCATACCGCACCTCTTCGCTTAAATCAAATTCAAGCAAAAAATCTTTACGATATATTATATCCCTTTCCTTTCGAAAAAGTCAATAAAAAGCAACAAAAAAGAACAAGCTTATATAACTTGCTCTTTTTTTGTTTTATTGAATAGTGTTCTTACGCATGAGATTGCTTCGGGCTACGCCCTCGCAATGACAAGCGGCTTTTATTTGCAAAAACTGTTTCTCTATGATACTCGCTACGCTCGTGGCGTTTGCGTTTTCACACTCGGCTAAATGCAATAACATTTTGCCGCCTTAAACACTACTCCGCACAAAAAGCCGCAGAGTGGTGCAGAGAAAGACAACAGGCATGTCGTCGACGAGGGCGCGTACTTCTTAGTACGTAACCGAGCCGACTACATACACGTAGCCTTTATATGTGCCGCTATGCGGCTTTTATTTATTAAAGTATCTTTTAAGCAACCCTTCAAATGCTTTGCCGTGACGCGCTTCGTCGCGAGCCATTTCGTGAACTGTGTCGTGAATGGCGTCGAGGTTGGCGGCTTTGGCGCGCTTAGCCAAATCGGTTTTGCCCGCCGTGGCGCCGTTTTCGGCTTCTACGCGCATTTTAAGGTTTTTCTCTGTGGAATCGGTTACCACTTCGCCCAAAAGTTCGGCGAATTTAGCGGCATGTTCCGCTTCTTCGTAGGCGGCTTTTTCCCAATACAAACCGATTTCGGGATAACCTTCGCGATGAGCCACGCGAGCCATAGCAAGATACATTCCCACTTCGGTGCATTCGCCGTTAAAGTTCATGCGCAAATCGTTTATAATGTCTTCGGGCACACCCTTAGCAACGCCCACAACGTGCTCCGCCGACCACGCAAGTCCCGCGCCCTGTTCCACGAATTTGGAAGCGGGAGCTTTGCACTGAGGGCACTTTGCGGGCGGCTCGTTTCCCTCGTGAACGTAACCGCAAACCGAGCATACATACTTTTTCATTTTGTTTTTCTCCTTTACTTTTTATTTTTTTGTTTATGTTTTTGCAATGCCTTTCCGCATTGAAAAAGCCTTTTTTGTTGCGAATAATGAATACCCACGCAAAACCGCGTTTATTTTCAAAACTTTACGGGTTCGAATATACAAAATGCCGTGCTAAGAAAGCGATGGGTCGCAGTCTTTTTGTTTGCGCGCGCATTCGGGGCACAGCCCGTATACAACGGTTTTAACGCATTCAACTTTATAACCCGCATGTTCGAGAGCGTCGGCAACGTCGCCGTACCCGAACAGGTCCCCTATTTTGCCGCACCCTTTGCAAACAAAGTGCGCATGGCGCGAAGTGTCGGCGTCGAAATGCGTGCTACCGTCTTCGGTTTCGAGCGTATTCAACTCGCCGCTTTCTCCGAGCTCGCGCAAGTTGCGGTAAACCGTTCCCAAACTTATGTTGGGAATTTTTTCGCGCACTTTTTCATATACCGTGTCGGCGTCGGGATGCTCTTTCGTGTTTCTCAACACTTCGAGTATCGCTTCCCGCCTACTGCTGTAACGCATAAATTCTCCTGCCACACGCGCGCTTACTCAATCCGCTTCGTGCAACTCCATAAAGATATTTGCTTATCAAAAATTTTCAATAACATAATTTTTATAATAATAATAATTATTATTGTTTATATTATAATTTTTTTTACGCAATATGTCAAGCAAAATTACAATATTTTGACAAAAATACTTGCTCGGTTTTGTAACGCCGCCGATATTTCGGGCATAGCATGGTAATATACGGAGGATAAAATTATGAACGAATTCGACAACTACAACCAATCCTGTTCTATGTGCGGAAATTGCGGCAACAACTGCGGCTGCAACAAACCGCGTTGCCCTAAGTGCGGTTGCTGCCACGAGCAAAATAATTGCTGCTGCGAGCAAAAACCGTGCCGCGAACACAACCATTGCCACGAGCAAAACAACTGCAACTGCTGCCGCCCGCAAGTGCAACGTTGCGATTTTTGTTCGTGCCTTCGCCGCTTGTTCTGCGGTTGTTGCAGACGTTAGGCGAATAGGTTTGCTTCTTCCCCACTCCTGCTAAAAAAATGCGGCTGCGTTAATACGCAACCGCATTTTTAGTTCACTTTTTTTTCTTCTTTTTGGCGGGTTCGGGCAATTCGCCATATATTGCCGCAAACAATTCGGTTATAAACTCTTTGTCTTCAACGTCTTTCAACAAAAAGCATTTCTTTCGCTCCCGCATAAGGCGGAACAAGCGGCGCATCGGGCATTAGCTCGAACGCCTTAGGAACGGGCTTTATTAGCAGTTTATTGTCGCAAATATACGCCGCAATTTTGCTTTTGTAATAAACTATATATTCGCCCATCATGCTTCGCACGGCGATTTCGTTTAGCTCGGATAACTGCCCGACGATAAAATCGACAAATTCTTTGCTTGTTGCCACAGCGCGCCCCTCCGCAACGTTTACGCGTCGAGTTCAAGATATTCGTCGTAAGTCATATCCCTATCGAATATCTTCTTGCCGCCCTCTATTTCTATTATGCGGTTTGCAACGGTGGAAATAATTTCTTCGTCGTGCGTAACGAAAAGCATGCCGCCTTTAAAGTTTGTCATGCCCTTATTTAGCGCCGTTATGCTCTCTAAATCGAGGTGGTTGGTGGGTTCGTCGAAAATCAAAAAGTTGGCGCCGAGCAGCATCATTCTCGCAAGCATGCAGCGCACTTTTTCGCCGCCCGAAAGCACTTTCGCTTTTTTGAGCGCCTCTTGCCCCGAAAACAACATTCTGCCGAGCCAACCGCGCAAATACTCTTCGTAATGGTCTTTTGAATATTGACTGAGCCACTCTACAAGCGACAAATCCACTCCGTCGAAAAAGTTGTCGTAGTTTTGCGGTAAGTATGCGGTTGTAATCGTTTGTCCCCACTTAAAGTAACCAGAATCGGGTTGCTCGAGCCCCATAAGCACGTCGAACAGCATACTCATGCTTTGGCTCGACGAGCACAAAAAGCCTATTTTGTCATCGCGTTTCAACTTAAAAGAAACGTTCTCGAAAAAGCCTTTTTTAGTAAGTCCTTCCACTTCGAGAATTTCGTTGCCTATTTCGCGCTCGTATTTAAAGTCTATAAACGGGTATCTGCGGCTCGAAGGCTTAATATCTTCAAGCTTGATTTTTTCGAGTTCGCGTTTTCTGCTTGTGGCTTGCTTCGATTTGCTTGCGTTTGCCGAGAACCGCGCAATAAATTCCTGCAATTCTTTGGCTCTCGCTTCCATTTTCTTATTTTGCTCTTTTGCCTGACGCGCAAGAAGCTGGCTCGTTTCATACCAAAAATCGTAGTTGCCGACAAAAACGTTTATCTGTTTAAAGTCAACGTCGCATATATGAGTGCAAACGCGATTCAAAAAGTGGCGGTTGTGCGACACAATTATAACGGTGGTGTCGGTAAGCTCCATAAGATACCCCTCTAACCATTTCACCGTTTTGGCGTCGAGGTTGTTTGTAGGCTCGTCGAGAACCAAAATATCGGGAGAGCCGAAAAGACTTTGCGCAAGCAACACTTTAACTTTAAGTTTTGCGTCCATATCCGACATAGGGGTGTCGAACAGCGAAGAATCTATTTTAAGCCCGGATAAAAGAGTTTCGGCGGCAGACTCAGCCTCGTAGCCGTTCATGTCGGCAAACTCGCCTTCAAGCTCTGCGGCACGCTCGCCGTCCGCGTCCGAAAAATCGGGCTTCGAATAAAGAGCTTCGCGCTCTTTGGCAACTTCCATAAGCCGCTTATGCCCCCACATAACGGTTTCGCGCACCGAATACGCGTCGTAGGCGTTTTGGTTTTGCATAAGCACGCTCATGCGCTCGTTTTTGTCTATCGTAACGTCGCCCTTGTTCGGTTCGAGCTCGCCGCTTAAAATACGCAAAAAGGTAGACTTTCCCGCGCCGTTCGCGCCTATTATCCCGTAACAATTCCCTTTTGTGAATTTAAGGTTTACGTTTTCGAACAGCACTCTGCCGCCGAATTGAAGTGTAACGTTATTTACGCTAATCATAATTTAGTCCTTCTCCGAAATAGCAGTTAAACAGCTGCCGGAGCCAAATAAAAAAGACCCCGCAGTTAAACAAGGTCTTTTAATTATTCAATAAAATTTATACCTAACCATGCGACAAATATTACGCTTTGAAACAGTTAGACGTGCACATTTATATTACTTTAACCTTGCCAGTGTAATTATATCACGTTTAAAAATAAAAGTACACTGTTTTGAACAAACTTTTCGAGACCTTAAAAGCTTCTACGGCAACGGATGTTTTACATTAACTCGAAATATAGCACACAAAACAGGAGTTCCGTTGAACGAGACCGTTCCATATATAAACTATAATGATAACCATTTGCTATTTCAGTATTTTAAATATAGCGTCTATGGTTTCTTGGCTCAATTCAGTTTGATGCAAAATTCCCCGTTCTATCCTGTGAGCAACAAAATAAGCATTAGCTCTCAAAATGATTTTGAATAAGCGACACATATCTAAGTCTTTTTTGTAAATATCTCCGGTAGCAACATAATTAGCTCCGTAGCAATTTGGACAAATATTAAAATAATCGCATGTATAGCACTCGCCCCACCTCTCGGTATCGGGATTTTCATAAAAAGTGATTTCTCCTAATTTTAGCGCTTTATCGCCTGCAGAAATCGGCATAAAAAAATGACACGGATACACATTCCCTTCAACGTCATAAGTACGCATTTCTATACCTGCGCCACAGTATCGAGATTTTTCTCGAGTCTGAATTCTTTCAATAGAACAACTTAACATACTGCAAGGTTTGATAATTGGATTTTTTAAATAAAAATCAATTAAGTCCATAAGCTGACTTTCCAACTCTTGTTCGTTAACAGAATTAGACCAATCGATATCATACGCAAGATTACAATTTACGTTAAAACCTTTTCTATGACAAAAAATAACGTTTTCACATAATTTTTTTAACGTATTTTCCGCTATCGTCATTTTAACGTCTTGACCTGGATATGTTTTAGCAAAAAAATCAAGGTCTATTTTATCGAATGAATTTGACCTGTTCAAATTATGAGAATCTTTTGTGCCATCGAGACTCAAACCGCACCATATATATCCAATATTCTGTTCCAACCACTTTTGTATATCGCCATGCACCAACGTACCGTTGGTCGACACGAAAAAAACAAACTTTTTTGTGTATGCGCTTGTCTTAATGTACTCAACAAGTTTTCGCATAGTTTCAAAGGCAAAGAATGGCTCTCCACCGAAAAAATCGATTTCCAACTCATTCATGCCATCATCGACTTGAAACTCGTAATCCAAAATTTCTTTCGCTCGCTCAAATGAAATGCTTCTTACATTCTTATGTTTTTCATAGCAATATGTACACTGTAAATTACATTGTTCCGTAAGAGTGATTGTTACGCATTTCTTGTCAAGCATACTACCTCACCACGCTGGTACCATAACAACCGCCCATACAACCGCCGTCACAAGCTCCTTTACACATATTCACACAATTTCCTAAACATCCTCCCTCGCATGTAGAACAATATGCGGAAATTTGGATTCCTGCAGGTTGCGGCTGCAATTTTTGTCTTAAAGTCGTTAGCTTTTCTTTTAAACTTTTTGAAATTTGAAACATTTTCGATACTCCTTTTATTTTCATTATAGGACTATACATAATCCCATCAGTATTATTATATCTTATTTAGGATGATATGTCAACCAAAAGAATGACATATCATCCCATGTTTTTAACTTTTGTACATTAAAATATTAGTATTGGGGTACTAGCAATGAAAACTTTAAACGAAATGGTGATTGACCGTATAAACTTTTATTTAGGCAAAACACACATTTCACAATATATGTTGGCTGAATTAAGCGGCATTCCATATCCCACAATTAAGAGCATCATGCAACGACGCACAAAGGGAATAACGCTAAAAACCTTAATTATGCTTGCACGTGGATTTGGGATAAGCATAAGCGAGTTTTTAAGCGACGAGTACTTTCACTATGATGAACTGGATTTGGAAAGCTGATTCAATACAAAAAGGCTATCGAAATAACGGCAGTAAACTTTTTTATTTTAACTGTTAGAGGCAAATAAAAGAAAAAAACCTTGTAATCATACAAGGTCTTTCAAAATGTTACACAAATTTTGCGCTCAACTATTCGACAAAAGTTTTTATACTCTTGGGAACGATTAAACTTTTCCTCTCGGAAAAATTATTCCGCCTTAAAAGGCAGAAGCGCCATTATGCGCGCGCGCTTGATTGCCACCGAAAGAGCGCGTTGATGCTCGGCGCACATTCCGCTTGTTCTGCGGGGAATGATTTTGCCTTTTTCGGTGATATAGCGTTTAAGCTTGGCAACGTCTTTATAATCGATTTCTTCGGCTTTTTCAACGCAGAAAGCGCACACCTTTTTCTTGGGGGCGCGCCGAACGCGTTTTTGTTTTTCTTCGCCGTTCTCCACTTTTTTCTGCTCCATTTTCAATATAACTCCTAATCAATTTTTTTCGAAAGCGTATATTTTAGGCGTTAAAACGCCCGAACGCTCTCTCGAATCAGAAAGGCAGACCGTCGTCTTCCACAGGCTTTAATTCGCTTGTGAGCTTTTTGGGCGCAGCCGCTCTTTCTTCGCGCGGGGCACCGTAATTTCCGCCGCCCTCGCTCTGTCCGCCGCCTATAAACTCGACGTCGTCAGCCACCACTTCGGTGGAATAACGCTTGTTGCCGTCTTTATCGTCGTAACTGCGGGTTTGAATTTGACCGCAAACGGCAACTTTGCGACCTTTGGCAAGATACTTTCCGCAATTTTCCGCCAAACCGCGCCAAGCCACTATATTTATAAAATCGGCTTCGCGTTCGCCGTTGGCGTTCGAGTAGTTGCGGTTCACCGCAATAGAAAACCTACACATCGATATGCCCGACTGCGTTTGAGTAAGTTCGGGGTCGCGGGTTAAATTTCCTACCAAAATACACTTGTTCATCTTGCGTACTCCTTATTTGCGTACCGTCATGTAGCGTATAACTTCGTCGCTAATCTTCATTTGCCGCTCGATTTCCTGCGGTAAGTCGGATTTAGCCGTGAAATTCATAAGCACATAATAGCCGTCATTCTTGCCGTCGATTTCATAAGCGAAGCGCTTGTTGCCCCACTTATTCACGCTTTCCACTTCGCCGCCGTTGGCAGTTACCAAAGCGCTGTATTTCTCGATTTGGGCTTCTTTAACAGCCTCGTCGAGGTTGGACGCGAGAATGTACAGAATTTCGTACTTGTTCATGCTATTTCGCACCTCCTTTCGGTCTTTGACCCTCGCCGCGCGAGAGTAAGGATAAGGCTCGGAAAATAACCGAGCCTAAACAGTATATCATAATTAAAAACAAACCGCAACCGATTTTCACCATTTTGCGAAAACATTTTCTTTTATTGCGACTGCCCGCCCCTTTTTAGTTTTACCGCCAAAATTTTATTAAGGGGCGTCGCATTTAAAAAACTTTACGGCTTTACAACCGCTTTAATAAACCTGTCTCTGTTTTCAACGTGTTCGCGCACGCATTTTTCAACGTCGGCAAACTTTATTTCGCAACTAACGAGTTTGCTCACGTCTACCGTGCGGGTGGCGAGCAAGTTTATTGCGGCAGGGAACATTCGCGCGCCGTTGTTCACACCCATAACTTTCAACTGCTTATTCAAAATGCTCGCGAAACTTCCCGAAAGTTCGTCGGCAATATCCGAGCAACCCACCAAAGCAACTCTGCCGCCGTTCGTGGCATATTCGAGGCTACGCCCGAAAGCCATGTGCGAAGTTGTTACGAAAGCCACCGTTTCCGCCATCTTTCCGCCCGTGAGCGAGAATATCTTTTTCATTGGGTCGGCTTCAACGCTGTTCACCGTGTAGTAAACTCCGAGACTTTCTGCAAGCGAAAGCATTTCGGCATCGGTATCAACAAGTATGGGCACCGCTTGGTAATATATGGCCACTTGCGCGAGTATTATTCCGAGCGCGTTTGCGCCAACTATAACTATATGCTCGCCCTTATCGAGCCCCAACTTGCTTACGGTGTTAATCGAAAGCGCTATGTGCTCTATAAAAACGGCGTCGCTGTCTTGCACGCGGTCGGGCAAAACGTACAGCATATTTGCGGGCACAACCGAAAAATCGCTCATAAAGCCGTTGTCGTTCACTCCGTAGCACAGCATTTTTTCGCATTCGTCGCTTTTACCCGACTTACACGGCGCGCACGTTTTGCAACAAACGAACGGGTCGGCGGCAACGCGGTTTCCCCTGCTAAGCCCCGTAACGTTTTCGCCCGTTTCCACAACAAGCCCCACACACTGTCTGCCCATTATGAGCGGCGACGACGAAAGCGGCATTTTGCCCTCGTACATTAAAACGTCGGTTATGCTAATGCCGCAAGCCAAAGTTTTAAGCTTAACGCAGTCGGGTCCCACGTTTTGAACGGGCAACTCGTCGAGCGTGAGCTTTTCTTTGTCGTGCAATCTCCATGCTTTCATAAATTCCTCTCGTAGCCGCGTCGCAAACAGCGTTAAACGGCAAACTGTCTTAATATTTATATTACCTAACGGAACGCCTTTTAAGCCGCCGTAAAATAACGTTTTTCAAAATTCGACAAAAAAATTTTGAACGCCGTTTCTTCCTTTATTTTTGCGTTTGAAACATTATAGCACATATTTTTCGATTTGGCAAGGATAGAAACGCAATTTGCCGAGCAAGCCGATTTTGCAAAAAAAACGCATTCTTCCATTTTTTGAAAATCGGTTGACAAGCCGCTTCGTAAGGTGTTAAAATTTCAGCATAAGAAAACGGAGGAAAATTTATGTTAAACGAAAAAGTAAAAAAACTGCTTAACGAACAAGTAAACAAAGAACTGTATTCCGCGTATTTGTATCTCGACTTTTCAAACTATTTCGAATCGCGCGGATTAAACGGTTTTGCCAACTGGTATTACGTTCAGGCGCAGGAAGAAAGAGACCATGCTATGCTGTTATACCGCTACTTGCACAAAAACAACGAAAAGGTTGCGTTGGAAGCAATCGCGCAGCCCGACAAAAAACTTGATTCCGACATGGGCGTTTTGAAAGCGGGCTTGGAACATGAAATATATGTTACCTCGCTTATAAACGACATTTATTCCGCCGCGCAATCGGCAAAAGACTACCGCACAATGCAGCTTCTCGATTGGTTTGTTAAAGAACAAAGCGAAGAAGAGGATAACGCCAACAATCTTATTGCCAAAATGGAATTGTTCGGTTCCACCCCCAACGGACTATATATGCTTAACAACGAGCTTGCCGCTCGCGTATACGCCGCCCCGTCGCTGGTAGTGTAAATTAAAAGTTTTTATTTGTAATCTATAATTAAAAATGCGCTTTGCGGAAGTTTTTCTCCCTTAGCGCATTTTCTTTTAAAGTCCGCGTAAAACAGTTGACAAAAATTCTTTTTTTCTATATCCTTATTAGGCAATGCAATCTTTGTAGAGCACTCGCACTTGGAGAGGTGGTTGAGTGGTCGAAGGCACACGCTTGGAAAGCGTGCGTACGCTAAAACGTACCGCGGGTTCGAATCCCGCCCTCTCCGCCAAATAATGCAAAAATACCCTATGAGTAACCACTCAAAGGGTATTTTTCTATATATTTTCAAATAATCATGCCCACTTAGGTTATAAATCGGGGCGCACGCTACGAACACACTTTTGGACAAATTTATTCCGAAATTTTAGTTATTTCTTCTAACTCAAATTGCGTGGTTATGTGACTGTAAATATCGGCGGTAGTATCATATTTTGAATGTCCTAACCATTTTTGAACAGTTTTCATTGCAATGCCTTTTTCAAGACAACGTGTAGCAAAAGTATGCCGCAAATCATGTATGGTAAAGTCGGAAAACGGCAAGTGGCTGCGTATGCGCTCAAAGTTTTTACGTACTTTGCCCACCGTGTACGGAAACAACCGTTCTCCCGTTCTCGGTATAGATTGTAACAAATTTTCCAATGGAGTATATAACGGGAAAGTCCGAACGGCGTTTTTTGTTTTCGTACCGCGAATATGTAAATATCCGTCTTGAATATCCGACCACTTAACCGTCAATGCTTCGGCTCTACGACAACCAGTCAGCAAATAAAAGCGATAAAGCGATTCCAATTCATTACCGACTATTACTGAAAGAAAAAGCGATTGCTCACTATTTGTCAAAGCTCGCCCGTTCTGATATTGATGCTTAACAGTATCCACATTCGACATTGGATTTTCGGCAATATATCCGAGCTTAACAGCTTTGGCAAATGATTGGTTATATATGCTCCAAACTATTTGCCGCATACGCTCGCTTTTAACCGCGTTCAACGCACATGTTATATCATCACTTGTAACGGCTTGCAAAGGCTTATCCTCAAAATTACGCTTTATATGCTTCTCTATACTCAATCCCATTTTATAGCCTTTATCCGAAAGTGTAGAAGCCTTATACAACACAAACCACTCATCAATCCACGAAAACAAAGTATAGACACATGAAGAAGCACAAGGTGCAAGCGCACCTTGACCACCCTTTACCACTAAGGCAATAAGTAAATCAACCTTTTGCGATAAATCTTTAATTTTGTCTTGCATTTCCTCAATAGTCAATTTTTTACTTCCTCTGTATATTTTTTATATTCCTCGTAAAATTCGCCCCAAACATAACCCCAAGCCGCCCGAAAAGTAGGAAAACACTGTACATAAATTCGCCAGGGCATAACCGCAACAAATTCGTAATGATTTTTTGATGTTCGACGAATACCCGCACTTTTGCCGAATACATCAAACAAGAACGAAGAACTATCAATACGTTTTGCTCCGTAATAGTAGCTATCAAAATTAGTGTTTTTCATTTTTTTGTTTTCCTTTTTCTTTTCCCTTTTTGTGGGATTTTTTTTTACACTTTTACACAGTGCCCTTTGGGTAATACTAACGCGCACACGCGCGCACGCGCGCGAGGCGCCCAAAGGGCACTGCGCGGTGTTCGCTGACGCTCACACCAACGGCACGACGCAAGCGGCGGGCTACGCACCGTCCGCATGCGTCCGTCACACAACCGTTTCACAGGGCGTTCGCAATGCTTCCGCCCGTCGGTCTTGCGGGGGGATAAGTGGACAACCCACGTCGCATAGTCCGAACCCATAGGAGTTCGTTGGGTTGCCCACTAATCCACCGCACTGTTGTCCGTTTAGGGAACCCCACCCTAAACGGATTGATTTCACTTCTCTTGCCTACACTCCGTTACGGCGCTCCATATCGCCCCGCAAGCGGGGCGTGGGTGGCGGGGTTGGTTTTGGGTTTTCGCTTTGCAAAGAGTTTTGCCACCTCTTTGCATTTTTCGCCCGCATTTGCCCCTTGTAGCGTCATTTCCGCACTATTCGGATAATTTAGAATCTATCCCCCAAAAGTCCGAAATGCGCTTACACAAACCGCCTAAGCGGTTTGCCATTGCGTTTCCGATAAAACACAACAATGCAAGCCGCTTTTGTGTATCCTTACTTACATTCTCACTCACAAGCAGTTGTCCTAAATCCTCAACGAACACTTCTTGCGTCTCTTGCAGTTCTGCAACTTCTAATTGCAAATCGTTTACTAAATCCCACATATCCATTTTTGCGCTACTCCCTTACACAATCTAATATCGCATTTTGCGATATTGCTTATATAATAAACCATTGCTTTGCAAATGTCAACAATTTTATCGCATTTTGCGATAAAATGTATTTGGACACAATTTTTCTTGCAATTTATCGCAAAATGGTTTATAATTAAAACATAATGATTGATGATGTTTTTATGAATCGTTTGCGCTTTCTCAGAAAAAAGCACAAACTAACACAACATGACCTCGCAAAATTACTACATACTACACAAAACACAATAAGTAATTGGGAGTCTGGAAGACAAGAGCCATCATACGAAAAACTAATCACTTTAAGCAGACTTTTTCACATACCGATAGAATATTTATTCGGAGAGGACAAAAAGACACAAATACATCTACGCGAAATTGCGCCAAGAGTAATTGAAGAAACCCAAATGCATGGAAGTGATTATTCCAAAAATTGCTTAAAAAGCACATTAGAAGAATATAACACAACCAAAGAACACTACGAGCAAAATAAAAACAACGAAACTCTAATTTCATTCACAATAGCAAAAATACATTTAGAAAACCTCTTGTTTGCCCTTGCCTCTGATGAACTCTTGTCACTTGACGCCGAATATTATGAAGATTAAAAAACCGTATCACGCCGATACGGTTTTCTTTTATCCCCTATCATTCCAAGTCGGAACAATCATTTTCCAGACATCTGGAATAAATCCCACGCAATGGGAAATATGTCCCGATTATAGGGATAATACATATTTATGCTTGGAAAGCGTGCGTACGCTAAAACGTACCGCGGGTTCGAATCCCGCCCTCTCCGCCAAGTGAAACCTAAATCGAACATCTCGGTTTAGGTTTTTTCTTTGCCTTTTCGGTTTTGCATAACGTAGCGTAAACGGCGGTAAAAAGACGGTGCGAATAACACTCTGAGAAGAATGCGCCGTAATAAAAAGCAGAAAGTGCGGCGGTGTAAAAAAATACGGCGAACACGGAAAGCCTGCGCGTGTCGCCGTATTTTAGCCGCCGCCTTGCTTTTTAGGCGGTTTCTTGGTTTGTTTGGTTGGTTTTGTCGCGGGTGCTTGACGGCGAGCGTAAACGAGCCGCTTGTTTATTCAAGCACCCACCACAGTGCCATAAGTCCATTTTTACGCTGTCATATAGTTGAAAAATACTGTCGTTTATGCTATAATTTATTTGCTCATATAGAGCGATAAACAGTAATTTACAAGTGAGGCGAGAAATTATGAACACCGAAATTCAGGTTGCTATTGATAAATTTAAAGAGGTAAAAGATATATTAAAAAAATTTGATAGCAAAGATGAGGCAATAGAGTATCTGGTCAATGAAACAAAATTATCAAAAGAAGAATGTTCTACTGCATACGACATTATTATTAAAATTGAAAATTAAATTTCAATTTAACGGAGAAAAATTATTTTGGGCGAATGTTATGGGGTGGTTTAATTATTACGGACTTACCGTTATGGCGGTTATTATGATACCGAATATCATTTATGCCGTAAAACATAAAAACGGCGAAAGCACTTATCACAATAAAGCGGTTGAACTTTTAGAACAAATAGGCAGATACGGCTGTTTTGCATTTATGATTTTCAATATTCCGCACACGTATTTTAACTTTTGGTTTAATTATACGCTAATAGTATATTTGGCTGTAATAGGCAGTTTATGCTTGTCATATTTGATATTTTGGGCAATATGTTGGAATAGAAACGATAAATTAAAAGCGTTTTCGCTTTCGATAATTCCGTCTTGCATATTCTTATTCGGCGGCATTGTTTTGGCAAGTATTCCGCTGATATTCTTTTCCGTTCTTTTTGCCGTGTGCCACATTTTTATAAGTTACAAAAATTCGTTTTAGGTTACTACCGCTCCGCCAAGAGAAATAATACGAACCGCTTTTTAAAAATGGGTGCGTTTTATTTTTTTTCTAATGGATATTTGGATGTTGGATTGCAATGTAATATTCAAATTAGCAACTTACGAGTCATACTATGAGAAATAAAAAATACGCTATTTGTGATGAATGCGGCAGTAAATTCCTTAAATCAAGTTCAATGATGGAATCTTTATGCCCGGAATGTGCAAGTATAATATATGGTTATCCGAATTGTAGCCATATTTTTAAGGATGGCAGATGCATTCATTGTTATTGGGACGGTAGTCGAAGCGATTATATAAAACATTGTTTAGTCGAAAATGACAAAGACCCTAATAATTAAGTAGTCGCCCGTTGTCGTTCCATTCGCCGTACATTATACCCCTCTTTGTGTTTTCAATAAATTTTTGTAAACGACTTTGAAAAAGCTCGGATTGTTTTTTCTTGATTTGTATCGTGTCGATTCCAACACGCCGATATAATTGCGGGAAACTCAAAAAATTGTTCCATACTACCGCGTCAGTCTGTAATGCGTTAAAAATTTCATTGTCAATAACAAAACCGGACGGCGACATATCCGGCAAAACGGCGCGCCCCGCGTCAGTCATAAGCCCCAACTTTTCCATTCTTCGACAGCGCTCTTTATTCAGCTCCAACCATAAAGAGTTCTTTTTGCGCGGGGTTAATCTTTGCGCGGTTACGCCGCCACAGTGCAATTCGTCTCGATTTTTTCATTTAACAATTTTTTAGGTTACTCTAAGCAGAATTTAACTAAACGGCGCAATTCAGTCAATTATATCGCGCCGAAATACACTTCCGTTTTATTCGGAACGGCTAAAACGCCGTCGATAGAAAATTCATCGAACAAGTCGTTTAACGCCTGCAAACATTCTCCGTAGCGTTCGTTAGCTGAGCAAAGCGAATAAGAACTCGACAAACTTCTTTGAATAAATTTTTCCCTGTTATACAAAAGCGGATTAGCGAACTCGGCATAAGTAAAATCGTTGCCGAAAAACGAACGTATTCTTTCGTCGTTTTCTTTTATGCCGCCGCTAAAACCTTTGAAAGACGGACAAAAACGCTTGAATATTACTTCTTGCCTGCGGTTTGTTTCGCTTTCGGCGTCGCGCGTATTCCAAATTAAAAATACTTTACCGCCGGGTTTTAATATGCGCGAACATTCCTTTTTAAACGGCATAACGTTAAACCAGTGGAAAGCTTGAGCGACGGTAACGAAATCAACCGAACCGCTTTCCAGCGTAGTATTTTCGTCAGTTCCGTTTATTGAATAAAACTTTTCAAAGCGACTCAAATCATCTTCCGCTCTTTTGCGCATATCGTCGTTAGGTTCCACGCCGTAAACAACGCTTCCCCTTTCCAACATCTGTTTTGCGAATATGCCCGTTCCCGAACCTATATCCGCTATCGCCGAACCCGAACAAAAACCTTGCTCACCGTAAAGCATGTTTATTAAACCGCTCGCGTAAGAAGGTCTGCCCGCCGAATATTCGTTCGCTTTATTGCTGAATTTGTTTACGTTACTCATAAGATTTAATCTAACATAATTTAAAGAATTTGTCAATCCGCAGAAAAGCGATTGAATTTTTTATTAGTCCGTGATATAATATTCTAACTATGAATTCCGCCGAACGATTGGAAAAAGAAAAAATACTGCCGTTGGTTTTTAAACTTACGGTACCTGCCGTTGTCGCGCAACTTATAACGTTCTTATATAATATCGTAGACAGAATGTATGTTGCGAAAATAGACGACGTGGGCATGGACGCGTTGGCGGCGCTCGGAATTGTGCTACCCATAACGCTTATTATTCAAGCATTTTCAAACCTTATAGGGTTGGGCGGAGCACCGCGAGCAAGCATGAAACTCGGAGAAAACGAAAAAGCGGAAGCAGATAAAATATTTAACACTTCGTTCGTTTTGCTACTGCTTACGGGTTTAATAATTAGCGTCGCAACGTTTTTCTCGGCAAGACAAATAGTCGTGCTTTTCGGGTGTCCTGAAAGCGCAGTCGATTTTGCGGAATCTTATTTAAAAATATACTCGGCGGGAACCGTTTTCGTACTTTTGGCGCAAGGTCTTAATCCGTTTATAACAGCGCAAGGACATTCGCTTACAGCAATGTTTTCAGTTCTTATAGGCGCGCTCGCCAACATTGCGTTAGACCCTCTGTTTATTTTCGCACTCGATATGGGCGTGAAAGGTGCGAGCCTTGCAACCGTGCTTTCTCAATTCCTGTCGTTCTTATGGATTACAGTATTCTTTTTTTCAAAAAAAAGCTTTTTCAAACTTCGAATAAAAGATATGAAGTCGAACGGCAAACGAATATTCGCAATCGTCTCTTTGGGCTTCTCCCCTTTTATTATGACGCTCACCGAATGCGCCATTCAAATTGTGTTTAACATAAATCTTAAACGCTCAACAGGCGGAAACAAAGACTATACAGCCGCGCTCACCATTATGCTGAGCGCTTTGCAACTCATTTCCCTGCCGCTTAACGGGCTGGGCTACGGCATGCAACCGTTCGTTAGCTACAACTACGGCAAAGGCAACGCCGACAGATTAAAGCAAGGCGTAAAGTGCGTAACCGTGATTGCGTTTATTTTCGCCGCAGTTATGTGGTCGGCGTCTATGGCGTTTCCGCAAGCCTACTCGTTTTTGTTTTCGGCGAGCGAAAGCGTGCGGATAATCGTTAAAAAATATTCGCCGCTTTTCCTTATGGGCTCAATAATGTTTTTTGTGCAAATGACGTTGCAAAACGTGAACGTGGCTTTAGGAAGAGCAAAGTCGGCGCTCTTTCTTGCCGTGCTGCGCAAAGTGATTATACTCATTCCTCTGTGCTTTGCCCTCACCCGTTTTCTCGGATTTAAAGGAGTTTATCTGTCGGAAGGAATAGCCGACTTTGCGGCGGGAATAATAACCGCCGCAGTTCTGTTCTCAACATTTCCCAAAGTGTTCAGAAAGCGCGAGCAAGAAGTTAAAGAACACGAAGAAAACAATTTCGTTACAGAGTAAAATTAGGCAACTCTTTGTCTTTATATCCCTCGCGCACATAAACTGTGCCGCCCATATTCATAAGTATATTTTCCGAGACCGTTAAAATCGAATACCAATCCGACTTATCGGAATGTTGATTGTCGTTATCCTTATATTCGATTGAATCGTAAAAACAAGCAATTCCTTCCTTATCTTTATCGCAATAAGTGTATTTGAATTTTATAATGTATGAAGAAATGTTATAAGTGGTATTACCTCCGCCGGTATAAGAATAAGATTTGTTAAAATAATCATATTCTCCCGTTCCGTTTGAATAAAAAGTGTAAGAAACTTGCAAAGATGTACTTGGCGAAGAATCGTCATCAAGCCTTACATATTTTTCTTTCATTTTCAAAGAACTGTATGTGCGCAAAGTATCCGAGCCGCCCGAATTGCAACCGAGCATACAAAAAGCCGCCAACACGGACATAACGAGCACCGTAACGGCGGCAAACAACCTCTTTTTCATAATCCACCTCTTGTAAAATTATTATGTTTTAATTATACAAGAAGCGCAACTCCGTTGTCAAATATTTTCGTGTCTTACGAAAATCCTCGTTTGAGCTTTTCGAGAATTTTGTTTTCAAGCCGCGAAATCTGCACTTGCGAAACGTTTAGAACGCGCGCAACCTCGCTTTGGGTTTTGTCGCGGTAGTATCTTAAAAGTATTATTTTTTTCTCGCGCTCGTCAAGGCTTTGAATAGCGTCTTTAAGCACAATTCTATCGAGGTTGTCCTCAACCGTTTCTTTCGACGCGAGTTTATCCATTAGCGTGCGGTTGTGCTCGTCGTCCGTCTTATCGTATAGCGACACAGGGAACTTTGCCGAATCGAGCACGAACACCGCTTCTTGCGCCTCTATTCCGAATTCTTCGGCAATAGTTTCTATGCTCGGGCTATCGCCGTTTTTGTTTTTGTATTCCTCTATATAATAGTTTATTTTAGACGCAAGCGACTTAACCGAACGCGAAACCTTTATATATCCGTCGTCGCGTAAAAAGCGCTTTACTTCGCCCGCTATCATGGGAACGGCATAGGTCGAGAATTTTACTCCGAAGGCATCGGAAAAATTGCGGATTGCTTTTAAAAAACCTATGCAACCGAGTTGATATAAATCTTCGTAGTCCACTCCCTTGTTGCGGTAACGGCGAATAACGCTTTTTATAAGCGGCGAATTTTGCTCTATAAGCTCCGTTTTCGCTTCGTTATTGCCGTCCTGCGCCTTTGAAATCAATTCTTGAGTTACGCTCTGTTCCAGCAAATTCCGTGTCACTCCGTAGTTTTTTCGGCTCCGTCGAGGTTTTTACTCATTTTCACCACAACTCCGCGCGGAACGTTAGGCTCTACCGAAAGAGAATCCATGAACGACTCCATAACCGTAAAGCCCATTCCCGAACGCTCTTCGTCGGGTTTAGTGGTGAAAAACGGCGTGCGCGCTTTTTCTATGTTTTCTATTCCCACGCCGCAGTCTTTAACCTCGATATGTACCGTGTTGCCGCTACGTTCGACGTATATTTCCACCTCTCCTTCGCCGCTTCCGTTATATCCGTGAACTATGCTGTTAGTAACGGCTTCCGAAACCGCCGTTTTCACGTCGGCGAGTTTATCTACCGTAGGGTTTGCGTCAACGCAAAAAGCGGCTACCGCGCTACGCGCGAACGCCTCGTTCGAACTGATTGCCTTTATTTTCAAACGCATGTAATTGTCCATAAATTATTCCGAAACCTCCTAACGCTTAGCTCCCCGCCGCACAACCGTTTGCGGCGCCGAGCTTTCGAACTCATCCGATTTTTGGCATTATTTCGTAAATTCCCGAAAGCGACAACAACTTATCAACAACCGTTTGCGGCGACGACAGCAACAGCGGTATTCCTTTCGCTTTCAGCACCTTGTATCTGCCTATGAGCATACCTATGCCCGTAGAATCCATAAACGACACGCCCGCGAGGTCGAGCACAACTCTTGCTATTCCCGCCGCATCGAAAAGCTCGTCGAGGCGAACGCGCAGCGGCGCGGCGCAACTTTCGTCGAGCTCGCCGCAAATCGACACATAAAGCGTGTTGTTCGCAATTTTATGAGCGACTTTCATTTTGTTCATACCTCCGTGAACGGTTATTTGCGCCAAACGTTTGACGCCGTGCCGCAAATTCCGCTTTCTCTTTTTGCGTAAAACCATTGTATCAAAAACCGCCGCAACGATTTTGTCGATAATGGCGCTAAACAGGCTAATTTTGTCGGCTACGCTTTTATACTCTCACAATACCTGCGCAAAACAAAAAAGCGTCGTCCCCATTGCGCCGCGCAAACCCGATTAAATATTTTTTGCACTTTTTTCCGAAAACAGAGTTTTTTTTCTTGACAGAAAAGCCGATTTGTAGTATAGTAAACAAGTCAGTTTTTGCAAGAGCGTTTTTGCGTGCGCAAGCATAAAAAAACTATAACGCAAAACCGAGCTTTAGGGCCTTTAGCTCAGTTGGTCAGAGCAGTCGGCTCATAACCGACCTGTCCGGGGTTCAAGTCCCTGAAGGCCCACCACTTTCCCTATTTTTCATAAATTTGGCCTGGTAGTTCAGTTGGTTAGAACGCTAGCCTGTCACGCTAGAGGTCGAGGGTTCAAGTCCCTTCCAGGTCGCCATTTTTATGCCTCGATAGCTCAGTCGGTAGAGCAGAGGACTGAAAATCCTCGTGTCGATGGTTCAATTCCGTCTCGAGGCACCATTAAAAGGATTAAATCCTTTTTTTGTATGCCGGAGTAGCTCAATCGGTAGAGCAACTGACTTGTAATCAGTAGGTTGAAGGTTCAAGTCCCTTCTCCGGCTCCAACGACATAAAAGTGTGAATTAAAACACTCGAATATTACGGACGGGTTCCCGAGTGGCCAAAGGGAGCAGACTGTAAATCTGCCAGCTCAGCTTTCGGTGGTTCGAATCCACCCCCGTCCACCAGTCCAAACCTAAAACGAACCGCTTAACATAGCGGTTCGTTTGTTTCTTTATTTTGCCCGAAAGCACACTCAAACTTTGCTCTTGCAGAATACGGTTTCGTCTTATTTTTCGTTTCTGTTTTTTCTTTTATGTCTTATGCTTGAAAAAGAATTAGCTTTTGATATTTATTTTTGAAAAAATCAAAACAACATTTTTCCGTCGTATAAATTCAACAGCGTTATTTTCTTGAAAATACGCGACGTTTATGGTATAATGAATTTGTTTAATAAACGATAAAAAAACATAAAGAGAGGTAACCGAATGCAAGATAAAGCGTTGATTGTAATCGACATTCAAAACGATATAACCAAAAACTACAAAGAAATAATCGGCAATATAAATGCCGCTATCGATTGGGCTGTTAATAACAATATTCATGTTGTATATATCAAACACAATAACTTATCGGCAGGCACAAGAACTTTCAAGCCGAATACTCGCGGAGCGGAATT
Source organism: Pumilibacter muris (assembly GCF_943193045.1). Lineage (GTDB taxonomy): Bacteria > Bacillota > Clostridia > Christensenellales > Pumilibacteraceae > Pumilibacter > Pumilibacter muris. Next base: position 178,947 of record NZ_CALPCN010000003.1, on the reverse strand, counting down.
AGTGCCCGATATGAAAATAGCGTCAAATAACATATTCGTTAAAAGCAAAGGCAATGCGTTAACAAGCGAAGAATTTGCCGCTTTCGTAAGCGAGAACAATATTAAAGAATTTTATGTGGCGGGCGCCGACGCCGTAGCATGCGTTAAATCCACTTGCTACAATATGACAAAGAACGGCTATATAGTGCATGTGCTATCCGACTGCGTTACAAGCTACGATAAAAAGAAAATCCCCGAAATGATAGACTATTATAAGCGCAACGGCTGCCTCATCGAAACGCTAAGTTAGTCAAATTATAACAAGCCCCACCCTGCCTATCCGTCTTTGCTTTGTAATCGCGGTTCGTTTTTTCCGTCCTCTTGACAAAAAACAATATATATGCTAAGCTATATATACTGCAAATTTAGGAGTATAAATATAATGAAGAGTATCAAAAGATTTTTGATTTTACTTGTTTTTTGCATGTGTTCTTTTTCGTTTTTTACGGGTTGCTTAAACACCGAGTCAAGTTCGGACAAAACGACGCCGAACATAGCGTACACCTTTGCGCAAGTTAATTATCATTACGAATATGACGTGGCAATAGAACACTATTATCAAGAAAAGTATTCTATTGTGAAAGGCGAAACTTATAATATCGAAAAATTCTATACCCCGCCCGAAAAACCCGGTTATACTTTTATGGGCTACACGCTTGAAGAAGGCGGCGCAGGCGAAGTGATAAGTCTTCCGTTCCCCATCACGGGAGAGGGCGGCGCAGGCAAAGTCTACAATCTTTACGCCAAATACGAACCCATTTCTTACAACGTAGTGTATCACCTGAACGGCGGAATTAACAATCCCGATAATCCCGAGAGAGCCAACGGCAAAGTAATTTTGAAAGACCCGACTAAAAACGGCGACTATGTGTTTTTGGGTTGGTACGAGGACGAAAGCTTTACAACTCCGATAAAGACTCTTTCGCTCAAGTTAGACGCGGACGACACTACAATCCACTGCCATGCGAAATGGGGAAAAACCTGCAATATTTCATATTCGGTAGACGTTACGAACACAACGACTTCGCACATTAAAATCCACGAAGACAATACGAAAACTTCTTTTACGTCAAACGGCGCAACCGACACAACTCTAACTCTTTACCACAACAGATACGCAGGTTATTTGTTTTTAGGCTGGACATACGAAGGGCAAGCGGAACCTACGCGCGGCGAAAACCTTACTAAAATTACCGTTCCGAAAGAATTCGAACACGATTTGAACTTGGTTGCCCACTACGCTTACGCCACGAATTTATACAACAATCCCGATATAACCACCGAAACGGTAGGCGCAACATGCACAATGACCGTTTCAAGCAATGTTAACGAAATTATTATAGCCGACAGCCCCGATTACAATATTATTAAAGCTAATATTGTAATTAAATATCGCGGCGACGAAAAACCTAAAATCTTATACTACGGCGATTTCAATATCACGTTCGAAAAAATCACCGACGAAGAAATAACCGAATAGCAAGTTAAAAGCTCGATTGCGACAACGCGTTCGAGCTTTTATTTTAGTTGTACGGTTTGCGGCACTCAATTTTCGGCGCATACGCTTGTATGTTTTTATAAATTATGTTATACTTATAGAAACTATTTCGGCAAATATTTAATCGCTCATTTAAATGCAAATAGCGCCGCTCTATACAAAACGGTTGACTTGAACGACAAGCGGTTGTTATAATACAAGCGAAAATTTACAATACTATACAGAGGTGAACTCAATGGAAAATATTTCGGAAAGCATTAAGTACGTCGGCGTAAACGACAAAACAATAGACTTGTTCGAAGGGCAATATGTTGTGCCCAACGGAATGTCTTATAATTCTTATATATTGTTCGACGAAAAAATTACGGTGTTCGACACCGTAGATAAACGCAAAACCGACGAATGGCTTTCGAAAGTGGCAGCCGCACTCGGTAAAAAAGTGCCGCACTACCTCATTGTGTCGCACATGGAGCCGGACCACTCGGCAAGCTTAACGGCTTTTTTGAAAAAATATCCCGATGTAACCGTAGTGGGCAACGAAAAAACGTTTACGATAGCCGAGCGATTTTTCGGCGACGTTATAAAAAACAAGCTCTCGGTGAAAGACGGCGAAGAACTGCCTATCGGAAAGCACACTCTTAAATTCATATTCGCGCCTATGGTGCATTGGCCCGAAGTTATGCTCTCTTACGAAACCACCGAAAAAGTGTTGTTTTCCGCCGACGCTTTCGGAAAATTCGGAGCCTTAGACGTAAACGAAGACTGGACAAGCGAAGCACGGCGCTATTACATGAACATAGTGGGCAAATACGGCGCGCCCGTTCAAACGGTGCTCAAAAAGGCTTCCGCACTCGATATTAAAACGATTTGCCCGTTGCACGGTCCCGTTCTCAACGAAAATCTCGAATATTATTTGGGCAAATACGACATTTGGAGCTCTTATGCCGCCGAAGACAGCGGCGTTATGATTGCGTATGCTTCTATTTACGGTAACACCGCCGAAGCCGCCGAAAAACTTGCCGACATTTTGCGCGGCAAAGGCGTTAAAGTGGAAACCGCAGACCTAACGCGCGACGACATGCCGCAAGCCGTTGCGAACGCTTTCCGCTACGATAAGCTCGCGGTTGCATGCTCGACATACGACGGTTGGCTCTTCCCCGTTATGGAACATTTCTTAAACCGCATAAAAAGCAAAAACTATCAAAACCGCAAAGTGGCGCTAATAGAAAACGGCAGTTGGGCGCCGGTAGCAAACAAAGTTATGCGTTCGATATTCGAAACCATGAAAAATATAACTTTTACCGAAAAATCCGTTACCGTAAATTCGGCGGTAAACGAGCAAACAATTTCGGAACTTACGGCGCTTGCCGACGAATTGAGCAAATAACTCTCACACAACGTAATAAAAAATCACGCAAGCCGCAACGGATAAACGCCGACGTTGCGGCTTTATTTTTTGCTTATCACAGTTCCCGACGAAAGCCCGAACGCGAACGAGCCGAGTTCGGCTGTAGAAAATTGATGCGCGGGTTCTTCGCCGAAATAGCCGCGCGGCAAATTAGTTAAATAAATTCTTTCGGAATACGCGTTCGAATAGGCGAAACAGCGTATAATTGCAGCCGAATCGAGAGTTTCGGGCGACAAAGCGGTATACCTCGAAGAGTAGCTCACCGCAAGAAGCGCAGCGCCCGTTTCCGAAGTGTAAATATATCCCGCATGGCGAGAGCCAACCGAAACGGGAGCAAAACTTTGCAACGGGCTTTCTTCCCATGCGTAAAAATTTTTGTACTTCCCCATTGCGGCAAGTCCGTCGGGCTCCACGCAATCGAGCGGACACAGCACCTTTTGCACAGAATATTTTCTCATAAGCTCGCTCACCGACTCGCCCGCTTCTTCCGTTAAGCGGTTTAACAGAATAGCTTCTATCTTTAAAATTCCGTATTTTTCAAGTGTGCGCGAAAGCGCCGACGGATTTTTAACGTCGCCGACAACAAACGCCTTTTCGGTTAGAATCACCGTTGTAACTTCGCCGTAAGAGTTTACCGCCAAAACCGAGTTTCTCAGCTTTCGGGGCACTTGCAGAGCCACTGCCGACGGCAGAAAAACGGACGAGAGCACCAACGCGAAAACGCACAACGACACCGTGCGTTTCAGCTTGGGAAGCATAAAAAACTTACTCGCAACGAACATTGCGGGATAAGCCGCAAACACGGCTTTGTTCGGCACGGTGTTCAACGAGGCGAAAGGCAAATTAGCCGCAAAGCCCACCAAAATGTCCGTAACGGCGAGTCCCATTCCGCACACGCGCAACAACACGTCGGTTTTAAACAAAATACTAATCGGCGTTATAAATAAAAAGAGTGCGAAAATCACCGATAAAAGAGGCACGGCGAGCAGGTTGAAAAGCACCGAATAAGTTTGAATGGCGCCGAAGAAATATGCCGACACGGGAAGCGTTCCTATTTGAGCCGATACCGTTGCCGCAAGCGGAGCCGCCGCAAATTTGGGCAGCTTTATTTTGCGCAAAATTTTGGTGAAAGTGCCCGCAAACAGAACAAGTCCAAATACCGCCGAAAAACTCATTAAAAAGCCTACCTCGCCGAGCAAAAACGGCTCCGCCGCGAGTATTAAAGAATACGCGAACCCAAGCGAACAAAGCGCGTCTTTTCTTTGCCCGTTCACAAGCGTGGCAAGCGCTACGGCGCACATAATAACCGCGCGAACAACCGATGCCGAAAAACCTACGAACGCGGCGTAAAAGCTAAGCGCCGCCACAACGGATATGACGCGCGCAAGTCGCGGAACTCTTAGCTTTCTCAGCAAAAATTCGAACATGCCCGCAATTAACCCCACATGAAGCCCCGACACCGCGAGCACATGTCCTATTCCCGCAAGAGTGAACATATCCGACGCGGTGGAATCGAGTTCGCTCTTGTCGCCCGTTAGCATACAATATGCAACAGAACCGTATTTATAGCCGCACGCCGAACGCAAACGGTTATAAATCGTCGCTCGCATTCTAACGAAAAGCCCCGCTTTGCCCGCTACGCTCACAGCGTCGGAATATTCGGCATACAACTTGTAACGCAAATTTTTTCTGTATGCCGAGCCGTTTATTTCGGCGTCGGAAACAAGTTCTACGGCGCGCAGTTTGCCGCGAACAGAAAACGACGCGCCGAGCGGCAAGCTGTCGGCGGGAACATCGTCCTCTTCGAAAAACACTTGCACTTTGCCGTTCGTTTTCTTTCCGTCTATCTTCACAGCCGTTAGAGTTAAGCTTTCAACAGTTCCGTGTTTAGAGACAACCGCGTCTATTTCGCCGTCGACTTCGTATTGCGCGTTCGCATCGGGCACGAACGAATTATAAGAGAAAAGTCTAATCGTATAAGTCGCAGTCGTAACAACCGAAAGAACGAATGCGAAAACGAGCGCCGCAAGCAACTTCTTTTTAGAAGTTTTCACGCTTACGACACCCGCAATAATATAAGCCGCCAACATGAACAAGCCGATAATAAGAGCGGCACCGACGCTTTTTCCGCCGAGCGCGAGAATAAGTATAACCGCCGTTTCACTCGCCGCCGCAAGCACGGTTGCGCGCACGTTCACGACCCGACGCATACTTTATCAACTCCTTTTCACGGTTTAAAACTCGGCGATTTGCCGCCGAACGCCACGCGCCTTTCGCCCTTTTCCGCAATTTTTCGCGCCGAAAAGACAAAATTCGCCATATTCAACTTATTTATTTTATATCTTTTTGTAAGATAATGTCAACCGATTTCCACTTTCGTGGGGAACTCGTTATACGCAATATTCAATAACGAATCCGTCGGGCAAAAGCTCGCCGCAAGAATAATTGTTGCCGAGCAAAACCTTGCCTTCGGCGCAGTAAACCTGCTGTTTTTCCGAGTTGTTTATTACCAACCGCAACACGCCTTTTTCCATACGTTCGAGAACAAACAGTTCCCCGCGAGAATAAAACGAAATTTCTCCGTGCGAAACTTCCGCAAGCGAACGCAGCGAAGCAAAGCTTGCGAGCGAAGCTCTTATATCGGGAGCCGCCGAGTCGCTCCAATCCATTGTGCGACGGCAGTCGGGGTCGTAGCCGCCTTCGGCGCAAACTTCGGTGCCGTAATAAACGCAAGGCGCGCCCGTATGCAAATATATTAGCGCCAAAGCGCACAACAGTTTGTTTTTATTCTTATTCAACAGCGTGTAAAATCTGTGAGTGTCGTGGCTATCCAAAAGATTGAGCATCATTGCGTTTGCTTGCTTTGTGTTGCGCAAATACAATCCGCTCAACCTGTTCGCAAATTCCTCTGCCGAAAGTGCGCCGCTAACAAAATAGTCCATACACGCCTTTGTGAGCGCATAGTTCATTATGCCGTCGAATTTATCGCCGCGAAGATGCGCGGAAGCGTCGTGCCAGTTCTCGCCCAAAATGACGCAATCGGGGTTCTCGAATTTGATTGTCTTTCTAAACTCGTGCCAAAAATCGTTCGCAACTTCGTCGGACACATCAAGACGCCAACCGTCGATTTTAAATTCTTTTAGCCAATATGTTGCCACTCCGAGCAAAAATTTTTGCACTTCCGGATTAGAAGCGTTGAACTTAGGCATGTATCGACAAAATCCGAAGCACTCGTAGTTGTCGCGTTGCTCGTTTATCTTATCCCCTTTTATTATAAACCACTCGAAATACGGCGACTCCTTGCCGCGCGCGAGCACGTCTTGAAACTGCGCAAGGTTTTCGCTGCAATGGTTGAAAACCGCGTCGAGCACTATTTTCATACCGCGAGCGTGCGCCTCGCAAACAAGCTTGCGCAGAGTTTCTTTATCGCCGAAACAGCCGTCTATTTCAAAATAGTCGCTTATGTCGTATTTGTGGTTTGAAACGGATTTAAAAACAGGCGTAAGGTAAACGGCGTTTATTCCCAAAGATTTCAGATAATCGAGTTTAGCCGTTATTCCCTTTAAATCGCCGCCCGCAAAGCTTTTTGGGTTGGGTATTTCGCCCCATTTAAGATTTATGTAGTCGGCGTTCTTTTTCAGGTCGCCGCGATAAAATCTGTCTACGAAAATTTCGTAAAACACGGCGGTGCGAAGCCACGACACAACGGGCATAACGTCGGCGGAATTTATGTAAGGCAACTGAAAGGCATCGTATGCCGAAAGAGCGTAATCGTAAGTTTCGGTAAGTCCCGCTTCCGAAAAATAGTATATTTTGCCTCCGTAACTCAGCTCGAAGATATACAATAAGCGCACGTCGTCGAGTGCGAGACTTACGGCGTAATAATCGAATTTGCCGTCGGTGAAACGCTTTTTCATTGCTGTGCGCGACTGCTTTTTGTAGTATTCGTATTTGCAACCGTAAATTAAAGTTATGGCGTCGAATTTATCTTGCGCGCTTGCGCGGAACGTAAGCTCAACGGTGTTGCAATCCGACGCATAGCTGTACTGACTGTTTTGCAAGTGCAAAAGCGCTTGTTCGTTCATTTCGCCTCCAAATTATTGACAATAAAACAGTATTTTGATAGACTATTCTTATAGGACTTTTTCACTATGAGTAATGTAGGAGAATTTTCGGGAGTTCGTGCTCCTAAGGAAAAGAGAGCGACCAATCGCGACGTAGCAAAACTCGCGGGCGTTTCCGTTGCAACCGTTTCTTATGTGATAAACGGTAGAAAAGACCAACACATATCCGAAGCTACTATTAAAAAAGTTTATCAAGCGATGAACTTTTTGAACTATTCCCCCAACCTTTACGCTGTGGGACTCAACACGCAACAACCCGAAAGCATAGTTATACGCTCGTCGAAAAACGTTAATCACTTCACGGAAATAGAAATTCTGTATTTTATGCAGTCTTTTAATCCGCTTTGCGAAAAATACGGCTACCAACTCAGCTACTCTATGGAAAAGCGCCCCACCCAAATGGCGGCTACGGCGTGCGTTTGCTTCGATATGCCGAACGACGAATTCCACACTTTGGGCAACGAAAATTACATTCCCATGATAGCAATCGACAGTTTGATTAACGACCCCATATTCTATCAGGTTACGCTCGATTATAAAAAACTCCGCGACGCGGCAAGCAAACGCTTCGGCAACGAATTCCGTTACGTTTGCGTAAAGCCGCAAAACGAAAACATAAAAAACGAAATACTTTCGGTTTTCCCCGCCGCAGAATTTATTTCAAGCCATGCCGACGTTCGCAAAATAGAGGAATCCGCCTACAATATCGCTTTGAGCCAACCTTTGTTATTCAGCGTTTTCGGCAATATTAAAGCGGAACGGATTTTCAAATACGACGGCTACGTCGCCGAACGCGCGCAAACTGTTTTCGACTGTATTCAAAAAGCGAAAAACAGACAGAAAGTTTCAGATTCGGAACATTTTATAGCTTTATAAAAAAGCTCCCGCCGCCAAAAAAACGGCGAGGGCTTTTTTGTTTTTTCTATATGTGCCAAATATCTTGCGCATATTCTTTAATTGTTCTATCCGACGAAAAATACGACGAACGGGCTACGTTTTCGAGCTGTTTGCGGGCGAAAACTTTACCTTCGGCATAATCGCGGTTGATTGCGAGCAATGCGTTAACGTAGCTTTCGAGGTCGTTCAAAATATAGTATTGGTCGGGCTTATGCCAGCTTGCGCCCACCGTTAAAGAGTTGTAAAGCTCTTTGAACTCTCCCGTGCCGCCGTCCGAAAAAGAGCCGTCCACAAGCGATTCCACAGCTTTGCGGTGCAATTCGTTTTCGGCAAGAACTGCGTTTGGATTATAGCCGCCGTTTTTGAGCGCTTCTATTTCTTGCACTGTGGCGCCGAAAATGTAGTTGTTTTCGCGCCCCGCATGCTCCACAATTTCAACGTTAGCGCCGTCCATAGTGCCGCACGTTACGGCTCCGTTCATCATAAATTTCATGTTGCCCGTGCCCGACGCCTCTAATCCCGCCGTAGACACCTGCAACGACACATCGGTGCCGGGCACTATCTTTTCGGCGTAAGACACGTTGTAATTTTGAACGAAAACAACTTTCAGTTTATCCGACACTTCGGGGTCGTTATTAACAAGGCTCGCTATTTCGTTTATGAATTTTATTATGGCTTTCGCTCGGCGATACGACGGAGCGCTTTTTGCGCCGAATATGAATACCGACGGATAAAAATTTGTAATGCTCTTATTTTTAAGCATAACGTAAAGCTCGTAAATCGCAAACGCCGTCATAAACTGGCGCTTGTATTCGTGCAGCCTTTTAACCTGAGCATAAACCAAAAAGCCGTTAGGAATAGTAATTCCCTCGTGTTTCGCTATGTGATTGAAAAGCTGCCTCTTCTTTTCGGATTTAACTTCGGTAAATTCTTTTGTTATGCCGTCGGTTTTGCCGATAAGCGCGGAATAATCGGAGTCGGCGTCGCGCCACTCTTTGCCCGCCGTTTTATCTATTAAATCGGCTAATTCGGGGTTGCAAAGCATAAGCCATCTGCGTTTTGTAACTCCGTTGGTTTTATTTCGGAACTTATCGGGAAACACTCGGTAAGCGTTGCGGAACAAACCGTTTTTCAAAATTTCGGTGTGGAGCGCGGCAACGCCGTTCACCGCCGAGCTCATGTACACGGCAAGATTAGCCATTGCGAAAGTTCCGTTACGATAAATCGCCATATCCGCGATTTCCTCTTTTGTGCAACCGAGAGCTTTCAGTTCTTTTTCCTGAATTTTGTTAAGCCGCTCTATAATGTCGGCAATTTTAGGCAAAATCTTTTTAACGAGCGACTCGTTCCAACATTCGAGAGCTTCGGGCAAAACGGTATGATTGGTATAATTAAACGAAGCTTTCGCTATGTTCACCGCATTTTTAAACGGCACACCGTATTTTTCGGTTAGCAAACGTATAAGCTCGGCAACCGCTATAACGGGATGAGTGTCGTTAAGTTGCAACGCGTTGTGCTGCGGGAACGCGTCGAAATTTTTGCCGTAGCGCGCCGCATGCCTTTCGGCGAGTTCTCCTATTGCCGCCGCCGAGAAAAAGTATTCTTGCCGCAACCGCAAGAGTTTTCCCTCTTCGGTATCGTCGGGCGGATACAACCATTCGCTGATTTTTTTAGCTTCGTCGCTCCCCTCCGCCTGAAAAAGACGCAAGGTGTTCACCCTCTTGCCTATAACGGGAATATCGTATGGCACCGCAGTAACCGAAAAATCCGCAAATTCCACAACGCGTTTTTCGTTCTCGCGCCGCACGCTCCACGGGTCGCCGTAGCGTTGCCAGTCGTCTGGCAACTCTATTTGGCGCCCGTCTTCGAGCTTTTGTTTAAAAAGACCGTATTTGTAACGAATGCCGTATCCGTATAGCGGAAGCCCGAGCGCCGCCGCAGAATCGAGAAAACAAGCGGCAAGTCTGCCGAGTCCGCCGTTGCCGAGCGCCGCGTCCTCGATTTCTTCGAACACGTTTATATCTATCCCTTTTTCTGCAAGTATACGTTTAGTCGAATCCAAAACGCCGAGTTCCATAAGATTGTTATAAAAACTGCGCCCGAGCAAATATTCTATTGAAAGGTAATAGGCGTTTCTCTCGGCGGGCGGCGAAATTCTCTCGCGCAACGAATCCATTGCCAACTCGGAAATTTCGCGGTATAGCGTTATTGCGTCTTTATTGTCGACGTTAAGTTTTTGCAGTTCTTCCTCGAATTTTTTCATAAACACCTTTTATAGTTTTCCTATTATCGTTTACGCCAAAACGGCTATTGAAAACGGCTTCATTACAAGGCTGTCTCCCTTAACCGAAGATTCGCCTACGGCGTCGAGTAAGTCGGTAAGTTTCACGTCGCCGTAGCTCGAAATGCTAACGGTAAAATCTTCCGACTCCGAAAGATTTACAAGCACCGTAACCGATTTGCCGTTGTAAGTTTTTTTGAAAGCGCTTAAATACGGGCTTTGCGACTGCACCTTTTCAACGATACCGCGAGCGATTTCGGGGTGACGGTTGCGAATCCGCATAGCCGCCTTGTAGTAGTTTAAAATAGAAGTTTCGTTCTCCGACTGCGCTTTAACCGACGGATATTTATAGGCGTTGGCGCTCATGTCTACGCCGCTTGCGGGCGGAACGAAAACCTGCCCCTCGTATACGGCGGCGTCGTCCCAAAGCATAGCTATGCGTTTAGTGGGGTCGGAGCTCGAATCCTTGCAAACCATTCCTATTTCGTCGCCGTAATACACGAAAACATTCCCGTTCATTAGCGACAACAGCCCCGCGCCCATTTTAACCTGACGCTCGCCCAAAAACATATTCGCGGCGCGCGCGGTGTCGTGGTTGCACAAAAACGGAGCTTGCGAGCCTTTGTCGTATTTGTTTTGATATTCCACCAAAAGGTTGGCGTAGTATTCGCCGGGCGCGTCTTCGAGCGATGAAAACACGTTTTTAAGAGTGCTGCCGTATGCGGCGCCCGCGCTCACCGAAAACAAAAAGCAACTGTCTATTCCGCTCTCGTAATAAGCCCTTATTTGCGCGTCGGTGCCTTCCCACACTTCGCCCACTATATATGCGTTCTTTTTAAAACTCTTAGCGGTGGTGTTCACAAACGACAAGAACTCCACGTTTTTATCAACGTCGCCCGTATAATAGCTTGTGCAGGCGTCCAAACGGAAACCGTCGGCGTTCATGTCTTTTAGCCAAAACCGCATAATTTCGGTAAGCTCGGCGCGCACAAGAGCGGAATCGAGGTTTAAGTCGGGCATTGCGGTGTCGAACCTGCATTCGTAATATTTGCCCGGAACTCCCGGAACTTCGGCATATCCGACGTTAGGCGAATCGGCAAAGTTATAATATTCGGCGTATTTGGCAACGTCGGGATTGCTCGACGTTAAAGCGCCCTTAGCCTTTTGAAACCACGAATGGCTTACCGACGTGTGGTTAAAAACCATGTCCACAATCACGTTTATGCCGCGCTTGTGAGCCTCGTTCATAAGGTTTTTGAAATCGTCGTTAGTGCCGTAATCGCTTTCAACGGTTTTATAGTCGGCAACGTCGTAGCCGTGATATGTGTTCGACTGACAAATCGGCATAAGCCATATTCCGTTAAAACCCATGTCTTTAATGTAGTCGAGCTTTTGAGTTACGCCGTTCAAATCCCCCACTCCGTCTTCGTCGGAATCGTAGTAGGAGCGCACGAAAACCTCGTACCAATTACGGTTGTTATCGTCTATAATGTTCAGCACGCCGTCGTCGCGGAACTTTGTGTCGGTTATTTTCGCACAGCCGAAAAACGGCAAACCGAACGCAAGCAGCAACGCGCAAAGCGCGAAAGCAAACCGTTTTAATTTCATATTATTGTCCTCCGAACGCGGAACTTGCCGCACCGAAAATTATTTAACAGAACCGCTCGTTACGCCTTCAACATAGTAGCGCTGCATGCCCATAAAGAGCGCGCCCACTATTACGCCCACTATAACCGCGCCCGCGCAGAACACCGTGAAATTTTCGTTAAACGAGCTGTTCTGCGAATTTATCAGCCTGTAAAGACCGAGCGCAACAGTGTATTTGTTGGCGTCGTTTATAATGGTGTTCACGAATATAAAGTCGCACCACGGCGCTATAAACGAGGTTAGCACGGTATACACTATAACGGGTTTGGCAAGCGGCAACGTAACGCGAAACAGTATGGTGAACTGACTCGCTCCGTCGAGAATAGCCGCTTCTTCGAGCGAGCGCGGAATTGTGTCGAAAAAACCTTTGCAGATATAATACGACAGCGCGGCGCCCGCAGAGTAAACCAAAATAAGCGCTACAAGCGAATTGTTAAGGTTTACCGCTTTAAGAATGAAGTATACCGCTATCATGCTCATAAAGCCCGGAAACATGCCGAGAATAAGCATAATGTTCATTATGGGCTTGCGCGCCTTAAACCTCATGCGGGAAAGCGCGTAGCTAACCATTAAAATGAACAGCGTTGTTATTGCGCACGAGCAAACCGCAACAAAAAATGTGTTGCCGAGCCAACGCTTAAACATAGTTTCTTTAAAAAGCTTGTAAAAGTTTCCGAAGCCGAGTTTTAAGTCGGCGGGAATAAGCTTGTTTATTATGCCCGTGTCGGGCGTAACTCTGAGCGCCGTGTATAAAAGATAAATTATAGGCAAAATCCACAAAATGCCGAGCAGCGCGAGCACAAAATATATTAGCCCGTTCACAACGGCGTTCTTGCTCTTTTGCCCCATGCGTTTCTTTGCGCGGCGAATTTCGTATACTCCGTTACTCATTATTGATAGTCCTCCTCGTTTTTCGCCGAACTCGAACGGTTGTAAGTTATAAGAGAAAGAGCCGCGCTTATTACGAATATTACTATACCTATTACCGACGCAACGTTATACTGCGGGTTTACGTCGGTTGTAAGGCGGTACAGCCAGGTAACCAAAAGGTCGGTAGACTGCGCCTTAGAGCCCGCGCCGTAAAGAATGTTGTCTACGGGGCCGCCGCCCGTGAGTAGCCAAATAACGTTAAAGTTGTTTATATTTCCCACAAACTGCGTTATAAGATAAGGTCCCGTTGCATGAAGCATATACGGCAAAACTATTTTCCGAAAAAGCTGCACGGGATTTGCCCCGTCAAGTCTGCCCGCCTCGTACATTTCGGAAGGAATGTTCATAAGTATGCCCGAGCACATTAAAATAGTGTACGGAATACCTATCCACATATTAACGAGTATAATCATAACGCGCGGAATAAGCGACGCATAACGGGTATCGGCAAGCCAACGCGTGTTAGTGCCCAAAATAACGTTTAAAATTCCGTCGCCGTCGAGAATTTTCTGCATTAAAAGCAGCGTAACGAATTGCGGCACGGCGATTGCCACCACAAAAAGAGTGCGCCACAACATTTTTAAGCGTATTCCCTTTTTGTTTATCATGAGCGCAAGAATCATTCCCAAGAAATAGTTGGTGAACGTTGCGAAAAACGCCCAAATAAACGTCCAGGCGAGCACTCGCAAAAACACGAGTAAAAATCCGCTTCCTCCCCCTATAGAGAACAGCTTTCCGAAAGTGGAAAAGCCTACCCAATTAAACAACTGACCGGGAGGAGTGTGCTCGTAATCGTAGTTGGTGAACGCGATGAGAATCATGAATATCAGCGGCATCACCGTGAAAACGAGCAGCCCCGCGAAAGGCGGAACAAGCAACAACAGATAAAACTTTCTGTTTATAAGCATTGAACAGTCTTGCTTGAAAGTGCTTACGGGTTTTCCTTCGGCAATAGCTTTGTCGTTATTCACGTTGCCTTTAACGTTCATTGCCCAAATCGTAACGAACACAATAAGCAATATAAACGAAACAACTCCGTACAGCAATATCAAAAAGCTGTTTTCGCCGCTCGTATATTCGTATATACCGGCGGCTTCGTTCCAAATTTCGCCGCCGAGCTGCGTTCCCAAATTACCGGTGAAAAAATATCCCAAATATTTTCCGCCGAATAGAACCATAAAAGCTATAAAGCCCGCCTCGATTAACAGATAAATAAGTCCCTTTATTATCTGCTTGCGCATCATTTGCCCGAGACCCATTATAACGCAAGAGAGCTTTACGGCAACAGAGCCGTGAACAACGTCGTACACAGCTTGTTTAACCCCGTGTCCGAAACGGCGGAAGGCGTTAGCGATTTTATTCATATTTCCCTCCGAATTTTAAAAGTGAGTATGGGAATAACGGGGCAAAATATTTTTTGCCCCGATTCCCTTTTCGAGTTATTCCGCTCAGCCTTTTGCTACCGCTTCGACAACCGCGTCGATTTGCTTTTTGGCTTCGAATTCTTTATTGTTGGTTTTGGCAGTTATCATATTGTTGCCCAAACCTTCGAGCGCCGCATAAATTGCGGTGGGAACTCCCTTTTGCGTTTTGCTGTATTCAAGCTGAGCCTGAATCGCCTTAGCGCATACGTCGTTGGTAACCTTAGGGTCGCTTTGAGCCTGTTTGTTGGTGGGCACAAATCCGCGAGCGTCGAAATGCTTTATTTGATTTTCGCGGTTGGTGTAGAACTCGGCAAACGCCACAGCGTCGGCAAGGCAGGGCGAGTGTTTGTTCACGCCTATAAGTTTGTAGCCCGCAAATGCCACAAGTTGCACCTGTTCTTCGGTTTGACCGTTAACATAAGTGTAAGCCGGAAGCTTCGCCACTCCGAAGTTATCGCCGAGATATTGCTCTATTTTGCCTCTGTTCCATATACCCGAAACGCCTGCTATAATAGAGCCGTCTTGGAATCCGGCAGTAAGCTTAGAGTCGTCGGAATCGGCTTTAAAGCCTTCCATTTTAACGTAACGCCACATAGAGTTCGTAACGTTAAGTCCCACATCGTTGTTAAAGTCTATGGTTACTTTCGTTTCGGCAAGCTTATCGCTGTAAGTAACTTCGTAGCCGAGCCCTTTGCCGAAATAGAAAGCGGTGCTGTACCAACCGTCGTTCATAGGATACGCAAACTGTTCGGTTTTGGAGCATTTTGCAAGTATCTTATCAAGCGACTTTATGTCGTCTTCGGTAAATTTCGATTTATTATAATATAAAAAGAACGTGTTGTCGGTATACGGGAACGCGTACGTTTTATCCGTTCCGCCTATGTTCACAGTTGCAGCCGCAACAGCATCTTCGGTGTTTTCGGCTTTCATCTTATCAAGACGGGAACCGCCTATTTGCGAAAGCGCGTCGCCCACGATAAGTCTGTTAAGTTGGTCGTTTGCGAACGAAAACACGTCGGCTGCGTTCTCTACGTCGGTAAGAACTTTCGTTGCCGAATCGCGTTCGCTCTGTTCCGCCCACTGAAATTCATAGTTTTTTTCGGGGTGCGCCGCTTTAAAGTCGTCAGCCACTTGCCGCGCGAACGCCATGTCTTCGGACGGCGCCCACACAACGAGAGTAGTTTTATCCGCTTTTTTATTAACGTCGCCGCATGCGACGCCGAAGCACAGCATAAAGAGAATGCCGAGCGTCAAACAAAGTAATTTTCCGAATTTTTTCATGTTTTCCTCCTTGCAAATTTGCGCACGTCTCTCCCGCCGTTTTTAATGCGGCGGGAAACGCGCGTTTGTTGTTTTTGCGTTATGCCGCTACCGCAACTGCGGTAACAGAACCGCTTGTTCCGTTAAGCGTAAGCGTTACGGTGTAAGTTCCTGCAGCCGTAAGATACACGTTTTCGCTGTTGTTATCAGGCGCACCGTACCAGTCTTTATTGCCAAGACTCGAACCGAACACGACTTTAATCGCAAAAACGGCGTTCTTATCTTTGAGCCAAGTAAATCCTTCAATAGCCGAAACATCGGTAACGGTAATCTGAGCCGTATAGGTATTTCCGCTACCCGTAAGAGCGGGAGTTACGTCCGCTTTAACCGCAAAGTTCACGGGAGCTTTTGCGGTATTGTCGTAGAACGTGCCCACAACATAATAATCGCATTTTTCGTATGCCGTCTTGTTGGTTTCGGAATTGTAGGTTACGCACCAAGTTCCCGCAGTAAGAGGAATGTTGTTCATTCCGCCGTCTACGCCGTAATCGTTTCCGCTTATTTCGTTTTTAACTTTTATCCAAGCCTTACCGTTTTGTTCCTCGCCCCAAGTGGAAACGAAATTGTCTTCGGTAATAGTTAAGAATCCCGTCCAGGTCACGCCGTCTTCGCCTTTTGTAAGATAGTTGGGCGTTCCCTCGCTCGCAACGGGGTCATACCAACTGTTGGGGTCTTCTCCTATCGAGCCGACAAAATACATCTTGTGCGTCTCTTTAAGAGGTTCGAGCGCTTCAACGAGTTCCCATTCGATTGTGTTGAAACGGTCGTAACCGGGATATACGGTTACGGTAAATTTGTATTTTCCGTCTTTGCCGTCGGCAAGCCAAGCGTTCCACATGTGGGTGCTGTAATTGCCGTTTTCCATTCCGCCGTAGAACACAACTTCGCCTTTGTCGTTTTTAACTTCGCCGTAAGCTTTGTCCTCTTTGGTAACTTCGGTTCCTCCGTTGGGGTTCGTGCCGGCAGCATATTCGAAACCTTCGAAGTCGCCTAAGCCGATTTCGGCTTTGCTTTTGTCGCCCGACCAGTCGGAATTGTAAGCGCCCGTTATAATACGGAACTTATCGCTCGGACGAAGCGTGAGTTCGAGAGTGAACACGTTCGTCTTGTCCGTTTTTTGAAGAATGAGCTCTTCGAATCCGTCTTTAACGGTGAACGTGGCGTAGCCGTTTTCGTCGAGCTTATATTCTTCGCCCACTTTTTCGGCTTCGGTGGCAAACTGCCAGTTGCTCGCTTTCATCGTTCCCGCGCCGCCGCCGATTGCATACCATAAACGGGTGTCTTGCGGAAGCACTTCGGGGCGCCAACCCGCGTAAACAGCTGTTGCCGACTTAATTTCTTTGTCGAAATCAAATTCGGTATCGCACGTTTGGTCGGCATACCAACCTATAAATACAAATCCTTCTCTGTCGGGCGTCCAGCTTGTGAGCTTTGTGCCGGGCTTAACGTCGTCCGTTCTGAGCGCCGTTCTGCCGCTGTACCATGTAACTTCCACTGTGTCCCCTTTTTTGTCGGAACACGCCGTTGCGAGCGTAGCCACGCCTAATAGCATGACGAGAGCCGTCACAACACACAACCACTTTCTTACTTTCATTTTACTCCTCCCAAATATGATTTTTTTATTTACACGCGCATCTTACGCGAGCAAACCGAAACAAAAACTTTTTGTCTTTGGCGGCGCAGCCGCCTTTTAGCTAAGCTTTTTTATTATATTTGTGTATACCTACACAAATATAAAATAGGGTACCCTATTTTCAGGCAAAAAATGTTTATTCGCTTGTCTTATATTTTTATTATAACACGTTTCCTTATTTTGTCAATACCCTTTAAAAAATTTTATCTTGTTTTTTCGACCTTTTTTTGCGCCGTAACGTTATCTTTCGCGTTATTGCGCTTTTTTAAACACATAGCACGCAAGCTTTTCAACCGTCTGCGAACCGGATAGTCCGCTTTCTATCGCCGTGTTGCCCGCGCGCGACGCGTTAACGTATAAATCCCAACTGCCTGCGGGGAGCGAAACCTGTTTGCTCTCCTCTTCGGCGTTGTAAATCACAAAGAGTTGTTCTCCGCTCGACGGGTGCGTCATTGTGAACGAAAGGAAAGCGCCTTTTGCCGAAACGAGCGAGCAAACGCCGTCGCTCGACGCAAGCCTTAACGTTTCGCAAGATTTGCGGAAAGCTATAAGCCCCTTGTAGTAGTTCGACATAATATTTTGCGGCGAATCATGAGTGAGTTTGCCCCAGTCGAGGTTGTTCACCGAATCGGGCGCATTGTAGCTGTTTTCGTTGTATGTGCCGTCGGCGTTCTTTTTGGACCTCAGCATTTCCTCGCCCGCCTGCATAAACGGAACTCCGAGCGAAGTTTGAACTATCGCCGCGCTCAGCGCGTTTCTGCGCATGCGTTCGGATAGCGTTTCTTGCTTTTCCCCGTACACATAGCATATTCTGTCCCAAAGAGTGTTGTTGTCGTGCGCCGAAACGTAGTTTATTATGTTTGTGGGATTATACGCTTCCCAACCGCCCGTTGCCGTAGCTCCGAACGCGGCGTTAGCCACGCCCCCGTTCACGCCGAACCTAACTCCCGCCGACGCTTCCGCTTTGGCTCCCGTAGCAAAGCCGACGTCTTTCGCGTCGAACACCGAGCCTTTAACCGCGTCGCGTATAACGTCGTTGAACATAGCTATTCCGTTAGTTTTCGACTCGGCGTTCACGTTTTTAAGATTTGCGAGCTTGCTTTGCGAGCCTACGTCGAGTTCGCTCGTTCCGCCCGTCCAACCCTCGCCGTATAAAAGAGCTTTCGGATTAACCGCATGAACGGACTTTTCAATTTGCTGCATTGTGGTAACGTCATGCAACGCCATTAAGTCGAACCTGAAACCGTCCACGTTATATTCGGTTTGCCAGTGGCGTATAGAATCCAACATAAATTTGCGGAACATTTCCCTATCGGACGCGGTTTCGTTGCCGCAACCCGAACCGTTCGAAAAGCTTCCGTTACTCGTGAAACGGTAGTAATAATAAGGAACTATTTTATTAAAGTTAGAATTGCCTTCGTATGTGTGGTTGTAAACAACGTCCATAACAACGCCTATGCCCGCCTTGTGCAAAGCCTGCACCATTTGCTTAAATTCGAGCACTCTCGTTTTGCCGTCGGAAGGATTTGTGGAATAGCTTCCTTCGGGAACGTTGTAGTTTTTAGGGTCGTAGCCCCAATTAAACTGCGTGTTTTTGCTCTCGTCTACCGACGCGTAGTCGAACGCGGGAAGCAAATGTACGTGAGTTATTCCGAGTTCTTTAATATAGTCTACGCCAACCGACAGCCCCGCTTCGTTTTTAAGACCGGTTTCGGTAAACGCAAGATATTTCCCTTTATATTCGGAAGACGCGATTTTGTTGGAAAAGTCGCGTATGTGAACTTCCCAAATTTGAGCGTCGGTATAGTTTTCCACACCTTCGGGCTTAAAAGGAACGTTCGTCCAACCGTTCGGGCTTACTTCCGACAAATCGAGAATCATTCCGCGATTGCCGTTTAGCCCCGCCGACACCGCGTAGGGGTCTACCGCCTCTTGCTTGCCCGCCGAAGTAGTTACGGTATAAGTGTAATACTTTCCGTTTAAAACGGAATTTTCGGTATGGCTCCAAACGCCCTTTTCTCCTTTTACGAGCGACACCGTTTTTTCCGCAGTTCCGCCGTTACCCGCCGCAAAAAGATTGAGTTTAACTTCCGACGCGGTGGGCGCCCACAAACGGAACACCGTTTGATTCTCTGTGAGCTCCACTCCGAGCTTTCCGTCGTAAACGTATTGCGACTTAAATTCTTCGCTGTCGAAATAACTGCGCGGAACAACGTTCACCGGCTCTAACGTGGCAATAGAAAGAAAATATTGTTTGGTTATATCGAGCGGCGACGCGGTTTCTATAACGCCGTTCGAATAATTTGTTTCCACCTTTTTAATTTCCACTTCCACGCCTTCGGAATCTTTAAGTTTTATATCCGAAAGTTCGAGTTTCATTCCCGCGCTCAAAACGTATTTAATACGCGTTTGAGTTTGCAAGTCGGCAAGCATTATGCTTTTCATTTCTTCGAGCGTAACTCCTCCGTCGGAGCTTGTATACGACTTTCCGTCGCCCGCTTTGGTATATATAACGGTTTCGCGCCCCGTAAGCTTAACCGAACGGTCGCTGTCGGTGCCGTCTTTGTTGCAAGTTCCCCAACTCGTGCCGCCGGGTTCGGAGCAACCCGTTCTGATTATAAATCCCACTTCGTCTATGCTCTCGGGCACGTTCACAACCACTTTCGCGCCGTAGCCGCATTCGTGGAAAGCATATCCCCTGCCCGCAACCGAACCGTACCAAAGCCAAACGTCGCAATCGTCGTAGCCGAGCGAACGGTTATAGTAAATAGTGAGCTGACGTTCGCCTTCGCCGATAGGAAGCGTATACTCTTGTTGCGTAGAATCGGCGCGCGGATTAGTGCCGCACGAACACAACATAAACATCATTGTAAGCAGTAAGGAAACGGCCGCTAAAAATCTCTTCATCTTCTAAACCCTCTCTTTTCTTATCTTACCCGATTTCTATGATTTTGAAAAGTTACTGAACCTGTTAAGTTAGTTTTATTATATACCATGAAATGGCATTTGTCAATACTTTTTTTAAAAAAATTTCTATTATTTTGCAATTTTTTTTATTTTGCGCAACAAAAAACGGGTAATGATTTTTACCCGTTTTTAAAAACTAATATTAAACCGACTTCGCGGCTTTACCGCCAAAACAACAATTTTCAGTCCGGCAATTTCGTGTCGGCGCGGGAAGGAATTTGAGCCGCAGTTTCCGCAAGCTTACGCGAATCGTTAGTGTCGGAAAGCGATATTTTGCGCAATTTTATTATGGCGCGAACTTTGCTTCTGAACAAAAATTCAACTTGAACAAAGTTTTTCCTTAACTCTTTCGCAAATTCGAGCGGCGCGCCGTCGCAGCGTAATCCTTTGCTTAAATTCACGGCAAAGCGGTTAAATTTTTTGCCTACGGGCAACGACTGCGCTGAGTTCGCGCCGTTGCAAAGCTCGAAACGGTAAACGTCGCCGCTCGACGAACGCGCCACCGCGCCCAAAAAAGTCACCTCTCCTTTTTCCGCGCACAGCTCGAAATTAAGATAGCGGTAGTCGGCAAGATGCGACTTATGCCCCGAAAGGCACACTGCGGGCGATATTCCGAACATGAAATAGTCCGCGTTATCGGGCTGCGCTTCGGCGCATAGAGTTCCGTTCGCAACTTCGATTTTCACATCGGCGCTACGGTAAATTTCGCCGCTTTGCCAAACGGCAACCTTTCGGCAAGTTCCCACGTCGGAACCGAAACAGTTTTCGTAAGTTTGGTTTCCGTTCAATTCGAGATATGCGGGAGTAAAACAGTATCCGTCGCGCACGGCTTCGCTCTTTGTGCGGTAAGGTAAAAGCGGAGCGCCGCTCGCGTCGTGCAGAACGCAGCCGTTTTGGTAAAGTTTGAAAGCGTAAGTTAAAGAGCACGGCTCGCTAACGTCGGCGCAACTCACAACTATGCGCGAGCCGTCAGCCTCAGCCGTTGCGGGATAATATTTCCCGTCGGCACCCGCAAGCGTAAAACCGTATACGCTCTCTTGTTTAAAACCGCCGCAAACGTTTTCCGCACTGCAAACAGCCTTTCCCTTTTCGTAAAACACTTGGGTAATTCGCGGATACTTACGCCCGCTAACGAGAGTATCCGCCACCCTTTCGGCGAGCGGCAACTTATTCACGGGATGAATGGGATGGTAATATAAGTCGCCGTCCTCTTTCAGCCAACGCGGTTCAATATCGTGAATGGGCACAAATCGGTAATGCGCAAACTCTTCTTCGAGCGAAGCAAGCGCTTCGTTTATATATTCGTAGCCGTGAGCATCGCCGTAAGGGTAATATTCGCACGCGATTCCCACCGCCGCGAACGTTCCGCCGAACATCGCGCGATACGTTTTAACAAGCAAGCTAAGCTCTTTTTTAAACATTCGAGCAAACCTGTAATCCCACGCGGAGCTTTCGCCCAAATACCAAACGATTCCCTCAAACGACAATCCCGAAAGCGGCGCTATTTTTTCGTTGAAAACGCCCGAAAGCTGAGTGTAATTTCGCACGCCCGCAGTATTATACGATTCTATCGGTTGATACCGCCCAACCTCGCGGGTAAATTCGAGCACTTCGCAATCCGCTTCCGCCACTTCGCGCGGCAAAAACGATTCTATGCACAAGCCGCCCATAGACGCCACTATAAACGCGGTGGGCACTCCCGTTTTTTCATACAGAACAGTGGCGGTAGCTACGGCGATTGCCGAAACTCCGTATATTTCTTTGCTCGACCCGCTAAGCCAACGGTAATCGTCGGCAAGGTCACGCAACGGAAACACGGGGCGAGTAACTTCGGATACGTCGGTAAACGGTTTTTCGGACAGAGCGAGAAACGCGACTTCGGCTTTCGCCGCCCGCGCCGCAATTTCGTCGCACTTTTCCACCGAGCCCAAAGAATACGACATATTGCTTTGCCCCGCCGCCAAATAAACGTTGCCGAAACGCGCTTTAAAACGAATTTTTTCTTCGCCGCACTCCGCTTCTATATAATAGAAAGAGTTTGTGTCGGTTACGGCGGGAAATTCCCCGTTAAACTCTTTATTCTCCGAAGCTGTTTTACAAACTGTTCGAAAAACGGGCTCGCCGCCTTTCTCCGAAAAAAGAGAAAGGCGCACGTCTCCGTCCGCCCAACCCCAAACGCGAAACGGAGTTCCGCGTTGCAAAATAATTCCGTCGGTAAAAATTTTAGCCAAACTCAACATAACTTTTTTCTCCGTTTATTTGCGGCTCAAATATTTATCCATAAAGTAGCACGGCACCGCCGACCAAGCGTGGCACAAGCTACCCGCGTCGTCGAAATCGGCTTCTCCGAGCGCGGTTTCCCAGTACGACGTTGCGCCGCTTTTAAGCATGCCGCCGAAAACGCGACAAATTTCGTTTATGCAAAAATCCTTGTCGGCAGTGTATTTCATTATTGCGTCGTATTTCCATTGAAGAGTGGCGAACGTGCACTCGCCCATTCCTTTGGGCGGATTCATGAGCGCGGCAACCGCCTTTTCGGCGCGTTCGCGCGCAATTCCCGCCGCCGCCAAAACCGCTTGCGTGTAGCCGTGCAAGCCGAACTTTTCGCCGTCGGCGCTTATAAACGACGCATACAGTCCGCTTTTACTATCGTAAAACTTTTCAAACGACGCCTCCGCCATTTGTGCCGTGCGCAAACATTCCGCCGACTTTTCGGCATAGCCCTCAGTTTTATATAAACTGCCGAGCGAGCGCGACGCGAGAGCAAACAGCGCCGTTAAAATTGCGTCGTAAGTTTGAGGTATGTCGTCGTCGCGGAAAAACGCGCCGCCGTCCAGCCCGTCAACCCATTCGTAAAAATTCCAATACCGTTTAGCCGTGAAGCAAGCCACACCGTTTTCGCCGAGACGTTCGGCAAACGCGCGCCACATGCGTTCGGCGGCGGGAAGCAACTCCCGCACAAATTCGCCGCAATAGCTTTGTTGCGCATTTTCATATAACGCGAGCAACCAATAAAGCGCGAACGACGGAATGGTTATTGTGTTTCGAGCGGGCGGGCACAGTTCGGGCAGCCCGTCGGCGGTTATGCTCGCCGCAATATCGCGCAACGCCGCTCGCGGCAAATCGAGTTCGCCGAAAACGCCGTAGCCGAAAAGCATTTGATTGCGAGAATCCATGCTGTACAACGCCTGTTCGCGCCAAGGGCAATCTTCGTAGTGAGCGTGAGCGCACAGTTTAAGGGTACGCTTGCCCGCGTCGTAAAGTTCGTTCAAAAGTCTGTCGCCCCAATCCTTTTTAAGTTCGGCGAAAGGATATAGGGCCTCGCGCAAAGTCAATCCGTTTAGCGTGAGTTCGCTCGAATCCGCAAACAACGCAACGTATCTGCAACCCAAACGGTGCAAATAGTCGCAAATAGAATTGCGCCCCGCTTTAAGCGACAACGCTATACCGAAGTTTCTTTCTCCCATAGCCGTTCTTAGGCGCAAATCGGCAAGGTGTTCGCCCCACCCGAGCATTGCGGAACAATTTTCGGGCACGCTCACGTCGCACAACAAATATCCCGCAGTTTCGGCGCCCAAGTCGAGCACAACGTATATTCCGCCGTCGCCGTCGGCTTTAAACGTTACGGACTTATCGAGAGAAGCGCTTTCCACCCTCTTTAAACCCGTCATGTCAGAAAACCGACGCGCCGAAAGCCACGCGTGTTGCATGCGTTCCGCCGCAGTTCCTTCGCGTTCGCATTTATAAATTCCCTGCGCGCAAACAACCGATTTAATCGGCGGAGTAAGTTCGAATCTTTTTATAGGGCGCGGACGCTCTTTAAACTCGGTTTTCGCTGCAACCGCTTTTCTAAACGGCAATTCGGGCGAAGTAAAATCGTAACGCCAACACGGACCTACTTGTGGAGTAACCGCGTCCGCTTCGTCAACAATAAAAGCGTAACGGCGGCAGTCGGTATGCGTTCCGCTTGCCGCAACCGAGTGCTTGCCTTCAAAGATTTCGAAAGCCGCGCAAGGAGATATAACCCTACACACCGAATAATCGCGTTCTATATGGTGGGCTACGAGTTTAAACTCGTTTTCGCCTTTAACAGTAAATTCGGTTATATCCGCAGTATCAACCGTTTTCACGCCGAACGAATCGACGTACTGCCCGAAACACGCAAGTTTGCCGTTTATGTAAGCGGCGTATTCCCAATCGGCGCCGACGCGCAAAGTTACGGCGCCGTTTCCCTTAACCGTAAACTTACTGCAAAACTCCACATACGCGGGCGCGCAGTCGCCGTCCGCCCAAATCCATTCCATACTTTTTCCTCCGAACAGAATATGCGCCTATTTTGTCAGGCGTATATTCCCACCTTTTTAGCCGCTATTATTCCATCGACAATCATGTTTTGATAAAAGTCGTCAACATACGGCTGAAATCTCAGTTCGCCGTCGTTAAAAAACTTTTTGCGTTTTTCATCCGCTTTTTTAACGCTGTTTTCGTCCGCGCCCGTAAGCTGCAACACGAGCACGTTCACAATGTTTAAGGTGTTTTCCGCCGCAAAACGCAGTATTGCAAGACTTTCGGCACAAATTTCGTCGTCGGGCTCGGGCATACGCGCAAGCTCTTTTTCTATCTGTTTTTGCGCCTCGTAAAATCCCGGCAACGCGGCGTCTCCGCTCTCTTCCTCTTTCATAAACTTAAAGCTTACCGTGCGTTCGAGCATTTTATAAAAGTCGGACGCATATTCCGCCGCGCCGCCGAAAGCGCCCTCGTAGTATTCGTTGCGAATTGCGTCGAACGAAAGTTCGGAATCGGCAAGCGCTCTGCCCATAAGATAAAACGCCAGCCCGTTGGGATAAAACGCGCGTTGAAGCTGACAACTCATATAGCCTTGCATGCCAAGCTTTTCGAGCGCCCGAATGTCTTCGAACAACACCTGCGCAAGTCTTTCGCCCCCGAAATCGCGGTTTATATCCCACATAAGGTGATAATCGAAGTCGAAACATTCTCCCGCGAAAATATTTTTCCAATCGCGCAAAAATCGCAAATATGTAGACGCGTCGTTCGGATACTTAACTTTGTTATATTCGTATTCGAGCGGTTTTCCGTTGCAAACGTCGCTATAAGGCGTGGTGTAAGTGCGGAATATGGGCGCGAACATCATTATAAATCTGTCGGGATTTTTAATGCTTTCGCTCTTAGGAACCCAGTACAAATCGAGGTATACCAAAAAACATATTTTAACCGACAGGTTGCGCTCCGATAAAAGCGAGTCGATTTCGTTAAGCATCATAACGTACCAGTCGGAAATCCGCTTTTTTCGACACTCGGCGCACTCGCAAACATTGTTCGAGTCGTCGGCAAGCCAAAAATGCAAAACGTCTATTTCGGGGTGAGCTTGCGCATAGTTTGCAACTTCCTCAGCCATAAGCTTGCGGGCTTCGGGGTTAGAATAGCACAAATGCGTGTTAAGAGGTATGCCGTTAAAAAACTTTCTGCTTCCGCCCGTTTCGGCAAGCAACCCTTTTTTATCGTCGGGCAAAGCGAGTTCCGCGCCTTTCCAACCGTTTGCTTGCACTCCTATGCAAGCGGTGGTCCAGCCGTGCCCCACCGCGTGATACACCATGTCGCGCAGTTTAATTTCGGATATTATGCGCCGCACAAACTCGGCGCTTTTCTCTTCGGTAAACTTTTCGCCGCGCTTACCGTACCAACGGTCGAAAAATTCGAACGCCGTTCTAAACTGAATGAAATAGCTGTTAAATCCTACTTTCGGCGCCCAGTCTACTATTGCGAGCACGTTTTCGAGCGACACCGAGCCTTCTATTGTTATTCCTCTGTGGCGCGCCGACGGAACTACTTCGGCATGAGCGGTAAGCTTGCCGAGCGGCTTACGCGGAATACGCTCGCCCTTATCGCCGGGACGCAAAAATCCGCAACCCACTCTGCGCAAAAAATCGTATACCCCAAGCAACAACGCGCGCGGGCGCGAAGCGGTTATGCTTCCTTTCCCGCCCGTCACGTTTATAACGTAACGTTCTTCGAAAAGGTCGGCGCCGTCGGCGCAATATAGCTCGATAGCGCCCGTCTCGCCCGTAATTTTTTTAACGTATTTATTCAGTTCGCTTTTGCAAAATTCGCGTGTCGTCATGTAAGCTCCGAAGTTGGTAAATTAAGTGTTAAATATTGTCGGCAAAAGCCTGAGTTAGTCCGGTGTTTACCGCACCCATAAGCGGCGCGTTTTCCATAAGAGACGAAAAGCGCACGGTTTTTCCGTTAAGGCAAGACGCCACAACCGCCAAAAAGCTTTCGCCGAGTTCCACCGCCGTGCCGCTGAGCACAATGGTGTCTATATCGAGAAACTCCGCCAAATTGTTGGCAACAGTTCCTATAACCCGCCCCGACGCGTCTATAATTCGGCGCACCATAACGTCGCCCGACGCGTAAGAGTCAACCATGTGTCGAATGGTTACGTCGTGCGGGTCTACGCCCTCGCTTTTCAGTTGCACCGCGAGCGGACACGCCGGGTCTGCCAACACTTCGCGCATAACCATTGCAAGCGAGGAATAAAGCGACAAACTGTCGTAATAATTAGCGTAGTTCAAGTTTTCCAAGCCGTTGGGGTCGGTGGCGAACATGTTCAGTTTAAAATAACCTATTTCGCCCGCAAAGCCGTGAGTGCCCTCGTACACTTTGCCGTCTATTATTATCGCCGCGCCGGTTCCTACGTCTATATGGAACATTAGCGCGTTCATAACGTCTTTTAAGAACGTGCCGTAAACTTTTTCGCCCTCGAAAGCCAAATTTATGTCGTTGCGCACAACGGTGCGGCATTTGAATTCTTCGGAAAAAACCTGTTCGAGCGAAACGCCTTTAAAACCTTTAAAGCGCGGATTGAGCAAAAACTCGCCGCTCGCGCGGTCTATTATTCCGGGCGACGCTATGCTTATGCAGCACAGCCTGCGCCCTTTGCATTCCTCGCCGTTCACTATGCCGCGAACCGCGTCTATAAGCGCGTTAAGGTCGCTTTTGGAAAAGCTCACCACTTCGGCGATTTCGCGCCTCACCAAAACGTTGCTCCTAAAATCCGCCGCGCACACCGTAAGCTTGCGTCCCGATAAGTCGATTGCCACAACGTAGCCGAAATCGGCGTTTATTTGCAGGTTTATGCCCGTTCTTCCCTTAGTGTCGCCGTCGCGCAAAATAAGATTGTCGGCAATGAGAGCGTCCGCGATTTTGCCTACGGCGGTATTCGAAAGTTTTAGAGCGCGAGCGATTTCGGAATACGACTGCGAACGCTCGCGCAACAAATTTATTATGTCCTCTTTGTTCTTTCGCCTTAAATAAGTTTGATTTCTTTCTTGCATAAATGCGCACTCCCGAAAACGATTTCGCGCAAGCCCGAAAGCGGCGAATAAGCCGAAAAAAGACGAACGCTTGCAAATACATTATACACCATTTTCACACATAGCGCAACAAAATTTAAACTCGGATAAAATTTATTAGGCGAACCCACCCGATTTTTGGCAAGTTTCCACAGTTACGGGCGCAAAATCAAACAGGAAAGTTTAAATTTATATTTTAGCGTCACTTTTTGCCCAAATATTCGTGCATAACTTTCAACCCGTTTTCGCCCACCGTTATGCGGGTGCCGCCGAGCACCGAACTTATGTAAGAATCGTATTCGCTCGCCTTTAAACCGTAAGTGTAGCGCACGCCGTCGTATGTTACGCTCGCGTTGTTTTCGTGGTCGTGCCCGAAGAACCAACCCTCGCAACCGTACTTTTTAAGTAGTTCGTGAAACTCGTATTCTTGGTCTATATACGAACCCGCGTCTTTATTCATATAGCCGCAGTCGCCCGCCGAATTTTCGGGCACCGCGATTTTCTTAAAGTCGGCGGAACCGTCCTCTCCGTAAAAATCGTGTCTGCCCGACGTGTAGCCGTATTTTTGAAGCCCGTTTCCGAACGCGCGCAAAGGGTGGTGAAAAAAGCCTATGCTTTTCGGCGAAACGCCGCCGTTAAATTTGCGCAACTTCTCGTTTTGCTCTATGAACCACTCTATTTGGTCGGGAAAAAGCCCCTGCGTCGAATACATGTTTTGGTCGGAATCGGAATCGGTATGCCCGTTGGAGTCCATAAGCCAAACCACTTCGGTAAGCTTGCCGCCTTGCGATATGCCTATGTTAAAATTCCCGTTGCCGTGAACCGATTCTACAGGTCCGCGTTTAAAAAGGCAATGCTCCGCTTTTTCGTATTGCTCGCAAGTCCACAAAACTCCTTTTCTCGTCTCGTTGTCGTGATTGCCGAAAGTAAGAGTCCACGCGGTTTGGTAGCTTTCCATCTCCTTTATAAGCGCGGCGAGCGAAGTTCCGTTGTCGTCGAACTCTCCGTAAACGTTGTCGCCCGAAAGCACAATCAAATCCGGCTTTACACGCTCAACTATTTCGCGCATGTGCGAAAACGCCAGCTTCTCCATATTCTCGGGCTTCCATTCCTCAACCAAATTCGGCAATCTGCCCGGATAGCGTTGTTGGTCGGAATCTATAATTTGAATGTCGGTGAGTTGCAAAACAACCGCGTCACGCCCTTCGGGAATTTCCAAAACGAAATCCACAACGTTTTCAAGTTTTTCACGCTCCTCTTTCGGCGGCTTGCCGCCGCACCCCGCAACCGCAAGAAGAGCGCCGCAGAGCATAAGCGAAACCAAACTTCTTTTCATTTTGTTTTCTCCTTTTTGCGTTTTAACGCAAGAACGCCTGACGCGAGCGCAAGAAACACGCAAGCTCCCGTTACGCTCGCGGCGGTAGCCGAGCCGCCGCAGCCGCTCGCTTTTTCGGTTTTTTCGCCGTTTACCGTAAACGTCACTTTATTGCTCGGCGCGCTGTTCAAGTTTTCAAACGTGTCGCCGCTGATTGCGGTAACCGTTATTTCATGAGTGCCCGCTTGCAATTTAGAAAGGTCGAACGACGTTCCGAACACCGTTTCTTCTCTGTCGCCTATTTTCACAACATAGCCCTCAGAGCCCTCAACGCGCTCCCAGCTTATCTTTTTGCCCGCTTCGTCGAGGGTAACTTCGGGCGACGGCAACGGCAAAATTTCGGGCGGCAACGTTTCGTCGAGCACCGCAACTTTAACGTCGTCTATAAGCACGTTGGCGGAGCAACAGTTAACGCTGAGCTTTCCGAAGTAGTCGAAAAGAGAAACGTCGAAAGTGCAATCTATTAAAACCGAGTCGTTCGCATACAGCTTGTAGTTGTTGCCTCGCGCTTCGAGTTTTATTTCTATAAAGTCGGAATCCTGTTCCGCCGCAAGGCCGGGCACTTTGTAATTTTTAGTATTGAGCGAAAGCTTGTCGCCGTATAAAAGCCCCATGTCTTTCAAATCGGACGGAGAGCCGCTTCCTATAATCGCCATTGCATGACCGCTAACTTCGGAATTAACTTTGTAACGTTGCACGAAAAACAGCAAATTGTTTGTGCCCGTATAGTGGGTTTGCGTCTTTTTACGAAACGAAAAGCCTACCCAACTGCGCTCGGCAACCCCTTCGGTGCGGAATTTCACTTTTAACGACGCGTCGAAATTTTTAACGCGAAAATCGTTGCCCGGTCCTATATAGAAAAACGTGTCGGCGCCCGTCATGTTTTTCACCTCGAGAACCTTGTTTCCGTCGGTGCCGTTTTCGTACACGACCTTAGCCGCTTCTTTTAAGTGTGAGTCCATTCCCTGAGCCTCGCCGCCGCGCAAAACGTTGTTTTCCCACTTCTCGGTAAAACTCGGAACGTTTTCTATAAAAGCGTCGGTTTGGTAGCTTTCGAAATTTTCCGCAAAGTCGGAAAGCTTGTTTTCCTCTCGCGTTTGGGCGTTTGCCGATATTCCCCCAAAAGCCCCCGCGCACACCGCCACACAAAGCATAATCGCCGCCGCAACCGACAGAAAAATGTTTCTTTTCATAGTTTAAACCTCTTTTTAAAACGCTTATAAAGCGCGAATTGTTTTTTTTATAAGAATACGGCCGCGCCGAATCCGACGCGACCGTATAGCTTTAATTTCAGCCTATCACAATCAAAACGCCGTCGCCCGCCGCCATATCGAGTTTAAGCGAATCGCCCGAAAAAGCGGTTTTAGAAGTGTTCTGCACAATATAGCCGCTCACCTCTTCGGTAAAATTCAAAGTGAGTTTTTCGGCTTCATTCAGCGAATTGTTGGTAACGTAGTAGGCGTCTTTTTTGTTGTAGTCGAAGCAGCCGATTAGCGAGTGCGCGCCCTGCGCCGACGAAAGCACGCCGTAAGAAGCAAGCAAGTCTTCGGCGGCAAGCGTTTCTTTATTCGGCATAGCGCCTATTTGCATAACTCCTTTCGAGTGCGAGCACATTAAAACTTCGTCTACCGCCGCAACTTGCGCGTTGGCTTTTTTCGCATGTTCGAAAACTTGCGTTTTGTTTCCGTTAAGGTCGAAAAGTCCGCCGTTGAAATGCTCAATAGAATTACTGTTCGGTATAACTCCCGTAAAGTATTGAATACCTTTCGCGCCGTAGGAGAGCGAAGTGTTTACCAACCATTTAACTTCCGATTCTTGGGGAATGCGCGTGTTTGCGCTGAAACTGCACGCCTGAACGTATACCCAAAAAGGCACGTTTATCTGCTTTGCATGTTTGCGCATAACCGACATGTTCTCGAAATATGTGTTTCCTACTTTCGGGAACGCGCCTCTGAGCGGATAGTTGTCGTAACTCAAAACTTGCGGCTTGCAAATTTCCACATAGTCGGAAACATACTGTTCGAATGTGTAGCTCGGAACGGAATCGGGCAACGGCAACGTGTCTACACGGTGATAATACTGTCGCTCTGTTGCGCCGAGCGGGAAAAGATTGCAATGCCAAAGCGCGCCCTTAGTTTCGGCGGGCATAATAGCTTCGAGCTTGGTTTTGCTCATAGCCAAATTTTCGAACATTGTTCTTCCCGGTTCGTCAAACTGCATAACGCCGCCGAAAGCGTCGTGATATTTAACGCGCATGAGCGTGCTTTTAACAATGGAATCGTTCACTATATTGTCGGCGCCGCCGCATGCCACAAGGTAAGAAATCCCGTTTTGCGCGCACCAATCGAGCGCTTGCTCAACCTGCGCGGAAGCGGTGTTTTCGCTCATTCCCATCATGGTGTTAACGTGAGCTTCGGCGTAATCCTTAAAAGTTTGCTCGCTTTCAAGATAGTTATGCGTATACTCCCCTATTTTAGGCGGGCACGCGTTAAACGCCGTTATGGGCATAGTTTTATAGTCGTGGCTCCGAAGCCAAAAAGAACCGTATGTGGAATAGTCTACGTTCACTTCAATATCGCCGTCGTCGGGCTCTTTATCGTTATTGTCGCCGTCGGGCGGGGTGTTCGGATTATTTCCCGTGTAATCGGGAGGAACGTCGTCTTTCGGATTGTCGCTACGGCAAGCCGCAAGCGTGCATACGCTCAAAATAGCGGCGAAAAACAAACTAAGCAGTTTTTTCATAATTTTCTCCTTTTATAACTTAAAATGCGCTCTTTTGCGAGCGGTAACCGCAAGTTCCATGCCCCGCAAAGTTTTTTTACCGTCATTGCGAGCGCAAGCGAAGCAATCTACTACACTATGCGTTGAACGCGGCGGCTCTCGCTCCATGCTCGGGATTGCCGCGTCGGGCTTCGCCATCCTCGCAATGACACCTTTGTCGTTGCGGGGGTTCGGGGACACAGTCGAAAATGTCCCCGACGTGCTTTTGCCGCACTTTTGGCACGTCTCCAAAAGTGCCAAAGCGTCGGGTTACCCCTTTAATCCGCCCACCGAAGTGTTGTTCATAATCACTTTTTGGAAGCACGCGAACACAATGAGCACAGGAACGATAGAAAGCATCATTGCGGCAAGCACTTTTGGAAGATTTACGCCCGACTCCGAATATATGCGTTGAATTCCGTAAGCTATCGTAGCCTTTTCGGGCGCGTACATATAAATCGTGAAATAGTCGTTCCAATAACCTATTCCCTGCAAAATACCCACCGAAGTGAGAGCGGGCACAGCCATAGGCAGCATAATGCGAAAATATATTCTGAACGGACCCGCGCCGTCGAGCTGAGCCGCTTCGGCATAGCCCCAACTAAGATTGCTGTAAAAACCGTGCAACAGCAAAAATCCCGTGCCGAAGCCGCCGAGCGACGTAATTAAAATACCTGTGTAAGTGTTAATAAGCCCCACGTTATTATAAAGCTTATACATAGACGCCATAGAGCCCATTGTGGGTATCATCATTATAACGATTGCCGCCGAATATAAAACCCGTCTGCCGGGAAAATCGTATTTACTCAGCACATACGCAGTTGCCGAGCACGACAGCAAACTGAGCACAGTGCATCCCACAGTTAAAATAACGCTGTTCAAATACATCATGGGAATGCCTATGCCGTTGTCTACCGTAACGGTAAAACTTTCTTTCCAGTTCTGCAAAGTCCAAACTTTGGGAAAACCGTTAACGTTCGTTAAAAAATCGAACTGCTCTTTAAACGAATTCATGATGCACCACAAAAACGGAAACAGCAACGAAATCGCATAAAGAAGAAATATAACGAACACTATGCCCATTAGTATTAAATCGGCTTTGCCGCGTTTAACTTTTTGCCTTACCTTCATATTACTCCTTTATATGAAAGGATTTAAGGAAACACCATTGCGGCGCCGCGCTTACAATAGCGAAGCGCCGCACGGTTCCCCTAATTACAAGTTGTGAAAATAACCGTTTATCACGCCTTTCTTCTGCGGATTACAAACGCAGCGCTACCCAAAACGAGAACTATCGCCGCCGCGCCGAACGCGCCGCTCACAGAGCCGCCGCAACCGCACCCTTCGTCTTTGGGCGTTTCGGTTGTTCCGGGTTTGTCGCCGTCGGGTTCTTTATCTCCGGGTTCGTTACCGCCCGGCTCATTTCCTCCCGGCTCGTTTCCTCCCGCTTTAACGGTGTAAGTTATGTTTGAGCTGAGCGACTTTTGGTATGCTTCGAGGTCGGCGGGCAACGCAACAACGGTAACGGTGTAATCGCCTTCGTCGGTGTATTCGCTCATATTAAATTCGGTTGCCGCAACAGTTTTTTCGTCTACTATTTCGCCGTCAAAACGCACGGTAACTTCATATTCTCCCGCTCCCGCAATCGCGTCCCAAGTAACTTTTTTGGCCGCAGTGTCGGCTTTAAGAACAGGTTTTGCGAGCATTTCGGGCACGGGGTCGGTAGCCATTTCCGACACGGGAACGTCGGCAACCAAATTCACTGCGGGCTCGGCATTCAAGCCTTTTTCAAGCGCCACTTCGGTGGATATGGGAGTAATGGCAACGTTATCGAGTTCGCACCAAGCGGGCGAATCGGTTATAAAGCCAACATAGCCGAACGAATTGCTCACCGTGTATTCGTATACTTTGCGGTATTCGCCAACAGTAGCGCCATTTTCGTCAACGTTCGCGGCCCACAACGCAACGTTATTGTTGATTACAACAAGTTTAAAACGCGTGGTTTTGTTATAGAAGCTTTTCTCCTCGTCCGAAGGTTTAATATATCCGTTTACGGTATATGCGGGTTTACCGCCCGCTTCGGGATTAGCGCCGTATTTGGGAATAGCGGTATCGCTGTCTTCGGTATCGGTAGCTTCGCTTATAACTTTAAGTGTTGCGCCCTCGCCTTTTAACTTGCCTTCGGGCACTATAAGCGATTCGGCTCCCCAGAAGTATTGAGTCGCGTTTCCTTCCGCAATGCCCACAGCATAATATTCCTCAACCTGAGACTCTCCCGACTGACCTCCGAAAACCGCGTAGAAAGGAGAGAATCTGTTTCCGGGAGTGTTCGATTCTATTCCGCCGAGTTTGCCTCTTTGCTTATACGGAACGGAAATATAATCGAACTGCATAACGAAATCCGCATACGGCTTTAAGAACGTGAGCGCGGCGTGCGTAGACGAACCGTAGAACCCAACTTTTTGGTTTTCGGGAGTGATTCCCGTAACCGCATGCCCGCCCTCAACGGCTGTAACGTGCGCAGACGGCGCAATGTTATTTCTAACGTAGAACTTAGCGGGAGAAATCCATCCGCCGTTAAACGAACTCGTAACTTTTTCGCCCTCGTTCTCGGTGAGTTGATAGCCGGTAACCGCAAAATCGTTTGCGAACACTTCGTAGGAAACTTCGCCTTCGCCCGTTTGCGAAATGGCAACGTGCCCGTTCGCTTTAATGTTAGGGAAGTTCACCGTCTGTTCGCCTACCGTAACGTCTACCGAACCGTCTTTATTGCCAACAACGTCGAGCGTTATATATTCGCCCAAAGCGGCGCCGTTGAGAACGGTAACTTCGCCGGTTGCGGTAGCGGTGCCGTCTTCGGCAATATTGTCGGCTCCGAGCACTATTTGACCCTCGCCGTTCTTCGTGAGATAAATAAGGCTCGCTCCCTTTTGCGGAGCCGAAAGTTTTTGACGGTAGTTTTCAAGTCCGAGAGCAACGCCCACTTTGCGGGTGGAACCGTCGCCAAAGCTTTTAAGCTTAAAAGTGGAAGTCATTTCGAACGTTTTATCAAGGCGGTTATCTACCGCAAGCGCATTGTTCGAAACTATGCGCGCATCCTGTTCGGGATTAGTAACGGTGATTACGGAATCCAACGTATTGAATTTTCCTATGCGCGCCGTTCCGTCAGTAGTTATGGAAAGCTTTGTGCCGTTCGGGTACATAGGGTCGTACGTTATAGAATCTTCCGTTTCGAAATCGCAATCTATAAATACTTTCTTTTCCGCTCCGTCGGCTTTAACGCTGTAAAGCTTATAGTTATCGAATTTTATGTCGCTTGCGGGTTGCCACAACCAACTTGTTCTTGCGGCAGCTTGATTGTTTTCGTTTAAAGAAAGTTTAAAAGCATTTTTAATTGTGCCGTATTCCGTCTTTTCAACGTTGCCCGCCCCGTCGTCGTAGCCCGCGAAAATAGTCATGCTCTTATCGGCGATATCAAATTCGAACCAATAAGTTATATACCCTCTTCCCTTATCTTTCTCGGCTTTAAGCAAATCGGTTTGCAATCCGAAGCCGTCCACAACCTCAACGCCGGTTTCTTTCACGGTGGGAGTTACCTGTTCATCGTTAATAATATATTCATGCGTTTTAACCGTAGTAGGCGTTAAGTCAACACCGTTCACACTATGCACTTCGGTTTGACCGTTTGTCGCACGCATGACTATTGCCATCATGCCATGATTAACCCAGTCAATACGCTGACAGGTTGCAAACGGACCTATCGCAAAATTTGCGGAAGAAGCGTTTGCGCCGAAGTCGTAAATATCAACTTTCATAACGAATTTGGCTACGTCGGCAAAATCGTCGATACCCACTACCTGATAAGCCGAAACGTTGTGCGCGCCCGCCACACCAGACAAATCGTAAATCGTAGTTCCTTGCTGAAAGCCGTATGCCGAAGGCTCGCCGTCGTCACGAATAGTATAATTCGTATTATTAAGTCCCCCCCCCGACATTAGTCCGTCGCCCGTAGGGGAGTTGTGGTTTACTCCGGCAAACGCCGTAAGCGTGGTTCCTGCGCCGAGCGCCAAGCAC
The DNA here is from genome assembly GCF_943193045.1 of Pumilibacter muris. Classification (GTDB taxonomy): domain Bacteria; phylum Bacillota; class Clostridia; order Christensenellales; family Pumilibacteraceae; genus Pumilibacter; species Pumilibacter muris. Next base: position 143,197 of record NZ_CALPCN010000003.1, on the reverse strand, counting down.
AGCGCAACGAGGAACACTAACAGTTTTTTCTTCATTTTCCATTCTCCTTGTGTTTTTTTATTTTATTTCTTGCGGGTGGTTGCCCGCCAAAAATAACGTTGGAATGTGGGATGCAAGAGATTGCTTCGCTTACGCTCGCAATGACAGTTTCGCAGTTGTGTCATTGCGAGGAACACAAAGCGCGACGCGGCAATCCATAAAGCCGAAGCGTTAATCGCTTGGTGCATAAGATTGCTTCGCTTACGCTCGCAATGACAATTTCGCAGATATGTCATTGCGAGGAGCGCAAAGCGCGACGCGGCAATCTCCGTTAGTTTTTATACTCGGGTTTGCTTTCTCGCAACCGTGCCGCTTAATATTCGTAGGCGGGCAAGAATCTGTCGATTAGCTTGCGGCTTCCGAACACTATGGGAGTGCCCACAGCCGCGCACAGTATGCCCATTGTGGCGCCGAGCGCCATTTGCGGAGTGCCAGCGTCGCGCACGTTATTCACAATGTAAAGCGCAATAGTGTAGCCGCCCACATTTTCGGCGTTGGTGCCGAGCAACAGCTTAGGTTGCAAAAAGTATGTGAATATTGTGGTGGTGCCGAGTAGCAACAACGTGCCGAGCGTGGAGCCTATCATAGGGATAGTCACCGAGAACAACTCGCGCCACATAGTCAGTCCGTCGAGCTTGCCCGCCTCGATAACGTCTTGCGGAATACGCGTCATTGCGCCCGTCACGAGAACAATATTGTAGCCTATGCCCGACCACAAACCGTATAACAAAATCATCCACCAAGCGTATTTTTTATCGCCGAAATATCCGTCGAACGGCACAAGCTCGGAAAGCCCGAGTTTATCGAACACGTTGGGCAAAAATCCGAACGACGCGTCGAACATAAACGAGAACGTGAGCGTTAGCACGACAACCGAAATTATACTCGGCAAAAAGAAGATAATTTTGAACACGCCGCCGAGCGGCACCTTTTTGTAGAGCACATAAGCAAAAAACAGCGATACGGGCACTATAACAAAATCGTTCCATAAAAAGATTGAAAACGAATTTAGCATAGCGCGCGGCAATACCGAATTTGCTTTTGTGAATTCCTGCCACAAAAGTTTATAGTTCCCGAACCCGAACCAAACCCATTCGCCGGTGTTGAGTTCGAATTTCTGAAACGACAGAAAAATCGTGTCTATGTTTATATACAGCCAAAAAAGCGCAAAGTGCAACACGGGCACCGACAGCATAACGCAAATAAAAACTATGTCGCTCTTGCTGTTTCGCCTCTTTTTAGCTTTTTTGAGTAGCGTCATGCCCCTCTCCTTTGGTTATAATATTTTAAATTGCGCGCTCGCTTCACGCGTTCGCTCCCTCATGTCATTGCGAAAAGCCGCAAGGCGACGCGGCAATCTCCGCTCTATGCTTGGGATTGCTTCGCTATCGCTCGCAATACTCGCCTACGGCTCGTGGCGTTCGCACACTGCGTGTGCTCGGCTAAGGACACCGCAATATGAATCTTGTCATTGCGAGGAACGAACGCAGTGAGTGACGCGGCAATCTCCGCTCTATGCTTGGGATTGCTTCGCTATCGCTCGCAACGACAAAGCAACGTTACTTTTACACTTGCGATAATAACGAATCCCACGACGCCGAAACCGACGCGTATTCTTGCGAGCACCACCCGAGAGGGGTAACGGTGTCGGTCGTTAAGAGCGTTGTGTAAGGCATACCGCCGTTAAACTTTTTAATCTTGTTAGCCGTCCAAAGCTTGTTGGTGGAAGCTTCGAACCAAGTTTCCGAATCGGAGTAAATATCGAGGCAAGACTTTACAAAATCCGAAACTTTGCACTCGCTCAAATCGTAGGTGAACGGACGGGCTGTTCCCGTAAGTTCGGTATATTGAACAAGCATTTCGTCTTTACACATAAACGCCATAAATTTCTTGGCGCCTTCTTTATTGCTCGCCTTTGCGGGAACAAGCATAAAGTCGGGCTGACCGCTGTAATTCACTTTGGAGTTTTTGGCGCCGGGCGCCGCAGGCACACGCATCATGCGGATTTCGTCTTTAATAAACTCGCCCGATTCTTTTTCTATCCAACAACCGTTGGGAATCATAGCCGCCTCGCGCGAAGCAAACGAAACCTGAGCGCGCAAATGGTCTTTGGATTGAGAGCCTCTAAGGGTGTAGCTCTCGCGGTTTTTAGCTATAATGTCGTTGAATATTTCGAGCATTTCAAGCTTGCCCTCGCTCGGGCTTCCCGACTTGTTGGGGTTAAACACTTCGGCGGATTCGAAACGCATGAACTCGTTCATCTTTTCAATTCCCGAAAGCTGAACCCACCAGTTTGTGCCTATAAAGTCCCAATAACCGCCGACGGTGCCGGGATAAACGAACGGAGCGATTTTCCCTTTGGTATCCGCCACTATTTTGGCGCAAAGAGCGGCGAGGTCGTCGGTGGTTTGGGGCACTTGCCAACCGTACTGGTCGAAAAGCGTTTTATTGTAAACAATACCGGTAACGTTTTCGTTCCAAGGGAAAACGAAATAATGTTCTTCGTTTTGGCGAACCGATTTTCCGTAAGTTTTCCAAGTTCCCTTTACCTTATCGAGAATGGTGCCTTCCTCGCCGGGAATTAGGGTTTCGTAGAGCGAATCGAGGTTTTCAAGATAGCCCTGCGACGCATAACTTTGCCAATTCGAAGCCAAAGGCGCGTAAATATCCGAAAGCCCCGATTCCGATTCAAGTTTTCCGCTAAGGCTGCTCGTTATTTCGGAGTCGCTTTTAAGTACAAAATAATATTCCGAGCCGCTTGCGTCCAAAAGAAATGAGCGAGCCGCTTGGCGAATCCACGCGTCTTTAAAACCTGTTGCATAAGTAACTTTAATAGCTTTCTTTCCGTCTTTGGTGTCTTTGTACATTTCGCCGCTTCTCGCGTCGAATGTAACGCCGTCGAGCGAGCCGCCGTTATCTTCGTCGGACGGCGTAACGTCTTTGCACCCCGTAAGCGCGAACACCGAAACGCACAGAATCAACGAGAGTATCACTGTTAAAAACTTTCTCATAACTCTTTTCTCCTTTCCCGCTTTTTGTGAAAAAGCTCGGCAAAAACTATTTTTTATCCCCTAAATTTTAGGGAAAGTGTTTTTAGTACGGAATCACCAACGCGCCCTCGCCCGCTTTCAAATCGAGAGTAAGCGTGCCGGATTTAAGCCTTACGGTGCTTGTTTCGCCGTTCTTAACAACTATCGCGCCGCCAAAGCCGCTCAATGTCATTGTAACGGTGTTGCTTATGTTCTTTCCGGGGTCGGTAAAGTTCACCGCCAAATAGCCGCGTTTTCCGTCTTTATCTTCGAACACTCCCGCGAACGCGTCTTCTTTGCTCTTAAACGAAGTAAGCGTTTTGTCCGACGTTATAACGTTTGGCGAATCTTCCAAAAATCCGAAATTCTCAACGTCGTCGTATACTTTGCTGAGCATTACGCCCTTCCAATCGAAGTTGCCGAGATACGGCATTAGCGCTTGCACCTCGCGGTTGGCAGCCTGAACGTAGTCGTAAGCCGCCGTCTTTTCGTAATTGCGGTTTAAAAGCGCGTCGTTTCCGAACTGAGTGGCGCCGTCGTTAGGAGGCGGGCAGGTGTAGCAAAACCACTGTATGCAATCAACGCCGTAAGCAACAGCGCTGAGCGCCTGCATACTCGCGTCGGCTTTGCTGCGAAGCTCGCGATTTTTCGCGCCGAACGATATGCTTTGCAAGAAAGTCCAAAGCTCGCGGTCTTTCCCTTCGTCGGCAATGAGCTGCTGCATAATGTCCATGTTGTAAAGGAACGATTTTTCAAACGAAGTACCGTCTATACCGCTGCCGTAAAGCGGATAATGGTCGTAAGACACATAGCTATCCTGCATTTTGTTGAACCAACGTTGCAGATAGTCTCTGTAACGCACCGTAGAGCCCGCGACGCCCGAAAGTTGGTACGGGTCGGCTATAACGGGAAACATGTTCACATAGAACATGAGTTCGGGAGCCGCCTCGTGGAAAATACCTTCGGCAAACGAAAGCATATCGAACATGTCGGCGCCGGGTTCGTCTTTAATCATAAAGCCGCACAATGCGCTTGCGTATTCGCTTTCGGTATACTTTTTAAGCACGTCTTTCACTTCGTCTACGCATTCTTTGCGCGTTACAACTCCCGCTTCAACGCGCGTTTTCGCGTTAAACAAAAGCTGACGAAGTTGGTCGTCGCCGAGCATTTGGCGAATGCCCACCTTGTGAGCCGCTTCAAGCGCTTTAAGATTGTAAGCGCCGCCGTCGAGCATCACATCGTAGCCGGGAAACGCGATTGTAAAGCCCGCGTCCGCTATCTCTTGGTAATGCGCGAGAAACTCGGCATCGGTTAAAGGTCTTTCGCCCGTTTTCTTGCCCGAATCGTCGTATTCCACAATCTTATCGGATATGCCTACCCACATGCCCACTTCGAACTTTTTATCCGAATTATAAACGGGCAATTCTCCCGGCTCTATATCGGAGCCTTTTTTGTCGCACCCTGCCATAAATCCTCCCGTCGCACTCAACAAAAGCATAGAGCACGCCAACAAAATAGTAGTAAATCTTTTTCGCATGTTCGTTTCCTTCCTTTCGACGCCTTTTGCGCCGGCATACCGAACTTCGGCACCTCATCATTCCGCATAATTTGAACGAATAAGGATTGTGAGGAGCGGGCTTTCGCCGCTTCCGTCCCCCAAAATTCCTTTATATACATATCATAACATACAAATTACAGATTGTCAATACCCATTTTAAAAAAAGTTTAACTTTTTTTGCAATTTTTTTTAAAATTTTTATATTTATAGGCATTTTATAGCCTTAAAAACTAAACTTAGTTTATTTTTGTTGTTAAAAAATACAAAAAAAGTTAAAATTTACCCCTTATAGCAGTTAAATCGCTCTTTAAGGTTTAAATTAACCCTATATTAAAAAAATATGTATTCAAAACCACGCTTTTTTTCAGTAATAAATAATAAGCAGCGCACCTAAAATCTGAAAACGGTAGCATACGGTTTTAACCCTAATCATATTTTACCGCTATTTTGAAAATAAGTAGTTCGTAAGCATTTCGGTTGAGTTGACAAACGAGTTACAGCGTGGTATTATATAATAAATTAAACGAACAGTTCGTTTGCCTAATTCCGTCGTTAAACAAAACCATGACATCTGAATGGGAATATTATTTTTAGGTGCAGTCGTTTTGTTGCGGCTGTACTTTTTTGCGCAAAGGGAGAGCTATGTATTATTTAAAAACTTCGTCTTGTTTTGACAGCGCGCACTTTCTTCACGGATACAACGGCAAGTGTGCAAATATTCATGGTCACCACTGGATTGTGGAAGTAAAGATAAGCGGCGGCAAATTGCAAGGAAGCGGCGAAAAGCGCGGTATGCTCTTGGACTTCGGCGATTTTAAGAAGGCGGTAAAAGAGCTTGCGGAAAGTTTTGACCACACGCTTATTTACGAAAAAAACACCCTTAAACCGGCGACCCTTGCCGCGCTCAAAGAAGAAGGGTTTTCATTGGTTGAAACGAATTTCAGACCCACTGCCGAAAACTTTGCCGCGCACATATACGCTGAACTTAACAAAAAGGGCATGCCCGTTTTCAGCGTGAAAGTGTACGAATCGCCCGAAAACTGCGCGGTGTACGGTGAGTGATATGCCATGTTTTAAATTAGTTGAAAAGTTTGTAAGCATAAACGGCGAAGGTCCGCGCGCGGGCGAGCTTGCCGTATTTTTGCGCTTTTGCGGCTGTAATCTTAATTGCGGCTACTGCGACACGCATTGGGCAAATACCGCCGACGTAAAATACGAGCTTGTTGCTGCGGAAGAGCTTGTTGCATACGTGAAATCGACGGGCATAAAAAATGTTACCCTGACGGGCGGCGAACCGCTATTGCAGGCGGATATTGCGCATCTTATAGAATTGTTGGGCGCGGCGGGCGCAGAAGTTGAAATAGAAACCAACGGAAGCGTGTCGTTAAAATATATCGCTTCCCTATCGCCCCGCCCCGCCGTTACCGCCGATTATAAGCTTCCTTCAAGCGGGATGGAAAAATATATGCTGACAGAAAACTTTCCTTACCTTACATTGCAAGACGCGGTCAAGTTTGTAGTTGGGGATAAGCGCGATTTGTTGCGTGCGGAAGAGATTATAAACAGCTACGGACTTACAGACAGGTGCCATGTTTATTTCAGCCCCGTGTTCGGAAAAATAGAACCTGCGGAAATAGTGGAGTTTATGAAAGAGCGTAAGCTTAACAGTGTACGCTTGCAATTACAGTTGCATAAAATCATCTGGGAACCCGATATGCGCGGTGTATAGGAGAAAGTATGGATATTAAAAAAATAGAAAAACATATACGCGGCTTATTGGTCGCCATAGGTGAAGACCCCGACCGCGAAGGTCTGAGCGAAACGCCCGCCCGCGTGGCTCGAATGTACGAAGAAGCGTTTGAAGGAATTAAATATACCAACCGCGAAATTGCGGAAATGTTCGGAAAAACTTTCGAAGTTCCGTCCAACCAAAATTCAGGCGACGCAGTGGTAATAAAAGACATAAGCGCGTTCAGCTATTGCGAGCATCATATGGCGCTTATGTACGATATGAAAGTCAATGTGGCGTACATCCCGCGCGGAAGAGTACTGGGGCTTAGCAAAATCGCGCGCATTTGCGATATGGCGGCAAAGCGGTTGCAATTGCAAGAACGTCTGGGACGGGACATTGCCGAGATAATTTCACTTGCGGCTTTATCGCCCGACGTCGGCGTTAGGATAGAAGGCTACCACAGCTGTATGACTTCGCGCGGTATAAAAAACGTATCGTCAAAAACGGTTACCAAAACTTACTTCGGTGCGTTCAAAGACGACATTTCCCTGCAAAATCTTTTGGGTGACAAGGCATGAAAGCACTCGTTTTATTAAGCGGCGGCGTAGACAGCGCAACCTGTCTCGGACTGGCGGTTCAAAAATACGGTGCAACGGAAGTTTCAGCCCTTTCCGTTTACTACGGTCAGACCCACAGTAAAGAACTCGACGCAGCGCAAAAAGTTGCCGACTTTTACGGCGTTAGTTTAAAGCGGCTTGACCTTTCTGTCATATTCGAAGGTTCGGACTGTTCGCTGTTGGCGGATTCACCCAAAGATATACCCCTGCAAAGTTATGCCGAACAGCTTTCCATAACGGGTGGCAAACCGGTTTCAACCTATGTCCCTTTCAGGAACGGACTGTTTCTTTCGGCGGCGGCAAGCGTGGCGCTGTCGCACGGGTGCGAGGCGATATATTACGGCGCGCACAGCGACGACGCGGCCGGCAACGCCTATCCCGATTGCAGCGAAAAGTTCAATTCCGCTATGAGCGAAGCTATTTATACGGGCAGCGGCAAACAGCTTAGAATTCTTGCGCCATTTGTAAACTTAAACAAATCTCAGGTTGTAAAAATGGGGCTTGAACTCGGCGTTCCGTACAAATATACCTGGAGCTGTTATTCGGGCGGCGGAAAACCTTGCGGCGTATGCGCTACCTGTCGAGACCGTGCCGAGTCATTTAGAGCCAACGGAATAGAAGACCCCGCAATAAAAGGAGAATAATATGCTAAGAGAAAAACCAAACGAAGGTATTACCCTGCTCGGTAACAACGACACTAAATATCCGCAGACTTACACCCCATCCGTTTTGGAAACGTTTGCAAACAAACATCCCGGAAGGGACTATTTCGTAAAGTTTAACTGCCCCGAATTCACAAGCCTTTGCCCAATTACGGGTCAGCCCGATTTTGCCGCAATCTACATCTCATACGTACCACGCGAAAAGATGGTTGAAAGCAAGTCTTTAAAACTGTATCTTTTCGGGTTCAGAAACCGCGGCGATTTCCACGAAGACTGCGTGAACATAATTATGAACGACCTTATTGATTTGATGGACCCCGCATATATCGAAGTATGGGGCAAGTTTTTGCCACGCGGCGGGATTTCCATAGACCCTTATTGCAACTACGGAAAAAAGGGGACCAAGTGGGAACAGGTAGCCTGGGACAGACTTTCGCACCATGATATGTACCCCGAAAAAATAGACAACAGATAATACAAAAGCGGACGGACGTCCGCTTTTATTTAAAGCGCCATCCTCTTCGTTCAATGAGGGACAAAACCATTTTCGTTGTATCCAACTCAAAAACAGGAAAACGAAAAGAAAAAGAAAATAAATTCCGTCTGGATAAGCGTATATTGCACTAAATGGGCGACTACCCGAAAACAGCCTAAAAGAGCGTTTTTGCATAGAAAAAAACACACAACGGAGTTTTATACGCTCTTTTCGTGTGTGTCTTTTTGGAGCGGAAGACGGGACTCGAACCCGCAACGTTCAGCTTGGGAAGCTGACGCTCTACCATTGAGCCACTTCCGCAAAAAGCGGCAACCATAGTATACCGCATTTCACGCCGACGCGTCAAGCAAGGAAACGACATTTTCCGTTTTTTGCTTAGCGCCGACTAAATTCTTCTAATCCGCGTTTAATCGGTAATAACTTTTATGCCCGCAGGAGCTTTTATTTCGGTCTTTTTGCCCTCGCACGCCTTAACTTCTATCAAGCCTCCGGGAACGGGAATTTTGGCATTCACATATTTAAGCCCGCACAAATCGGGTTTTATTCTAACGGTCTTGCACCCCGCTTCCAAAGGCTCGAATCCGAGAATAAGGCGGAACAAATAAGGAACGGGACCGCTCGACCAACCGTGACACAGCGAATGGCGGAAACCGACGTAACAATAAGCGCCGAAAGACGCGTGAACGTCAACCTCGCCGTCTTCGGGCAAACGGGTTATGGGCGCCGCGTTATTCAACCAGCATATATCGAAATCTTCCCAAAACGAAGTTGCGCCCAACGACAACATGCCGCCGTAATATTCTTCGAGCATTGAAAGAGCTTGTTTGCCGTAGCCGCTGTTGTGCACGGCGCGCAAAATATAATAGCTCATAAACGTGCTCATGCCGGCGCTTCCGCCCTCTAAAAGTTTGTCCACAGCGGAATTATAGCCGGCAAGAAGCTGCATAGCTATAGCCTGTTTGCTTTTTTCGGCGCGAACGGCGTAACGCTTCAATTTTTCTTCGGCTTGCGCCGCCGCAACGTTTTCCACTCCGAAATCGGCGCAAAGCGAAATCGCGGCTTGCATAGCCAAAAGCGCCAACGCATGAACGCCGGGAGCTTCATCGGGCTTATCGTGAGTGGGCCAATCAAGGAAAATGAAATCGAGCTTTAATTCCCCGTCGTGCGTGATAAGCTTGTTTATTTGTTCGCTGAGTTCTATAACGTAATTAACGCTTTCGAGAACGAACTCCCGCGCGCCCGTGAGCATATAATAGTCTTTAAGTATTAAAAGCCACCACATGGAATATGTGGGAAAATCGTTCATCCATTTGGGAAGCGGCGTACCCTCGCGCACAAAATCGAGCGCGCGCTCGATATTTTCAAGTCTGCCGAACACATGAGTCGCCGCAAGCATTTCGGGGTGAATGTCGCCAATCCAAACAAGTCGGTCGCGTTTTATGCCGTCCCAAATATACCCGTTTTGCAAATTGAGCATAACGGTACGAGCCGCAGTAGCAAAAATTTCGTTTAAAAGCGGGCGGTCGCACTCGAACGAGCCGAGCTGCTCCCCCGCAAAATGCGTATATTCGGCAACGGCGCACTTTAATCCGAGCTCTCCTTCGAGGCAGTCTATACGCAAAAACCGAAATCCGCTGTTAAAGTAACTTTGGTCGCTGAAATCGGGCAAACAAAAAACACCGTCGCGCACAGCGTGGTCGTTGGTTGCAGTGCCGCCCGTAATTTCGCTGCACGCTTCCGACACGCTTTCGCCGAGACGCAACCGCACTTTTTTACTGCCCTTGAACGAAAGCAACCGCACTCCGCCCGCAAGTTCGGCACCGTAATCAAGCACAACATAGCCGCCCGCGCGAATAACGGTAAGGTCTGGTTCGGTAAGCGATATTTGAAGCGGTTTCTCTCTTGTAAGAGCTTCCGCGTTTTCGGTTTTGTGTTCGAGAACTATTCTCTCAGGTCTGACAATTTCGGTTATAGCGTTCATTTAAACTCCTGAACCTGCTTTTTTATATTTATTCAAAGCATAATAATCATATAATACCATGCTTTCCTTTTAGTATACCGCACCGAAACGGAAAAGTCAAGAGCCGAGACCCTTTCGCCGAAAAATAGCGCGCATAAAAGCCGCGCGTTTAAAGTTTTTTTACGCAAGCGTATTGACTGACGCCCAAAAGTGTGTTATACTAAAAGAAAAAAGGACGGGAGAGCGGATGAAAGAACACAACGAAGAGCAGTCTCGCAAACAACTTGCTTACGACGAAGCGATAAAGGGAAAAACCGACGAAGAGGTTGTGGCGCTAAATTATTTTTTCAATGCGGCTAAAAAGAAAGGCTGTTTCAAAAAGAAACAGGTACTTTTGGTGTCGGACGCGCAATACGACGAGCTTGTGGCAAAGCGCGCGGGCGAACTTACCGAACAAGCCGTTTTTGCCGCTCTCGGACTTGACGGCAACCAAAGTTGGTTCAACGAGTCGCTTAAAGTGCATACGCCCGAATTCGAAAACGCCGAATACGTTAAAATGGGCGCCGACGAAACGGCAAGGACTTCGCGCATAACCACAACGGTGCTTTTATACGGCGCCGACACTATGTATTTTTATTCCCGCACGTTCTCGCTTACCGACCGCTACAACAACGAACTCGCGGCAAGCATAATGTATAAAGACATTACCTCTATTGCGCTGAACACCGTAACCACCGAAACGCGGCGCGACGTGATAGAGCAAAGCGGATGCCTTAAAAAGAACAAAGAAATTCAAGTTTGGGTTCCCGCAACCTCTAACAAAGTTATTTTCACAGTGCCGGGAAAGACGTACACCGTAAACGTCGGCAACGCAAAATCCATTATGACGGCGACGATTGCCAAACTCCGCACCAAAATAGCCGAATGCAAGAAAAAGTAGTTTTTGCGCAATAAGTGAGAAAAAGTTTTATGACAAAAGAAGAACTATATAATTTTATAGCGAAGCAAAAAACCGCTTTTCTGTCTTCCGTGAACACGCAAGGTTTTCCCGTAACAAGAGCTATGCTCGCTCCGAGAATAATAGACGGAAACGACATTTACTTTTCAACAAACACTTCTTCCAAAAAAGTGGAGCAATATTTAAACAATTCGAAAGCGTGTTTATATTTTTACGAGCGCGGACGGTTTAAGTATAGGGGCGCGACTATTATAGGAAACGTGGAAATTTGCACCGACCAACCCACTAAAAATAAAGTTTGGCACTTCGGCGACAGGTTGTTTTATAAGCAAGGAGTAACCGACCCCGATTATTGCGTTATTAAATTCACGGGAATTCAAGCCGAATATTACTGCGACTTTAAAATCGAAACAATACAACTAAACGTATAAAAAATAGAACGCGCAACCTTAGGTTGCGCGTTTTCGGTTTATATTTAAAGTTATAATTCCGTGCGGGCTTCGAGCGCTTTCAAAAGAGTAATTTCGTCGGCGTATTCAAGCTCGCTACCCATGCTTATTCCTTGCGCTATTCGGCTGACTTTAACTCCCATAGGTTTTAAAAGCCGAGCCAAATACATAGCGGTTGCCTCGCCCTCAACGTCGGTGCTTGTGGCGAGAATCACCTCTTCCACGCCGTTAAGACGGGCGAGCAATTCTTTTATTCTCAACGAGTCGGGGCCTCTGCCTTCGAGCGGCGAAAGAGTTCCGTGCAAAACGTGGTAAACTCCTTTATAGCCAGAAACGCGCTCCAACGCGAGCACGTCTTTGGGATAAGCCACAACGCATATAACGTTTTTCTCGCGGCGAGCGCAAATTTCGCAAGTTTCTTTATCGGTAAAATTGCCGCATTCGTCGCAATAGCGCACTTGCGTTTTCACGTCGCGGAGCGCGGCGCAAAACTCCTCCACCTCTTCGGGCGTCATATCTATAACGCTGTACGCGTAACGTTGCGCGGTTTTGGCGCCCACGCCGGGAAGCCGCGCAAACTTATTCGACAAGCGCAAAATACAATCAAGCTGTTTCATAATCAGCCGAGCATACCCGCCGCGCCGTAAGGCAACATTTCTTTTTCTTTCTCCGCCACCTTAGCAAGCGCGTCGCCGAGCGCCGCCGCTATAAGGTCTTCGAGCATTTCAACGTCGTCGGGGTCTACGGCTTCGGGCTTAACGGTAACGCCCTCCACCTCGCGCTTACCCGACAGCGTAATTTCCACCATGCCGCCGCCCGCAGTTCCCGTAACCGAAAGCTCGGCAAGCTCTTCCTGCGCCTTAGCCATTTGTTCCTGCATTTTCTGCGCTTGGCGCATCATCTGCTGCATGTTAAAACCGCCACCGCCGCCGAATCCGTTAAATCCTTTTGCCATTTTAAATATCGCTCCTTTATTATCTCGTTATATTCAGTTTTGCTTTCCCGCCCGAAAGCATTTTTTTTATTCTCTCGATTTCGCTGTCCATATCGGGACGGCTCGCGCGCTTATCCACGCTAAGCGTGAGGTTAATTCCGCAAGCGGAAAGCGCCCGCTCGATTGCCGATTGCGTTTCGGGGTCGGAAAATTGCAAAAATTCGGCATCCGATTCGGGACACACGCATAGCTTCCCGTTTTCGGTTTTAACGTCGTGAGTGTTGCACAACAGCGAATAAACGCTCATAGGTCCGTTCTTTCGGAAATACGTTATAAGCTTTCCCCACACGCTCTTTTCGTCGGTATCCGAAACGGGTGCCGACTGCGGCGAAAGCTGTTCTTTCGGTGCGCTCGGCGCGGGCGAAGCTACGAGCAATCCGTTCGCCGTGAGCTGTTCTATTTGCTTTTCAAGCCGAGCTATTCGCGCCTGCAAGGCGTCGGCGGAAGAATCCGCAAGCTTCCCCGCCCGCAAGCAAGCCGTTTCCAACACAATTTTGGGACTTACGCTATACCGTAGCTCCGAATCCACCGAACCGAGCAACCGAATAATCGCGGTAAGCCCGTCTGCGTCCGCTTCGGCGGCAAGAGAGCGCAAATTCGCCAGGTTCTCTTCGGTGTCTATAACAAGAGTTTCCGCGCCCGTCTTTATAGCCAAAAGGTCGCGCGCGCAACCGAGCACGTCTTTGGCGATGCGCCCCACCGACTTCCCGTAAGAAGTAAGCTCGTTAATTGCGAGCAATATTTCTCGCGCGTTTCCTTTTAAAACGTTTTCGGTTAAAGCACGGATTTTTCCTCTGTCGGCGGCGCCCAAAACGTCGAGCACGTCGGAAAGAGTAAGTTTGCCGTTCGACCTACTAAGGCACATGTCGGCAATAGAAAGCGAATCGCGCACGCTGCCTTCGCCCGCACCCGCTATGTAGCGCACGGCTTCGTCTTCGTAGGCTTTGCCTTCGGCGTCGAATATTTTTTTTATATTATCCGAAAGTTGTTGTTGCGAAACCAACCTAAAATCGAACCTCATGCACCGCGACAAAATGGTGGCGGGAAGTTTGTGCGCTTCGGTTGTTGCAAGTATGAAAATAACAAATTCGGGCGGCTCTTCGAGCGTTTTCAAAAGCGCGTTAAAAGCGCTGTCGGTGAGCATGTGCACTTCGTCTATAATATAAACTTTATACTTTCCGTTCACAGGCGGATATTTTACCCGCTCGCGGATTTCGCGCACTTCGTCCACGCGGTTGTTGCTCGCCGCGTCTATCTCCATAATATCTATATTCGAGGCGTCGGCAAGCGCTTTGCAAACCTTGCACTTTCCGCACGGCGACCCGTTTTCGGGATTTAAGCAATTCACGGCACGCGCAAAAATCTTGGCGCACGTCGTTTTTCCCGTGCCCCTGCTTCCCGTAAACAAATAGGCGTGCCCCACCCGCCCCGCTTTAAGCTGGTTGATAAGCGTTTCCGTTATATGATTTTGCCCTATCACGTCTTCGAAGCACGTCGGGCGGTATTTGCGGTAAAGTGCGGTATAACTCATGTAATTAGTATAACATTTAACCGCCTTTGCGTCAAGCAAACAAATCATGCCGACGAGAAAAGCGATTTTGCCCGAAACCACTAATATTTAAAAAAACGAGAAACAAAACAATATTTTTTTACTTTTTTTCAACCGCCGCAAGCCGCCGAACAGACGTTTATTTAAACCCAACCGAAAAATGCGGAACCTCCAACCGTTGCCCTCATAAATAATATATGGGCAAATTATTGAATTATTTTCGGAGGAATAATATGACTTTACAAGAAATCTTAAGCAAGAACATAACCAACGGGCGCTTTTTTGCTATCGAAGCGGTAACGGAAAAGAAATGCGGCGACATTGTTTACCGCAAGCACAGCCATTTAACGGCGCAATTCGGGTGTAATTACGCAAATCTTGCGGCGGTCAAGGCTATGGGCGAACGAGACAGTTCACATCCCGCTTGGTTTGAACACACCGAGCACGACAGCATTGTGCGAAGTAAGAGCGACCCGACAAAGCTGTATTTACAAATTATGAACCCGGACAATTTCCGAATATCATACAGCTTAGCCGACGGCACGCCCGTCACCGCACAACAACTCGTCGATATGGGCGCAATAAAAGACGAGCCGCACGAAAAGCCTTTAACGCTTGTGTACGCGCTCGAAAATATTGTATCGATAACTTATAAAGAAACTGAAAACATTACGGCTTAGCGGCAAATTACCCGCTAAACAGCGAACGCCTATTTGTATCGGGCATGAATTTACGACTTACGCTCAAATGAACGCATAATAAACGAGCGGTGTAAAGCATATTGCGCTTACCCGTTTTAACAAAACATATAAACTATATCAGTAAAGCCCCGAGCATGTTATTGCTCAGGGCTTTATGTTTAAACGCGGTTTTCGATAAATAACTTTGAAGCCGCATTAAGACAAGCTTTTTAATTGCGCATAAACTGCACAATATTAGCAAGAAACAAAAAAACGGGTTAATCTTACGATTCAACCCGTTTTTTTGGCGGAGCGACGGTAACCTAAAACGAATTCTCAATTGTAAATATGCTTGATTTTTAATAGTTTTTTTTGTATACTATAAATAACATCATATTGCACAGGAAAATATTTATGGTTGTTTCGCCGATTAAAACACAAGGTAAAAAGACAAAAATTATACCCAACATAATAGAGATAGTACCTGAATTGAAAGATATATTATATATTGAACCTTTCTTGGGGTCAGGCGAAGTCCTTTTCAATATCAATCCGCAATTCGCATTAGTCAGTGACAATAATATCCATATTATTAATTTTTATAAATCTCTCCAAAATAAAACAATTACGCCTCAAATAGTAAGAGAGTTTTTAGAAATAAATGGTGCAAAATTGCAAGAGCAAGGTTGTAATTTTTATTACGAAATGCGCAAAAAATTTAATGAAACGCAGAGTCCGCTATACTTCTTGTTTTTGAATAGAAGTTGTTTCAATGGTGTTATGCGATTCAATAATAAGGGAGAATTTAATGTCCCATTTTGCAATAAAGATAATCGGTTTGCCAAAGCACTAATAACTAAAATAGTAAATCAAGTAAGTTTAATACAAGATATAATATTACAACACGGGGACAAATGGAAATTTGTATGCTGTGATTGGACACAAATTGAAAAGTACAATGATTTTGATTGTAAGAAATCATTGTACTATTTTGACCCACCCTATGTAGAACGTCATTCAACATATTTTGATGCTTGGACAGAAGATAAAAATAAGATGTTATTTGAGCATATAATTTCGCTGAAAGAAAAATTTATTTTGTCAAATTGGCTATCTAACAATTATCGAACAAATACTCATATTGACACATATTTTAGAGATGATAAATTCAATATTCTGCCAATAGAACACTTCTATCATGTTGGAGGCAAGGAACTCAATCGCAACGCAATTTTAGAGTGTCTAATTACGAATTTTTAATCAAATCAAGATATTGTGTTAGTGTAGTATATTGTTTGGTTGCCGCTCTATAACGAGGATAACCTCGCCAATAATTTTCAAAAACATCATTGCCAAGTTTTGCGAATAAACCATTACCTTGTATGAAATCGTCAATATTGTTTGTTAAAATACTGCCAATATTTTCAGTGTTTCCACTACCAGGTTTATCGCCAGCAATTTTGTATTTTTCTTGCATGAAATATTCAACCCCTTTATATGGCGGGTGTATCGTATCCCCGATATGTAAAACTTGTCCAGCCTTGCTTCCAGACACTCGGTCATATACGAAACCGATTACATAATGTTTAATGTATTGGTCATAAGGATAGGCTATATTTTTTGTATTATTTCTTAGGAATGATGCAAAAGCCCCTAATGTAAAGCCAAACTTACAAACGTGTCCTTTTGCATTATACCTTCGATAAGTGGTTTTAATATCAATAGCAATTTTTTTATTGTTTTCCATAATTATGGTAAAATCAGGGTATACAGTTTGTGATTCGGTTTCTTCTAATTTCCAATTATTCTCCTTACATATAGCGTTTAGAACGCCAAAAGATACTAATTCAAAAATACGTCCGATTAACTTTGAATCACTACCTAATGTTAAAACATCATTATTTTCAAGTAATAAACCTGTAACATTGAAATTTATATTTTTAGCCTTATCGTAAAAACTTTTAATCAAGTCCATAATGCAACTCCTTAAAAATCAAAAAATTCGCTTAAAGTAACTTCAAGAGCAATCACAATTTTTTCTAACGTTGCTATTGAAATATTGCGTTTACCAACTTCCAAACTTGCAATATACGTTCTATGTACTCCTGAACGAAAACCCAACTCTTCTTGACTTATGCCGAGTTTATTTCGCAAATCTTTAATGCGATTACCGACTTTTGCTTCTATCACTTGTGTTACTCCTTGATAAAACTATAGTAATTATACTTTATTGTTACTTATTTCTCAACACTCGATGAGTAACAATTTTGTATAATGGCACTGTGGCGGGTGCTTGATAAAACAAGCGGCTCGCTACGTTTGCCGTCAAACAGCACACCAAATAAAAAAACAGCGATTAAACTTAAAAAGTTCTATCGCTGTTTTTTTTGCGTGTGTTGACTAAAATCTCGTTTTGGCTCACCTATTTCGATAGGCGTTTGACCAAAATCTCGCTTTTGTAAACATTGAAACAAATTCGGCTATCACATCATGTAGGATTGCAAACTTTATGCGCGTTTGCAACCTTGCAATGATAACGAATAATGCGCTTCTTAGCCGTTAATAATTTCAGAAGGAAGCAAACTTTTTGCAAATTGCATTGTTGGACATAGTATGCTTGCTATGATTTAACCGTTGCAATCGTCCTTTAATTCTTTATCATTTATTACGATACAATTCACTTTTTTGCTTTGAATTGTGCAGGCATCGAGGGCGATTATTCCGTCCCCATAGTATGGTGAAAAATCGGCATCCTTGCCGAACTCACTCCCGTTCTCCTCATAATGCGCATGACCGAACGAGCAATGCCAATGTCCGCAAACGATTATCTTTCCCGCCTCCACTACGCCTTGGTGCGCTGCAAGCATTCCGTTATACCATCTCGCATAAGTCCAATCCGCATTGTTTGCTTCGCGCCACTTTGGATCATACTCAAAGAATAAACCCATTCCACCAAAGCCGTTTGCCGTGGCGGGTATCCAGCCGTGAACAAAAATATATCTTTCCGTTTCATAGTAATTCAGCATTGCCGGGATGATTTTGGTATAGGTTAAAGACTTCTTAAACTGCTCGGAAACGATTTGCGGTGCGAGTATCATTTTCTTCATTGATGCCCCCACGATCTCTCGCACGGTATCCACTGTGCCATTGGTATAGGAATGCGAAAATCTCAAATCATATTCACTCAACGATGGCAATGTATCTATAAATGACATCAGCAAGTCTTCGTGATTGCCCCTGATTAATATGATTTCATCTTTATCTAATAACTGCGCGACAAAGTTCTCCACTTCTTTATTCTGCGGTCCTCTGTCATAAATGTCCCCGCACACAACTAATTTGTGCGGCTCTTTATCCTCAAAGAATCCTTTCTCTTGAAGAGCTTCAACCATATAATCATAATAACCGTGGACATCGGCTACAACATAATATTTCATATCACTTTCCTATTGCAAGATTGCAATCGTTTTATCTTGATGCAATATTGCATTATTCCCATTGTTCACTATAATATCGTCTATAATCTTGAACAAGTTCAGGGTATTGTTGTTCCGCCGCCTCGCAAAGCTCATCGAATAGCCCCGCAATCTCAAAATCGAAACAATAGTCAATTATGGCGTCAAAAAGGCTTTCCAGCTCTTTTTCGCCTATTTGCTCGAGCCGCTTCAAACGAAGGCACACGGCCGCAATTTCGGGCTTATACGTTGCCAACACCATCTTGGCGAAGTTTGCTCTCTCGGATAGTAGCTTTTCTATATCTCTATTCGTTTTCAATTTAACCAAACCTCATTGCTCCGCTAAAGATAAATTCGCCACACTAAACCACGACGCCGACTTGATTATTTCGCCCACTTCCTTTTGTGATAAATCCTCATCATCGAGTTTTATAAATGAAACGATGCCGTCACGCGGAAATTGGCTGTACCAATATTTCGATATACTGCATTGTATCGGCACTATCCCGACCTCACCCAACCCTAATATTTTATTTCGTATCGTGACACAATCGTATAGTACCACCGGCAAACCTTTTTCTTTTAGCACATTGTACATTCGGATTACGTCTTCTGTGCATGAGTATACTCCGCCATATAAAGATAAAAAGTAACCTTTTTCATCTTTCGACACATAGAGTTTTATGCGTGTATGAGTGCTACCTGCGCTGATTTCCCATAAATGACTTGCGTTATGTATATCCCACTTGGCTTGATTATCCAGCGCATACCAAGCATCGAACGCTTCGGACGAATCGGCATCAATCGCGGACAATCCGCCGTCGCGCTCATCGGCGAATCGCGTATACAATTCTTTCGCAGTGCGGTTATCGCAATTCTCATAATGAGCCGCCTTATAACACAAAGCGCATATTTCAAAATAATTCGTAGCCGTCATAGTTTTGATTCTATCGGTTTCTTCTAACACTCTTTTCCGCTCTGACGAATGAATATAATCCGCGAATTGAGAGATTTCATCCAATGTCAACCCTGCCTGCATATACTCTTTTATTTTCGGTGATATTTCCCACAACCGTTGTTGGTCGATATATCCCGTTTTATATTCGGCAGGGATTTTTTCATCAATAGTTTCAGCGTATCGTCCTGTCTCCAATTCCGATATTATTTCTTTCAATTTACTGGTTAGGAACAGCAATAAATCCACCAAATCGCGTTTATCAAACGAGGTGCATTGCGGATCGTAATTCAAAACCGTTGTATTATTTATATTTATTGCTACATATCCGTTTCGGGAAGCAACAGTAATCTCATACCAATAAGTATCTTTAGGAAACCATTCTAACCAATCGCGCTCGAATTCTTCATAAGTATCATACTCACCATTCTCATATAATTCGTTAAAATCACCGAAATCGGTTATATTTCCTCTCGGTGCATCCACCCAGAAGGACCATACCTCATCATCCTCGGTCGGTTTTATTCTCTTTACCGTATCTAAAAAGTCCGCTAACGGTTTAGCGGTTTCCTCGGTAATTGAACACATACATCCAAGTCCCAGGCTCTTATCTTGCTCAAGAGCGTATAATCTTTGTGCTGAAAATGCCATGTATAATCCTCATAAAGACCTTTCCGTCCACCAACCGTACAGTTGTATGCTGGCACATATAGGGCGGTAATGTTCCCTGTGGTTTCTTGGTTATGGATATTTGCACTTACCATAAACGCCGGGCCTAAGGAAAGGGATTTATATGCGCCGCGCAAGGCGAATATAGCGTTTAGTCAGTCCCTACTCATTACCATACTCGTATTCGTCGAATATGTCAATCAGTTTAGCTATATCATCACCCTTTTGGGTATTTATATGTAATCTAACGTGTTGAGAAAGCGAGAACAATGCATCGGTAAAGCGTTCGTAAGCTTTAATCCCTGCTTTTGTCCAATACCTAAACTCCGGTGATGGCGGATCGTAGTCATGCTTTTGCTTGTTTCCGCCTACTCTACCAACTATCTCCGGGTTTTTTAGATACAGCCGACTGCGTAACCCAAAGTGTTTTTGCAAGATGTCTTCTAATGTAATATTTTCCAATTTAGCACCTGCTTAAATTAATACTATCTTATAATCGGTTGAACTCGATCATCGCTTGGAATTATTTCAGCTTTGCTCAAATCATATAAGACTATTCCTTGCTTTCGCAAAACCTTTCCCGGTACTCGATATGAACAGTCTTTATTCCAATCCATTCTCTTTGCTAAGCCATAAATAAAGCCTTTACTGTATACTTCCATCCTCGATTCCTCATTATTAATCGGTTGCGGCACGCGAAACGATGTTAAAGATATTCTATCGAACGGCTCTAACACCAGCGACGATGCGTCCGAGCTAATGCGAAACTGAATAAAACTCGGCATCCCTATCGCTCTAATTGACTGCTTGAAAATCCGTATGCACCCCGTTTTCCCATAAAACGAAATATTTGTCAATTCAGCCATTTTACTTTCCTATTCTTTCTGCTACTGCGGAACTGAATTCAAAAAGAAGCATGACTCTTTTTTCGGCAGTTACGAGCCGCCCAAGTGCCTTGTACCGATATTTCGGATCATACCCCCACTCGTCATAAAGTTTACGAGCAAAAGTAGTACAGCTTATTTTGCTGTATTTAACAGTATCTCTTCCTTTTTTCCAAATAATTGCATTAGGATGAGATGTTTGCACAGACGAAACCGCTATGGATTTTTTATTTTTATTCAACATAAGCGTAATAGCATCACAATTATTTAATGTTGAATAAGCTGTTTGACTAAATGAAATCGAATCGGGCCATATCGTCATCGTCGGTGCAGACAGTGTACTGAAAAGATTACCGCTGACAAGCTGAAACCCATCCAAGTTCAGCTCAGACATTAATGTATCAATCATGTTTTTCTCCTCCTACTTCATTTGTCGATACATAACCTTCCGCTAAATCGATTTTGTACGCCTCTTCGTGTTCTTCTACTGGGACACCGAAACACTCTCTCCAATCTGCGGGGAAATAAGAGCGCCGCTTCTTTGTACCGTTATTAACGAATAATTCAAAATCGGTTAGTTTGAATAAATACAGTCCTTCATTATTATAGATTGCAGGCTTGCCGAGCATTTTGTATTTGTACTGCTTATCCCACTGCATCAACTCAAACAGTTTCGCTGCAAAAATTTGGCATAACATATCCCGTGCCTTTATCTCTTTCTCGCCGCCGCCGCTCGCCCACCGCAAAGAATCGGGCGCATCGGGCTCACACGGTCGAACAATTAGCCTTTTCTCGTCGGGATGAATAAGAAGCTGAATATGCGTAACGCCGGGGAATTTACGCAAACAAGCCATATTGAATTTAATTTTGTTATCCCAAACTGTTATGGCGGGCTCACGAGTATGCGCAAAAAGTTCAGCCTTGGCGACTTGATACCCCGCAAGATTTATTACCTCCTGCTCCTCGCCTTCAGCCAACTCGACTATATATTCATTTTCACTCATGGTCTACTACTCCCGTTTTAAGATTCATAGCGTTTTGCATAATTTCATTGTACGACAAAATCGGAATCGTCTGCTCGGCTGCATCCCGGCATTTGACGCCGCTTTGTAATGCTTGACGCGGTTTTATATAATACAATTCATTGTCCAAACTGAACTGATAAAACTCATCGCCGAATGTTTCTTCCCACTCTTCGGGACACATCGGAACTCTACGCCTACGCATTGATTCGGAATCCTCATCATCGAAGATTTGTGCTATCGGTAACGCCTTGGTCAAATTAAATACCATTAAGCAATCGGGACCGCACTCTATCCACGTTCCGATAATTCTATAATTAAATTCGGGATTCCAATCCATTATTTGCATTAAGGCTTTTCCGAAATAAGGACACGAAATGGTCTTTATCAAAACAGGCTCGCCCGTTCTTGATTTACGCCAAGATATGCTGAATGTATCATCGGCATTACACGGTCTTATAGCCATTTTTCTTTCAGTGGGATGCAATAATAATTGAATATACGAATAATCCGATAATTTTCGTCCGCAAGCAGAATTAAATACTATCTTGTCCGCAGATATTGTCATACAAGGCAATTCCGACCTTGATGACATAAACAACCCGCGCACCACTTGATACCCCGTCAAGTCAAACATACTGAATGCCGAACGCCGTATCTTACGATCAATTCTTGTAGTTTCCACGCTGTCAGACGCTTTATAATATTCGGCGGGATCGTCGTTCGCCCAATGATGGTTGATTGGAACATAGCCGGAGAAAATCCCGTCGTCTATGACTTGCATAATAGGCAATCCCCCACGCATTCCGTGCCGTCTATTATATAATAGATTCTGTGCCGCTTCGAACTGCTCGACACTGATAATAGCAGGATGGTGATTTGAATATAAGAACTGGTCACGGTCATTTCTATTCTTTTTCTTTTTATGTTCGAAAATATCGGCGGTAAAAGTCTTCCATGTCAGCACACTGCCGCAGTACCGCTCATTTCGAATTATGTAATTTATAGAGCCTGCCGTCCACTCTTTCTCGGAACGAGTTTTTATCTCCATCTCATTTAATATTTCGGCTATACGTTCTATCGAAAACCCCGCAAGGAACGCGTCGAATATAAACCTTACCACCATGGCCTCGGATTCGACTATTTCCAATATACCGTACTTAATATAATGACCGCCGCCGTCTCTCGGTCGCGTATATCCATATAATTCGGGAGTGAGTAATTTATTGTGCTTAAATCGCTCTTTCAGTGACCACACCATACTTTCGCTTTTTTTCTCCGATTCCGCCTGAGCCATACTTGCAAAAATGGACAGCTTTAGCTCCGATTCTTCGGATAATGTGTATATAGAATCCGTTTCGAACAGTACACCGACCGGCGGAACTTGATTCTTTAATTCTCGCACAAGCGAAAGACAATCGACAATATTTCGCGCAAACCGCGAAACACTCTTTGTTACTATGAGGTCATATTCGCCACGCCGACACGCTTCAATCATAGCGTTAAATTTATCCCTACGTTTCAACGACGTTCCCGATATCCCCTCGTCTGCGTAATTACCGTATGGGGAACAGTTTCTACGCCGTTTCGGTCTACAAAATAGAATTTATATCTACCTTATAAACCAGTTGAATTACACGCGGCTCGCCGTTAGGCGTAAATTTCTCGCCTATGATAATCCGATCGAATAGTTCGAGTACCATTTCGCGCGTTATAACGGTAACGTCCAAATACTTTTTGATTCGGCTCATAAAGTCGTCGATATTCTCGCGCATGTCCTTTGCCTGTTTCAAGCCGGCTTCCAAATCCGCGACTACCTTTTGCAACGTCGCTTGCTCGGCAGTATATCGATCGATAAACTTCACACAAAGTTCTTCGGGCATTTTACCCAATAGTTTATCTTCGTATGCCTTGCTCATCAAGCCGTCCAAGGTAGCGATTCTCGCCTTTTTCGCTTGTATCGACTTAACCGCCTCTTTATCCGATTGTTTCGCAAGCAGAGCGTTGCGTTCGATAAACCTTTGGCGAATTCTATCCTCGTCCTCGGCTACGATCTTTGCTTTCGAGCGTATATCTTCGAGAATGATTTTATCTATCACTTCCCCGTTGATATAATGGCTCGTGCATTTGTCCACGCCGAATCGATTTCTTCTACCGCATTCATACGTCACGATAACTTTACGCCTTTTGCCGCTTGCCGTCCTATGATACTCCATAGCGCAACCGCACGTCGAACACCGCATGATTCCCGAAAGCGGCGGCGTAACCCGCTCTTTCGTCATCTTGCCTTTACTTGCCGCCGTTTCTACTTCCTTTACCTTATCCCAAAGCTCACGGCTTATAATCGGCTCGTGATTATTCGGAATTACGACTTGTTCTTCCTGCGGAACTTTTACGACTTTCTTGTTCTTATAGGAAATGTGCTTGACTTTCTGCTGTACCAAATCTCCCACATAAAGCGGTTGTGCCAAAATGATTTTCACCGACGCGGCGGACCATAGATTCCATTTCGAACGAGTATATTGCTTGCCGAACTTTCTTTCCGCATACACGGCGGGAGACGGAACTCCCGCCGCTTGCAAATCAAGCGCTATCTTATACGGACTTTCGCCTTGAGCACGTCGTTCGAAAATATGTCGCACAACTTGCGCCGCTTCTTCGTCTATAATCGGCGTATGGCACTTATCTTCTGCCCTTGTGTAACCGTACGGAGCTTTCGACGCCAAATACTTCCCGGCTTGCGCACACGACGCTCTGACGGCGCGAATCTTTTTGCTCGTATTTGCGGAATGCCATTCATTGAACACATTCATGATCGGAAGCATATCCATTGCGGAAGTATCTTTACTTTCCGTATCGACTCTATCTTCTATGGCTATAAACCGTATTCCGAACGATGGAAACACATAATCGATATATTGCCCGACAAGAATATAATTTCTGCCGAAACGGGATAAGTCTTTTACGACAATCGTATTGATCTCTCCCGCTTTCGCGTCGTCGAGCAACCATTTGATTCCCGGTCGCTCGAAATTCGTGCCGCTGTAGCCGTCGTCGACATAGACGTCTTTGATTTGCCAACCTTTCTCTTTAACGTACTTGGTAACCAATATCTTTTGGTTTTCGATAGACAGCGATTCGCCCGCGCGTTCGTCGTCTCTGCTGAGTCTTACATAAATTCCTACTATGTAGTTTTTGTTTTGCTTAGGTCCCATGTTTTACCTCCCGAACCAAAGCAATTTTTTCACTTGCTTATATTCTATCATATTTACCTCTTAAATTCAAGCGGATCATGCGATGTGCGCTCCTTTAATTTTTCTATCATCGTACATTTCCGCATACGCCGCATTTTCCGCTATCCTTATTATAGTATCGTGGATGTTTTTATTCCCGGTATAATAGCTTTCTACCAAATAGCTCGTCCCGTTTAGATTCATAGTCGCACTCGTTTTCGGTGCGGACAAATAATCCGTACTATCTCCCTGTTTATGATTTCTCGCCACTTTCCCTCCAAAATTTCTTTACAAATAATTTCTGTTTTTCATATTCGATTTCCTCCGTGTTCTATGCACGTATCTTAACACAGAAATGAGACATATTTTTCTGTGTTATCCGTTCTATAAGACGCTTCGCATAAAATTATGCAAAACGCCTTACACTCGGAATTACTATGGTTTTCCATATTAAAATGCCGTGAATACTCTTTCAATCCTTTGCTCTTTCATATTCCTATGGACATATTCTTCACGGTCGATTTCTTATATTACTTTAATTAAATTGCCAAGATGATTATGGCAACGGTTTGTATGAGCAACATTATCGGCGTTGCCCAAAAGAAGAATTTACGAAAGCCGCGCTCGTAATGTATGTCATCTTTTACATGGACTATCTCTTGTTCGGCGGCTTTTACTTTCTCGGTAATCGCGGCAGCACGTGCGTTTACTTTTTCTATTGTGTCATTTGTCATGTCGTTAATCCGTTTTGTTAAAACCTTTGCCGCCTCGTCAGTCGCCTTTGCTGTAGCTGTTCTTACTTCGGTTTGTATCTGCTCCGTCAGATTCTTCAGCTCTCGAACATTCTCCTTTATGCTCGTCTGCATATTCTCGGACTGCTGCCGCATTCTGCCGAGCAAGCTCTCGTTTTCTTCTTTCTGATTCCATTCGAGCTCGTTCACGCTCAATCTTACGTTCTTCACTTGCCGCGTCAGTTCCTCGATTCGCGCATTCTGCTCCGAAACTAATTTGTTGCATTTCGCGTTCGATACAGTCAAGGCTTTGTACAATAGCCCTTCCCGCGCTTCCGCGGTGAGTAGATCTATTTGCTCGCACAATGCCTGTGCCGGAAGATTGTCCGACAAATCCACCGCTTCGTTCTCGTCCGTTATTTTCCGTGGACTTAATCCCGTTATTTTGTTCTCCAAGTTTTCCTAATACCTCGCTTTTTGTATAATTTGTTCCGAGCTTTGCCCCTCGGATAGGCTTTTGTTTTTGCGGATGTAGATAGGAATAATCTTTACCGCTTCGTGTTATCTCGACGCCGTAGCACGCTTTGAGATAGTCTTTGAACTCTTGCTCGTTATGAGATTTCCCGATAGCTTCAACAATGACTTCTCGCAATTCCTCTTTCCAAGACACGCCGCCGTTGAGTATAATCTTTCTTTCTGCGGCGGTACGACTGTTCTTGCCGCGTTTACGAAAGTCTGTTTCGGTATAGCCGTGTTCTTTACCCAAACGATTCACTTCATCTTTCATTGAAACGTAATCTTTGGGGCCGAACTGTAACTTCTTGCCCGTAAGCGGATCCACGGCGTTTACGATTATATGACTGTGAACCGTATTGGTATCCGTATGCGTGGCTAATACGCATTCGTAATCTCCAAACAGCTTTTCCGCAACTTCTTCCGCAAACTTATGTGCTTCTTGTGGAGTAAGGTTATCTTGCCGCGCACACGACAGCTTGAAATGATAATACTTGCGCTCGTTATATCCTTTGCCTTTTCCGTACATAGCCGCTGTTTCTTCGAACTGCTTGGCGTAGTCCTCATCCTCGAATAGATTCCTTACAGATACTATTTCCGCTTTATTCGGGTTTGTTATGTACCCGATAGCAGATTGCGGTTTTGCTTTTCCGGCACTGCATTTAAGAAGCGGCATTACGCACCGCCCATAGCAATAGAATTTTTACGGTATAAATTTTTGAGTTCTCCAATGCAGTCATTTAACTCTCGTTCCGTTTCTATGCCGTAATAATTATTCCTTACCGCTTGATTGAGATTGTTTCCTTGCCGTTTCAGTTCAGTCAAAATTTCGCCGGCGTTCTCGATTACGGTGATAGGCTTGTCCTTAATCGCCCTTATTATAAACTCGGTCATAGTAAGTCCGCTTTGTTTTATCTTCTCATCAATGATTTGTCTTTCTTTGTCCGTTGCCCTGAATGTATAAGCAAACGGTCTTGTTCTGTTACCTATAATTTTCCCTCCTTGTTCGTTCCGTTTATCTGGGGTATTAGGGGCTTGCCCCTAACGAGGCAACGACTTGTCGGCGGGTATTTGGCAAGCCAAATACGTTCCTCGCTATTACCGACAGACACAGTTTTCACTTCTAATATTTAATTGTCGTTTACCGTTATTTTAAGGCTTACGGCTACGCCTTGTTTTTTGTTTGCTTGTTCCTCCTTGAAAATCTATTTGCTATATGCTTTGTTCAAGCAATATAAAAGCCCGACCGTTGTTCACAGTCGAGCCGTATTCGCGTTCTGTTCGTTCGCGTCCTATTACGCCGATTAGAGAATTATTTATGTGTACCAAATTGCCACAGTTTTTTCTGTAAAATAGCCTTAATTCAACCTAAATTGAGCCGTTTTAGGTAATTTAACGTAGTTATTGCCGCAGGTTGTGGCACAAATAGTACCACTTTCGTATCAGCTCATTCTCATTTTTCAGAACTTTTTTGCAAATTTTTGACCGTATAGAGAATACTCGCCATTGGGATCTTCCACTACCTTGATAATAAATCTATCGTATAGTTCGGTAAGAAGATCCGAAAACATAGGGTGATTTATAAGCGCTGCATATATATGCCAATCGGAAGCGCTGTTCTTTTCGTAATGCCGCAGCACAAGAATAAACACGTTCTCATTTGTCAACCATTTGGAAACTTGTTTATCTCGCTCCGTTTTCTCATTGAAAATCCTTTCGTATATAACTTCACGTTCGTGCTCGTCCGCAGAGCGAAGCGCCATATACAGCTGATTTATGCTTGCTTTATACTCATCGATTATCTCGACAATCCTATCCTTGTGTCTATATTCCGTTGCGTTACCAGAAGCAATATTATATGACAAGCTCATAGAAATAGGAATCGTTAAATTGAATTGCTCTCTTCCTTTGCGAAACTGCACTTTATTTACGAGCTTGTATATGTAATCCATCGCGGTATTGTAAAAAGCATATTGCTTGTCTTTCGCATTTTCGTCTATCTCCCGAAAGAATATAGGCGCGGGATCGTTGTACTTTTTACGTAGGGCATTAAGCTCCGTACCGACATTCACATTGTCGTAGGCGCGTTTGGCTTTGTCTATTTCCAATCCCGAAAGAACGGCAAGCTTACAAACGTCCTCATAGATAGGAAGTATATCTGGCACACTTGCACCATTATTGAGTTTATCCCAAATAAGGCTGTTGAGCTTTTGCGATAAATTAACGATTTCGCCGATTTTATTTTCGCTTGTCTTGTGGTCGAGTTCCGAAAGCGCGTTACTCGCTTCGCCTACAGACGCTATACTACAAACGGGAACTTTGAAAAAGTCATTATACTTCTCCGCCGCTTCAACTAACAACTTATCGTCCGTAATGAGCATTGTATCTGAATCGTAGTCACAACCGTTTAGCCGTTGCTGTATGTTTTCGTTTATAGCGTTTACGCAGACAATGTTCTCTCCCAAATCAAAGTAATTCCAAATATCTCCGTCGAGATTGTTTTCAACGAGATAGATGTTTCCCATAGTTATATGCGGCGAACGAGCGCACAATAGCTTTGTGCCGTTCTCGAATCTTTCACAGCGAATCTGTCCGTGCTTTAATTCGCTTGTAATTTCTTCGCCCGCAATATATTTTAACAGCTCCGCGCCGTTACCAAACAGAGTAGCGTTCGTGCCATTCAAAAGAATATGTCCGCGCCTTAATCTTTCTTTTAAGCTCCCGACCACGTCGTCACGGAAGTTGGCATACAGCTCGGTTTCGTCAAAATGCGGGCACTTATGCATCAAAGTAAAAATAACGTCGGCACGTTCGGCAAGTCCGTTGAGATTCTCCGATTCCTCATCCTTTTCCCTTGCAAAAGCATCGGTGAAATGATAGCGCATAAAATCTATATCTTTACGAATAAGAGAAATATAGTTTATGCTCGGTTGCAGTAGCTGTTCGGCTTGTTGTTCGTTTAATCCAAGAGTATTCAACAGTTGATAACTGCTCTGTACTAATCTTCCGCCGAAATATCTTGTACGTTTATCCCATTTGACTACGCCGAATGTGCTGTTTACGCTCTCTGCCCATTGGCGAAAATTCTTTTCGTTAAGCGCGCCAACAAATTTAAGATATTTTAGGCTGTTAGGCGT
This sequence comes from Pumilibacter muris, assembly GCF_943193045.1. Classification (GTDB taxonomy): domain Bacteria; phylum Bacillota; class Clostridia; order Christensenellales; family Pumilibacteraceae; genus Pumilibacter; species Pumilibacter muris. The sequence goes on along the minus strand of NZ_CALPCN010000003.1, from coordinate 113,875 downwards.
TGTTACCATTACAATTTGACTTATGTCCATTGCAAGCGTGATAAAGCCACGCGCTTTTAGATCGGCGAGAGTAATGTTTTTGACGCGCATCCATTTTTGAAGTTTTGTCTTAAAGGCGCACGATTTGAAAAACTTATTTCGCAAAAGTAGCATATGCTTATCCGCGTAATTACCTACGAACAAGCTCTCATCTAAAAGGCTTTCTCCGTCCCAAATGTCGTTACAGATTTGCGTTTGTTTCGTTTGAGCGGTCAATTTACCGTCCTGCATTTCTACGGAAACAACTTCATCTGTAAATATGCTTTTATAGTCAGGAACGAAAAGGATACCGTTGAGAGGAATGTTTATTATGCCTTTAATGGAAGAAAGCGACAAAGCTCTATACGATTCCCACGAAGCCAGATCGCTTTTCGGTTTCAGCCCGCACTCGCTCCATTTCGTCATGTGTTTATATAACCGCTCGTCTATGAATAAGCAAGTGCCTTCGCGCGAACTTCCCGCACTACGCTTATATCTGACATAGTGAATACCGTTCACGTTAAAACCGTTGGTATAAAAGTATTTTCGCAGTTGTTTGACTTTTATAGGTTTGCCGTTCTCCGGCTTATATGTATAATTAAACTTCACATTGACAACGGCGAGGGTATAGCTATTATTATGTTCGTCCACAAAGGCAAACTTCTTACGGCAAATTCGAGTATACACCTTTTCGAGCTCAATGCTATCCAACGAATAATCCAATTTGTTTTTGAATAACCAAAAATAGGCGTCGCTTTTTATATCAGGCAACTTGTACCCGACAGCAACGCCGTTTTCTTGTTCGTGTTTGTATATATCCGCCGCCTCAACGGAGATTATTCTATAGCCCTTTTGCATAAGGAAATTATACCATAAACCTGTCGCTTAATCAAGCAATGACGCTCTCACCTAATTTAGTTTCGGATAAAAAATTTGCTCCTGATTATCTCAAGAGCAAATGTAACTTATTGAACTTATAACTTACCCATTAAGTTTTGTTGTTATCATCTGAATTTTTAACGACAAGACTATCTTTTTCGACAACCACATCACTGTTTGCATCTTCATTGATAATACTATTCTCATTCGATATATTCACATCTTCAAATGTCTGCTCTGCACCCACTCCACTCGTGTCAACAACGGTCTGCAGTTTCTTATCTTTATGCCGTTTAAGTCGTAGTAAGAAATTCTTGGCATAATGACGAAAATCTTTATTTATAAGGACAACTACTGCCGATACCGTCAAAGAATACGCGAGCGAAATGCCCCCGTTGGAAAACAACTCCAACCATTGATTATCATCTTGTATCATTGAAAAATGCAATGCAAACAATAATCCAATAAACACTGCGATATACAGATAATTGCGAATATAATATGGCTTGACGCTCGTTTGTAATGCATGTTTATATAATACATACGGCTCCACTATATGACAAATCGTCAAATTTGTAACTACTGTAGCGGCAATTACACCGACAACAGCGAACTCCGCACCCCAAAGATATTCAAACAAATATACAAAACCTATTGACAGCCCTATATTTAACACTCCTTCTATTAACGGTTTCCACCTATCATAATAGAACATACCGGTTGCGTCTTTGAAAAGCAGTGTTGATTGCCGCATGAACTGTATAAAATAATTTACGGTAATGACAAGGGATATCGATTTTGCCATTTCCAAATTTCCACCAAAACATATCGTGACAAGATTGTCTATTACCGAATAATATCCCAAAAAGAAAATCAAACCGAGAATATAATTAAATGTATAAAAGAAATTATAATATTTTTGTATTTGCTCCTTATTTTCTTCCACACACATGTGTCCGATAACCGAGGTCAGCGGCGTAAAAAATAAAGTGATCGTTCCCGTCATCGCCGTCATTATCACGGTATAATTAGTGTATTTTCCGAGTATTACGACACCGATAAACGCAGATATGATGATACTGTCGGCGGTATTGACGAGCACACCGCCGATTTTATGCATAAACATAGCTTTGACGTTTTTGGTGACTTCCTTTTTCGTGTCGGAGTCTATGGCGCGCTTATTCTTGATAACGGTTTTATATTTGATGTGTGCAACTACTTCCGTCACACCCCACTGTACGGCAACCGCAATGATGCGGCAGACAAGATACCATACAAACGACTGCGTGCACAATAGAACAATGATTTGCAATCCATATTGCAACAGTTGCCCGCCGGAATTGATTGTTGTAGTGATATAGTTGTTTTTATAAGCATTGATTAGCGATATTTTTGCACTGAACGCATAAGTAAGCACAACCGATATCAGCATTAGTCCGAACGTCAAATACAAATTGACGTCCATAGCTTGATAATCTTTTGCAAGGTACGGAAGCAACGGCATAACAAGGCAACCGCAGACAGCAATAATTCCGCCGATGATGAGATATACTCTTTTGAATAATCCGTAAAGCGCCGACACCTTGTCCGAATCGCCTTCTACTATGGGCTTGTACATACAAAAAACGATTGCCGTACCTATACCCAATTCGGCAATCGATAAAACCCCCACTATGCTTGTGTATAGTGAGTCTAATCCGTTTGCCTCGTTACCGACATAACGTATCAAAAATCTTCTTGTCACAATACTCACTACTAGAATGACAAGTTTGAATATTATTGAAATCGATACGTTAAGTATGCCGCGTTTTTTATCCATTTAATTAGTTTTCTGCCCTATAATTTCAAAAAATTTATTTCCCGCGTTTTCTTCAAGCGCGTTAGGGTAAGCCGATTTTTTTAGCATATTTTGCTTATCAAGCTCACTCATCTCAATGATTTTAATAATGCCTTCGGCAATAGCCCGAGGGGTGATTTCTACTATAATTCCCCCTTGTCCATCAGCAAGTTGCTCGGTTATCCCAGGAAACATGGTCGATACAATCGGTTTATTAAAGATGCGCGCTTCATTTACAGTCGTACAATAAGCCTCCGACTTAGAGGTCTGACAATATAAATCACAAGCTTTATAGTATGGATATGGATTTTTTTTAGCTCCCAACAAATATAATCTATTCTGTAATCCTCTCTTAGCTATTTCTGCTTGCGCTTGTTCACGTTCGCTACCGTCACCGATAATAAACCACTTGTAATTTATTCCTTTACGATTTAATTCTTCACACACATATGGTATAATTAAAAAATTCTTTTCTTGAGCAAATCTTCCAACCGAAAGGATATTTACATTTTCGGGTGTCATTTCTACACAATGGAACTCGTCTGCTCTTTCATAATATCGCTCAACATCCATAAAATTGTATATCGTTTGGCATTTATCCGCATACTGAGGATATAATGATGTAAATTTCTCTGTAATTCCGTTTGAAACTCCAAAAATACCATCATAATTATATAAGCATTTTTCCCTGTCCAACATCAAGAATTTACAAGAATCAGTTTTATCACGAGTCGGTTCTCCATGCAAAAAGACCAATTTTATCGGAGCTTCGACGTAATCGTTGACAAATCTCAACAATCCGAGAGAATGCATACTATAACTAATTGCAATATCATATTGCATATGTTTAGCCTTTCGATAAAAACAATCAAATCGACGCAAATCTCTTTTTTCCCAATAGTACAATACCTTTGCGGCAGAAATAAATCTAAAGCGTTTAAGCTCATGTAATAACGCTTTTTTGGTGCTACCGTGCAATAAGCCTATAGAAGCACTATCAAACACATTTACATAAGCAGGAATAAATTCAAGAAAATCTCCTCGCTTTTCTTCCAATAACAAATCAACTTCAAATTGATTGGGATCGATGCGCTTTAACATATTAATAAGCGCAGTCTCTATTCCGCCTATTACCATATTCCAATGGCAAATCAACATTCGTTTTTTCATTATCATATACTCCGCAACACGTATTGTTTCAATCTTATATAAGGTTTAACTTTCTTCTTTATTAAAAAAGAAATTCGTGAATACTCATTACAATTCAAGCCCAAAAAGCTATCACGGTGTAACACCAACAAATTATACCATGTGTTTATTTCATTAAACGACATGTGTTTGAAAAGCCTCAAATGAATTTTTTCAAATATGTTAATATCGTTATTTATCAAAATATCGCCGTCATATAGCTTGCATATTTCGCTAAATTTCTTTAATATGCCATTTTGAATTTTACCCACATACCGCTTATAAGCCTGCACATCTTCATCGTCTTTAATGATAGGTTGTCCGTTATCGTCATACCCTATTGTCTTTCCGTGATCCGCCGATAAAATCATCTCATACAAAATATATTCATATAAATAAACGTCTGAATGAGCAATCGAACGGTTTGTTGCCCAATCGAACAGTAACCCTATTTTATCGTTATCGGATGATAAATTTCCTTGTCCGACAAGCCCCAAATAATAACCGTTTATTGATATACCATGTCCCATTATTCTGTGTATGTTGTCTTGCATTGAGCCTTTCCAACCAACATCAACTATATTTATATTATCTCCTTCACTATACCCGACATTTTTCAAATGCTTAATAAAATTGTTTTTCTGCTCCATTCGTTTCCTGTCATATATATCACAGAATGTATCATCGGATTTCAATTTTTCAAAAGTCGAACTCTTTTGAAAATCTATTATTATTTCATCTTTATTATCGCAAGATATAGTCTCAATTTCGCTATCGGTAAAGCATAACGCTTTCAAAAATGATCTAATGGAAAACTTATTATATTGTCGAAAGAGCACATCAAAAGTTTCTGCACTCAAATCTTGCATAGAAGCTATAAATGTAGAATTACGCGAAACATATAAATATGCGGTCGAAATACCATCCTTCTTAGTTTGTAAATATCGGTCAAAAAGTAATTTTAAAAATTTGCCTTCCCTCGCCAAAAAAAAGAGTTTATTTACATTCTTTTGCTTACACTCTACATATAATCTATCGCAGAACAAATATAACGAGTAAGAGTAGTTGCTCCACGAAGATCTCTTATTGGAAATTCGTATTGCTCTTTTTTTATTGCTCTGCTTAACTTGATTTTTATACATTTTCTTTTGTTGTTTATTCGGAATGTATTTTACTGATATGCCCATTTGTTTGGGGACAAGATAATCGGAGCTTTTTGTGTCGCCTATCATAATTATGTCATATGCAGCAATTGTTTCTTGCTCCATAATAAACCGATATAATGAACCGTTTGCTTTGCTTGCTTTGCAATCACACGAAATATAGATTTTATCGAATAAATCATTAATACCAAGTTTTTCAAAAAATTTACTATATGAATCCTTACCCAAATAAAAATCCGACACAAGATATACGCGCTTACCGGATAATTTTGCTTGTCGCAAAAAATCAATGATTTTTATATTCGGATACTGACTTTCACATTCAATTTCTTCCTCAATATTTTTTGCAATATTTATAAATTCATCTTTAGTGATTGCGTAGCCGTGCGTATGTCTTTCTATCTTGTTATATATAGACTGCATTAACTCATTATATGAATACTGCCCGTTTTCTACCCACATCGCCAGCATTTTTTCGGACGATAAACGATATTTCAAAAGTTGGTCGGGCAATACAGAATAGTCAACTGCACGCGCCATTCTTTGCGCCCACAGTTCTTTTGTTTTATCCGGATGAATGTTTCGGAAAGCTATTGTATCAAAATAGTCTACAAATATATTATCTACCTTTATATTCATTTAAAAAGCCTCTAAATGGTTTACATATCTTTATGAATAGTGAAAGATTTAGTTTAGCAAATCTTACAAATAATTTTTTTAATTTACTGTGGGTTATTTTGAGATAATATTTACTATAATTTTTATATTGACATTTTAAATATGACACTTGTATTGGATAATTTTTTTTGGTTTGTATCAATTTCATCACACATTGATTTGCGGCATATATTATTCCAGCACAAGCGTAATCATACAATTTTGGATATGTCGCAAGTATAAATTGCGATCGTTCAATATTAGCCTCCACTGCATCCAAGTGTTTAAGAGAAAATTCTTGATTCACAATACTGTTATGCCTTAGTCGATATAAATATTTCGCCTTTGCCCCGATTGCTATTTTGTCGCATAGAGCAACAACTTTATAAGTCGTAAATACATCCTCATGATATTTACCCACGGGATATCTTATTTTTCTAAACAATTCTGTTTTATAGAGCTTGCCCCACGCTACGGTACCTATATCATTGCCTTTAAAAAACTTCTCCATGCAAGAATTATTTCCTATTACAAGCTCATCATTATCTTTTATAGTCTCGCTTATAATGTTTCCTTGCTCATCTATTTTTCTATAATGACACACCGACATTTCAGCATCATTTTCGATTAAAAGATTATATAAATATTCCACAAAGTCAATTTCAACCACATCATCACTATCAATAAATGTTAAATACTTGCCAGATGCAATGTTTATCCCTTCATTCCGCGCATCAGATAAGCCCCCATTCCGTTTGTGAATTACTTTAATCCTATTATCGTTCGATTTTAAGTTGTCACATATCATACCCGACATATCAGTAGATCCATCATCTACCAATATAATCTCAATATTATTGTAAGTTTGCTTTAGTAGGCTTTTAACACAATCATTAATATACCTTTCAACATTGTATATAGGAACTATTATAGATACTAAACTCATAAATCATCTCCACCTAATAAATGGTAATTCTGATATTGCTTTGAACCAGTTGAACTAATTAAAAAAAGCATAGTAAATCCAAAGACCATACAAAAGTTTATAGCGTCCTTTAATCGTTTATTTTTTATTCTTGCTACAAATTCTGGCAAGAGCAATAAAACAAACGGAACAAAATACAAACCAACTCTCTCAAAATAATTATATTTAAATCCCAAACAATTACATATCACGTAAAAAATACAAAATAAAGCAATTACATTACTAAAAGGATTCGCTTTCTTTCGTCCATAAATGGTCAACAGTGCCATAAAAACAATAATCAACCATACCAAAATAATAAAATGCGCTGACTGGTTGATTGAATTTCTCATAAGATAATTCTCATATTTAGGAAAAAATGCGATTACTATATTTACAAATAATTCGGAAAAAACGAGCACAAATATGCTACACAATGGAAGTAATTTCATTATTAAATTCTTATTTCTCAAAAAATACAAGATGTATGATATTAAAAATACTGCTGAACTAATTTGAATAGTAACTGCAATAATCAACACTATAAATGCTCTTATAGCGTGTTTTTTCCTTAAATCACATAGTCCATTGATTACTACAGCAACAGCAAACACTTGTCGAGTTACGTTCATAAAATCCAAAAAAATACCTATACCCAAAAACACGCAACACGCTAAAAACACATGATTCGTACTATCTATAATAAATCTTCCAAATAGGCACAAAAAAATAACTGATTCTATTACTTGAAAAATAATATAATTATTAAATATTGTTGAACATAATTTCATGAATAGCACGTAACCGATTTCCATGCTATTAAAATAGAATGAACTAAATATATCGCTCCAAGATGAGGCGGCAACCAAGTCAAATTGATGTTTATAATTTATTGTATCTACTCCAACATGCAAACACCTAAAACCGCTTAAAATTGCACAAGCAAAAAAGAACAACACTATAAAACTCTTACGCGTTGCTTTAGAATAACATTTTCTATAATTAGGAAAACAAATCTTTCCAATTATAAGAAGCCATATTACCAAACAAAAATAAATCATCATTTATTAGTAATAGTTACCTTACTTTTCACATTAACAAATAAATTAGTATAAATTTAATTTATCGTAAACTTATCACACTTTTTGAGATAAAATATCAGCAATACGTTTAGAAGCTAAACCATCTCCATAAGGATTACTTGCATGCGCCATCTTTTGATATTCATGTTCATCCGATAAAAGACGGCTGAAATTATTATAAATAACATCTTCCATTGTCCCCACTAACTTTAATGTACCCGCTTCTATACCCTCGGGACGCTCGGTAGTATCTCGCATTACCAAAACCGGCTTGCCCAATGACGGGGCTTCTTCTTGTATGCCGCCGCTATCTGTAAGAATCAAATATGACTTAGCCAAGAAATTATGGAAATCCAACACATCCAATGGTTCTATTATATGAATTCTGTCAAAATCACCCAATTCTTCTTCGGCAGCCTTGCGCACAACAGGATTCATGTGTATAGGGTATATAGCTTTTGTGTCGCTATATTCTTCCATAACTTTACGAATCGCACGAAACATATTGTGCATGGGTTGTCCCAAGTTTTCACGTCTATGCGCCGTAATCATAATAAGCCTACTATCCGATGCCCACTCCAATTCAGAATGAACATAATCTTTTCGCACTGTAGTTTTGAGTGCATCAATAGCAGTATTTCCGGTCACATATATACTCTCTTCTTTATGTCCCTCTCTAATAAGATTTTGTCGGGACAGTTCCGTAGGCGCAAAATTATAGCTGCTTATTATAGATACCGCTTGTCTATTAAATTCTTCTGGATAAGGGCTGTATATGTTATATGTGCGCAATCCTGCTTCAACATGTCCGACCGGAATCCGTAAATAATAACACGCCAATGCAGTTACAAAAGTTGTGGACGTATCCCCATGCACCAATACAACATCCGGTTGGGCTTCTTCCAAAACTGTTTTTATTGAGTTCATAATGTTAGTAGTAATGTCAAACAAAGTTTGCTTATCCTTCATTATACTAAGGTCATAATCGGGAATAACATTAAACGCCTGCAATACTTGATCAAGCATTTGTCTATGTTGTCCCGTAACACAAACTACCGTTTCTATATTTTCCCTTTTTTTTAATTCGTTGACAAGCGGACACATTTTTATTGCCTCCGGACGAGTCCCGAATACTAACATTACTTTCTTCATTCCTGTATCTCCCGCTCGAAAATTTGCAATTCGTTTGCTATTGTATTACATTCAAAGTATTTAGTGTTTTTTTCTTTTACCGCAGACAAATTATTAATCAGTTGATCAAAATTCTCGAATTCACTGTCATTATCTATATAAGCAACATTTTTGAAAGAATCAAAAATCTCATAACACACCGGAATCGTAGAGGTTATTAGCGGCATTCCAAATGTAGCCATTTCACAAGCCATTAAACCTTGCGCATCTGTTCTGGTCGGCATTAAAGCAAACTTTGCATTATTCAACTGTGCCAAAATATCATCATGGCTCATATATCGATCAATCCAAGTAATATTATCCGGTTTACCGAAATACTTAAATATTTCTCCGCGACCGATTACGCAAAATTTGTACTGTGGATATTTAGAAGCTATCTTAATTACTAAGTCTACCGCATATTTCGAACCGTCTAAGAACGAACGTACAGTTATAAAATCGTATTCTTTATCTTTCTTCGAATCGAACTGTAATGTCTCAAATTCTTTACCAACGCAATTATACGTAATAAATACTCTGTTTGAATAATCTTTCAAAGGAAAAACCCATTTTTCAAACTCATTTTTCATCCAGTTCGAAACGAATATCAACTTACTTTTATGCATAATTTTTGGCAAATACTTTCGCCAAACATGCAACTTAAAAGAATCGTACCAATTTCTCAATACAACTTTAAATCCGTTTTCCTTTTTATAGAAATAAGGTTTGGAATATACTTTATTGATTTTCAAAACCTCGTGTCCATGATAGAAAAACACAATTGACTCATATAACTTTTGATATTTTTTTAAAAACTTGTAATGATTTCTCAAATTTGCAGCATGACACAACAAAATATCGGCAGGCTCTATATTCTGCTTGTACTCTTGAAAAGTTATTACGCGTATACCGTCTTTCAAATATCCGACTTCTGCCGAAAAATTCAAAACAACCACTTCATACCCGTTTTTAATATAAGCTAAATTTCTTGTATGAATATACATCAGAGAAACTTTACCGTTATTATCCGGATAATCGGTTGCCAACACCAATACCTTCACTTATAATCTTCACTCCATTTTTAGTTATACTTAATACTTTATTTTTGAATAACAGAATTATTCTAGATGGAAATAATAATTGAGTTTTCAATATTTAATCCCTACTATAAATATCCCTAGTATAAATCTTACCTACCACATTTTTTAACTGATTCTCAAACCGATTGGTAACGATTATCGTGGACTCCGACTTAAAAATATCAATATTTTTTATAACACTGCAATTCATATAAACGCTCGATGAAAGCGTTGGCTCATAAATACAAACCGTTATGCTACACTTTAACAACCTTTCTATTATTCCTTGTATGGCACTCTGCCTAAAATTATCAGAACCAGATTTCATTGTAAGTCTATAAATTCCAACAACGGGTTTATCGGATTTTTTACTTTCCAGAAATCTTATTATATCGCTTGCTATAAAATCTTTTCGTGTTTCGTTTGCTTGAACGATTGCACTAATCAAATTCTCCGGCACATCTTTATAATTCGCCCTAAGCTGTTTGGTATCTTTAGGCAAGCAATAACCGCCATAACCAAAAGATGGATTATTATAATAATTGCCTATTCGTGGATCATAACCTATGCCCTCAATAATTGATTTTGTGTCCAACCCCTTAATTTCGGCATAGGTGTCCAATTCATTAAAGTAAGACACGCGCAACGCTAAATAGGTATTAGCAAATAACTTCACAGCTTCGGCTTCGGTCGCTTGCATAATCAATGTGGGAATTTCTTGTTTAATCGCACCCTTCTGTAATAGTCGTGAAAATTTCTCTGCTTGTGTTTTCATGTCATCTACGCCTTGTGGACTGCCCACAATAATTCTCGACGGATACAAATTGTCATAAAGAGCTTTTCCCTCTCTCAAAAACTCGGGCGAAAACAAGATTTTATTGTATTTATATTTTGCGATTATACTTTCCGTATAGCCGACGGGAATCGTAGATTTAATTACAATTGTTGCATTGCGATTGACGGCAAGCACAGTTTCTATAGCATTTTCTACGGAACTTGTATCAAAATAGTTTTTCTCGTCATCATAATTTGTAGGCGTACTTATAATGACGAATTCGGCATCGCGATAAGCCGACTCGGCATCGGTAGTTGCCGTTAAATGCAAATTTTTTGCGGTCAAATATTCCTCAATTTCTTTATCAGCAATTGGGGAAATCTTATTGTTTATTTTTTCTACTTTTTCGGGAACAATATCAACTGCTACTACTTCATTATGTTGCGATAGTAATATTGCATTTGCCAATCCCACGTAGCCCGTTCCAGCGACAGCTATTTTTATCATTTTACTCCCTCGTTTATTACGTACTTCTTCTTTTTCTTGAACACTTTTGCGATATTTTTTATCATACAAAAAAACGCACTTATCGGATTTCTGTTATCCCCGATGCGATATAATTTATAATGATATTTCACAAGACTCCATTTGCCTTGATGTGAGATAGAGCCTTTTCTAACTCTATATGCCGCTAACAACTCGTCAAGATAATATGCATCGGCAAACTTACGAACTTTTAACCACATAGCATCGTCATTGCGTTTTCTAATAGACTCATCGATTTGAATAACCCCCACCGTTTCAGCATCATACATAACCGTCAAACAGCCCAAATAACAACAACAATACTTCATCTTCCTTTTTGAGATTTTTGGCGGTCCTATAACTACCTTTCCTAACGGTTGAGATTGTTCATCGATCTGCTTATATTTTGTAAACGTAAATTTGTACCCATTTTCAACCATAAAAGCGAGTTGTTTTTCAAGTTTTTCGGGAAACCATATATCATCACTGTCAAGAAATGCTATCCATTTACCTGTTGCTTCCCGCAACGCCCAATTTCGGGAAGACGCCGCACCGCTGTTTCTTTCATTGATAAACAACTTAATTCTATCGTCATTTTTGCAGTAATTCTTTATTATTTCCACCGAACTGTCCGTTGAACAATCGTCAACTATCAACAATTCCCAATTCTCATAAGTTTGCGCCAAAACAGAGCTTATCGTTTCTTCGATAAACTTTTCGCAATTATAATTGGGCATTATGATTGAAACTTTTCCGTACATTCTCTACCTCTTTAGCACCGCACCTACGGTTTGAAACATTGTGCCTATATCTCGCCAAAAGCCGTATTTGCGTAAAGCCCGTAAGTTATATTCCATCTTGCCGGGAAGCACCTCGTTTACATACGTTTCATCGGTGTTTTCGGCATTTTCGAGCAACTTATCTTCGTCCTTATACTTAATGCTTGCAAGACTCGTAACCCCTGCGGGAAGCAGTAAAGTTGCTTTCATTTCGTCGGTATACTGCTCCACATATTTCGGCACTTCCGGGCGTGTGCCTACGAATGTCATAGAACCCAAGAATACATCAAAAATTTGTGCGGTTTCATCCAATCTTAGGTGTCTGATTTTGCGTCCAAGCCTTGTTATTCTATCGTCGTTCGCTACAGTAACGTCATTGCCCGTTTCATCATGCACATACATCGTTCTGAACTTATGAATACGGAATCTGCACCCGTACTGCGTTACTCTCTCTTGCCTATAAAACACGGGTCCTTTCGAATCGCACTTAATCGCTATCGCGAGAATCAAATACAACGGCGACAAAAGTATCAGCATCAATAACGACACTACAATGTCAAACACGCGCTTCCAAAACAACGAAAAATTCTTTTTGCGAAGCATTAACCAATATTGATATACTGCGTCATTCTTCATTTCTTCGGGAATTTTTTTCCATTTCTTAATCAGCATACAAATACTCGGTAACGATTTCGCAATAGTTTTCGATGATATAATCCACTTCCACATCGGTAAGACAAGTGTGTAGCGGTAAAGTGATTTCATTTGCAAACTGCGCATAAGCATTCGGATAATTTCGTATATCGAACCCCATTTGCTTATATGCCGTGTGCATAGGCAATGGCTTATAATGCACGTTACAAGCGATTCCCTTTTGCGCCATAAGAGTGATGATTTCACTGCGCTGTTCGGCTGTTATATTCGGTACTCGCGTTATATACAAATGCCCCGACGAAGTATGCTCGTCCGTATAATGCGGCAAAGCCTTTATGCCGAGCGGCTTAAACGCTTTATCGTATTTTTCGATAATTTCGCGCCGCCGCTTTAACATTTGCGGATAACGCTCGAACTGCGCCAATCCCATTGCCGCCGCAACGTCGGTCATATTGCACTTATACCAAGTACCGATAATGTCGTACTCCCACGCGCCGAGCTGTGTCTTTGCAAGCGCGTCCTTATTCTGCCCGTGAAGCGACAGCAGTTGCAGTTGCTTATAAATAGCCTCGTCGTCAATGCCGTCGATATGCTTCCAAGTAAGCGCACCGCCCTCGCCTGTTGTAAAATTTTTCACAGCATGAAAACTAAAAGACGAGAAATCGGCAATACTCCCCACTTTTTTACCGTGCCATTCCGCGCCGAAAGCATGGGCGGTGTCTGCTAAAACCGCAACTCTGCCGATTGCTTTTTGTATATCGTTATTCGGCACAAACAGATTATTCTTGCGGTTTACAATCTCGAATATCTTGTCGTAGTCGCAAGGCACTCCACCCAAATCAATAGGAATAATGGCTTTTGTACGATCGGTAATCGCGTTTTCCAATGCCTTATAATCCGGTTCAAGACTGTCTTTTTGTGTATCCACAAGGATGAGCTTTGCCCCGACATGACATACAACCGATGCCGACGCGGTGTATGTATATGCCGATGTAATCACCTCATCGCCTTCGCCGATCCCGAGGACGCGCAAAGCCATTTCGGCACAAGCCGTTTGCGAATTAAGACAAACGCACTTAGGCGTTCCTACATATTCCGCAATCTTTTTTTCGAGTTTCTTTACTCTCGGTCCGGTTGTTATCCAACCCGAACTCAAGGCCTCGGCAACCTCTTTTATTTCTTTTTCGGATATATCGGGTGGCGAAAATTTAATATTCATATCACACACCGTCCTCAAATTTATACCCGTGCTTTTCTAAATCACTGTTGCCGATTATCTTATTTATAAGATCATTGGTATAGGCTATCGTAACAGTTTTGTAGCCAAGTGATTTTAATTGCTCTTGTGTTTCTGCTTGTCCCTCCGCAACACAAATAAACGAATCGTTGTCAGTAGGAAAACATTGAATACTCTCTGTTTCTGCCGTAAACAGTTGCAATAGTAACTTTTTTATTTCGGCAGTACACTCGCCGATAATCAATAGTTTTTCATTCATACGCTCGCCACCGCCTTTCTGCTTCTGTTTTCTATACGCACATCGGGTAAAACGATCACGCCGATAGCAACCAACTTCAAAATCTTCTCTTGCGAAAGTTTTCCTTTCTTAAAACTCTTTCGTTGCTCGCAAACCCAAGACTGCAAATCGACACCGTTTATTCTCGTTCCGCGCGGAACACGGATATGCCCGTTTTCTTGCCAATAACGCAATACCTGTTCATATCCTCTCGTCCAAGCATACTCAGCGACATCCCACACCATACCGATAGAATCAAGGTGCTCAATCTGTTCCACACTCAACCGTCTATACTTATCATCGCTGTCTTTATTGTTTCGTTGATTGGCAATCCAATTGCCGAGTTTATAACCATCGTCGCAAACATAACTTATAGGCAAAAGCAAATCGCCATATTTAACGGCATACTCCTTCGCATGAGAAAAACCGATTTCCCACGGATCGTCGAACTGCCAAACCATGCCGATCGTTTCGAGTTTTTGTATCTGCACTTGCGTGAGTTCGCCGCTTTTATATGCTTTTCGCTGACGGGTAATCCATATTTGCAATTTCTTCCCGCTTACCGTTCTATACTCGCCCGGAATATTCAAATGCTTATTTTCGGCATAAAACCTCTCGGCTTCCGCATACATTTCTTCCCATGCCGCGTCGATTCTTCTTTTACTGCCGAGTTCCCAACATATTCCTATCGATTCGAGTTTTACAATCTGTTCGTGGTCAAGCATTCTTGTCCCGCGATTTCCGTTATAAATCTGTTTCTGTTCATTGAGCCATTTGTTGAGCCATATACCGTTTACTCTATACGAATACGGTACATTCAAATGCCCGTATTCTGTATAAAAATCCAACGCAACGGCAAACGCTTTATCCCACGACTTTTCTTTATTCCAAACAAACCCCAAACTGTCAAGCCGCGCTTTACGCTCATCTGTTATCTTGTCAACACGTTCTCTTTGGTCGCATACCCATGCGCCAAGCCTATATCCGTCATTCGTAACATACGTCGTCGGTACGTCGGCATTACCGTTTTCCTCATAATACGCTTGCAAATAAGCGTATCCTTTCTCCCACGCTCTGTCGAAACGTGGCGTCCATATTATGCCGATTTCGTTTAATGCGTCGATTTGCGCCTGCGTGAGCTTATATGATTTATTGGTTCCGCGATAGGCATTGCGAAGATTGCAAAGTATGATTCCGAGCTTAATTCCATCGCTCGTAACATAACTTATAGGCACGTCGAGATTGCCATGCTCTGCATAATAATCTCTCGCGGCGGCGTAGTTGCGCTCCCATAACATATCCGGGACATCCCACACCATGCCTATCTC
The DNA here is from genome assembly GCF_943193045.1 of Pumilibacter muris. GTDB lineage: Bacteria > Bacillota > Clostridia > Christensenellales > Pumilibacteraceae > Pumilibacter > Pumilibacter muris. Next base: position 98,263 of record NZ_CALPCN010000003.1, on the reverse strand, counting down.
GTCAAGCGCGGCAATGCGTTCTTCGGTCAAATAATTGGTTTGTGCGCCGTTTTTCCTATAATTGCGCAAATTCGTTATCCAAGCGCCGAGTTTGATACCCGCTTCTGTCGTATATGTGGCAGGAATTCTTAAATCGCCGTATTCGGCATAATACGCTTTCGCTGCAGCATAGTTCTTCTTCCAAGACAAGTCTTTATAGCCATCCCAAACCATGCCGATACTATCGAGCTTTGCTATCCTATCCTCGCCGAGTATTCCGAACTGCTCGCCGCGCCGCACTTTTCTCTGCGTGGCAAGCCAATGCCCGAGCGAATACCCTTGCTCGGTCTTGTACTTTGTCGGCGCTTCGAGATTGCCGTGTTGTTCATAATACTTTTTCGCCTCGGCGAACATATAGTCCCACGACGCGACAAGCGTATCGTTGAGCTTTTCAAACAGTTCAATGCAGTCGCGCACCTCGTCCACAACTTTAAACGAGCTGTTGACTATCTCGCTTTCAAGTCCGCGCTCGCGGTAGTACGTCATAACAACTTGCATTTCGTCTTGAATTGTGCCGATAGAATACAAATTGTCTATATTCATCACAACATCGAAAATAACGGCATTCGTCGTTTTGCTTGCCGACAGAGCGCGTCCGATTTGTTGCTTATAAATAATGGGCGATACGGTCGGACGAAGCAAAATAACGCCGCTTACGTCCTCGACGTGAACGCCCTCATTGAGCATATCTATACAGAAAAGCAATTTGAGGTGAGTGCTGTCGTCTTTCTTGAAATTGGCAAACGCTTTGCTCGTTTCGGGATCGTCGGCATACGCCTTGTAAACGTGCAGCTCGCTGTCTATGCCGCCGAACCACTCCTGCACGTGCGACACCATTTCGTCCATATGCTCGACGTTCGCGCAAAACACGATATACTTGCCGTTTTGATTCGGGATATGCTTGTTGAATATCTCGGGAAGTCCGTCCGCTTTATCCAAAGCTCTGCGTAACGCTTCGAGATATTTCTCGCCGCTGTCGCGCACCGCCTTGTTTTTTGCGTGGCGAACACGATAGGCGTACTTATCCAAATCCTTTTGATATTGGAACACCGAAAGCACATACTTAGGTGGATTGAGTATACCGCGCACGATTGCTTCGCCGAGCGTCATTTCGCTCGCCATATTGCCGTCAAACAGCTCGTCTGCCATATCGCGTTGGTTGTCGAGATAGCGGATATTGGTCGCCGAAAGTCCGAGCACGGGAATATTCGGATATGCGCTTAATACATTCTGAACGCCTTTTCCCCACACTTCTGCGCCGCAACGATGAAACTCGTCGAGAACGATATAATCGGGTTTTATCTCGGCAATCTCGTCTGCTCCCATATACATGAGTTTCGCATAGGTATAGAATATAATATTATTCGGACAATAGCCATTCGACACAGCTTTCAGATTTTCGACTTGCGTTTTGAAAATGTATTCGGACGGAGAAAGCCACAGTACGCGCTTATCTTCGTTATCCTCGCACAACTTAAAGGCAATAAAAGACTTACCCGACCCCGTGGGATGGATAATCGCCGCTTTGCCCGTTTCGGCTAACATTTCGACCGCCGATTCGTAGGCTGTTAAGTTGTGTGGGAATAAATCTATCATAATCAAATAAAAATGGTATGCTTCGCCGTTTCGCACAAGGTCTTGGACGAAAGCATATCCGATATATCCGCCGCGTTTTGCGTCGAGTCCTTGCCTACGAACGCTCCGCACGGGTTCATAATAGGTGTACAAAACACACTCGCAAACATCCACCTAATAAAATAATAGGCGCACATTCACGGTATTATTATACCTTATTATGACTCAAAAATCAATAGATAATAGGCATTCACGGAAAAATTTTTGCAATAAAGTTCAAATACGTTCTTTTAGGCGGTCGTTACGGCAAGAAAACGACCGCCTATTATTTTATTAGGCGCACATTTTATATTTCGCCAATCGTTACTCTCGATTTACTTTGCGTTGCATAAATCAATTTACCCAACACATTCATCATCTCTTGTTTATGCTCAACAAGACTATGTACATAACGGTTTAACGTAACCGTCGCGTTCTTATGTCCGAGAATTTCCGACAGCGTTTTCACGTCCATTCCGCACTCAAGTGCCCGCGTAGCAAATGTATGGCGCAAAGCGTGAAAACCTTTATGCTCTATGCCAATCCGATTCAAAAGCCTTTCAAACATTCTCTGATACCCACGCACGGATATATACTTTTCGCCATTCGATACAACAAACCGCGACAGGCTATTCTTTTTCCATTCCTTCATAAACGGCAACAACTGTTTGGGTATGGGAATCATTCTGCGCGAAGTCTCCGTTTTGGGCGAATTCACGCTATTCCCCTTTCCGTCGTGTCGCGTCTTATTTACCGATATGATCCCTTTTTGTAAATCCACGTCCGACCATTCGAGCGCAAGCAATTCTCCTATTCGAAGTCCCGTATAAAGACATAATATAACACCGTATAATTTGCTTTTGTACCCGTCTAATATCGCTTGTTCAATCTGCCGCTGTTCTTGCTTCGTAAAGCAAACGACTTGCTTTTCTTTTACTTTTGGACGTTTGATTTTATCCGCATTATACTCGGGAACAATCCCGATCGCAAATGCCGATTTTAGCGAATTTTGAATAACGGTAATAATTCCGTTTACCGAATTGGACGAAAGTCCCGTTCCGGTTTTCAAATTCCCGCCGCTTAATAATTCGGTAACGAATCTTTGCAAAACGAGTGGCGTCAATTCGCCTATTTCATAACTGCCGATTTTCGGAATAATATGTCCGCGTACAATTTCCGAATATCTTATATACGTCTTGCTTTTCGTTGTCGGCTTAACATAACATTCAAGCCATTCGTTTAACCATTCTTTGTATTGCATAAAGTTTATCTCCTATCGTAGACTATAATAATTTTAATATAAATTCGGATTTTCTTTAATCTCGGAAATGCAAAAAAAGCCGCAGGTCATTTAATGACTTACGGCTTCCCATATTTTAATATTCAATTTTAATTACAAATCGGTAATGTTGCAACAATCACCGAATCTTTTGTACTCAATCGATTTAGAGCCTTTTCAGCAATCGCGCTACAACGTCGGACGGCGCATATAACGCTGCCATTACACGCACTTCCCGCACATCTTCCGCAACTTTATAAATTAGCACAAAATTATTCACATCGGCACGACGATATTCGTTACCCTGCGCCAATCTTTTATCCTTAAGCGTCGGGAGCGAATAAGGAAACATTGAAACGTTTTCCATTATTTCTACCATATTATCAATCAATTTGTTTGCCGCATCGGGATTGCATAATTCGTTAGATATATAGTTTAATGCCTCTTCAATGTCTTGCTCCGCTTGCGGCAAGATGACTCTTTTGTATTTACACTCTTCCATACTTGGATTTCATCTCCGCAGCAAAATCATCGAAATTTCTCATTTGTCCCGCTTTCTCCTGCGCCTCGGCATTACGGAGTTTCCTTGCAAGTAATTCGATTATTTCGTCATCGCTTGCTTTCGAAACCGTGGTAAGTTCAAATGGTATACCCTTTTCTCTTATTGCCGCAAGCAAAAACATATTGACCGCAGTCGTCATATCCAAACCCATTTGCCCGAATATACTCTTTGCCGCATCTCTTACGTCCGTATCAACTTTTATATTCATATTTGCCTTCATAATAGCCCTCCATTTATAGTATATTGTCATTATAGCAAAATATGCGCCCAATGTCAATACATTAGACGCAAATTTGTTTTTAATATTTTCATGGATACTAAATTGTAATTTTAAGTGAAAAATTGCTTTGGTTTCTTATATGTTATTTTTGTTCCCCATAATGAATGTACTCGTCCGCATATATTCTCTTAAGATCCCAATTCTTGTATGTACTCGCCAAATAGCTATAATGCTCTTGCTGCAAAACTATCGACGACACCTGCTCGTCATTATCCGTCGAAACCCGGCAGTAGGCGCATACGCGCATAGGACGGCCGTCTTCCGTCAGACTTACCTTTTCTTTTGCGGGAATAAACCGCTTTTCAACTTGTGCATCATCGATTTTATATGCTTGGCGTAATTGTTCTCTATTTTCGCTGTCAGCCATTAGTATGCCTCCGTTAAATCGTCATCGTCATCATCGTCTTCATCGTCGGTATTAATTACCCAATACCAACCGTCTTTTCTTTTAACCGAATCAATATTTAGTTTTGATTTCGCCATATTTAATGTTCGCTTGGATATTCCTTGCTGTTCGCAATAGCTTATGAGTTCATTTGCCGCACAACTGCCGCCGCCTATCTTTTCCTTAATAATAGTTATAGCTCTGTCGAGCTTGGAACTACCCTCTTCGTATGTTTCATCGAGGACTTGCTCGGCTGTCATTTTGCTTTTTCGAATCCAAGTAATCTCCGAGTGCTCCTTAATAGTAAAAAGGATCGATTCGCCTATCGGCGCGAGATTATTTTTAACGTGCGCAAGAACACGAATTTCCGACTGATTCTTTAGACGCGATACCAATAAAACGCTCCGTGCGGCGGCAGCGATATCTATTGAGCCCAACCCTCGATAAAGTCCTTTGCAATTTGACTTTGTCATATGTCCTATCATTATAATGGCGCAATTCCGCCTCTTGGCAAGTGTAGCAAGTTTATTCATTATAGGCCGAGTCGCCCCCGCCCTATTCATATCGGTATTACTACCCCAATAGGCTTGTACGGGATCAAGGATTACAACCCTCGCTCCCGTTTCTTCTATTACTTTATCGAGTCGCTCATCGCCGAGCTCAACCGCATTATCATCTTCATCAATATACTTTACACGTTCGAGATTCGCCCCACACGCCGCTAAACGCGGAACTATGGTATCGTCTATCCCATCCTCATTGTTTTGATATATTACCGTTATCGGTGCGCTCGGAGCTTTATCAAGTGGCATTGTTCGTCCCGATGAAATTACCGCCGCCAAGTTAATAGCCACGGTTGACTTTCCCTCGCCGGGATCGCCCTGTATTATGGTAATTTTTCCGAAAGCTATGTACGGATACCAAAGCCACTCTATTTTCTTGGCAATTACTTGCTTATATGATTTTACCGAATACGGTTGTTTTATATCCATAATACCTCCTTCTCGCAGCCTACAATAATTTTACCATGTCATCATAAAAAACCGCTAATACATTTGTCAAAATGCATCCCGAAAAAACCATCAATAATTTTACATATGTAAAAAACTTTTTTATTCTCAATACTCAATACGCTTTGTTTTGCCGCGCTTTTGTTTTACAAATTATATTACAGCACAATCTCCCATTTGTGCAAGTAATATTAAAGGTGACACACTATGGACAACAATTTGGAGTATTGGACTTCGGACAGATTCTTCTCAAGACTTGAATTCTTTCTTGAAAAGAAAAACATCACACTCAACCAACTGAGTCAAACTGCGGAGACAAGCTTGTTTTCACTTTATCAAGCGCGACGGCGCAAATCTCTCCCTACTTTCACTTCTATCTGCTGTATGTGCGATGCACTTGAAATCGACATTTGGGAGTTCTTCGATGTTAAAGAAGAACATTCTTTGGAGATGGACATTGTAATGTCGCAAATGCCGAAATTGAAAAAAGAAAGCCAAAACATTTTGGCGCAATTGGCTATGCTTTTGCCCTGATTCACTCATACTGCACTCTTGCATTCTTGCATCCTTACTGTACCATACAAGCCGATTTTAGGCATTTTTACCGCTATTCGATGGATATAGCGACAGTTTTAGGTTGCAGTAAATTCCAAATTTTTGCAATGTAGTCAAAAGAAAATAGCCATCGCTCGAATGGAGACAATGGCTATATTTTCATTTGTAAACAGACAATTTCTTTGTGATGGCGGATCTTTGATTGCTCGATATTGATTTTTGTCGGCAGTTTTGTTGAAAGTATTTTCATATTCTACCTCGATAAGTTATGGCGATTCGGCATTAATCATAGTAATAATCGTCATCATCGTCATACTCGTCATCATCGGGGAGATTGTTATATACATTATTAACTGCTTCATTATACAGCGAGAACGAGTGCTTATTATTATCCCGATTTTTGTTTTTGAGATTCAAATATTCATCGCGCACGGCGTTCCACCCGTTTCGGTACTCTCTAATGGCGGCTATTTTATCTTCGATATTCTTACTTAATCCACGAATTTCGAATACATATTGCCCTTGCCCTTTGTTGTGTTTTAAGTAGTAATACCCGTTTTCAACTCTACCCCTATCGTAATAAATAATGGCAAAATCACAGCTATGCACGATTCGGCTCTTTTGCTTATCCACTACCTTTATCGTTATAGCCGATGTTGAGTCTTGCGGATCGCTATATTGTGTTCCCTTCAATGCCTTGCGAAAAGCATTCATAAACTGTTGCTTTACCACATCGGCTTTATAGTAATAACCTTGTTGCGGTGCCGGGATGATTAGGTTGTAATCAAAGTCATATCCGCCGTTCCCGCCGACAATACGCGTCACAAGGTGGCGTTGGCCGCTCCCAATAAGGTGGTACTGAAAAGTCGTATCGTATTCTTTTCGCATTATAGATTGTACTTTAACTATAATCTTTTCAAGCTCGATTTTGACTGGTTTGTACTCGGCTTTTGTTACATATTCGTACATAATAAATACTCCTCTTTGCCCATGCCTCCATTCAGCGTTAAATCACCAAATCATAATATAATACCACTTTTTTTTTGAATTTGTCAACACCTTAAACGAAATTTGTGCGAATTTTTACGAAAAACGCCTTTTTGTATATTTTAGTTATCGCTACATATCCTCTTTAATATCGACGCCGCACTTAAACTGAAACTCCAATTCGTGTTTGCCGTTGACTTTGATTACATCGACGATATGTCGAATAACCGCATCATCCATATAATCCACTCGCGGATTTGACAACAGCGCAAGCGCATCATCTAATCGTTTTTGTGCCAACTGGCTCTCGATGTTCCGCACCTTGACCTCGGACTCTTGCCGTTCGAGTTCCACTATTTGATTGCTAAGATCGGCGTATCTTGTTTCGTATTCGGCTAACGGTATATTCCCGTCGCGCTTGTCTTTGAAAAGCTCCAGCACCTTTTTACGTGTTCTTATCAGTTTTTCCTCTATGTTGTCCAAGCTTTGCGTATCGGGTAAGTCGAGGCCTTCTTTTGTTGCGGCTTTTACGATTTCCAATATCTCTCCTGCGTCGCCTAACAACCGCCCGACGGCGCGTTTATACGCATCCAATATGTCGGTTTCTTTTAACGGTTTCATATCACACGCCGCCCGATTTTTTTGGTGCGTTACGCAAACCCATGTCGGCACATATTCCCCGCTTGCCAATGCTCGACCAAATCGCCGCAGTTTTGCACCGCATTGACCGCACACAAGCAGCCCGCTTAATACGTACTTTCTGCTGTATTTTCCCTTACCCGTCTTCACGGAGGAGCGCAGTGTGTTGCGTCGCAATTTTTCAGCCTGCACCAAGTCGAACATCTCTTGGGAAATAATGGACGGATGGCTGTTTTTTACTTCATAGCTCGGTGCTTGCCCCTCGTTCTTCAATCTACGCTTGGAGAGAACATCGGGCTTAAATGTCTTTCCGAGAATAGCATTCCCCGTATATTTTTCATTCGAGAGAATGTTGATTATAGCGTTTGCTTTGAATTCGTTGCCGCGCTTTGTCCTTATCCCGGCAGCATTTAGTTCGTCGGCGATTTGTCTTACGGAATCGCCCGAAAGGTAATTACGGAATATTCGCCTAATTATTTCAGCCTCTTCTTCGACTATAACGTACCCATCACCTTCTTTACGATAACCTAAAGATAGCGGATTGATGAGTACCTTCCCATCCTTGAATCGTTTTTGATACGCCCATTTTATATTTGTCGACATTGTGCGACTTTCCTGCTCTGCCATTGCCGCAAGAATTGTTATAAGCACGTCACCGCCTGCTGTCATCGTGTCTATGTTTTGCACTTCGAAATATACGCTGACGCCCAATTCTCGCAACTCTCGAATATATTTTAACGTGTCTACGGTATTTCTGCCAAACCGCGATATGGATTTTACGAGTATGCGGTTTATCTTTTTTTCGCGGCAATCGGCTATCATTCGCATGAATTCTCTCCGCGTCTCGGCTTTCGTTCCCGACACACCCCAATCGGCATATCCTTGGACATAGTTCCACTTGGGATTGGATAATATTATCTCTTCAAAGTGTGCCTTTTGACGTTCATAGGAGTCCTCTTGTTCTTCGCTCTCCGTGCTGACACGCGCATAATATGTAACATTCTCCTTGGCTGTGACCGCCGTCATATTCGGGCGGAACAGCACGGGACGTTCTTGCACGATTCTATTGTTGATTGCCATTATTACTTACCCTCCTGTTTCATCCGTTCTTTTTTCCTTTCCAACCACCCTTTTTTATTACCGGATGCACCATTTGAGTAATACCTACTTATTTTCGCTCCGTTCATAAAAGTGAACTCTACTTTTTTGGGATACATCGTTACATAGTCCAAAAATTTGTCTACTTTTTCGGCATCGAATTCGCTTATATACACAAGGTCGGTACGCGACACACCCCGCACTTCTCGATTGGATATCTCACTATAGATTTTATCGATTTTGGTTTTGAGCTCACCCCATTCCCGATTATAGTCGGAGACTTCTATCATGCGATTGATTTTCATCGCATACAGTTCGCGCTCTTGCTCTAACAGCTCGGCAAGCTGTTGCTTAAATTGTACGGTTTCCGCACTGTCTGGAAACTTTTCTACGAACTCGTTATAGCACTCTATAAACTTTTCTTTGAGCACCGAATCCTTAATCCGAGTACTGCAACACGCATCCATCCCGTGCGCCTCCTTTTTCGTACATGCCCATATTTCCGTATGGTACGGCTTGTTGCAGTTTTGTATTTTATGCACGAATCCGCTTCCGCACACGCCGCATCGTATTTTTTTGGTGAATGGATATCTCGGCATTTCCTGATTGAATTCGCTTTCTACCGCTCGTTCTATCCGTAGCTGTTGCACTCGATCAAAATCTTCGGGAGATATAATCGGCTCGTGCGTTTGCTCCATATAATATTGTTTCACTTGACCTGCATTCTTTTTCTGCGCCCCATTGACCTTAAATGTTTTTTGCATTAACGCACAACCCTTGTACTTTTCGTTTTTGAGGATATAGCTTATAGCGGCACGATGCCACTCCTTGTTCCCGATGCCGAGTGCATTCAGTTTGTTCGCTATTGTTTGCATTCCGTCGCCGTCTAAATACCATTGATATATTTGTTTAACCACAGCCGCTTCTTCGGGAACAATTACAAGCGTATTGTCTTCGTTTCGCATTCTATAACCATAAATTTGCGGACCTACGGTTATAAACCCGTTGCTGAATTTTTCGCGGTTTGCCCACGTTTGATTTTCGGCATAAATTTTAATATCGTTTTCGGCAATAGAAGCGCCTACGGTTAAGAACAATTCGCTGTTTGGATCGAACGTGTCTATTTGTTCTTTTTCGAAAAAAACTTGTATCCCCGCATCCCGAAGCTGTCTTACTACTGTCAATAACTCTTCTACATTTCGTGCAAACCGCGCTATAGACTTGGTAAAGATGACATCGAATTTATTCGCTTTCGCGTCATCGAGCATTCGCAGTAGCTGCGGTCGTTTGTTCATTGACCGTCCGCTTATACCGTTGTCTGAGTATATCCCGACATATTCATATCCGCTGTCCGACAATATTTTATCTTGCCAATATGACGTCTGATACTCCAAGCTGTGGATTTGCGCTTTACTCTTTGTGGATACTCTGCAATAAGCTACCGCACGTTTCAATACATACCTCCTCACTACACTCTGCTTATTTTCGGACTTGAATGTAGCCTAAAAAAATTTGCCCTACCCATTGTCGCAGGGTAGGACAAATAGTACCGTAAAAAATCGAAAGAGCCCAGCGAAAATAGGCTATTTTACGGAAGAATTTTAAATAAAATGATTTCGCTTATTCTTTTCTTTTCGATGTCTGTGATTAACCCTTGCACCCACAACTTATTCACAAGCGCATCGGCATAAGCTATCCGTATTGCCCTACTTTCCATCTCTGCCATCGCCATCATCCTTCTTGCCGAGCTGCTTGATTATCTGGTTAGTACCCGTTGCGGTTAGTCCGCTTGCTATGCCGATGAGTATCGCCACAAACACGTTTTCCGCCGGGACGATATTCGGTACGGCAAAGTATGCCACTATGCCGAGTACCGCGCCGAGAGCCGCAGCCACGAGCGGAATAAACCGCATGAACTTTTCGTTCTGCTTTGTCGCGTATTTTATAAGGTTTATTACCCAATAGACGATTGCCGCTATTACGGGTACGCTGATGAGTTCGAGATATTGCTCCATTGTTTCCCTCCGTTATTTATGAGAATTTTGCTCCAAGAGATATTCGTACATTTCTTCCTTGGATTCGTTATAGCTTTCCATCGCTTCGTGCATTTCGCCGTTGGTCTTGCCGTCGCGTATCGCTATCGCGTTAGCGTAAGTCAGCTTACCGACCGCATCGATGCTTTTGAGAATAAGGATATTCTCTTTCGCCTTTGCCGCGTCGCGCTCCTCGTCCTTTTTGGCTTTCCTTTTGAAAAACCGCTGTAAGAAAAAAAGCACCATTCCGCTGATGATGCTCGACGCGATGCTTATGATTATCGCTGCCATTTTACCTCCTATGCCTTGCGTTCCCAATAATAGAGCGCAGAGCCGTCCGTTTGTATTCTTTCCCACACGCCGCCCACATAGCCTTCGGGATTGGCATTCGTTGCGGTGACTTTTACCGAGCCGACGGGACAAAAGCAATCGAGGATTTCCGCCTGCGTCATACCCGTTATAAGGTACGGCAAAACACGCCATTTTGCTTGACCGTTCCCGACCTTCATCTTGCCTGTGTCTGTTTCGATTCCAATCTCCCCGGCAAGCAGCACGGGATTGGCTTTAAGCCAATTCGCTGCGCTGTCCGAGCGGAGGCGGAGTTTGACTTGTACTTCTTTTTCCGCCATAGCCGCCGCCCTATGCGTTGCCGCCGTTGAGTATGACGGTGTCGGTCGCGTGGAGTATGGTTTCGCCGTCGGTAAGATCCGCCGAACTCGTCTGCCCGAAGTTTTCCGCAAACGAACTCTTTGCGCGGTCCTCGGTATAATAAAGATTGCCCGACTCTTCGATGTCCGCCGTTGTCAACACGACTGCGCCGATTTGACCGTTGACCGAAAGTATCTTGCAATCGGGCGTTTGCAGTTCGAGCCAATTCTCTTTGACCGAGGGCGGCGCTTCTTTAAGGATATACGTTCTGCTCTCGTCCGAGCGAATCGCAACGTCGCCTTTTTGCGCGGTGAGCGCGAGCATTTCTTCTTCGCTCGACACCGCGAACGGCTCCGTTATGGCAATCGCGGGCAGGTATTTCTTATCTATCTTGCCCTTTGCGTTCAACTCGATGAGATTGCCCGCCTTCGTGCCAACATCCCTTGCCGCCGCCGTCCCCGCGTCGGCTATCTTGGCAAGCGTAAGTTGCGGAATATCGTCCGCCGTGAGCAGTTCGCTCTTTACCACCAAGCCTTTTTCGTTGACCGTGAACTTGGTAAACGTGCCTTCGGTCGCGCCGCTGTTCTTCAGCACGAGTTCTATGAGTGCATCCTCGCTACCGTCGAAATTCGCCGAGCCGTCGGCATCCCCGGTTATCTCGATTTTGTGCGGCGTTTTGAGTTTTTGCGCGACTTGCGCCTCCGCCACCACCGCGAGTTCGTCCGCCGTGGCTATACGCGTCCACACCGCCGCCGTTTCGGTTTTGGCGAGAAGAATATACACCTTGCCTTCCGCTTGGTTGAGCCACAGTTCGCCCAAGTCGTATTGCGAGTCGGTGTCGGTCGGATCGGTTTCGGACAGCACGATATCGTCCGTAAGGTATTTGAGCGATTGCCAATTCGTCGTGCCGTCGCCCACCTTTATCTTGCGCGTATCGAGTTCGATGCCGAGCTCGCCTTTTAAGAGAATGGGATTCGCCGCCGCCCAATTCTCCGCCGTATCGTTGCGCAGTTGTATTCTGCTCTCCAATACCCTTTCCGTTGCTTCGTTAGCCATTTGCATTACCTCCGTTTATAATTTTGATTTGACTGTAATCCGCACCGATGCAAATGTACGTTCCCGTAATCTCATCCCATCGGTATGCCCTGTTTTCCGTCGTATCCATGTACACAACGGCTTTATCCCCACGGTTGGGGAAAGCGTACTTGCTTGCGTATTGCTGCGGTTTGAGTTTAACCTCGACCGTTCGCAGGTCGTTGTCTACCACCGTTTCCGCAACATCGTTTTCCGTCCCTTCGTAGGATCGCGTTATTGTTTTGAACTGCTCGATGTGTACGCAATTCTCGCAGTTGCAATTTTGTTCGCTCATCTTGCCACCACCTCCAATTCTTTATCCGCAAGCGTGTACACGTCTTTGCCCTTGCCGCCGAAGTCTATCGTGAGTAGCATCCGATATAACAGACATGGAAGCCGCGCGGTTTCTTCGGCGGTTAAAAACACAAAGAGCGAATCGCCCGACCGCTCGATGCCATCGGGAAATGTTTTTTCTATGTCGGGCGAACGGTTTCTCCGCGCTATCGAAAATGTCAGTTTATCCGTATCGCGGATTCGCCAATCGCTTTCCCCCTCGACGGGTATTTTGATATGAAAAAAGGCGATGCTGAATGCCTCGCCTTGCGTTAGGATTTGTCTTGTCATATCAATATGCCTTGCCGATTTCGATTACTTTCTTTATGGTGGGAGCAAGCGATCCGCTTATATACCCATAACATCCGTCAACATTTATCGAGTTATCTTCAAAGTCTACCCCTCCTTCAACATGGACTCCGCCTGCTCCGTGATATTTTGCCGTTCCGTTATGCCCCGTCGCAAGACACACAACGGTAATGCCGAATGTGCCATCCGCCCCATATGACTCGCTCGGTATTATAGCTCTTATTTGCGCATAACTACTATCGCCGTATGCAATTCCCTCTCCGACCCCATCACTTGTTTCTACTACATACCTATATCCCGCCTTTATCTTAAAACCAAGGTCCGAATCCCAATAATTAACGCTTCCGTTGAACACGACCGTTCCCGATCCGCCGCCGATATTCGGTTTGTTTTTGAGGTCGTTATAATCTCCGCTCGTAGCCACTTTGTGTAACCCCGTTACCTTACTTGCCGATACCGAGTTTATCTTGGCATCGGTCACAGCGTTTGCGTTTATCTTTGCCGTGGTCACGGAGTTCGTGCCAAGTTTCGAAGATGTTACTGCGTAGTTGTCGATATCCGACGTTCCCACCGTAGACTTGAAAGCCAAAGCCTTTAAGTCCGCAAACCATTTCCGTATCTTACCTATGCACACCTTTAACACCTCCGTGCCGCTTATGTTCGTCCGCGTACCGTATTGGGTACTCGTAATAGATGCGTCTTGTACTTGCTCGGTCGTTATTTTCTTTTCCTGCAAATACCGTTCGTTTTCGCCGAGCGTATTGAAGATGCTCGGCGTTACTTGCGCCTCTGCCGTGTAGTCGGTTTTCGGCTCTTGCCATTCCGCCATAGTGCCTCCTTATTTTTTGCGACCGCGAGTTTCCTGTTTGAGCCCGCCGTCATAGCTGAATTTATTGTACTCGCAAACAAGCCGCGACGTTTCGCCGAAACGGTCGGTGCAGTCGTATTCGAGTCCTATTTCGAGTTCGGGATTTCCGCGCCACACGGTCGTTATACTGCCTTGACCCGCTCGCATTTTGTTCAGTAGCACCGTCGCAATGTACTCCGCTTGTTCGAGCGATTGCACAAGTTCGTTGCCCGTGTGCGAATACTCGACGGCTCCGTACAGCTCGATGCTTTTCTCGTCGCGTTTCGTTATCTTGTTTGTCTTTATCTCTATTGCGTTTCCCGACACGGTAATGACTGCCGTTTGCGTTGTAGCACTCGTATTCGTTACCGTGCAAGTACAAGAGTTTGTGCCGCTGTCAAAGTTCGTTATGCGCACGGCGGCGTTTTCGGTCGATACCGTCGGATAAGCAATCTCCGACGTGTAGTCTATCGCCAAGTCAACCGACTGTCCTGCGTCCAAGCATATTTCCGTGTCGGTCACGTCTATGATGTCTTCGGTTACGGACACCGTGCTGTACTCGACGTGAATGCAGTTGGCAAAGTCGGTCAGCGTTGCATTAGACACAAGCGAGAACATATTGCCGGGATATATCGGTATTGCGCTAACCGCCGCCGCATCGATTTCGGCTGTAATGCAAATACGGTTTTGTCGATCCACGAACACCTTGCACAGCCCTGCGTTGGCTATGTCTTGCAGCGCATCCCACGCCTCTATTTTCGGCAAGAACGCAAGGTCTACCACTATATCTTTGAGCGTCAGCGAGATGTAATACTCGTCAGCGGTATGCCCCGTCTTTTGCAGTATGTCTTCCGCGATCTCGTAAAGCGAGGCGTTGTCGGTCAAAGGAAAGCCGACGTACATCTTGGTTTGCAAGCGCATCAGTCTATCCGTCGCGCTACACTTTACCCACTGGCTGTCTTGGTCTATTTGCCACTCATCGGAATAGAAAGTGCCGAGCGGCGTGTATTCCACTTTGCCGTTATTCTCCACCCCTATGCTCGGCAACAGTTTTCGGTCGAGCAACATCAGCGTCCGAAGATAGCCTTTATCGAACTTACGGCCTTCGTTGTACACGCTGACCGTCATTGTGTCCGAGTTGATATTGTAGTTTCCTTCGGTCGAGCACAGTTCTTCGCCGACCTCAAACGACTGCAAAGCATTGCCCTCGTATATCTCGTACAATCGCTCGTAAAAGCGCAAGATTTTGGCACAGGCGTTCGGAACGCTCCACTTGGCTATTGTGAGCCGCACCGACGTTATGTCGTCGATTCTCGGCTCTAATACGCGCTCCATTTCCGTATTGCCTTCTATCGTTTCCGTTCTTACGACTTTGCCGTTTCGCTTGTACTCCACAGCAAAGTCCACGGGATATTGGTTTAGTTTGCTATCCCCTATGACTTTCCAATAGATGATAGGTCGGTTAGTAAATTTTAGTTCGATGAACGGCTTGTCGGCGAACACACCGTCCGCATCAGAGAGTTTTCCGCTCCACCAACCGCACAGCACCGAGTCGTCCATCATTTGGAACGTACCGTCCATTGTCGCGTTTCCATCCATAGTGCAAGCCTTGACGGTCGGCTCACTCGGTAAGTGGTACACTTCTTTCGGATGGCTTATTTCCGAATTGCCGCTCTCCTCGGTCGTTATATCGCGGCTCAGTTCTTCGTCGGCATAGATAATTTCCACCTTACCGAACACCTTGCGCGGATTATCCGAGTACCCCATAGGCTACCTCTCTTGGAAAGACACCGACACGCTTTTCCACATTATCCTGCCGCGCGCCCAATCGTAATGCGGCATATACGTTATGCCGTCCGAGCGAGCCGCTATTGTGACAAGTTCGCCTGTGGCGTTATCGTGAAAGGTTAATTCGGTGAATGCGCCGCCGCCTGTTTCCTTTTGCAATGTCATCATATCCTCGGCGGACAGATACTCCCAATTCGCGTCCACTTTTCTTTTTGTGCCGATTATGTCCACGACGAGTGTTCCGTCCGCCGTGCGCTCCGATTTATCCAACACTTCGGGCGATACGGTTATTTCTTTCGGTGGCTTTATCGCCTTGCCGTTGATTAAAAGAAAATCCAAGTTATCCCTCCTGTAATGTTACACCGTTGCGCTTATATTCCTTTGTGAGCTTCGGCATTATGAGCCGAGCAAAAGTTTGACCGTCGATTTGCAACACGACATCGCCGCTTTCGCCGCCGCCCGTCATTCCGTTCATTGCCGCCATTCCTTGCAGTAAGCCGTTCAACAGATCGCCGTTAGGACTGCTCCCCGTTCCGACTGCCGCTTGATTGGGCGATGTTGCGAGATTGAGCGTCTGCGCTACCTGCATTGCCGCACGTTGTATCATCGGAAGATCCGCATACATGCCTTGCGCCATCATATCCATTAGGTTGGGTATCCACTCGTCGGCGGTATGGCCCGGTCCTTTCTTTGTCGGCGAGCCGAATCCGAGGAAGTCCGCGATTGCGTGACCTACATCTTTGACGCCGTCCACCACCCAATTCCACGCACTCTCTATGCCGTCGGCAATATTGCTTATTAAGTTCTTCCCCCAATTGAATGCGTCCTTGAATAGGTTTTTGAAAAAATCGCCGATGCTTGAAAACAGCCCCGTAATCTTATCCCATATCCATCCGCAAACCGAGCAAATGCCGTCCCAAATGTTCGTGAAAAAGCCGCTTATGCCTTCCCATACTTTCTTGAAAATGCTGCCGATTGTATCGCCGCAACTGCCGAAGAAACTGACCAATCCTTCCCCGAATCCCTTGATAAACTCCCAAATACCGAGGAAGATGTTCTTTATTCCCGACCAAATATTGCTTGCAAAACTTTGCATATATTCCCACGCCGATGACCAATCGCCGCGCAGTACCGCGCATACGATCTTTATAATGTCGAGAATGGCGTTGACAACGTCGATAACCGCTTCGAGAAACGGTCCGAGTGCGTCGATAATGCCTGCGAGAACGCTCGACACCACGCCATACAACGTCATCACGATTCCGCCGATGAGTTCAAACACGGGCTTTAAGGTTTCGTATAATTGGACGATGGTATCCCAAAGCGAGGCAAAAAGCGTTTTGAGTTTTTCCCATATAGGTTTAACGTACCCGAAGAATTTCGCAAGCGCGTTCCCTATGTTCGTATACGCCGCCTTTATGCACGTCCAAATCGCCGTGAATATTTTCTTGACCGTCGCCCAAATCTTTTCGCCGTTTTTCTCCCAAAATCTTTGTATGGATTTGACCGCATCTATGACTATGTCTTTAACGACGCCCCATACCTTTTTGGCGATACTCCATACTTTCTTGAACACCGTACTCACGACCGTCCAAATCGCTTGTAAGGCTTTCACAACGGCGGATATAACCTTTTCGCCGTTCTTTTCCCACCACGCCTTTATGCTCTCGACCGCCGAAAGAATAACCGACTTTATCCGCTCCCAAATCTTTGTCACGGCGTTACGGAATCCTTCGTTGGTTTTCCATAAGTATGTTATAACGCCGACAACCGCCGCGATTATGCCTATGACGAGCCCGACCTTGCTGAACAGCATCGATCCGACTTTTATAATCGTCCCCACGCTGCCGATGAGTTTGCCGACCACGAGAAGGAGCGGACCGATTGCCGCCGCCAATAATGCGATAGTCACGATGTTCTTTTTCGTTCCCATCGACAATCCCATCATTTTTGCGGTCAGCGGCGAGATATACTTTTGTATGAAGTTTCGAATAATGGGTATAAGCACATCGCCGAACGAAATGGCTATTTCCTCTACTTCCGATTTTAGGATTTTCATTTGCCCTTGCAACGTATTGAGCTGAACATCCGCCATTTCGGTCGCTTTGTTCGTTCCCGTGATGGACGCAGTCATATCTCGAACGGCATCGCCGCCCGCCGACAAGAGCGCAAGCATACCGGGACCTGCTCTCGCCCCGAACACCTTCATTGCCTGCGATGTATTCATCCCCGCTTTACCCAAGCGGTCAATAATCGTCGCAAGATCGTTTGTCGCGGGATTGACATCTTCAAACGACAACCCCAATTCCTCGAACACGCCGAGTGCGGCAGTTGACGGATTCATAAGCGAGACAAGCGATTGCCGCAGTGCCGTGCCTGCCGTCGAGCCGTCATAGCCTGCGTTGTACAATACCGATAATGCGCCCGTCGTTTCCTCTATGGAATAACCGAGGCTGTTTGCCACAGGCCCGACGTACCCCATTGAGTTCGAGAGTTTTTCCATATTCGCCATCGAGTTGCCGATTGCCGACGCGAACACGTTGGTCACGCGCTCGGCTTGATTGGCTTCAAGTCCGAACTGATTGAGTGTGGCTATAACCGTATCGGTCGTAAATGCGAGATCGCTCTGCGTTGCCGAGGCAAGGTTTAGCGTCGCTTGTATGGAGTCCGCCATTTGGTCGACTTTGTATCCTGCGGATGCCATATAATAGAGTGCGTCCGCCGCATCGCTTGCCGAGAATACGGTTTTACTGCCCATCTCTCTCGCAAGTGCGGTCATACGCGCAAGTTCTTCGCCCGTCGCGCCTGCTACCGATGCGGCATTCGCCATAGATTGCTCGAACTTTTGCGAGACGTTAACCGCCGCCGTGCCGAGTGCCACGAGCGGAGCGGTTATGCTCGCGGTCAGTTTCGTGCCTGCTTTCGTGAATCCCACCGACACTTTTTGAATTGATTTTTGCGCCGACTGCAAACCTTTGGAAAGCGAGGAAATGTCCGCCGCTATCTTGACCACAAGGTTTCTTATAACTGCCAATTCCCCACCTCCTTATTAGTTTTCGCGCACGAAAAAAGCAAGCACCTTTCGATACTTGCTTTTTACGAATGATTTTCGTTACTATTTAATTTTTAATGGTATAAAAGGTATTTCTGCCTTTCTCATGGCGTTCTATTTCACCGCTTTCAGTCAGTTGTTTCAGTATGTTTTCTATCGTCGCTTTGCTTAAGGTCGGACACAATTCCATTAAATCTCTCTTGGTAAATTTGCCGATAATTTGTCCTATGGCTATTTTCACGATTTCGGTATTGCTCTTCTTTTCGCTTACAATATCTATGCGCTTCTCGAATTCTCTGTAAGCCGACAACACAATCCCAAGCAGATACTTTATGAACGGTATTGGATTGTTATTGTTTTCGTGCCAACCTGTACTGCTGTCTTGTAATGCATCGTAATACAAAGATTTGTTCTTTTCTATCTTGCTCTCGATGCTTATATATTTGCCCACAACATAACCGCTTTTATACAGCAACAATGTGGTGAGCAACCGACTCATGCGTCCGTTTCCGTCGTTAAACGGATGGATGCATAAGAAATCGGTTATGAACACGGGAATAAGCAATAGCGGATCTATTGCAGAGCTGTCGATTGCGCGATTATAGCTCTCGCAAATGCTATCCACGGCTTCGGGAGTTTCGAATGGAGCGAGCGGCGTAAACCGTACAAACGAACTACCATCCTCTCTTTGTTCGGATATATAGTTCTGCGTATTCTTAAACCGTCCGCCTATCGCCTTTTCGGAATAACTGTATAAATCTCTATGCAGTTGTAAAATGTACGAAGCGCGAATCGGAATATACTCAAAATTTTCGTGAATGGTATTCAGCACATCACGGTATCCGAGTATCTCTTTTTCGTCGCGTGTTCGCGGCGTAGTTTTTTCCAAGCACAGTTGTTTTATCCGAGCATTGGTTGTCACAATGCCCTCGATTTTATTTGACGACTCCGTGCTTTGAATCTTTGCAATCTCCACGAGTCGGTCGAGTTCAACAGGCTTACGTTTTAGGTATAACTCCTGCCGCCCCTTATACTCATGTACTTGGGCAATAAGTCCGAGTGTTTCGCTATCCCATTGCATTTCGGCAAGTTTAGTATAATCGAATGTACGCATTTGCCTATCTCCTTATTTATTCGCCTAATTATAGCGTATTTTAGGCGAATAGTCAAGTGTTTAGGCGCATTATTTAAATTATAATACCTTTTTCCGCCGCCATTGCCTTGAGTATGGCGTCGCTTTTGCTGACTTTCTTTTTCGGCTTTTTCCGTGCATCGCGCAAAACCTTGGCAAGCGTCGGCAATCGCTTTTGTCGCGCGAACGCCTCGACGTGCCAAGACAGACACAGCATATTCTCATATTCGTCTTGGTCGCGCTTTTGTTTCTGCTTGACAAGCAGCGTCAGTTCATACGGCGTATACTCGCCTACGAAAAGCGGATCGAGCCCGAATTGCACGACTGCACGGTCCAATATTGCCGATAGGTCAAAAGCGGCGGTTAGGTTTCCCCCGTGCCGCCGCCCTCCGCCTTTGTCGTACCGAATGCCTCGGTCAGCGCATCGCCTATCTTTTCGGCTATCGTATTGAGGTCGGTGTACTCGTCGATTAAATCGCCGACTTTTTCGATAGTCAGCGACTTGTCTTCGTGACAAAGTCCTGCGTATACGATGGCGAGCAGATCTTTGATGCCGACGTTGCCGAGGTCGAGCGACATCAGCGTTTTGCCCGTGATGTCTTCGATCTTGGCGAGCGCATTCATTCCGTACCGCAACGTGCGCGGTTTATCCAGTGTTATGGTGATTCCCTTTTTCATATCGCCTCCTATTCGCCGAGTTCGAACGACAGTGCGCCCGTCCCCGTGCATTCGATGCTGATGGACACAACGTCATCGACCGGGTCTTCTATGGAAAGACTGTTGATGTACGCCTCGCCCATGTAGTAGTTCTTTTCGTCCACGAACAGTTTCAAAGTGACCGTCGTGCCGTGCAGATATGCGTATTGCAAAGCCGCTTGCCCTTGCCCGTCCAAAGGCACTTCGTAATCGCCTTCGCTCGATGCCGACCACTCTTTGAGACCCGTGATATAGTTCTTCCAATCGTCGCCGAGCGAGGTCGTTTCGAGCGTGTCGAGCGAAAGTTCGAGCGACCAATTCTTGATGCCGACCACCTTTTGGTCGCTTTCCGTGCCTATGACGACTTTGCCGTTTTTGCCTGCTACCGCCATATTTACCTCCTTATTTTTCGTTGAAATGTATCTCGAATTCGATGCTCGACATGTATTCCTCGGTATCGAATTTGAGTGCCGTGTTTCCGTTATACTCGTAGTCGGATTTGATGAACACGGCTTGAATGTTCAGTCCGCACATATCCCCTTTGTAATCTTGCAATGCTTTCTTTATGAGCCGCGAGAGTTCGCGCGTTTTCTTGTATGTCGTATCGTGGCTGACAAACTGCACCGTTTGCCGCACATAGCCTGTATCGCCTTGCAATGCGCTGTCGTAGTTGGCAAGCACTGGCGCATACACGATTGCCGGGAGCGGAGCGGACTGCGGCAAGATTATGGGATATATCCTGTCCTTGACGCGAGCCGTAATTTCTTTTCTCGAACACAGATACTCATAAACCGCTTGGCAAATATCTTTCATATCTTGCGACCTACCGCTTTCGACAGTTCCGCCGTGATAGCGTCGTTGATTTTGTTTTGGTTATCGTCAACGGCGTTACGCATAAACGGATTGGCGGGACGGTTTCGGCTGCCAAGTTCGACGTGCGTACCGTATTTGAGCGATTTATCGTAGTCGACTTGCACGGTCGCTTTTACCGCCGTCGCTTTGCCTTCGGTCAAATGCAGGCTTTGTTTGAGTGCGCCCGTATCCACGGGACAGTTACGCTTGGCATCTTCGAGTGCGATTTTACCGCCCGCTTTCGCCGCCGCCATCAGCGCATCCGCCGCCGCTTCCTCCATTGCTTTCAGATCTTTTACAAGCGCATCCGCACCCTCCACCGTCGTCTTGACTTTTCGCTGTTTTGCACTGTAGCCCATCGTTTACCCTCTCCTTGCAGTTGATTATAGTTTCCGTGTGCGCCGTATCCGCGTCAATCGCACCTACTATTTCGTACAGTTTTTTGCCGTAACGAATGCGGTGCAATACTGTCAACCACGGCAAAAACCGCATTGTTATTTTCGCTACCGCCTCCGCAGTCACTTGTTGCGAAACAAGTTGCTCCGTGCCGCTTACGGTCACAATGTTCGCCCAAACCGTTTTAACGTCCTTCCACTCGCCAACTTCGCCGCCGTATTCGTCGCGGCGTGTTATGAATTCGAGAATTTCCACTCGGCGGTTGAGTTTTCCTATTCTCATCAGAACGCTCCCTTGCGGTACGCAAACAACATTCGTCGGATCATATCGAGCGTGTCCGTAACGGACACACCCGATTTATCCTTCGATACTTGCCGCTCTTCGTACAGCGTCGCGGTTACGATGAGCATTGCTTGGTGTATCGGCTCTGGTATTCGGTCGAAGTCCGCAAGCGGTCTTCGCAATACGTCTTCGACCAATACCTTTGCCGTTACGATAAGCGAGGAAATGAGCGCGTCTTCGGTATCGTCGTCCACACGGAGGAATTCCTTTGTTTCCTGTAAACTTATCACGCGCCCACCGCCTTTACGCTATGCACCGCGTTTGTCGAGCGTAACAAACGGCGAAACCGTGGCTTTGCCTTTGTATGGCGCAAGCGGTTTGTTCCAAATAGGCTTGCCGTCCACGCGATAAATAAAGCGGAACACGTTCTCGTCGTACAGGAAGCGGACGTGTATGGAACTTGCCGCTTTCACGCCGCCCTTGTCGATGAGAAGGTACTGTCCGATGTCCGCGAGCACGATATCTCCGACTTCGCCCGGCGCATTGCACTGTTCGAGCGGCACGACGGGTCTGCCGAATATCGTGGCGTAAGGCTTTTCGGAAATGCCGCCTGCCGGGATGTACACGGGTTTATCTCCGAGTTTGAGCGTGTACAGGTACGGCTCGATCTCTTGGTTGATATACCACACCGCGCTCGACCGCGATTTCGACCACAGCCGATTCCACATCTTGACGATATTTTCTACCGTCACGACGGCGGACTGGTCTTTCTCTTTTTCGACTTTTACAAGCGCACCGCTTTTGAGAATGCCGAGCGGCTGTCCTTCGCCGCTGCCGTCCAGAATGGCGTCGTCGATCTTGAATCCGAACTCTTCGGCAAATGCTTGGCGAATGACCGATTCGAGTGCCGCCGCATCCTGCAACAGTTCATCGGTCGCGTAACACAGCCCCGTGAGCTTTTTCAGCGACAAATCGAGTTGACGGAACTTCGGCTTGCTGCCCGTATGCTCGTCCGCTTCGGACTCCCAGAACGCTTGAACGCCGCCCCAACGACTGCCGTTTCCGCGACTGTCTTCGTCCACGGCGTTGATTTTGAGTCCGTTCGCATTGGTCGAAATGGGGATTTTCTTCGCCTTGCTTGCGAGAATGCCCGTCTCGTAGGTGCGCTTGAGCAGTTCGGTCACAAAGTCCTGCTGAACGAGGAATCCGCCGTCCGAGGGCGTGGTTTCGTTGAGTCCGCTTGCCGCTCTGGTGGAAAGACGCTCATCGGTCACACCGCCCGGCATCGCCGCGCGGTACGCCGCAAGAAGTTGTTCGCCGAACGTGGCAAACCGTTTTTCTTCTCCGCTCTTATTCGGCGTCGGCTTGACTTCGGGTTTTTCCGCCGCCCTGTCTTCGGGCTCGATGGCAAGCATTTTTTCCACTCTTGCGATGCTCTCGTCCCACGCGCGGATTTCCGATTCGTATTTGTCGATTTCCTTTTGTTCGTCGTCGGTCAAAAAGCGGTCTTCGGCGTCCGCTTTGTTGAGTACCGCCATTGCTTTGAGCCGCGCATCCTCGCGCTTTGCCTTCATTTCAAGAATTTTCTTGATGTTCATTTATTGATTAACCTCCGATTAAATATTTTTGAATTTGGTTTTCAGATTTTCGAGCTTTGCTTGTTCTTTGGCTCTTTTGGCGGCGAGTTCCGCCGCCTTTTCCGTTTCTTCCGCTTTGCTGCGCTGTTCGGCTTTGTACCCGTCGTATTCCTGCATAGCGCGAACACCGACGTCGGTTTCCGTGTATGCCGGGAACGTGACGGGACTCACATCGAACAGTTGCACCTTGCGAATTTCGCGCACATCCATTCCGTCATCGGTGGACCACTTATCGTTTAACACGACAAAGCCGATGGACATTTGCGTTATATCGCCGCGCCGAATGCTCGTAACAACGTCCTTTGCCCAGCTCGTATCGGGCGGCGTTATGCGAACGCGCAAGCCGATTTCGTCTTCCACGAGTTCGAGCGTACCCGCGCGGTTACGCCCAAGCACATAGTTCGGATCGTGATTGAAAAGAGCGCGGATATCGTCTTTGCCGATGCTTTCGTTGAACGCGCCTTTTCGCACCACTTCCTTAAACGGGAATATCCCTCCGAGCGTTTCCGACCACGAGTCGAACACAGCGGCGTGTCCTTCTATGACCAGACCGCCGCCGTCGACATCCGCGATGCGCAATTCCTTCATCGGGAGCATTCGCAATTCCTTTTTGCTATTCATCGTTACCTCCTTCTTTTTGTTTCGGTTGATTGGCAGTTATCATGTTGCCGTTGACAAGGTACTCATCGCCGCCTTTTTCGGCAGGCACGAGCGGCATATCTTCCAAGCGTCGTATGTCGTTTATGGACAGCCATCCGTTTTGCCGCCCTACCGCATAACCTTCCATTCTCGACTTGTAATCGCCGCGCAACAGTCCGTCCACATTGAACTTTGCAAAATACAAAAGCCGCTCTTTCTCGTCGAGGAGTTGGCGGCTTATGCTTTGTTCCCACCGTACAAGCCACGGACGTACCGTGTGCTGAACGAACTCTATGGATTGATGTTCTATGTTGCTGAACGTCGCTCTGTCCAAATCGCCGACAAGGTGCGGCGGAACACGGAAGATGCGGCATATTTCGTTGACTTGGTACTTGCGCGTTTCGAGAAACTGTGCGTCTTCGGGCGCAATGCCTATCGTGTGGTATTTCATCCCTTCTTCGAGTACCGCCACCTTATGGCTGTTCCGCGTCCCCTGATACACCTTGTTCCACGACTCTCGCAGTTTCTCTGGGTCTTTCAGAATGCCGGGATGTTCGAGAACACCGCCCGGTCGCGCTCCGTTACCAAAGAACTTTGCGCCGTACTGCTCGGTGGCGAGCGACAGTCCGACAGCCTCACGTGCTTGCGCAATAGGGCTCAGTCCGAGTACCCCGTCGATAGACAAACCTTTGACGTGGAACACCTGATCGGGCGAATATACGAATGTTTGATTCTTTATATCGTCGGAGTATGTGTACTTTATCCTTCCCGTTTGGCTGTCACGCTCGACCGTCATTAGATTCGGCTTTAAGTACCACAGTTCGGTGACGTGTCCGTTCTTGCGTATCTTTCGCGCATAAGCGTTGCCCCACAATAACAGCGATGTCATCATCGTTTCGCGGAACTCGAAGCTCGTCATCTCTTCATTCGGCGATTCGTACAAACACGAAAAAAGCGGATGTTGCTCCGCCGTTTCGTTTTTGCCGTTTTTTCCTTTTTTATATAAGTGCAACGGCAGACTCGCCACCGTTTCTGCAAGTATCTTTACGCAAGCGTACACCGCACTTGTTTGCATAGCGCGGAGTTCGTCCACGCGCACACCGCTCGCCGAGCCGCCGCCCATATCCACGTCCACGCCGCGAATAAATTCCTGCATTTCTTTGCTCGGTGCGTTGCGCTTTTCCTTTTTTGGCGCATCCCGACTTCGACCGAATAATCCCATACTCCCTCCGTTTTTGAAATGATAAAACCGCCCGGTCGGACGGTTTCGGTTTTTCGATATTTTGCTATGCTTTTTATTCTTTGAATGGCTTGCTGTCAATGAGTGCCATATACACGTTGTCTATTGCTTTCCATTCGGCGTTACATTTGAGCGTTGCGTACTCTCCGCTCATTTGCGCTCGATACATCTTGGCTTGATGCGCCGCGAACTCTTCGGCGATGATTTCGGGAGCGTGTTCCACATCATCGAGTATCCTTGCTTTGAGTTGCTCAACCTTTGCATCGTAGGCTTCTTTTTCTTTCTCGGTCGCATTGCTGTGATAGCCGTGCATATAATTCTTAAGAGTGCGGAACAGCCTTTTCTCGATTGCCGTGCGTTCTTGCTTTTCCATTTTATTTCCCCTCTTTGGCCGCCGCCCGTCCCAGATTGTATGCGGCTATGAGCGCCGCCTTGATTTCCCATACCGCGATGCCATCGATAAAGTCGAGGCTGTCGCTCATTTGCTGTTCGAGGCCGGCTCGGCTTTCGAGTGCGGGGATTTCCTGTTGCGCGATCTTGACGAGTTTTCTCTCCGTTGCTTTGGTTATTTTGGTTTCCATTTTTGACTCCTTCGGGCGGTTGCCCTTGCTTAATTTTGTAACCAAAGTATACCGTGCTCACGCGAAAGAGCCCAGCGAAACACGCCTAAAAAACGAAACTTTTTCAAAGAATTTTACGTCTAATGTACTCGAATTCGAGGGGTTTAATCGAAGATTTCCACACTGTCGCGGATATGTTTTATCTCGGCGTCGGGATACTGTTCTTTGTATCGCCGAACGACCACGTCGCAATAGCGCGGCTCCAATTCTATGGCGCAACATTTGCGGTCGAGCTGGGCGGCGGCAATGAGTGTACTTCCACTGCCGCAAAACGGCTCGAACACAGTATCCCCTTCGTGGCTGCTGTTGAAGATGAGTTTCGCACATAGCGTTATCGGCTTCATCGTCGGATGATCGGGGGACTTGCTCGGCTTATTGTCTTTAACAACGGTCGTCGGCTTTTCGAGTATTTTCTCCAATAGTTCGACGAGTTCGGCTTTGCCCATCTTTTTCACGGCAAGCCGCAAGTCTTCGTACACGGTCGGTTGCGTTCGGTCGTCCAGAAAGTAATGCCCCGCGCCTTCCTTCCATCCGTAGAGTATAGGCTCATGTATCCACTGATAGTCTTGCCTTCCGAGCGTAAAGTGGTTTTTATACCACACGAGCGTTTGCGCATATTTGAAGCCCGCATCGACCATCGCTTTCGTAAAGTTGACCGTTTCCTTTGTGCTGTGGAACACATAAACGGGCGCACCCTTTTTCAGTCCGCTTTCCGCGGCCTTGTAAAATGCCAACAAGAACTGATAAAACTCGTCATCCGAAAGATTGTCGTTGGCGATGTTGCTGTTTCCTCTCGACTTCGACTGATTTTTTCCTACTATTGCCGAGCCGTAATCGACGTTATACGGCGGATCGGTAACCATCACGTCCGCCGCCTTGCCGTCCAAAACGCGCCGCACGTCCTCGATTTGCGTACAATCGCCGCACAGTAGCCTATGTTCGCCCAAGTGCCACAAATCGCCCGAAACGGTCTTACAATCGCTTGTTTCCGCGAGAGCCGACTCTGCATCAAAGTCATCTTCGTGGACGTTTTCCATACTACCGCTACCGAACAATTCTTGCGCTTCGGCAAGGTCGAAACCTGTCAGCGTTATGTCATAGCCGCTCCCGTCCAAGTCGCGCAAAAGGTCGGCAAGGAGGTCATTGTTCCATTCGCCGCTGATTTTATTGAGCGCGATATTGAGCGCCTTTTCTTTGCTCTCGTCGAGGTCTACAATAACACAGTCGACTTCGGTGTAGCCGAGGTCTTTCATCACTTTGAGCCGTTGGTGTCCACCCACCACTATGCCTGTGCGCTTATTCCAAATGACGGGCTCGACATAGCCGAACTCCAAAATGCTCCGCTTGAGTTTTTCGTATTCTGCGTCGCCCGGTTGCAGGTCTTTGCGCGGATTATAGGCGGCGGCTTTTAGGTCGTCAACTTTTTTCTTTTCGATTTGCATTACGCTCTCCTTTTCAAAATTTAAACCGCCCCATTCGGAGCGGTCGCGGTTTTACCCTTTAATCGTAGTCTTCATCGTCCTCTTCGTCTTCATCGCCATCATACTCATCGTCGTAGTAGTCCTCCTCATCATCACACTCATCATCGTTCGTACTTATGTGGTAGCATTCGGAGCCGACTTCTATATCGAACTCGCCGTCTTCGGCGGTGAATGTTGCGCTTGTCGCTCTTACGAATCGTCCGAGCTTGTCGAGCTCGTATGGATTTTTGTTTTCGCAAAGCTCATACGGTAGGATGCCTATCGTTCCCGAATCGGCACCGTAGCGATGTCCGAATTGGTCTTCGTACTCGCCGTCTCCGTATGCCGTTCCGCCGATCGCGAATTTGTGTCCGCGCAGTTCGTGTGCGCCTTCGAAGTCGGTATAGTCTTCATTGTGCCATTCGCCGTCGTAGTCATCGTCGGACATTGCATAGCATACATCGCCGATATAGAATCCGATTGCGCTTTTCAGGGTTGCTTGTACTTTATTTTCCGTAGCCATTTTTACTCCTTCGGGCAGGCTTACCCTTGCTTGATTTTGTAACCAAACAATACCGTAAAACAACGAAAGAGCCCAGCGAAAAACGCTCAAAACACGAAACTTTTTCAAAGAATTTTTTGCTAAATAACAATTATTCCTCGGTCATCGTATACGCTTTCCACCGCCCCCTGATGCCTTATTGCACGGTCCAAAGCCATGACAAGCGCGACCGCTCCATCTATCCTTTCAGTAGACTTTTCTTTATCCATCTTGATATTCCCGGCAGGATCGGTTCGCACGAACACGTTGTCCATCATCCACCGTAGCGGTATGTTTCCGCCGTGCGCAATCTTCTGTTCGAGTACGAATTTCATCAATTCTTTTGTCGGTGGACTCATATCCTTAAAGCCCTGACCGAACGGCACTACCGTAAAACCCATGCCCTCGAGGTTTTGCGTCATTTGAACTGCACCCCACCTATCGAACGCTATCTCTTTTATGTGGTACTTTTTGCCGAGTTCCTCTATAAAGTTTTCGATGTAGCCGTAGTGAATCACGTTGCCTTCGGTGGTTATCACTTGCCCTTTGGCTTTCCACACGTCATACGGAACGTGGTCGCGCCGAACACGCAGTTCTATCGTGTCTTCGGGTATCCAAAAAAACGGCAGTACGGCGTATTTGTCTTCGTCATTGAGCGGCGGAAACACAAGCACGAATGCCGTCACGTCGGTGCTGCTCGATAGGTCGAGTCCGCCGTAACAATCTCGCCCGGCAAGTGCGTCGGCATCCACGGCGGCGGCACACTTATCCCAAGCGTCCATCGGCATCCATCGCACCGATTGCTTTACCCATTGGTTGAGTCGCAGTTGTCGAAATAGGTTTTCCTCGGCGGGATTTTCTTTCGCCGATTCATATGCGATGCGGAGTTTTTCCACGTCCACGGTGATGCCGAGCGACGGATTGGCTTTGTACCATACCTTCTCATCGCCCCAATCGTCATCATCCGCCGCCCCGAATATAACGGGATAAAACGAACGGTCGTGCTTGCGCCCTTCGAGTATGTCCTTTGCTTTTTGGTGTATTTCCCAACATATCGAGTTGCGATCCGTTCCCGCTGTTGTTATAAGGAAGAACAGCGGCTGTTTCCGCGCATCGCCCGATCCGTGCGTCATAACATCGTAGAGTGCGCGACTCGGCTGCGCGTGTAGTTCGTCGAACACCACGCCGTGGACGTTGAGTCCGTGCTTGGTGTACGACTCTGCCGACAGCACCTGATAGAATGCGTTGAGCGGTTGGTACACGAGCCGTTTTTGGCTCATAACGGGTTTGATGCGCTTTTTGAGTGCCGGGCATTGCTCGACCATATTGCAAGCCACATCGAACACGATGCTTGCCTGCTGTCGGTCGGCGGCGCATCCGTACACTTCCGCACCCCACTCTCCGTCGCCCGCCAAAAGATAAAGAGCGACCGCCGCCGCGATCTCGCTCTTGCCCTGCTTTTTCGGAATTTCGATATAAGCGGTATTGTATTGTCTGTATCCGTTATCCTTTACCGTGCCGAACACGTCGCAAATAATTTTATTCTGCCACGGCAACAGTTTGAACGGTACGCCGTGCCAAGTGCCTTTCGTGTGCTTTAAGGAGTTTATAAACGCAACGGCACGGTCGGCGAGTTGTTTGTTGTATGCCATTGCCACCTCCGTTAAGAAATGAAAAAGAGCGCCGAAACGCTCTTTCCCGAACACGCATATTGATTTGATTTATTTTTGCATTCGCTGAACGGTATCGGCGAGTGCGGTATAAAGGTACTTTTCGTCGAGCCCGACATCCGCATACCCTCTTCGGATCGTGCCGTAGTAGTATTCGTTCGGCAGCGACGGCTCCCCGTCGTTCATAATGTACACCATTGCTTGCTTTGTCGTACCGTCCATCATTTCGACATCGACGGTTTCCTTGCGGTACATTCGCGGATATCCCTCGTAGATGTCCAAGGCTCTCTCACAAGCGGGCGTTATTTCCCACACGCCGACAGGTGTTTCCGCACCCTTTTCGGGCTCTATTGTTGCGACGTGTCGGAACGTCAGTTGATAGTCTTTCAGTATTCCCTTGCCGACCACCTTGGCGTTCGGACACCTGTGCGCCATTTGCGCGAGGTTTAAGTTGCTGCCGTATGCTATATATAATTTGTTTGCCATAATCGTTTCTCCTATTTCGATTTTTTTAGGTATGGTGGCGGCGGCTTATGCCGCCACCGTCATCGGTCTGCCGTTCCTGTATCCCGTATCGCCCTCGAAGTTTTTGAGCAGGAACATTCTCGCCGTTTCGAACTCGTCGCCTATCATTCCGAGTCGCAGTAGCCATGTGCGGAAGGTGTACTTTTCGTTTGTGCTTGCCGTCCGCCTTGCGCTTGCACCGTTTTGCGTGAGTGCTTGATGGCATATTGCGAGGCATAATTGTATGTAGGTTTTAATTTGCCCTGCGTGCGTCGTGCCGTTGAAGCATCGGAACTCGATGCCCTTGCCTTGCCATAGGCTGTGTAGGTTGAGTGCGCGGTAGCGGCTCCCATCGTAGTGCGAGTAGCTGCGGCTCGGTCCGTCGTACCATAATCTTTCGATGGCGGCGGTCGTTTGCGGCTTGCTTGCGTTTATCCTTTGTACGAATCTCTCTTCGTTCTTCTTACACCATCTCGATGCTCTCGATTCGGTTACGCCGAGTGCCTTGAAGAGTAGGTCTTCTTTGCTCGTCATTATATTGACGAGGTTGCGCAGGCTTTTTGCCGTATGTTGCTCCGCGCCGACGTGGACGTGTATTCCGCAGCTGTCGTTGGCTATCGCGCCTTTGTGCCGCAGTTGCCTTACTATCTCTTGTATGTCGGCGATGTCTTCGTAGCGGCATACGGGCGTTACGATTTCGCAGCTGTAGGCATCCCCTGCGTATGTGCCGTCTTTCTTTTCCGTGTGTATGCTCGCATCGCGCATCGCTTTCCATCTGCGTCCTTGTCGGTCGGTAGCTTCGTAAGTGTCGTATGAGCCGCCGACGTGCGTCTTGCTTGTACCATAGTAGCTTGCTATGATGTTTGCGGCTTGGCATCTGGTGATGCCTGTGAGTTCGATTTCGATTCCGAAGGTTTGTGTTTTCATTGCGTGTTCTCCTTTCGGGCGGTTGCCCTTGGTTTAATTTTGTAACCAAAGAATACCGTAAACAATCGAAAGAGCCCAGCGAAAACGCGTCCAAAACCGAAACTTTTTCAAAGAATTTTTGATTATTTTCGGTTTATTTTTTGTAAGGCAGACCAATACCGAGAAAGTTCCTTTCGCCCCGTTTTACTGCGGCATTTTCGGCGTCGCAGGCGGCGGTATATTCGTCCATTTGCTTTTCTTTGCGCTTGCATTCCAAGCAAATGCACTCGGTATTAAACATAGACATCGTGCGACCGTCCGTCAATTCCTTGCCGCAACGGTCGCACTTTGTTTGCGAGAAAAAGGTATCCATCAATATAATCCGTCCAAATCGATCAGGTTTACGTGTCGGCGAATTTTCTCTATCGCCTCGTCATATGAGCCTTGCTTTATCTCTTTCCAAAGTTGTCCCGTCCGCTCCTCGTCGTTTAACGCTTCGGCGACCAACGACATAAGGAAGAAGATATTTCCGCTTTCGCCTCTACTGCGAAATCTAACTGTCGGCATTGTACCGCACCTCCTTTTTGTTGTACCACAAACAATACCGTGCTCGATGCAAATAGTCCAGCGAAAAAGCGTAACAAATTCAAAAGAGCCGACCTTTTTTGTCGACTCTTTCTTATCTGTCTTATTTGTACTCTATGCTGTCGAGAAACTGCTTGACTATCGGTACGGTAAGGGCGAATTCGGCTGTCTGCACAATCTTTTTTCCCTTGCCTGCGCAAAGATAAACACAAAACTCGAAGCGATTTTCGCCTTGTTTATTGGACGGAAAGTCGTATTTCTCGGCATATAAATCCATATAGCCGGGAATACCTTTGTAGAAAGCTCCGTAGCCTTCGCCTTTCCCTCGTGTTATAGGTTGTATTTCGCTACGTAACCGTGTGCCGTATGCGTTAAAACATTGTAAGTCTTTGATTGCCGATTCTTTTGCTTTGCGCATTGACAGCTCGATTATAACCGATCCGAATTTAACAAGCCCTGCCCTTGAAGCAAATCGAAGATAATTTTCATACAAAAGCTTGTCTTGCATAACAATCCCAAACCCATCGGGCATTGACATACATACATTCGCGGAAACCAATTTATTTTTCTTTATAAAGAGCATATCTCACCACCCCGGCATTCGCCATTTAATGTCAGTAAGGGACAGCATTTTCCTTTTTGCGCTATCGCAGTTTTGATATAATTAATATGCTCCTCTCTACTCACCGCCGACCGTTTTTTTGTGTCGGCTTTTTTATTGTACCACACGATTCTACACCACCTCCGATACAGAAAGCCGAAATACTTTGCCATCGACCAATTTCATAAGTATGCAGTCACAATCGTGGGTAAAGTTGCCGCAAAAGTAATCGTCGAGCAGCAGCATTATTTCTGCCGCTATATCGTAGGAGTTATTATAGCTGTTTCTATTCTCGGTTTTCTTTTCTTTTGTGGGATTTTTGTGTTGCTTCTCCATAAAAGTCAACTCCCTATTTGTTATTCACCGTTCGCGCGTCGAGTGTACCTATATTATACTCTCCCATCGGTGCAAGTAGCAACACTTTATTGCACGAATGGGAGAGAATATATTGTAGAAAGAGGACTTATAAATGGATAATTTGTCAAAATTTGCCGAAACGCTCGACTCACTTATGTTCGAGCAAAAAATAACGGCCACACAACTTGCCGCCGCTATCGGTTTGGATTTAGCCACTATTTCCCGCGCGCTTCACGCTCAATATACGCCATCGGTGAACACTTTGTTGAAACTTGCCGATTTCTTTAATTGCACCACCGATTACCTACTTGGTAGAGAGCCCGAAAACTATCCTTCCGCTTTCCTGCCCTGTCCACCGTTTGCAGAGCAGCTTGTTCGTTTGAAAGAGCGCTTTAATTGTCCGTGGTGTCATTTCTATAAACATGCGCAAATATCGGCATCGCGCTTTTATGAATGGAAGAGTGGCAGCCGCGAGCCTACTTTGAATGGAATTATCGCTCTTGCCGATGGATTCGACGTGACCGTTGATTACATACTCGGTAGAGTAAAAAATTAAATATTCCTTTTTAGCTCTTTCTTGATGCGACTTATTCGCCGCGATATGGTGGACTGCTTAACACCCATCATTGCGGCGATTTCTTTTTGCTTAAACCCCGACATCACGGCATCGATTATTTCTCGATCTCGTTTCGGCAAATTTCTTACGGCATCGATTATTCGATCTTGTTCTCGCACACTCTCTTCATCGGTGCTTAAAATGTCCATATAAAAAATCAAGTGTCCGTCCTCATCTCTGCCTATAGGATCGTACAACGATACTTCGTGTGGCAACTGTTTGTTCATCCGCCGAATGAACATAAGCATTTCGTTGGTTATGCATCGTGATGCATATGTGCCGAACTTAATTTTCCGCTTGTCATCGAAAGTCTTTGCCGCCTTTACGAGTCCGACCATACCTTCGGATATAATGTCATCCTTGTATTGCCTTGTCAGTTTGTTCTTGGTCAGTTTCTCATAAAGATAATAAACAAGCCGCAGGTTGTCGGTAACGAGCTTATCTCGGTCGGATCGCGTCATCGAGCGCCTCCGTTTTGTCGGTGATTTCCCACGCAAAGTAGTCTTTGCCGAAATGCCCGCCGACAGCAGTTTGTCCGAAGACCGGGCGACGGAGGTCGAGTTTGTTTATCGTGCCTGCGACCGACAGGTCAAACACCTTCGCCACCGCCTCGGCTATGAACTTTTCGTTCACTGCGCCCGTATAGAAAGTGTTGATGTCTATTGCGGTCGGATGCGGCACACCTATCGCGTAGGACAGCGTGACTTCGCATTTCTCGGCAAGCCGTGCCGCGACAATGTTCTTCGCAATGTACCGTGCAAGGTATGCGCCGCTGCGGTCCACCTTACTTGCGTCCTTGCCGCACATCGCGCCGCCGCCGTGGTGCGCCATACCGCCGTATGTGTCTACCATAAGTTTGCGCCCGGTCAATCCCGTGTCGGCTTCGAATCCCCCGACCACAAACCGTCCCGACGGATTGATGAGTATCTCCGCATCTGACAAGTCATAATCCGCGAACACATAGCCGATGACATTGTGCCGTATCTCGGCGGTCAGCACTCCGAGGTCTTTCCCTTCGGTGTGCTGTGCCGATACGATGACCGACGTTGTCTTGTCGAACTTATCCCCGGCATACTGCACGGACACTTGGCTTTTGCCGTCGGGCTGCAATCCTTTGATAATGCCTTCGCGCCTGCACTGCTCCAACCGTTCGGTCAGTCGGTGCGCGAGTTCTATGGGCAGCGGCATATAGTTTTTGGTTTCGTTTGTTGCATAACCGTACACGATGCCCTGATCGCCTGCGCCCAATTCCGTTCCGTCCACGGCGGCGGCTATGTCTGCGCTTTGTTCGTGGATGCGCACTTCCACTTCGATGTCTTTCGGGTTATAGCCGATTTGCGCTATTACCGAACGCGCTATGTACTCGTAGTCCACTTGGGCGGCGGTCGTTATCTCGCCGCTTATAAAACACTTGTTGTGCGCAAGCATAACTTCACAAGCGACGCGGCTGTTTTCGTCCTGCTCCAAGCACTCGTCGAGAATGCTGTCGGCTATAAGGTCGGCAAGTTTGTCGGGATGTCCGCTCGTAACGGACTCGGCGGTATAGATGCGTTTCGTCATTGTATCATTCTCCATTTGAATTTTGTGTTTTCGGGTATAATCCCTTGTTCTTCCATAGAAAAGCGTTTATCGAAATCGCGGACTGTGTGTCCGTTCGCCTTGAAAGTAACGGGACTATCCGCGTCCCATTTGAGCAATATCGCCCAATATTCGGGATAGTTCTTGCGCAACAGTCGGAGCTGCGCCACGCTTTGATTGTGACAAAACCAACAGCCTCCACGGGCGGCGGTCGTATAAATCGGACTCAGCAAGTCGTTGTCTTCACACCACTTTCGGCACATCGCCTCTGTCCATCCGTACTCCACGAGCGGACTGCGCTTTGTGTCGGTTAAGTTATGAAAGCGTTTCGGCTCGTCGGCCGCAATTCCGATATACGTTATAGCATTGCGTTGGAGCTTGTCGAGAACGCCGACCTTCAGCCGAGCGTTACACCAATTCCCTTTTTGCAGTGGGAATCCGTATATCTTGCCGCGATTGCGGCTCTTTTCGCCTTTGCACACACTGTAAAAGTAATCTTCGTATGTGCGCGGTGCTGAAATATGTTCGACCGTTATTCCGTACTTCTCTTTGATGCTCTCGTCCGCTTTACGCTTGAATTCCATCATCGGCGGAAGATCCGCAGGAATTCCCTTTGTTGCCAATATCTCGACGTGTACTATTCGGTCGAGCGGAAGACCGTGGCGGCGGATGACTTCGAGCATTGCGAGGCTGTCTTTGCCGTAACTGATACTTGCTATGTATTGCATTGTTCCCCCCTCGATTCGTTTCTTGGCTATCTCGAATATTTCGGCGTCTTTTTCTATACCGATGAATTCTCGGTTTGTGTGGCGGCAAGCCACGCCTGTCGTACCGCTACCCATACAGCAGTCGAGGACGGTTTCGCCCTCGTCCGTGTATGTTCGTATAAGGTATTCGCAAAGCGCAACGGGTTTTTGCGTCGGATGATAGCCTTTCTCCGAATTGAACTCCAACACGCTTGTCGGATACCGCTCCCCTGCGTTGACCGTGAACACCGTTTTTTGCTTATCGTAGTTCGCGCTCGGTCTGCCGCTCTTTGCCGAGTAAGGTTTGCCCTTTGTCATTTGCGGATTGTACTTCGGCGGCTTCTTGTAAAACACCAATATGTTTTCGTGGCGTTTGAGCGGCATCTTCTTTGCGTTAAGGTGTCCGCTCCCTTGCCGCTTTACCCATATCCATTCGTAACGCAAGAGTTTTTCATTGCTTGCGCCGAGTAGCTTGTCAAATGGCGTTTGAGCGAACAGCACGATTGCGCCGTTAGCTTTTATGATCCGTAGAAAACATTTCCACAGCCTATCGAGCGGTAACGGATTATCCCATTTGTTTCGCGTCGTACCGTATGGCAAGTCGGTAAGTATCATATCTACCGAGCCGTCAGGCACTTCGTTCAGCACATCGAAACAGTCGGCGTTGTACAGCTTCATACTTCGCCGAAAAATAAAGCCTTGAATATCGCCTCCAAGACTTGCACTACTATTCCGTTGCCCGCTTGCTTATACTGCTGTGTCGAGCTGACACGGGCGGCGGCTATCTTGTCTATCTGCGCGTCTATCCACCCCATCAGCCGCAAGCACTCTCGCGGCGTGAGCTTACGGATACGCACGTTTTCGGTGACGACGGCGTTCCCGTCGCCGCAAGTCAGCGTGTGCGCTATACCCTTACCCACTCTGCCGCGCTTAGTCTTGCTGCCGGGATATGTAATGTTCACATAATCGCCGCGCTCGGCTTCTTCGTACCCTTGCTTGGTTGCCACTTTTACTTTAAGCGGCTCTTCGAGTTTGAGCACGGCAGACATTCCGCCCGATACCGAACACCGCCCGGTCAGCGTCGGAGCAACATCCCCAACTTCCTGCTTATTGAACGGCTGAAACATTTCGGGAATATATCCGTTCTGTTCAATGAATTCGTCGTACTTACGCGCCACAAAATCGCTCTCGACCACAAGGTTGTCTTTTTGTACGGAGGTAAGCGTATTGCTCAAGTCTTCCTCGCCGAGTTCGAGCCGTTGCTCCAAATGCTGTCCTGCCGAACGGTCGGACGGATTGTCTGGATTGCGCCCGCGCATCGCCGCAATGCACACACAGTTCTTTCTATCTCCCGTGAGTACGGCGTTGCTTATCTCGTCGTTGCGACACTCAAAGTGTTCTTCGCGCTGTTTGCCTTTGCACTTATAATCTCGATCCACGGGTTGGAACTGCCCCGCCACTACGACTGTATCGGACTCGCCCTTTACTATCGGCAGTATTGCGGTTTTGAAACCTTCGGGTCGCGTGGTTATTGTAGGGCATAGTCCGCTTTTGTTTATCTTGCGGTTGAATGCATCAACAGTATCGCCCACTTCGCAGTCGTTTTCCAAGACCGTTTCCACAGCCTGCTTGTAGAATCGCTCCGCCGCTTTTTCCGTTATAGCCGTTACCGTGCCGTGGTTTTCCATAACAGTCGGCGCTAGTCCGTCTGGATTGACCACTCGCGCCGCATTGTGTTCGCTCGGCGAGTAGTTCCCTTCGACCACGATTTTCAGTTCGGTATTGCCGCCGCCCGCGCAATGCACGGTCGGAGACAGTCCGTTCGGATCGAACACGCGACGACTTGTTTCGTGCATACGTTCCCATTTATCTCCGACAACGTCGCCGACCTTTACGCACTGCGGACCTTTCCAATCTCGCGCAAGGATTGTATTTGCCACATCCCCTTCTTGCTTGACGCTGTTTCGCCTTGAATTGAAATGCGATGTCAGTATGCTGCGTATCGTGCTTTCTTTTAAGTAGTAGCGTTCGTCTACAACAGCGTCCAACATATCTCGCAAGCGCAGTTTGAGTTCGCGCTTTTGCGGAAAGAAAAAGGGAGCGTGTTCGCCGCAAATGGACACGCAAAACACGCGCTCTCGGTTTTGCGGAATGCCGTAATCCTTGGCGTTCAGCACCTTCCAATAGTTGGAGTATCCGAGTCCGCTCAAAAAAGAAAGCCAACTGTCAAAGTCGGCTTTGAAGCGTTTACCCACAAGGTTTTTCACGTTTTCGAGTAACAAGTATTTCGGGAGTGTGCCGTCTTGGGCGGCGGTATTCAGTAGCCGTTCGACCTCGAACAGCAAGCCGCTGCGCGTTCCCTCTTTTATTCCCGCGCCGCGTCCCGCGACCGATATATCCTGACACGGGAACGAGTACGTCCATAGGTCCGCATCGGGCAAGTGCTTGATGTGCCGTATATCGCCGAGATTGTTGGTTGCCCCGTGCATCGCCTCGTAGCTCTTTATGGCGTATTTGTCGATTTCCGATATGGCTACTACCTTATGCGGCACACCTATGTTTTTGAGAGCTTGCGTTTGACTGCCGATGCCTGCGAACAGTTCAATCAGCCGCAACGGATTTTGCTCCGTGTATTCCATCAGTTTCCGCCTCCCAATAATTTTTCCATTATATCGTCGTTCGGATTTTTCTCATCCCACTTCGACAGCTTCGATTCGCGCACGACAAGGTATATCTTGCTCCACACGTCGTTTGTTTGTTTTAAGTATTGCTGTGCCATTGCCACGAACGGCGACGGCATCGCTTTCCCGTTTGACGGATCTTTCACAAGCAAGCCGTGCTTGGTGTTCATCTCCTCGCACTCTAACCACCGCGCTTTGCAAAATGCATACTCTTCGAGGTTATACGGGAGTATGCCCGTCGTACAGCCAATGCCTTTGAGCCACGCATACACCGTTCGGTATATCTCTTTTGCCTTCGCCGACAAATAAGAAGGCGGCTCGCTCGGCAGCTCCACGCCTTCGGCATTGAACGACACGATTTCGATATCGCGCCTGCCGGGATTGCCTTCGAGTATCTTTTGGGCGGCGGCTTTTTTAGGTCTGCCTGCGCCCGGTCTTCGTCCACCGCTTGCCATATTCCCTCCGTTTTTGATTTTTGATTATTTTGATTTTTCGGGCAAAATCAAAAGGGCGGCTGTTGCCGTCCTTTAACGTAGTTAAACATTTGATTTTTTGATTTTCCCGTTTGATTTTTGATTTTGCGAAAATTCGCGCGAAGTTGCGGCCCCGCTCTTTGGTGTTGTTTCCGTAGAGATTTGACTCCCCCTGCCCCTCGCGCGTGTCAGCCTATGGGTATCAGCACGAGCACCTCGCCATCGACCGCAAGCGCGTACTTGCCCACGCGCTCTTGCGCAAGCCGTAACGGACAACTCGTCGTATCCTTATTCTTGCTGCGCAAACACCTACCGCTCCGCACCTTTCGGAGCGCAAGCATTCCGCTTTCGTTATCCGTTCCCCATAATAGGTCGGTGTTGCGTATGTCATACTTTTCAATCGCCCGCTTACCGAAGCGCACCATTCCGTTCGCGTATATGGTTACATCGGCGGCGGTCGTTTCTTTTGTTACCGACTCGAACGTATATTTTTCGGCGGCTTTATTTTTTTCTTCGCTCATGTCTACTCCTTTCGGCTTATGCCTTTATAGTTGTAGACACATCAT
Source organism: Pumilibacter muris (assembly GCF_943193045.1). Lineage (GTDB taxonomy): Bacteria > Bacillota > Clostridia > Christensenellales > Pumilibacteraceae > Pumilibacter > Pumilibacter muris. Next base: position 58,953 of record NZ_CALPCN010000003.1, on the reverse strand, counting down.
ACCGTCTTTTTCCGAAAGAGCCCAGCGAAACGCTTGCCAAACCGCAAACTTTTTCAAACTTTATTTTTTCCCGAAGCGACTGCCTTCTTCCACCGACTTTCGACTGTGGCAACTAAAACACAGGCTTTGCAAGTTGCTCGGCGCGAATTTATCTCCGCCTTGCTTTATCGGCACAATGTGGTCGACCATAGTCGCTTTCGTGCGCTTGCCCGCTTTCAGACATTCCTCGCAAAACGGTTGGCTGTTCAGTTGCCGTTTTCGTGCCGCTCTCCATTCGGGCGTTTTGTAAAAATTCTTCGTAAAGTCATCTCGCCCGTATCTGTTGTACTGCTTATCCGTCAGGCGTTTGTGTTCTTCACAGTATTGCCCTTCCACGAGTCTCGGACAACCGGGATAGCTGCACGGTCGTTTCGGTTTTCTCGGCATTCGGTTTTTCCCTCCGTCAATTCCATTATACGGGCGTTTACCGCCTTTTCCGTTTACTTTCGTTTACTTTCGTCTACTCTTTTCAAACACGAGCGGCAAATAGGATTTCGAGCATTTCCACGGCTCGATTTCTCTTTTTGTAAATGGCTGCTTTGCAATAGCCGAGGCGATTTCCGAGTTTACTCATCGACTGACCGTTTATGTATAAGCCGCTGATGATCTCTCTCGCTTCGTCGTCGAGTGCGGCAATACATACGTCCAAAAAGTCCATATCCTCTTTAAGCCGCTTGGATTCCACCGTGCCGCCGACCGCCGCCTTTGCTTTATTGAGTTTATAGTTTTTCAACAGCTCTTTTATCGCCGCCATAATGTCATCTCCTTCTTTGCCGTATTCTTCTTCGAGCAGCCGCTTTTGCTCGGCTTCCCTTATACGCAAATCCCACACCCAATCGGTACTTTCTTTACTGTCGAGTGATGTATTCAGCCAATTCCGTATTTGTCCGTCGTCTTCCGCCTCTCGCGTCCATTCGTCCGCTCGGCACACACCCGACAGTTCCCACAGTTGCATTTTACCGAAGCGTTTGCCCTTGTAAAAGAACAGCATCAGCATTTCGTCGGCGTTTTCGTCCAAGTATTTCGTGCGGAAATAAAAACCGTTTATCCGACCCTGCCGACCGTCTATGTATTCCTCGGTTTCCCGCTTTATATCCGCTTTCGGTATCGGGCGATTGAATAAACACTCGTAATCGAACTTCGCCTCGTCCGTTACGACTACTTTATTGATTATTATTTCCGCCGCCATTGCTTACTCCTTTTCGAATGCCTTTATCGTTTGCCGTACTTCATCCACAGACCGCACCACCATCGCGTATCCGCCTGCGGCTATTATTTGCCGTATCGTTTGCGCTTGCAGTACGGTCGGTTTGTTCTTCCCGACTTTACACTCGAATGCTATAAACCGTCCGCGATAGCACACCACTATGTCGGGTATTCCCGCTGTGCCGTACATACCGCCGTGCTCTTTCCAAAAAAAGAGGCTCGGCACGGTCTTTAAGTATTCGGATATTTTGCGTATCAAATCGCTTTCTTTCATTTTTACCTCGTTTACTAAACCAAGTGTCACAAGTGTCGTATGTGTCGAGATATGACACTTAAACACACCGACACTAACTCACTCTTGTGGATTTATCTGTTTTTTCTTCGACACTTGCGACGCTTACGACACATACTTCTTTATAAGCGACGCTTTTTCAGTCGTTCTCTCCGTCGTATATCGTCCGTTGATAGCCATACGGCATATTCCTTACGATTCGCTTGAACGTGTGCGTTCGCGTTGCGCTCCGTGTCACGGTGTGTTCTATATCGTCGCAATGCAATCGGTATTCGTACTTGCTGATGAGTTTGCCTACTCCCGTCGCGGACTCGGCAAGTTTTTTGCCTGTAACATCGTACACCGCTTTCATCAATTCCGCCGCCGATCCTTTCCATCCGCCCATAGGATTCCGTTTGATGAGTTCTTTTATCGTGATGACAATGGGACTGTTCTCGTACTCTTGGCGTTCTTTCTTTGCTTCGACTTCTTCCGCCGTGCCGCGCACTTCCCATAGGTAGTCGTACTTATTGAATTGCACCACGATAGACGATTGCTCGATGTCGCGCCCGGTCATGCTCATTGTTGCGTCTTCGTCGGTACGCTTTTTCTTCGATATAACGAAGACGGTGTCCGCCGCCCCCATCAGTGCCGTACTGCCGCTTATCATATTGTAGACGTCGGACTCGTCCGCCATCTTCCGCAAGTGATGTACGAATAGCATTGTGATGTGGTTTTTGTCGGCAAAGCGTTTGAGCTCGCCCATTTCGCGGTAGTCTATGGAATACATCGACTCTTTGCTCGACGGCTTGCCGCGTACCTTTTGCAACGTGTCGATTATAACGAGTTTGATGTTCGGGTATGTCTTTATCTCATCGACCACGCGCTCCATAAAGCCGTTATCAATCGGGTCGGCGTCGAGTGCGAAATGTACGCCGCTCGGTGCGCGTTTGCCTTTGAGCATTTTTTGCATACGGTCTTTAAGCCGCGCCTTGCTGTCTTCGAGCGCATAATACAGACACTCGCATTTCTTTGTGGCGTATCCCAAGAATTCGTTACCCTCGGCTACTGCCATACACAGCTGCAACATCATCCACGACTTGCCGAGCTTCGACGGCGCACACAACAATGCGAGTCCTGTCGGGAGCATACCGTCCACGATCCACGTCGGCGGCGCGACTTCTTCATCTTGTAATTCCGATGCGGTGAAACTGTCTTTCGCCGTGGCGTACTTTTTCTTGGCGGCGGTCTTTGCCGCTTTGAGATTGCGTTCGAGTTGCGATTTGTTTTTGAGCAGTAGTTCGTTCGGGTCTTTGCACTCCCCGGCAATATTGTAAACGTCATACTGCACGTTGAGTTCGAGTAACATTGCGGCGAGATCGCCGCTTGCCTTTTTCCCTGCGTCGTCGTTATCGAGTGCAAGGATGAGCGTTGCCGTCGGCTTTTTGTTCTTTACTGCGTGGACGAGTTTATTGATGTTCCCCACGCCACATAGTGCGATTGCCGGGTGTCCGCATTGCATTATTGAGAGTGCGCAGATCGGAGACTCGACGACGAACACGGGCGATTTGCTCTTGTACATAATCTCGCCGTTAAATAGCGGCTCCGCACCTGCATCCTCGGTCTTCGGCTTGTAGAATTTCTTGTCTACCACGCTGCGCGTTTGATAGTATGTAAGTGCCGAGGAATACGGTATCACCGCCGACCGATGATAGACATCATACCCCAAGCAATATTTCTTCACGGTGGCGGCGGTCAGCCCGCGGCGTTTGAAGTAGTCGGTTTGTCCGACATCGGCAATGCACTTTTTGAGATATGCTTTGATGTCGAACTTGCCGGGTTTGTTCCCCTCGTCAATATCGACGTGGTATGTTTCCGCCAAGAACTTCGCCGCTTCGATAGGCTCGATGTTCTTTATCTTCGACACGAACGCTATGACGTCACCCGTCGCACCACACCCGAAACACGTGAAGATGTTGGTCTTGCGGTCAACGGAGAACGATGGCGTTTTTTCGCTATGGAATGGACATAGACCTTTGTCATTGCTATTAAGCTGTACGCCAAACAGCGATACTACCTCGGCTATGTGTACATTGTTTTTTACTTTTTCGAAAATGTCTGCCATCCTATTTCTCCGTTTCCTGCAAGCCTATCCACCGTATGTTGATTTACTTTTTCCGAGCGTAGTTGATTTCGGTGCGCATCCCTTTGGATACCGTCGTCCCACACACCCACAGCTCGGCACAGTGTTCCAATAACTCAAGCCCCATCGCCATTCCGTCTTTGCGCTCTTTCGGATTCTTATCGTCGAGAAACTGCGTGAAGATGGTGTGCGGTGCAAGCGGTATATATCCTTGACTGTATGCGTACCGCGCATAGTAGTTAGCTTTTTCGATATTGCGCTTGATATCGCCTTTAAGCGGTGAGCAAATATAAATTAGAGGCTTGGGCGGCGGTCTACCCACCGCCCGTACCTCGTCCGACCTACTCTTCATCGAGCGCCGCGACCTTGTTCGCCATCGCCTTGACCTGTTCGCTCATCGGCGCAACGGCGGCGAGTTCCGCATCGGTAAGCACACGGTCCAGAGCAAACACCGCCTGCGAGTAGTTGATACCGCCGCTGTTCTGCGCTTTCTTCAGCGTGAACTTGGTGACTACCGCATTGGTCTTTTTGCCCTTCGAAAGCAGGCGCATTACATACTTCGAGAATTCGCCGAGGCTCCCCGTCGGCAACGACAGTATGATCGGGAGTTGTTCGCCCTCACGCAAGAGATAAATCCTGCGCTTTTGCTTGCAAGCCTTCGCGCCGTTCTTGCCGCTGCCGAATTTGTTGAACGGACAGTCGGCGCACGACTTGACCTCGCCTGTTTCCGCAACGATACCGATGTGACCGTCCATCGACCCACAGTCGGGCGGATTGTTGCCTCCCGTATACTCTTCCTCGTAGTAACAGTTGATGGGATGGTGATGCAGTATTACCGCCTTGAATTCCTTGACGGAGTCGGGACTATCGGGATCGTCGCCCGGCACTTCGAACGCCAAGCCGCCGCCCGACGGGATTTTGATGCGGTCGAACGAGAGATTGAGTCCGTCGAGCTCGTCCGCCATGATGCCGCCGAGGTCGACGCCTCCCGTGTACTGCGCCACTGCGCTGCCGTTGTCTTCGCTTTTCACGATTTCGTTTGCCATGTTCTTTCTATCTCCTTTTTAATATTTTTTTGACTTTGCTATGCGGATGCTGTTTTTCTCCGCTATCTTGATGAGACCGTCCAACCATTCGGGCAAGGCTCCGCCGTTTTCGGTCATAAGTTCTTTGACCGTTGCCGACAACGTCTTGCTGTTTATGCTGAAAAGGTCGCCGTATCCGTTCGAGCGCATCGCATCCCACAATTCGGGTTTGCGGTCGGGCTCGGCGGACGGATACTCTTGCACCACGAGCGAGAACGTCGTACCGTCGCGCTTGAACGATGTCAGTTCTTCGGTCGTCATTATACCGATCATCTCGGTCGTAACGCCGTCGATCTCTTCCTCGATCTTTTTCGCCTCGGCATCGAGTTCGCTCTTTCTCTCTTTCAGCAATTTCAGCGTGTCCGAGAGTTCCAACAGTTTGTTATTCAGTTTATTCCTACCTCCTTTTTTTATAGCGTCGTCAATGGGAATTCCTTTTTTCAGTCGTTCGGCTACCGTGCTGCGCGGCTGTCCGTAAATGCGGCACAGTTCGGCGAGCGTGAATTCTTTGCCGTACAATGTGTACTTCTTTGTTTTGCCCGTATTGCGATGTTGCCGGGCGGCGGTTATCCACTCACAGTTGGACGGACAATAGTTGCCGTCGTTATCCTTGCGCTCGATGGTCAGTCCGTCCTTATATCCGTTCGACATCGCCCAATAAAAGAATGGCTCGAACTCCGCCCACTCGTCGCACACGGTTATTCCGCGTCCGCCGTAGTAGCGATAGTCCTTGTTCTTCGGATTGGCACACCGCTGTTTCATATTCTGCCAGATGCGGTGCAAGCGCAGTTCGCTGTTCGGCAAAGTCTTTCGCATTTGTTTATAGCATCCGCACGACAGCGTATGTCCGCGCGTTAAGTCCGTACCGCGCACGATTGCCGTACCGCCGCATTCGCAGTTGCATAACCACATCACAGCCGTGTTCTTTCCGTGCGGCGGCAACTTCTCCACCGCTGTCAGCCGTCCGAACTGCATTCCCGTCAAATCGTTAATCTTGCCCATTTAGCATTTGCCTCCAATTATCCACCATAAGATTGGCTATATCGCCTTTGTGCTTTAATGCGTGGAGTATTTTTTCATCCACCGTTCCCTTTCCGACAAGGTGGATGTACAGACACTTTTCCGTCTGCCCGATGCGGTGTATCCGTGCTCGGCTCTGCTCGTAGTTCGCATACGAAAAATCGAGCGAATAAAAAACAGCGACATTGGCGGCGGTCAGCGTGAGCCCCATTCCCGTGGTTTGCAGTTGCCCGACGAAGACTTTGACCGATTGGTCTTCTTGGAATCGACTGACCTGCTCCGCGCGATCTTTCGTTGCGCCGTATATGAGCGAGTACGGAATTTTCTTTTCGTGGAGCATTTCCTCTATGCCCTCGATTTCGGGTACGAACCTTGCGAATACCACGACCTTTCGCCCTTCGTCCAAGCAGGCATCGATGATGTCTTCGAGCGCTTCGAGTTTTGCACTGCTGACCTGCTCGGCTTCGCCTTTTATATCGTCGCGGATAAATCCGCCCGAACATTGGGACAGGCGCAAGAGCTGCGTCAGCACATTCCTTGCCGTTACTTCGCCATTGTCGAGCTCGGCATAGCAGTCTTTTTCGATGCGCTTATAAATAGATTGCGCTTGCGGCTCCAACGGCACAATGCGCGTTTCGTCGATGAACGGTGGCAAGTCCACCGCATCCTCTATCTTGATTCGGAACGCCACGCTATGCACCTTTGTCACAAGTTCCGCCATATGCCGATAGCCTATAATCATACGGTTTTGGTATCCGCCGAGTATGGCGTAGCGGTTACGGAATAGATAGAAACTCGTGCCGAGTATGCTGTCATCCAAAAACTTGTACTGCGAGAAAATGTCGAGCGGACTGCCTGTTATCGGTGTTCCCGTAAGTATCATATTGTACTTGGTGAGCCGCCCCAATCGGTGCAAGGCTTTCGATTGCGACGCGCTCGGATTCTTTATCTTACTGCTCTCGTCGCATACAATGAGGTCGGGTTTCCACTTGGTTATTTCCGCCTCCAACCGCCAACAACTTTCGTAGTTCACAACGATGATTTGGAGTGCTTGTCCTTGCATAAAATCGAACGCAGCCTTCTTCTTTTTCATCTCGCCGTCGAGTATAGTGAGCGCGTATTTGTAGTCGGCGAACTTACGAAACTCCTCTTCCCACACGCCGACAATCGACTTCGGACATACGATGAGCATACGCTTGACGCCTTTCTCTTTTTCGAGCGTACCCGCTATCGCTATCGTCATCATCGTTTTGCCCGTTCCCATATCCGCGAGCAAAGCAACGCCTTTACTTTTCTCGAACGATTGGAGCGCAAAGTCGTAAGCATTTTGCTGATGAACGTAGAGCTTTGCTTTGACTCTCGGTGCGGCGTGCGCACAAACCGCCACAAATGCGTCACGTCGGCTTTTAAGCATCGCAGCGAGTGTTTTATCGAGTTCGCAACCTATGAGCGACAGCGTGGCGACATTTTCGCAACACAGCGGCACGACCCAACACTTATCTTCCGCATCATACTGTCTACCGTCTATCTCTTTTATGCTCTCGCGGTATAGGTATGAGTCGTAGATTCGGATGGTTTCGTTAGATTGGACAGCGTACATTGATGCCCTCCCAATCGATGACCGGGAGCATTTCTTCCGCTCCGAACATTGCCATCAGCGTTGCGCTTTGCGCGTAGTCGAACTCCTCGCCCACAGCCAACATCCTCGCCAATTCATAAGCCGTAAGACCCAATTCCTTGGCTATAAACCGAAAGCCGACGTTCGATTTTTTCATTAGTGAAATGAATAATTTTCTATGTACTTTCATTACCTTCTCCTCGGCTCTTTGAATGTATTTAAGATTGACTGCATAATTGCGAGCCGCTCTCCTTCGAGCCCTTTTGCTATGTCTTCCAACAATTCCGCCTGCTTGTCTGTTAGGTACTTTTTGCCTAACCTATACCCGTCGCTTACATAGACTCCGCCTCCTTTCCCCGGCACGGTGTAGATGGGATAGGACAGTGTCATGTACTCGATATCTCGACGAATCGTGCGTTCGTTGACGCCGAACTCGGTCGCAAGATTTTCGACCGATTCGTGTCTGCGTTCGCATAAAACTTCGAGTATTTCTTGTCTGCGTTCGAGAGCGCTTTGCACTGTTCTATCCACCTCCTTTGCCCTTGATGAGCGTATTCTAACGGGTATTGCGGACACCTAATGTCCGCTTATAAAAAGTATTTCAAAAAATTTAAGATTGCTTAGCCGCGTTGCGCTTTTTTGATTTACGCTTGACAAGCCGTTCCCTTTGACGTATAATATTAGTACAGTGTTTGATGCTGGTAATCGAAGATTTCGCGCCCATTACCGTTTCATCTTCGCTGTGTCTTTTCGGTTTCGACATACAGAAAATCGCATCTGCTGTATCTTTGAATGATGGAGTGCTGTCATAGAACAGGGTCTGCGTCCATCCGAAGCCAAACCGTCGCTTTACTGCGGCGGTTTATTTTTGGCAAAAGAAAAAGCCGCCGATAAGCGTACTCCCACTATGGGTTTCCGTTTATCGGCGGCTTCTCAATTTTCTTGGATCACCAATCCGATTTAAGTATTGGTCTGAATGGGTTTACACGGTACTATCTCAACCGACACCATCCGTCGATATACTGCTATTAAATTATCCCTTGCCCTTTCGGTGCATATTCTTGTACTTCTTCGTGTCGGCGTGTTATTACCTTACTGACCGAACACGCTTTACATCGCGGACACTGTAACTTAAGTAAGCCTTCCGCATTTCGAAAGCCGACAATCTTTTGCCCGCAATTCCGACAGTATCGGAATTCGGGCTGTTGTGTAATTGGATTCATGCAACATAACCTCCGTTTTCCCAAGATACAAAAGTTTTGATTTATCGCTACTTCATTGGCGCGGTCGGGAATTCCGACGCCGAAGATGGACTCTTTCGTATCCGAATATTAAATCGTCAGCGACCGGGGCAAGTCGCATTCGCTAATATTTTGCGCCCATTCTGGCGAGTTGTTCTCCCGTATAAACCGGGATTTTCGTGACTTTCGCAAAGTCCGCGGCCTTATAGTCTTTGCCGCAATTCTGGCATATCATCCATCCGTTCGTTTCTTCGAGATATAAATGTTTGTTTATCGTGCCGCAATGCGGACATTTTACATCATAGTATCGCATTTTTTCCTCTCCTAATTTAGTATCGTCAATTTGTATAGGTCGTCGAAATATATCCTTTCTTCGCCAATAACCAAGTATCTGTACACCACGTCGATATTCGTCACTTTGCCTTGCAATTCAATTTCGTGGTATGCCTTGTAGTATCGTACTTTTATCTCCGCACCTTTCGTTACGCGATTGATTTGTGCCGACAGCCTTTCCGCCGCATCCTCCGAGAGCTCGCGCTTTTCTTCGCGCAAGTGCCTTTCCTCTCTCTCGCGTAACGCTTCTTTGAGTCCTTTCATCGCATCGAAAGGCATAAATTGTTTTGCTCGTTCACTTTGTGTCATTGCCTGCTCTATGCCCTCCTATAAACGTATTCCGCTCGCGCTGCGTTGCACAATCCAAGTAGTTCGTTCCGACGAGTATGGAGTTCTTCCCGAACTTTTCTTTCAGCGCAAGCACCGTTCGCTCTCTACTTTTTTCTCGCTCCACTTCGTTGATATCCGTGAATAAGTCGTAACTCTCGTATGACTCGTCCACCACGTCTTCAAAGTCGATTCCGAGCCGCCGTATAGGAACGGTCCGACTTGCATTTTTGTCGTACAAATCTTTGACGAGCGGAGCGAACTTGGAATTCAATGCCGTGACCAATCCCAATCGCGCCGCCGCGTGTACCGACGGTATTTCGCTTTTGGAATATCCTACATAGATTCCTACTCTGCTCGATACGACGTGCCTTTTCATTAGTTCGTATGCGCCGTGCTGCACCATCTCGGTCATCACGATTCGCGCTTCGTCGAACGAGTAATCTCTGGGGAGTATTTGCGAGAATGACACGGAATGCGATTTGCTCTTATACGCCTTGATGTCGGCTATGGTACACGACTCTCTTCCCCAAGCATGGTCGATGAGTAATTCGGCATTGACGCCGAATTCTTTGTACAATAAGTCAATCGGACTGTGCGCCACTCCGTACATATCGTAGATGGCGTACCTTGCGAGTCGGTTTGCCGTGCCGTCTGCCACTTGCCAAAAATCGTTTATAGGCCTATGTCGCCATAACGTATCGCAGTATGTCTTTTCATCGAGATAGCCGATATGCGATTTGTTTTTCTTGGCGGTAATGTCTAACGCAATTTTGGCAAGATAGAGATTTGTGCCGATGCCCGCCGTTGCCGGGATGTGCTTTCGCCGCGCGATCTCTTGCACGAGAAATTTCGCAAAACTCATATAGTCCGTGTGGTACACGTTCAAATACGGAGTCGCGTCGATGAATGACTCGTCTATCGAGTAAACGTGAATATCGTCTGGCGAAATGTAATCGAGGTATATGTCGTAAATGTCGGCGGCATAGTCAATGTATAATTGCATTTGCGGCGGCGCAATGATGTACTTGATTCCTCGCGGTATTTCGGAAAGCCTACATCGATTGCGAACACCTTGCGCTTTCAGTTTCGGAGACACAGCAAGACACAGCGCGTTCGATCCGCGCGACACATCGGCAACGACGAGGTTGGTTTCAAAAGGATTCAACCCTCGCTCCGCGCATTCGACCGAAGCGTAAAACGTCTTCATATCGATGCAATAGTATGTCTGCTGTTTGATTGCCATATCTCCTCACAGGTCTTTTAATACTTTAACTGCTACTCCTTGTATCTCGCAGTAGTCGACGACAATATCATCGTAGTCGGGATTTTCGGGATGCAATACGATCTTACGCTTTTTCTCATCGCGGTATAGCCGTTTGAGTGTGTTTTCGTTATCCACGAGCGCGACCACGATATCTCCGTCCTCGGCTTCACTGGTCTTGCGGATTATAACGATGTCTTCATCGTCAATCCCTGCGTCCACCATCGAATCGCCGTTTGCTCGCAATAAGAAATATTCGCCCGATCCGAGCCACTCCGTCGGAATGCGTATGTAACTCTCCACGCTCTCTTCCGACAATAGCGGCTGTCCGCAAGATATGCTGCCCACCAGCGGAACGCTTACCGTTCCGTCCTGCGACTTGCTTATCTTCTCGGTCACAATCTTGCCGTTGTCATAATCGAGCATTTTACGAGCGTCCATATCTTGCAAATACCGTATGACCGTTGTATGACTTATCCCCAACATATCCGCGAGTTCGCGTGTCGTCGGCGTTCTACCCCTTAAAGAATAGAACTCGTCAACTTCCTCCACTATTTCCTGCATTAATGCTTCGTTCTTCGTGCGCATCGAAAAACCTCCGCCGTATTCTATCCGCACCACTTTGGAACGGATAGGCATAGTGTACTACTTTATTTTCTATTTGTCAATGCTCGGATGTGTTAGTTTCGTTACAGTCATAAATATTTTTTATCCGAAATTAAAAAAGACCGCTTTATTGGCGGTCAATCAATCGGTTATATTTTCGATGTCAAACAGCGGACTGTCGAAAAACTCCTTCAGCGTCATTCCGAATCCCTGCGCAATTTGAAACACGATATTTACGGCGTTCGTCTTATTTCGCTGACGTCGTATGTTGTCTATGCTTTGAGCAACGACTCCGCTATTCATTGCCAAACGATATTGCGTCATATCCTTTTCTTTCAGCAATTCGTTTATCCTCGTAGCGAGGGCTTCGTTGAATGTCATTTTTATCGCCCTCCTTAATCAGTCACGGCTTATTAATATTATAAATCTTTTTCAAATTTCTATAATCAGCCACCGCTGATTAGTTGGACATTTCGCTCTTTTACGGTATAATAATTATGAGGTGTTTAATGGATAAAGCCGACAAGCAAAAGTTTATAAAACACACCATAATCGTCATCCTTATTTGCATACCGATGGCGTTCTTATGGTATTTCATAATAAACGCCAATAGCACCCCGTCCTATAAAACCGAAACCGTCACGGCGACCGAGCCGCGCGTTTATGTGACTACCTACGGAGACCGCTATCACAGCGCGGGCTGCTCTTACTTGGCAAAATCTCAACACGCTATGGGAAAGCACGAAGCCATAAGCAAAGGCTATACCGCTTGCAGTCGTTGCGGCGGCAGGTCGAGCGGCACAATCTCGGTTACCTATACGAAAAAAATCGAGGTTGACAGCACTGCCAAGAATATTTGGGGAGCAATCGGCCTTTCCGTTCTATGCACACCGTTGGCGTATCTGTTTATTTATTTTTTAGTTGCCGACCATATCGAGAATAAAGGATATAAATCCGTTACTCAAAATTCATCGTATCGCTCCCCTCCTCCGAGCAATACGACAGCCGTCGAGCCTATAACACCGCCGCCGCCAAAAATTTCTATCCGCGTCGGCGATGCGGTAAAGCATAAAGTATTTGGTTTGGGAGTGATTAAAAAAATAGACGGCAAATATTTTACGGTGCAGTTCGATCACGACTCAAAGGATTTTATATGCCCCGACGTTTTTGAGTCTGGTCTTATGGAAGATTTCAATTTGAAGAAAAGAAACAATCTTTAGCGGAGGAATGCCAATGAGCAGTTTTAAAAGAAAAATCAACAAACTTACCGAAGATTTTGACCCGGAAGGCAAAGCCCGAACTTGGCAACGGCTGGTGCGGGAACATATCGGAAGCGGTCTTTGCCAACATTACGACGGCAAAAAGAAATCATGCAAAAAGGGACATCAAGACATTTTAGAAGAACGCAACGGAGTACCGTGCGATGATATATTGCCGAGAGAGCTAAAAAAGAAATAATAAGCCTTACAGTTTATACCGTTCAAAAAAATAGCCCACTATATCCGCAAGTGCGAAATAGTGGGCTATTATTATTTAGAGTGATAAATTGAATTTTATAGCTCTTTTGACAATTATTCAAGTGTTGCCGATCAACTTCGGCGGTTTTCATGGTCCCGTACTCTATCTGCGATTTCGCGCTTTAAGGTGCGCTTCGAGATACGATATACGCGGTGATTCGATTTGTAAGGGCGCAGTTTAAGCGTGATGATGCCGTCTACCAAAGTCGCCAAAAGAGGCAATCCGCATACGACCGTTACGCCTATCGCCCCGCTGTTGCGAGCAAAAACTTCTCCGAATCTGGCATGGGGCATTCCCGTCCAAAACAATAGCACAATCGTTACGCCGAGCAAAATTTCCGCTCCCCATATAAAAAGAAATCTCTTTGTAAAAGAACTTCCCTTGCGCGCCAAGAAGATGTTCATTCCCGCCGCATATATAATGCAGAAAAAGGCGAAGCAGCAAGCGCAAAAGGTTGAAATAAAGCCCGAAGATGTCGGCCTTTCCGCATGGGCGGGGTTTTGCGGATCGACGAGTATATCCGCGTATTTCCCGACACAGTCATACGCTTCATCATGCCACTTATAGCCCTCTCGGTCGATAAACTTGTATTCCTGCCCGTCGAACGTATAAGAAATCACCAAAAAATACGAGCGCCCGCTGGATGCCGACGACGAGGTGCCCATTGTTTCCACGTCGACCACTTTGCCCAGAACTTTTACATAGTCGGTATCGACTTTGCGCATTCTGACTATATTCCACACCAAAAAGCCGACGCACGCAAGAAAGAGAGCAAGCGCTATCGAGAGAAAAATAATCGACGTCTTTTTATCGTCCTTTTTTTTGAGATCTTCGTTCGCCGTTGCCGCTTCGATACGAGGGTATTTGTGTTCGCTCATAATACTACCTGTCTATTTGAGATAGTGTAACAAGTATGCTGTACTTGCAAATTTTCAAGTGTAAGTTTAACATATTCCATATTTCTCGTTCTCCATGTTAAATTACTGTTTATTTTAGAGAATAGCTTCTCTATTCGGTTATGTCCTTTATCGATAAAACGTCATCGTAGAATATTTTGACGTTCGATACATTTTCTCGGTCTACTTCCAAATACGCCTTGCCGTCCACGACATCATATCGAAAAGCGTCGCCGATATAGGTTTCGTTTGAGGTCTTACACTCAACACGCCTTCCCAAAAATCTTTCGAACATAAGTGGCGAAAGACTTTCTTTGTCGAATCCTTCTTTCATAGAACTATCCAAATCATCTTCGACCGTATCCATCATCTCTATCATGCTATTGACAGCCTCGACCGACAACGGTAAGAATTGGGTATCGGGATTTATTATAACGCTGTTAATGGCGGCGGAAAGGCTCTTTATAAGCGCGGGATATGTAGTCGATTCGACCGCATATTGTTTGTATTGTTCATTTTTGATTTGGGATTTGGCCGTGAAAAGCAATAGCATTTCCCCTTGCGGTGTAACAATGAACGGAATGGCGCATTCTTTTTTGTTTTTGGTGCGCAGGTAGAATACTTGCGCTAATCGCAAGCAACTAATGACATCCACCATTTTCTCAAACGATTTATCGTCCGCCAAAAGGGTTTTTATCCTTTTCTTCAGTTCGACCCCGGTCATTCTATCCCACCGAGTGCTGTCCTCGGCTACTCGATAAAACAAATATTGAGTATCCTGTTTTATTTCTTCGTTTTGTTCCATAGTGTATCTCCAACTATTTGGTTTGCCGATTTTCAATGGTTTTAAGTGCTTTTACAACATTTCCAATAAACCGTTCTTTTGCCTGCACTTCGTTAGAATTTAACGGCAATCTCTCTCGTTGCGCCAAAATAAAATCGATATCGTCGCCGTCTAATACTATGTGGATAGACAGTTCACTGCAATACTCGGCACTCGACTTTCCCCATATTGCAGCACCGATTGATCCCGATATCAACGCTCCTATTATCGCATCGCCAATATCGAGTTTAGTCACTGTCGTATGGTCACGCACAATGTCATAATTCACTAACTCGTCAAACGAATGCTTTTCTAACGATCCATATTCGCTTCGGGTATAAAATATTCTCTTTGAGACATCGTAGCCAAAAACATATCCGTCGTATATGAATTGTTCTGTCGGAGATAGGTCGTTGGCTTTTAAGTAATCGTTTAATTGTGTATTCGTTACCTCATCAAGAACATTTATTATCTTGTCCACGTTCGCCAATTTTAGATTATACTCATACGAGCCATAATCCGCACGAACATAGCTCGGCCCTATAACCAATGCTTTTTCTTGCCCATTCATAAAAATCCGAACGGACATTTTATCATACTTTGTCGTGCCTTCTATTGTCGAAAAAAGCCTGCGATAGGATACTATGTCCGCCACATTATAAAGTTCGCCGTTGGTATCCGTTCCGAAAACACCTCTCGCCTTATCAATGAAAAAGAAATAGTCTTTTGTGCCTATAATAATTTCGGGCTCGATTCCCTTCTCTTTGAAATATTCGTTTCGAGCCTGCTCTTTCTGCTGTCCTTTTAAGTTTGCGTACTTTACGATTACCACTGCGTCTGGAATAAGGAACACGCAAAAAGCGACTAAACCAACGAGCATTATCACATCGTTGTCGGTATTTAATCCGACTATGCTCATTATCAATACTGCCACGCTTATTATAGAAAATACTGCAATAAGTGCGGCTAAAATTTTTTCTTTTTTCATTTGAACCTACCTATGCTGCGGCTTGGACTACGCCGTGTACTGTATTTACGATGAAATTCAGTATTTTTATCTTTTCTCCAAACAGTTCCAAGATATCATGATCATCGAACGGCGATGTTTCAAGCAAATCATCAACCTCTATATCGCCATTTTCATTCACATAATTTATAATCGTTTTTACAAACTCTTGCTGCTGAGCATTAAGAACATTTTCGTTTAGGTATTGTCCGAATTTTTCATTGATGGCTTGTTGGCTTAATCCAACTAAGCTACGGACGAACACCGCAAGATTTTCAGTGTGCGTTGTCTTTGCGTAATCACTCTTTGTGCCGAGGTCATTCCATAAGATTTTTTCCAATTCTTCTAAATCGGAGTATGTTAGTTGTTCGAGATTCTTTATTTTACTTATGACAGGTTTATCGCTATGCTCTGCTAAATAGTCTATGACCTTTTCTCTATATGTTCGTATATCAAAAAGTCCTGCGGCTGTTCCGTCAAGCGAAACAATCTCATCGGTAAATGTAGTGAGGTATGTGATTACTTCACTATCATCGAGAAATTTCATTAAATCACGAATTTCCTCACGCAATGTTTCGATTCGTTCTATCGACGGATCCGCCCAAAACTGGTCGCTTGCCGCATCCTTTAATTGTTGAGCTTTCTCCATTATTTGCGGAATAGTAGCCTTAGTCAATAGATATTTGGCTATAAGCCGCACGGCTGCGACATCTTTGCTTGACCGTCCGATTGCGCTCGTTACAAGAAAATCAAGCTCGATATTAAGCATCTTGCTGTCAAATGCTTTTGTATACTGGTTATCCTTCTCCGTATCTTCGACAAGCGGCGCAATGTGTAGCTTTATTTCCTTAATATTGACTGGCGAAAGACACTGCCACACATTTTCATCCGAGTATTTGTCAAGAAACACCATCGCTTGCCGCACTGATATGCGAGAGCTGTTGCTGCGAATTGATTTTACCGTCTCGAACAACATTGGCTTTAGTTTTTCGTAGTATGCCTTATCGAAAGGAATCGCCTGATATTCAAAACGTTGCAACTCTTTTAATATGTCTAACCGTAGCTCAAATAGTCGTTGAGTAATTGATACCGCCGCCTTACCGCTCTGCTGTCTATGTTCGGGAACAGAGAAAAACTCGAAATTATGACACCAATCAAAAATCAAAAATTCCGTTTTATCCTTGTTCAGTCCAAAAATATCTGGACATAACCGCGTTCCCCGTCCTATCATTTGCATAAACTTAATGTAAGATTTTACAGGCTTGAAGAATACCAAATTCAATACTGCCGGGACATCGATTCCCGTATCAAGCATATCCACCGACACCGCAATTTGAAAATCGGGATCGGTTTCAAACCTAACGATTAAGTCATCGGCATAGGTTTCATAATTATCAATAAGTCGGCAAAAGTCAGGTTTATTGGGATAAAGCGCATTGAAACATTCGACAATCATTTGCGCGTGTTTATGGTTATACGCAAAAATTATGGTCTTGCCGAGCTTGTCACCGTTCTCAATTTTTATGCCGTCGCGCATTAACGATTCTAAAACACGATTGCAAGTCGGCTTATTATATACGCTTCGAAAAATTTGGCTATTTAGTATTTCCTCGTCAGCATCTTCTCCGAACGTTTCCTCGTACTCGGCTTTTTCCTCTTCCGAGAGTTCCTTGTATTTGATGCCGCGTTCCAATATGGTGGTTGTCCGCTCCAACGGCTCGCCATATGACACAAGATAGCCCTCACGCACAGCCTCGCCTAAATCATATGAAAAATTCGGGACACCGCTTTCGCAGCCGAAAATCCTATATGTATTCGCATCAACCTGATCGCGAGGTGTGGCGGTCAATCCTACCAATAAGCTATCATAATATGCAAATATCGAACTATACTTTTTAAATATTGAACGATGTGCCTCGTCAATAATGATTAAATCAAATCGCCCGGTACTGAATGTCTTTACATCACCGTCGATGCAGTTTATCATCGTTTGATAGGTGGAGAACATAAGCCTTGCATTCAAGTCTTTTTCGCCACTCCCCGACAATTCGCAAACGCTCATGTGCGGCAATAACTTGGCAAAGTTTTTCTTCGCCTGCTTTACGAGTGATGTTCTGTCTGCAAGAAATAGCACTGTCTTAATCCATTTATTCCGCGCTAAAACATCCACGAGCGAAATAGCGACACGTGTCTTTCCTGTGCCTGTCGCCATTACCAGCAAACCTCTACGATTGTTGGCATTAAAGTGCTCGCATATGTTGGTTATAGCCATTTTTTGATATGGTCTATTCGTTATTTCATCGCTGATTTTTAGGTCGACTATCTTGCCGCGATTCCTGCGCTGTATAAGCAACTCCAATTCGCCGATCGTGTGATATGCCATTAATTCACGATCGGGATAAATGCCGTCAATAACCTTAATGGAATAGCCGTTCGTATAATAAAGAATAGGAACATAGCCATACTTGGCTTTCATGCACTCCCCATATAGGCATACCTGATGCCTACCTTTTTCGGGCGATACACTCGTCTTTTTCGCCTCCACTATGGCAAGCGGTTTGCCATCTCGACCATAGAGTACATAGTCACAAAAGCCGTCACCTGTGCCATTAGGCATTCCGCTGACTTTTATTTCTATTCCTGCTTTGCCGGGAACACACACATCCTCTTGCTCACAAACTTCCCAACCCGCTTCTCTCAAATATACATCAATGAGCAACTTCCGTGTATTGGCTTCGCTCATATATGCAGGCCGTTTCGCATTGAATATAGAGTCCTTGCTTATGCCTTCTTTAAAAACTTTTTCCGCATCACCGTGGACCTCGATTGTTTCCACCTCAATCGGTTTCGCATCGGTTTTCTTATCAATGAGAGACTTGTCAAACGCCGGGTATTCCGATAATACTCCCAATAGCACAAGGATTTCGCCGACAAAGAAATGCAAATTCTCCAACCCAAGCACAGCTTCGGTTGTTTTTATTTTATTATTGTGCGCCGCATTATTCCCCAAGATACGGATAAAATGCAACGAATCTCTTATTACATCATCGTTAATAAAATTGGAAATCTCATAGCTATCGATTAGCTCAAATAGGCTTGCCCGAACAGGCAAAGATCCAACCTTCGCCTTATAGATATACTTAATAACGAACTCTATGGCGTTCCTTGCAGAAATAGCGGAAAGGTTAGGTTTCGACAAAGCAAAAGACTCGGCATCTTCGCAATATGTCGCAAGCTCCGCAAACTGTGGAAATTCATTGAGAAACGAAAAGTTTGTCATAAGACCTCCTTGCCGAATATATTGTAACATATTTTTTAAGTTTTTTCCACCTTTCGAAGCCTATTAATCAAAAAAAGGTGTTCCCGAATGAGAACTTTTGATTTATCAGTCTGTTCGACGAAATGCGAAAACCACTCTTGAGCAGATGTTGGGACATTGATAATTTTCATTTTTTTTAGTGCATTAATAGTCAACGCCGCATAGGCTGTCCCCTTCGACATTTCCTGTTTATAATCTGCTATTAGCCATTCCAAAACATATTTCAGGAACTGCGAATTTAATTCCGAGCGAACTTGCAAAAGGTTACCATCTTTAAAGTAAAATGACCTATCGTCGACAATCCATATCACTCCGATTGTTCCTACTGCCGATATTAGCAAATCTCCTTTGCGCGGACATCCCCATTCCTTTTTTAACTCGGCAAATCTCTCTTCGCTTATAAATAATTCAGTTGAAATCTGCGCTCCCTTTGATAATTCGACGACCTCTTTCGTCCTGAAAAAAGGGATGCCCTCTTTGACATATTCACGCTCAAATATTCTTTTACTTGACCCAACATCGCCCACTGCTTCTAATGGGCACAGTTCCCATTTGCGTTCGTTACTTATGGGATTCCCGAACATCTCGATAAATTGCGACTTCACGAGATCATCTATTTTTTGAATCTGTTTTCTACGGAAATTGATAAGGTCTGTTATTTTATTCAGTCGATTGACTATTTCTGCTTGCTCATCCGCATTGTGGATGCTAACACGATATTGTGAAAGCGTAGCCTTATTCAATGTTGCTCCCATCACAGCGCGATTTGTACCCTTATCCCATTTTTGTGCCGAAAATAAATAAAATGCATACTGAGGCAATATGTAAGTAACGCCTTTATCAATAAATGCCATAATTGCCTCATTGGAATAGACAGGTCTTTGCGTAATTGCCACTTTCCCAATAGATAACTTAAAACTCATTATTATTGTATCTGTCGGGATAACCTTAATACCGCTCTCTTCTATCGCTCTATTTGTAATTCTTTCTTTGGTTTGATTTATATATTTTTCGCATTTTGATAAATCCGCAATGGAAATCCAATCATATTGCCCATCCGCCCAATAGTCGGAAATATCCCTTGACGGCGTTTTCCCCATTTGCAATTCATAAATATCACTCAATTTGTAAGAATCACTCATGCAGCCGCCTCCATCTCATAGCCATTTTTTGATTTATCGGTCTGTTCGACAAAGTGGGCGAATTGATTTTGAAGTTCAATCGGTGGGCATATAACATCGAATTTTTTAAATATATCCATAGACACGCGAGGCATCTTTGCTCCTGCTACTTGCTCCCGAATAAAATGCACAAATGCATCGCTACGAAGCAACGCAGTAAAAAAGACTTTATTTAATAGATTTATGTCAGGTCTTAATGGCACTAACTCAGATGTTGCATATCCTGTTTTCTTAGGATAAACAACTTTATTCAAATATGGACGGAGTTTGGAATACAAGATGTTGTCCCGATTAAACGCGACTGTAGACGCACCGATATCATCGATTCCCACTAAAACTTCTTCTTGAACGTCTCCCGTATGTGCCTCTATCATATCCAAATTCAACAACCATACTTTTCCATCAACAGCCTCGACTTCACCCTTAAATGCTTTTATTGGTGCAACCGTCGACATCGGAAAGACAACCCATCGTTTATTATTATATACGACATCCCCAAACATCTCGATAAATTGCGATTTAGAGCCTTTACCCGATATATTTTCTATGAGAGTTTTTGACGTTATTTTGGTCTACTTGGGCATAATGCAAGGTGGTTTCTATCTTCTCATGCCCCAATAACTGTTGAACTTGCTCTATGGGCATCCCCTTATCTATTGCTCTCGTTGCCAAAGTCCGTCTAAATTTGTGCGGATGTACCTTATTTATATCTAATTCGAGCCCCAAGGATCGCAGGCGTATTTCCACACCACTGATTTGAAGCCTATTGTATGGTGCAAGCAACGAAACAAACAACGCTTGGTTGCTGTCGGTACGCGAATTTAGATAATTCATAAGATGGATTTTTGTTCTTGCATCAAAATAGACTTTTCGTTCCTTTTCGCCCTTGCCGAAAACAACGCATTCTCTATTGTCAAAATCAACATCGCCCCGGTTGAGGTTTATAAGCTCACCGACACGCATTCCTGTGGACGAAAGAAGCTCTATCATTGCAAGATCGCGTATCGTATGGCAATTATCACTCATTATGACAAGAGCCTCATCCGAATATATTTCTTTTACTGTTTTGCCTGTTTTTACTTTATGTATGCGTCGAACGGGACTTTTTAATATATAATCCTCGTCCTCAAGCCAAGCAAAATAGCTTGATAAAATTCGGCGCACGTTATCAACCGTGACCTTACTGGCATTGTTTATTCGCTGATATTGGTCTAAATATTGCCGTAAATCATCTGTGATGATGTGTTTTATTGGCTTATTTACCGTTTTAAGCATATTTTCAAGCACTGAACGGTAGTATTTCAATGATTTATCCGAACAGCCTTCAATATGTTTGGCAGCCAAGAATAATTCCAAATATTCTTGGTTGTGTTTATCCTCCTCTTGTTTACTACTATCGGATTGAGAAATCTCATAGGAATAGAAGCAGTGCTCGAGCACTTTGCAAAGCTGCATCATTTGACCGTTATCCAAAAAAGGCATCATTTGTTGCTCAATTTCGGTTATTAGTGTTTGTTTCATAGTATATCTCCTGAATAATTTATTAAATGCGAGGTTATCTCGTCATTCTTCAAGAGAATTATATAACTAACCGAAGTATTTTTGAAGCATTGCATTATAACAAGTTTCAAGTTTTTCAAGGCTCTGTTTGATTCTAAATTTTGATTTATCGGTCTGTTCATAAAACGCCGAATATTGTTTTTGATGCTCATAAGAAGGCAACGGGATTCGTATTTTTCTTATCTCTGATAGATTGAGTGTCTTTTGCGCTATGCCTTTGACTGCTCTCTCTATTTGTTCTTGACCTATTGGCGAAAGCAACGCTCCATATAAAAACCTACTATCTATCATTTGAGGATTAGGTTTAAAATAGGCAATATGCCTTTGAAAACAAAATTCTCTATCGTCAGTTACAACTGCTGGATGTCCATATGACCCCACCGTCGAAAGAAGGACATCTCCTATTTGGATCGGCGTTCGCTTAATCAATTCCTTGTAGGTATCTTTGGAAATAAACTTTTGCGTTTGGTAATTAATTTCATTATTGGCGAGATTAGACACAAATAAAAAAGGTATACCTGAATTGCTAAATTGGGGCGGTTGATGAGTGCCATCAGTTATAATTTTACACACCCTATCCAAAGGAGCATATCTATCTTTAGGAATCGTCCCGAACATCTCGATAAATTGCGACTTCACGAGATCATTTATTTTTTGAAGAGCTTCTCTTTCATCATGCAATAACTTATCGAACTTGTTCAATATGGCTATGATTTCTTGCTGTTCTTCAATAGAATACAGATTAATTTCTATATTTTGCAATGCCGAAAATTTAAGCGAATCACGAACACTTCCAGAAGTGTTTGCCGCTATCTGCTGTAATCCTTCATCGCTATGCAAAAAATAAGTCAAAAATTCAGGCAATATTTTGCTTTCATCCACCGAAAAGACCACATATAACGGGCTGACGATCACGGTTTCCCTTTCTCTTTGCACCGCTACAGAGCCAACATTGATTCTCGATGGATTATAGGCAATCATCCCCCGTTTAACAACTTTGTAAGTGGATAAATCCTTGCTGAATACTTCTTTTGAGAAATAATCCGTAGATGGCATAAATCCATGACTATTCGTCACACTATACACACCGGAGCAATCATTGTGCCTGTTTCGTTCGCTATACTCTCGCACAAGAGTTCGCAGTTTTTCCCTTCTCACAGCAATTCCTCCAACTCGGCAAGTCCTTTTTGTATTTCTACTTCCAAAGCACGAATTTCCGCGAGGATTTCTTTCGGCTCGGGATATTTCTCTACGACATACTCCGTCTTTTTATATTTATTAATGGAAAGGTCATAGCCGTTGTCAATAATTTCGCTTTTCGGCACAAAGAACGACTTATCAGTGCGTTCCCGCGCTACTTCATCGGGATTTCCGAAGCGCGCTATGATGTCAGGGATATCGTTATCGGCAATCGGGCTGCGCTTATCGTCAAGCGAGAAACCGTCTGCTTTCATATCATAAAACCACACTTTATCTGTGCCGCCTGCATTTGTTTTTGTAAAAATCAATATTGCCGTGCTAACGCCAGCGTAGGGCTTAAACACGCCACTGGGCATAGAAATGACCGCTTCGAGTCGCTGATTATCAATGAGTTCTTGGCGTATCATTTTATGAGCCGTGCTGCTACCAAAAAGAACGCCGTCCGGGACGATACTCGCACATCTACCGCCTACTTTTAGCATTCTTATAAAAAGCGCAAGGAAGAGTAACTCCGTTTTTTTGGTTTTGCAAAGCGCCAATATGTCTTTGCTGATATCTTCTTGGAACACACTCCCAGTGAAAGGCGGATTAGCCATTATGAGCGTATATGCATCTCTTTCGATATTATCTGCACTTAAGCTATCTTGATATTTTATGTTCGGCTCTTCGACGCCGTGTAGCATCATATTCATTGCACCTATACGCAACATCGTTTGGTCGGTATCAAAACCAGAGAACATTGTTGTTTTGTAATGTTCGGCATTTTCTTTTTTCAGTAGCTCTTTCTCAAAGTTCTCTTGAATATAGTTCGCACACTCGGCAATAAAGCCTGCACTTCCCATTGCAGGATCGAGTATCTTGTCGGCAAACGTAGGTTTCATAAGTCGCACCATCATTCGAATAATATGGCGCGGTGTGCGGAACTGTCCAAGCTCTCCTGCCGATGCTATCTTTCCCAATAAGTATTCATAGACATCGCCCATTATGTCCTTGTTGTTCATATCCATATTATCCATATCATCAACAACTTTTGCCAACACTTTTGCCGTGGGAATAAGAAACACCGCGTCCTTCATAAAACGACTGAATGCGGTATCCTTTCCTGTGTTGATTGATTTAATAAACGGAAAGACATATTGCGAAACTGTTGTATACATTTCGTTCGGCTCAAAGTGATGAAATATATTCCATCGAAGATTTTTATACGCAACAATAATTCGCGGCTCTTCGCTTATAACGCAATCCCCATCGCCAAACACCTTTTTCTTTAATGTTACTCCTAATGCATTCGCATTAGCCTCTCTTTTGAGTTGGTTATCGTCCAACAATTTCATAAACATCAAATATGTAATTTGCTCTAATACCGTTATAGGGCTCGTTATTCCCGCTGTCCACAGCGTTCCCCAAATAGTATCAACCTTATTTTTTAATTCGCCAGTGATCATTGTTTCGCCTCGCCAATATATTTATAATTTTGAGTAATAGTCGGCTATCTTCGCCGCCATCAATTCTCTACGTCTGGGTAAGAAATCCGTTAGATAATTGTCATAATCCCAATCGATAATTTCAGACGGAATACAATTGTCTTTGAGATTTTGCGTCAATTCCTTTTCGGTCATTGGTACGCCGAACACCGTTCCGCTTGTCCGTGCCGACTCAAACGCCTCTTTAAAGTATTTATTCGGAGCATCGTCCCCCACGGCAATATTGACCGGGGTATCGAGATATGTATAGTTGGCAACTTGGTTATAAATTGTCTTATTGTCCAAGGCATTGATTTTCCGTAAGTATGCTTTCGGGTAAATATGATGCACGTCGCTTGCGCCAAACAAATTCGCAACCGTCGAAGTCGGCGAGAATAGACCTTTATCTCCACTCACAATCTGTGCCGCGAAATACGCCATGAGTGCCGGGCTGTTAGCCGACGAAGTATCCAAGCGTTGCACAAGTCCCACCTTCCAAAAAGCATTAGAAAGTTCGGCGGCTTCGATTTCTTTCAAACACACCACCACACCCTTTGCGTTGATATTGCGAATATCTCTATCCATAACCGTTTCGGCAGACCCCGAATAACGCCCCGTCAGCACCGACATCACAAACCATTTGGCAACGTAGTGTTTGATTTGCGTTTTATCAACCTCGCCCGTAAGCATAAGTTTTAAATAAACGACATAAGCAAAATCGAGCGCGCTTTGCGATGTTATCAGTTTGGAACTTATGAAACCCGCGCTCTTTATCGCCAAAACGAATTGCTCGAAATAATATTCGTGCATAAAATGCAATATGCCTTCGGTGAGCTTGTTGAAAGAATCCTCGGCGATCTCTTCCTTATAGTCCTTGGTTTCAAAATCTCTGCCCGAAAGTAAACTGACCAAATCCTTCAACTTGCCTCTCGAAAACATATGTATGAACGACACGCGCAGCATATCTTCGTAGGACGGATCGTATATGTCCGAATTGTCGTCTTTGAGCCACGCCACTTTCTTACCGAACTGCGAATCCATAAATTCTTTATCGCTTGTTTCGAGCGTATGATAAAAGCTCGGCTCCGTGGCAAGATGGCAAAAATAATCTATCGCTTTGCGCAACATATTGCCGCCGAATTTTTCATCGGCAGCTATCTTGGACATAGCAAAGTCCGCTTGGCTCAACGTAGTCCCTTGCGAATTGATTCTTATAAACACGTTGGTTACAATATCGGTGTCGAGATCGGACGCCAATTCGATTACGCCTATATCCCTGTTCTCAATGCTTTTTACCCGTTGCACTATTTCGTACATTTGCTTTTGCGTTATTTCGGGATTATCCTCGCAATACTTTTGCATAAAGCCAAACATATCGAATTGCGTGTCAAAGAATATGGAAATATCCTCTATCCATTTTTTGCTTTTCAAGTGCGAGCTGTCTTGCACCTCGAAGCAATCTTCATCATCGGCAGCGAATGGATTAAACGCTATTTTGACTGTCTTTTCCTTATAACTGCTATCCAAAACTTTCAATCCGAGCAGCGATGTCATCAGTGCCGTTACACGCTGCTGTCCGTCGATGAGAACTTTCTTCCCTTTGGACAGCGTTCCGTCTTTGAGTTTAACCGACGGATTTTGACTTATTATCAAGTACCCGACGGGGAATCCGCGATAAAGCGAATCAATCAAGTCGCGTACCTGTTTGTTTTTCCAAACAAACGGGCGTTGTATTTCGGGTATGGCTATGTCTTTGTTTTTAACATAGTTTAGAATCGTGCCGACGCTGTATTTATTAATTTCGTAATTTTGCATATGACAGCCCTCTTTTTTTGTTTCTTTATCATTGTAACATATTTCGACCTTTTTTTCAATGGAATACTATGCTCTGCGTCAAAATTCTTTTAACTCTTACTATCTTCGTCTATCTCTTCCTTATCGGGAATAAAATCGGATACATCTTCCACTTGTATAGTTTCGGTTTCGCCGTACCATAAATCGTGCAAATAAAATTCGCCCAAGAATGCGCCGCAATGTTCGCACACATTTACCAAGTGCGTTTCGCCTGTTGTGCCGCTCCGCCTTTCTTCCAGAATCACGCCTTTATCGGCGCAAACCTTTATCATCCCATCGCTGAAAGCATCTGGCGGAATGGAACACCCATCAATTAAGCCGTACACGGTTTTCATTGGTTTGTGGCATTTCCAACAAGTCGTATTATCGGCGTAGCATATTTTGACATCGGGATGCGTTCTCGCATACTCTATTTCTTTTTCGCCGACTTCTCTCAATTGCGGACTATTCAATTCTTTGCATATTGCCGCAAGCTGTTTTCTTGTCGGCAAGCTCTCTCCGCGCTCAAACGATGCTATACTCCAACTTTCTATGTGAGTTCTTGCCGCCAATTTCGAACGCGAGCTACAGTCCTTGTTCTTTTTACGGACATACATCATTGCCTCGCAAAAAGGCATTTCCGATATGTTTTTCATTTTCACCTCGCCTTTGCTTTATTTATCGCTCTTTTTGCGATCCCGAATATAATCGTGACAAGTGCAGTCGGCACACCGAAATATAACGCCACCATCCCTGTCGGCGTGAAATAACTTGCCAATTTGTTCAGCTGCATTGCTGTCGGCAGTAGTGCGTACAACGCATCGAAAATGCCAGACAGCGTCTGGCAAAAGCCTTGCCAAAGCAGCGATAAAATTTCTATGAACACCGCCATTATTTCCTTAGCCACTCTCCCGTGCTTAAATTCAAAAATTGATCGAGTTTAATCTCGGCAACAAAGTCATTTGCGTATTGCCCCTCACGAGTTTGCTCGTCATACTTGAAAGAAATGTTGTATAGTTTCCCGGTTTTCGTTTTCCTTATTAACCCCTTTTCCAAAAAATACGCTATCACGCGCCGATGTGCGGCATCATCAGCGCCGTGTATGTAAAAACACGCCACACCCGTTGGCGGTCCGAATATGAAACCGAATCTTGTATGCTTTGCCGTTTGCACGATGCCGCGCTCGACCGCTTCTTTACACACGGACTTGGCATATTCGATCGAGTCTTCATCATTCGAAAAATGGTACATCCATTTTCCTGTTTTCTTCGGGTCGAATTTGGCATTCTCTTGGATATATCGTACTCATCCAATATCTTCTTCGATTTTCATCATTTCATCCTAATCGGCGAGAGCTATCACATACCCTTCGTTTGCGAGATAATCATGCCACTCGTCGAACGTGGGAAAGTCGGTCTTACTCCATTCGAATTCTATCTTGGCTGCACCCGACTTTGTGACGAGCTTCCATTTGGATTGCAGTTCGCGCATCTCAAATTCGACGCCGTCCTTTTCGGCCGTGCCGCGATTGCTTTTGGTTATTCCTTTTACCGTGTAGGTTATAGTAGCCATTTGCTTAGCCTCCTTATAATGCGCCCTCATATCGAGGGCGGAATTTGTAATGTAATACCGCTTCTATCAGCTCGGTTGCCGCTTTGCCTATTTCGGACTTGATTAAGATATTAATGCGATATGTATTTTGCTCTACCCAAGTACGAGAGTTTTCTTTGCATATGCCATATTTACTCATAGCCGGGTCAGCCGCAAGCGACTTCGGCAGTGTACTTAACGCATTAAACCCATAATGATGCGAGGTATACCGCGCTTTTGATTTGGTATTTGCCTTTCCTATTTTCAACCATTCGCCATTATAGGCGAACATATATACTGCCGCATATCCTTTCGGAAGATTTTTTGGTTTTGAATGAGGGCATCCCAAGTCTTCAATATAATAGTCCGATGATGTAATAGACTGCCCCAATCGAGCAGATATTTCCTCGATATAACGCATAGTTTCTACTATTTCGGTTTTGTATATTTTTTTATCCATTCTTTTTCCTCGTTTTTTTATTCCCACTTATCATAGTCTTTCATAGCCGCCGCAATTTCTTCTATAGTGCAATGCGCTATGTCTTTTATTCCAAAGTCTTCTTTTAGATAGAATTTCTTTTTACCATACATACCGTACTTTTTCTTTCTAAAATTGACCACCTCGACAAATCTTTCCACAATAAAATGCCAGTGCGGATCAGTTTCGTTATGGAAATTGTTTTTTCTATCCTCTATTGCAAACTCGACTTTATGCCTGTCTGCATCCGTCAACGGTTTCCCGTATACCAAATCACCATACACAATTTTTCCGAAATCATCGACGTGCGCCTCCACAATCTTGACTATTTTCCCAATCGCCCTTATGCTTTTTTCTTTATACAATCCTAAATAGCGAAAGCCAAGCGGCGTGTATTTATTGGAGTCATAATACACTCCGTTTTGAAAATTGAAATCGAATGTATTCGTAGTTAACCGCACCATTAAAGTATTTTCTGAATAATCTATAAGCTGCTCCATTTCGCAGTATTCTCTATACTCATCCAAAATTTCGATAAATGAACTGTCTTTTATTTCGTGCATATTACCCTTGATAATATCATAAAAATCTATATAAGTTTTATGGACGATATATATTTTCGGGTACTTTTCGATTAGTTTATTTAGATGACTTTGCACATCATTTTGCGGTGATAGAGCGATTAAAACCTTATATGTAAATTCGTCTTTTCCCGATAGCCCTTTCAAATGTCTTTCCAACTGATCAATATTGAATGCGCCCTCTTTTGCTTCGACAACTATCTTAAAACTATGCTGCATAATGCTGAAATCGGGTATGCTCCCTTTGCCGTTGCCCGTATCTTGTACAACGAAATGTGGCGCAACATTTTCCAATTCGCCTTGTTGTTCGATTATGTTGCAAAGAGTTTCATAGAATTTCTTTGGACTATAATCATAAAGCATTTGTAATAAAGAAAGTGCATTGCTTGAATGCGTGTTTTCTTTACCGTGATATCTTTGAAAATACTTTAAGTTATCCATTATGTATTATCTCCTGTTGCATTGGTCACTTTGGTAAAAAGGTTTTTGTATTGACTGAAAAAATCGTAGTATATGCGCACGTTTTCGAGTTGCCACCATTTCTTCAAAGCCACTGGAATGGAATCCAAATCATATATCTTTGCTCCATCAATGGACAATATGAACGGCGAATGTGTCGCTATAATCATTTGACATCCACAATATCTTACCATACGTCGAATAATTTCTACTAATTGCAATTGCAATTTGGGTGATAAACTATTTTCAGGCTCATCCAAGCAATAGAGCGTGTCGTTTTTCAGCTTTTCCTCGAAATATCGTAATGCCGTTTCTCCGTTGCTATTCAGTTTTACTTCCTCGCCCACCGTTTTTCTAATAAATTGTCTGCGCGATACAGACTTCCGCCTCGATAGAACTTGTAATCGTAGTTGCTCATAATCTTCCATACCATGTAATCTAACCGTTTCTCCAAATTTCAGTTCGCCGTAATCGTTATCTCGCACCTGTTCGATATGTTCGTGTATCTCGCTGTTATTTGTCCTAACAGTAAGCATATAGTCAAATACATCATCACTCGTAATAATACGGCTTCCGTTGGGTACGCGCAATTTGAATCCCTCGTCATCATTTCCCATTTCATATGTACAAACATCTCTATAAATGTCAAACACTTCGCTCGAATTAAATGGAGCAATACGATTCAATTCCAACTTTTGCGCTATTAAATTTAATAACGTACTTTTACCCGATCCGTTCCCTCCATATAAAATAGTTAGTGGCTCAAAATCAATACGTGACAACTCTTTCTTTGTGAACAATCCGCACGGATAGATGTTATCGATATATCCAAGCACACCGCCATTTTCGGCCATACGCCTTTTAATTGTTTTTTCTTCTTGTTCCGCATTTGGAATTATAAACTTATCGAGATAAACCATTTTGCACCTACATATACTGTTCGGCAGTTTTCGCCAAAAAATCGTTTACTTGATTTAGTACCGATTGAGGTGCGGTCACTTTCAGCATATCGCCGAATGAACAGCACCAACCGAGGAATCGTTTGCTCACTTGTACGTTGGCAGTAAACACGACCGTGTTCCCTTCGCCGTATGTAATATGTACACTCTTGCCGAATTTGTCGAAAATATGGTCTATAAGCGTTTTATCCGCCTGAAAGGATACTTTTGCGTCCTCGCCGCTGAACATCTCAAACAATGCCCTTTTATGGCGCGACAAGTCGAATTTCTTCGATTCTTCCGTTTCGTTTATCGGTGTTTGTTCGATGTCCACTTCATCCATACGATCAATGCGATAATGCCCTATGTTTCCGTGTTTATCGTCGTAGCACATCAGATAGTAGTTATCGTTGGAGAACACGGTCGAAAGCGGATTGACCACATACCGACGTTTCTCTTTGCGATATACCCGCTGATGTAAGATATCGTAATCGAAATAAACAAAGGATATCTGGCGGCGTTGTTCTATCGCGCTGCCTATCTTATCCACGATATAAAATATCTGCTCATTGTCGCTTTTCGGCGTATGAAACTCGACGGTGTTCTTTTGCAACACTTCCGCCTTTTTATCCCCGGCAAGCTGCGCAATCTTTCCTATAAGCACCTTCGTCTTTTTGTCGGTGATAAAACTCGCCGCTTGCACAGCGTCCATAAGTATTTGCAATTCGGGTATGTCAAAACTCCGATCCGCAACGTAGTATTCGTTGCTAATCTTGCGTGTGCGCATAACCTCGTATCCGTTGTCGTTCAATAAGGCGATATCGCCGTAGAGTGTTTTTCGAGTACAAGGATAGCCGCTTTCTTTTAATCTTTCGCGGAGCGTTTCCGTTCCCATGGGATGGTCTTCATCCGTTTCTCGACGGAGGATTTCCCATATTTTCATCGGTCGCAGTTTTTTATCTTTTTCCATGATGTACTTTCCAATGCTTTTGAGGAGACATCACTTGCAAGTTGCCCGGTCTGTTATTGCGCTTATTTCCATCGCGGTGATGCACGATTTCATTCGAGCGCAACGGTCTACCCATTTTGCGGCTTGCTACTTCACGGTGTTCGGGAACAAACCCATTGCTCCGTGCCATAGGACTGCTCGGCTTGTATATTTGGATATAGCCTTCTTTTGTGGTGTAAGACCTGCGTCTTCTTCCATACATGGTAGAGTACCTCCTTTATAGAATTATGCTTTTACATTATAACATTTTTTGCCGCTATTGTAAAGAATAAGGTGTGTCATTTTTGTTACACCTTATCGCAAAGTATAAGTGGCAGTCGAATTGCTTCGCGCTGCCACCATTGTTGCTATTTTTCCGCTTCTCAATCACACCAATTATCCGGCGGCGATTTTATTCAAAACCGAAATATTATCAAACATTCAAACCCCGCTCTATTCAAGATTTTGTCCACAAGGGTTAAAGGCGTGTTGACTAAAATCTTTTGTGCTATTATTTACAATGTCTATAATACAAATTATCGTCGATAAAACGCTTGCGTCCGCCGCAAATGTCGACACAGCGCGTTACAACCCCCAAAATCGTTCAAAATACCCTCTAAAATAGAAAAAGGCGGTCTAAAAATCAGAAGACTTTTAGACCACCGTCCTTGGCGGAGAAGGCGGGATTTGAACCCGCGCACCAGTTTTATCCGGTCTACTCCCTTAGCAGGGGAGCCCCTTGAGCCTCTTGGGTACTTCTCCTCAACTCGTTTCGGTTGCGAGTAAACAAACTTTACAACGCGTGTTTAATTATAGCAAAACGCGCGAAACACGTCAAGTAAAATAGCCGCATATTTCCATTTTACCCGATTTATTTCAAACGCAGTTTGCATTACATAAGGCTCTGCGGTAATAAAATTCGCGTTTTCGGAATTTTCTCCCACGAAAAGGCGCCCGTAAGTTCGAGCAACGACGCGGGAACGTCGGCGGGAATAATATGCGCCGCATACGCAAGAGAACCGAGCAAACGTTCCGGCGACGACACCGCAAGGCGGTGCGCTATTCCGTCGCCCTCGCTTTTGCTGAGTTTTCTGCCGAACGGGTCGCATACAAGCGGAATATGGTAATACTTAGGCGTATTATATCCCAAAAGATTCATAAGCCAAATTTGTCGAGGAGTGCTCGAAAGCAAATCGGCTCCGCGAACAACTTCCGTTACCCCGCTTTCGCCGTCGTCTACCGATACCGCAAGCTGATATGCGTAAACTCCGTCGGAACGGCGAATAATAAAATCGCCGCATTCGCGCGAAAGATTTTGCGTAAACACGCCCGCAATCCCGTCATGAAAAGTAATATCCGAATCGGGAACGGCTACGCGCAAGCACGGCTTTCGCATTTTAGCTTTTTCTGCCGCCTGCTCTTCGGTTAAACTGCGGCAAACTCCCGAATACACCACCCCGCCGTCACCGAGTCGGGGCGCTTCCGACGCGTGAAGTTGAGCTCTGGTGCAAAAACACGGATATACCAAATTTTTACTTCTTAAAATTTCCTCTTTGGCACGGTATACTCCCCCGCGCTCGCTTTGCCGCAACGGAGGCTCGTCGCCGTCAAGTCCGAACGCTCCGAGAATGTCTAATATCTTTTGCGCCGAAACTTTCGGACAGCGAACTGCGTCGAGGTCTTCTATACGTAACAAAAATTTGCCGCCCCTGCTTTTAACCGACAAATATGCTATAAGCGCGCAAAGCACGTTGCCCGCATGAAGCTCTCCGCTCGGCGTGGGCGCGAATCTTCCTACGGGCACAAAAGTACGTTCTTTATTGTTATAGGCGTCGTTTTCTTTCATATTTAATTCAACCGCAAATTTTCTCGCACATATAGCGTAGCTCATTATATTGCGCAAGGTCAAGCGCTTTAACGCAATCAAACGATTATTTTTTACAATTCCACAGTTCACGCAATAATTTTTACATATCCCCCGATAAAACATTTGATTTTTGCGTCGGGATAGTGTATAATAAATTCTGCCGCATAAGAAATGCGGCATATATGCTGTTGTGGCTCAGTAGGTAGAGCACGTCCTTGGTAAGGACGAGGTCACGGGTTCAAATCCCGTCAACAGCTCCAAATTTTAAAGAAAAGCGTCTCGTTAGACGCTTTTTTTGTTTTTATAGACAATTCAATGAATTGATATAAAATATATTATTTAAAAGCTTTTGTCGTTTTTTTGCGCAGACTTTTTGATTTTGCTGTGGTAGAAAAAGTTTACTATAACAGGCGGCGCGTCGAACGGACGGTTAAAGCCGTCGTCGTTCACTTTATATTCCAACCCTTGTTCTTTCGCGAACCCGCGCAAATCGGAATCGAGCATTTCCCAAAAAGTGTTGTCGCCGCAAACGTATATGCTGCGGTACAGCGGCATAAACTCAGGATAATTGTTTGAAATATATTTCATAACCGAAGGCTTAAACGTGCCGCGCAAATTCAGATTTTCGAGCCAAATAAGATTGCAGCGTTCTTTCGCTTTTTCTATTACGGCTCTTACGTCGGTAATGGCGGGAAATATCGGCGATATAAAGCATGTGGTGCGAACTCCCGCGTCGTGAAAAATTTTCATAGCGCGCAGTCGGCGCTCAATCGACACCCCGTTGTCCATATCGTTTTTGAAATTTTCGTCGAGCGTGTTCACCGACCACGAAACGCGAGCGTTCGGAAAAGTTTTTATAAGTTCCAAATCGCGCAATATAAGGTCGCTTTTAGTGGCGATTGAAATCTTCGCTCCGCTTCCCCGCAATTCTTCGAGCAACGCGCGAGTGCGCCCGTATTTTTCTTCCGCAGGTTGATACGGGTCTGTAACCGAGCCGATAAAAAGTTCTTTGCCGCAATACTTTTGCGGATTTTTTACGGGTTCCCAAAACTTGACATCCACAAAATCGCCCCATGTTTCGTCGTGCCCCGTAAAGCGTTTCATAAAACAAGCGTAGCAATATTTACACGCGTGTTCGCAACCGACGTAAGGATTGACGGAAAACTCGCATGCGGGTAAATCGGATTTTACGATTATACTTTTAACTTGTTTTTCTCCGACAATCATTTTATGTCACCGTCGAAAAACGAAGACTGTGCGGCAAAGGATTTTAAATTTGCCCAATCGGTAATTTCATGCAAACGCGGCAACAACGGCTTGTAATTTTCAGAACAAAATAATACCGCGTCTATCTTTTCGGGTGTAAGTTCGTATTTGGTAACCTTATGCGGAAACATAGGATTGCGCGTGTAAACAAACCCTTCTTCGAAACGCTTTAACAGCCACTCCGAATAATATTGCGCCGTATCCGTGCGCGCGCCCGTGTTAAGTATCATTTGTTTTCCTCCTTGTTAAACAACAATTTACTCTTATGTTTTTTAGGTTTCAGCAACATTACAACCGTTAAAATCACCGGAAAAACAAGCGCGAACAATATTCCCGTTTCCAAATCGCCGCCGAAACGGTCCGACAAAAATCCGACCACAGCGGGACCGCCCACGCATCCCAAATCGCCGCCGAGCGCCAAAAGCGCGAACATTGCGTTGCCTCCGCCCTTTACCGTTGCCGACGCGGAACTGTAAGTGCCCGGCCACATTATTCCCACCGAAAAGCCGCAGCCATGTCTATTAAAAGCTGCAACACGAAATTCACGGTAATAAGCAGCGTGATTTTGGAAAGAGGTATGCAGTATACCGTGTTAAACGTGAGAAAAAGCAACGGCACGAAAGTGTTCACAACCGCTTGAACAACGTAACCTATAAAGCAAGCGGTTATAGTCTTTTTAAAACTTTTCTCCATAATTTAAGTATGATTATGGCACACGCTCGCGCAATTAGTCAAGCGTTTTAAAACTCATTCCCATGCTAATCGGAAGCGTTATTCGCGCGCAATTCGTTCAATCTGTTTTTCACCGCACGCACTGCCGAAATAGGTTCGTTTACGCTCGAAACAGCCTCTTCCATAGGGCACAAACCGTTCCCATCTCGGTTCACGATTTTATCGGTAAGCGCGCCGAACGCCACGCTTATGCCGTAAATATCGCACACCCTAACGGCGTCGTGCGTTATAACTTCGGCATACAGCGCCGATATGCCAATAAAAGCATACAAAAGAGCCGCCGCCTTTCCCACTATTTTGTCGGCGGCGGCAAGAAAACTCTTTCCGCTTTCCGCAAAATTCAAAAGCGGGCGTATTCCCTTCTCGCGGCTTGTGAAATATTCTTTGCCGTCCGATATAACCAAAGTAAGGTTTTCACGCTCAAGCAATTTTTTAAGCTCATCTACGCAAGCCGAGTATTTAAACCGCATAACGCCTATTTATCGCGCGGCTTCTTTTCGTTTAACACGAAAGTTAAGAGCATTACGATTGCGGGCACAACAACGGCTTGCAACGCAAGTCCCCAAAGTCCTGCCTGAATTTGAGACCAAGCGACCGACGCCGACAGAGGAGACACTGTTTGAAATATTGCGGCAAGCAACAAAAACACGGTTCTTCCCGCAACCGCCGCAAGCAAAACTGCGGGAAAAGCGAGCCAACTCTTTTCGGCTATTTTTTTGGAAAACAGCCCCGACACGGCGGCAAAAACGCCGAGTTCAACCGCCATATAAGGCAACCGCGTTGCAACAGGCATAGGGCTACCCGTTGCGAGCGTTATTAAATAGCTTACTATCGGCGACAGAAGCCCCACTCCCAACCCCCATTGCCAACCGAGCAGACAGCCGCCGAGCAACACGGGCAAATACATGGGGAGCCAACGCGCTCCGCCGCTTGCGCCGAAAGCGATATGTATAAGTTGCGGTAAGATTACGGCAAGAGCGATTATAGCCGCCGAAACAACCGTTTTAACAGTGATTTTAACCTTAAAACTTGCGTTTTTTCTTTCCAAAACCGATTCGAGCATTTTTATTCCTCCTTTAATCTGAGCGTGAAGTCTTTCATCATTTCGGAAATTTTAATTCCCTGCGGGCACACCTTTTCGCAGCTTCGGCACCCTACGCACGCGCTCGGCAACTTATCTTTTTCATACGAGCTGAGCGCCATAGGGGCTATAAAGCCGCCGCCCGTGAATCGGTGCTCGTTATATAAACTTATAAGCTCGGGTATCGAAAGCCCTTTGGGGCAATGGCTGGTGCAGTAACGGCAAGCGGTGCACGGAAGCTTTGATTTTCCCGTCATGCGTTCGGCAATGTCCAAAAGAGTTTGCATTTCGGTTTTATTCAGCGGTTCGGCTTTTTCAAACGTTTTGATATTGTCTTTCACCTGCGCCATGTCCGACATGCCCGAAAGCGTAACGACAACGTCGGGGAGCGTTTGCAAAAAGCGGAAAGCCCACGCGGGCGTTCCCTCGTTCGGACGCAATTTTTTAAGAGTTTCCTCGTATTCTTTCGCAAGCGAAGCAAGCTTGCCTCCCCTGAGCGGTTCCATTACCCATACGGGTATATTGTGCTCTTTCAACAGTTCCGCTTTTTTGCGCGCGTCCTGAAATTCCCAGTCGAGGTAGTTTATTTGCAGTTGCCCGAATTCCATATATTCGCCGTATTCGGCTAAAAAACGTTTCATAACGTTTAAATCGCCGTGCGCCGAAAATCCCAAATGCTTTATCCGCCCGTTTCGTTTTTGCTTTATTAAAAAGTCGAACGTTTTGTATTTGGCGTCGTCGAGGTACGCGTCGATATTCATTTCGCACACGTTGTGGAAAAGATAAAAATCAAAATATTCCACGCCGCACTTAACGAGTTGCTTTTCGAAAATTTCTTCGGTTTTTCCCATGTTGCCCAAATCGTAACCTGGAAATTTGCTCGCAAGATAAAAGCTGTTGCGCGGATACTTTTTAAGAAGCTTTCCCATAACTATTTCCGACATTCCGTCGTGATAGCCCCATGCGGTGTCGTAATAATTGACGCCGCTTTTCATGGCGAAATCAATCATTTCAGCCGCAGCTTCTTCGTCTATATCGGCGTACACTCCGTTCTTTACGGGCAAACGCATGCAACCGAAGCCGAGCGCCGAAAGCTTAACGTCTTGGAACTGTTTATAAATCATTATACCCTCCTTGAATATACTTTGCGGTTTTTAATATTATAACATTAAACGTTTGAAAAATCAAAGGTTTTTACCTTGCGTTTACAGCGCCGTTTTTTGTTTGCGAATAATGCGTTAATCTTGCAAATCGCGCAAATTTACTTGTATTATAAACCATACTTATAAAAAATTCAAATACTTTTTACACATACTTTCTTATGCCGAAAAAGCATACTCGCATATTAGCGCGAAGCAAACGAATCAAGCGTTTTCACAAATTCGAGCGCGTCTTTAGTGTAAAAATCCGCGCCTATTTGCTCGGCGATTTCGCGGCTCAAAACCGCTCCGCCAACAAATATTCCTCGACCGCACCCCGCCGCCCTCAGCGCCATAATCGTTTTTTCCATGCTCTCAACCGTTGTGGTCATGAGCGCGGAAAGCCCCACCGCAAGCGGTTTGTGCTTTAAGTACGCTTCCGCAACTTTTTCGGGCGGGACGTCTTTTCCCAAATCCACAACATTATAGCCGTAAGACTCCGCCACCACTTTAACTATATTCTTGCCTATGTCGTGAACGTCTCCCTTAACGGTTGCAAGCACAACCGTGCCGCGAGAAACTCCTTGCTTCGGCAATTTATGCGACACCGCTTTAAAAGCGGTTTTAGCCGCCTGCGCCGCCGCCACAAGTTGAGGCAAAAACAATTTACCTTCGTCGTATAGCTTTCCCGCTTCGTCGAGCGCGGGAATAAGCACGCCGTTCACAACGCTCATCGGCTCGTTCGATTCGAGTTCTTTGCGCGTGAGTTCCTCCGCCTTTTCTTTAAGCCCGAGCAAAATACAGTCGCGCAAAGTGGCGGAGGGCGCGGAGCCGTTTTCCGTTTTTTTAACCGCCGCCGCAACCGAAGAAGCGGGAGAAAAATCTTTATATTCCGCGATATATTTTTCCGCGTTTTCGTCGGTGCCCGAGAGCACTCCGAAAGCTTTCAACGTTGCCGTCATTTCGGCGTCGAGCGGATTCATTATAGGCATGTCGAGCCCGCAAGCAAGCGCCGCCGCAAGAAAGGTTTTGTTTAAAAGCGGACGGTTGGGAAGCCCGAACGAAACGTTGGAAACGCCGAGCGCGGTTTTAACGCCGAGCGATTTAACAAGCCTTAATCCCTCCAACGTTTCTTTAACGAGTTTTTGCTCGGCAGACGCGGTAAGAACCAAAGTGTCGATAATAATTTTGCGACGCTCTATTCCGTAATCGGCGGCGCGCTCTATTATTTTTTTTGCAATTTCAAAACGCTCGAGCGCGGTGGGCGGCACACCACGCCCGTCCATAGTGAGCCCGAGCACAACTGCGCCGTATTTTTTGGCTATGGGGAACACTTTCGCCATAACGATCTCTTCCCCGTTTACGCTGTTTATAAGCGGAATGCCGTTGTATCGCCTTACCGCACGTTCAATCGCGGCGGGATTAGACGAATCTATTTGCAAAGGCAAATCCGCATACTCCGAAACTTTTCGGCACACGGTTTCCATAACTTCGGGTTCGTTTAACTGCGGAAGCCCCACGTTTATATCGAGAATATCCGCGCCCGCCTCTTTTTGCCGCACGGCTTCCCCTATAATTTCGTCGTAATTTTGAGCAATAAGCGCCTCTTTAAGTTTGGGCTTGCCTGTGGGATTAAGCCTTTCGCCGCAGACTTTCACGCCGCAAAATTCAACGATGCGGGTGCCCGAAGTTACCGCCGTAGGGCGGCTAATTTGTTTGCGCTTAACTTGCAAGCCTCTAAGCGCGCACAGCTTTTCTATAAATTCGGGTGCGGTGCCGCAACAGCCGCCTATTATGCTTGCGCCCATTTCCGCAAACTTTTCGGCGTAAAACGCGAATTCATCGGCGGAAAGTTCGTATTCGGTTTTTCCGCCTTTTAAAACGGGCAGACCTCTGTTGGGTTGCAACAACACAGGCACTCCGCTGCACGCGAGTATCCTTTTCGCAACTCCGAGCATTTCCTTAGGTCCGAGCGAGCAATTCGCGCCGAGCGCGTCAACCCCTAAACCTTCGAGCACCTCAACCGCTATTTCGGGAGTTGCGCCCGTAAGCGTTCTGCCGCGCGCGTCGAACGTCATTGTTGCAAACACAGGCTTGTTCGCGTGTTCTTTAAGCGCGAGCACGCACGCTTTTAATTCGTATAAGTCGGAAAAAGTTTCGGCAATGTAGCCGTCTACGCAGTCTTTCGTTATGTCGGCAATTTCGGCGAACGCGCTATACGCTTCGTCGAAAGAAAGCGAGCCGAGCGGCGCGAGCATTGAGCCCGTAGGTCCCACGTCGAAAAACACCTTTTTTCCCGCCGCCCGAGCGTTTTCCACAGCGGCGAGCGCAAGTTCGCGCAAGCCGTATTTTCCAACGTATTTTATACCGTTTAAACCGAAAGTGTTTGTTGTTATAAAATCCGCGCACGAATACGAGCGGTGTATTTCTTTCACCTCTTCGGGGTGAGTAACGTTTAGTTCTTCGGGATTTCCGAAAAGACCTTTTTTTGAAAGTTCGCTTCCCATTCCCCCGTCGAATATCATCAGTTCTTTTCCGAGTCGTAGCACCTTGCGCCCTCCTTTCTGTATTCGCAACGAGGCAACATAAAACAATTTTCGCACGATTTGCGAGCCGAAATCCCTATTCCTATTATTCCCGCCACAGTTTTAGACGGCAACATATAGTAGCTTTCCGACAGAGTAACGCCCACCTTTTCGGGTTGGAGCAACTCGAAAACATATTTCAAATCGTAAACTTCGCTTCCGCCGTAACCGGGACAAAAGCGGTAAGTTCTCGTCTCGCCGAAACGGGTTTCCCATTCGTCGGCGCACGCTTCGAGAAAAGCGCTCGCGCATGCGTCGAACACAACCGCTTTTGCGGCGTTCGCAACCGAAAGGTACTTTATTCGCGCGTCGGCCGTTGCGCCGAGCGACGCGACCTCTATCACAACGGCGGACGCTCCTTTTAAAAAACTTTCGTAAGGCGGCTTATTTAAAAAAGCGGGACGCTCGGTAAAAATCTTATATGTTACTCTAAATTCGTTTTGCTCATCAAGCTCGGTTAAACACTCGGCTATAAGAGCGTCGGTTTGAGGAGACGCGACCGCCCCTTTAAAACCGAGATAGCCGTATATTCTCGGCTTTAATTCAGAAATATTCATTGAACACATGCCTCAGCCTTTGGCAAATTTCAGCCGCCGTATCCGCGCGGTTCATAATATAAAGGTGAATGCCGGGCGCGCCCTTAGCTATTAAGTCTATAATTTGATACACCGCATAATTTAAACCTATTTCGCGCATTACGGCGGGTTTTTCGGAGTAAATTTCGAGCATGTTGCGGAACTCTATGGGAATTGTGCTGCCGCACATGCTCTTTATGCGCGCTATGTTTTTCGCGCTCGTAAGCGGCATTATTCCGGGCAACAACGGCGCGGTTATGCCCATTCTGCGCGCCTCGTTTAAAAGCCTGTAATAATACGAATTGTCGTAAAAGATTTGAGTTATGAAAAACTTTGCCCCGCACGCCTCTTTCTTTTTCAAATTTTCGAGGTCGGCATACAGAGTTTCGCACTCAACATGCCCTTCGGGATAACATGCGGCTCCCGCCGTAAAACCGTATTTTTCTATATATTTTATCAAATCGGTGGCATGCGGAAAATGTTTGCAATATTCGGCGTTGTATTCGGCGGGCTTATCGCCGCGCAAACAAAGCACGTTTTCCACGCCGAGCCGAGAAAGCTCTTTACAAACGCAGTCTATATCTTGCGGAGAAGACGGTCCGCCCGTTATATGGGCGAGAGGCTCCACTCCCACGCTTTTTATATAGCCGGCGATTTCGGCTGCGTTGCGCGCGTTAGAGCCGCCCGCGCCGTAAGTAACGCTTATAAAATCGGGTTTAAGCGTTTTAAGTTCGTTAATGCTATAAAACAGCTCTCGCGTTCCCGTGCCGCTCTTTTTGGGCGGAAACACTTCGAACGAAAGCGTCCGTTTGTTTTTTAAAATTTCGTCTATTCTCATGATTTTTTATTGCGCGTTTCCGCCCGTTTTCGTTTTAATAATTATACAGTTTTTTTGCGTAGTTTGTCAATGCCAAACACTGCGGACGTTATTTTTTTGCTTGTTTACTTTATACGAACTTGACCGAATATAAAAATCATAGTATAATTATATATATCTTTTTCGGAGGGGCTTACCGATATGGCAAAATCCGCAAAAACAACTATAATAGGCGGCTTGGTTCTTGTGATTGTGGGCATAGGTCTTATTGCGGGAATTTTAATTTACAAAAAGAGCGCCGACGCGAAAATTGCCGCATGGCCGAAAGCCGTAGCCGTTGTGGTAGACGTTGAAACAAGATGGGAAAAAGACAGCGACGGCGAATACGAAACAACATATGTTGCGGTGCTCGAATATAAGGTTGACGGC
This sequence comes from Pumilibacter muris, assembly GCF_943193045.1. Lineage (GTDB taxonomy): Bacteria > Bacillota > Clostridia > Christensenellales > Pumilibacteraceae > Pumilibacter > Pumilibacter muris. The sequence continues at coordinate 17,476 of NZ_CALPCN010000003.1, read as the reverse complement.
AAAACATATAAAATGCGCGACTCCAAAAAAAGCATACGCCCGTCGCTCGGAAGCGAGCATGAAATTTCTTATAACCCGAACAACCCCGCCGACTATATTTCGGCGCCTATGGGTATCACTATACCGAGTATAATTTTTATAGCGTTCGGCGGGCTCTCCGCAGTTATGGGCGTTTTGCTCATTCTAAAAGGCGTTAAATCACGCTAATTTAGCTTTTCGAGCGGCTTAACGCATTCGCAATCGATTTTTTGCGTGGCGCCGTTAGAATACGCCCACCTGACGGCGTTTACGAGAGTTTTTTGAATGAGCGGATTTTTATAAGTGGGGAAAGTTTCGTGACCGGGTTGAAAATAGAAAACTTTTCCCGCGCCTCTGTTGTACGTTATTCCGCCGCGAAACACTCTTCCGCCTTGATACCAACAAGTAAAAACCGTATTGTCGGGCTCGGGAATACCAAACGGCTCGCCGTACATTTCTTCAAGCGGCAAGTCTATATATGCGGGCAAATCCTTAGCTATGGGATGCGAAGGATTAGTAACCCACAAACGTTCGCGTTCGCCGCCCTCGCCCCAATCGAGCCTGCCGCTTGCGCCGAGCACTCGTTTAAACGGTTTGCTCAAATGAGCCGAATGCAACAAAATAAGCCCCATTCCCTCGTATACTCTGCGAACGATTTTATCGGCGAGGGCGTCCGAAACATCGTCGTGCAGGCAGTGTCCCCACCAAAGCAATACGTCGGTTTCTTTCAAGAGTTTGTCGGGCAAGCCTTGTTCGGGCATGTCGAGAGTAACCGCTTTTGCTTTAATGTCTCCCGCAGCGTTTAAAAAATCTTTAATAACCTCGTGGTGACCTTTGGGATACACCGCGAGCGCTTCGGGGCTTTTGCACGAAAAAGCAAATTCGTTCCAAACAGTTGCTCTTATCATAAAATCTTCTCCTTTTGGCAGGTTTCGGCGTAAAGCGAGGCGCTCGCGATTATTGCGTTAGCAACGCGTAACATTATAGAATCGGCACTCCCGCCGCTTTGCATTCCCGCAGCATTTCTTCGGGCCAAACCGACACTTGAACTTCGCCTATATGCAGTTTTTCGAGCATAAGCATGCAAAGGCGCGACTGCCCTATTCCGCCGCCTATCGTGAGCGGAAGCGAACCCGACATAATTCCTTTGTGATACTCGTATTTAAGCCTGTCGAGCGCGTTCGCATCAGTAAGCTGACCGAGTAGCGACTGCGCGTCTACCCTTATGCCCATACTCGAAATCTCAATCGGTTCGCCGAGAGCGTAATGCCAAAACAGCAAATCGCCGTTTTTGTCCCAGTCGTCGTAATCGGGCGCGCGCCCGTCGTGGCGCGTTCCGTCGGATAGCGCTCCCCCTATTTTTTGAACGAATACCGTGCGGTGTTTTTTTACTATTTCGTACTCGCGCTCTTTGGCGGTTTTGTTAGGATACATTTTCAAAAGCTCTTCGCTCGTTATAAAATACACTTCGGGGCAAAGCTTTTCTTTGAGCGCGAGATACAAGCCGTTTATTATGTCTTTCGTGTCGGCGAGCGCCTTCGCTATTTTGCGAACGGTGCTTTTTAAAAATTCGTCCGTTCTGTCCGAACGTTCTATAACCTTTTCCCAGTCCCATTGGTCTACATATACGGAATGTAAATTGTCGAGAGAATCGTCACGCCTTATGGCGTTCATATCGGTATACAGCCCTTCGCCGCTTTTAAATCCGTATTCGCTCAGCGCCATGCGCTTCCATTTGGCGAGCGAATGAACTATTTCCACCTCGAACCCCGCTTGCGGAACGTCGAAGCGCACAGGGCGTTCCACGCCGTTTAAATCGTCGTTTAAACCCGAGCCCGAACGCACCATAACGGGCGCCGAAATTCTCTCTAACCCGAGCGCCGACGAAAACACGCTTTGGAATCCGTCTTTAACAAGCTTTATTGCCTTTTCGGTTTCGCGCTGCGACAGTTTCGGCGTATAATTTTCGGTAAGTTTAAGCGAATACATTGCAAGTTTCTCCCACTGTAACACAAAACGCCGAAACTTCCGTTTCGACGCCTTTGTCGGTTTGGTATATTTTAACACAGCGCCCGCGCTCTGTCAAGCGATTGCACCGACTTGCGTTTGGGCGAGAAATTGACTTTCGCGGGCGTGTACCGCGAAAGGACTCTTTGTTAAGTTCGCCCAAGTCGGGTTAAGCAAGGAAGTGTGCGCTTGCGCGCACGCATCGTAGCGCCGACTTGCGTTTGGGCGACGGTATTACGGATAAAGTCTATCCACTCCGCGATAAACGTAGGTCACTTCCCTAACGTTGCCGTAGCCGAGAAGATTCATGAGCATTCTCGTAAGCCCGAAGCCGTAGCCGCCGTGAGGAGGGCAACCGTAACGGAACAAACTGACGTAAGACTGCATTCCCTGCGGCACGGCGTCGAAATCGACGCTTCCGTCGGCGCGAAGCACTTTTGCGGGAAGAACTCCCTTTTCTATGCCCTGACGCACAAAGTAATCGAGCCTGTGCTCGCGCTGCGCGCCCGTCGTAACTTCGAGACCGTTCCAAAGCAAATCGTAGCTGAGCGTTTTAGTGGGGTCGGACGGCTTATACATGTGGTAGAACGGACGAATCGACGTGGGAAATTCCGTTACGAAAATGAACTCGTGACCGAACTTTTCCTGCGCGTATTTGCCGAGCATCTTTTCCGCCGTAGGGTCGAGGTCGCCTTTCGTTTCGGGCGGAACCTCGTAGTTGAGCGATTTTATAATCGCCTTAGCTTCTTCCATTGTAACGCGCGGGAACGGAAGCGACGGCACGACAACCTCTTTGCCGAACACTTCTTTTATTTCGTCGCCGAGCTTTTCTTTTACGCTTTTGAGAACGTAATGCAACCACTCTTCTTCCATTTTCATCACGTCTTCGAACGAATCAATCCAAGCAAACTCGCAGTCTACGCTCGTAAACTCGGTGTCGTGACGGGTGGTGCTCGACTTGTTCGCACGGAAAACGGGTCCTATTTCGAACACGCGCTCGAAGCCCGACGCTATTCCCATTTGCTTATAAAACTGCGGCGACTGCGCAAGATACGCCTTGCGGTCGAAATATTCGAGCTCGAACAACTCCGCGCCCGACTCGCTCGGATTTCCCACGAGTTTGGGCGAATGGATTTCGGTAAATCCGCGCGAGAGCCAAAATTCGCGCATAGCCATTTCGGCAACGGTTTGCGTGCGGAATATAAGTTGGTGTTCTCTGCTTCTCAGGTCTAAAAATCGCCAGTCAAGGCGTTTATCGCGGTTGGTCTCGTTAAAATCGGTCATGTCGATAGGCAGGAAATTATCGGCAAGGTTTGAAACCTCTATTTTTCTCGGCCAAATTTCCACACCGTTTAATTTAACGAAATCGTCAACGTGCACCTTGCCCGTCACTTTAACCGACGATTCCACCGTAAGCGACGAAACTATTTTGTTGATTTCGGCGTTTTGTTCGTTCTTTTCTATGGTGAGCTGAACGGATTCGCTAACGTCGCGCACAACCATGAACTGCATGGTCTTTTTGTCGCGGATTTGCTTAACGAAACCGCAGATTTCCACGATTTCTCCGTCGTGCTTTTTAACGTCTTTTATCATTGTTCTCATGTTTATTTTTACCTCTGAGGGTTATTCGCTTTTTGTTTTCGGCTTGTCCGCACCAAAGTTTTCTCTATATATTCAGCTCAAATTGCTTTTCGTTCTCGCAAATATCTGAGTGTCGCGTATGTTGCCTATTCCGGTAACATACATCAGCATACGTTCGAGCCCGAGCCCGAAACCGCTGTGCGGCACCGAGCCGAACTTGCGCAAATCCAAATACTGCTCGTAGTCGCTCATTTTCATGTTGCGAACTTCGATTGCTTTCAAAAGTTTGCCGTAGTCGTTTTCGCGCTCGCTGCAACCTATTATTTCGCCCACGCCCGGCACGAGCAAGTCGGTGGCGGCAACGGTCTTGCCGTCGGGATTGAGTTTCATATAGAACGATTTTATATCTTTGGGATAGTTCACAACGAACACGGGTTTGTTATACACTTCGTCGGTGAGGTAACGCTCGTGTTCGGTTTGCAGGTCGCAACCCCATTCTACGGGATACACGAATTGTTTGCCGCTCTTTTTTAGTATTTCGATAGCGTCTGTGTAGTCAACTCGTGCAAACTCGCTGTTCGCCACGTTTTCAAGCTTTGCAATTAAACCTTTTTCAAACCGCTCGTCAAAGAATTTGAGCTCGTCGGCGCAACGGGTCAGCAAATGACGCACGATATACTTTATCATATCGGTTGCGATTTCTATAATATCGTCGAGTTCGGCAAAAGCCACTTCGGGCTCTATCTGCCAAAACTCCGCAGCATGGCGCGGCGTGTTGGAATTTTCGGCGCGGAAAGTGGGACCGAACGTGTAAATTTTTCCCATAGCCGTAGCCATAACTTCGCCTTCCAACTGCCCCGACACGGTAAGCCCTGCGGCACAACCGAAGAAGTCGTTTTTGTAGTAATCCTCTTCGCTCTTAACGTTCGGCGCGTAGCCTACGGTTGTAACCTTAAAGATTTCGCCCGCCCCTTCGCAGTCGCTTCCCGTTATAATGGGGGTGTGCACATAGTAAAAGCCGTTTTTATGGAAAAATTCGTGCAACGCATACGAAAGCTCGGAACGAATACGGAACATTGCGTTGAAAGTGTTGGTGCGCACTCTAAGATGCGGAATTGTGCGCAAATACTCCATTGTGTGACGCTTTTTTTGCAACGGGTAGCTAAGGTCGCATTCGCCCAAAAGCTCAACCTTTTCGGCGACGATTTCAACCGCTTCGGCTTTCATGCCCTCAACGAGTTTTCCCGTTATTTTCAGCGCGGAGCCCAAATTCAAACAGTTTCCGAGAATATCGGGAGCAAACTTGCTTTTATCGAAAACAATCTGAGTATGGCGCATAGCCGAGCCGTCGTTAAGTTCGGCGAACGCCACGTTCTTCGAGTCGCGTGAGGTTCTCACCCAACCGCAAACCGTTACTTCTTTGTTCAAATATTCCGCTTTCTTTTCGGTAAGTTCTTTAAGTTCGACGCGTTTCATAAATGCCCTTTCCTTTTTATTAAATTATACCCGCATTGAAGCGTAAAGTCAAGAAATTTAGTCGGTCGAACAAAATTAAAGTGCTACGGAACGCGCACGCCCTCTATGTGAACGTAGCGCACCCTCTCGAACACATAAGAATCGAGCGGACGGTTGCGCGCGTCGTTCGAGTGCGCGCACACAAGCGGCACGCCGCCCGAAAATCCGCACACAACGGGCGTGTGATAAAAGCCTTCCGAATTTCCGAGCTGAACAATATCGCCGATTTGCAAAGCCGCTCTTCCCACCTCTTCGCCGAACGGACCGAGCGAAACGTTACCCACAAGAAAATTATAGAGGTACTCAACGCCCGTCCAAGAAGCGGTTCTGTTCGAAGCCGATATATAATACCACCCGAAAACGGGCGTAAAGTTCATTTGCTTGCTTCCCGCATATATGCACTGCGACGCAAAGTTGGTGCAGTCGCCGCCAAGCCCCGAAAAATCGTAATACATAGGATTGCGCGAATACGCCCACTGCAAGGCGTATTGCACCGCGCTCTCGCGGTTGTATTCCACCGTTCTCATTTTGCCGTCCTCCTTTTTGCGTATACTTTTATATATGCGCGAAACCGAAGCGGCGAGCCGAATAGAACGTTACTTTACCGTTATTTCGTTTTCCGACACTATCACTTCCCTGTTAAAAAACGCGGTAAGCCCCGCCGCAAGCGCGTCTATATCCGAAAACGCCGCCGTTTCGGCGGCGGAGTGCATGGCAAGTTGAGCCACGCCTATGTCGCACACGGCGGCGCCTAAACCGCTCGCTGCCATAAGTCCTATCGTGGAGCCGCACCTAAGGTCGGGATGGTGGCGGTAAACTTGCGTTTTAAGTCCTGCGTCGGAAAAAATCTTTCGAGCCGCCGCCGAAGTCAGGCAGTCGGTGGCGTAACGGTCGTTGCGCTTAATCACTACGCCGCCGCCGAGCGTGGGAGCGCCGCTCGAATATTTATCGGGGTGGTTGGGGTGAAGCGCGTGCGCGCCGTCGCACGAAAACGCGAACGCGCGCGACAAAAGCGCGTCGCAATTCTCTTTAATTCCCGCAGTTTTCAGCGCGTCGGCAATAAAGGCGCGAAGCTTTTGCGAACGCGCTCCGTCGCGGGTTTCGCTTCCCGTCTCTTCGCTGTTAAAACAAGCCGCCACGCAAGTGGATTTGTTTTCACATTCGGCAAGCGCTTTAACCGACGCATAAACGCTCGCAAGATTGTCGATTCGCGGAGAACAAATATATTCCCCTCCCGCGCCGCACTCGAACGGTGCTTCGGCGGGCACGCAAAACAGCTCGCCGTCTACCGCGTCGGGCACGCCGAGCATAGCGAACAAATTTCCGCAATCGCCCAAAAGCGGAACCATATCGCGCGAAACCAAAAAATTTTCTCCGTTCTCGCCGCCGCCCAAATGAACGGCGAGCGACGGAATAACCGCGTTAAAATCCGAACACACGTTTTCGGCGCGCAACACGCCGCCTTTTTCAACGGCGACTCTGCCAGCTATTTTAAGTTTAACGTCGAAATACGACCTAAGAAGTCCGCCGCCGTATTTTTCCACTCCGAGCAAAGTTCCGCCGTCGTAACGCAACCTCAGGCACGGCGAATCGGTATGGCTGAGCGCAAGCTGAATATTCTCGGCGCCGAGCTTAATCGCAAAAAGACTGCCGCCGTCCGCTCGGTAGTATCCTTTCGCGGCTTTATTTTTGCCTACGGAAGAAAGTTCCGCAAAACCCGCTTTTTTCAGAATGGCGAGCGCGTTTTCAACCGCATGGTAGCAAGTGTAAGATTTGCTTAAAAATTCGCTTACGTTCATTATAGTTACTCCTTTCGAGAAGGCGAGTCGCTTCCCGCTTGCTCGCATTCCACCGAATCCAAAAGTTTATCTACGGCTATTTCCACTCTGTTGTCCGCGTTCTGAGCCGCAACTTCTCCGCCTGTTTCCGTAGCGTTTTCGGCAACCGTAAGTTCGGCATCTTCGCAAACGCACGCTTTTTCCGCTTCGTCGGCAAATAAAGGCTTCATCGCCCTAAGCTCCGCGAAAGTTTTTTTGCGCGCCGCAAGATAGCACACAAGGTGCACGGCGAGAGTTATAAACCACGACACAGGATACGAAACCTGCAAAATAAACAGCGTGTGCCACGTTCTGAACACCGTGTATATCCACAAAATGCGCACGCCGCAAACGCCCACAATGCTAACGAGCATAGGCATAACCGAACGCCCGATTGCGCGCAAAGCGCTTACGAGCACTTCCATTATTCCACACAAAAAATACATTGTGCATATAACCGCGAGTCGCTCTTTTCCGAAAGCGAGCGCTTCGCCGCCGCAACCGTACAGTTTAAGCAAAAACGGACTGAACAGCCACACGCCCACGCCGAGCACCGCGCCTGTGCCCGTTACCAAAAGCAAACATTGCACAAGCGACAAATCTATATTCTTCGGTTTCGCCGCGCCGTAGTTTTGCCCCGAAACGGTAAGACACGCTTGCGCCACAGAGTTCATAGCCACATACACAAAGCCTTCGAGGTTTCCCGCCGCCGCGTTGCCCGCCATTGCCACCTTTCCGAATCCGTTTATCGACGATTGAATTATAACGTTCGACAGCGAAAAAATTATGCCTTGAAGCCCTGCGGGCAAACCTATTTTCACAATGTCGGCAAACACGGATTTGTGAATGCGCAGCTTTTTAAGCACGAGCTTCGCCGCGTCTTTTCGGCGCATGAGAGCCGCCGTAACGCCTATCGCCGCAACCGCTTCGGACGCCACCGTAGCTATTCCCACGCCCGCGACGCTCATTTTCAGCCCCGCTACCATAATTATGTTAAGCCCTATGTTTACCACTCCTGCGGCGGCAAGAGCTATAAGCGGGCGGCGCGTGTCGCCGCAAGCGCGCAAAACGCTCGACGCGAAGTTATACAAAAAGTTAAACGGCACGCCCACAAAATATATTTTAAGATACAGCGCCGATAAGCCGAGAACGCTACTCGGGGTGTCCATCCATTCGAGCATCATTTCCGACATGAAAAAGCCGAAAATCCCCACTATAAAACCGCTTATAACGCTGACGGAAATAGACGTGTGCACGCTCTTGGAAAGCCTGTCTTTATCGCGCGCGCCTACAAAACGCGCCGCAACGGCAAGCGCGCCCACGCTGAGCCCTATAAACAAGTTGGTTATCAAATTCACAAGCGCGCCGGTGCTTCCTACCGCCGCAACCGCCGCTTCGCTTTCGTCGCCCGCAAATCTGCCGAGAACGATAATGTCGGCGGCGCTGTACAAAAGTTGAAGCACCGACGACAACACGAGCGGCAAAGCGAATAATATAGTTTTTTTCAGCAACGGACGCGTTGTAAAATCAACTTCCGCCTTAAGCTTTTTTCCCGTATGTTCCATAGCGAATTCCGCGTTTAATTGTACACCCAAGCGCGGTTTAAGTCAAGTATTCGACTGTTTATACGGGTGAAAAAAGTATTCTTTTTTTACGTTGCCGTTTTCGTCGAACTCCACTCCGTCGGAGACGAGCATAGCTCTTTGCACGTTTTCGCCGCCGAACGCGAACGCCGAACTCACTTTCCCGCTTTTGGTAACAATGCGGTAGCACGGAATCTTTTCAGGCTCGGGATTAACGTGCAAAGCCCACCCGACGATTCGGGCGGCGCGAGGATTGCCCGCCATTGCCGCAATAGTTCCGTAAGACGCCACTTTGCCTTTAGGCACAGATTTCACGCATTCGTAAACCGCGTTAAAAAATCCGTCTTTTTTATTGCCGTTCATAGCAAAAGTCCGAAAATCGGCGTAAGCGCGCAACGGCAAGCGCCCGTTCCGCCGAAAACAATTATTAAAACAAACACGAGAATACCCACAATCACTAAGGTTGCCACTCTCGTGTTGCGCGAGCCCGCCGCAATCAAATATATAATCGCGCCAACAGGTCCCGTAAAGAAAAGTAACAACGCCAAAATCAGGCAGTTTACCGAGCCTTTCTTTTGAGACGCCGAATTATTTTGAGCGCCGCGAGCAACTTGCTCTCTATCGGGCGAAGAATACAGCGACGTTCCGACAGTGCGCGCATTTCCGTTTCGCACAGCCGAATAGCGTTCCCTTTCCACTTCCTTTTCCAAACTTTTCAGCTGTTCAACCGCAAGGTCGTTGCCTTGCGCTATCGCTTTTTTATACCACTTTCTCGCTTCTTCGTAGTTTTTAATAACGCCGTGTCCGTCGGCATACATGGCGCCGAGCAAGCATTGCCCTTCGGAATATCCTTGCGCCGCAGATTTGCGAATCCACCTTAGCGCTTCCACATAACTTTGACGCGTGCCAAAACCTTTAAGAAAATATATTCCGAGTATGCCTTGCGAGCGTTTGTCGCCTTGTTCGGCGGCTTTGCGGTGCCATTTTGCCGACTCGTTTAAGTCTTTTATGCCGAGTTTGCCGTTGCCGTAAAGCATTCCGAGTTCGAATTGCGCGTCGGAATCGCCCTGCTCGGCGGCGGCTTTCATCCATTTAACGCAACCGTCTAAACTCTTTTCCACTCCGTCGCCCGACGCATAGCACATTGCAAGCAAATATTGCGCTTTCTCGTGCCCCATCTCGGCGGAAGCGCGCAAATTCTCTACCGCAGCCCCGAATTTCCCCTCGTAGTAATAGCTTGCCCCTCTGCTGTACAGTTCTTCGCTGCGTTCCAAAGCTTCTCTAAGCTCGGCAGACGGCGTAACGTTTTCGGCATAGCGCGAAAACTCGGCGGCAAAATGCGCCGAGCTCCGTTTATCGCAAGGCGGAGCCGCCAAAATCGACTCGATTAAAGCGGAGCGATAACTTTTGAGCGCCGCCTCGTGAGCAATCAAACCGTTTAAAAAGCCGTCGGCTTTCGCAACCGAAAAACAAAGCGGCAAAAAAACCGTTCGGTTCTCTTTCGCGTAACGGTTTTGGGTTATGTAATCGAATGCGCCGGCGTAAGTACGCTGGTCGTCTTTTTTAATTTCTCCGCCGTAAGAAAAAGCCGCTACGGTATACACTTCGGGCGCGCTCTTTATTAAAGCGTTTTTATAAGCCTTGCTCTCGCGCGCAAGTCTGCGGTTTTGCCCCGCCTCGAACACTCTTCGGCACTCGGCGCAATTCAAAAGTCCTTCTTTATCCGACTTTAATTTTACGCCGCAATGCGGGCATAAAAACTCGTAAGGCTCGAAAACTCTCATTAAAAAGCACTCCCAATTCCCTTTGCAACAATATACGGAAAGTATATCATATAAGCGCCGTAAACGCAAGTAATTGCGCCTTTTTACCCCTAAGGAAAACTACATTTGCATAAACGCTTTAATCGCGCGGGCGTTCTTTTCGGCGGCAGAATGCAAAAACTCGTAAAAGCTCGTTACGGCGCCGTCGCCGCCGTCGTCGGATATTGCGCGCATCGAAAGAAACGGAATTTTATACAGCGCGCAAACCTGCGCTATGGGCGCGCTCTCGAAGTCGCACGCTATAGCGCCGAATTCGCCGTTTATTCTCTTAGCCGTCTCTTTGCTCGCTATAAACTGGTCGCCGCTTGCTATAACGCCTTTAACATAGCGTATGTTCTCATTTTTCAGAGCGCGCTCCATAAGTTCGAGCATCTTTTTGTCGGCGTCGAAAAACTCGCTGTCGAAGCCGTCTACCTGCCCTTTACGATAGCCGTCGGGCGTTTGGTCGTAGTCGTGGTGAACGGTTTTAATGCCGAGAGCAACATCGCAACGTTTTATTCCTCCGCCTATTCCTCCCGCCACTCCCGTGTTTATAACCCGCTTAACCGACGGAAACGCGGTAAGCACCGCAGAAGTTGCTGCCGCCGCGTTTGTTTTTCCCACTCCGCAACGGCACAAAAAAAGAGACTTTCCGCCAAGCTTGCCGCAATGCACTTCGAACGGTCCGAGCTTTCGGCTTTCCGCATTTTCAAGCGCGGCTCGCAAACCGTTTATTTCTTCGTTTAACGCGCCTATAACCAAAGTTTCCATGTTTTTTCTCCTTATGTTTTTAATAGCGACTTTTTGAATAAATTCCGCGAGCCTTACGCACAAGCTCTTTAAATTCGGTTTTGTATACATCGTCGGAAAGCGTCAATGAATAAAGGCGGGTTTCCAACGACTCGAAACTTGCGTTTTGCGCGTATTCCGAACGCCTTAACAGTAAGCCGTATTCTGCTACGCACCCTATAAATATATCGTCGGGGTTTTCTTCGCCCTTTTCTATTTTCACAGTTAAGCTTTTTTCTTCCCCTCCGTTCGGAATTTTATATCTGAGTTCGGCGGTGGCGAAAGGCAAATCAATTTCGCAACTTTGCGCGGGCACAATTTCGAAAAGCGCGGTTATTTGCTTGCCCGAACCCACTTCGCCCGCGTCGGTCTTTTCGTCTTCGAACTCGACGCCCGTAAGCATGCGGTTGTCGTACCCTATAAGGCGGTAGCTCTCAACCTGCGAGGGGTCGAACAAAACGTTCGCTTTCGCGTCGGCGGCAACCGTGAAAAGGGTTCCCGCAAGTTCTTCGCCGAACACCCGCTTCGCCTCGCTCTCGCCGTCTAAATAATACGCTTCTCCGTTGCCCGCGTTTGCAAGCGCTTCGAGCACGTCGTCTTTATAATTGCCGTATCCCACTCCGACCGACGTAAAATATATTCCCCCGTTCCGCTCTTTTTTTACAAGCGTTTCGAGTTCGGCTGGGCTTTTCGCCCCCACGTTGAAATCGCCGTCGGTAAAAAGAATTATGCGGTTGTTTCCTTGCGGCAAAAAATTCTTTTTCGCAAGAGAATACGCCTTTTCGATTGCGCTTTCTCCCGCAGTGCCGCCCGACGCTTGCAACGAATTCGCGCTCTCCAAAAGTTCGTCGCGCCGAGACGCGTCGGCGCCGTCTATAAGCACGCGCACGGCGCCCGCGTAAGTCACGAGCGATATTCTATCAAACTCGCCGAGCGCTTCCGCAACGTATTCCAACGCCGTTTTAAACAGTCCTATTCTGTCGGCTCCGTACATAGAAGCCGAAATATCGACTAAAAACACAAGGTTATTAGGCGCGGCCGCGCGTTCTGTTTCTCTCGCCGCATAGCTCACCCGCAACAGCTTGTGCGCGTCGTTCCACCCGCAGTCGAAAACGTTTGCTACCGCCGAAAAATCACCGTCTTGCGGCAAAGCTATTTCATAATCGAAATAGTTTATATATTCTTCTATTCTCACCGAATCGGCAGACGGAAGCCGCCCCGCATTCACAGCTCTGCGCATATAAGAATACGACGAGCGAGAAGTTGAGAGCGAAAACGCCGACGAGGCGCAATCCGCCGTTTTCGTAAAACCCCTTTCGTTTATTTCGCTGAAAGAATCGCCGCGCTCTGTCGGCAAAGAAATCATAATCTGTCCGTTCGAATCTGCTCCGAAGTTGCCGTCGGGACTCGCGCAACCCAAAAGCATGAACAAAAACATTAAACAAAACAGCGAAAGCGCAAATATCTTTAACGCTAAACTTTGTTTGCCGGCGTTCGATTTTTCCATACAGACAACCTCCTTTATTTACTTTCGCCGAACAGTTCGGCAAGGTAATAATCCAAACGGTAGCCGTTGCCGTTCATAACTTGCAACATGCAACGGTATTTGTTTTCTATATAAGCGCGCGACACATATTCGCCGTTTTCGCGCCCTTCCTCGTAACGCAAATCGCCGTATTGCGGCAAATTTAAATAATCTTTGCTATCTGAATAAACGTCTTGCGTAAGCTCGAACCGCATAATAAGCTCGTCGGCGCCGAGTTCGCCCATTATGCGCGCCTTGCACTCTATAAGCACGTCTTTTCCCGTTTCTCGGTTTTTAAAAACCGTTACGTTCAACGTTGCCACATTCAAGCCGCCGTCGTTTTCTCCTACGTCGGGCACGGGGAAAGCTTCGCCCCGCGCCGCCAAAAACACAGCCGCAGCTTCGGCATGGCTCGCCGTGCGCGCCACAAGTTGCGAGGCGTTGTAGAACTTGCCGCTCCACGAAGGTTCGGATGGCGCCGTAACCGAATTGTCGGTGTCGGGGACCGACGGCTCCCACGAGGGGAAAATTTTAGAAACGCCTATTCCTATAACAAGCACAATAAAAACTGCGGCAACGGCTCCGAAAGCGGCAAAAATCCACCCCTTGCGCGCGCCGCATTTTTCGGCAGGGACAGGAGCTTTTTCGCCCCGCGCGTCTTTTCTCATTTGCACGCGGGCTTTCCAAAGAATTTTATCGGGGTCGGGCAAACAGCCGTTCGACAGCGAGTTCAATTCGTATTCGATTTTTGCGTCTTTCTTTTCCATTTTTCCTTATGGTTTTTTATGAGCTGCTCTATTGTTCGGGATTGCTTCGCCACGCTCGCAATGACACCAAAAGCATTGTTCGCTTTATGCAGGAGACTGCCGCGCTACGCTCGCAGTGACATGTGTTCTGTCATTGCGAGGAACGAACGAAGCGAATGACGCGGCAATCTCGTTTCAACATTCTTTCTTGCCGATAATTGCTTAGCCGCGCTCGCAATAATACAACAATTTTTTTCGCGGTTTTGTCCCGTCAGCCGCCCGAATCTATAATCCTTCGCAAAGCGGCTTCCGCCTCTTTAACTATCCTGTCGGCTTGCGATTTGGAAACGCCTATTTTTGCGGCTATTTGCCTCACCGTTAAATCTTCGTAATACTTATAATAAATTGCGGCTCGCTGCTTTTTATCGAGACGCGCTATTGCCTCGCGCACAGTTACTCCCGCAGTGGCTTCGTCCTCAACCGAAGTGTCGGACGCGAGAAAACACAGGTCGTCTATGTTGTCGCACCTACGCCTGTTGCGCGCTTTTATGTAATTTAAAGCGGTGTTGCGCACAATAGTGCACGCCCACCCGTAACCGTTTTGGTAATAACGGAATTTGCGGGCGTTTTTCACTATTGACAAAAACGCGTCTTGCAAAACGTCTTCGGCGGACGCTCTGTCGCCCGCAATAGAAAGCGCCACGCTCAGCATTCGCCCGCCGACCGCGTTATACAGCTCCGTTAAAGCGTTTTCGTCGCCAAGCGCGATTCGCTTTATGAGCACGTTTATACGCTCTCTTTCCTTTTCCTCCAAAAATTCCCGCCCGTAAGTTTCTTTGCAGTTTAAGTATACCACTTCGGGACGTTCGACGTCAAGAGTTTTGTTTTTCCGTTCGCTTACGCTTATGTCGCCCTTTGCTCGTAAACCGCGAAATACATTTTTTGCACACTCGAATAAGTTACCGCATATATAATTTCGCCCGTGTCGGGATTAGTCTGTCCTGTGTCGGAAATTTCGCCGTCGGTAACTTTATCGGAATAGCTTCCGCTTCCGTTTTCGGCTCCGTTGCTCTTTAAGAATATGTCGTTCATAAAGTCGCCCACTTTCTCGAACACACGGTTTAAAAATCCCGCTATACCCGGCTGTTTGGATTTCTCGCTCCAAAATTTGTTCGCGGCAATAATTTCGTTGCGGATTTCGGGCGCCATGCCGTTGCGGATTTCGTTATAATCGGTTTTTTTGTTCGAATCGGCGTTCACGGCGGTAAGCGCAGAATAGAATGTGGAAAAATACCCGCAATACCGCAAGTAATCGTCGTCGGACGAAAGCAACAGATAATACGCCACAAAGTTCGCTTCGCCCTCGCGCATAACGCCTTTGGCGTGCGCCATTTCGTGAGCCATAGTTTGCGGAATATCGCTCGCGGGGGTGTTTCGGTTCACTGTGGGTTCACCGAGCGGCACAAACGTGATGCCCGATATGTTGTTTAGAGTAAGCCACCAACTGTTTACTATTCCTTTCGCTTTGGGAGTGTAGCCGTAATAGTAATCGTTGCCGAGCCGTTCGTATTCGGCGCGCAACTTGTCGCTCAGTTCGGTTAGCGTGTACGGGGATTTAACGTTTCCGTTGCCGTCGCGCTCGAATTTGCCCGCCAACTCGTTGAAGTCGTCGGCAAAATAGCGCAACATTTTCGTTACGTCTTGCGAAGCGTATTCTTTTTCGCTTTGAGGCACCGGCGCGGCGGGGCGGTAATAAGAAAATCCCACTATGAGCGAATACAGATTAAAAACCGACAGAATACATATAACTACAATAAGAGCTCCCTTTAAAACTAAGGCTCCGAGTTTGCGAACAAGCCCGACTATGGCGAGAGTTATTAAAGCCACCGCGCCGAATATAACGACTATAATACAAAACTCGAAAAACGACAGCGGAAAAAGCGAAGTTATATGCCCCGCTATAAAAACATACGGGCGCGCTATGTAGCGGCAAACGAACTCCGAAAACGACGGCGAAAGCGTGCGGAGCCACAAAAGCAACAACAAAAGCAATACGAGCGAACCCGCAACTATTGAAAGCGCTATTAAATTTTTACGCTTTTTCGCGTCCATACCATTATTATAGACTATATTACGGAAGTTGTAAAGAAAGAAAATGAAAATTAGGCGAAATTACCGCAGAATAGGTTGCTAAAACGCTTTTATAATGTTATACTATTGTCGTGTAACGGTGTTACGCCCTCTTAAAGAGGCAAGGGGTGATTATGTCGGATATAAATGCGCCTGCGAACAAAAACGAATACGTTTGCAAGCTGAAAACCAAAAAAAACAAAATAGATTATTCTGAGTATAAATTCTACGATAAAGGCAAGCCGTTCCGATTGCTTAAATTTTTGCACCGCAGTGTTGCAAACGTTTTTTTGCGCGCCTATCTTAAAATAGTGCACCGCGTTAAAGTGCTCGGAAAAGAAAACGTGGCATCGCTGAAAAAAACGGGAGCCGTGATTGTTTCAAACCACATTCACCCGCTCGACATTCAAATGATTGCCACTTTCGTTTTCGGAATGCGTCCGGTGCATTGGCTCACTCTTCAGCGCAATATGGATTTAAGCGTGCGGTTTTTTATTCGTAACAGCGGCGGAGTTCCCATTCCCGAAGACTACGAACAGAAAAAACGTTGTTTTGCCGAAATGAACGAACTATTGCGCGACGGCGGACTTTTACACGTTTGCCCCGAAGGCAGCCTTGTGGAATTGTGCGAAGATATTCGTCCGTTTAAAGACGGGGCTTTCAGATTTGCGTTTCAGAACCGCGTTCCTCTTGTGCCCATAACTTTAAGGTTTGAAGAATACGGACAAAACGGAAAAAAATATCGCCACCCCCATTTTATAATAGACGTGGCGGAACCGATATATCCGAGCGTGCCGCAAGAAACAATCAAAGAAAAAACAAGGCGGATTATGAGCGGAAAGTGCACTAAGCCCGCGCAAGTTAAAGACTGATTTCTGCGGGTGCGAAACCTACTTTAACTCTTTCAATCTTTCGCAAGCTTCTTTTATTCCCTGTTCGGCTGCGGCGCGGTACCACCTCGCCGCTTTTTCAATGTTCTTTAACGTGCCTTGCCCGAATTCGTAGCAAAGCCCCAAATTGTATTGCGCGGAGGCGTGCCCGCTCATAGCCGCTTTGCGGTAAAGTCGAACGGCTTTAACGCAGTCTTCCTCAACACCGTAACCCATTTCGTAGCACACGCCCAAATCGCAACACGCAGCAATATGCCCGAGCAAAGCGAGGCGTTCGAATAGTTCCACCGCCTGCCCGTATTCGTCCGATTCGTAAAGTTTGCGGGCGCGGGCATAAAGAAGCGAAACGTCCTCCATATCGTGCCCGTAGTTAGTTACGGCTCCCTGCGCTTTTTGATGCTCGTTAAATTCCGCGCGCAAAACCGCGACGCGTTTTTCAAGCCCTTTTAAAATTTCGGCGTATTTTTCTTGCTTGCGGTAGTCGTGAAATGTATTTCTCGGCTCTTTCTTTATTTCGAACTCGCGCGACGGCAACGCGACAAAAATCGCGTGATTAGCCTCCGCTCCATTGCAACTATACGAATCGTAATCAATCATAATCCCGGTTCCTCTTTATATGCTTTTATTTAGTTTAACATTTGGCAACGCCGCGTGTCAAGCGCACACGATAAACTATTCGCCGCGCGTAAGAATTTCGTGCTCGCAATGTTCGCATTCGTATGCCATTGTAAACACACAAAGTCAAGCGTCAAAAATAAAGCAAGTTAAGCACGGGATTGCCGCGTCGCCTGCGGCTCCTCGCAATGACAGAAAACGAAACCAACCATTTACCCCCCCACTCGCGTTGTCATTGCGAGCGAGTAAAACGAGCGCGGCAATCCCCACCCCAAAAACCGCTTCAAAAGCCCGCCTCGCAGAACTCCTATTGCGCAAGCACCGCAGTTGTCATAACGAGCGCGGCAATCTTCGCCCAAAAAGTACCCCCCACAAAAAAACAAAAGGAAAAGAAAAAAGCCCGCTTGAAAGGTTCGATGCTTTCAAGCGGGGCTTTATATATCCACATTAACGGAAAT
>NZ_CALPCN010000002.1 GCF_943193045.1 Pumilibacter muris | reverse complement strand
TGAAAACAAAACAAACAAAATACGGAGGCGTATCGAAGCGGTCCTCAGCCGAGCAACGAAGTTGCGAACGCCGACCCAAATGCGTAGCCTATAAACGCGAAACATGAAAACAAAACAAACAAAATACGGAGGCGTATCGAAGCGGTCATAACGAGGCGGTCTTGAAAACCGTTTGCCTTAACGGGCACAGGGGTTCGAATCCCTTCGCCTCCGCCAAAGTAAATTGCGTTCAAACTGATAGTTTGAACGCAATTTTATGATTAAACATTAAATTATATGGAGGTGAAATATGCTTGATATTCAGCCTGATAAAGAAGAAATGATAAATTTAATAGGGAACTCGTTATATGACGTTTGGAATAAGTTGTCGGTTCTTATAAATGAAAAATACGATATGGAATGTTTGTGGGGAAAAGGCGGCAAAACGTGGAAATACGAATATAAATATCGTAGGGGCGGCAAAACTCTGTGCGCATTATACGCAAGAGAAAATTGCGTGGGTTTTATGATTATTTTGGGGAAAGACGAACGAATAAAGTTTGAAACAAACAGACACAATTTTTCAAAAGAAGTTCAAAAAATATATGACGAGACGCAAACTTACCACGATGGAAAATGGCTTATGTTTGAGCCGACGGATACTTCGTTATTTAATGATTTTTTAGCGTTGTTAAGCATAAAGAGAAAGCCGAACAGAAAGTAATATCGTAATAGAATTATAAATATGTTAGGGCTAATATTTTCGTTTCGTGTCGCCTCTATCCAAAACATACCTCATGCGAGAGTTTGGCGGCAAGTTCATGTTGTACTTTGTTTCCCTTGATTTTTCGGCGCAAAAGTTATATAATTTGCGTATAAAAAATAAGGTAAGAATAACCAAACGGGAGAAAATATTATGGAAGAAGAGTTTTTGATTCGGGACGGAGTGCTAATGGAATATCGCGGCGAAGCGGAACGCGTTATATTGCCGGACGGCGTTTCGGAAATATACGCCCATGCTTTTAAATTTAAAAATATGAGTTCCGTTACCGTTCCTTGCGGTGTAAACGTTATAGGCAAGGGCGCGTTTTGCGGTTGCAAAAATTTGAAATACGTTAAAATAGCCGCAACGGTAAAAATTATTCGGGAAAGCGCTTTTGCCGATTGCGCGGCGCTCGAAGAAGTTGAATTGCCCGACGGTTTGGAACGAATACCTCCCGCCGCGTTTTACGATTGCAAATCGCTTAAAAAAATAAATTTTCCCAACGCTTTAAAAACGCTCGGCGGCGGCGCGTTTAATTCTTGTTGCAGTTTAACTTCTGTAACTATTCCGCAAAACGTAACCGCAATAGGAGCGAACGCTTTTTCGCAATGTTTCGCGCTGAAAGAAATAATTTTGCCGCAATCGCTGTCGGAAATAGAAAGCGGAACGTTTGCCATGTGTATCGAGCTGAAAAGAATAGAAATTCCGAAAGGCGTTGAAAAAATAGGTTACGGCGCTTTTGCCGATTGTGAGGCGCTTGAAGAAGTGGTTTTGCACGAAGGTCTTTATGAAATCGATAGTTCCGCTTTTGAGAATTGCGAAAGTCTGTCGAAAATAAATATCCCCGAAAGCGCTACCGACATTGCGCCCGACGCATTTGAAGGTTGCGATTTGCTGTAAGCTTTGCCTACATATAAAAGGGAAGAGGAACAAAAATATTAAAAGGGACATTTGTAATGACAATAAGACCGATTTGCGAAAAAGACAAGAACGAGCTAATTGAAATTATGACTGAGTTTTATTCTTCGCCCGCCGTGCTTGCAAAGCCGAGCAAAGAATTGTTTGAAAAAGATATAGCCGACTGTTTAAGCGATATGCCGTTTGTGGAAGGTTACGTTGCGGAATGCGATGGGGTTATTGCGGGTTACACAATGGTTTCGAAAGGTTATTCCACCGAGCGAGGCGGGATTTGCGTTCAAATAGAGGATTTGTTCGTTAGAAGCGATTTTCGCGGCAACGGCGTTGGAGAAAAGCTTTTGTCGTATGTTGAACAAACGTATAAAAACGTTGCGGCAAGATTGCGGCTTGAAGTTGAGCCGAGTAATTTGCGCGCCTTAAAATTATACGAGCGTTGCGGGTTTTCCGAGCTATTGTATAAACAAATGATTAAAGAGCTAAATAAATAGACTACTTTAAACGCTTAATAAAAAGCCGTGCGGTAGGCGTGAAAAAACGTTTAATACAATTCTAATATTGCGCTCGCGTTCAGTGCTTTTATTTTCTTGCGTCGCGGGCTTTTTTATGGTATAATAGCTGTAAATGTGGCTCGCGGGAGCGAACCGAATTTTTTTACAAAAGGAGAACGAAGATGAAAAAAAGAATTTTTGCAATAGTCGCCGGAATACTTATGGCGCTTCAATGCGGCTTTTTGTTTGCGGGTTGTGCCAAAGATAAAGAGAGCGCGGCGCCCAAGCAATTCGGGCAATTCAGCTACTACGGTAAAACGCTTCTCGAATATGCGGTGAACGAAATTTCTGCGGGCGACGTTTTGGATAAGCTCGTGAACGTTAATATAAACGTTGGCGCGAAGAACAATTCGTCGGACGTTGAGGGGCAAGAGGGCAACGAACCGCCTTTCCCCGATGCCGAAACGATGAACAGAGTTTTGAGCAAATACGACACTTGCACCGTTGTGATGAAATATTACGACTACGACAAAGAGGACCAACAAACCACGTCGTATAAGCTTCAAGGGACGGACTACCGCAATATAGTTAAAACAAACGAATATTCGCCGTCGAGCCAAATTATTGCGAAAAATCTTATTCTTTTTCCCGAACTCGTGAATTATATGCAGGCGGAAAACGCGAAATTCCAACAGCAAAAAGAAGAAGGAAAAAATCCCGCTCCGTACAAAAATATCTTTACATATCATACCGACAAGGTGGGCAACGTAATTATTCAGCAACGTAATTTTGCCGAAATTGCCGCAACCGTTGCGGGCGGCGTGGGGTGTTGCTACCGTCAAGACATAGAAATTGTTTACGACGCCGAATTCAAAATTTCCAAATGGCAAACTTCTCTCGGAATTTACACAGCCACACCGAGCGGAACCTCGCAACAGGGTTACATTTTGGAAATGGACTTTAACTGGGCTGAAGGTATTTAAATCTTGCGCGGCGTGTTTCCGTGAAAGTAAGGCGAAAACGTTTGGGCAACGCGAGGATTTTCGTAGTTGCCCTTTAATATATTAAAGAGAAGCAATTTTTGTTTTTTGGAGGATAAACTGTGGGAATGGGTTCCGAATCCGTCGCGTTCGTTATAGGGTTAATCGTTATAATAGGCGTGTCGGTTGTTGTGAGCGTGCTTAAATTCAAAAAGCTCGGACAAATGAAAGAAGAGGAACGAAAGCGCGAGGAAGAACGGTTCAAAGCGCGTTCCGCGCCCAAAACGAGCGCCCCCAAGCCGGTTGCCTCTCGCAAGAAAACTTCCGACCCTTTTCCCGATTACCGCCCCGACCCGTTCGCGGTTGCCGACTCTTATGCGGGCACGCTTTCGCCCGCGCAGTTTAACGAGTGGTTGCTCGATTTTGCGGCGGCGGAAAAAGCGGGCGCGGCTCGCCCCGAAAGAACGGACGCAAAGCCTGTGTTTGCGCGCTATTTATTCGAAAACGGATTTTCTTACCGCCTTATAAGAAAAATTCGCGGTTATGCGCCGCAAAACCGTTTGGCGGGAGTTCGTTTTGCAAAAAAGGACAGACCGAAGTTGCCCGAATGTTCGGTTCGTAACGACGAAATCGCTTTACCGCCGCAAGAGCCGAAACCCGCGCCGAACGAAATTTGGGTTCGCCAACGCGTTGCAGTTGAAATTCTTCCGAAAAAAGATATAAAAAGCATGCAAGCGCAATTCGAGTCTTTTTATATGAGCAAGAGGTAGAATTTATTATTATAAATTATGATAAATCAATTTTCAAAAAGAATAAGAGAATTGCGCGGTGAAAAGAATATTACTCAAAAAGAACTTGCGGTAGCTGTGGGAGTTTTAGAGCGAACTGTTTCATATTTGGAGCAAGGAAAAAGAGAGTGTGATTTTGACACTCTCATTCAACTTGCGCAGTATTTCAATATTACAACAGATTATTTGTTGGGTATTGCCGATTTATAAGAACATTGATTATTTTTGAGAATTTACAATAAACCTTAGCCCTTTGGGATACCTGTTTTTTGCGGTGCCGTTCGAAACTTTAATAAGTCCGAGCGGCAACCCCGCAACGCGTACTGCGCGAAAGCCGTCTTGCGAAGAGCAAGAAAATTCGTTGCCCGCAAGATAACTTGCAAGTTCGGGCGCTCTCGGCGGGAAGTTCGGCGAGTCGATTAAAAAATCGGGTTGGGCGGCGGTCGCAAAATGGTGGTGCAAAATCGCGCGCTCGCCCGCAAAGTCGGCTACGCGCATACCTCGCCTAAGCGCGGGAAAACTTGCAAAGGGGTAATTTTGCGAAACGTATTCGCACCCATCGCCAACAAACACAATGCGGTTTCGTTCGAAAGTTTCAGAAGTAAATTTTGCGGCTTCGTTTAAAACGGAGTTTACGCGTTTGTCGTTCGCCGAATTTCGTTTGGCGGATTTTTCTTTTTTGCGCGCAATATGTTCGTTGTCGCTTGTTTTTTTAAGAACACATGCGAAATGCCCTTCGCCTCCGCCGTCTTGCGGGAAAAAACGAACCGCTTCGGGTAAGCCGAAACCTGCGCGCGCTTTCGTCGGACGGGAGGGCGGCATAACGGGTTCGTAACCTTTTTCGCGTATAAGGCGGAAAACCTGTTCTTCGTTTTCGGTTTTGTTGAACGTGCAAGTGGAAAACAAAAGAAGTCCGCCGAATTTTAAACATTCGTCGCAAGCGTCGAGAATTTTTGCGGCTCGTTCGGCGCATGCCGCCACAGCTTCGTCGCTTATGTCGGAAGTGTGAAATTCTGTTTTGCGGAGCATTCCCTCGCCCGAGCACGGCACGTCGGCAATAACCGCGTCGAACATGCCAGAACCTATGCGAGCGACTTCGTCGGGACGCATGGAACCTATTGTGCAATTCCGCAGCCCGAGTCGTTCGGCGTTGGATAGCAAAATTTTTGCGCGTGAAAACACGACTTCGTTTGCAAAAAAGTTGCAGTCGGGGCGCGCCGACGCGGAAGCCGTAACTTTTCCGCCGGGCGCGGCGCACATATCGAGCACGTTGGCGTTGGGCGGCAAAAGCGGAGCCAAAAGCCCCGCAACCGCCGCTGCCGCAGGCTCCTGAACGTAGTACGCTCCCGCCGCATGCAACGGGCATAAGCCGGGTTTTGCGTTTTCGGGCATAAGCGGATAGCCGCCGAGTTCGTCGGCGATTAGTTCGTCGGGCACAGATTTAAGCGGATTTTTGCGAGCTAAACGCATGTGAGGCTGTTTTAAAGAAAGCAAATACGCCTCATAGTCGGTTTCGCCGAGCAGATTTTTCATGCGTCGCAAAAACGGCTCCGCAACAGCCGCTTCGTTGCGGCTAAATATTAAATCTTCGTTCATACGCACAAAGTATAGCACAAAAAGAAAGGGCGGTCAAATGCGACCGCCTCAAACGCTATATTTTGTTATTTCGATAAAATGTTTTTCCCTCGTCCTTAGAAAGCCAAAGGTTTCCTAAGTCGTCTTTGTAGTGTCTTGCCCCTCCGTAGCGGTCGTATTCAATAAGTTCGCGTTGAGCGCCTCTCTCATCGTTAATTGTATAAACGGTTACGCTCTTTTCGTTTGAAGAACTTCCAACTGAACCTAAATTAGAATCGCCGCGAATAAGTTTTATGATAAAGCCTATTATGTATAAGAAAATCATCACAATGGCGTTTATCACCCAGTAGGGCATAAAGCTGAATATAAAAAACGTCATACTGAGTTTGCCTTTTCCACCGTTTTTCCGGTAGCTTTTTATCAGAAGGTGCCCTATAAAACCAAAAACCACAAAAGCACCAAGCCCTATAAAGTAGCAAATCATTATAATAGACGCGTGAGTGCCTACTACGGTCAATAAAATCATGGACGCTATCAATGCCGCCCATGCCAATGCGGTTAGCACAATACCCGCCACAAGTTTTCCTTTACCCATAACTTTTTCTCCTTAATGTTAATAATTACATACAATATAGCATAATTTAACTATATTGTCAACTCAATTATGGTGTAATGTTAGTTAAATTTTGTAGTATTCTAAGTAAAGAAATGGGAGGTTGATATGGACGTAATAAAAAAATTAAATGCGCTGCGGTTGGAACGCAATATGAGTGTATATCGACTTTCCGAACTATCGGGGATAAATCAATCCACTCTTGCGAATACGTTTTCACGCGGGACTGTGCCGAGCGTTGAAAATCTTGAAAAAATGTGTGATGCGTTGGGAATAACATTAGCGCAATTCTTTATGACCGACGAAAAAATCGTGTGTCTTACAGACGACGAGGAGGAGCTAATTACCCATTACCGTAAACTTTCGGAGCAAATGCGCAAGTCTATCTTTGATTTGTTGCTCAATATGGCGGGCGAACATATTTTGCGTTAAACTTTTGCTTTTTCGGCATGTGCGAACGCTTGACAAACCGCGTCAACAAGACTATAATTGCAACGGCGGCGAGGTGTTTAACCCGTCGTAAAAACAAAACGGAATAACTTCGGGATTTTTTTCGAGAGATAAAGAAATGGATTACAGGTTTTTGTTGGATTTGGCAATCATACTTTTGGCGACCAAACTGTTGGGGTTGCTGATGAAAAAGTTGGGGTTGCCTCAGGTTGTGGGGGCGCTAATCGCGGGCATTTTAATAGGACCCGCAATATGGTCGCCGCTCACGGGCGGGCGGTTCGTTCCCGTAGGAGAATCGCAGTTTTTAACGTTTTTAGCCGAACTCGGCGTTATTATGCTAATGTTCGGAGCGGGGCTTGAAACCGACTTAAAAGAATTAAAGCGTTCGGGACTTAAGGCGAGCTTTGTGGCGCTTTTGGGCGTTGTGGTTCCGCTTGTGCTCGGGTTTGGAATAGCGGTGCCGTTTTTCGGGCTCGGCGACACGCACAACGTGCTTAAATGCGTGTTTATAGGCGTAATCATAACAGCCACGAGCGTGTCTATAACCGTCGAGACTTTGCGCGAGCTCGGCAAGCTTAAAGGCAGAGTGGGCACGGTGGTGCTGTCTGCCGCGATTATAGACGACGTTATCGGCATAATAGTGCTTACGTTTGTTATCGGCATGAAAAATCCGGGTCAAACAAAACCGTATATGGTGCTTGTTAAAACCGCGCTTTTCTTTATTATAGGCATAGGCGTGGGAGTTGGGTTGAATTACTTGTTCCGTTGGCTCGAAAAAAAATATCCGCACCGCCGCAGAGTTCCCATATTCGGTTTGGTAGTATGCTTTATTTATGCTTTTTGCGCCGAGCACTTTTTCGGAATAGCCGATATAACGGGCGCGTACCTTGCGGGAATATTGCTTTCCAACACTAAGGAAACCGACTACATAGAGCGCAAGGTAGACGTGAACACCTACATGATTTTCGCTCCCGTGTTTTTTGCCAACATAGGCATTAAAACGAGTTTTTCCGATTTTGAGCCGCAAATACTGCTGTTTTGCGCGCTGTTCGTGCTTGCGGGAATGGCGGGAAAGATTTTGGGCTGCGGGTTCGCCGCGAAAGCGTGCCGCTACACTTGGCGCGAATCGTTTCAAGTGGGCGTTGGAATGATGGCGCGCGGCGAGGTTGCGCTCATTGTTGCGCAAAAGGGAATAGCGGCGGGTTTGCTCGACGAAATTTACGTTGCCCCCGTTATTATGCTTGTTATTGTTTCGTCGCTCGTAACGCCCATTGTGCTTAAATTCATGTTTAAAAAAGAAAGCGGCTTGCCGCTTGTTCCGCCCGACGGAAATATTACGGCGATTGAAAACGCCGACTATTCGGTTGCGTTGCAAAGTTCGGCAGACGGCGCCGCAAATAACGAAAACGCGGCGACCGAAGCCGCCGCGACGGAATTGCTCGATTCCGCGTTTGATTCCGCGAGTATTGCCGATTTGCCGATTGAAAAAACGGAATAATGTCGCGAGCTGATTAGCAAATTTTAAAACGGGTTGAGAAGATTTTATTAGTTTAATATTTTGAAATAAAGTGGTCGCTTCGGCGGCTACTTTTCGTATTTATCCATGCCTTTAAGCATTAGCGCGGCAAGCTCGAAATGCGGGTCGTTTTGCAAACATTCTTCGAATTCGCGCCTTGCGCCCACAGTGTCCATAAGTCCCAAAAGCGTAAGCCCGCGATAGTAGCGGAAATATTGAGTGTCGGCGTAAGGAAGATATTCGTCTATAAGCGAAAGCGTTTCTTTTAATAGCGATATGCGAGAATCGGCGCTTGCCGCTCCCGAAAGGGAAACCCTTGCCGCAATGTTTGAAATAGCAACGTTTAAATCGTCGGGGAAAGCGGATATGAGCCGCTCGGAACGAAATAGCGCTTCGGTAAAGTTGCCGAGCATAAGAAGCCGTTTGCACTCGCGGGTTTCTCGCGTTACTCCTTTTTCGTCTTTTTCGGCGCAATATTCCAAATACGGACGTTCCCAGTCGAGCAAAACGGAGGGCGCGCCCTGTGCCGCAAGTTCTTCCAAAGTGGGCGGAACGTATATGCTGTAACGCGATGCGAGCACGGCTGCGAACACTTCTTCGGTGTGCAAAACGGAACGCAATTCGTCGAAGATTTCGGGGTTGTGCGGCGCTTCGCTGAGCAAAACGTAAGCAAAAGTCATAAACCAACATTTTTTAAGTTCGAGGTTTGCGTTCGGCAAATTTACCAAAATATGCGCAAGCTCGTATAGGTCTGATTTTTTCGGTTCCGGTTCGGTAAGGCAATCGTATTTTTTTACGATGGGGTCGGGCGACGTAACAAAGCTTTTGTCGAACATGTAACCGAAGCACAAAAGGCTGTAAATTAGGTCGCGCTTGTCTTTGCGCTCGCTTTTGTCTACTGCGCCGTAAGATAATTTAATCGCGTAGTCTATTCCCGCGCGCTCCGCGTGCGATTGTTCTTTCTTTTCTTTTTCGTCCATTGTTATGCCTGTCACCTCTGAAAATATTAGTTTATAACGAGTATAACATTTCTTGCGCAAGAAATAAAGCGAAATGCGTAATGTCATTGCGAGAGGGCGAAGCCTTACGCGGCAATCTTTTATACTTCGGGACTGCTTCGCTGCGCTCGCAATGACGTTATAGTTCGAGAAAAGCGTTGCTTTTGCCGTAATAGGCACGCTCTATTTTCACCCTTTTATCACAAAAGCAAAATACTTATTCAACAATAGTATGATAAAATGATATAAACAAAAGACTATTAAAAGGGAGAAAAGGAACATGGCGGTAATACTTATAGCAGACGACGAGGAAAACATTCGCACCGTTTTGCGCGAATACGCCGAATTCGAGGGATATTCCGTTCTTGAAGCGTGCGACGGCATGGACGCCGTTCGCATGGCTAAGGGGAACAGAGTTGACCTTGTTATTATGGACGTAATGATGCCCAAACTCGACGGGTTTTCCGCAGTGAAAGAAATACGCAAAGAAAAAGACGTGCCCGTTATTATGCTTTCGGCGCGCGTCGAAGAATACGACAAGCTTTTCGGTTTCGAGATAGGCGCCGACGATTACGTTACAAAGCCTTTCTCGCCCAAAGAGGTTATGGCGCGTGTGGGCGCCGTATTAAAGCGCGGCAAACGCGAAAACCGCAAAATAGTGTCGGACGGGCTTTCTATCGATATCGCGGGCAGAAACGTGCTTGTTGACGGCGTGAAAGTTGACATGACGCCCAAAGAATACGAACTGTTGTTTTTTATGGCTGAAAACGCGGGACTCGCTATTCCGCGCGAAAAGCTTTTAACCGAAGTGTGGGGCTACGATTTTTACGGCGACGACCGCACTGTGGACACGCATATAAAAATGCTGAGAGCTTCGCTCGGACCGTACCGCGAAAAAATAGTGACGTTGCGCGGGCTCGGCTACAAGCTCGAACTGTAACGGCTTTCTGCTGTAAAAAAGATAGCGGGGAGTCGCGCATGCGGAACAAAAAAACAAACGCAAAGCTGCAAAACAACGCCGCAGGTTGGGCGTCGTGCGAAGCTTCTTCGGGGGGGGGAGTGGATATTAAAAATAAAAAAAAGCGAGTGTCTCGCTCCGTTCGTTTTCAGACGTGGACGTACTTTTTTCTTTTGGCGGCGCTTGCTCTTTTCGTGTTGTGGCTTTTTCAGTTTCTGTTTTTCAAATCGTCGTATAGGGCGATGAAAAAACAAGAGGTTGAAAAACTCGGCGAAAAAATAGTGGATAGGTATCCCGGCGAAAAAGGCGACAACAGGTTCGACGATTATTTAAGGCAAACCGCTTTTAACAACGGGCTGAATATAATAGTGTTTAACGTGGGCGCCGACGGATGCGCGCTCGACGACGTGTGCTTTTCGGCGGAATATATTTCGAGTCAGTTCAACGCGGGCGAGCTTGCGGGCGACGATTTGCTTTCCAAAGACAATCCGCACATAATTTTCGACTGGTCGAACTTTTACTCGGGGATTAAAGGAAAAGACAAGGTAAGCTACGTTAAGAACTATAAAAACAATAACTATTTTGTGTACGGGGCTCGGCTTAACGACAGCGGCAGTTACCTTTATATGATGACGCCGTACATTCCTATGGAAAGCACAATTTCCGTTATGGCCGACCAACTGCTTATAGCTACAGTTGTGTGTTTGGTGCTTAGCATAATTGTGTCGTACTTTATTTCCGAACGCATAACTAAACCCATAACCGACTTTTCCAAAGTTGCGCGAAAGCTCGGAGCGGGCGATTACACTGTGCGCTTTAAAGGCAACGGCTACACCGAAATAGACAATCTTGCCGAAACTTTGAATTATGCCACAACCGAAATAGGCAAAACGGAACAAATGCGCCGCGACTTTTTGGCTAACGTGAGCCACGATTTGCGCACCCCTTTAACAATGGTAAAGGCATACGCCGAAATGTTGCGCGACATATCGGGCGGCGACGAAGTGAAACGCGTGAAGCACAGCCAGGTTATAATAGACGAAGCGGACAGGCTCACCGGACTTGTAAACGACATTTTGAATTTAAGCAAGTTGCAATCGGGAACGGAAACGTTGCAGATGAGCGCTGTCGATTTGCGCATGCTCGCCAAAACCGTTATAGAACGTTTCGACGTGTTTTCCTCGCGTGACGGCTACGTTTTCGACTTCGAATCGGAAGGCGATTGCGTTGCGATTTGCGACATTCGCCGCCTTGAACAGGTGGTATACAATCTTGTGGGCAACGCTCTTAACTACACGGGCGAGAGTAAAACCGTTAAAATCACCGCGAAAGGCAACGGCGAAAAAGTGCGCGTAACGGTGCGCGATTACGGTTCGGGAATAGCGCCCGAAGAGCTCGATAAAGTTTGGGAGCGCTACTACCGCGCCAACCAGAACAGGCGAAACGTTGTGGGCAGCGGGCTGGGGCTTAGCATAGTTAAAAGCGTGCTTACGGCGCACAACGCCGAATTCGGAGTGTCGAGCAATTTGGGCGAAGGCACAGAGTTTTGGTTCGAACTGAAAGCCGTTTGTGCCGATTTGCCGGAGAGCAAAAACGAACAAGAAAAATCGGGCGGACGAAAAAACCGCGAGCATAAATAAACCGCGACAACCGTAAGAATAAAACGGAGAAGAGTTGCGGTTTTTCTCCGTTTTAGCTATATAAGGCGATTTTAGAGCGGGTGTTTGCAACTCCCCGTAACGGTTGAAAATAAAGCCGCCGCAGCCAAAAACATACAAAGGTATTTATGTGAAAATTCAATGAAAATTCGTTGACGAACAGTGGCGTTTCGTGTATAATTATATACATGTGAAATTATAGGTAAATATAAAATTTCGGCAATATAAAACGCAATGTAAATTCTTGCCCCACGCGATTTTTGCGCGGTGGGAGCGCGAAATAAAAGGAGAAAAGGAAATGACAAAGAGAGAAAGGGCTGACGCCGTATTCAAATGCTACTGCGATTTTCTCGACGGCAAAAATTTTAAGTACCAACGCGACGAAAGCGAACGCAGCATAATTTTGCAAATCACCGGCGAAGATTTCCCCATGACCACGCTTTTTAAGGTTGAGGAAGAGCACGAGCGCACTTTTGTGTTCAGCAAAATTCCGTTCGAGGCTCAAAAAGAAAAGCTTACCGACCTTATAATGGCAACCACCTTTATAAATCAAGTGCTTGCCATAGGCGCTTTTTGCGTAGACACCGAAAACCTTTATTGCAGTTTCGAATCGAACGAAATTTACACGGGGCTCGAAGGTTTTAACGCCGAATACGCCGAGCGCGTTATAATATCCGCTTTCTCGGCAATCGAGAAATACAACGACAAGCTTTTTGCCATAAACAAAGGGCTTATGACTGTGAGAGATTTCTCGAAACAGCTTTAATAATAGGAGGGAGACACAATGAACAATCAGGAAAGAGCCAAAGCCGCATACGGGGCTATTACGGGCTTTATGGACGAAGCGAAGCTTAAATACGATTGCGAACCCGACAAGCTTGTTGCGTTTGTAACAATAACGGGCGACGATTTTCCCGTAACGCTCATGTTTTCGGTGAGCGCCGAAAAACAAAGAGTAGAAACTTACAGCCAAATGCCGTTCGAAATCAAGCAGGATAGGAGCGTGGACGTTGCAACCGCGCTTGCGGCTATAAACAGCCGAATAGCTTACGGCAAATTCTGCCTGTATTTCGACAAAGGCTTGTGCACTTATGAAAACAGCGAATATATAACGGGGCTCGAAGGTTTTACCACCGACTACGGCAAGAGCCTTGTGGGACCCGCGTATTCGATTATCGAAGAATATAACGACAAGCTGTATGCAATCAACAAGGGCTTGCTTACTGTTAAAGATTTTACGGCGTCGCTCAAAAAATAACAGCCGCACATTGTTTTCCGCCGACTTTCGCACAAAAAAGAGTCGGCGGAATTTTTTAGGCGGCGAGCTCAATCGGAAAAATTTTAATCTGATTTTTATGTGAATTTTATGCTGCGGTAAACTGCGCGCAGTATAATGGCGTCACAGAAGGAAAAATAAGGTACGGCTAATGGGAAAAAACGAATTCGAAAAGAAAATGCAAATAAAGCGCACTCGCACAAAGCTTTCGAACAACCTCGAAAAACTTGAAAGCGACAAGCAAAAGTTCGTTGAGCGCGCAAAAACCGCATATCAAAAGGGCGATAAACATTCGTATAGTTTGGCGCGCAGCGGGCTTGCTTCAACGCTTACTCAGCTCAACCGCACGCGCGAAATGCTTTTGAACATAGACATTACTACGCAGATGCGCGACACGGGCACCGTTACCGAAGAATTTTTGACGGGAATGGAAACCATTTTCCGTCAGCTGAGCAAGGTAAACAAGAGCACCAACATAAAATCCGCCCGCGACGTTTTGAGAAAAGCGATTGCGGGAATGGAAGGCGTTCAAGAGCAGCTCGACGATATGCTTATGGAGTCGGAGGATAATTTTGCCGGTCTTTCGGGGGCGAATGTGTCCGACGCCGAAATAGACGGGCTTTTGGGACTTAGCGCGGCGGTAGACGAAGAGGAAGAAATCGGCGCTCAACTCGAAGAGCTCAAAAAGCAAAAAGAGTTGGAAGAAAAAGAAGAGGAAGCTAAGGCGGCTCCCGCCGCAGTTGCGAGCGTATCCGCCCAAGCCCCCAAAGTATATAAACTTACTCCCGAGCCGGTAGCTCCGCCCAAATCTGCGGCTGCCGTTCCGCCGGTGCGTCAGGCGGCGCCCGCGCAACAAAAACCGTTGCCGCCCGAAAAAAAGCCTCTCGATTTAAAGCTAAACGAGAGATTCGAATTCGAATTTCCGCCGCTCGAACTTTTAGACGATTATCTTGTTGACGCGGCTGTGCGCGAAGCGAACGAGCGCGAACTCGAAGAGGACGCCGCCGAAGCGGAAAAGGTTCTCGCCGAGCTCGGCGTGCCCGCGAAAGTTGTTAACCGCGTTGTGGGTCCCGCTTTCTCTCGGCTCGAAATGGCTATGCCGGTCGGGATGTCGGTGCAAAAAATCGACCCGCTTGTTTCCGACATTGCCATGAGGCTCGGCAAGCAAGCGCGTTTCGAGGTGCCCATACCCGGCAAAAACGCGTTCGGCATAGAGGTGCCCAACGTGCGCCGCGACGTAATCGGCTTAAAAGAAATGGTGGGTTCCGATTCGTTCGTTGAATCGCACGGCGACGTTAATTACTGTTTGGCTGTGAATATAGACCGTTCGCCCGTTATTAAAGACCTTGCGAAAGCTCCGCACATGATGATAGCGGGAAGCACGGGCAGCGGAAAAAGCTGTTTTCTGCATTCGGTTATAACTTCTTTAATGTATAAATACACTCCGTCGCGTTTAAAACTTGCGATAATCGATTTTAAGCGCGTTGAAATGGCGGTTTATAACGGAACGCCGTATTTGCTCACCGATAAGGTTGTGGATAACGACGAGGACGCGCTCGAACTGTTTAATATTGTTTGCGACGAAATGGAGCGGCGGTACGACCTTTTGGTGCAAATGGGTTGCCGCAACATAGGCGAATACAACGACAAGTGCGGGCCGAGCGAAAAGCTCCCGTTTATTGCGGTGTTCGTAGACGAATACGCCGATATATCCACAAGTCCGCTCTCTAAGGAGTTCGACGCGGTTATACGCAAGCTCAGCCAAAAGGCGCGCGCGAGCGGCATTCATTTAGTGCTTGCCACTCAGCGCCCGAGCACCGACGTAATTTCGGGAACGATTAAAAACAATTTTCCCGTGCAAATCGCGTTTAAGGTTGCGCGCAAAGAGGATAGCCGCACAACGCTCGCGGGTCAAGCGGGCGCCGAATCGCTTCTCGGCAACGGCGACATGCTGTATAACGAGCCGAGCGGCGGCGGGCTTAAAAGAATGCAGGCACCGTTCGTTTCAACCGAAGAGCTTAGGCGCGTCGCGGATTGGGTTATAACTCATTCCACGAAAATATAATCATAACGGGAGAAGTAAAAAAATGGGACTTTTTAAGAGCGCCGAAGAAAAGCGTTGGGAAGAAAAATCGCTTGTCCGCAAGGCGTTAAACCATATAAGAACGTACATAAACAAGCTCGAAGAAGCGAAAAAGCGGTATATAGAAGAGGCGAAACGCGCCAAACAACAGGGAATAGACTCGCAATACAAACTTGCTCGGAGCGGGCTTGCTATGGCGGTGCGCCAGCAACAGGTTGCCGAACAGCTCTTGTTGAACATAGAACTTAACCAACAAACGAAAGACGCGAGCGAGGTTACGCGCGATTTCGTGCAGGGCATGGATACGCTCGGCAAGCAGATTACCACCCTTAACGGAAAAATAAACATAACGCGCGCCAAAAAGAACATGCGTTCGGCTATGGCTCAAAGCGAGCAGATGCAAGACAACCTCGAAGGCTTTATGGACGAATCCGAAATGATGTTCGGTTCGGTTGCGAGCGGAACGGGGCTCGAAAGCGAGCTCGACGCGCTTATTGACCGCGAGGTGGGCGCCGACAACGCCGACGTTTCGGCTATGGACGCCGAAATCGACAAACTTTTGAGAAAGGCGAACAACACCTGAAAATAAAGAAAAACTTAGCGCTCGATTTTTTTAGACGTAAGCCATTGAGCCGCAGTTATTAAAAAAATCGAAAGAGGAGGATTTTTTAATGTTGACGAAATTGTGTCCGTATTGCATGACTCCCGCAAAACCCGGTGTTTGCGCGGGTTGCAACGCGGAGCTGACGGAGCGCGACCTTATTGTTGGCGAGGCGGACGAAAACGCGTTCGGCGATTCGAAAAAGAAAACGGAACCCGTTATAAGCATATCGCTTGCAAGCGGCGAAATAACGGTTAAATCCGAAAAAGCCAAGCCGAAAAAAACCGACCCGCTTACCGATATGGTGCGTTCGGGCATAGACAATTTTCCGCCCAAAGACGCTTATAAATTAGGAATTGCGTACTATTCTGGCGTGGGAGTGGAACAGGACTATAAGCTTGCGCACGACCTCTTTTATTCGGCGGCGTCGCGCGGCGAAAACAAAGCGCTTTTCAATCTTGGGGAGTGCGCGCGCGAGGGGCGAGGCACCGAGCAAGACGACGAACAGGCAAAATTCTATTATCTTCTCGGAGCCGACAAAAGCGACGAAAAGTGTATAAACACGTTAAAAGTTCGTTACGGGATTGTGGTAGACGGCGGTTGCCTTAAATCCGAAAAACTCGGCGGCACGGGGCTTAGCGGCGATTTCGTTCAACTTGTGGATAAACTGTACACAAACGTTGTGGAGGTTCACGCGTCGAGCAGGTCGAATTGCACGGGCAGCGCGGGAAGCGGCGCCATTGTGGTGGGCGACTACGTTGTAACCAACTCGCACGTTATACTTAGCGGAAACGGCTATCCGTATGAAAACATAAGCATTCAGGTGGGCGACGCGCCGCACAGATACCCCGTTCGGACGGTGGC
Organism: Pumilibacter muris; assembly: GCF_943193045.1. Taxonomy (GTDB): domain Bacteria; phylum Bacillota; class Clostridia; order Christensenellales; family Pumilibacteraceae; genus Pumilibacter; species Pumilibacter muris. The sequence continues at coordinate 391,021 of NZ_CALPCN010000002.1, read as the reverse complement.
GTATGTGCCGCATGAGGACGTTGCCGTGCTTGCTTTCACGGGCGAAAAACCTCCGCTTGTGTACGGCGAACGGCTTTTGATGCGTTCGGCTCTCACCGTTAAAGCGGGCGAAGACGTGTTCACGATAGGCAACCCCAACAATATGGGGCTCAACGTTTCGAAAGGCATTGTGTCTCGCGCGGCGGAGCGCGACAACATGGGGCGCATGGTGCTTAGAACTGATATGACAATCAATCACGGAAACAGCGGCGGACCGCTGTTCGACTCTGCGGGCAACGTTGTGGGACTAATGACTTACACGGTGAGCGCGGGCGGCGAAAAGCTCGGCGATATGAGCTTTGCCGTGATTAGCGACACCGTGACGGATATAATAAGAAAAATTTAAGGAAGGAGAAATATAAAATGGTGGATTTAAGAATCGAAAAGCGCAACGGCGCAATGGTTTGGAAACAGGAAATCAAAAAGCTCGAAAAAGACACGGTTGTGCGCGTTGACGACGGTTGCGTGGCGCTGTGCTTTGCGGGCGGCGTTAATGTGGGCGAATTCCGCGACGGGCAAAACGAACTTCTCAATCAAGGCGGCAGACTTTCAAAACAGTATAAAAAAGCGAATTTCAGCTTTATAGTGTTTAACCGAGAAAAACCCGCTTCGGTTAAGTGGGGAGTGGGAAAAACTCCCGTAACTTACGAAGACCGCAAACTCGGCGGCATAGCGCTTTCGATAAGCGCCTACGGGCATTGCGACGTCGTTATTCACGACGCGAGCAAGCTTTGGTCGAAAATGCCGAGCGAATACACCGAAGACAACATGGTGGAAGCGGAAGAAATCGAATCGTTCATTCAAAAAGAAATTATAGCGAAAGTTGCGCCCATACTCTCCAAAGAGTTAAATAAAATAGGCGACTACACAAAAGTTACTGCGGCAATCAACGACCTCAGCCGCGCTATCACTTTCCAGATGCCCGACTTGCAGCACATGGGCTTGCATCTTGAAAAGGTGGTTATAGAAGGTCTCAAATTTACAGACGAATCGGAAGAAATTATCGAGAAACACAAAGAATCCAAAGTGGCTAAACTCGATACGGATATTGCTCACGAACGCGCGGAACAGCTTAAGAGCGTGCTCGACGCGGTGAGCGGCAGGGAGGACAGATAATTATGGCAAAAGCATTTTCACCCGAATTTGTGCGCGAACAGTCGCGTCAAAATTTAAGCGAGATGTCCAGAATTGTGGATAAGCTCTACGACCGCGCCGATAATGCGGAAGCGCGCGAAGCAATCGCGTCTATGTCGAGCGCTCTTCAAGGAATACGCCCTACGGGCACCGTTGTTCAAACCGTTCTCGACGTTGAAAGGCTTCTTAAAAAAGTGCTTTTGGAATATAACGGAAACCTCGACGAGAACAAAGCCGAAGGCGTGGACGCCGCAACGGTTAAAATTATAAATCAAATAGTTTCCACTCGCAAAAAAATGTGCGGTTGCACTATGGACGCCGACAAAAAGCGCGGACTTAAAACGTATCTTAAAGCGAATAAAGGCGCGGGCTCCAAAAAAGAGCTTAAACTCGCGTATGAAGACCGCTATGCGTCGGCAATGGAAGAAGCGTCGCGCTATGTGGAAAATTCCAAGCTTTTAGAACAGCTTGTTAAGAGCTATCAACTGCAAACTCTTGAAATGAGCAAGCAAAGCGAGCTTGACACTCTTAACGCGGAAATCAAAAAGCTTGCGGCTAAATATAAGCAGGCTACCGACCAAGTTGCCCGCGACCGCATGAATAAAGAATATCAAACGCTTCTCAACAAAAAGAAGTCGCTCGATGTGTCGCTTATAAACGTTAAGAATGCGCAAAGCAACGTTAATAAAGTAGACACTCTTTTAAAACAGCTTAAAGACCAAGCGGAAATCGGAGCTATCGACAACGTTGACATAGAGCAACTTGCCGACCTCAGCGCAAACGTTGCGAAAGGGCTCAAAAAGATGCAACAACGCACCGAAAGAGCGGAAGACGCTTACGGCGCGGCAACGAGCGCTATGGATAGCGTGCTTAACCGCAACAGCGAAACGGCGGGGCGCGGCGCGACATTAGACGACGTTATAATGAGCGAACAGGCGGCGAGTCTCGACGATATTGCCGGCGGAGCCGCGTTAGGCGCGGAGTCGGACATTCCTTCGTTAGACGATATTGCGCTTGACTGAGGGGAGAAAAGATAAAAATGTTCGGAAAAAAGAAGAAGCAGCCCGACGTGGACCCCCGCGAGCAGGTTGAAAAAACGGTTGAAAATCTTGAAGCGTTCGTGCGCAGAGCGGAAGGCAAGCGCAGGGATTTGCTCTCAAAGGCGAAAACGGCTAAGGCTCGCGGCGACAAAATGAGCTACAATATGGCTGTGAACGCGCTCCGCATGATTATGCAGCAGCAAAAGCAAGCCGAGCAAATGTCGCTTACTATGGGCATAGTTATGGACACGCGCGACGTGCAAGGCATGCTCGGCGAGTTCTTTTCGAGTATGAAATCGCTTTGCGCGGTTATGGGCGAAGTGCCCAACTTTAAAGAAATGCAGAAAGCCGCCAAAGAGTTCAATAACAATATGAACAAAATGAACGAGCAAACCATGATGATGGACGACTTCATGACGGCTATGAGCGAAAGCATGGGTAATATGGATTTCGAGGGAATATCTACCAACGACGAAATCGGTCAGATGATAGAGCGCGAGCTTGCAAACGAGCTCGACGCCGAAGAAATCGAAATCGAGAAGCAACTTGAAGCCGCAAAAAACAAGAGCGGAATAAACGGGTAGTCGCTCGGCGCGGTTAAGGACTTGAAAAAAAGGAGTAATATCCGAAAACAACCGTTAAACACAAAAAAATATGAAAAGTCATAACCGCAGCGGAGGCAAAACCCCCGTTGCGGTTGTGTCGGAAAAAAGAGACGACGGGAGACGAACAGTAATGGCGAATAATCAAGGGTTACTTTACGATACCTACATGGACTACTACAAGAGAGCTATGGCGGCGAAAGACGCGGGCGAAAACGACAAAGCGCGCAAATTTTTCCTTCTTGCCGCCGAAACTCTCAGAGACCTTGCGCAGGTAAGCGAGGGCGAAATGAAAAAAGCCCGCTACCGTACTGTGAAAAAGTTAATCGAAGCCGCCGAAAGTCTTTCTCAAAACACCAAAGCGGTGCGCAACGGCGAATCCGATTCGAACAAAACTCAAATTAGGTCGATAGACGATACGAGCGAGGAATACGACCTGATTTTTTCGCAACCTAACAATAAAATTACGCTAAACGACATTATAGGGCTTGACGAAGCCAAAATTGCCATTCACAGTTTGCTAATCGAGCCGCTAAAAAATCCCGAAGCTTACGCCGCTTACGGATTGCAAGCGGGCGGCAACATTTTGCTCGAAGGTCCTCCGGGCAACGGCAAAACAACTTTCGCGCAGGCTGTGGCTTGCGAGGTGGGGCTTCCGTTTGTGGAGGTGAACAGCACGTCGCTTGTTGACCCGCTTATAGGCAACACCGCTAAAAACATTAAAAGAACGTTCAGTGAAATTCGCCGATACGTTCACCAAAAAAACACGGCGGTTATAGCTTTTTTCGACGAGTTCGAAGAAATAGCGCGCGCGCGCGGCGGCGACAGCAAAACTTCGGAAGAATCTGTGCCCGAGCTTCTCAGGCAACTGCAAGGCTTTAACACCGACAATAAGAACATAGTTATTATCGCGGCAACCAACCTTAAAAATTTAATCGACCCGGGCATATTAGACCGCTTCGGCGATTGCATAAACATACCCATGCCCACCAAGAACGACCGCAAGCAGCTTTTCGCACTCAAATTGCGCGGGCTTCAAGAACTGAACGAACTCGATTTAGACGTTTTGGCGGAAGTGAGCGACGGACTCAGCGGCAGAGGCATAACAAACTCTTGCCTTGATTTTAAACGCAAAATACTTGCGCCGAGAAAGGCGGGACAACTTGTGCTCGAAGACCCCTTAACCGACATATTCGTAGACAGAATCAAAAAGATGAAAGCGGGCAAATTGTGAGACTGAGGTAACAATGGAATATATTTCGAAAGCCTGTCCGTTTTGCGGAGGCACACAACTGAATAACACCGACGACGGCGGGTGCGTATGCGCCTACTGCTTGCAACCGTTCGATATATCGAGCGGAAAACTCAGCGAAGGCTACACAAAGCTCGAATCGTATAATTTCGTGGGCGCGCTGTCGTTTTTCCAAAGCATGACGGGTGTTGCCGACGTTGCCGCCGAAGCGCGTTACGGGGAATTTCTCGCAAAAAATAAAATAGAAGAGAACAAGCAAAAAAATTCGATATCGCCCGTAGTGTATTCATTCCGTCCCGAATCTTTCGAATCGGACGACGGCTTTAAATATTTGCGGCAAAAATGCGCGTCCGACAGAGCGCTTTTGCAAAAGCTCGACAAAATCGAGGCGGCGCGCGCCGCTACGTTGCAACCGAAAAACGAATACGACGTTATTGTTATATCCGACGGCGCCTCTTCCGAAAAATGCGGCGAGTTTGTGAGCGTTCTTGCCGAGCGCGGGGTGCGTGTTTTGCGTCTTACCGACGTTTCCGACGTGGAAATTGCCGTTTTGCGTTGCGCTGAAGCGGCTTACGCTTTCGCGTCGTCGCTCGACTTTGTTGATAAACTCTCGTCGAGCGGAATAGCCCGCCGCTACGCGCTGCTTGAAAACGCGCGCATGCACAAGACGGGCGTAGGCAAAAAGCCTATGAAAATCGTTTGCCCCTTAGAGGTGCCCGACCTTCTTGTGGGCGGCATACGCGACGTGGTGGAAATTGTGCAAGAGCTCAATATAGCCGCCGAAGTGCGCAGATTGAACAGCGTGCTTAAAAAACAGGGCGGCACGGGAGCGCAGCTTAGTAGAGAATCGCGAGAGCGGGTTGCGGTTGCCCCCGCCAAAGAGAGAATACGCACGCAAGTTGCCGAAATAAAGAACGAAGCTGCCGACCTCGACAGAATAAAACGCAGCCTCGATAACGGCGCGTTCGACGACGCTTTGCGTCAAGCCGAAAAAATGCAAAAGAACGGATGCCAAAGCGGCAAGCTGTTTTGGTACTCGTATTTGGCGCAAGCCAAAACTCGCAATCTTTCGGAATATATAAACAACGCCGACGAATCGGCTTTCACCGATTCCGCTCTCGGCTTGTGCGATAAAGCTTTGTATTTGTGCGCCACTCCCGAAGAGGCGAGCCCTTATGTTAAAGCACTTACCGGCGCGGCTATGCGGCTTATAGACCGCAAAAAACCTACTCTTGCAACTCGCGCGCTCGACGCCGCTTTTACCTACGATTCCGCCGACGGCTACGCCGACGAAATTTTGGTTCGGCTTAACGCGGCGAAAGGAAGTATCGCGCCCGCCGAATGGTTTTCGCTTCAAAGAAAAGTGTTGGAGCGTATGAACGGGACTTCGCCCGAATTTATTCTCAAAAACACTTGCAACGCAATAGACTACGCTCTTTCGCTCGGCGAATACGGCAGAGCGGACGACATGCTTGAAGGTATCTTAGACTATTTCCCGAGCGAAAGTTCGCTTTACGCTCGTAAGATATGTTGCAACAACAAGATTAAGAGCGTTGACGAGATTTTTAAAATAGACTACCCCCGTCTCGGCGACAGTTTTGCTTGCTATGTTGCGGCTCAAAAAGGAAACGCGGGCAGCGTGCTTAAAAACGCGTTTTCGCAATTTATGAAAAAAGCTTCGGCGGAAGGGTTCGATAAATACGCTTCGGCAATCGACGAGGTTTTGACGCTCGGACAAATGCCCGAACTATGCGGCGGCACGGTTTTTGCGCTCGACGATATGTGCAAGGTGGGCGAGCTCGCTCTTAAAAGCGGGAACTTCGATTTTGCTTCCGCCTATTTTATGGACGCCATATCGCGCGACAAAACTTGCTATAAAGCATATTGGGGCGCGCTTAAAGCGGAGCTCAAATGCCGCTCCGATAAACAGCTTGAAGAGTGCGAAACTCCTATCGACGGCGAGGGTGCAAGCAACTATTATTCGAACGCTTACCGCACCGCATACGACAGGGGCGACACTGCGTTCGTAGACACAATCGAACGCGTTCGCCGTCGACAAAGCGACACTAAGAAAAAGGACGGGCATGTTTTCCGCAAAGACGATTTCATTATGGAAAACGGCAACATTGTGCGTTATGTCGGCTCCGGCACCGAAAGAGTGTTCGTAAGCGGCGGCGCATACAGAATAGGTGCCAACGCATTTCGCGGCAGCGATTGCAAATCCATAATTGTGGACGGCGGTATAACGAGCATAGGAGACTGCGCGTTCGCGTTTTCCGATATAGAGCGAATTTCGCTTCCTCAGAGCGTAACCGACGTTGGCGTGAATCCGTTTTGCGGTTGCGACAAACTTAAAAACGTTTATTCTTCGGGCAAGCTAGAAACGAGCGGCGGCGGGGTGTATTTCGGCGGGAGACTTGTTGCGTTCGTTCCGTCTATGCAACCGGGCAACACGGTTGCCGAAATTAAATCGGGAGTTTCGGTTATAGGCGAAAAGGCGTTTTATAAACCGAAAGGAATAACCGAAATAAAACTCGGCGGCGCCGACGAATTTTGTAATTGCGCGTTTTACGGTTGCGAGGGTATAACGCTTTCGGGCTACGTCCCCCAAAACAGAACAGCGCTTACGGGCGAGGGCTTTTTCGGCGACGGCGAAGTGTCGCGCGGAAAAATAGAAAACAACAATAAAGAGCGTTGGGAATCGCTTTACGGCGGCTGCGACAATAACATGGCGGCTGACGGCGAAATTCTCGGCGACAAAAAAGTAAGGTATCAAAAACTTTTCGACACTGCGGGCAAAGTTACGAGCGGCATACTCGTGAAAAACGGCAGAGCGCTTTACACTGCGGGCAACGCGCTATTCGTAGCCTCGCTTGCCGACGCTTTCGAGGGGCGGCAGATTACTCCCGTTCGCGTTCAACTCGCTTTCCCCGCAAGCGGCACGGGAGCGCTTTGGAACGAATATCTTATTCAGCCCACCGAGCGCGACAGGTGCTCGCTCGAATATGTGAGTCCGCAAGGCAAAAGCGATTTTGCGGTTCGCATAGGCGACCCGCTTACTCGCCCCATGTGCCTTATGGGCGACTATCTGCTTTGCATAAGCGGTTCAACCGTTATATCGGTGGATTTGCGGCGAGGTAAAATAATAGGCAAACGCGCGCTCGACGAGAAAATTACTTCGGTGCCGTGCGGACTCGACGGAAAGTTCATTGTTGCGGGCGAGCGCTATCTTTATTCGCTTACTCCCGAACTCGTAGGCGGCGCGGTGCACACCCTTAAAGGAGTTACCTATTCGCAGGGCACGGGTAAAATACTTCGCAACCGCATAGTGAGCTACAACGGTGTCGCGTATTGGATAGAGCGCAACGACTCGAACATTTTACTTTGCGCATACGACGGAAAAACCGCGTTTGTAAAGCCCATGTCGCGCAGTGTGGTTGATTTCATGCAAACTCAACCTATTTTCTACGACGGCAATTTTTACGGCGGCGAAACAAAATCGGTGGTAACGGCAAAGGCGGAGTCGCTCGAAAAAGATTGGAGCTTTAAATTTTTAGCGCCGCTCGGCGACAAATATTTGGAACTTGCAGTTATAGGCGGAATGCCTTACATTAACCCCATGACGGGCGAAACCGCGAATTTGCGCCTGCGCTCTATTTACAAAGGGAGGGCGCTTTTGGTAGACATAGCAAACGGAGGAATTTATGCCGGAAGAATTTGACATTAAATGCGTTGTCAGCGAAAAGAGCGTGCCCGGCGGCTTAAAAGTTGACGCCACGCCCAAGAGCTACAACCGCTATCACAGGCTTTTCGAGGCGGCGAGAAGAGTTCGCCAAATAGACGATTTCAGCGATTTGAGAATACCGCACTATCCCGCGTTCAGACCGTTTGAATACCAACAAAAGGCTGTGCGCACAATGCTTGCGCGTTTTCGCGGCAAAGGTATTTTCGGCGACCAAGTTGGTCTCGGAAAAACGGTTGAAGTTTGCATGACGGTTGCCGAATATGCCGAGCGCGGCGCTATTAACAACGCTCTTTTGCTTTGCCCCAAAAAACTCGACTTTCAGTGGGCGCAGGAAATAAAAGACAAATTCTCTTCGCATTTCAACGGGCATATAGTCCGCTCGTTCGACGAAATGAAAAAGTTCGAAGAGGAGAAAGACGGCGGCGTTACGATGTATATCATGACGTTCGACGTAATTTTGGCGCAAATAAAGAGTTTAAAAGAGCGCATACGCGAAAACATTGCCAAAGAAAAAGACTGGCTTGCCGACCAAATGTTCGAGGTTGACAAGAGTGAAGATTTTTACGACCGCCAACTTGCTTTAAAACGAAACGAAGAGCTTCTCGGAAAACTCGGCGACGAAATAGACGAAAACTATCTTGCGGCGTTCGACGCGTTCAGTCGAGAAATGCCCGTTATAAACATGCTTGTGGTAGACGAAGCGGACGCATTACTTTCAACCGACCCGAATAAGACGCTTCAAATTTATACCGTTGTGGAGCATTTGGGGCAAAACTCGTCTATTCCTTATAAAATTCTTATGTCTGCCACTCCAATTCGCCGTCAGCTCGCCGACGTATACAGGCTTATGAGAATAGTGCGTCCCGAGCAGTTCCGCGACATGGACGACTTCATTAAAAACTACTGTTTCGGAAAACCGCGCTTAAACGATTTCCGCGACGAGGAATTGAAACAGCTCTCGGGTTTAATAGACCAACTTTTCACCCGTAACCGTCTTACGAGCAAGGTTGTGCACGAGTCGCTTTTGCCGCTCAGCATTAAAGAAGTGCTAAGCGTAAACTTCGATAACTTCGCCGCGCGCGACTTTGACGAGCGCGTGCGTGTGGCGGTAATCGACGGGCTTTGCGAGGGCGAGCAAGACCCGAGAACGCGCGAGCGCATAGAGAACAGTATGGCGAACTTCCTAAGTAGGCGCGAGGGCGCTCACTGGAAGCAGTATATTAAAAACATTATAATTGACCAGCCCGATATGGCGCCCGTTAAACTCACGGTTACCGCCACCGACGCCGCCGAGCGCGAAAAAGAGGAAGAACTTATTCGCAGAAAAGACGCGAAATTCGCCGAGCGGCTTCTTGAAAGCATTTCTTCCGATAAGGGCGTAGAAGCGGACGCGCTCAGATTTAACTGCATCAACTACGTTATTCCGCCTAAGCGCGGGCATCTTATACGCTACAAAGGCGAACGCGCAACCGAAGAAGAAGCTTACGAGGACGCTCTTTACGAGCGCAGGCAAAGAAAAGCGCGTCTTGAAATGGGACTTACGGCGGGCGTCGAGAACTCGCTCGAATATTACGACCAAGAGGAACTGCGCGACGCGAGCAAATACGTTGAGTTCGACCGCTTAGTCAACGAACTGTTGCCCGATAAAAAAGTTCTTGTGTTCTCCGACGCGGGCGTTGAAAGAAACACGTTTATCCGTTTGGTGGAGAGTGTTCATAAAGGGCGGGTTTTAAACGGCGAAGGCGACGTAAACAACCAAAACTATTTAAAGTTTCGCGGCAAAAAAATAAAAGACAAGAGCGGACGAGAAATAGACGACCCCAAAGACCCGCACAAAAACGCGGTTTATTTCGCGGTAAACGGCGAGGAAAAGGGCTTTAACATGCAGTTTTGCTCAAACCTTATAATCACAAACCTTTCGCACGACCCTAACCTTGTGGAGCAAATAGTTGGGCGTATTTCGCGTATCAGCCAAAAGAACAAAATGCACATATACGTTTTCACAGGCGCCGACACGCTCGAATACAGCCTATACAAGTTCTATAACGACGACATGCACCTTTTCTCCGATTGGGACGGCGACAATACGTTTATTATAGGCGGCGCGGTTGCGAGCTTTTTGGAAGAAAACCCCTCGATTCACAACGAGCTTACGCGCAGAATAGGCAACAAGCACACAGCCGACGGCGAAAAGCTTGAAATCGGGTTTCCGCAAATAGTGGAATATCTTTGGGAGCAGTACGACACGGGATATGTTACGGGCGTGTTCGACGACTACGAGCCGTGGGCGAACTTCCGCAAGCACGTTAAAGACAGCTACGAGAACTTTAAAAACCTCGTTAAAGATTTCGGCGAACAAGAACTCTTTGTTTCGTCGGCGGTAGAAGACGATATTATTTAGGAGAAGAATATGGCGGATAATTACAAGGCGGACAGACTAAGTTCGCAATTCCAAAACAAAAAGAAGTCCGGTCAGTCTTCCGAACTTGAAAGAAACAATTTACGTTACATAGAAGAATTCGTGAGCGAGGCGGCGGAAGCCGACGGCATTATTTCGGTATACCGCAAAATAGACGAACGGGAAAAGAGCGAGCTCGAAAAAACCGAAGTGGACGAAATAGCCAACGCCTATCACGTTGAAATGACGGGCGAAAACAAGGTTCATTACATAACGTATAAGCCTCAGGTAGAGCGCGGCAAAGGGAGCAAATTAGAGCACGTTAACCGCTCCACTCCTTTTGTGCAAATGCTTCTCGACAAAGTGGGCGCCGACTATTCGTTCCTTTACTGCCACAGTAAAGTGCGTTCCGACGACACCCCCATGCCGCCCGTTGCGAGCGGGTTTTCGGTTGAGCGCGGCGAGCGCGAACATCTTGAAGGCAAAAACAAATACGAGCTGTTCTTTTTAATAGAGTGCCAAGATAATATCGACGCGAGCGAAAGCATGAAAAATATTATCGACAGCGTGCTTTTGGACGTTGACGGCAGCAGCGGCGATTTTTTTGCGAATATGTCTTACGCCACGCTCGAGCGCAGCGCGCCCGAAGACGGCGATATGTCTATTCCTCAGGTTGATTACGCCGTTCAAAGCCAGCTTAACAACATTATAACTCAAATAAGAGAATCGAGCGAGGTGCGCCAACGCATACTCGACTTTATGGTGGCGAGCGAAGGCAGCAAAATGCGCGAGCATATCGCCGAACGAAACGAAGTTTTTCGCAACGGACAAAATGCTTCCCACCGCGAGGTGAACGCGCTCGGTTCGTCGGTTATATGCCGCATGATGCCAATCGGCGTGTTTTTGAACGCAATCGATAACGACCGTGTGCCGTATACCGTTACGGGGCGTCACGGCGAACGCGCGACTTTTTATGTTGAAATAAACCCCACCACGCGGTTCAACGGGCACGTTTGCCCGCATTGCGGCGAATACCTTTCGGCAAGCAACGGCGCCGTTGCTGTGAGCGCGCACGGCACGTTCGAAATAGGGTGCGAAAAATGCGCGACCGAGTGCGAGGAGCGTTGCGGCAGATACTGTTTCCGCGACGACGGCTGCCGTGTTTGCGGCAAAGCGCTTTGCGCCGAACACTCTATAAAGAGCATGGATTCCGACGATAAGCTTTGCTCGGAATGCGCTAAGGTGTTCCGCGACGGCAAAACGGGTTCGCCGCTTTCTCCGCGCGACGCGGCTATGCGCGGTTGCGACGAAAGCTACGTTGAAGAAGAGGTTAAGCGTCTCGGAAAAGTGGGCGCGTTAAACCGTTTCCGCTCGGTTAAATTTTTGAGAAAATCGGAATGTATGCGATGCCGCACAAAGAACGGCTACAAATATTACCTTAGAGAAGAAACGGCGCAATGCTTTAAATGCGGTGAATTTTTCTACCGCGACGATATTAAGGAAACCACCGACACGGGCGAAGCTCTTTGCATATTCGACCGCATAGACTGTTCGTGCGGCAACATTGTGGCGAAAGAAAAAGCGCACTCATGCTCGGAAGAGGGGTGCATAAACGGCTTTTGCTCCGATTGCGCGAAAGAAAAAATTTCGCCCAACGGCTACTACGAAGCCGTTAAGTTGATTAGCGGCAAGCCGCGTCCGCTCAACATAGACGGAAAAATTTACTGCCCCGAACACTCGGCGGTTTGCAAGGTGTGCGGCAAAGTTGTGCCGCTCAGCAAGGCGCATGTGTGCACGTCTTGCGGCGGAACATTCTGCAACTCGTGCGGAGTATCCCGTGAGACGAGAGACGGCATGTGCACGATTTGCAACAAGGCATTTGATGTGAACGGTTCGAACTTTAAAAGCATTAGTTCCAAAACGAGACTCGTTCGCCTAAACGCGTTGCCGTTCTTTGCAAAGTTCAAGAAAACCGCCGTGCTCGAAGACAACGAAAATATAGTTTTCGTTACGGTGCAACCTCGCGGCAACAGAGTGAGAGTATACAGTAAGCTAAAAGGTTCGATGATTACCCGACCTGCTACCCGCAAAGAAGCTGAGGCAATGTTAAACGGGGGTAAAAAGAAGAAATGAGTAAAACAAAGTCAACTTCCGCAAAAAAAATAAACAAAGAAAAAGCGTTTATAAAAGAAAAAGCGAAAACGATTATATCGAACGTGGGTTTTTACCTTATGCTCGTGCTCGACGTGGTTTTTTTAATCACGCTCTTAACTTCGGGTTTCGATTTCGCTTTGCTCGAACTCACTATTGCGGTTTTGGTGCTCGAAGTTCTTGCGGTGCTCTTTATGCTTCCCATTCCGTTGTTGCAGGTGGGAATAGTTAAAAAGCACGTTGTGCAGTTAATAGTTTTCCTTTTGATGCCGTTGCTTGAAATTGTTGCCGCTTTGGTGTTTAACAGTTATACCGGCTCTACTTCGGCGGTAACGGTTTACATAATTTTAGCTGTGGCGCGCGTTATTATGTGGCTTACGTCGTTCTTCCTTTCGCGCACAGGGCTCGGCGTGGGCGGCGCTTCGGCGCTTGCGGCAATTATTGCGGCGGTGTTCGTGCTCGGAGGCGCGGGCGCGGTGTTCGAGTTCCCGCTCGGCGACCGTCCGCTTTTGTTCGAATATAACGCCGACACCGTAACCGACGAAGACGGCAACGTTTTGTATGGCAAAGGCTATGTTGTGAGGAATGTTTTGAACGGCATACGCGACAACGTGCGTATTCCGTCTACCTACAAGGGCGAACCCGTAGTTGCGGTTGAAGCGAGTTATCATTACAATTCGAATAGCGATAAAACCAAAACTCTCGAACTTCCCGCGTCGGTGGAATATTGCAATTTCGGTTCTTCGGCTATTAAAAATATGACGGTGCACGGCAAGAACGTGCGTTTCGGCTCATATATGATGGAAGGATTAAAGAGTTTAACGTTTACGTCGAGCGAAGCCCTGCCGCAAAATCTTCCCAATTTCGGCGTTGACATAATCGGAACTACATTTTATCGCGACGAAAAGATTATCGAGTTTAAGGAAGGGGAAGAATACAAACTTCCGCAAACTATAAGTTTTGACCGCAAGCTTATAGACGAAGCTATGAGCTCGCCCGACCAATACTTTCAATATGCCCGCGAACGCTTTGTGCCGATTTTGGAGCAAGACGAGCATTACGTTATGTATTACACCGATTGCAAAATAGAGGACCGAGAGCTTAAAGACCAATATTGCAAAAACGGCGATTACTATGTCGATTCGGAAATTTACCCGGCACACAACGGTTATATTATAGACGGCTTTTACGAAGATACGCAAATCGTGAAGGGCGGCACCGTGAGTTTGCCCAAGCCTACGCTTAAAGATACCTACGGCGCTAACTTTGAATTTTTGGGTTGGTATACCTCGCGCGACTATACCGAACGCGTAACGAGCGTTCAGGGCAACGCGAACACTAAGCTGTTTGCGAAATACCGTTGGCTTTACACCGTTGAGCTGTATAAGAACACGACCGACGCAGAGCCGAGCGAGACTTTTCAATACCACAAGGAAAGCGTAGAAAAAGTTTTGCCCACCGACGAAACGGACGCCGACAAATGGGCGAAAAACAATTTTGCGTTTTGCGGTTGGTTCGATAAGTCGGACGTGAACCCGCAAAAGAATAAAGACGTGAAGAGCATACCCACGCTTTCGGTCGGCGACAGAAAATATGCGCCCGTGTACAAGCAGCTTTATACTCTAACCGTTCATTCGCAAAGCGGCACTTATGAGCCCGTTACGAATTTGCCGAGCGGAACGGATAAATTCAAATTCCACGAGTGGAGCGATTTAATAACTCTCGACGCGAACGCTACAAAGACTGGCGCCGAAGCCCCCGTAGGCTACACCTTTATGGGTTGGTATACCGAATATAACGGGCTTACTTACACCGGAAAAGTTACCGAGTTCCCGCTCAAAAGGCAACAATATGCCGACGGAACATGGGGCGAAGATTATTTGCTTGAAGACGTTGATTTATATTTAAAATTTAACCTAAACTACGCGATTACAACCGACACGAACGGAGGAACTTTAACGTCGGCGGTACCGTCTTATTATCACGTTGAGAGCAATACGATTTCCATTCCCGACGCTTCGCGCACAGGCTACAATTTCGTGGGTTGGCATTTGGGTTCGGGAAGCGGCGCTCTTTCGAGCAATATTCCCACAGGCAGCACGGGCGCAAAAGAATTCTTTGCCGAATGGACGCCCATAACCTACACGGTGCAATACGACGCTAACGGCGGCACGGGAAGCGCGCCTGCAAACAGCACGTTCACCTACGACGCGGCAAACAACGAACTGCGCGCCAACGGAACTTCGAACTTTACCCGCACGGGCTACGATTTTGCGGGTTGGAAAATTCTCGGCGCCGATTACGAGGCGGGCTCGATTGTAGAGCAAGGGAATAACTTTACCGCGATTGACGGCTCCACCGTTACGGCGCGCGCAATTTGGACGCCTATTACTTACACCGTGCAGTACAGCGCGGGCGAAGGGGCAACCGGTACGGTTGAGTCGGCTACTTTCACTTACGACGCGGAGAACAGTCTTTCTTACGGACACGGACTTTCAAAAACGGGCTACACGTTCGACGGTTGGTATGTGAGCGGACAGTCGGGAGCAACGTACCGTCCCGGAGCTATTCGGCACAACTTCACTTCGGTGAAAGGAGCCACAGTTACGCTCGTTGCGAGTTGGAAAGCGAATATATACTATGTTCGTTACGACGCTAACGGCGGCACGGGCACAATGAGCAACAGCACGCTGACCTATGACGCGTCGAACAATACTCTTAAAGCGAACACCTTTACGCGCGAGGGTTATACGTTCTTCGGTTGGAGCATAGGCGGCACCGTTTATCCTGCGGGCAACGTTGCGCAAGGAACCGACTTCTCATCGGTTCAAGGTTCGACGGTTGTCGCTCTCGCGCAGTGGAAAGCGAACACATATTATATAAATTATGTGAGCGGCGGCGGTTCGGGGACTATGGCGATGAGCGAATTCACTTACGACGCTTCCGACAACGTTCTTAAAGCGAATACCTTTACTCGCACGGGCTACACGTTTGCGGGTTGGGAAATAAATGGCAAGGTTGAGCAAGCGGGTGCGGTTGAGCAAGGCGTGAATTTTGCGTCTACGCAAGGCGCGACCGTTAGAGCAACCGCGCAATGGTCGCCGATAACTTACATAGTTTCGTATGAGGGCGGAGCTGACGGCGTTACGGGTTCTACGCAAAACAGTATTTTCACCTACGACAGCGCGAGCAACGCGCTTAAACCTAACGGCTTTGCGCGCACCGGCTATACGTTCGTTTGTTGGGTTATAAACGGCGCCGAGTACAATTCGGGCGCGGTTAATCAAGGCATGAACTTTGCTTCCACGCAAGGCGCAACCGTTACGGCTACTGCTAAATGGCAAGCGAACAGCTACACCGTTCGCTACGACGCGGGCGGCGGAGAGGGTAGCATGAGCAACAGCACGTTTACCTACGACGGAGCGAACAACTCTCTTAAAGCCAACGGATTTACTCGCGAAGGATACCGTTTCGTTGGGTGGAGAATAAACGGAACCGTTTATTCGGCGGGCGCGGTGGCGCAAGGAACGAACTTCGCTTCGGCGAACGGAGCCGCCGTTACGGCTACCGCAGTGTGGGAAATTATTCCCGACGAAGCCGATTGAACGCTTGAATAAAAAAGAGCTGACGAATACTTTGATAAAACAAAAAACACCGTGAAAAAATCGGTGTTTTTTGTTTACAAAGGAAGAATTTTTAAGCTTATGAAAAGAATTTGCTCTTATAATCGTTACCTCCTTATTTTAAAGGATAGTAAGGTATAAAACTCGCGGCGGCGTTTTTTGAAAAAAAGGAAGATGATGAAAAACTTATTTTACAAAGGAGGAACGCCGCCGCGAAATTTTATCGGATTATGTATGCACTAAGTATATAGCGCGTATGTGATAAGAGCATGACGGCAAAATAAAAGTTGAGTTTTATTTACAACAGTTTCACCAACAAAGCGGCAAGCGCGGCGGAATCGTCTACGGGAAGATTTTCTTGCAGTAGCGCGGCGTTATACAGCGCAAGAGTGTAGTCGGCGAATTTTTCGTCGCTTTCCGACAGTTTCGAAAGTTTTAAGATAGCGGGGTGGTCGGGGTTGAGTTCGAGCACTCGCGCCGCCGAAATTCCTTCGCTACCCGGCATCGCTTTGAGCACGCGTTCCATTTCGAGCGATATTTCGCTGTCGCTCGTAAGGCATGCGGCTGCGGATTTGAGGCGAGCGGTAAGGCGCACGTCTTTAACTTTTTTGCCGAGAAGTTCTTTCATTTTGGCAATTTGCTTGGAATAGTCGTCCGCTTTCTTTTCGAGTTCAGCTTTTTGCTCGTCCGAAACTTCGGCGGCGTTTTTGTCGGCTACCGAAACGAATTTTTTCCCGTCGTAGCTTTCAATCATTTTAACCACGAATTCGTCTATACTGTCTTTAAGGCAAAGTATTTCGTATCCCTTTTCAAGGAACACTTCCACTTGCGGAAGAGCTTTTATAGCGTCGGCGCTCGTGCCCGACGCATAGTATATATTTTCTTGCCCTTCTTTCATGCGGGAGACGTATTCCGAAAAACTTGCGAGTTTGTTTTCGCTCGATTCGAATAGCAAAAGGTCTTTGAACTCGTCTTTTTTTGCGCCGAAATTATTATAGGCGCCCATTTTAAGCGAGTTGCCGAATTCGCGGAACATTTTTTCGTAGCCCTCGCGGTCGGCTTGAAGCCATTTTTTCAGTTCGGAACGAATCTTTTTTTCGAGTGAAACCGCAATCGCTTTAAGCTGACGGTCTTTTTGCAACAGCTCGCGCGATATGTTAAGACTAATGTCGGGAGAATCTATAAGTCCTTTAATAAACCCGAGTTCGTCGGGCAATAAGTCGGAGCATTGCTCCATAATAAGCACTCCGCCGCTGTAAAGCGACAACCCTTTTTTGTAGTCGCGGGTGTAGTAGTCGAACGGCGCTTTTTGCGGCACGAACAACAACATGGAATAGTTTATGTTGCCCTCCACCTGAGCGGTCATGACGTGCGCGGGTTCGAGGTAGTCGAAAAATTTATCGCGGTAAAAACCGTCGTATTCTTCTTTTTTTACTTCCGATTTTTTCTTGCGCCACAAAGGGGTCATGCTGTTAAGCGTTTTGTCGGCGAGCACTATGGGGTAACGAATGTAGTCGGAATACTTTTTAACGAGGCGGGTGAGGGTGAATTCGTCGGTAAAATCGCCGTAAGCGCAATCTTCGTCGTCCGGCTTTAAATGCAGAATTATTTCGGTGCCCGCGTTTTCGCGCTCGCACTGCGTAACGGTGTAGCCGTCGGCTCCGCCGCTTTCCCATTTGTTGGCAACCGTTTCGCCCACCTTTCGGCTAATCACCGTAACTTTGTCGGCAACCATAAACGACGAATAGAACCCGACGCCGAATTGCCCTATTAAGCTTTCGGCAGTGTTTTGCTTTTCTTTGAATTCGAGCGTGCCGCTCTTTGCGATTGTGCCCAAGTTTTCTTCCATTTCGGCGCGGGTCATGCCGCAACCGTTGTCGGTAATCGTGAGCGTGCGCGCAGCGGAGTCGGGTTTTAACTCTATTTTGAACTCAGCCGAAAGCGAAGAGTCGGTTAGACTCATGTAATGACGCTTGTCGATTGCGTCGCTGCAATTACTGATTAGCTCGCGCAAAAAGATTTCGCGGTTGGTGTAAATGGAATTTATCATCAAATCGAGCAATTTTTTCGATTCGGCTTTGAACTGTTTTTTAGCCATTATTCTGCCTCCCTATAAAACAACATTTTCGTAAACTATGTAATTATACCCCTTTCGAAGTAAAAAATCAAATGTTTTGGCGCGGTAAACCGAGCATTTTGCGCTCCGCTTTGCGGCGCGGCTTAAAAAATCAAAAATCGGGAGTGTAGTCGCCCGACGCCGAAGAGCGAAATTGCATAAAGCCTTCGAGCCCGAGCCGCTTTGCCGCGTTTACCACTCGGTTGTATTCGAACGACGTAACCTTGCGGTCGAGCGCGGGCTCGCCCGTTTTATTGAACGAAGGCGTGTATTGGCTCATAACGCTTACGCGCGCGGCGGGAAAAAGTTCGGCTATTTTCTCCATAATTTTAACGCCGTCGTTCGATAAGCCGGGCAACACGAGGTGACGGATTATCGTTCCGCGCACCGCGATTTCGTTTTCTTCTCGGTATTCTCCCGTTTGCCGTACCATTTCCGCTATTGCGGCTCTCGCAACTTCGGGGTAGTTTTCCGCTTTCGAATATTTTTTGGCGGCGTCGCCGCTTATATATTTAAAGTCGGGCAAATATACGTCAACAAGTCCGTTCAATAGGCTCAAAGCTTCCGCCTTTTCATAGCCCGAACTGTTGTAAACGACGGGAACGGAAAGCAATGGTTTAACGAGTCGCAAAAGTTTAACGACGTGCGGCAAAAAATGCGCGGCGGTAACAATATTTATATTGTGCGCGCCCGCATTTTGCAATTCGAGAATTTTTTCGGCAAGCTCGTGCAAAGAGACCTTTTCGCCGCGATTTTCCCCGTGCGATATGGGCGCGTTTTGGCAGTATCCGCACATAAGAGAACAGCCGCAAAAGAAAACGGCTCCGCTCCCTCGCGTGCCGCTTATCGGCGGCTCCTCGAAAAAGTGAAGCATGGTTTTGCTTATTCTAACGTCGTTGCCCGCGCCGCAAGCGCCTATTCCTTTCGTTCGGTCGGCGCCGCATTCGCGCGGGCAAAGCGTGCAGTGTTCGGGGGAATAAAGGAGCATAAACTACTCTTGCTCCAAATACACTTTCAAAGCTTTTTCTACCGCGCTTTTGCTAACGGTGAGAATGCGGGAAAGCTGACGTATGCTCGCGCCCTCGCAACACAGCTTGTGCGCTATTTCTCCGAGCATCGGTAGGGTTATGCGTTCTGCCTCTTCGGGCGTCATAAAATTCGTAATTCTGCGAACGAGCGCAATCGCTTGCTCGTCGGAAAGAGTTTTCTTTTTTTTGCCTGTGGCAAATTGTCTTTCGGGCTCGCTCTCCATTTCTTCTTTAAAACGCATAACACTGTCGTCGAACAGCAACATTAAAGCGTCGCTTCGTATGCCCTTTTTGGTTATGTAATTTCCGTAGGTGGAATAAGGGTATAAAACGGTTTCGTTTTCCGAGAGGGGAAAGCGGTGGATAAATCGCACGGCGTCTATAAGGTCGGCGTCCGACTCTATGGGTTCGGATATATAGCGGTCGTAAAACAGCTTTCCGCTGCGCGCGTATTTTTCGTTGCATCGAACCGCGTAAGCCGACACGAGGGTTTTAAGCGAATCGCCGAGCGGACGCAATCCCTCTTTTAACACAAGGTGGGCGATTTCCGAAAACAGACAGTATGCGTAAGTTTCAAGATAGTCGCGTTCCGCCGTTTTCGATAACAGCGATAAAAAATAACGGTAGTCGTCGTCTTCGGCAAACAAAAGCTTGTCGTTGCCTTTAAGCACAACGTGATACATTCCGCTTTCGCTTTTTTCTCTCGCTTTTCTTGCCATACAGCGGTATTATAGCGTATAAAATTTTAAAAGTCAAGCGTTCTGCGTCCCTGCGTCCGCACAACTTAAATTAGGCGGATTTTGCCCGATTGCGGCTTGTTTTTGTATTTGTATTCGGTAGTATTTTTTGGGCGCATACTCGCAAAAGTATACATATTTACTATTTTTATAAGATTAAACGCGCTCAAAAATAGCGAATAAGTGCATAAATAGGGCGAAATAGTGGCAAAAATACGGTAAAATCACCGCTTTATACTAATATAACGCACTGTGTGTATGGTGTAATTATAGTGTGCCGATTTTTACTATTGAAAAATTTGAAGTTTTATGATACGATTATCATGTAAGTTAACAGGGAGCGTTTAATTGCATGGCAAAAGACATAGCGGAAGGAAAATGGATATGGTACCCCGACGATTTCGAAATAGAACTGTCGGCGCGTTTTATGTTGCGCCGATATGAGCGCGACGTGCCTATTCCGCCGTTTTGGAAGCAATATTCTTGTTGGCGCAACGTCAAGTTCTTAAAACGGGCAAAACTTACCGAGCCCGAAACTCTTCGCGTTTGCGCCGAAGGCGTTTTTAACGTTACCGTAGACGGCGCGTATGTGTACGGCGCTCACGGCGAATACGAACTTACGGCGGGCGAGCACGAAGTTGTTATAAGCGTCGCCGCCGAAAAAGGACTTCCCGCCGTTAAAGCCGACGGCAACGTTTTTTCAACCGACGGAAGTTGGCTTGTAACCTGCAACGACCACAACTATGTTTCCGCCGCTTTCAACGACGCGCTTGTGCACGGCGATTCGACGCCTAACAACGTGAAACTCGCAGAAACGGTTTGCGAACCCGTTCGCCTCATTAAAAAGGGAAATACGGTAGTATACGATTTCGGGCGCGAGCTTTTTGCGCGGGTAAGGTTATGCGGCGCAAAAAAGGGAAAAACGGCGCGAATATATTACGGCGAATCCGAAGAGGAGGCTTGCGACTTTGACTGTTGCGAGCTTACCGCCGAACTTACCGCAACGGGCGACGTAGACGAAACGGACAACTGTCAAGCGTTTAGGTTTCTTGCGGTTAAAGGCGCGGATTTTAGCTCTTTGCAAGCCGTGCACGAATATTTGCCGCAGCCGCGCTCGGCAAAATTCGATTCGAGCGATTCGCTTTTAAACGAAATTTTCGACGTTTCGCAATACACGCTTTCGCTCACTAATAGGGAGTTTATAATAGACGGTATAAAGCGCGACCGTTGGGTTTGGTCGGGCGACGCTTATCAAGGCTATCTTATGAACTACTATTGCTTTTTCGATAAAGACGCCGTGCGGCGCACTATGCTCGGGTTGTTCGGACGCGAGCCGTTCGATTTGCACCTAAACCACATAATGGACTATACCTTTTATTGGATTATGGGTTTTTGCGACTATTACCGTTATACGGGCGACCGCGAATTTACAAGCCGTAATATTTCGAAAGCGGTAAGCGCTCTCGAATACTGCATAGCGCGCACCGACGAAAACGGGCTAATGAAAGGGCTCGAGGGCGATTGGGTGTTTATAGACTGGGCGGATAACCTCGATAACACGGGCGAAGTAAGTTTCGAAAACATGCTGTATTGCATATCGCTCGGAATGCTTGCCGAACTTTTGCGCTCGTTCGACAGAACCGAAGAGGCGGAAAGATATGAAAAGCTTCGTGCGGACGTTGCGGCAAAACTCGAAAAATTTTGGGACGAGGAAAAAGGCGCGTATATTCATTCGTTTAAGAACGGAGTGCCCGACGGAAAAGTTTTCCGCTACGCGAACATTTTCGCAATTATATACGATTTGTGCCCGCCCGAGCGCCAAAAACGAATTGCCGAAATGGTGCTTAAATCCGATTCCGTGCAGGCGATTACAACTCCTTATATGCGCTTTTACGAACTTGCGGCTTTAATGAAAACGGGCGAAACGGAATATGTGCTCGACGAAATACGCGATTACTGGGGCGGAATGCTCGGCGAGGGCGCAACAACGTTTTGGGAAACTTACGACAAACGTCAAAAGGGCGCCGAAAAATACGCAATGTACGGGCGGCGTTACGGCAAAAGCTTGTGCCACACTTGGGGCGCGAGTCCGTTGTATTTGCTCGGAAAATACGTTGCGGGATTGGAGCCCGCCGACTGCGGCAACTCGTTTGTTATGGAACCGAAGCTTGCGGGGCTTGAACGGCTTAACTATACGGTGCCGTTCGGCGACGGCGAAATTACGCTTGAGGTAGAAAACGGAAGAATAAAGGTTTTTAGCACTGCGATAAGCGGAACGCTTGTGTGGAACGGAAAGCGTTACCGCGTGGAAGCGGGGCGGGAACTTACGGTGGCGACTGTGCCTGCGGGGAAAGAATATGCAGTTCAATATGAAAATGTTTGAACCCGACCGAATGTTTGCGGTTAATCGCAGCGTCGGTTACGAATCGGTTCTCGAACACAACCACAGCTTTGTTGAGCTCGTTTATGTTGAAAGCGGCAAAGGCATGCAAAAAATAGGTTTCGAAAGCATGCAGCTTCGCAAAGGCGACGTTTTCGTTATTGCGGACGACAGCAAACATTTTATACGCCCGAGTTGCGAGGAAAACGATTTCAAAATTATAAACGTGATTTTCGAAAAGGAGTTTATAGACGTAGATTATTCGGCGTTTTTGCCGTGTTTCCCCGCGAACTTTCACGACGACAGCGAAACGGTGAAATATATTCGCAAGTGCTACGACGAATACGAGACGCGGACGGAAAATTTCGAGTGGAGAATAAGAGGATACATTTATCTTATACTCGCGTCGGTGGCTGAGGCGATTTCGCGCACCAAGCAAAGAAGCCACCGAAATCACAGAGGCGACTACGTTCAGGCGGCTACGGCGTTTATGCACGAAAATTTTTCCAAAAAGCTGACGCTCGAAGACGTTGCGGCAAGCGTGGGGCTTACGAGCGGATATTTGCAAAGGCTTTTCAGACAGGAGCGAAACACGTCGGTTGTGGAATATCTTTTGCGATACCGAGTTGAGCAAGCTTGCAAAATGCTTATGGAAACCGAAGAAACGGTTTATGAAATCAGCCGCGAAATAGGTTTTTCGGACGTTAAAAACTTTCATTACTATTTTAAAAAAATGTTCGGAGTAACGCCTAACGAGTTTCGCAAAAATCACAGAGAAGAAAAACTCTGAAAGCTAAAAAGTTTTGAAAAAAGGAGGTTGCCTTAAAATATGACGGATTCGAAAGTTTTGGCTTTATCGGCAAACGCTGCGCCGAGAAAACGCGCTTTCCGCGAAAAATTCGATTCTTCGCCGAATATCTTGCGCGGAGGAATTGCGGCGGTGTGCGCTTTCGCGGCATTGTTGCTTCTTGTTGCGGCGCCCATATTCACGTTCGGAGACGAATCTGTGTCGCTCAGCGTAAGTATGGGATTTTTCGGGCTGCTGAAAGCTCTTGCGGGCGGCGGTGTTTACGAAGTGCAACACTCGGAATTCGGCACGCTCGGCGTTACGGTTTCGGTAGCCGCAATAGTTCTCGTGCTTATAACGGCGACTGTTTGGCTCGCATGTTTTGTTTTGAGTGTGTTATGCGCTTTCGGAAAACTCGGCGAAAAAGACAGAATTGCGCTTTCGGCGGCGAACTTTACTGCGTTTGCGTGGCAAGCCGTTGTGTTCGTTGTTCTGATTGCGTCAAAAAGCGTTAAGGCTCAAAACATTTACGGCGAAGAGACTGCTTTTTACCGCACTTTCTCGCTTACGGCAACCTATTTGGTTTGCGTTCTGCTATCGCTCGTTGCGGGAGGTTGCTCGCTCGGAGTGAACGGGCGCAACGTTAAAAACGTGCGGCGCTACAAGCTGATGTATTTGTTCTTGCTTCCTGCGGCGGCGCTTGTTGTTGTGTATAATCTTTACCCTATGCTTTTATCGTTCTGTTTGTCGCTTAAAGATTACGTTATTGCCGACGGAATATGGGGAAGCGTATGGGTGGGCTTTAAAAATTTTAAAACCATTTTCGTAGACCCCGACATGTTGCGGATTATAGGCAACACAATTTTGATAAGCGTTTTAAGAATGGTAATATCAATTATTCCGCCTATAATTTTGGCTGTTATGCTGTTCGACATGGGCGCGAGAAAGGTGCGTAAGGGAATACAGACTATTATTTATATACCGCACTTTTTCAGTTGGGTGGTGGTATACGCAATAGCTTACGCGTTCGTGAACCCCGACGGACTTATTAACAACGTTGTGAACGGAAACGTTCAGATACTCGCAAACGAGGGCACTTTTATTCCTTTGCTACTTATAACCGATTTGTGGAAGGAATGCGGCTGGGGTACCATACTTTATATGGCGGCTCTTACGAACGTTGACCCGAGCTTGCACGAGGCGGCGGCAATCGACGGAGCGGGACCTGTGAAACGTCTGTTTAAAATAACGTTGCCGTCTATAACCCCCACAATAGTGTTCACCACAGTTATGGCGGTCGGCAATCTTTTGAAAGGGGCGGGCTACGAGCAAATTATGTTGTTCGGCTCCGATATTATGAAGAGCGCGCAGGTTATAGACACTTGGGTTGTGTGGAGAGGATTGCAGCGGTTGCAATACGGCTTGGGCGCGGCGGTGTCGTTCTTTCAATCGTTTATAGGCATGCTCATGGTTATAGGTTGCAACGCGCTTTCAAAGCGTTGGGTGGGCGTTTCGTTATACTGAGCGGCGGAGATTGCCGCGTCACTAACCGTGTTCGTTCCTCTCAATTACATAATAGCAAATGCCATTGCGAGCGAAGCGCGGCAGTCCCGAGCACGGAACGAATAACGCGAGTACAACTTAGAGAAAGCGAAATTACGGAGGCAATATGATAAAAGGAAAAAGCGACAAAGCATATCAAGGCGTATGCGCGGCGGTTGCAATTATATTCGCGCTTATTTGCCTGTATCCGCTTTTATACACGGTGTTTCTTTCGTTTTGCACCGAAAAAGAGTGGCTAAGTAGCAGCGGCGCAATATGGTATTTCCCCAAGCGTCCCACAGGCGCGGCGTATGTTAAAATTCTCGGCTCTACGGGAGTGGTGCTTCGCGCGCTTTGGGTGTCGGTCGAGCGCACCGTTCTCGGCACGGTGTTGGGGCTTATTGTAAACGTTTTGGCGGCTTACGCGCTTTCGCGCAAAGATTTGCCGGGCAAAGGCGTGTTCGTTAAAATTATGCTTCTAACCATTTTGTTCAGCGGCGGACTTATTCCCACATATCTCACCATTCAATCTACGGGACTTATAGACACCGTGTGGGCGCTCGTGATTCCCGGTTTGTTCTCGGCGTGGAACGTTCTTATATTAAAACAGTTCATGGAGGGGATTCCGCGCGAACTCGAAGAGGCGGCGGAGGTTGACGGCGTTTCAACGGTGGGAAAATTGTTCTACATAATTCTTCCTATGTCTAAGGCAGTGCTTTCGGCAATTTGCATGTTCACCATAGTGGGGCACTGGAACAACTGGTTCGACGTGAGTATTTATATTAAAGACCCCAAACTGTGGACTTTGCAATATTACGTTAAAATAAATTTCGACAACACTGCGGGGCTCGACCAAGGCAAGCTCGACTTTTTAATAGGGCAGGGTTCGGCGGTTAGCTCAATAACCATGAAAATGGCGCTCACCGTAATATCGGTTGTGCCCATGCTCGTTATATATCCGTTTTTTCAAAAGTACTTTACGCAGGGCGTTTATATAGGCGCTGTGAAAGGATAAAAAACAAAATCAAGTAAAGGAGAAAATATTATGAGAAAGAAAATCACGAAAATCGCGGCAGTTTTGCTCGGCATAGTTTGTTGCTTTGCCGCAACGGGTTGCGACAAGGGCTTGAATTCGGATGACGGGGTAAGCTCGGTTAAAATGCTTATTTCCGGCTACGTTAATTTGCCTACCGACAGCAACGACCCCTACCGCAAATGGGTGCGCGACAACTACAATCTCGACGTTAAGCTTACGGCTGTTGGAAACCTTTCGGGCACGGCTGTTGCCGAATTCGCGTCTAACGACAAACCCGACATAGTGGTGTTCGACAACATGAACGAATACGCGACAATAGCGGAACAAAAGGTGCTTTTGGAAGATTGGACGCCGTATCTTTCGCAAATGCCTAACGCGTCTAAAATAGTGAATATGAAAGACGCGGATAACCCCGACGGCGATTCGGTGGCAAAGCAGATGATGAGCGACGGCGAAAAATTAAAGGGCGTGTGGACTCTTCCCGACACTCCCACATGGTCGCTAAAAATCCGCGAGGATTGGGCGGAAGAATACCGCGCTACCACTGAGGGCGGCGCCAACTATCCCGCAGGAAACAAAGCGACCGACGGCGGCGTATGGCAGCCCCGCACGCCCGAAGACCTTTTAAACTTTGCGCGTTGGATAAAGGCGACTAAACCTAATTGCTACGCGTTCACTTCGGCGGGCAATCAATCGTCGCTCGGCACGCTCGGAAACTGGTTGCCTTTAATGTGGGGTACAGTTGCGGAGCTTCCTTACGGCGCTTACATTACCGAAGCGGACGCGGTGTCTTTCCCCGTAGTGGACGGCTCGCACGAGCAATATATAAACTATTTAAAACAGATTTGCGACGAAGGGCTTATAGACCCGTCGTGGTACGTTCAAAGTTGGGAAAATAAAACCAAAACCAAGCAAGGGCTTATAGGAATCGAGTGGTATCCCGGGTCAATCACAATGGAAACTCAAATGCACAACGAGGGAAAAGACACCGTTAATTGGTGGAAAACCTACGCGCTTCCTTGCGCCGACGGCTTCGACGGCGGCTACATGCCTATGGAAGGTTACGTCGGAAAGATTATTTGCGTATCGAAGCGCGCGGCGCTCAACAAAGACAAAATGAACGCTATCGTAAAATTTATAGACGACTGTCTTGTGTACTTCGACGAGAGCACCGGCGAATACGTTCGTCCCGTAGGCTACGACGCGTTAAGATGGGGCGTTGGCGTTGAAAAAGGTTGCGAGTATAAAGACATTGACGGAAGCGACTACAAATACGTTAACACGTCCGACACCGACGAACACAAGTTCTACCGCAACACCACGCAAGGCGCCGGCGCCTACGACTGGGGCGCTTGGATTGCAACAACCAAAGACGGCGTTATTCAGGGCAGCACCGAGCGGGTTGACGCCATAACGAAAAAAGTTGTCGAACACAACTCCATAACGTCGAAAATGAAATCCAAAGTTCAAATAGGCAGTTCGCTTAACCTCGACGCAACCAAAGTTAAAGACCTTAACACCAACCAAATCCGTTGGGAATACGGCTACGTTACGGGCGCCAAAGTGGATTCTTACGCAACGTTCCGCAACAAGTGGAAAACTCAATGGGGCGGCGACGAATTGCTTGAAGAAGCCGAAAGACAGTTCAAAGAATTCGGGATTTTAAAATAATTGTAAATACCGCGCAAAAGTGCGCTTACATGCGGGTTTGCGCGTATTAAAAAAATAAAAAAGAGAGGGTTAAAAACAATGAAAGAGATGAGAAAAAGAACTACGCTATTGTGTTCCGCGTGCGCGGCGTTGCTACTTGCGGCTGTGCTTGCGCTCGGCGGAGCGGGTTTTGCGGGAGCTTTACGCGCGAGCGCCGCACAAGACGAGGGCGCGCCTACTACGGTAACTTACGATTTTACTTCCGCCGAACAGCTTAACGATTTTACTGCAATATACGGTGACGATGAAACGGTAAACGTTGTTATTGAGGATTCGTTGGAAAATCATTGGGTTCACAATACTGAAAGCGGTAAGGTGAGCACTAAGCGCATTGATACCGACAATGGAAACAAAATCGTCGAGCTTATGCTAAATAAGTATAAGTTTACCAACTTTGAAGCGGAAGTTGTTATGAATTGGCAGCAAGGCGCAGGTTGGGGCTGGAGCGGTTTGGCGTTTAGAATAAATTCGTTCACCAAAATGCTCAGAAAAGGCGGTTGTTTCGCTTTTGCGCAAGACAGCGGAAAAGCTACGCTGTGGGGCGACGACGAGTTCGGAGGCGCCTTGCACGAGCAAGAAGCGACAAACGAGGGGTTCAATAAGAACACGGCGTTTTTGCTTGCGGTGAAAGTTGTGGGTAAGTCTTGCGACGTTACTCTTTCTTCCGACGACAAAGCTACACAATATGCCGCTTTGCACGTTGACTTTACAAAAGACGAGGCTGTGCGAAATGGCTACATAGCGTTTGGCAGCTATTCGGATAATCACGAATTCCATTCGCTTAAAGTAACTAATCTTGACGAAAACGGCAACCCCATTCCGCTCGTCGAAGAAATAAACCTTAAAAGCCTTACGCTCGATAAAACCGTAAGTTCGGTTAAAGAGGGCGAAACGGTTGAGCTCGGCTACACGTTAGACCCCGCTTCGGCACAGGATAAAGTGGACGTGAACTGGGCTTCGAGCGACACTTCGGTTGCCGTAGTGAAAGACGGCAAAGTAACGGGACTTAAAGCGGGCACGGCGAAAATTACCGCGACCGCCGCAATAGACGCGAGCAAAACCGACAGCCTCGATATAACGGTGAACTCCGCCGATAAAACTTCTCACTATTTCACATTCGAGGACGAGACCGTTATGAGTGAATTCACGGCGGCGTATATTGCTAATAGCGAGGGCGGCTCGGAAGAATGGAGCGAGCATTGGGCTGTTGGCGACGGGCTATTAAAGCGCGTAAATCTTCCCGAAACTTCGAGCGCAACTCACGATATTGCAAATCTATACTTGAACGACCGTTTAACCGAATATTTCGAAACGACTTTGGTTTACCGCAACAGTCAAGATAAATCGGGCTGGGTAGGAATCACTTCGGGCACAAAGTCTTATAGCAAACGCTTTTTGGACGAAGGGCTTGGAATGTTTATGCAAATAGGCGGCGAAGCCACCGTATGGGGGCTTGGAACTGGCGACCCGAGCGCCGATAACGGAACGCAAATAGCAACGCCCAACTACGGCAAAACCGATTGGCACATATTAAAAGTGCGCGCCTATGGCAACACTGTGGAACTTTATCTCGACAACATGATTGAACCCGTGCTCGTAAAGAGCGGGATTTCGCTTAAAGAGGGCAACGTGGGAATCATGACAAGCGAGGTTGCGCCTTTTGAATTCCGCAGCTTTGAATTCAAATATCTTGACGAGAACGGAAACGTTATAGACTTTTCGGATATTGAAAGCATAGCTATTAAAAACAAAATTCAAACCGCGACGGTGGGCGAAACGTTCACGCTCGAAATCGAGACTTCGCCCGAAACGAGCAAAGAACTCGAATATACGTTCACAACGTCGAACAGTAACGTGGCGTTCGTAAGCGGAAACGTGTTGCGCTTTATCACCGACGGCGAAGTAACCGTAACGGTTGTGTGCACCAAAGACAAACGCCTTACCGACTCTATGACGGTAACTGTTGAGAAGAAGACCGAACCGCCCGAGCCCGACAAGCCGACCAATCCGGGCGACAATAATCCGGACGACAATAACCCCGACGACGGCGAAAAGCCCTCCGAACCAGACAACAACGGGGGGGGAACTCTAAAAAAGGTTGCAAGTCGGCGGTAGCGTCGGGCGCGTCTTTCGCACTTGCGGCGTTTGCGCTTGCGGGCGCGGCGGTTCTTTTAGGCAGAAAAAAGAAAACCGACGCAAACAAATAGTTGAATAAAGCTCGGCGAAAAAGCGCGTTAAACAGAGCCGTAAATAAAACGGGCGGCTTACCCTATGCTAACCTAAGAGTTGGCATAGGGAACGCCAAACTTAAAAAATAGGAGGTAACGAACACAATCATGCGAGGAAAATTTTTAAAGGCGGCTTGCCTACTGCTTGCGGTAACTCTGGCTTGCGGAGCTACTGCTTGCGATAAAAAACAATCCGAGCCCGATTCGGGCGTTAAAACGGAGGTAAGCGGAAACATGAAAACCTACGACCTCAAAAATATAGAATATAAACCTTCTGAGGCTGTGCAAAAGAGCAATCCCCGCCAAGTGAGCGTGTCGTTGCCGCCGCTTCCCTCTTTTTCTACGGGAGAAGAAGTTACGGCGGGCGTGCATTTGCACACAACTCTTGCAACCGTCCAAAATCCCAACGTGTATTATTACGCTATAATCGATTGGGGCGACGGAAGTTGGACGTATAACGGACCGTACGAGTCGAAAGAGGGAGTGCCGTCTCTTAGCCACGCTTATAAAACTGCGGGCGAATACAGTGTGAAAGCGGCGGCGGTAAATATTGCCGACGGCAAGCTTTACGGTTGGAGCGCCGAAGAAACGCTTTCGGTTAGCGGCTCTTATTCCGCGCCCGCGCCCATAAACAGACTTAAACCGTTTTCGTCGTCGATTAACGCGAAGTCGGATTCGCTCGACAGCCTGTTAGACGGGAAAATAGCCACCAAAGTAAAAACGGGCGAGGCGGCGGATTCGAGCGTTGAAGAATATATAGGGTTTATGTTCGACGACTGGTACAGTCTCGACCGCCTTGAAATTCAGTTCCCTGCCGGCGAGGAATATTTCCCGAGCAATATAGCTGTGGAATACACAACCGACGGCGGCGAAACATGGTATTCGCTTCCTAAATATTACTACCTTTACGACTACGAAGTAGGCAGGCATTTGCCGCTTATGCGGTTTCCTAATCCGCTCGGCGCAACTCTTTCGCTACCCATGAACGGCATTGCGGCGAACGGCGTTCGGCTGTCGGCTAAGCTGTTCTTAATGGAAGAGCGCACTCTTGCAATAAGCGAAATGCGCGCCTACGGCGATAAAGAATTGTTGCTCTACACAGGCAAAGGCGGCACGTTCGACGCCGACCTTAACAACATGTGGACTATTTTCGGAAGCGCCGCAACCGAGCCCATTGTGTCGGGCTCCATAGCGAACTCGCGCACGAATCCGTCGCCGTTCCGCACGGGTTACGCCGAAATTCTTTCCACCGAGTGGGCGGAGTGGAACGGTCTTAAATTTAACTGGACGGGCGAGACTGCGGCGAAAGAAGCTTACCTTAACCAACTTGTGAACATTCGCTACGGTTCCGACGGTTGGTCTGCCGACGACGGCTACATTTGGGCAACCGCAGACAGCCCCAAGCATTTGGGCGAACAAAACCACTACACTTTAAATCCTATATTCATTATAGCGGCTCGCAACTATCTGCTTTCGGGCAATCAAACGCAAGTTACGCAAAACGGCGAAGTTGTGGATTTTATGGACGCAAAAAACCGCAGCGGGCAAACAATGGGCAAAAAGCTGGAAAAAGCTATGAGCTACATGCTTAACACGCTCGACGGCAAGAACGGCATACTAACCATATTCGACCCCGAAAACGACGGAACCACTAAGGGCAACGCGTCTAACTATTGGGATACCCACCGAGCGTTCGGCTTTAAGTCGGCATACGAAAACGCCCTCTTTTATGCGTCGCTTGTGGCTATGGCGGATATAAAGGAATATTACGGCGAAGCCGCCGAAGTTCAAAAATACAACGAGCTTGCGGCAAAGAGCAAAGACGCGTATAACAAACTGTTTTGGGACGACGCGAAAGGCAGATACATTACTTCGGTGAACGTGAACGGCGATAGAATAGACTTCGGCATGACTATGGTTAATTACTACGCCGTTGCCTACGGACTTGCCGACAAAGAGAAAGCCGAGCGCATATACGAATGGCTCGACGGCAAACGCATTATAGAGGGCGACACCTCTACGGGCGCGGACATATACGGCGAATTCGTGTACGCCTCGCGCAGCAACACGGTAGACGTTTCTTCTACCGGCGCGCCGTACTATTGGTGGGACCACGGCGGACAGCTTCCTTGCACGCCGGGAACTTTCGGCGGCTACGGGCACCAAATGCAGAACGGCGGAACAATATTCTATATATCGTACTACGACATGCTCGGCAGACTGTCGCAAATAGGAGCGGACAGCGCGGCGGGCAGATTCAACGTGATTATGGACGAATTCCACAAAGATTCTTTGAGGCGCAACCGCTATATGTCGTTCGTGCAAAACGGCTCGCAGGGCGTTGGCGAATACAGCGAGGGCGTTATAGGCGAATTCCCCGAATCGGGACTTGTGCCGCTCACGTTCGTAACGGGATTTTTGGGGCTTAATCCTTG
This sequence comes from Pumilibacter muris, assembly GCF_943193045.1. GTDB lineage: Bacteria > Bacillota > Clostridia > Christensenellales > Pumilibacteraceae > Pumilibacter > Pumilibacter muris. The sequence continues at coordinate 359,038 of NZ_CALPCN010000002.1, read as the reverse complement.
CGCGCAAGGGCTTAAAATATCGCCCAAACTTCCCGCCGACTACGATTTTGCGGGAGTGCGCGAATACCGTTTCGGAAACCGCGTGTATTCCATTCAGGCGGATAAGAGCGCGAGCGCGCCCGAAGTTAAAACCGACGGCAACAAATATTTTGTGCGCGTGCCCGCCGATAAAGAATACGTTATTACGCTCGACAATCGGCTTATAGAAGTTAAGTAACGGCGAAAACGCTTTCATAGGCGAAACGCTTTCAAGAATATTTTATGCAGGAGATTATGCCACAAAAATGAGAAGCATACACAAAAACGTTCCCGAGCTGTTCGAGCCGCACGGCTGGACGGTTACGGAAACGGAATGGAAGAAAGAGAACAACAAAAACAACGAAACTATTTTTACGGTTGCGAACGGCTATTTGGGCATACGCGGATTTATAGAAGAGGGATTTTGCGGCGACGCCGAATATTCCGACCGCACTTCTATGCTCAACGGCGTGTACGAATATTTTCCGTACCGACACATTTGGTGCCGTCCGGGTTTTCCCGAAAGATACCACGCAATAGTGAACCAAGCCGACCCGTTCGACATCAAAGTTTTTGCCGACGGCGAGCCCGTTAGAATTTGCGAGCCGAGCAAAATAAAAGATTATTCTCGCACCCTCGATATGAAAACGGGGACGGTGGAAAGAAAATTTGTTTTTATAACGCAGAGCGGCAAAAACGTTTCGCTTAGCCTTACTCGGTTTGCGTTGCAACACAACAAACACGTTGCGCTTAACAAAATAACCGTTGCTTGCGATAAAGAAGCCGAAATAAAAATAGAGAGCGCGCTTTCCGCTCCTCGCGGTTGCGGCGCGGCAAAAGAGGAAATCGGAGGCGCGAGCGGCGAAATTTTCGACTTTCTCGAAAAAGGGCGCCGTAGCGCGGTTAAGCTTGTGCGCTACAAAACGAAAGTTGCTAAATTCGAAATCGCGGCGGCGGCTCTCGACGTTTTAAACGTGTCGGCTAAAACCGAAGCCGAAGACAGCGACTGCGGCTTAAAGGATATTTATTCGTTTTCTTTGAAAGCGGGCGAAAGCGCCGAACTTGTGCGCTGCGTTGCGTATGTTACAAACCGCGACTGCAAAAAATATGCGGAAGAAGCGGAAAAACACGCGTCGGGTGCGGCAAAGCGCGGATTTGCCGCCGAACTTGCGGCGAGCGCCGAAAAGCTCGGGGAGTTTTGGGAAAACGCGGATATTCAAATCGATTCCGACGAAGCCGTGCAGCAGGGGTTGCGTTTTTCGGCGTTGCAGATTTTTCAGTCTACGGGCAAAGACGGCATAACCAACATTTCGGCAAACGGGCTTTCGGGCACGGGATACAGCGGGCACACGTTTTGGGACACCGAAGTGTTTATGATGCCTATGTATATATACGCCAACCCCGAAATTGCGAAACAGCTCATAACGTATCGCCGCAATATTTTGGATAAGGCGCGCGAACGGGCTAAGCAGATGGACGACGTGGGCGCGCTTTTCAGTTGGAACTCTATTAACGGCGAGGAATGCGGGCACGTTTTCGAAGCCGTTACAGCGCAATACCACATAAACAACGACGTTTTTTACGCGATATACCGCTACTACGAAGCTACGGGCGATAAAGAATTTTTGTTCGACAAGTGCGCCGAAATTCTGTTCGAAATATCGCGGTGCATGGCGCACAGGGGCGCGTTTATTCCCACTAAGGGAAACAAATTCTGCATAAACGTGATTTGCGGACCCGACGAATACAACCCCGTTGTGGATAACAACCTTTATACCAACGTGCTCACTCAAAAACAGCTTAGGTTTACTTTAAAGGTTGCCGAAATGCTCAAAAAAGAACGCCCGAAGCAATACGCCGAGCTTGCGGAAAAGTGCGGCGTAACGAACGAAGAAATGGCGCTTTGGAAACGCGCGGCAGACAACATGTATATTCCTTTCAGCAAGGAACTCGGAATTTACATGCAAGACGACAACTTTATTTATAAAGACCCCATAGACGTGGATTCCATTCCGCGCGAAAAACTTCCGCTACTCACTCATTTGCACCCTTTGAACTTGTGGCGCTATCAAGTTTGCAAACAAGCCGACATAGTGCTTTTGGCGTTTATTTGCAGCGACTACTTCACAAAAGAGGAGCGCAAAAAGATTTTCGAATACTACGAGCCGAAAACAATTCACGACAGTTCTCTTTCGGCGAGCATACACTCCATTGTTGCGTGCGACGTGGGCGACAAAGCGGACGCTTACGGCTATTTGCGTCAGGCTTCGCGCATGGACCTTGACAACGTGAACGGCAACACCTTTTTCGGACTGCATGCAGCGTGCATGGGCGCTTCGTGGATGATGATGGTGAACGGCTATGCGGGGCTTAGGATTTACGACGAAAAGTTGCACTTCGAACCGTTTATTCACGACGGTTGGAAAAGTTACAGTTTTAAACTGTTGTTTCGCGGCGTGCGGTTGCGCGTTACGGTTACTAAGCAAAACACCGTCTACGAAGTTCTTTCGGGCGGAGCAATCACGATTTCGCATAACGGCAAAGACATAACGATTAAAGACAAAACGGTTGTTTAAGCGCTTAACTGTGTCCTTAGCCGAGCGAAAGTAATCCCGTGCATCAAACGATAAAAGTTGCACGTTGTCCTTAGCCGAGCACACGCAGTGTGAGAACGCCCTTAGCCAAGCCCGTAAGGGCGCACGCCACGAGCGAAGCGAGTACAAGAGCCGTAGGCGAGTATTGCGAGCGCAGCGAAGCAATCCCCAACATGGAACGAATAACAAAACCAAACAATCACTCGATAGGAGAGCGAAAAAAATGAAAAAAACTGCTATAAGAAACGTTTTTATAACGTGCGCGGCAATGTTTGTTGCGGCAATGCTCGCGGCGGCGTTGCTGTTTGCGCAAGGCGGCGTTGCCGCTTATGCCGACGAGGGCGACACCTACACTCAAAACTTTACTTCGGCGGATGCGGTGAACGAAGATTTCGAAGCTTATTATCAGTCTACAATGGGCGCGAGTTCGAACCGCGTTTCGGTGGGCGCGAGCAGTTCCGACACAACTAATTATTACGTTGAGCGCGGCGAACTTATCCGCCACTCAGTAGAGGGCGACATATCGCGCGACTTAGGCACCGACAGCTTTGCGATTCTCACTTTCACAAAGCAACAATACGTTAATTTCGACCTCACGGTTGAATATAAAATGGGCGCGGCAACCTATTATTGGCCTGTTGTGGCTTTTAGGCAAAGCGAGGCGGGCAAATACTTTTTGGAAACGGGCGGCGGAATATTCGCCCAACAGGAAGGAATGGTAACTCTTTGGGGCGCCGACGTAGACGGAATAGGCGGACCTTACGAATCGACTTCGCCCGGCGGCTACGACCGTAACGCATGGCACAAATTCCGTATCCGTCTCGACGGGCTCGATTTAACGGTTTGGCTCGACGGCTCGGGAACTCCCGCTCTTACCCGCAAGTTGCCTTATTCGGCGTTTAAACGCGGTTATATTTCGCTTATTTCGGTGAACAACGACAGCCGCTTTCGCAACTTTTCGGTTACCGAACTTGCAACGAAAGCGTTAGACGCCGAAGTGCCGCAGCCGCCTAAGCCGAGCGCCGACACAAACGATTCGCTCGATAAGCTTGCCGAAAAAGTGGATAAAATAGACGAGCTCGGCGGCAAAACGCAATCTTCGGCAACCGTTCCCGAAAAGCCCGAACAGCCCAAGCAAGTAAAAGGTTGCGGCGGCGCGGCTACGACGAGCGCAACCGTTGCGGCATTAGGCGCGCTCGCGGTTTCGGCTTTGCTCGTTTATTGCAAAAAGAAAAGGGATTGCCGCGCTCGTTTCACTTGCTCGCAATAACAAAATGAAAAACTTTTTGCAAAGTGGAACACAATTTACCACTCAAAAAGCTGTGTTGTGACGGAATTTACTATTGTAATACTCAAAAAAATACTTTATACTTATAAAGTAAAGGAAGCGAACTTCCTATAACAAGTTAAATAATCCTAAAAAGGGGTAACAAAAAGATGAAAAAAAGAAGACTGACGACGGCAATACTGCCCGCTCTTGCGTTAGCTTTGTGTCTGTGCGTCGCGGGGGGGGGGAGCGTTTAGATTATCCGCCCGCGCCGACGCGGAGTATAAGCCTACCAACGGGTACACAACTACCAACGTAGCCGCAGGGAAAACCGCAAAGTTTACCTACATAGACGGCACCGAAATCCCGCACGAAAACGTGAGGCATTTGCACGGGCAAGAGGGCTTTAATCCCTACGAGGCGCTCACCGACGGCGACCTCGAAGCGGGCGAAGGGCATAACTTGGTTACGCTTTTCAACGATGCGGGCGAAAAGACACAAGGCTACGCCGTAATCGATTTGGGCAAAGCTTACACGATTACGAGCGTGGGCGTGCTGTTTTGGGTTAACCACCGCCAGCTTAACGTTTTGGTTCAAGTGGCAAATTCCGAAGATTTTTCGGACGCCGTGACGCTTTACAACAGCGACGAAGGCAACGCTTTGGGGCAAGGCATAGGCTACGACGAGGCATTAAAAGACGTCGAGAAAAAACTCAACATTATAGAGCGTGCGCCCGTTTTCGGCAGATACGTTCGCGTTACGGGAAAATCCGAGCAAAGAAAATGTTCCGATTTTAACGAAGTAGCCGTTTATGCCGTAACCGACGGGCTTGCTCCCGTTGCGGGCAATTTGATTACCGAAAAGCAGTCGCAAAAAGGCGAGCTTACGCTCACTACGGAGCACGACGGCGCAACTATTCGCTACACTACCGACGGCAGTATCCCCACCGAAGAAAGCGCGGAATACACTGCCCCCATAAAACTTTCGCAGTTGGGCGCAAATAAGTTGCTTGTTCGCGCGTCGGCATTTTTGACGGACGGAACCGCCACTATTCCGAGCGATTTCAAGTTCGACATAAACGAGGCGGCTCGCAACGTTGCGCTCGGAGTTATGCCCACGTTCGACGACGACGTGCAACTTGCGACCTTTAACGGAAGCGCCGCAATGAGCGACGACATATTAAAGCAAGTAACCGACGGGCAACGCGGTCTCGAAAACGTCGCGGGCACCGCCTACGGTTTTCCCGCGTGGTTGTATCTCGATTTCGGGGCGGAATACGAAATCGATACGGTTATAGCCGAATTTTGGAACGATTGGGAGTTTGCCGTACTAATCCAACTTTCAACCGTTGCGGATTTTTCATCGGACGTTTATACCGTGTATTGCAATCACACTAATGTTTTGCAAAGTTATATCAGCGTTGACGGCATTACCGAGACGCCGGGCGAAGACTGGTATACGCAAATGCGCGAGCATAATTTCGAAGCCGTGCAAGCGCGCTATTTGCGCACGTTTAGCGTGAGTTGCCGTAATGCAAACAGATTTTCCGCTTGGGTGGAAATTCAAGCGTATAATAAAGCCAACGTGGTAGAGGGCGAGGAATACCCTACGCCCGAGCGCGCAATAACCAAAGCGAAAGGAATTGCCGACGTTACCGTGCCCAACGGAAGCGAAAAGGCGGACTTTGCGGAAAAACTTCCCGCGCAAGTAGAAGTTGAAGACTATTTGGGTAACGCCGCCACCCTTACGGGCGAATGGAATTGCACGACTTTTTCGGGCACTACGGCGGGAAAATACGAATTTACGTTCGACGCGGGCGAAACCGCTTGGGCGGATATATACGGCATTATGAAAATAAACGTTACCGTTGCCGAAGCGGCGGATAAAACGGCTCTCGGCGCTTTAATAGAAAAAGCGGAAGCACTGACCGAGAGCGACTATTTGCCCGACACATGGGCGCCGCTTCCCGACGCGCTAAGCGAGGCGAAAACGGTATTCGGAGGCACAAAGCAGTTTCAAGCCGAAATCGACAAGGCGCAAAAAGCTCTCGACGAAGCCGTTAAAGGCTTATTGCGCAAGGGCGATAAAACCGATTTAAACGCGGCTATCGATGAGGCGAACAAGCTTGCGGAGTCGGAATATTCGGCGGCTTCGTGGAGCGCGTTAGCCGAAAAGCTTGCGGGCGCAACCGAAGTAAAAGAAAACGAGAATGCAACGCAAAGCGCGGTTGATAACGCTCTTGCCGAACTTAACGCCGCTATAAGCGCGTTGAAGAAAATAGGGAACACAACCGAGCTTGCGGCTCGCTACAACGAACTTAAAAACACCGAAAACAAATACACGATAGCCACTTGGACTCCTTTTGCCGACGCCCTCGCCGACGCGAAAGCGATTGTGGACAGTGCGGAAGCTTACGAAGACGAAATTGCCAAAGCGCTCGCGGCTTTAAACCAAACTTTTGCGGCGCTCGAAGAAAAGTCGGATATGTCGGCGCTCGAAGCGGCGATTGCGAAAGCCGAGCAAGTGGATTTAAGCCTTTACACTCAGGCAACCGCCGAAGCGTTGAGCGCGTCGCTCGAAGCGGCGAAAGCGGTATCCGACGACAGCGAAGCCGAAGTTATTGCGTCTGCCGCCGCCGACCTCGAAGAGAAGCTTGCCGCGCTTGTGGCAATAGGAAACAAAACGGAATTAAACGAATACGTTTCTTCGTGCAATTACGCCGCCGACCGTTACACCGTTACAACCTACAACGTTTACGAAGCGGCGCTCGAAAAAGCGGAAGCCGTTCGCTTGAACGCCGACGCGGTTCAATCCGAAATAGACAAAGCTCTTTCCGAGCTGAAAGCGGCGGTAGAGGCGCTCAAAGAACTCGCTAATAAAACCGCGCTCTATGCGGCTATAGAAGAAGCCGAAAAAATAGAAAAAGGCGGTTACAGCTCCGAAAGTTACGACGCTTTCGTTAAAGCGCTCGAATACGCTCGCTCGGTAGCAAACAGCAACGACGTGAGCCAAGCGGACGCCGACGGAGCGATAGAAACGCTCAACTCCGCAAAAAACGCTCTTTCGGCTAAGAAAAGCGGTTGCGGCTGCGGCTCGAACGCGGTGGGAGTTTCAAGCGTTGTTGCGGCGGTTGTCGTGCTTGCGGTTGCGGTTATTATGGCTAAACGAAAAGGCAAAAAGGAGAACGTGAAATAATGAAAAAGAAGAAAACTTTTTCCCGTCTTTCCGTATGTTTGGTGTGCGCCGCAATGGCGGTTGCGACGGCTGTCGGAGGGGTTTCAGTGTTTAGTAAAAAAGAAAAAGCCGACGCCGCAATAGGCGAGCTTAACACAATGGACGAATTTACAATCGCGGGGTTTGTGAATTACTACGACAAATCCATTGCGAGTTTAGAGGAGCAAACGCGCGACCTTGCGCGCAGCGGCATGAATTGGGTCGATACGCCCACTTGGTGGTCGCCGCTCGACGGCAGCGTTTCGGGCGCGACCTCTCGCGACTTTTTGGACCCGTCGGAGTGGGGCGCGTATAACGAACTTTGCCGCGAACTCAACATATATTTTTCAATGTGCCCGCAAAGCTCTGTACTTGACGAAGCGGAACTAAACGATATGGTTAATTACGCGAAAGACCTCGACCGTTGTGTGGGTTACTATGTTAAAGACGAGCCGAGCGCTGCGCAATTTCAGTCGGTGGCAAATATTTGCCGCAAATTGCAAGAGCTCGACCCCTCGCGTTTTCCGTATGTGAACCTCTTTCCAAACTATGCGGGAGCCTCGAACTTGGGCGGAAGTTACGAAGATTACGTCCGCAACTGGGTTGCTACGGGCGCCGAATCCATAGAATATTTATATTTCGACCATTATCCGTTCACGCAGTTCGAAGACGTTCGCGCGTCCTACTTTTCGGACGTGGAAACTATCAGAAAAGTGGCGTTCGAGAACAACCGTTTAAAAACGGGCGGCTATACGCAAATGGGTTGGTGGAACGGCATGCGTCGCCCCACAGTTGCCGAAGCGCGTTGGAGCATGAACTCGCTTCTCTCTTACGGCATGAAGAGCATAAGCCATTTTTGTTGGGTGTCGCCGGCATATCAGGAGCCGCCTGCGGGCGAGGGAATGCAAGACTTTGTGCTTACCAACAAAGGCGAACCCACCGACCGCTACGAGCCTATGCAAAAACTGAATTGGCAAACCCGCCAACTCGGACCAGTGCTCATGAGCTTCGACGTTGCGCATGCCTATCATTCGGGCGACGTTCCCACAGGAACGGAAGCTCTTCCCAAAGCTTTCTTATTGCAACCGTCGTCGCAAAACGACAATCTTATTTTCTCGCTCGGATACAGCAAAGACGACAGCGAAAAATATCTTATGCTTTTCAACAAAGAGCTTACGGGAAGCAAAAAATACACGATTAACGCCGACGCGTCGTCTGGGCTTACTTCGCTTACTTGGTATAAACCCGATTCGTTCGAAACTTTGCCCGACTACACGAAACCGCTCGCCGCGCCCGAAGAAATCGAAATAAGCGTGGCAAGCGGAAGTTTCGAGGTTGAGTTGCAAGCGGGCGAGATGCGCGTTTATAAACTTAACGGCGAACTCAGCATACGCGAGCCGCTCAAAGCTCCGTCGCTCAGCCACAAGAGCGGCACTTACTTGGGGCAGCAAACCGTTACGCTCACGAGCTACGACGAAGGCGCCGAAATTTACTACACCACCGACGGCAGCTATCCCACATATCGTTCGGAGCGCTACACGTCGCCCCTGACTATCGGCAAAGACGGCGAACTCGGCTTTTTCGATATTAAGGCAATCGCGGTGCGCGGAACCGAAATATCCGACGCGGTAATAGGGCGGTATATAATATCCGACGGTTCGCAAAACGTCGCGCTCTCCCGCGAGCCTACTTTTACGGGCGAGACGGAAGCGTTTCAAGGAAGCGTTGAACCGAGCACCGTAACCGACGGAAGTTTCGACCCTCACAACACTTGGGGTTCGGCTCCGAACTCACCTTGTTTCGCTGTGGTTGACTTCGGAAAGGAATACACTATAAACAGAGTGCTTGTTAAAGCTTGGCACGATTGGAATTTCAACGACGTTGTAATTCAGCTTGCGCTCGACGAAAACTTTACGCAAGGCGTTTACACCGTGTTCAATAACGATACGGATAACTCGGTCGGCGTAGGCGCGGGCACCGACGGCGCGTATAAAGAAAATCCGAACGGCGGGCACGGTTTTAGTTTTGCCCCCGTTAGGGCGAGATACATGCGTTTCCATAACGCTTCGGCGAACACTCGCAATCAAAGCGTTTGGGAAGAAATGCAGGCATACACCGCGTATGATGCGGGCGAAGACATTCTTTCCAACACTTCCGCTTGGCGCGTTACGGGCGGCGGCACTTGGAGCATGAACGGCGGCGTGCTTTCGCAAACGGGCGCGCAAGACAGAGACAGTTGGGACCGCTCGTATACCTACACCGCCAAAAAGTTTAAAAACTTTATTTTGGAAGGCGCCTTCACAATGAAAACTTCCGACCCCGCCGCGTGGGGTTACGTTGGGTTCGGGCTGTATAAGCCGGAAATAAACAACGTTCAAAGCGACTACGACAAAGGCTATTACGCCGTAATCGAGCCGCGCGGCAGAGTTCTGTTGTGGAACGGAGCAAAGCCCGAGCTCGGGCCGGAAGACGCCAACGTTGCGGGATTTGCGCTCGGTTCCGAATTTACTTTGCGGGTAATTTCGGTGAACAATACCGTGTCTATTTCGGTAAACGGCAAGCCTGTTATGTACGTTGAGGGCGATATATTCAATCGCGAGGCGGGATATATTTCCATTCACGGCGGACTTATTCCCATAGACGTGAGCAAGGTTCGCATAACCGAACTTACCGACGAGCAAAAGCCGAACGAGAGCGAAAACTGCATGAAGAGCGCGGGCGAAGAGCGCGTGGCTGTGGAACGGTTTGTGTCGAAAGCGGAAGTGCTCGCGTCTCTTCCCGAAAAAATGACGGCGACCGACACTGCGGGAAATAAATACGAACTTCCCGTAAAATGGAGCTGCGAATCGTTTAATTCCACCGCAACGGGTTGGACTACGTTCGTAGGCGAATTTACGAGTTTGCCGAAAAATCTTGTGAATTTGTTCGGAGTTACGGCAACAGCCAACGTGTTCGTGCGCCCGTATACCGACACTTCCGACCTTGAAGAGCTTGTTAAAATAGCGCGCAGAGTAAACCCCCTATACGTTACGCCCGAAAGCTACGAAAATCTGCGGGTTAAGTTAGAGGCGGCGGAAGCGTTGCTCGCCGACCCGTTTATGGTTCAAAACGACATAGGCGTGGGCGTGTGGCAGCTTTTCGACCAAATAGAAGCGCTTGTTAGCACGGTTGACAAATCGCCGCTGAACGCGGCAATAGCGTCCGCCGAGCAAGCGGCGGAAAGCGGCGGCTACACCGAGCTTAGTGCGGCTAAAATAAGAGCCGCGATTGAAAAAGCGCAAGCGGTGCTCGCCGACGCAATCGCGTCTCCGTCCGACGTGTCGAACGCGATTAGCGAGCTCGACAGTGCGGTGAAAAACGGTTTAAAGCCCAAAGCGGCTGTGAGCCCGCAAGAAAAGCCCGAAATTTACTCGGCTAAAAAGAGCGGTTGCAAAGGCACGTTGAGCGCGTCGGTTCCGTTCGGTGCGGGCGCGGTTATGGTTGTGCTTTTGCCTGCGGCGGCGTTGGCTTTAAAGAAGCGCAAAAAACAAAATTAAAAGCGCGTTTAGTCGGCGCATACGGAACTGCGTTCGCAAAGCTTGACGTCTTCTGTATGCGCCGCGATTACGTTTTTAAATATACTAAAAAGGAAAAAATTATAGAATGAAAGCGTTTATATTCGATTTAGACGGCGTTATTGTGAGCACCGACGAATTGCACTACGAGGCATGGAAGCAAACGGCGGACGGCGAGGGTATTTTCTTTAACAGAGAAATCAACGAGCGGCTTCGCGGGGTTAGCAGAGGGGAGAGCCTCGAAATAATTTTGGAGCGCGCCGAAAAAAAATACTCGCAAGAGGAAAAGGCGCAACTTGCCGAAAGCAAAAATCGGATATACCGCGAATTATTGAAAAAACTCACTCCCGCCGACAGGTTGGAAGGCGTAACCGAAACGCTCGAACAACTGCGTAAGCGCGGTTATTTGCTTGCAATAGGCAGTTCGAGCAAGAACGCCCCTATTATTCTCGAAAAAATAGGTTATAAAGATTATTTCGACGCAATAAGCGACGGAAACAATATAAAGAAAAGCAAGCCCGACCCCGAAGTGTTTTTGTGCGCCGCAAAAATGCTCGGCTTAAAGCCCGAAGAGTGTTATGTGGTGGAAGACGCCGAAGCGGGAATCTGCGCGGCTCTTGCGGGCGGGTTCGCGCCTGTGGGAATAGGCGGCGCGGCAAAATGCGACGGAATAACAAAAGGGCTCGGAAAATTCTCCGACCTGTTGGAATTGTAATGCCCCTCTCTTTGGGTAACTCTGTTGCCCGAAAGTTTCCTTAAAAGACTGTTGCGACAACGCGGCAGTCTTTTTTTGTTGAGGCTTTTACGGTTGAGAGCGTTTCATTATTGTCATTGTGAGGGCATGCTGTCTTTGCAAGCGCGGCGAGGCAATCCTCTGCATGAGCGAATAATTCCCCGTTTGCGGCATATTCCTCATGTTTTCGGTGTTCTGTGAAAACCCGCCGAAATCGGTGCGTTAGACGGTTGACAGAAAACGTCGGATGGGGTATAATAAAACCACATTAAAAACAGTGTTAGGAGGAAAACATGGCAAAGGCAAAAAGCAAAAACAAGACGGGGCAAATCGTTATGCTCGGAGCGGCTCTACTTGGGCTTGTGGCAATCTTTTTAATGTTTGCGCCGGGAATAACGTCGAAAGCGATTGTGGCAAATAAAGAGGCGGGCACGAGCAGTATTTCGGGCTTTAAACTCATTTTCGGAACGGAAGACGGTTACAAATTCAATTTCATGATGTTCCTTTCGTTGATTTTCACGGCGGTTGGAATTGTGGGTGCGATACTCGGCGGACTTTTGAATATGAAGCTCGGCAACTTCCTCGCTCTCGGCGGCTTTTTGCTTGCTGGAATATTCTTCTTTTTGTTCCGCGCGGTGTTCCCTATGGGCGTGGGCGATATGACTATTAACGGCACCACCGTTTTATCGGGCAAAGACGCGATTAAAGCGCTCGAAGAAGGCGTTTCGATTTTCGGCGTTACCACCAAAACTACTTTCTCGCTCGGCGTTGGCGCAATAGTTGCGGGCATACTCAGCATAGTTGCGGCTTTGGCTTCGGCAGCGGCTACGTTCGCGCTCAAAAAGTAAATTTTTTAACGGCGCAGAACTAAGTAAACAGAAAAACCGTTGCTAAAAGCGTTAAGCGGCTTATGGCGCAAAAAGTCTTTAACAAAAATATACATTGAACACAAAAGGGCGTTTTATGCTAAACGCTCTTTTTAATTTCCGTCAGCCACTTGCAATATCATAAAGTGTATGTTATACTTTATGTGTACGCTTAAATATATTTTTACGGTAGGAGGGCGCAACATAATGGAAATCAAAGTGTGCATAGGCTCGTCGTGCCACTTGCGCGGCAGCTACGAGGTTATAGAAAAGTTGAAACAGCTTATAGCCGATAACAAACTTGAAGGAAAGGTGAACCTTGCGGCAAGCTTTTGCTTGGGTAAGTGCGGCACGGGCGTAACGGTTACTTGCAACGGCGAGTTCTTAGACGGCGTTACCCCCGAAACGGTGGAAGGAATTTTTAACGAGCGTGTACTGAAAGCGTTATGAGAGAGTATTTGAATTTTAAGCAGGCTAACTGCAAAAATTGCTACAAGTGCTTGCGCGAATGCCCCGTTAAGGCTATTACGGTGCTCGGCGACCGCGCGCGCATACGCGAAGATTTGTGCGTTTTGTGCGGGCATTGCACGGGCGCGTGCAGTTTTAACGCGAAAGAAGTGGTGAACGACGTAGCGTCGGTGAAAAAACTTCTCGGCGGCAAAAAGAAAGTTATTGCGTCGGTTGCGCCCGCGTTTGCGGCAAGCTTTTTGCCCGATTTCGCTATTTTTAAAAGCGCGCTCAAAAAACTCGGGTTTGCTGACGCGTTCGAAACTGCGGACGGCGCGCGCGAGGTTACCGACCGCTATAATAAGTTGCTTAGCGGCGGCAAATATAAAAACCTCATTGCGTCGGCGTGCCCGAGCATAGTGCGACTTATAAGGCTTTACTATCCCGACGCGCTCGCGTATCTTGCTCCCGTAGTGAGCCCTATGGTTGCGCACGGCAAAATGCTCAAAGAGAAATTTCCCGATTGCAAAATAGTGTTTATAGGTCCTTGCATAGCCAAAAAACAGGAGGCGGACGAGAGCGGCGCGCTTGACGCGGTTCTCACTTTCGAAGAACTTAACGCAATGTTTAAGGAAGCGGGAATAGAGCTTGCTACGCAACATGCCGAAGTCGCGGCTACGGCTACAGAGACGGGCGCCAAGAACGCGGCGCGTTACTATCCCATAAATCGCGGGATAATAAAGTCGTTCGACTCGTTCCAAACCGATTACGAATACATAAGCGTAGACGGGCTTGCGAGGGCGAAAGAGGTGCTTGCGAATATAGACACTCTTTCGGGTATGTTTATAGAGATGCACGCTTGCGAATTTTCTTGCATCAACGGACCTTGCGCGCTCAGCCGCGAAAAAGGCGGGTTTATAAAGGCGACCGAAACGGTGCGCGCCTACGCCAAGACGGGCGCGGAGTCGAAAAAACCGTATTCCGAATTGTCGCTCGAATACAAGTATAAAAAACTCGAAGACGGCAGAAAAACTCCGCCCGAAGACGAAATTAAAAAAATTCTTGCGGCTACGGGCAAACATTGCCCCGAAGACGAACTCAACTGCGGCGCTTGCGGCTACAACACCTGCCGCGAAAAAGCGATTGCGGTTTATAACGGCATGGCTGAAATAAGCATGTGCGTGCCTTATATGCGCGAGCGCGCCGAAGGACTTTCTTACGATATAATTCAAAACAGCCCCAACGGCATATTCGCGGTTGATTCCGACTTGCAAATTCTTGAAATCAACGAGAAAGCCGCCCAGCTTATGGGGGTTAGCAAATCTTCGGCTAAAGGCGATTCGCTTGAAAAATACCACAATCCCGCAGATTTTTACCGCGCTCTGTACGAAAACGAGTTTTTCACCGCCCGCAAAGTCAAGCTTGAAAAAACGGGCAAATGGGTGGAAATGACGCTCAGAAAAGTAAAAAATCAAAATCTTTTGTTCTGCATAATGAAAGACATAACCGAAGACGTAGACTACAACAGCAAGCTCGACAAAATCAAAAAGGAGACTGCCGAAGTAGCCGAAAACGTTGTTAAAAAGCAAATGCGCGTCGTGCAGGAAATCGCGTCGCTTCTCGGCGAAACGACTGCCGAAACCAAAATCGCGCTCATTAAAATGCGCGATACGATTTCAGCCCAAGAGCGCGACGAGCAAAAATAAAGGAGCGACAAATGGAAGTTCTCGAATACGGGTATGTGTCGCTGAACAAAAAGAACGAGGAACTTTGCGGCGACAAGGTGGAAATGATTCCGTCGGAGGACGGCGGCGCAACGCTTGTGCTTGCCGACGGACTCGGAAGCGGCGTTAAGGCGAACATACTCTCAACGCTCACGAGCAAAATACTGTGCACTATGGCGGCGGCTAACGTCCCGCTCGAAGAGTGCATAGATACCGTTGCGGGCAGCTTGCCCGTGTGCAAACAAAGGGGAGTTGCGTATTCCACGTTTTCGCTTTTAACTGTGGGCGCCGACGGCAACGGATATTTGGCGGAGTTCGACAACCCGCCCGCAATACTGTTGCGCGGCGGAAAGTGGGTGCCGTTAGAGCGCGCCGAAAGAACATACGGCGGCAAAAAACTTTATATAAGCAAAGTTAAGTTAGAGCGCGCCGACGTTGTGCTTTTAATGAGCGACGGAGTTGTTCACGCGGGCGTTGGCGAAACGCTGAACTTCGGTTGGGATATAAAAGAAATACGCGAGTTTGCCGAAATTCAATACGACCCTGCGCTTTCCGCCCGAACTATGGCGAGCATTATGGCGAACGCGTGCTACGAACTTTACGGGCACCGTCCCGGCGACGACACGACTGTGCTTGCGGTGAAATACCGTGCGCCGCTAACCGTTAATATGATGATAGGACCGCCCTCGAACGCCGAAAGCGATTCTCTTGTGGTTAGCGAGTTTATGGCGCACGACGGCAAAAAAGTTGTGTGCGGCGGCACGAGCAGTCAGGTTGTGGCGCGTGAACTGAAAACGCAGGTAACAACGAGTTTCGACTACTTCGATAAAGACGTTCCGCCGATAGGCTATATAAACGGAATAGACCTAACTTGCGAAGGCGTGCTCACGTTAAAAAAATTGCTTGTTTACGCCGAAAAATACGTTTCCGTCTCCGACCCCGATATTAAAATGTTTAAAGGCAAAGACGGAGCGAGTTTGCTTGCGAATTTGTTGCTTATCGAGGCGAGCGCCGTTAATCTGTTTGTGGGGCGCGGCGTAAACCTTGCTCACGAGGGGTTGGGCATAGACAACAAAACAAAGCTCGATTCGGTTGTTAAACTGTTGAATATTTTGAGAGGACTGAATAAGTCGGTAGAAATTAAATATTATTAAAATATTGTTCCGTTTGGGACTACGACAAAAAAGAGAAAAACATGAAAGAAAGAGTATTCGATACAAAAGTTCAATTATTAAAGTATAAAGCGCTTAAAGCCGTAATCGAACGCGCCTATGCGGGCACGCTCAACCAAGCTATGTACGAAATTCCCAAAGAAATCGTGCCCGGACCTAAGTCGGACATGCGTTGTTGCATATATAAAGAGCGCGCGGTGCTCAGCGAGCGCGTTAGAATGGCAATGGGCGGCGACCCCGAAAATCCCAACGTAATAGAAACGCTTCCTGTAGCTTGCGACGAGTGCCCTATGGAGTCGTACTTCGTTACGCCCGCGTGCAGAGGTTGCATAAACCATAAGTGTATGGAAGTATGCCCGCGCGGAGCGATTTCGATTGTGAACCGCTCGGCGCAAATCGACGCGGAGAAGTGCATAGAATGCGGACGGTGCGCAAAAAGTTGCCCTTACGGCGCAATAATAGAACTTGCCCGCCCGTGCGTTAAGGCGTGCAAGATAGGGGCGCTGAAAATAAACGAAGATAAAACGGCGGTAATCGACAACGACAAATGCGTTATGTGCGGAGCATGCGTATACAGTTGCCCGTTCGGCGCGATTGTGGATAAGTCGTATGTGCTCGACTGCGTGGAAATATTAAAAGAGGCTGAAAAATCGAAGCGCAAAGTTTACGCAATCATAGCGCCCGCAATAGTGAGCCAATTCAAATACGCGAAAATCGAGCAGATAGTGGAGGGCATCAAAAAACTCGGTTTCCACCAAGTAATCGAAACGGCTATGGGGGCCGACATTACGCTCGGCAAAGAGCTCGAAGAGCTGAACGAACGCGAAAAAATGACCACAAGTTGCTGCCCGAGTTTTGTTATGTATATCGAGCGGCATTTTCCGAAGTTAAAGCAATACATATCGTCGTCGCCCAGCCCTATGGTTGAGGTAGCAAAGCTCATAAAGCGCACTTCGCCGGGTTGCAAGGTGGTGTTTATAGGTCCTTGCGCTTCCAAAAAGTACGAATGCAAACTGCCCAAAACGGACGGCGCCGTAGACTGCGTTATATCGTTCGAAGAATTGCAGGCGTTTTTGGACGCGCGCGGAATAGACGTTTCCACGCTCGAAGAGTCTCCTCTAAACAACGCGTCGAAATACGGGCGGATTTTCGCTAAGAGCGGCGGAATAACGCAAGGCGTTAAAGAACTCAAAGAAAAGTACGGCATAACAAAAGAAATTTGCCCTATTGCGCTCAACGGACTCGAACAGATAAGAATGGCGATGCTCAAAATGAACGCGGGCAAGCTTCCCGAAAACTTTATAGAGGGTATGGCGTGCGAGGGCGGCTGCCTAAACGGTCCGCTTTGCCTAAGTCACGGCGACAAAAACGTTCTCGACGTTGATAAATACGGCGCGCAGGCGCGCGAACAGGATATAGCTGCGAGCATGAAGTTATACGAACTTACCAAAAACGACGATAAAGACTGAAAACGCATTCATCGCGCCATACGGGCTACGCTTGCCGAGTCGACTTGGTCGAGTACGTGGAAGTACACTCCCGTCGTCGACTCGGCAACTGTTGCCCGTCTTGCGCGCGACTGCGTTTTCAACCGTATCATGAAGCATAAACTTACGTGATACGGCATCAAAAGGAAAAATACGCGACAGCGGAGGATAAAATTTAAAGTATGACAAAACTAAACGAAGAATGCGGCGTGCTCGGATTTTACGACAACGACGGCTACAACGTGGCGCACATGCTGTATACGGGCATGTTCGCGCTTCAACATCGCGGGCAGCAGAGTTGCGGCATAGTTACTAACGACGACGCGCATTTGCACCAAATGAAAGACAAAGGGCTTGTTAGCGAAGTTTTTCACGAACATTCGCTCGCGTCGCTCACAGGGAATATGGGCGTTGCGCATGTGCGCTACGCGAAAGAGGGCGACCTTCTCAAAGAAAACGCTCAGCCGCTTGTGTCGCGCTATTGCAAAGGAAGCATAACCCTTGCGCACAACGGCAGTATAGTGAACGCCAAGCAACTCCGCGAAGAGCTCGAACTCGGCGGCGCAATCTTCCAATCAACCAACGAAACCGAAGTTATAATGCACCTAATAGCCATAGCGAGAACTCGCACTAAGAGCATAGAGCAAGCGGTGTTAAAAGTTATGGAACAAATAGAGGGAGCGTATAGCATGGTTTTAATGTCGCCGCGCAAATTGCTCGGCATACGCGACCCTCAAGGCTTCCGTCCGCTGTGCATAGGAAAGCTCGGAAACAGTTATATTCTTGCGAGCGAGAGCGTTGCGCTCGACGTTATGCGCGCCGAGTTTGTACGCGACGTGGAACCGGGCGAAGTTGTGCTTATTGAAGAGGGCGGCAAAATTACGAGCTTTAAAAACTTTTGCGGCAAAAAGCCGAGCCTTTGCGTGTTCGAATACGTCTATTTCGCCCGTCCCGATTCTATTATAGACGGCGTGAGCGTGTATCAAACCCGCATAGAAACGGGCAAACAACTCGCTTTGGCTCATCCCGTTAAAGCGGATATGGTTATAGGAGTGCCCGACAGCGGAACGCACTTTGCGCACGGCTACGCGTATCAAAGCGGTATTCCGTTCGGCGACGGACTTATTCGCAACCGCTATACGGGGCGCACGTTTATAAAGCAAACTCAAGCCGAACGCGAAATGGCGGTGTCTATAAAGTTGAACGTGCTTAAAAGCAACGTCGAGGGCAAAAGAATCGTTATGGTAGACGATTCGATTGTGCGCGGCACCACGAGCGCTAACCTTATTAAAATGCTTAAAGACGCGGGCGCGAAAGAAGTTCACATGCGCGTGGCGAGCCCTCCGTTCTTGTGGCCTTGCTACTACGGAACCGACATTCCGAGCAAAAAGGAACTTATGGCGGTTAAATACTCGCTCGAAGAAATCCGCGAAAAACTCGGGGCGGACTCGATAGGGTATCTTCCAATAGAGGCGCTTAAAAACATAGGGCTCAGAAAAGATTTCGGCTACTGCGACGCTTGCTTTACAGGCAATTATCCCGTAAGATAGCATAATAAAAAGTGTGACGTTTTTTGCAGTAGTTTCCATAGAGAAGTTCGGTGATATGAAAGAGAACCAGGCATAGCATAAAGCTATGCCTTTTCTGATATTTTGACTTTCGCTTGTGTTTTTGCTTCCAAAATGATATAATGATGGTGCGTAAACAGTAATTTAGCGGAAAAAAGGAAATGCAAACGATGAAAAAGCTTATTGCATATTGCGGGCTTGATTGCGAGAGTTGCGACGCAAGAACAGCTACGCTTAATAACGACAATGCACTGCGTGAAAAGGTAGCGCGGCTTTGGTCGGAAATGAACGGCATTGAAATTACGCCCGAAATGATAAACTGCGAAGGTTGTCGTGTAGACGGAGTTAAAACGCCTTTTTGCGACAGCCTTTGTCCTATACGGCAATGCGCGCTCGGTAAAGGATGCGAAACTTGCGGCGACTGTTCGGCAATGAACGATTGCCGTACTGTCGGCATGGTAATATCGAATAACGCCGAAGCATTAGGCAATCTTAAAAGCAAAGATTAACAAAAAAGGCGCAAGAATTATGAATACGGTATGGTCGAAATTTATACAAGGCGCAAAGACCTTGTATTACAGTCGCAAGTTGCGGTTTGACGATAAATTCGCAAGCGAGTACAAAGAGTTATTCGGTTTAGACGAAACAAAGCAACTGAAAATTCTTGAAATAGGTTGCGGTTCGGGTGCGCTTGCAGGCTCGCTCGCACGTTGGTATCCAAACGCGGAAATAATTGCTATCGACCGCGACGGCGAATTTATACGCTTTGCAAAAGAACACGAAACAGGCGTAACTTTTATAGAAGCCGATATTGCCGCATTACCGTTTGCAAATGAAAGCTTTGACGTTGTGATTTCCAACACCGTTTGCGAGCATATTGAGCCGTCCGTATTTTACAAAGAGCAACTGCGCGTATTGAAACCGAACGGCGTTTGCTTGGTGCTTTCTTCGCGTAAAGGCATAACGGTCGCGCCCGATTGCTATGTTGAAAGTGATTACGAAAAAGTGTTTTGGCAAAAAGCGGAACAATTCGATAACGCCGTTGAAAAATACGGCGTGGGTAAATATTATCTGAACGAGGCGAAATTGCCTGCCGCTATGGAACGATACGGATTTAAGAGCGTTAAAACGGGATATGTGATAGCAAATTTAACGCCCGATAATCCCGATACTGCGCCCGAATTTGCCCGTGCGATAATCGACGCCGACAGGTATGCGGCTATCGAATCGATAGAATCGGTTGTGTATTCTATGCCCGAACACTTTTCAAGCAAAGAAATAGCCGAAATGAAACGCATTGTAAATAATAAGTACGATACCCGCATCAATCAATATGACAACAACGAAAAGCAATGGGATACGACCGTATCGGTAACTATGGTATTGCGCGGAATTAAGCCGAATGTAACGGAGATTTGCAAAACAGCATCAAAAGTGATATAATGAGATTATATATAAGAAATATCTGGAGATTGATATGAAAGATAAAGAAATGACTTATGAAGAAAAGTTGAACGTAATGGAAAAATTCGGTCTGCAAAAAGAATGGTCGAAGTGGGAATTGAAACAGGAAAACGAATATTTTGCCGTTCTTCCCTCTTTCCGCTTTTTGAAGCCGATTAGCGACCACCTTGAATTTCATAGGGGCGGCTTTGCTGATATGATAAAAAAATATCAAGAGCAGGGCGAGCTTGACGAAAAATTTCCCGAAGTATTCGCGCTGATAAAAGAAGGGGCTTCGATAGAAAGCATAGAAAAGTTTGCGTTTGAAAGAGTGCAAGAAGCCGTCGAGTGCATTTTGTACCAACTCGGCGACCAGGAGTCCGCAGAATGCGCAGACGTGTTTGACGAGATAGATTGTTCAAAAATAAAAAAGATGCGCCTTATGGAAATCAATGATGACGGAACGCCGACAGGTCGGCGCGCCGTTGAGCTTCACGGAAAAATTCCGTTTTCCGATATGGAAGATTGACGATTGATGTTTAATTCAAAATCGAACGACAAGGAGTAAACACTATGACGGACGAGCAGATTGCAAAGCAATTGTTAAATAAGTACAAAAAAGACGACGCGGGAAGTTCGTTGACGCCGGAAGTTGTAGCCCAATTTAACGCATTATTCCGCGAGGCGGTTATTGACTTTTTCCCGAAATTCGTTGAAAAACATAAGGGGCAAACAATATACGGCATTTCTTTTGAAATAGGCAATCTCGTACAGTTCGTATACGAAGAGGACTTTGAAACGTACCTGTATTTCAACACGGAAGAAGAATACCGCAAACAAATCAAAGACTGCGCGGAAGATGAAAAATTGTACTACCGCTTCGAGCCGTATGCCGAGTGGGACGTTGTTCCCGCAGGCACGAAAGCATTCAAAAAGCTGCAAAAATTTTTGATGCAGAACAGTCTTTACTACTGCACCGTGTATTATCACTACGACCATTTGTTAAGTAAGGAAGTTGTCGATTGGTTTGAAGAAAACAGCGAGGACTTCGAGGAAAACTTCGATAGCGAGCGCGCTATGTTCCGTACTTTAATGGCGGGCGTTTTATGCAACTTACGGCAGGAAGGCTTTTGGAAAGAACAAGGGCTTGAAAAGCTGTACGTAATTCCTTTTGAGGCAGAGGACGAATTGCCTTTTGAAGAAAAGATAGCAACGTATCTTTAAATGGATTTCGGTTGTCACGCCGGCGAAACGGATTATTTGGAGTATATAAAAAGGTAGCCTCGTTAAAAAGAAATTTATTGAAGATAAACGGCTTTGCAAAAATAAGCAATATAATATTTATATTTATCCTATCAAGATAAGCTCACGCTTAATCTTTTTGTTTTTCTATATCTTAAAACATGTCGCTTTATAAATTTACACATTGCCACAATTCGAAAAATGCGCATGAGCCTTAGCCGCTTGACAACATTGCCGCAGTGCTGTACAATATTATAGGTGAAATTTGCCGCCGAACGGAAGGTAGCATTTTAAACTTACGGACTACGGAGACGAAGTTAAAATACGGTCATGAAAGAATTGATAGGTGCAATATTGATGCTACTTGCCGGCTTGGGCGTTCTTATGACGGGCATGAAGATGCTAAGCGAAGGACTCGAACGAAGCGCAGGTTCGAGTATGCGCAAGCTCTTCGGCAAAATCAGCAACAACCGTTTTGCAAGCATAGGGGTGGGGGCTGTTGCAACCGTTCTCGTAAATTCGTCGGCGGCTACAACCGTTATGGTGATAGGTTTTGTGAACGCGGGGCTCATGAGCCTTGTTCAAGCCACCGCCATAATAATGGGCGCGAACATAGGCACAACTCTAACGGGCGTTATAATAGCGCTTTCGGGATTCAGCCTTAGCGCATATATGGCTATTTTGGCTTTTATCGGCGTGCTTATAAATATGATTTCCAAAAACGACACCGTGAAAAAGGTGGGCTCGGCTATAACGGGCTTAGGTTTAATGTTCGTGGGGTTGTCGTTCATGAGCGAGGCTTTTAAGGCTCAGAAGATTGCGTCGGCGCTCGAATCGGTGTTTTTGAAAGTCGATTTCCCGTTGGTGCTCATTTTAATAGGAATAGTGTGCACCGCGCTGTTTCAGTCGTCGGCGGCAATGACGGCGATAGTCGTTACTATGTCGGGCGCGGGAATTATTCCTCTTTCGAGCGCGTTGTTCGTGATACTCGGCACCAACATAGGAACATGCGTAACGGCGATAATCGCTTCGTTCGGAACGAATACAAACGCTAAGCGCACGGCGATGATTCATTTGTTGTTCAACTTGATAGGCACGTTTATATTTACGGTGTTTATTTGGATATTCAGAGACGGCGCGGTTTGGCTACTTCGGAAAATGTCGGATAATCCGCAAATGCAAGTTGCGCTTTTCCACGTTATATTCAATATTTTAACAACCGCTTTGCTTGTGCCGTTTATTAAGCCGCTAACTCGCTTAGCCACTCTTTTGGTGCGCGACAAAGGCGACGACAGCACGCCTAAAATGTATTACATAGACGACCGTATTTTGCACACTCCGCCCATTGCGGTGGCGCAGGTGCTCAAAGAGGTTTCCAACATGGCGGTGCTTGCCAAAGAAAACCTCGACAGAGGGTTTAACGCGATTGTAAACGCGTCTGTTGCCGAACGCGAAAAGATTTTGCAAACCGAAGAAAAAATAAATTTCGTAAACAAAGGGGTGGCTCGCTATCTTATTAAAATGTCGTCGCTCAGTTTGCCGCGAAGCGACGAAAAGCTTGTCGGTTCGTTACATCACGTTATAGGCGACGTGGAACGCATAGGCGACCATGCCGAGAACTTTTTGGAAGAAGCGCAGGAAATGCAGGAAAACGGAATAACGTTTTCCGACGACGCTATGGACGAATTGAACAACATGTATCAAAAGGTGCGTTACATGTTCGAAAGAAGTTTGTACGTTTTCGAAAACCGCGACGAAACTGCGCTTGCCGAAATATCCGAACTCGAATCCGAAGTGGATATGTTGAAACGCGTTCTCGGCAACAATCATATTATGCGGCTTAACAGCGGAAATTGCTCGGTCGAATGCGGCACGCATTTTTATGCCATTATATCCGCGCTCGAAAGAGTTGCCGACCACCTCACGAACGTTGCGTTCAGCATAAAGAGCCCGTCGGGTTCGCAAATAGAGGCTATGGAAAAGATAGCGAAAGAACAGGCGAAAAGGCATCATGCGTAAAATTTTTTTATTGTCTTATGCGATAAAAGAAGCGCTTTTTGTCTTACAGACATTTTGCTACGCTTGCAATTAAAGGAGAACTCGTGATATACGTTGTAGGCAGTTTGAATATGGATATAT
This sequence comes from Pumilibacter muris, assembly GCF_943193045.1. Classification (GTDB taxonomy): domain Bacteria; phylum Bacillota; class Clostridia; order Christensenellales; family Pumilibacteraceae; genus Pumilibacter; species Pumilibacter muris. Next base: position 335,571 of record NZ_CALPCN010000002.1, on the reverse strand, counting down.
CGGCAACGGTCGCGCGGTTTCCCCGCGCGGGCGAAACGGTTGCCGCCGAATCGGTGCTTACAAGTCCCGGAGGCAAAGGAGCCAATCAAGCCACAGCAATAGGCAAGCTCGGCGGCGATTGCGCCATGCTCGGAAAAGTCGGCCCCGACGTTTTCGGCGAACAGATGATAAACAATTTAAAATCTTACGGCGTTAGAACCGAGCATGTAACCGCGTCGCAATGCGAGAGCGGAACGGCGCTTATATGGGTGCACAAAGGCAACAACAGAATTGTGCTCAATAGCGGCGCGAACGGAACGCTAACCGAAACCGACGTGAGCGAAGGATTAAAAAACGCAAAAGCGGGCGATATTTTAATGTTGCAGCTCGAAGTGCCGCTCGATACCGTTGCCCACGCGTTAAGAGTGGGGAAGCGGAAAGGAATGATTACAATGCTTAATCCCGCGCCCGCCGTGCAACTCGGTTTGGAGATATACGAAAACAGCGAAATAATAACTCCTAACGAAACCGAAACGCAAATTCTTACGGGAATTATGCCCGATTGCGAAGTGAACGTTGCGCTTGCCGTTAAAAAGTTCAGAGAAATGGGCGCAAGCAATGTGATTATAACGCTCGGCAAAACGGGCAGCGCCGTTGCGGTAGGAAAAGAAATCACGCTGATTCCGGCGCACAAAGTTAAGGTTACGGATACGACTGCGGCGGGCGACACCTATGTTGGCGCCGTAGCGGTGAAATTGAGCGAGGGCGAAAATATTGTAGACGCGGCGAAATTTGCGTCTTACGCGAGCGCGCTCAAAATTACGCGAAAGGGCGCGGCTGTGGCTATTCCCACCTTGAAAGAAGTGGAAGAGTTTATTGCTTTGCGCAACGCGACAAAATGAGGTATTTTTTATGAAAATAGACACGCATACTCACACAAGCGGCGTAAGTTTTTGCAGCGAGGTGTCGCCGCAAGAGTTTGCAGAGAGATACAGAGAAGAGGGTTACGGCGCCGTTTTGCTTACCAACCATTATTCGCGCATGTATATGTTTCGTTACGGCGAAACTTGGGACGAGCAAATAAAAATATATTTGAACGAATACCGCAAAGCGAAAGAAGCGGGCGACAACGCGGGAATACCGGTGCTACTCGGAGCCGAAGTGGCTATATCCACTCCAAAAAGCCCTTATATAGAATTTTTGCTGTACGGCGCCGACGAGGAATTTTTTATGAGCAATCCCCGTCTTTACGATAAGTCGCAAGCCGAGCTTTATAAAATCTGCCACGACAACGGCGTGCTGTTGTTTCAGTCGCACCCGTTCCGCGACGAGCAGGGACATTTTCCGCAAGACCCCGAATTTATGGACGGCACGGAAATAAACTGTCATCCGTATTTTTTGCGTCACGAAGACAAAGTGCGCGAATTTGCGGATAAGCATAATCTTATGCTTGTGTGCGGAAGCGATTTTCATTTTGCTTATCAAGCGGGAACGGCTGCCACGCTTGTGCCCGACTCAATCGGCAGCTCTAAACAATTCGCCGATTTTTTGCGCGGCAATCCGCGCCCCGAAATTTTTATAAAATAAAATATACAAATACGGCGCAAATTAGTACGCTTTCTTTTTGAGTTGAACGCCGTGTTACGAAAATTTTCCCGTATAAATCGAAAATTAAAAATACGTTAAAAATTTGCACGCTTGAATTAGCCATAAAACGTAAAATCGGTGAAAACCGACCGAAAATAAGCGCATTTCAGCGTTATTTTGACGTTTTTTACTTTAATTTTGTTGAATACGGTTGACATAATGTAGTAGTGCTTATATAATATAATAAGCGACGGGTGCGTGCGCTTTTTTGCGTGCGCGTCGTCGAAAAAAATACGAGGACAAGGTTCGCTAATGAGTTTTTATATCGCGGGCACGGGAAGCGCGCTTCCTCAAAAGGTTGTGTCGAACGACGAGCTCGGCAAAATCGTGGAGACAAACGACGAATGGATTCGTACCCGCACGGGGATACATAACCGCAGAGTGCTCACAAACGAAACGCTTACCGAGCTTTCCGCAAAAGCCGCGTCTTGCGCTCTTGCCGACGCGGGAGTGAAAGCGTCGGATATTGACCTTGTGATTTGCGCCACTATGAGGGGCGACACCGTAACGCCGTCGCAGGCGTGCCTGACTGCCGCAGAACTCGGCATAATAGCGCCTTGTTTCGACATAAACGCCGCGTGCAGCGCAATGCTTTACGGTTTCGATATTGCCGATTCTTTTATTCAAACGGGAAAAGCCGAGTGCGTTCTTATTATTGCGTGCGAGGCAATGAGCAAGCAGCTCGATTGGTCGGACCGCGCCACGTGCGTGTTGTTCGGCGACGGAGCGGCGGCTGCCGTTCTTAAAAAGGGCGACGGACTTTTGGGACAGTGTTTGGCGTGCGTCCCCAACGGAAAAACCATTTTTACGCCCGCTTTCGAGGGGGCGAGCCCGTTTTCCACTCGGGAAGCGCGAAAAGTTGCTCTCAACATGGACGGAAAGGAAACTTATAAGTTCGCGGTAAACGTTATGGTGGAGCAAATGGAAAAAGTGCTCGAAAAAGCGGGGCTTACCGTAAACGATATAGACTATGTGCTTCCGCACCAAGCGAATATTCGCATTATAGACGCGGCAAAGAAAAGATTTAATATTCCCGACGAAAAAGTGCTCACCAATATTTCGTCTTACGGCAATATGTCGGCTACGAGCATAGCGGTTCTACTCGACGAGAACGCGCGTTCGGGCAAATTCAAAAAGGGCGACAAGCTGTTGTTTGTTGCTTTCGGCGCCGGCATGACTGCCGCCGCCGCAATTTTAACGTGGAACAAATAGTTCGAGAGAACTTTTGTAAATAAAAAAAACAAATCGGAGACTTTCGTCTCGCATAAGGAGAACAACTATGGAAACTTTGAAAACTTTATCTGAAATCGTGAACGACTACAAGGGCGAAGCTGTGAACGTTACCGCCGATACCACTTTCGAAGAACTCGGCTTCGACTCGCTCGATAAAGTGGACCTTATGATGCAAGTTGAAGAAAAGTTCGGCGTAACGCTCGGCGACGACGTTGCCGTTGCTACCGTTGGCGAACTTGCGGCTAAAATCGACGAGTTGAAATAAAAATGAGCAAGGCTTTTTTGTTTGCCGGGCAGGGGGCGCAAACGCCGGGAATGGCGTGCGAGCTCGCTTCTCCGCGCGTAAAGGAGCTGTTTGACATAGCCGAATCGGTTAAGCCGGGAATAACCGAGCTTATAAGAAGCGGCACACTTGAAGAACTGAGCAAAACCGAGAACACGCAGCCTTGCATGTTCGTGGCTGATTTGGCTTACGCTTATGCCGAAGAAGAGCAAAACGGCGCGCCGCAAGCGGCGTGCGGTTTTTCCGTAGGCGAAATTCCCGCGCTCGTATACGCGGGAGCGCTTACCGTTACCGACGGGCTCCGCGTTATAATAAAGCGCGCGGAACTTATGCGCGACGCGGGAAATAAACGCGGCGGCACTATGCTCGCCGCTGTGGGGCTTACTCCCGAGCAAGCGGAAGAAGCTGCGGCAAGTTGCGCAAACGCGTGGGCGGCAAACTATAACGCGCCCAAGCAAACGGTTATAGCCGTTTCGCAAGAAAGCGAGCAAAAGCTTGCGGGCATTATAGCGTCTTTGGGCGGCAGAGCTATTAAGCTAAAAGTGTCGGGCGCTTTTCATTGCCCCGTGTTGAACGAGGCGTCGGAAGAATTCGGCGAGTTTTTGAACGGAATAACGTTTTCAAAGCCGCAAATTCCCGTTTTTGCCAACTTAACCGCGCAGCCTTACGGCGAGAATGCGCGCGAAACTTTGGCAAAACAAATGTGCTCTCCCGTCAGATTTACAGACACTGTGGCAAATATGCTCGCGTTCGGAATAGAAGAATTCAAAGAAGTGGGACCCGGAAAGGTTCTTACGGGTTTGGTGAATAAAATAAGAGCGTAACGCTCTTACGGCAAAAGCAAGACGCTTTTTAAAGCTAAGCTTGCTTTTTTGTATGCGTTTTGCGATGCGCGGGAGTTCCGCTCTTTACGCGTTTCGAAAACGTTTGTAACAAGGAGGTCATGGTTATAATTATGGAAAGTATATTAAAAGGTAAAACGGTTGTAGTTACGGGCGCGGGCAGAGGAATAGGGCAGGCGATTGCCTCGCTTTGCGCGCAAAAAGGAGCTAACATTGCGGTTCCGTTCGTGGGTCCTTATCCTACGGAGGCAATCGAAGAATTTCGCGGCTACGGAGTTAAAGCCGAAGCTTACGAATGCGACGTGGCGGATTTCGCGGTAACCAAAACGGTTTGCGATAAAATTTTAGAAGATTTCGGCACGGTGGATTCGCTTGTGAACAACGCGGGAATAACGGCGGACAAGCTCATTTTGAGCATGGGCGAATCCGACTTCGACAAAGTTATAGCGGTAAATCTTAAAGGCGCTTTCAATATGATAAAGCATTTAACGCGCAACTTTATGCGCAACGGCGGAGCCATTGTGAATATAAGCAGCGTTGTGGGCTTAATGGGAAACGCCGGGCAGGCGAATTATTCGGCGAGCAAGGCGGGACTTATAGGTCTTACCAAAACGGTGGCGCGCGAACTTGCTTCGCGCAACGTTACCTGCAACGCGGTTGCGCCCGGCTTTATAGACACCGCCATGACGGCGGCGCTCACTCCCGCGCAACAAGACGCCATTAAAAAGCAAATTCCGCTCGGCTATATCGGAAAACCAGACGACGTGGCTCGCGCCGTAGTGTTTTTCCTTGAAAACCGCTATGTGAGCGGCGAAGTTATTAAGGTAGACGGAGGAATGTATATTTAATATGGAAAAACGCGTTGCCGTTACGGGATTGGGCGTTATTTCTCCCGTAGGACTGAATACGGAAACAGCTTGGAACGCGGTTAAAAATGGAAAAAACGGCATTGCCCGCGTAACCAAATTCGACGTAACCGATTTTAAGTCTACGCTTGCCGCAGAGGTTAAAGATTTTGACCCTCTTATGTATATGCAGCGCGGCGAGCTGAGAAAAAACGACCTTTACACGCAATACGCTTTGGCGGCGGCGGCTCAGGCTGTGGAAGACAGCGGAATAGTCGGCAAGGTTGAAAGCGAGCGTTTCGGAGTTTATGTTGGCAGCGGCATAGGCGGAATTTCCACTATGATGAGCGAGCACGGCAAACTTTTGGAAGGCGGCTATCGCAAAATTAGCCCGTTCTTTGTGCCCATGATGATTTCAAACATGGCGGCGGGAACTATTGCAATAAAATATAAAGCTTGCGGAGTTACTCTGCCTATCGTTACCGCGTGCGCCACGAGCACCAACAGCATAGGCGAAGCGTTCCGTGCGATAAAACACGGCTATGCCGACGCTATAATAGCGGGCGGCAGCGAAGCGGCGGTTAATCCGCTCGCTTTCGGCGGATTTATAAACTGTATGGCTCTCACACAGGCAACCGACGCCGACGCGGCGAGTTTGCCGTTCGATAAGCGCAGGGGCGGATTCGTTATGGGTGAGGGCGGAGCTATACTTGTGCTCGAAGAATACGAGCACGCGGTTGCGCGCGGCGCGAAAATTTACGCCGAAATGACGGGCTACGGCAACACTTGCGACGCCCATCACATAACCGCGCCCGACCCCGAAGCCTCGCAGTCGGCTCGCGCTATAAAATTTGCTATGGATGAAAGCGGAATCGCCGGCGGCGACGGTGTGTATGTGAACGCACACGGCACGGGAACGCCGCTAAACGACAAAACCGAAACGGCGGCAATCAAAAAGGCGTTCGGAGAAGCGGAGGCAAAAAAAGTTAAGATAAGTTCCACTAAATCCATGACGGGTCATATGCTCGGCGCGGCGGGAGCTATGGAGGCGGTGCTTTCGGTGCTCGCTCTGCGCGACGGAATAATTCCGCCTACAATCAACTACCGCGAGCCCGACCCCGAATGCGATTTGTACGTTACACCGAATAAAGCCGAAAAAGCGGATTTGCAGTTTGCGATTTCAACAAGTCTCGGATTCGGCGGGCACAATGCGTGCGTTGCGTTTAAAAAAGCGCGATAGTGGCAAAAAAGCGCAAATAAGTGAATTTTGAGCGCGCGGAACGCGTCGTGAGTGTTGTCGCGCTTTCGAAAAACGTTTTGTGACAGGAGGTCACGGATAACAATGGATTTAAAAAGCATTAAAAATCTTATAAGCATATTCGAAAATTCTCAGCTCGGCGAAATGGAAGTCGAGTCGGGCGAAAACGGCGAAAGTTTGAGAGTGGTTTTAAAGAGGAACTCCGCTTCCGCCGCAGTGCAAGTTGCGTCGGTTGCCGTTCCTGCGGCGGCTCCCGTAGCCGAGCCTGCTCCGCAACTTAAAGCGGAAACGGGCCCGAGCGAAGGAGTGCTCGACTACAATTTGGTGTCGGACATAAAGTCGCCTATGGTGGGAGTTTTTTACAGCGCGCCCTCGCCCGAGTCGGAACCGTTCGTAACGCGCGGCACAAAGGTGAAAAAGGGCGATACTCTCTGCATAATAGAAGCCATGAAACTTATGAACGAAGTCGTTGCCGAGCGCGACGGCGAAATAGTCGAAGTTCTTCCCAAGTCGGGAGAACTTGTTGAGTTCGGGCAAGTGTTGTTCCGCATTTTTTAAGCGGCGCAGTTTATTCATATAAAGAAAAGAACCGAGCGCGAACTGTTTGCGGTCGGCTGAGGCAATAAAGACCCGATTGCGAAACGACGAAAACGTGACGAAATCGGCAAGGCATTAAAAAGAACCGAGCGCGGAAAGTTGAAAAATTTTTGCGCGTCGGCTGAGGCATTAAAAGAATGTTTACGAAAATTTTGATTGCCAATCGCGGCGAAGTCGCGGTGCGGGTAATACGCGCATGTAAGGAAATGGGCATTTCAACCGTCGCGGTGTTCAGCGAAGCCGACCGCGAGGGGCTTTGGGTGTCGCTTGCCGACGAGGCGTATTGCATAGGTCCCGCGTTTTTAAAAGACAGCTATTTGAATATGACGGCTATTATAGACGTGGCTGTGGCGACGGGCGCGCAAGCGATTCATCCCGGCTACGGTCTTTTGAGCGAAAATTCGAGATTTGCCGAGCTTTGCTCGCAGTGCGGCATAAAGTTTATAGGACCGAATTACAAAGTTATAGACGCAATGGGCAATAAAGACGAAGCGCGCCGCACAATGAAAAAAGCGGGAGTGCCCGTTGTGCCCGGAATGGACGCCATTACCGACGTGAACGAGGCTGTGAAAGTTGCGAAACAAATAGGCTATCCCGTTATCGTTAAAGCGAGCGCGGGCGGCGGCGGCAGAGGCATTCGCATAGTGGAGTCGGAAGAGGAACTTCCCAAAGCCATTAAAATCGCGTCTACCGAAGCGGCGGGAGCTTTCGGCAACGGCGAGGTGTATCTCGAAAAATACTTGACCCATGTTAAGCACGTTGAAGTGCAACTGCTGTGCGACGAACACGGCAATATAGTTACGCTCGGCGAGCGCGATTGCTCCGTTCAGCGCAAAAACCAAAAGATTATAGAGGAAAGCCCTTGCGCCACGTTGCCCGAATCCGTTCGCAAAAAAATGTTTGCGGCGGCGAGAAAAGCGGCTGAGGCGGTTGGCTATACCAACGCGGGCACTGTGGAGTTTTTGTTCGACGGCACGAATTTTTATTTTATGGAAATGAACACAAGGCTTCAAGTGGAACACCCCGTAACCGAATACGTTTCGGGCGTAGACCTTGTGAAATGGCAAATCCGCATTGCCGCAGGGTTGGAACTCGACCGCCTGCAAAACGACGTGCGCTTAGAAGGGTGCGCAATAGAATGCCGCATAAACAGCGAGGACGTGAAAAATAATTTCCGCCCGTCTTGCGGCAAAATTACGCTTTTGCACATACCCGGCGGGCCGTGGGTGCGGTTCGATACCGCTATTTATCAAGATTACACTATTCCGCCGTATTACGATTCGATGATAGGCAAGCTCATAGTGTTCGCGCGCGACCGCAAAGAGGCGATACGCAAACTTAACGCGGCGCTTTGCGAGCTTGTTGTGGAGGGTGTGAACTACAACGCCGAACTCGGTTGCGACATTCTCTCGGAGCCCGAGTTCGAAAACGGCACTTATTGCACCGATTTTATGGCGACGCACAAATTTTAGCCGTTTGCGGGTAAAATTGCGGTCTATAGCGCAAACCGCAAAAAACCGGACGTTCGTAAATAAATAAAAAAGAAAATTCCGACGGGCATTCGAGCGTTAGTCGGAATATATAAAAGGATATAAGAATGGGATTCGAAGAAACAATACGGAAAATATTTTTCCGCAAACCCAAAATAGAGCTCGAAGGCGGCGCCGACGGAAGTAAGCCTGCGGTGCCCGAAAAAGTGTCGGTACGATGCGAAAAGTGCCGGCAGATTTTGCTTTCGAGCGAGCTTGACGCAAACATGAAAGTGTGCCCCAAATGCGGCTATCATTTTAAAATAGGCGCGAGAGAGCGGCTTGCCGCGCTTGCCGACGACGGCGAATTCGTTGAAATGTTTTCCGAAGTTGTAACTCCCGCCGACGCGGATTTTCCGGGCTATTCGGATAAGCTTGAAAAGGCGAGGGCGGAAAGCGGCGAAACCGAAGGCGCGATTGTGGGCGTTTTGCGTCTGTCGGGAATGTACGTTGCCGTTTTCGCAATGGACCACCGCTTTATGATGGGCAGCATGGGATACGCCGTAGGCGAAAGAATTACGAGAATATTCGAATACGCAACGCTTCACCGCTATCCTGTGGTGGGATTCGCTCTTTCCGGCGGCGCGCGCATGCAAGAGGGAATAACGTCGCTAATGCAAATGGCTAAAACGAGCGCGGCTGTGGGCAAGCATAATGACGCGGGGCTTTTATACGTTCCCGTGCTCACCAACCCCACTACGGGCGGCGTGTCGGCGTCGTTCGCGTTTCTCGGCGACATTATTTTAGCGGAACCCGACGCTCTTATAGGTTTTGCGGGCCCGCGCGTTATAGAGCAAACTATTAGGCAGAAATTGCCTGCGGGCTTTCAGAGGGCGGAATTTTTGCAACAAAAGGGCTATGTGGATTTAATCGTTAAGCGAACCGAAATGAAAACGAAACTCGGCGAAATTTTGGCATTGCACACGGGAGGAGCTGAAAATGGCGGCGAAAACAGACAATAAAAAGACGCCCGCAAATGCGGATAAAAAGAAAGCGGCGCTCGAAAGCGTTGCTCCCGAGCAAAAAGAACTTACGCCTTACGAAATAGTTTGTCGCAGTCGCGATAAAACGCGCCCTACCGCAGTTAAATATATTGCGGGCATAGTAGACGGATTTATAGAGCTTCACGGCGACAGAGGGTTTGCCGACGACGCCGCGATAATAGGCGGAATAGGAAGAATAGGCGGTATGCCCGTTACCGTTATAGGAATAGAAAAGGGCGTAGACACAGCCGATAAAATAAAACACAATTTCGGCGGAGCGTCGCCCGAAGGCTACCGCAAAGCGTTAAGACTGATGAAACAAGCCGAAAAATTTAATCGCCCCGTGCTAAACATTGTGGATACGTCGGGCGCGGCTTGCGGCATAGGCGCGGAAGAACGCGGTGAAGCTGAAGCGATTGCGGTTAATCTTATGAAAATGGCGGGGCTTAAAGTGCCGGTACTTAGCCTGTTTATAGGCGAGGGCGGAAGCGGCGGGGCTTTGGGGCTTGCGGTTGCCGACGAAGTGTGGATAACAGAGACTTCCACTTATTCGGTTATATCGCCCGAAGGCTGCGCGTCTATTCTGTATAAAGATTCGTCTAAGGTGCGCGAAGCGGCGGAGGCTTTAAAGCTTACGGCGCCCGAGCTTTTAAAAAAGAAAGCCGTAGAGCGTGTTATAGAGGAAAAGGATTTTTCCGACGGGTATTTTGCGGCGCTTAAATCCGACATAGCGGAATTTTTCAAAAAGAAAGCGGCGGTGCCCGTTGAACAACTTGTTGCCGAAAGATACAAGCGTTTCAGAGCGTTTTAGAAATAGGGACTAAAAGAGGAATAAAAGCGTAATATGATTACCATTGTAACCGACACTTCAGTAGGGTATTCGCGCGCGGAGGCGGAAAGCAGAAACATTCGCTTGGTGAGCTTGGCTTATCTTATAAGCGGAATTCCGTACAGCGAGCAGCCTCGCGGCGAGAACGGCAATTTTGCGGAAAAAATGCGCGGAAAGCATCTTAAAACGAGTCAGCCCGCGCCGTTCGCGTTTTCACGCATTTTCGAGGAACTGACGCAAAACGGCGGCGAGGTGCTTTGCATAACTCTTTCGAGCGCGCTCAGCGGCACCTATTCGAGCGCAGTTAAAGCGGCGGAGCCGTTCGGCAAAAGCGTGCGCGTAATAAATTCGGGTACGGTAAACGGAGGACTTCATTTGCTTGTTGACGAAGCCGTGAATATGCTTGTGGGCGGACTTACGCTCGAAGAAATTTGCAACAACCTCGAAGGAATAAAGAGTAAAATCGGAACGGTTTTCACTGTGGAGTCGCTCGAACCTCTCAAAAAAGGAGGCAGGCTCGTTGCGAGCAAGTCGGCAAACACAACTCTTAACACTCGCCCCATTCTAACGCTTGTGGACAGCATACAGTTTGTGAGCAACGTGCGCGGAATAAAGCCGAGAATAGACGCGCTCGTTTCGGCGGTGCCCGATTCGGCAAGACGCATTTTTCTTATGAAATCGGAGGGAGCCGACACAACCCGCGTGGAATCCGCTCTTTCGGCGCGTTTCCCTCACGTTAAAATCCATTTGCGCACTGTGGGACCCGTGCTGACGGTGCACGTCGGAGAAGGGGCAATAGGAATTTCATATATAGGCAGATAAAATCGCCTTTACTTAGGAATCGTAAATTATGACTAACGAAGAAATAGACGCAAAACTTTTGTCTCTTGCCGACGCTGAATACAAAGAGTTTAACGCGAAAATAGTTAATTCGAATTTGAAAATGCTCGGAGTGCGCGCGCCGCAATTAAAAGGGCTCGCAAAAGTCATAGCGCGCGAGCCCGAAAATTTTTTCGATTCGTATAAGCTTGAAAATTACGAGCAAATACTTTTGTATTCGCTCGCATTTTCTTTTGCAAAGAAAATGCCTATTGAGGAAAAATTCGCACGGCTCGACAAGGTTTTGCCGCTGTTCGATAATTGGGCGCATGTGGATATGACGGTGGGAGCTTTTAAAGAACTCGGAAAATACCGCGACTTATTTTTAAGTCGATATGCGCGTTTGGTTGAAGCGCCCGAATACGAGCGCAGGTTTATGGTTGTGTTTTTAATGAGCTATTGCCTTACTCCCGAATATTTGCCTACCGTGTTCGGGCTGTACGAAAAAATGCAGTGCGATAAATATTATGTGAATATGGGAATAGCTTGGGGGCTGAGCGTTGCGCTCGTAAAGTTTTACGACGAAACGTTCGCGTTTTTGGAAAGAGGAACGTTCAACAACTTTATAGTGCGCAAAACCGTGCAAAAAGCGCGCGAAAGTTTCAGAATACCGCCCGAGCGAAAAGCGGAACTGAAAAACCGTTTTTTTCCCGTGTTGCCGCGAGCGTAGCGAACGGTGCTTCCCATGTCATTGCGAACTTAGCGAAGCAATCCCAAGCGTAGAGCGGAGATTGCCGCGTCACTAACATTCGTTCGTTGCGCGCAATGACAAGCGAACTGTCATTGCAAGCGAAACGGTCTTATGCGAGCGCACTCCCGAATCCCACATAAAAACAAAAAAAACAACGGAAGCGGGCAATAAAACCTACGTTTTTCAGTTGCCAAAGTTTGTTTCTTGTGATACAATGAATATACAATAAATACCGCATAAACACGGAGGCAAAAAAATGGCAAACGACAATAAGATTTTGAACGCCTACGACCTTGCGAAAGAGGCGTATAAAGATTTCGGGGTGGACACCGACAAAGCTATAGAGGAATTGCGCTCAACCCGCATATCGCTTCATTGCTGGCAGGTTGACGATATTAAAGGATTCGAAGAGGGGCAAGCGGAAAGCCAAAACGTTGTAACGGGAAACTATCCCGGCGCGGCACGCAATGCCGAAGAGGTTAAGCAAGACCTCGCCTATGTGCTCTCGCTTACGCCGAGCGGCAAAAAGATAAATCTGCATTCGGTGTATGCCGAACCCAAAAAACCGACGAGCCGCGAAAAGCTCGACGTTACCGCTTTCGAAAAGTGGATTGATTGGGCGAAAGAGAACAACGCGGGCATAGATTATAACGGCTCGTTCTTCGCTCACAAGATGATGGACGGCACGCTGTCGCTCACCTCGCCCAAAAAAGAAGTGCGCGATTTTTGGATTGAGCATTTAAAGACGAGCCGCGAAATCGCGTATAACATCGGCAAAAAGCTCAACGACGTTTGTGTGCTCAACACATGGATTCCCGACGGACTCAAAGACAATCCCGCCGACCGCTCGTATTACCGCGAACTTTTAATAGACAGCCTCGATAAAGGCTTTGAAAAGAACTACGACCGCAAACACCTTGTCGATGCACTCGAAGGAAAACTTTTCGGCATAGGCACCGAGTGCTTCGTGTGCGGCAGCTACGATTTTTATTTGGCTTACGCTCTTAAACACAATTTGGGCATCTGCCTCGATTCGGGACACTATCATCCCACCGAACAGATTTCCGACAAGTTCAGCGCTCTTAAATATTTCTTTAACGACATACTTTTGCACATAAGTCGCGGCGTTCGCTGGGACAGCGACCACGTTGTTATAGACGACGACACGCTTTCTTCGATTATGACCGAAGCTAAGCGCGCCGACGTTCTCGGCAAACTTCATATCGGGCTCGACTACTTCGACGCGAGCATAAACCGCGTGTATGCGTCGGCTATCGGTATGCGCGCCGCAGCTCGCGCCATGCTCCGCGCCATTTTGGAACCCACCGATATGATTAAAGCTGCCGAAAGAAAGGGCGACTTTTCGGAGCGTTTGGCGCTCAGCGAAGAGGCGAAAGCGCTTCCGTTCAACGCCGTTTGGGATATGGCTTGCTTAAAGGCGGGCGTTCCCGTAGGAAAGGATTGGCTTACTTCGGTGCGCGACTACACCGCGAAATACATTTCCAAACGCTAATATTAAACAAATTAAAAAGACGCAGGAATGCGGGCAAACCGCCCGCATTTCGTTTTTATAAGGAGACAATATGAACAAGAGAGTTTTGGCGCTCGATTTCGGCGCCACAAGCGGCAGAGCGATGCTTTGTTCTTTCGACGGAAATAAAATAGACATAGAGGAATTGCACCGTTTCGATAACAGCCCCGTTCAGATAAACGGAGTTCTTTACTGGGATATTTTAAGGCTGTATCACGAGCTGAAAACGGGAATTGTTAAAGCTAAGCTCAAAGGCGGCTTCGACTCGATAGGAATAGACACTTGGGGCGTGGATTTTGCGCTAATAGACGAAAACGGCAAAATGCTTTCTAACCCCGTGCACTACCGCGACCGCAGAACGGAGCGCATGCAAGAAGAAGTGTTTAAAATCGTTCCCAAAGACGAAATTTACGCCACAACGGGAATACAGTTCCTTGATTTTAACACAATATATCAACTTATGTACGTTAAAAAGTATTGCCCGCAAGACTACGAACGCGCAGATAAATTTATTATGGTTCCCGATTTGTTCGCGTATTTCCTTACGGGTGCGAAAGTGTGCGAACGCACAATCGCCTCTACGGGGCAGCTCGTTGACCCGCGCACCGGCGACTGGGCGTGGGGGCTTATAGATAAGCTCGGATTAAAGCGTTCGCTTTTCCCCGAAATCGTGGATAGCGGAAGCACCTACGGAATGCTCAGCCGCGAAGTGTGCGAGGAGTTGCAGGTTGAACCCGTGCCCGTAATCGCAGTTTGCTGCCACGACACCGCGTCGGCTGTCGTATCCGTCCCCTCGACCGAAAACAACTTCGAATACATAAGTTGCGGCACTTGGAGTTTGCTCGGCACCGAACTAAATAAGCCGCTGTTCTCTTGCCCCGACTACACCAACGAAATAGGGCACGACAGAACTATTCGCTATTTGCAAAATATAATGGGCTTGTGGATTATAAACGAAAGCAAGCGCACTTGGGATAAGCAAGGGCATTCGCTCGGCTACGGCGAAATTGCCGCGCTTGCCGAAAAAGAAGAGGGCGGAAAATTTATATTCGACGTGAACGACGACGAATTCATGTATCCCGGCGACATGCCCGAAAAGGTGCGTAAGTGGTTTATTAGCAGAAACTTGCCCGCGCCCGAAGGAATAGGGCAAATAGCCCGCTCGATTTACGACAGTATTGCCGAATGTTACCGCGTTGCAACCGACGGGCTCGTTAAACTAACGGGCAAAAAGAGCGCGATTCACATGATAGGCGGGGGAATAAACGCCACCCTTTTGTGTCGCCTTACCGCGTCGGCAACAAAGCTTCCCGTGTATGCGGGACCGAGCGAAGCCACCGTTATAGGCAACGCCGCCGTGCAGTTGATAGCGCTAAAAGCGATAAAAGACCTTTCCGCCGCGCGCAAAATTGTGAAAAACAGCGTTGAGTTGAAAGAATATTTGCCCGAGTAACTTCCTTGTCGCTACGAGCATGGCAAAGCATTCCCAAACATAGAGCGAGATTGCTACGTTGCCTCGCAACGATATAACTTACTTGTCACTGCGAGCGTAGCGAAGCAGTCCCGTACATAAAACGAATAAACAAAACAATAAGAACCGAGCGAGTTTAACCGTTCGGTTTTTTTATTGCGTTATTACGGAATGAATCGACGTGTTTTGCAATAAAAAGGCGCTTATTTTAGTGCGTAAAAACGTAATTCTGTTGCGCTTTTGTCCATTGTTTTTACTGCAAAAGTAATATATAATTGTCTTATAAAGCTAAACTTGAAAAAAGTTGGAAAATTTGCGTACAGGAGCAGAAATATGGAAGCGGTAAGCGTTGTAGTGGTGGGCTTCGGCGACAGAGCGGTTGCATATACGAAATATGCGCTCGCTCATCCCGATAGGTTAAATGTTAGGGCGGTTATAGACCCGAATCCGTTTAGGAGAGCGCTTGCGAAAGAAATGTTTTCGCTTTCCGACGACGTTCTGTATGCCGACATGTCCGAATGCTTAAAGCTCGGAAAAATAGCCGACGCCGTTATAAACGCGACTATGGACGAGTTGCATATTAAAACGGCGATTCCTTTTTTAAAGCTCGGCTACGACATGCTTTTGGAAAAGCCCATAACGAACAACAGAGAAGAACTTTTGGAACTCAAACGCGTTGCCGACGCGCACGGTTGCAAAGTTATGATTTGTCACGTTTTGCGCTATACGCCGTTTTATCTTAAAATTAAGCAAATAATGCTGAGCGGCGAAATCGGCGACGTTGTGGAAATAGAAACTAACGAAATGGTGGGCGTGGCTCATTCGTCCGCTTCGTATATTCGCGGAAAATGGAACAACCGCAAAAAATGCGGTTCGTCGATGCTTCTTGCAAAGTGTTGCCACGACGCCGACCTTTTGTGTTGGTTTAACAGCGGCTCAAAGCCTAAAAAGGTTGCGAGTTTCGGCGGCAGACACTATTTTATAGAAAAGAACGCGCCCGCAGGGGCGGGAACGCGCTGCCTCAACGATTGCGTTATAGAAGAGGAATGCCCATATTCGTGCAAAAAACTACTTATAGACAACGAGTATTTCAGCCAGTACATGTTCACGGAATTTAACAAAAAATACGAAGATATAACGCGCGACGAAAAAATAAAATCTTTGAAAGCCGATAATCCTATGGGGCGGTGTATTTATAAGACGGATGCCGACATAGTGGATAGGCAGGCGTTTATTTTGGAGTTTGAAAACGGCGTGATAGCAACTCACAGCATGGTGTCGGGCGTTGCGAGGCCCGGCAGAAACATACATATTATAGGCACCAAAGGCGAAATTCAAGGGTTTTTGGAAGACAACCGCTTTGCCGTGCGCACTTATAACCCCGCCAACTGCCTGTATAACGAGAGAATAGAAGAAATTACGGGTGTGGAAGCGGGCGACGGACACAGCGGCGGCGACAGCAGGCTTGTGAACGATTTTGTTAATATGGAACTCGGCTTGCCTCGTTCCATTTCCGCAACGGTGCTCGAAGATTCGGTGAACGGACATTTAACGGTTTACGCGGCGGATAAATCGCTTGATTGCGGCGGCATTACGGAAGAAGTGAAATGACCGAAAACTGCGAAAAAAGAGCGGCGTGGATTTGGTATCCCGGCGATTACGAAGCTTTGCTGTTTTGCAAGTGCATGGCGGAACGGAGAGAACGCGACGTGCTTATAACTCCGTTTTGGAGAATGGACAGCCACTATGTGTCGGTTAAATTTTACGCCGATTTCACCCTTTCCGAACCCGACGAAATAACCGTTAAGGTAGACGGCGATTTTAATATTTTTATTGAGGGAATGGGTTACATAAAGAATTTCGGAGGAAAATTGAGACTGCCTGCGGGAACTTACGAAATGCAAATTCTCGTAACTAACGTGTCGGAACTTCCGTGCATATACGTTTGCGGCAATCAAATAAAGTCGGGTTCTCATTCTTTCCGCGTAACGTGCCAAGACCATGTTTTTATGCCTGCGGCGCAAGGGGAGTTTTTCGATATAAACGGCAGCCCCAACAGGCGCGTTAAGAAAACGAGAGAGACAAAGCCCGTTTCGGAAGAAGATATAAACGGCGGCAAGCTTTACGACTTCGGCAAAGAAATTTCGGCGTATTTGAAATTGTACGAAACGAAAGACGCCGAAACCGAAATTTTTTACGGCGAATCGCGCGAAGAGGCGCTCGACACTGAGCACAGCGAGCAAACGGATTGCGTCGTAACGCGCGAGGGAGAAAGTTTTGTAACTCCCGTTACAAAGGCGTTCAGGTGGGCGTTTGTGCCTCGTTCGGGCGGCTACCGCAAACTTACCGCGCTGGAAGAAGTTTTCGGCAAAGAAAACAAAGGGCGGTTTAATAGTTCTGATAAGCTCCTTCAAAAAATTTACGACGTTTCCGTTTACACTCTCGGAATGTGTAAAAAAGAGTTTTTTCTCGACGGGGCTAAGCGCGACCGTTGGTCGTGGAGCGGCGACGCGTATCAAAGCTATCTTGTGAACTACTACACGTTTTGCGATTCCGACGCGGTTAAGCGCACCGTGCGCGCGCTTAAAGGCAAAGAGCCCATAAAAACGCACATTAACCACATAATGGACTACACCATGTACTGGATTTTGTCGCTTTACGATTATTATCTTTACACGGGCGATAAAGAGTTTCTTGCCGAAATGTTTTGCGGAGCGGAAGGATACGTTAAATTCTTGCTTTCGAGAACGAACGCCGACGGCTTTTTGCAAAACTATCCCGAAGACTGGGTGTTTATAGACTGGGCGAAAATAGACAATCGCGGAGAAACGTCGTTCGAACAAATACTGTTTTCGATTGCGCTCAAAAGATTTTCGGCAATTTGCGAAGAACTCGGAAAAGACGGTTCTTTTTACGCGGATAAAGCGAAAGAGGTTCTTAGCCGCACGCTCGAAGTTTTTTGGGTTGACGGGCGTTTTGTGCACAGGCGGGAAAACGGAGTTTTAGACCTTACCGTTACGCGTTATGCAAACATGTTCGCGGTGCTGTTCGATTTGCTCGACGAAGAAAAGCGAAAGAGCGTAATAGAAAAAGTTTTGTTAAACGACGAAGTTCAAAAAATAACTACTCCGTATATGCAGTTTTACGAACAAGCCACTCTTGCCGCAATAGGCATGCCCGAAAAGGTGCTGAGCGGCATGAAAGCGTACTGGGGCGGAATGCTCGGCGAGGGCGCAACCACGTTTTGGGAAGCATACAACCCCGAAGAGAAGGGCGCCGCCAAATACGCCATGTACGGCAGACCTTACGGCAAAAGTCTTTGCCACGCATGGGGCGCTAATCCCGTGTATCTTATATTCAACTGTTTGCTCGGCATACGCCCTAACGAGGCGGGTTATAAAACTTTCGTATGCTCGCCCCGATTAAACGTTTTGCCTGATTTCGATTGCGCGGCGCCCGTAGGCAAAGGAAAGTTGTTTTTAAAATACGACGAAAAAACTTTTACCGTGCATGCCGAGAATTGCGCGGGCTACGTTGAAGTTCCCGATTGTTTTGTCCCCGCGCCCGATAACGGAAGCCGCGCGGCTCAAACGGGGAAATGCGGCGGGAAATACTTTTTGGAAGCGTCCGAAAAAATTACTTTTGAAAAACGGGAAGTAGAGTATGTCGTTTAACATAGCAATGTTCGACTCTAAAGTTAATATCGTTGTTGTGGAAAGCGAGGGATACGGCTCCATAGTTCCTCATTCGCACGAGTTTGTGGAGCTTGTATACGTTAAGAGCGGCGAGGGCGAAAACATTATAGGCGAGAAAAAAATTCCCGTGAAACAAGGCGATTTATTTTTGCTCGCCGACCGCGAATTGTCGCACTCCATTTTTCCTTTCGGCAATCCCGCCGATTTCACCGTGTGGAACATAATATTCCCGTTTGATTTTTACAACTACAATTACGCTTTGATTTCGCCCGAAACGGTTGTTCCTCTCGAAAAAATAAAAGACGGAGAATATTTAATCAACCGAATTAAAGAGGAATACGAAAATAAAAACTGGATGTACGAGGAAATAACCTACGGTTTAACGGGCGCGTTGCTTGCCGAACTTTTCAGAGCTCAACCGTCGCGCAGAGGCAAGGCGAACCGCGAGCAGTCAAGGCAAAAATACATGAGCGAATACATAGACGTTGCGCTTGACTACATACACAAAAATTACGACAAGCAAATAAGCGTAAACGACGTAGCCGCCGCGTGCGGGGTGTGCAAGCCTTATTTGCAACGCATATTCAAACGCGAAAGAAATACGTCGGTTGTGGCTTATATAATCAAATACCGAATAGAGCAGAGTTGCCGTTATCTACTGAACACGAATTATTCGGTTGCCACAATATCGCAAATGGTTGGGTTCAACGACCTTAAATACTTTCACATGAAATTCAAAGAGCTTGTCGGCGACACGCCCAACAAATACAAGCAAAACGTTGAAAGAGAGTGCTAAAACTTTTTAACGGGAGGTGGACGCAATAAAATGGTTGCGGAAGCTGTTGAAGAAAACAAAAAAATCAAAAAGCGCGACGGATATGCGTTGAGCGTTCGCGGCAAAGCCGTTGTGCAGTCGGCGCTCATACTTTGCGCGCTCGCTCTATTTCTTGCGGGCGGGTTTGTGGAATATTCGTTTAACCTTATAAACATAAAGCTAAGCGGCGCCGACGTGCTTTCCGGCTCTTTTTACGGCGGCAACGTTGGCTATATGAACTACGGCACCGTTTTATATTTGCATATACCCGCATATATCACGTTGCTCGGTTGGCTTTGCACGGTTTTGCCGCTCGTATGCGTTTTGTTTTCGGTGCTCCGCTCGTTCGTTTTCAAAAAAGACAACAGTATAACTGCGTATACTTTGCTTGCGTTAGGCGGAATTTGCATAGTTATGTACGTTTTGCTTTTAACGTGCGGCAAAATTCCCGCAACCGACGTAAACGGAACGAAAACGGGTTTTTACAGAATTTTCGAAGTTAAATCCACGTTTTTGATGTTTTCGCTAATCGTTGTTTTCGCGGGATTCGTTCAGTTGTTTGTGAAACCGCAAACAATGCTTAAAGTTAAGCGTTTTGCGGTTTTCTACGTTATTCTTATAATTCCCACAGTGCTCGTTCTTATTTTTAACGTGTATCCGAGCTTGTTGCAAACGGTGCTCGCCTTTAAAGATTACACGCTTAGCACAGGCATTTGGGGTAGCGACTGGGTAGGACTGAGCAACTTTAAATATATATTTTCCGACAGGCAAATGCTTACCGTTATATGGCAAACCGTTTATTTGAGTTTTTTGCGGTTGCTTGCGGGCACTATTCCGTCGGTAGTGTTCGCACTTGTGTTCTACCATATCACTTCCAAAAAATATAAGGCGGCGGTTCAAACTATAGTATACATTCCGCACTTTTTCAGTTGGGTGGTTATTTATGCGATTATATCGGCGTTCTTGATGCCGAACGGAGTTATTAACAACGTTATAACGAACGTGTTTCACGGCACGCCGATAGACTTTCTTTCGCGCAAAGACTTATTTTATACGAATATGATTCTTTCGTCCATTTGGAAAGAGGTGGGCTGGGGAACGATTTTATACACCGCAAGCCTTATGGGAATAGACCGTTCGCTGTTCGAGGCGGCGAGTATAGACGGCGCGGGCTTTTTTAAAAAACTGTGGCACATAACCCTTCCGAGCGTTATTCCTATGCTCGTGTATCAAGTTATTATGGCTGTCGGAAACCTATTAAAAGGCGCGGGCGGCGAACAAATACTCATTTTCGCAACAAGCGCGGTTAAAGAGAACAAAGCGCTCGTTATAGACACTTGGCTTTATTGGGAAGGGTTGCAAGAGCTCAAATACGGGCTTAGCGGAGCGGTGTCGTTCGTGCAGTCGGTAATAGGTTTCGGCATGGTTGTGGGCGCTCACAAGTTGTCGCAAAAAACCGTCGGGATAGGCGCTTGGTAAGGAGGCGGCGGCATGGTTAGAGGAAAAGGAGAAAAAATATTCGAAGCCGTTTGTATAACTTTGGCGGCTTTGCTCGCGCTGATGTGCCTGTATCCGCTTTTGTACACGCTCGGAGTGTCGCTTTGCAGCGAAGCGGAATGGACGAGCAAAAACGGACTTTTGATACTGTTTCCCACGCGCCCGACGTTTATCGCGTACAGAAAAATTTTCGGCGTGGGAAGCTACGTTCTTAAAGCGCTCGGAATGTCGTTTTTGCGCACTGCGGTGGGCACGGTTACGTCGGTTGCCGTAAACGCGCTTGTGGGCTACGTTCTTTCGCGCAGAGACTTTCCCGGCAAAAACAAATACATATATTTGTTGCTGTTCACTATTTTCTTTTCGGGCGGACTTATTCCGAACTATCTTGTTATAAAGGAATTGCACCTACTCAACAATTTTTGGTCTATGATACTCCCGAACATTGTGAGCGCGTGGAACATTTTGGTTTTTAAGCAGTTTTTCACCGGGCTTCCCAAAGAAATAGAAGAAGCGGCTATTGTAGACGGCACCGGCGAGATAAAACTGTTTTTGAAAATAGTTTTGCCGCTTTCCACTCCCGTTGTGGCGTCTATCGGCTTGTTCACAATGGTAACTCACTGGAACAACTGGTTCGACGTGATGATTTACATAGACCAAGCTCATTCCGCGCTTTGGACGCTTCAATACTACATAATGATAAACTTCAATAATCTTTCGCAAATCGATTCTTCGGTTATAATCGGCACGGGCGGCGTTTCTCAACTAACGCAGAGAATGGCGCTCACCATAGTGGGATTTTTGCCCATACTGTGCATTTACCCGTTCTTTCAAAAATTCTTTAAAGACGGCGTATTTCTCGGCGCGGTTAAAGGCTGAAATTATAAAATATTTTTAGGAGGACTAAGGAAAATGAAAATGTTCAAGCGGATGAGCTTTGCTTTTATGGCTCTCGTAATGTGTGCGAGCGTGTTCTCGTTCGCGGGATGCAAAGACGCGAAAATAGTGGGAGGGGTCAGTTCGTCGAACAAAGTAACTATTTTAACAACTGCTGCGGTGGGTACCGCAACTACCGACGCCGACCCGTACAAAAAGTATATACAGGATAACTACGGGCTCGACGTTACGCTTATAGCGGCGAGCGACTTTTCCACTACGGCGCAGCTCAAATTCTCGAACACCGACGATATGCCCGACATTGTGGCGTTCGAGAGCATAGACTCGTTTCGTACCATTTACAATCAAGGAGTGTTGATAAACGATTGGACGCCGTACCTTGATTCCATGCCTAACTTTAAAACCATTGTAAACACGCCCGACGCCGACCGACCCGGCGAGGATTCGATAGCTAAACTGATGCTTACCGAAAACGGCGGGCTTACCGCGCTTTGGACTTTGCCCGACCCGCCCGCATGGTCGCTTAAAATTCGTGAGGACTGGGCGAACGAATTCAGGCAAACGCCCGACGGAGAAGGGTGGATGCCCGATTCCCCCGACGCTCTGTTGGAATTTGCGCGGTGGATAAAAACGGCTAAAAACTCCGACCAAAATAATCTTACCTGTTTCGGATTTTCTACGGCGGGCGAGCAAAAAGATTTCGGCGTTTTGGGAACGTGGATTCCTTTAATGTACGGTGCTGTGTGCCAACTTCCTTGGGGAATTTATTTCGACGACAAAGGAAACGTGGATTTCGGAATAACCGACGGCACCGAAAAACTCATGCTCGATTTCATTCGCACTCTTGTGCTCGAAAAATTGATTGAACCTAATTGGTATTATCAAAACGCATCGCAGAAAACCTCAACCTCAGGCAAAATAGGAATAGAGTGGTACACGGGAGAAATAAGCGAGAGTACCCAAAGCTACCACAACCGCAACGAAATCAAAGACCCGTCTACGGGCGACATAGTTGACACCACCGAATGGTGGAAAACGTATCCCGTGCCCAAAGCGGGCGGAAGAGTTTACGGCGGGTTCCAACCGTCCGACGGCTTTTTGGGAACTATTATCACCGTTTCGGTTAAAGCCGCCAACGACGAGCAAAAAATGCAAAAAATAGTAAAATTATTAAACGACCTCGCCATGACCAAAACAACCGACGACGAGGGAAACACCACCTATAACCGTTCGGCCGCATACGACGCTCTTCGTTGGGGAGTGGGAATAGAAAGCTCTCTGTCGTTCAGCGAAATTGAGGGTTCTTCGCAAGTTTATATTTACACCGGCGACGAGGGTGTTTCGGAGCGCTCGTACCGTTCGCAATATCCCGGCGCTTGGGACTGGGGAATGTTTTTCCGCTCGAAAGACGACGGCGTTGTGCAAGGCACTACCGACAAAGAAGTTACCAAAATAGTAAACAAGGTTATAGAGCACGATGCCACAACTGCGGAATACCCGCGCAGATTGCAATACGGTTCCGTTTTAAAGCTCGACACGTCTACGGTGGCGTCGCTCACCAAAAAGATGCAGGCTTTCGAATATAACTACGTTACAAACACAAGAAGCTCTTCGCCTCAGGATTTGCAAACTTTATACAATAATTTTATGGCGGATTGGAAAAAGAGCGGCGGCGACGCCCTTTTGAAAGAGGCGGCTCGTCAGTTTAAAAGCTACGGTTGGATTGCCTGAAAACGCGGTTAAAGTAGGTTTTCCGAAAGTAAGAGCGCGGCTGCGCGAAGGCGCCGAAAACCGCGCTATGTTAAGGAGGTTATAACTGTAAATGAAAAAATTTAAAACCATTATTGCGGCGCTTTGCGTTGCCGCTGTGGCGCTAATGGGAACTGCGGTTCTCGCAAGCGCTCAAACGGACGAAAGCGTTGCGCCTTACGTTATCGATTTATCGAACGAAAGCTTTTTCGAAAACGCGGTCGCGTCGTTTGTGCCGAGCGGAGGCAAGGGCGCTGTGGAGAAAGCTTCTTCGCACTGGACTCAGAGCGGCTCAACCGTTACGCGCAAGAACGACACCGAAACTGCGGACGTTGAAGGAAATTATGCGGCGCTTTATTTTAACGATTGCTATCTTCGCTATTTCGAACTCGACGCGCGCGTTAAATACGGGCAAAGGGGACTTACGGGAATTATATTCGGTAAAAAGGACGTAAAACAGCGCCACATTGCCGACGGGAACGCTCTCTACTTTTTGCCCGACCCTTGCGTCGAACTTAAAGGAAGCACGCTAACGGCAAAGAAAACGTCGGCGAAATTTGCGGCGAAAGGCGATTCGCAAGACGGCGGTTACTACGCGTTAAAGCTTGTTGTGTGCGCCGACTATATAAAGTGTTTTGTAGACGGCGAGCTGAAATTGGAAACCGAAGTTCCCGAAGAACTTATAGGCTACGGCAGGTTGGGGCTTTTTACCGCGAATGCCGCCGGTTCGTTTAGCGGCAACGTTGAAATTTACAGCCTCGACGCTCGCGGAAACCGAATCGCTTTCCAAAGTGCGGTTCTAACCGAGCAAATCACCGTTTTGAACGACAGCGCGGAAATGGAGGTTGGCGGCGAGAGTAAAAAGTTCGACTACGCAGTGCTACCCGAGAACGCCGCGAACAAAAACGTGCGTTTTTGTTCGGAGAATCCCGACATAGCAACTTGCGACTTGCTCGGCAATATTCACGCCTTAAAAGCGGGCTCAACCGAAATTTACGCCATTACCGAAGACGGCGGATTCCGCGCGGCTGTTCGCGTTACCGTTACCGAAACCAAGCCTGTGCTCAGCGGAATAACTCTTTCTCAAAATAATGGCGAAATAAACGTGGGTGAAAAACTTTATTTGAGCGCGGGAATAACACCCGACGACGCCGAAAATTTGGGTTTTCGGTGGAGCAGTTCAAACAACAAAGTGGCTATGGTGAACAACGGCACCGTTACCGCGCTCGGCGAAGGCGAGTGCACCATTACGGTGAAAGACTATAACGGCGAGTTCTCGGCGGAATGTAAAATAACCGTGAAAGCGTCCGACGAGAAAAAAGAGAGCGGCGGTTGCGGCTCGTCGGCGGGCGCGGTTGCGCCCGTTGCGGCGGCGGGATTATTGCTCGTTGTTTCGGTTATTGTGGCAGTAAGGAGGAAAAAAGAAAATGTTTAAAAAGATTGCGGCAACGGTTTTAAGCTGTATGTTAATATTTTCGTGCGCAAGTTGCACTATGAAAAAGCCGAACGACGGCAACGACGAAAACAACGTAGGCACAATGAAAGAAATAGAATACGAGCAAACGAAAAACGCGCAAAAAACGGGCTCCAACGTAAATTTGGTTATTCCGCCCGCTTCGGCGGCAAAAACGGGAGCAGAACTCACTGCCTACGTTATGCCCGATATAGACCTCGAAAATTACAACTACTACATTGTGGACTGGGGCGACGGAACGTGGAGTTATAACGGTCCGTATGTGTACAACGACGACCACAAGGTTATGGGCGAAGTTTACCACACCTATAAAAAGGCGGGTTCATACAAATTAAAAGCTTGCGCCGTTAATTTGGGAGTGGGTAAGCTATACGGTTGGACGGAAGAACAAACTCTTACCGTGACGGGCGACGATTATGCGGGCAACATGATTACGGGCGTAAGCGCTATAAGTTCCGCAAATTCTGACAACGCTCATTCTGCGGCGAAAATTGCCGACGGCGACAACTCTACGCGTTGGCAAAGCGCGGTGTCGGATTCCGTTTCGTCGCAGGATTATGTGGGATATTTGTTCGACGGTTATTATACTCTCGACACTCTCGAAATAAAATTCCCGTCCGACGTGCAAATATTCCCCTCGAACATAAGCGTGGAATACACCACCGACGGCGGCGAAAATTGGTATATGCTTCCGCACTACTACTATGTGCTTCCGAACTCGGAGGGGCTGTACAGTTGCATAATGAATTTCCCCAACCCCAAAGGCGCGACGCTCGACTTGCCGCTGAATCAAATAACGGCTAACGGCATACGGATTAAGAGCTTATTGTATCCGCTTTCGAGTTCGGGCGTAAAATATTTTGCCGTTGAGGAAATGCGGGTATACGGCAATAAGGGAACGCTTTTATACACCTCTTACGACGGCTACTATAACGCCGACCTCAGCAACATGTGGGCGATTTTCGGCATAGCGAAAACCGAACCGAGAATGTACAATTCGCTTCGCGGAGCGTCAACCAACGTCGAGCCGTTCCGCTCGGGGCAAACTATGACGGCGTCGATAGAATGGACGGAATGGAACGGCGCGCAACTAAACTGGTCGGGCTACGACGAAGCCGTGAACATTCATGTAAATTCGCTTAAAAACGCGGTGTACGGCGGCGACGGGTGGTATAAAGATTCGAGCGGCAAATACGTTGTGGACACGTCGGAATACAACAACAATTCGCGCGACGACGGTTTTATTTGGGCAACCGAAAGCGCTCCGCAACATTTGGGCGAGCAAAACCACTACACGAACAATCCCGCGCTTATAATAGCTTCGCGCGATTATCTTTTAACGGGCA
Organism: Pumilibacter muris; assembly: GCF_943193045.1. Lineage (GTDB taxonomy): Bacteria > Bacillota > Clostridia > Christensenellales > Pumilibacteraceae > Pumilibacter > Pumilibacter muris. The sequence continues at coordinate 309,505 of NZ_CALPCN010000002.1, read as the reverse complement.
ACGGCACGGCGGGCTTTTTAGACAGCGTGAACAGCAGAGGGCAAAAGATGCTCGACAAGCTCCGCAAAGCTATGGAATACATGCTTATAAATCTTAACGGCGAGTCGGGACTTATGACTATTTACGACCCGCGCAACGACGGCACCGTGCGCGGCGTTTCGTCGAACTACTGGGATTCGCTGAATTTCTTCGGCTATAATTCCGCTTACGAAAACGTGCTTTTCTACCGTTCGGTGCTCGCAATGGCGGATATAGAGAACTATATCGGAAATACTTCGGACGCGGAGTATTACGCCGAACTCGCGCCCAAAATCAAGCGGGTGTTTAACGAAACTTTTTGGGACGACGAAGCGGGGCGTTACATAACGGCAATAAACGTTAAGGGAGACGTGCTCGATTTCGGCGTAACGTTCGTAAACTTTATGGCGGCGTCTGCGGGACTTGCGAGCGAAGAGCAGGCAAAGCTCGTATACGATTGGGTGGACGGCAAACGCATTGTGGAGGGCGACACTTCTACGGGCGAAGATATTTATAACTTTAAAGTGTCGGCGCGCTCTAATACGGTGGCGGTTGAAACTATTGTTGAAGACGGACTGCACTACTGGTGGTATAACGGGCACTCGTTCAACGACGTGCTTCCCGGACACTGGGGCGAATACGGCAATCAAATGCAAAACGGCGGAACTATTTTCTATATTTCGCATTACGACGTTTCGGGCAGAACGGTTGTGTCGGCGGATAACGCGATAGGCAGATTCAACGCTATAATGGACGAATTCCACAAAGACCAACTGCGCCGCGACCCGCGCACAAAGTTCGGCATTTATCAAGTGAGCATAAACGGAGAGTTCCCCGAATCGGGGCTTGTGCCGCTCACGTTTGTAACCGACGTTGTGGGAATTACGCCCGCGCTTAAAGGACTTAAAATAGAAAGCAATTTGCCTTCGGATATGAGCTATGCGGGAGTGCGCGAATATCGCTACGGGAACCGAGTATATTCTGTTGAAGTAAACAAGAATCTTTCCAAACCCGAAATAAAGAAAGACGGCGAGAAGTGGAGCGTTAAACTTCCCGCAGGCAAAACGTGGTATATAACTCTTGAAAACAAACTTATAGAGGAGTAGGAAAATGAAAAAGAAATTTACGCTTACGGCGTTTTTGCTCGCCTTAGTTATTTGTTTGAGTTGCGTTTCCGCCGTAGCTTTTGCGCAAACGCAAGAGAGCGCAAAAAGCGGCTACGACAAAGAAATATCGCTCGGCGAACGCGCCGAAATAGAAGAGAACTTCGATTTTCACTTTGTTTCCACTCAAAACGCCCGCCGTACCGACAAGCTCGATTACACTTGGCAGGTGCGCGACGGCGCTATATGGCGCGTCGGCAATTTAGACAGCGAGTCGGATACCGTGAACATAGCTATAATGACGTACACGGGCGACGTGTTCGACGATTTCGAATTGAGCGTGGATATTAAAGCGGGAAACCTCACTTCGTTTTGGCCCGTGATAGGCATACGCCAACAAATTCCCGGAAAGTATTACACAACTTCGGGCGGCGGCACCGGCGTGTTCATGCAGCAAAACGGCAAAATTACTTTATGGGGACCTTTAAGCAACGGAATTGTGGAGAAAGACGCGGTTAAAAATTGGCTTCCCATGATGTGGCACAATATGAGAATAACGGCGCGCGGAACTCTTGTGTCGGTGTGGGTAGACGATGCTCTTGTGCTCGAACAAACTCTCAATTCAACCGACTACGTTAAAGGCTATGTGTCGTTGCAGTCGGTGAACAACGATTGCGCGTTCCGTAATTTTAAGATTAAAAGTTTGTCGAAGCAACAGGTTGGCGCCAACGAAGAAAACAAATATTCGGGCGCTCACGACGGCACGCCTCTCGAAGAACTTATATAGCGGCAATGACAAACGGTTACAGTGTATTAGCCGAGCACACGCAGTGTGCGAACGCCACGAGCCGTAGGCGAGTATTGCGAGCGCAGCGACGCAATCCCGTGCAACAATGTCATTGCGAGCGATAGCGACGCAATCCCCAACATGGAGCGAATAACGAAACAGAGATTGCCGCGTCACTCACTGCGTTCGTTCCTCGCAATGACAAGGGGGGGTGAGTATGTCATTGCGAGCGCAGCGACGCAATCCCCAACATGGAACGAATAACGAAGCAAAGATTGCCGCGTCACTCACTGCGTTCGTTCCTCGCAATGACAAGGGGGGGTGAGTATGTCATTGCGAGCGATAGCGAAGCAATCCCGTGCAACAGTGTCATTGCGAGCGATAGCGACGCAATCCCCAACATGGAACGAATAAAAAAGTATTTTTATTAAAAAAAATTATATGATTTAGGAGGTCATAAAAATGAAGAGAAAATTGTTTATTAAACTACTTGCGCTCGCGCTGTGCCTTGTGTGCGCAGTGTGTTGCATGTTCGCGTGCGGCAAAACCGACGACGCGAAAAACCCGCCGAACGGCGACAACGTGCAAACGCCGCCCGACGGCGACGACCCGGATAATCCCGACGACGACCTGCCCGATGTGCCGCAAATCACCGCGCCCACAGTTACGCCCGCGTCCGCGCGAGCAGACGCGAACAACTGCGCGAATGGGCTCGAATTTACCGTAAACTACGGGGGGGGGTCGTTTATTTCGCTAACCGAAAGCGGAATACCGTTGCCTTCCACCGCTTATCGTCGCCGCGTGAGCAAACTGACGTTAAACGGCGATTATATAGCCACACTGTCGTCGGGGACGCATACGTTCGTGCTCGCGGCTGAGGGCGGCGAGTGCTCGTTTACGGTTGACGTAACCAAAGAGGGAATAACGTTTACCGACCCTGTTCGAATGAAGAGCTACGACGGCAACGCCGTTTCGTTTAAGGTGGATTTCGGAACGGGCGCGCTCACCAAAGTAACTGTGAACGGCGCGGAACTCGCGCCCGCGCACTATTCTTATGCCGACGGCAAAATTACGCTCGGCAAGCCGTTTTTAGACACTCTTCCGAACGGACTTTACGAATTTGTGTTCTTCGACCAAAAGGGAGGATACGCCGATTGTGCCGTTACCGTAGGCTTTGAACCCAAAGAGACGTTTTTTGTAAACTACGACGGCTTTAAAACGCCGAGCGGTTACGGCGCGGGACTGTCGGTTAAAGAGGTTGACGAGGGGCTTATAGGCAAAGGCGGGCACGTTTCAAGCCCGAGCGCGGGAGTGCTTTTTCAGTTGGACGCGGGCGAATACGGATTTACGAGCGGCAAAAAGTATTCGCTTACAGCGTATTTCAACTTCGAGCGCACGCAAGCGGGCACAAGCAGCGTGCTTGATTTGCTCGTTCCCGTTCGCTTCTTTACGGCAACTCCCAATGTGAACGCAGATTTGGGATATATTCGTTATAACGAAACCGACGGCTATTATTTTACTTCCGACAGCGCGAGCACCTTTTCGCAATTCACAAAGGCGGGCGAGTGGTACCGGCTTTATATTGAGTTTACATATAAGAGCGAATGGAAAGTGTTCGACATGGCTGTGTGGATGGTTGGCGATTTAACGGTGGACGGCGTTAAAATAACTCCGCAGTGCGGAAAAATGGCTGTTGCCGAAACAGATTCGGTAAGAGTTCCGCTTAATGCCGAATCGGATGTGTCGATTACTTTCGGTTCCGAACGTTTGCTCGGGCTAACGCTTAACGGCGCCGCGCTTTCGGAGAACGAATATTCTTTTGAAAACGGAACGCTCACGTTAAAGGCGAGCGCGCTTTCCCCTCTTTCTGCGGGCGAACACGTTTTAACTGTGTTTTCGGCAAACGGTGTTCAAACGCTTACGCTTGTTGTGAATAATTATTCGTTCGAGGTTACCGCCGACAGCTTCCGCTATACTCTTAATAACAAAGACATGGATTTTGCGGTTAAATGCGACGGATTTTCTTTGAGCGACGCCACGATATCGGATTCGAAAGGCGAGCTAAAAAGCGGCGATTATTCGGTTAGCGGAAACACGCTCACGCTTAAAGCCGCCTATCTCGAAAAAATTTCGGGAAAAGAGGACGTTACGATTACGTTCGAAGAAAACGCCGACGTTGCTTTTACGGTGGAATCGAACAAACTCATGTTTATAGACTTTGACAATAACGATATAAACAAAGGTTTCGGCATAGAATGCGACGCCCAAGAGGTTGATGGAAAAAGCGGTAACGGAATGCAACTTACCGTAACGAAAACCGCCACTATGCTCGCGCTCGGCGGTCCGTTCTATCCCGTAACGTTCGAGGCGGGCAAAACTTACCGAATGGAATTCGATATAAAACTTGTTAGCGTTACCACCGAAACGAATTTCGTTATCGCGGGGAACAGCCTTTATATGCCCGTTACTTTCGGAAGCGGAGCCGACGCGGTTTATATCCGCGTTACAAAAACGGAAAACGGCTACACTGTGCAAAACGAGGGTCAGCAGGTTGGGTCCAACACTTCGGTGTCGGCGCCCGACGAAAACGGGTTCTACCATATTGCGTTCGATATAACGCCTAACGAAAATTGCACAAAACTCGATTTCAATTTGTGGATGCCGTCGGTTATTGTAGTTGATAATTTAACGCTCACACAGCTTTGAGCGTGGGTTATAAAAAATTAAAGGAGAAATTGTTATGAGGAAAACACGAACGACATTGCTCTCGTTTTTGTTGGCGGGAGTGTTGGCTATTGCGGGCTTCGGGGGGGGGTATGCCTTTTTCCGCTCGCAAATTTCTGCGGCGAATGCCGCCGAGCAATCCACTGCGGTTCCGCCCGTAGAAGCGGTAACGAAAAATCTTGCGCGCGGCAAAGCGGGAGAATTTCGCAGTTTAACCGATTTTTCGCAAACGCTCGATTATTACGCGTATTTTCCCGATTTGAACGGCGACGCGATTGCTAATTCGGGATGCTACAACGCGAGCAATATCGGAAACACCACCGCCGTTCTCACCGACGGCATAGGCGATAAGTGGGAAAAGTGGAACGCCATTTCCACAGCTAAGGACGTGCGCGGTTGGGCGGTTGTCGATTTGGGCGCGCCTTATCCCATAGAGCGCGTTAAAGTTCATTTGCTCGCCGCTTGGTGCTTTACCGATATGATTATTCAGGTGTCGAACGACGCGAATTTCGAAAGCGGCGTAACAACTATTATGAGCACTGTGGATTCGCTCGAATTTAACGGCGAAACGGTTTACAGCGGCGGCAGAAAGGGGCTTAGCGTTGAAACCAAACCGCTTACAGGTTGGAACGGTAGCTTGGGAATAGACAGCAAGCAGGCGGAAGGAAATATTTTCCCCGCGAACAACGTTATGGCGCGCTATGTTCGCATAACGAACAACACTCACGGCAACGGAAGCGAATACAGCAGCAACACCGTGTTCACCGAAATAGAGGTGTACGGAGTTGAAAAGGGCATGCCGCCGCTCGCCTCGCTCGAAGCGGGTTTCCACTCTTCGCTCGGCGAAGTTACTCTTTCCACTCCTTATGAGAACGGAAAAATATATTATACGCTCGACGGAAGCTATCCCACAACGAGCTCTACTCTCTATTCGGGTGCAATCGATTTGAGCGCAGTTGAGGAAGCTTGCGTTCTTCGCGCAATAGTAGTAACCGACGAATGGCAGAGTTTGGCGGCGGACTATCAATATAAAATAGGTTTGCCCGCAGGAAACTTATTGTTAAACAAAACCGCAATTTTTAAAAGCATGACGGATTTTTCTCAAACGCTACCCGCTTACGCTTATATGCCCGACGGCAACGGCGACAGCGGCGCAGGTTCGGGTTGCTATAATCTGTCTTGGGCGGGAGGAAATACCGCGCGACTTACCGACGGAAACACTAACGATTGGGCAGGCTTTAATACTTTGAGCACGGCGGGAAACACGCAAGGCTGGGTGTTTGCGGATTTGGGAAAAACATATCCCGTTGCTCGCGTTAAAGTGCACATGCTTGCGGCATGGTGCTTCCAAAACGTTATTGTGCAACTTTCTAACGACCCTGCGTTTGAGCAAAACGTTATAACGGTGTTCAGCACTGTTGAAAGTCTTGAAATTGACGGGACTACGGTTTACAACGGCGGTAAACAAGGACTTACGCAAGAAACGAAAAACCTTACGGGTTGGAACGGGCAAATAGGCGTTGACAGTAAGATGAATGAAGGAAATGTTTTCCCGTGCGACGGCGTTTCGGCTCGTTATGTACGTTTTACTAATAATAACATGGGGAACGGGGGCTCCGACAGCAACACTTGCTTGGGAGAAATTGAGGCTTATGCCGCCGCGAAACAAATCGAAGATATTGAGGTGGAGCAAACGGTTAAAAGCGCGAGCTTTACCGCTAAAACGGTTGAAGTGCCGTATAACACTCAAATAGAACAAGTACGCGAAAAATTGAATCTTCCCGCGCAGGTAAACGTGCTCGACTACGCGGGCAACTCGCATTCGGTTGCGCTCAGTTGGACGGAGCCGGAATACAGCGCTACCACTGCGGGCAACTACGAATTTACCGCCGCTTATTCCTTGCCCGAAAATCTTACCGACGTATTCGGAAAAATGCCCGAGTTTAAAGCTACCGTTACGGTTGCCGAAAAAACGGATACAACCGAATTGCAAGCGGCGCTCGACGCGGCTTCCGCTCTCGTGGAAGAAGAATATACGGCGGCGTCGTGGGCGGTGTTGCAAACCAAAATAGACGCGGCGCAAGCTGCGGTAAACAACCTTTCGGTAACCGAAGAAGAAGCCGCGACCGCTCTCGAAGAATTGAACGCGGCAATAAAGGCGCTTGCCCGAATTGCAAGCTCCGCCGAAAAAGCGGCGCTCAAATCTGTTATAGACGAGGCGAAAGCTCTCGACAAAACGCTTTACACATCGGCGAGCTTAAACGGACTCGAAGGAGCTATTGCGTCCGCCGAAGAGACTCATTCGAACGCGAATGCGTCGAGCTCGCAGGTGAACGCGGCGAAAGACGCTTTGCAAAAAATTCTTGCGGCGAAAGAACTTAAAGCGACGCAAGCGCAAATAGAAGAACTTAACGCTTTTGCGCAAGAAGTTAAAAATGCGGGCTACACTACCGAAAATTATACGCAAGCTTCTGTTGCGGCGGTAGAGGACGCACTCGAAGAAGCCGAAGCTCTTTCGGCGCAAGCCGAATGTTCCGCAAATGCGGTAACTGCGGCTAAAACCGCTCTTGAAGAAGCCGTTGCGGGGCTTGAAGCCTACGGCGACGCAAGCGAACTTAACGCGCTTATAACCGAAGCGGAAAAACATGCGGCGGCAGACTATACCGCGTCCACGTTCGACGCGCTAAAATCGGAAATAGAAAAAGCCGAAAGCGTTGCAGCCGAAAAACACTCTCAGTCCGAATTCGACGCCGCAAAGAACTCGTTGCAAACCGCAATCGACTCGCTCGTATCCGTTAAAGAATTGCGTGCGGCTATTCAAAACGCAGTTCCCGAAGAGGGGAAAGAATACACCGCATTGTCGCTTCAAGTGCTTGCCGACGCAAAGACCGAAGCCGAAATCATTTTGAAGAAATCGGACGCAACAAAAGAAGAGGTCGCGGCGGTTACGCAGAAACTGAACAAGGCATTCTCCGAGCTCGCTCTTAAATCGGACGAACCCGCAGACTCCGAGCCTGACGCCAAGCAAGAAAGCAAGAAAAAAGGTTGTAAATCAAGCTTTGGCGGAGCAAGCGTCGTTATTGCGATTTTGTTCGTTGTTTGTGCCGTTGCGCTTATTAAGAAAAAGAGGGTAAGAATATGAAAATAAAGAAAAGGAAAAAACTCGCTCTTTTGTTGCTCGGCGCCGTTATGGCGTGTTCGGCGGGAGCGATTACGGCAAATAAAGCGATGAAGGCGAGCGCCGAAGAGGAGGTTTTTGTTCCTCGCAATTTAATAAACGAATTTATGTTCGGCTCTTGGGTGAGTTATTACGATTTGAGCATTAAAAGCTACGCCGAGCAAACGGAAGACATGGGCGCGGCGGGCATAAACTTTAACTGGCATCCCGAAGCCATAGGAACCGATATAAATCACGACGGCGCCAACTTTTACGACTACGACGCAATCGAAAAAGCTTACGCCGACAACGGAATGATGTATTTGTACGACGCCACTAAAAGCGGCTCAAACGGATACAACGACCCCGCCTTTAAAGAAATGGCTAAGCATTGCGTCGGCTATTATGTTAAAGACGAACCGAGCGCGTCGCAGTTTAAAGCTACGGCGGAGCTGTTCGATATGTGTTTGAAAAGCGACCCCGAGCGCAGCCCGTATGTAAACCTTTATCCGAACTATGCGGGCACTACCGCTCTCGGAGGAACTTACGCTCAACACGTTCAGAACTTTGTTGATATTGTTGGCGCGGAAAACCTCGAATATTTGTCTTACGACCATTATCCGTTCACCGCGTCGGAAACAGTGCGCAACTCGTATTTTTCGGATATGGAAACAATACGAAAGGTAGGCTACAACAGCGGGCGGCTTAAAACGCTCGGAATGCCACAGTCGGGCTGGTGGGCGGGAATGCGCAAGCCGAACGTTGACGAAATGCGTTGGAACGTAAACACATACGTTGCCTACGGTTTTAAAGCGATTTCGTATTTTTGTTGGGCGTCTCCCAAATATACGTCGGTGGCAGACGGCGGCGAAGCCATGCAAGACTTTGTTATAGACCGCGACGGTACAAGAACGGAGCTATACGAACCTCTTGCCGAGCAAAACTGGCAAATTCGTCAGCTCGGCGATTTATTGATGAGCATAGACTGCGCCCACGCTTACCACAGCGGAAGCAACGTTGCCGACGGCGCGGAAAAGTTGCCTAAAAGTTTTTTCATACAGCCCGAAAGCAAACAGGATAGCTACATAATAAGTCTTTTCTACAACAAAGACAACACCGAAACTTACGTTATGATTATGAACAACTCCACGAGCGAAAGCAAGCGCGGTAAGTTTTCGGTGTCGGCGGATTCGGGCGTTACTTCTATAACCGAATTTAAGTCTACCGTAAGCGGCGATAATTTGCCCAACCATAAGGATTTAAAAAACACGCTCGGCAAACCGTCGCAAACCGAAATAAGCGTTGAGAGCGGCGTGTTCGTAACAGATTTTCTTCCCGGCGAAGTAAAAATTTATAAACTAAACGGCGAAAATATTTCGATTTCGGAAGGGGTTTCAACTCCCGAATTGTCGCACCTGAGCGGCACATACTACGGAGCGCAACAGGTGAAAATAACCGTGCCTCAACAAAACGCTCGCATTTACTACACTCTCGACGGTTCGTTCCCGAGCGTGAACGAATTCGGCGAACCGCAAGGCTCGACTCTCGAATACACTTCGCCGCTCACAATAGGACGCGACGGCGAATGGAGCTATAAAGCGCTTCGCGCCGCAGTGGTAAAAAACGGAGAGTATTCGCAAATCGCGGAAGCCGACTACATAATAACCGACGGTAGCAAAAACGTTTCGCTTAATTCGAAAGTGAGTTTTTACAACAAAGAGTTTACACAGCTTATAGAAGTAGACAACGAAAAGGGCGAAAACGTGAAAGGCGACGTGGTTGTGGACGGCTATCACGACCCTTATACCGAAGTGTTCACCAAAGAAAAAACCAACGGTTGGGCTGTGGTGGATATGGGCAAAAGCCACGTTATCGATAAGCTCAGCGTGTCGTTTTGGGCAAACTGGGAGTTTTCCGACGTTATTGTGCAGGTGTCCGAAGATTTCAACTCATGGACGAGTGTGTTCAACAACGACACCGACGGCAGCATGCAAAGCGTGACGGGCGAAGTCGGCACGGACGGAACGTATAAAGACGAAATGCACAGCGGCAACGTTATTGCTTTCGAGCCTAAAAGCGTTCGTTATATCCGCGTTCACAACGTGGGCGCGGGCGGCGGCAGTTTAACGGGCAAAAGCATTTGGCAGGAAATTTCGGCGTTTTCTTTGTTCGATACAAACACCGTGCCCAACACAGTCGACCTTTTGAAAACTTACGGAACGCTCGATTCGTGGAATTCGCTCGGCGGCGGAAGTTGGAAAATCGAAAACGGAAAAATAGCGGCGGCGGGAGTGGGCGGTTGGGATAGAGCGCTGGCTCTCACCGAAAAGAAGTTTAAAAACTTTATAATAGAGGGCACGTTCTCCATGACCGACGTAACCGCCGGTCTTGTGGGCTTCGAGCTTTACAAAACGTCGCCTAACGGCGTTCTTAACGGCAACAACGGCTACATAGTGTTTATCGAAAACAAAGGGCGTGTCGGCGCTTACGACGGAGTGAACGGCGGTGCTCAGGAATTCGGCGGCACCAACATTCAGGCAACTAATTTCACTCCCGCGCAATTCACTTTCAGGGTTACTTCCGCCAACGACTTGTTGTCGGTTATGGTGAACGGCGAAACGGCATACACTGTGCGCAATCCGCGTGCCGATATGGACGCGGGCTACATTGCGATTCACGCGGGCTCGATAGGCATAACCGTAGAAAATCTTTGGATTAAAGAACTTACCGACGCCGACGGATTAGGCGCGCTTAAATTCGAAGACGCTTTATATGAGCAAGCCGAAGAAGTGACGGCAGCGGTTAAGCTTTACGACAAAAAGGAAGAGGCTCTCGCCAAACTTCCCGAAACGGTAAAAATTAAAACGGTGGGCAATAAAGAACTCGAATTGAGAGTTAAAGGTTGGCACAGCGAAAACTATAACCGCAAAGTTGCGGGTTGGTACGATTTTTCGGCGGAGTTCGACCTTACGGGTATAGAAAACACCGTAAACGTAATGAACGTTTCGGCGTCGGCGAAAGTTTGGGTGTCGGCGGGATTCGACGGAGAGGCGCTGCAAAACTTTATAGATTTAGCCGAAAGTTTGGAACGCTACGACTTTACCGAAGAGAGTTGGAGCGAGCTTATGCAAAAGCTAAACACTGCGAAAGAAATTATGTCTGACCCTTTCACTGTGCAAAACTCTGTAGGCGTGGCGTCGTTCCAATTAAAAGACGCGATAGACGCGCTTGTGAACATAAGCCATAATAAAACGTTGCTTGCGTCGGCACTCGAAAAATGCAACTATAAAGCGGATGACTACACAAGGGTATCGTTTGACGCTTATTCGCGCGCACTTGACGCGGCGCAAGAAGTCAACAAAAGCAGCATAGCCAAGCAAGGCGAAATAAACGGCGCTGTTTTAGAGTTGAACAACGCTGTAAAGGCGCTCGTTAAGCTGTACTCCAAGTCGGAATTGCAGGCGGTTATAGACGGCGCGAAAGTTAAGGAAAACAAAACGGAACGGCTCGATTACGCAATAGCGCAAGCCGAAAAACTTTGCGAAAACGACGAAATTACCGAAGCGCAAGGAGAAATTGCGGCAAAGGCAATAAAAGACGCGGTTTCCGCAATGGAAAAAACCGAACCGGATAAAGACGGTTCTGGCGGCAGTAAATCGGGTTGCGGTTGCGGCGGCTCCGCAGGCGGCGCAAGTATACTTCTTTCGGTGTTCGCTTTGGCGGCGTGCGCGTTGCTTATGCGTAGAAAGAGAATAAACTGAATAGCTTAACAGTCAAAAAAATTCCCGTCCGTTCGTTTAGAAAGGACGGGAATTTATATGTATACTCACATAATTATGTTTTCTATCAATCCGCCGCGCATGGCTATGTCGCAGCGGGGTGCCGTTCCGTCCGACTTTACGAGCAAATAGCCTTTTTGCGGAGTGAAAGTATTTTCGCGCACAGCAATCACGCCGTCGAAAAAGTCGGCGAGAGCTTCGTCGGAAATCGAATCCGAAAGCTCGGAAGTAAGCATGGAGCGCGCGGCTGAAAAATTACCTTCGCGCACAAACGCGAGAAGTTGGGCGGGCGCCGACGCGCTCGGCACGGAAACTGGTGTTTGAGGCGAAAAAACGTAAGCGCAACGCGGCTTTAATTCAATGTAAAAATGTCCGTCGCCCATATCGCAACACACGGCAAGGCTCTTGTTAGAAAGAGCCTTGCCGTTTAATATTTCGGCAGTGTAAGGCAAATACATGGCTTCAAGCGGCAGCACCGTTACAAAAAGAGGTTCGTTCGAACTGTATCGCACGCTTTGCGCCGACTGCACAAACGAACCGTTTAAAAGCAACACGCTGTTTTCCGCAATAAAATGATAGACCGATTCCATACCGTATTAGCTAACCTCTATAAACGTTTTAGCGATACACGCAGAGAGCGTTCTCCGTAAGCTCCGACTTCTTAGGGGTTTAAAAGCGTAAAACTTTTGCGCGCGTGCTATAAAGCGGCTTCGGGTGAGAAATTCGGAGTTGGCTATGCGTATAAAACATATTTATGATTTTATGTATAAAAAAATGACGGTTTGGCTATTATTGCGTGTAGTATTAAAATAAACGGAGGACTTTAATTACTTATGGAAAATAATTGGACAATCGAACAAACAAAAACGCTGTTTAGCCTTGCGCGCGAAGCGAAAGAAAAAGAGCGCGGTCTCGTGTGGGCGTTTTCGGCAATGAGCGACAAAACGGGCAGAAGCGTGAACAGCGTACGCAATTATTATTACAGCCAGCTCAAAATGTTCGAGCTCGTGCCCAGCCTCGCCAAAGATTTGGGCATAGAACTTGTGGACTCTTCGCGCGAACGGTTCGAATTATTCGAGGCAGACGAGATAGACGAGTTACTTGAAAACGTGCTTTCGGGAAAGGCGCGCGGCGTAAGCGTGCGTCAGGTTATTGCCGATATGTCAGGCGGCGATGGGAAAAAGGCACTCAGACTTCAAAACAAATACCGCAGCATGATTTTGCACCACCGCGAAAAGGTGAACGAAGTTATGCGCAGAATAGGCGCGAGCGGAAAAGATTATTACAATCCGTATTTGAAAGAAACGGTTGCGGCGGGAAGCGAAACCGACAACTACAAAAAACTTAACGACTACATCGCGTCGCTCGACGAGGCGGAAGTGGGCGAGTTTTTGCAAATAATGAAAAAGTTTTTCGCGTGAGTTTTTTTGCGTTGCACGAACTGCGTTATTGTAAGCGGGCGTTACGGACGAGGAAATCTTAGCCATAGAGCGAACATTTTTCGTTTGACAAAAACTTCCTTTGAGTGTATACTGTTACAAAAAATGCAACGGAGGTAATAAAATGTTAGATTTGTTGCGTAATTTTTGGCTCGGATTTTCTCCCGAATATCGGTTTTATCTTGTGGTTATAGCGCTGTTTATTCCGCTTACTATCGCCGGCGTTGTGGCTCAAATAAAAGTAAGTTCCACTTTCAACAAATGCAATGTGCGGGCGGATTGCGGACTTACTGCGGCGGAAGTGGCTCGCAAGGTTCTTGACCGCAACGGGCTGTATTCGGTGCAAATAGTGCGCGTGGCGGGGCATTTAACCGACAATTTCAATCCTACAAACAACGTGCTGTCTTTGTCGCAAAGCGTATACGGTTCAACGAGCGTAAGCGCGATAGGCGTTGCTTGCCACGAAGCGGGGCACGCTATTCAGCACGCTAAAAAGTATGTGTTCTCGTCGCTTAGAATAAAGCTTGTGCCTGTGGTGAATTTTGCCAACCGCGCGCTTTTTCCTCTTTTGCTTGTGGGCATGCTTTTCGGTTTTGCGTCCCCCTATACGCTTGTTGGCAGAATATTTATTTGGGCGGGCATAGTCGTGTTCGGGCTCAGTATGCTTTTTTCGCTTGTAACTCTTCCCACCGAGTTCGACGCAAGCAGGCGGGCGCAAAAGGAACTTAAAGAAAATTTCTTTTCAAGCGAAGAAGCTGCCATGTCGCGCAAAGTGCTTACCGCCGCCGCAATGACGTATGTTGTGAGCTTTTTAATGTCGCTTATTCAATTCCTGCGCTTTTTCGCTCTTTTGCTCATGTCGCGCAACCGCAACCGTTAATTCGGAACGGCGGCAACGGTTTTCCGCTTTTCGTTCCGTTTGTATAAAATGCCGAGCTTATATTTATTTTAGCTCTTTGCGGGCGCGGGCAAAACGTTTAGAACAGTTCTATCGTTTGCTCGCGCTTTTTTGCTTTTTGTTTGTCGGGAATTTATTCTTTCTGCGAGAGCATGCCGCAAAAATAATTCCGCCGCAGTGGAATCGCTTGAAATATCGTGTTAAAAGTGTTAAAATATATTCGTTGCGGAGTTTAAAAAAATTGCGGCGCAAAATCTGTTCGAATTGAAAAAAAGTTGGCGTTCGAAACAAAGCGGGCTGCATAGCGGAGAAAAAATTATGAAAGTTATAGGAAAGCAACGAAATAGCAAAATGTGCATAATGTGCGGGCTCGACAACGAATACGGCGTTCGCGCGCCGTTTTATAATTTGGAGGACGGCAGCGTTGCAACGCTTTTTTCTTACCGCGAGGCGCACCAAAGCTATCCGGGCAGAGTTCACGGCGGACTGATAACCGCCATGCTCGACGAAATGGGATTGCGGGCGCTTTGGGCGAAAGAACTTTCGGAAAAATCGTTCGGCGTAACGTTTTCGCTCGATACCAAATATCGCAAACCTGTGCCTTACGGTGTGCCGCTTGTGGGCGTTGGCAAAATCGTGCGCGACACCCCTAAGTTCTTTTCGGCTCAAGTCGCCCTTTACGATTCCTGCGGCAATATTCTTGCGAACGGCACAACAAACTATATGCGTCTCGCGCCCGAGCAAATTGCCGAAAACATTTCCGTTCACGATGAAATGTGCTACATGATTCCCGACGACGTTAAAGAAATAGAAATTTAAAGAGAAAAGTAGGTTTTACTGAGAATCGTCAATAGTGCTTTTTTGGTGTTTAAGGTTTGAAGTTATAAACGTTACTTTTAAGGTTGATAATATGTTTGATTTTGTATCGACAAAAGAAAACGTCGAAAGATGGAATATTTCACAAAAAAGAGCTTCCGTTTTATGTGGCAAAAATAGAAACAACTGCGAAATTATGGTTGCCAACAATCATAATTCTGTTTTAAAACCTTTTGTTAAGTGGGCGGGAGGAAAAGGTCAAATTGTTAGGGAACTTGAAAAGATGTTGCCTATAAACGGCGAAAAAGACTTGACAAAATATTGCGAGCCTATGGTGGGCGGCGGCGCGTTGTTTTTTAACATATTATCAAAATACGATTTTGAAGAAATGTATATTGGCGATATAAATGCCGAGCTTATAAACGCTTATCAAGTTATTAAAAGGAACATAGATAGTTTAATCGAAAAATTGCAAGAAATGCAAACTTTTTTTTGGCGTATTGATAAAAACGGAAGAAAGCTTTATTATTATTCTGTTCGTGAAAATTTTAATACTACAAGTTTATGCGAGACTACGGCAATAGATAAAGCGGCAGATTTTATATTTTTAAATAGGACTTGCTTTAACGGTCTTTATCGTGTAAATAAACATGGGCAATTTAATGTTCCTATGGGAGAATATAAAAAGCCGAAGATTTGCGATTTTGAAAATTTGCGAAATGTACATAAGGCTTTGCAAAATGCAACCATTGTTTGCGGCGATTATTCGCTCTCCAAAAAATTTATAGACAAAAATACTTTTGTATATTTTGATCCGCCGTATCGTCCGCTTTCGAAAACATCTTCGTTTATATCATATACATCTGATATTTTTGATGACGACGCGCAACGAAGGCTTGCAAAATTTGTAGATGAGATAAATAAAATCGGTGCGAAATTTGTGTTAAGTAATTCCGACCCTAAAAACGTCAATTTCGACGACACTTTTTTTGACGAACTTTATAAAGAATATGAAATAAAACGTATATCGGCAAGCCGAATGATAAATAGCAAAGCCGCAAATAGAGGCAAAATAAACGAGTTGCTTATTTGCAATTAAGGGGAAGCGTAATATGAAAAGGAATTTTAACGAATGGCTTAAATCTTTCAAATCAAATATTTGCAATTACGACTACTATGTTGATTTTAAGAAGGTGTATGGTAATGTTGAAAAAATAAAAATTGAGTTGAATATACTCAATTCGCTTATCGGCTCTAAAAATATCGAAAGTGACTTTCAAAAGCTTATAGAAGATTATCCGCAAGTTTTAAAGTGTATTCCTATTTTGCTTGCCGTTCGTGGTCGTGAGCTTTACGCTATTGACGGTGACGGCGAATATTTTTTCAATTTTTGTAATCCAAACTACACTGCAAAAGAATACATGATGCTTATGCTAAAAACAGGGCTGTTCGATTTAATTGCAAATCATGTAATAAATAACCTAGTGGATTATGTTACCGGCGTAGAAGTAGGTCTTGATAGTAACGGTCGCAAAAATCGCGGCGGACATTTAATGGAAAAACTTGTGGAAGATTATCTTATCAAAGCGGATCTCGTGAAGGGCGAAACATATTTTAAAGAAATGAAGTTATCTGCGATTGAAAAGAAATGGGGTGTTGATTTGTCGGGTATTTCCAATCAAGGCAAAGCCGAAAAGCGATTTGATTTTGTAGTTAAGAAAAGTAAAACGATTTATGCTATAGAAACGAATTTTTATTCGGTTGGCGGATCGAAATTGAACGAAACTGCAAGAAGCTATAAAACTATTGCCTTAGAAGCAAAACAAATCGAAGATTTTGTTTTTGTATGGTTTACGGACGGTTACGAAGGTTGGAAATCTGCGCGACATAATTTAGAAGAAACTTTTGATGTTTTAGACAATTTGTATTGCATTTCCGATTTAGAAAACGGAGTTATTTCTAAACTGTTTTATTGATGTTAAAAAGCTCTTGAAATTCTTTCAAGAGCTTTTAACTTTTATATAATTGTATTTTAGAATTGCGTGATAAACTGCACTTTTTTTATGTTACACAAACTGGCTGTTATAAAGTTCGGCGTAAAACCCGCCTTTGCCGAGTAGCTCGGTATGTGTGCCTTGCTCGATTACGTTGCCGTCGCGCATAACTAAAATTAGGTCGGCGTCGGCGATTGTTGAAAGGCGGTGGGCAATAACAAAACTCGTTCTGCCTTTCATCATTGCGGCGAAAGCGGACTGAATCTTTTGCTCTGTGCGGGTGTCTATGTTGCTTGTGGCTTCGTCGAGAATTAGCATGGGTGGCTGCGTAAGCATAATTCGCGCAATGCACAAAAGTTGTTTTTCGCCCTGACTGATAGAACTGCCTTCGTCGTCTATAATAGTGTCGTAGCCGTTTTCGAGCTTTTCTATAAAAGAATGTATGTGGGCGCGTTTTGCGGCGTCCTCGATTTCTTCGCGCGTGGCGTCGGGTTTTCCATAGGCTATGTTTTCGGCAACGGTGCCGCGAAAAATCCAACTGTCTTGCAAAACCATTCCATAGGCGCCTCTAAGCGACGAACGCTTTATGTCGGTTACGGGTGTGTTCGAAATCAAAATGCGCCCGCTTTGCACGTCGTAAAATCGCATAAGTAGGTTTATTAAAGTAGTTTTGCCGCAACCCGTAGGGCCAACGATTGCCACGCGTTTTCCGGGCAGTACGGAAAGATTTAGGTCTTGAATCAAGGGGCGCGAGGGGACGTAGGCAAAATCCGCATGTTCTATATCGATTTGACCGTCGCAATATTCGAGTGTGGGCAAGCCGTCGTCGTCGGGTTCTTCTTTTTCTTCGAGAAGCTCTTTAACACGTCCTGCCGCAGCCGACGCGGTTTGCAGTTCGGTGACAACGCCCGTAATTTCGTTGAACGGCTTTGTGTATTGATGCGCGTAAGATAAAAAGCAACTGAGCATTCCGACGGTGAACGCGCCGCCCGTAGAACGTATAACCATTAGCGCGCCTACAACCGCCACTGCGGCATATACAATCGCGTTCACAAATCGGGTGCCCGGATTAGTCAGAGCGCTGTAAAACATTGCCTTTGTGCCCACTTTGCGCAGTTCTTCGTCAACTTCGTCAAATACTTTTTGCGCTATTTCTTCGCGGTTAAACGCTTTAACAACTTTAATTCCGCTTAAAACTTCTTCGGTTAGTCCGCTGAGTTCGCCGCGCTTACTCTGTTGCGTTTTAAACATGTTGTGGGTGGCTCGGGCAATAAGATAGGCTACGCAAATAGAAACGGGAGTTATAAGCACCACAACCAAAGTAACGGAAACGTTAAGGCTAACCATAAATACTATTGTGCCCGCAACGGTGACAACTCCCGAAAACAGTTGCGTAAAACCTTGAATGAGTCCGTCGGAAATTAGGTCGGTGTCGTTCACCACGCGAGACAATAAATCGCCGTGCGCGCGCGTGTCTATAACCGAAAGCGGAACGCGGTTAAGCTTGTTGAAAGCCGCGCAACGCAAGTCGCGCACGGTGTTCATAGCGGCTTTGTTTGTGCAAAGCGACGCCAACCACTGAAAGACCATAACGACGGCTATAAGCCCCATAAGAACGTATGCCCGTCGCATAACTTGCTCTAAATTTACGTTGCCCGCCCCTATTATATAGTCTACGGCGTCGCCGATTACTACGGGGGCGTATAACGTTGCCGCTATTTGAATAACGCTGAATAACAGAGCGAGAGCTATTAGCGGATAGTACGGGCGCATGAATTTTAGAACAAGCTTTATAGAGCCTTTAGAATTCGCGTTTTTTTGTTTTTTCATTTCGCTCTTTTCTCCTTGCCGTCGCTCTCTTCGGTTTTTGTTTGGCTCTTGCAAATTTCGCGGTATACGTCGCAATTTTCGAGAAGCTCGGAATGTGTGCCGTATCCTGCCGCCGCGCCGTTTTCGAGCACTAAAATTTTGGTCGCGTGCATAAGGCTGAACGCTCGTTGGCTTATGAGTATTACAGCGGGCTTAAACGGTAATTCTTCGATTGCGTGGCGCATGCGCGATTCGGTTGCGTAATCGAGCGCGCTCGAAGAATCGTCGAGTATTAAAATTTCGGGTTCGCCCACAAGCGCTCGCGCAACGGTTAAGCGTTGCCGCTGTCCGCCCGAAAAGTTTTTGCCGCCTCTGCTCACTTCGCTGTTTAGTCCGTCGGGCAGTTTTTCAACAAAGTCGAGCGCCTGAGCGGCTTCGAGCGCTTGAAACAACTGTTCGTCGGTGGCATTTTCGTTGCCGAATTTAAGATTGTCGCGCAGCGTGCCCGAAAACAGCACCGCTTTTTGCGGCACTATACCTATTTTTTTGCGAAGCTCGCGCATGGGGTATTCTTTCACGTTCGCGCCGTCTATTTTCACTTCGCCGAAACTTGCTTCGTAGAAGCGGGGCACAAGGTTTGCAAGCGTGGATTTGCCGCTTCCCGTAGAACCGATTACGCCGAGCGTTTCGCCGCCGTTTATCGAAAAGTTTATGTCGCTAAGAGCGCACCTCCCGCCGTCGTAGTATGAAAAACTAACGTTTTCAAATTCAAGTTTTGCGCTTCCGTCTTGCCGAGCGGGGCTTGTTGTTGCGGTGTCTACGATTTTGGGCGTTGTGGCGAACACTTCGTTTATGCGCGCCGCCGAAGCGGACGCTTTCGTGAAAGTTACCGCAAGGTTTGCCGTTACCACGAGAGCGAGCAAAATTTGCGACAAATAGTTTACAAGCGCAATAACGTCGCCTTGCTTTAAATTGCCCGCTTCCACAGTTTTGCCCCCGAAATATAAAACGGCAATAACGGCGAGATTTATAACGGCGTAAGTTAAAGGATTTAAAAGGGCGGAGAGAGCGTTTGCTTTAACGCTCTTTTTTTTGAGCGAATCCGCCGACGCAAAAAAATCGTGTTGTTCGGTTTGTTGGTTTGAAAACGCGCGCACAACTCTTGCACCCGAAAGAGTTTCGCGGGTGAGAAGAGAAACTTCGTCGAGATTAGCTTGAATTTTACGGTAATACGGCGCGGTGCGCGACATAACGAGCCATAAAATTATGCTGACGATTACAGCCGTAATTAGGAAAATGATACTTATTTTCGGACTTATGGATATTGCCATAACGAGCGCGCCCGCCACCAAAAACGGTGCTCTGAGAACAAGTCGGATAAACATTGCAACGCCCGTTTGAGCCTGCACGGTGTCGGAATTTATGCGCGTGAGTAAGCCTGCCGTGCCGAAGCGGTCGAGTTCGGAAAGCGACAGAGAATGTATATGGCTGTACAACGCGCCTCTTAGGTTTGTGCCGAATCCGGTGCTTGCCCGCGCCGCCATATATTGCGCGGATATTGCGAGCGCAAGACCGGCGGCTCCGAGCGCAAGCATAACGCCGCCCATTTTCCAAACATAGGCAGTGTTTCCGCCCGCGATTCCCACGTCTATAATGCGCGCCACAACAAGCGGAATAACGAGCTCGCCCACAGCTTCGAGCAGCTTTAACAGCGGACCCAAAACCGTGACTGCGCGGTAGCCTTTTAAAAAGCCGAGTAGTTTGTGCATAGCCAAGATTCTCCCAAAAGATGCTACGGGTATTTTACCACATTTCTGCAGCTTTGTCATGCTTTTTGCATAGTTCCTTTTGCCGTATATTTAGCCCGCTTATTATGTATGCGGTTTACATGGTTTCGCTACCGCAAACTTATTCGCCTGAAAACACACAACGGCGGAAACTCTTTTTTAATAAAATCAAAAGAGAAAATCATTAAATAAAAACATTTTTATGCGGCGCTCTATTTAATTGACGAGAGGACCCGTTTTGCGCTATAATATTTTAAGAATATTCAGCGGAGAAAAAAGCGTATGAAGATTATTTGTAACGGAGCGGATTTGTCGGATGCGGTGAGCAAGGTGTATAAGGCGGCTTCCGCTCGCACCACAAACGTAATACTCGAAGGTATAAAACTCAAAGCGGCCGACGGAAGTCTTACGCTTACGGCAACCGACCTCGAACTTGCGATAGAAAAGTGTATCGTAGCCGATGTTCTTATAGAGGGCGAAACGGTTGTGCCCGGCAGATTCTTTTCGGAGTTCGTTAAAAAACTGACGTTCGACAGAATAGAGCTCAGCTTGACCGACGCGAACCAACTTAAAATAAAGTATACCGACAGCGAGGGAATGCTTCAATGTATGAACCCCGCCGAATATCCTCAAATCAAGGAGCTCGGCGAAGCGCAAGCGTTCACTGTGGCGAAAAAAGATTTCCGCGACCTTGTGAATAAAATAGCGTTTTCGGTTAGCGTTGACGACGCTCGCCCCTTGCTTAAAGGCGTGTTGTTGGAAATAGGGGACGATTCCGTAACGGGCGTGGCGCTCGACGGCTACCGACTTGCGAAGTGCGTTAAGCCTATCGAAAAAACCACCGCTATGATGAGCGCCGTTGTTCCCGCGCGTTGCCTCGTTGAAATTTCCAAACTTCTCGAAGACAACGAAGAGCCTGTGGAAATTCGCATTCAGCGCAATTATATGCTTGTGGATTTGGGGCATACGAGAGTTACAACGCGATTGCTTGACGGCGATTTTATAAACTACAAGCAAATTATTCCGGGTTCGTTCGAAAGCACCGTAACCGTTCCCAAAGACCAGTTCGAGTCAGGGCTTGAACGCGCTATCTTGCTTGCCCGTTCGGATAAAAACAATCTTGTGCGGTTCGACGTGAAAGAAGGCGTCATGCAACTTTCGAGTAACAGCGACATAGGAAACATAACCGAAAAAATTCCCGTAAAACTCAACGGTCTCGATATTGCCATAGCGTTCAACGCCAGATACTTTACCGAATTGTTGCGCTATATAGACTGCGACAACATTGTTATTAAATTTATAAATTCGGTTAGCCCTTGCGTGGTTGTTCCCGCAGGCGGAGTGGAAGATTTTATGTATCTTATTTTGCCCGTGCGCATGCTCGGCTAAAATTTTGAACACGACGCGCAAATTCCACGTAAAAACAGCTTGAAAATCCTTGCGTTTTTCGCGCGTTTATAGTAAAATAAAAAAGCTCGGTTCGTCGCGTCCGCCTTTATGGGCGCGATAACGCGCTTTTAAAACAAATATGCTCCTGTGGCACAGCTATCGAGCGAGTGCTTAGCCGAGCACGAAGTGCGAACGCCACGAGCGCAAGCGAGTATTCGTAATCACGATTACGAATCACCCAAAGTATCTTAAACAAAAAAATATGCTCCTGTGGCACAGCTAATCGAGCGAGTGCTTAGCCGAGCACAAAGTGCGAACGCCACGAGCGTAAGCGAGTATTCGTAATCACGATTACGAATCACCCAAAGTATCTTAAACAAAAAAATATGCTCCTGTGGCTCAGTTGGTAGAGCGAGTGATTCGTAATCACTAGGTCAGCGGTTCAAGTCCGCTCAGGAGCTCCAAGGTAAGTATACAAACCTGTGTCATGTGAGATGACGCAGGTTTGTATCATTTAAGAGACAAAACGAAGATATTTTGCAAAATCATAATTTAACTCAATAAGGTTGTGTTATGATTTTTTTCTTACAAAGGAGACGGTATGCAAAGGGTAGTAGTATATTGCAGAGTAAGCACCAAAGAAGAATTGCAACAACATAGTCTCAAAGCGCAACAAGAGTATTATGAAAAGTGGGTAAAAGAAAATAAGGATTACATACTTGTAGGAATGTATGTGGATATTGCAAGTGGTTTGAAAAAGAAAGGACGAGTGCAATTCGATAAAATGTTGAAAGAGTGTAAAAGGAAAAGAGTGGATTTAATCGTAACCAAGTCTATTAGTAGGTTTGCACGGAATACGTTAGACTTTTTGAAAACGATACGAAAGTTAAAGAGAATAGGTGTAGATATTTATTTTGAAAACGAAAAAATATGGTTAAGTAAAGAAAGGAGTGAAATGTATATGGCAATTATGGCGGCGATAGCGCAAGAAGAAAGTTTGGCTAAAAGTAACAATATAAAATGGGGGCTGAGCCGTGGATTTGCAAGTGGAAAATCAAAATTGGCAAATAGAGTGTGTTATGGATATAAAACCGATAAAGCTGGTAATTTGGTTGTTGATAATGAGACGGCAGAAAATGTTAGATTGATATTTGCTTTATATTTGCAAGGATACAGTTTAAGTAAGATAGCGAAAGAATTGAAAAGCAAAGGAATAAAATCTCCTACGGGAAAAGAAGAGTGGACAAGCGCAGCAATAGATAAGCTGCTTACCAACGAAAAATATATAGGACATGTGATGTTGCAAAAGACGTATATTCCCGATGTATTAAAACAAGTGCAAAAAAAGAACGATGGCGAATTACCGCGATATCTCTATGAGAACAATCATATAGGGATAATAGAGGCAGAAGTTTTTGAGGCATTACAAGCCGAGAGAAAAAGAAGATGTAATATTACAGTGGATAGCAAAGGTAAAATTACAAGAAAAACCACGCGGTATTCCGGTGGTAACGAATTATCCGGAAAGATAAAATGCGATGAGTGTGGTAGAAACTTTCGGCGGATAACAACGCATAGCGGTGAAATAGTTTGGCGATGCGCAGGACGAGTGGAGAAAGGTGGTAATTGCAATTCCGAAACAGTAAAACAGAGTGAAATAGGCAAGTTGTTGAAAGAAAAATTTGGTGAGGCAATGGAACTAACGGAGATGTATAGAAGAGTGAAAGAAATTATAGTACGAAACAAGCATTTAGATATAGTTGTTTAAGAAAATTTTAACGACCTACGATGTCCAAATCGTCACCAAATCTTCGAAGGGGTAATCGTAGAATCCAAAGAGCAAATTCGAATAGTCTTCGTGGGCGGAATGGAAGTGGTGGAAAGACTTAATTATATAGCAATGTAGCTATAAATCCGAATAGTGGCATATTTGGATTTTTGTTTATAAATACTTGTAAAAAACACCTTATATGTGTTAAGATTAAATAGTAGTAAAAAGTTGGCTGGTAGATATGATAAATATCTTTCGATTACCTATTTATAATTGTCCGCCCACGCAAATAGCAGATAAATATTTGACTGCTCGTGAAAAGCGTGTTCGTGAATTGGAATCTCTGGGATGGGAACGGGAAAGAGCAATTTTGCATTATAGCTCATCATATAGTGATAAAATTGATGTGGATAATTATATCATTGGCTATTTGTATGTAGATTTTAATAATGATTGTTTTCAGTATAGGCTTGCGATATGTAGAACAGCTAATTCAAGAAATATATATAAAATGCCTTTGTACACAACAGTTAAACATTATATGCTTGAATATCATGTTAATGGGATTTACGATTCACCATATGAATATGGTAAACTGAAAAGCAATGAAGAAATTGCTCATATGATAGAAGAGTCTATTAATTCAATATGCGATAATGATATTAATGGGGCATATTGTGAACGAGAACCTTTTAATAGACTGAATCGTCATTTGAATTATATAGCACTATTGAGTGAGCTTAAAGCATATTAGAAAAATCACTTGTTGATTGAAATTTATACGCAGGATGGATGATATAGATGACAGCAAAAGAAATGTACGAAGAGATGGCAGCTCGGTATATCAAGAAAACGGGTAATATTGATCCATTAAGAAAAATATATGAAAAATATGTTACCAATTTTGATGCAATGGTAGAAAAAATTAGTAAAATGGATTTTGCTAATGAGATTCTTGCTCCTCCGTTAATAACCGCAATATCGGCAGACGATAAGAAATTATTGAAAAAGATTTTGATTAAAACACTTCCAATTGATAGTATTAATGCCCATTCAATAAAGGTAAATGATAGTGAATATTTGGTTGTTTTGAATGAACGTCTTTTGTCATTGATTTATACCTATCAAGAAATACAGTTTGTGTCTGCCCAAAAGTATTTAAAAGGTGAGAGAGATTGCAAATTTTCAAAATACTATAGTCCATTAATTGATTGCTATCTAACACCTAACTCGAATAAAACTTTACCTGTGTTTGATTTGAGCTATTTATCTATGCAGCTTAGGTTAATGATAGGGTACAACTCTATTGCGAAAGAGCAATTTGTGTTGGCTCATGAATTGGCGCATATTTTCTTGAATCATTTTGATGAGGCAGATAAGAAGACATTTAAGGAAAAGGAATTTGAGGCTGATATACAGGCACTAAGATGGATGGCGAATATCGTTGAACATAGAGAAATTCCAATTGAATTATCTACGTGCGTAGAAATTTTTATGTTATTTCATCTTATTGAATGTAATTTGGGATTTCCTGATAAAGATGCAACTCATCCAGCCTCAATAGAAAGGTTGACGAATATCTATCAAAATTGCGGTGATGTATTAAGTAATGAAGATAAAGAATTTATTGGATCTATGATTATGAATGCTTGTGATATTGATAGTTTCATTATTGAATAGTATATTTTATATTTCTATAGAAGGGAATGAAAAGACAGACATTTAAATCATAATGAGGTATAATTATATAATGGATATGCAACGGTTAGACAATAAAATATCAACCTGTTGGATTAATGTTAATCGTGCTTGCAATTTGAGATGTAGCTGGTGTTATGCTCAAAGCACTAAGTTTAATAATAAAAAATTACTATGGAAAGATGCTAAAAAAATTGTTGATATTTTTAGTGAATATGGCACCAAGAGTTTCATTATTTTGGGTGGTGAGCCTACATTATATGAAAATTTACCGCAGTTATTAGAATATATATATTTGAAAGGTGGTAGTAGCACAATAGTTACTAATGCAATACGGTTTTCAGATAAACAATATTTGATAAATTTGCAAAAAAGTCATTTAGATGGAATTGGTATTTCGGTTAAAGGATATGATAAAAAGTCATTTATAAATAATACTGGATTTGACGGCTTTCAAAAGTTTGAATTGGCAATCAACAATTTGACAGAAAACGGATTGAAGTATAATCCATCGTTTGTTATCTCCAAAGATAGTATTGATTATATTGAAAACGTACTTGAATACTTAATGCGTCACAATGTGCAACATATTAGTTTATCATTTTACAAGCAACCCTTTGGGATAGAAGGTATTGGCGATAAACCACAAGAGTTAATAAACAAGTTTGCGGAAAAATATGAGATAATTAATAAAATCACAGGAGGCCATTTTTCTCTACATCAATCTTTGCCTTTTTGCTTATGGCCCAAAGATTTGATAGTTTTAATGAATTCGAGGAACCAACTCCGTTCATTATGTCAGTTAATATGTCATAATGGGCTGGTAGTTGATGTGGATATGAATTTATGTGTTTGTAATATGCTTTATGATTATCCAATAGGCACAATAAATGAAAAAATGCGAACTGGTAGAGATTTAAGTGAATTTTGGCATAATAAACATACTTATGACATATATAAAAGCTTGCTAAGATTGCCTTCTAAAGTGTGTGAAACATGTGAAGAATTATCTTATTGTGCGGGTGGATGTGTAATGCAGTATTTCAATTATGCGCTTGATGATATTAGGAGAGCTAAAAATGAAAATTAATGATTTTATAAAAAGAATTTTTTTATATGGACAATATAAAGATTTTCAATTGGTACCAATTCATCACATGAGAAAAAGCTATGCTTTAAATGAGTATGGTGATTGTGACTCAAATGATTGTTATACGAAAAAAGATTGTGATTGCGCATGTGTATGTGAGTGCGATTGTGATTGTCATTGTGTTTGTGAATGTGACGATTGCGATTGTTATTGTAGGGGAACTAAACCAGGGGATTGAACAAAAACAAGCGCGATAGTTCAAGTCACCTTGAAAAATTGCAAAATATCTTTTTCGTAGTCGCCTCACAACGAAAAATGTCGTAATTTGTCGAAAGATAAAGTGCGGCATTTTTTATAAAGTTTTTATCGCAAATCGGCATTGCTGACAGAGATTGTCAACATTATTATGCTACAATATTAAGGAAAATGGCTTTTTAAGTGAGTACGTAAGTCCCGAAGTCGGGCGGTAGTCGCTTTTTTGTTTTTTTGCTGTTTTCCCAAATTTGCATAAGGAGAAAAATACTTTGGAGGAAGATGTATGGAAGAAAGCAAAAAGTAATGCGGCAAATGCAATGCGGAATAGCGACTGGGTGCAGTGGATACACGAGGGAACGGGATTTGCTACTACGCAAGCGGAAAGGGATTTAAGAATCGTGTGGGAAGCGTTGAGCGGGAAAAAACATTGTGCAGTATGTATGAATTTGAGCGGTTGTTGTTTTCCGCGTAATAATATGCCCGAATATCCGTTGCATCCTAATTGCCACTGTAAAACAGAACCGATTGGCGCAATAACGGCAACGGCAAGATGCAGAGAGAGCAAAGTGAAAGGTTGGATATTTAATCCGTCGGTACCGAACGGAAAAAAAGAGTTGTTTTATGAGTGGGGATATAGTATAATTGATAAGGATTGGTTAATATCCGAATATATCAGGCAGGGTAAAGAAAAATACGAAAGAGGAGATTTTACGTTACATAAGTTAAACGAATACGGACAACAAATCAACATAATAATAGAATTGCCGAGAAAAGATAGAATCGGCACGGTAACGTTTACGTCCGGGTGGATGGTGTACCCGAACGGCGTAATAGAATTAGTTACCGGATTTGGGAGGAGATAACATGAAAGAAGATGACAGAGTAAGGCTCGTAGTCGAAAAAGAGAAGTATGTGAGGGAGGGTGTACATAAAGGAGCGAACGGCACGATATGCGACCCTCGTAATATAAACGGACAATGGCTTGTAAGTTTTAGGGAACAGGACGGTTATATGGAGCTTGCATGTATTCCGGTTAAAGAAGAAGATTTGGAAGTGACATGGGAAGCGCCTGTATGTAAAGTAGGCGCTAACGTATTGTTTTTTTCCACCAAAGAAAAGTATTCCGTTCAAGGGATAACGAACGGAATGTTCGGCGTGATTGTGGCGCAAGGCGAAGACGAAGAGCATTGGAAAGTGAAGTTTATTTTGAAAGACGGCACGGAAAAATTTGTTTCCGTTTACGATAACGATATGCAACCGATACGGGACGACGAATTGGACGCATACAAAAAGGAAGTAGAGCGAGAGTTAAAACGAAGGCAAATGCGTTAAACGTTACGTCGGCGGTTCAAGTCACGTGAAAAATCGCAAAATATCTTTCCGAAGGAATGGACGACGCAGTGCAAACGGTTATGACGCAAGGCGAACTGTGGACGGATAATTGTTTGTTTGATTAGTAAAATCTGTGTTTTGTGTAAGTATTAAGCGTTTTTATTTATTGACGGAGGCGGTGCCTCATGCTATAATTAGCGCTATAAAACAAAAGTTTTCGGAGGGCGATGATGAAAAAGAAGCGGTTGGTTGTTCTTTTATTTTGCGTGAGTTTTGCTTTGGGAATTTGTTTCGGCGGTTACGCGTTAAGTTTTGCGGCGTTTTCGGAAAACAACGCAACCGAACGCGTTCCCGTTGAGAAAACAGCTTTTGCGTCGGGGGGATATAACGACGGGCTTGTTGAAACGTATCGCTCTGACGTCGCGGCTAAAAATGCGCCTACGGTGGTGTGTGACGTTACCGACAAAACTACTCTCGATTCGCTTACTGCGGGCGACGAACGTCCGTCGAATGCGATTTTGCGCCTTGACGCCGATTGCAACGTTACAGGCGCGGGCGGCGAAATTCTCGGAAGTTTTAAAGACGTTTACGCAAACATATTGCAAGGGAAAATTATTCCCGTTTTGTATTTGAAAGACGGCGCGGCGGCTTCGGCGGCTATTCGGTTTTTATCCGAAGACACCGACATTCTCGATTTGGCGGTTATGTCTGACACTCCGTCGATTATAAAAACGCTACGGGAATTCAATAATAAAATTCGCGGAATTATATCGTATGCGGCGAACGCCGACTTATACGACGTTGTGAAAACAACTAACGAAAATTACGCCAACGTGGCTGTGCTTCCGCAAAGCGCGGCTTCGGCGAAAAACGTGCGCTACGTTCATGCGCGCTTTAAAACCGTGTGGGTAACGGCGAACTCGTCCGACGAAATGACTTTGCGCGACTGCATAAACAGCGGCGCCTACGGAGTAATTGCGTCCGATTTCGGCGCGGTTTACGGAGTTTTGCGCACCTACGGGGAAAACGATTTGTTCCGCGCGCCGTTTAACGTTGCGCACAGAGGGCTTCCTAAGCAATGCAACGAAAATTCCGTGAGCGGCGCTTTGGCTGCGGCGGCGAGCGGAGCCACGCACGTTGAGCTCGACGGTTGGATTACCACCGACAACGAAATTATGTTGTTGCACGACGGCTTATTAGACAGAACCACAACGGGCACCGGGCATATAGAAAATTATTCCGCCGCAGAGCTGAAACAGTTCACTTTAACTCTCGATGCCGAACCTATTCCGTCGCTTACCGATGCAATTCGCGCGCTAAAAGACACGGGAGTTATAATCGTGTTCGAAATCAAAACAAAAAAACCCGAAATCGTGGCAAGACTGAAACAAGTTTTAAACGAGGAAAATTGTTACGACAGACTTGTGGTTATATCGTTCGAAACGTCTATTCTCGCGCTAATGAAAGAGCTTTTGCCCGAAGTGCCCACAGCGAATTTAAATTCTTGCTCGGCGAGCACTTTTAAAACCGATTTGTTGCAGCTCGGCGAACTGAACACCGGCGTCGATTGCAATTCGGGAACTGTCAGCCCGAAGTTTAACGAATATTACTTGCGCGACAGAGGATTTGTGGGTTGGTACTGGACTTACGACAATCGCTCGCTTATGAACCGCGCGGTGGAATGCGGATACGTTGGAATTACCAACAACGAGGCGGATGCTTACGCAAACAACCTTATGCTTGTTGAGGGCGCGCAAGACTATGCCGAAAAGCTCGAACGGGGAGATAAAATTACGTTGAAAGTTACTACGTTCGCGGGCGCCGTAAAACAAGCGGAAGGCGTGGTTACGCATTGCGTGGATAAAGGCGACGGTTGGGAAGTTACGGCGTTATACAATTCTTCGCGCAACACCTACCACACTCAACGTTTTTGGGTGCGAAAGGGCGCGCAAAAGAAAGGGTGCGGTTCGTTGGTTGAACCAACCGCGAGCGGCGCTGCTACTTTAACGTTTTTGCTCGGCGCGGTTTGTTTGATTATTCGGCGGCGCAAAAAAACGGCGTAACAAAAACAAGTGAAAGAGTTAAGCGTTTTTCGTATTTGTGCGAAAGACGCTTTTAAATTTAACAAACAGTTTTTTTGCTTTCGCGCTCGAATACGCATAGGCTTGACTTTTTTTTTGTGTGCGGCTATAATAATAAGGCGGCGAAATTTGCCGCGAGGAGAAATAGCATGCTGCGAGAAAAAATTCTGAAAAACGCCGAAATGAAAGTGAACACCCGCGACATGGAGGTGCTGAAAGAGTTTTTTCCGTCGTGTTTCGATAAAAACGGAAAATTCGATATAAACGCGTTTAAGGAAAGGATTTTCACCGAAAACGTGGAAATTAAAAAAGAAAACTATTCGCTGAACTTTCTCGGAAAATCTTACGGGAGGTATTTGGCTTCGCTCGATTCCGAAGCCGTTTTGCAACCGTGCGAAGAACAGGACGAGAACTCGGAAAACGTGTATATTGCGGGCGATAATTTGGAAGCTTTGCGGTATCTTAAATATTCGTATTGCCAAAAAATAAAGTGCATATACATAGACCCGCCGTACAATACGGGCGCCGACGGATTTATTTATAACGACAAATTCGATTTCACGGCGGAGGAACTCGCCGAAAAAATCGACATAGACGAAGAAGAGGCGGAACGCATTTTAAACCTAAGGGGACGCAACACCCACTCGGCGTGGCTTACGTTTATGGAGCCGCGTTTGGAGCTTGCGCGCGAACTTTTAACGTTAGACGGCGTAATATTTATTAGCATAGACGAAAACGAATACGCAAACTTAAAGATTTTATGCGACGGCATTTTCGGCGAAGCGAACTATGTTAGCACATTCGTGTGGGAAAAAACACAGCATTTCGGCAGACAAAAGCTTAACTATTACTCAAACTCCGATTATATAGTGTGTTACGCGCGCGAAAAGTCGGCGGCAAAACTGAAAGAATTGCTTGTTGAAAGCGTAACCGACGAGCTTGAGGACGCGCCGCTTTACAACGCGTCTAACAACGTTAACGAGCTTGCTTTCCCTGCGGGCACAGTCCGCTTTAAAATAGCCGACGGCGTGTATACAGAGACGGGAAGCCCCGACTACGAGCTTACGAACGCGGTAACGGTTGAGGGCGGCGTGAACAAAAACGAGTTTTCGCTCAAATTCAGGTCGCGTTGGTCGAACGCCACCGTGCGGGAAGAAATTGCGCAAGGCACCACTTTTTTGGTAAAAACCGAAAACTTCGCCGTTCGCGCGATATACGGCGCGGGAAGGTCGGCAACCGTCGCGCCAAAGCAAATACTTTTCACAAACCAAAGCAATCCGCGTTGCACAAAGAGCAGAACGGGCGAGAGAATAGACACGAGCGAAAACGCCACTAAGGCGCTTTGCGAACTTATGGGCGCCGAAGTGTTTTCGTACCCTAAGCCCGTGTCGCTTATAAAATATTTGCTCACGCTGTTATACGACGAAAAGAGCGGAACCCATTTAAAAGACTATACGGTGCTCGATTTCTTTTCGGGCTCGGGCACAACCGCGCATGCGGTTATGGAGCTTAACGCGCAAGACGGCGGAAAGCGCAAGTTTATTGCCGTGCAAATTCCCGAAAGCCTTGACGATTCGCTTGCGAGCGCCGAAAATCTTGCGGAACGGGCGTTGTTGCAAAACGCGATAAAGCTTTGCGACGCTACGGGGCGAGAACGCAATTTGGCGGAAGTCGGGCGCGAAAGAATAGCGCGCGCGGCGAACAAAATACGCGAGGAAAATCCGCTTTCGTGCAAGGGCGCTGATTTGGGGTGCAAAACTTATTATTTGCGCACTCCGAGCAAACAAACTCTCGATAAATTGCGCGACTTCGAGCCCGACGCGCTTTTCGACGTTGCCGACGTTAAAAGCGAGTTCGGCGCGGGCACGATTCTTGCGAGTTGGAAAGTTTTAGACGGCTACGGTTTTGCCGCCGCAACAAAGCCGCTCGATTTGTGCGGCTACACCGCTTACACGGTGTCTGATTCAAATATCGGAACCGCCGTATATCTGCTTGACGACATGCCGCAAGACGCCGTTAAAGAG
This sequence comes from Pumilibacter muris, assembly GCF_943193045.1. Taxonomy (GTDB): domain Bacteria; phylum Bacillota; class Clostridia; order Christensenellales; family Pumilibacteraceae; genus Pumilibacter; species Pumilibacter muris. Next base: position 277,554 of record NZ_CALPCN010000002.1, on the reverse strand, counting down.
CTTGTGCGCAAACTCGAAGCTTTCGAACTTAACGCCGACAGAATCGTGACGTACGGATACGCGTTGTCGTTTACTTCGGATTTGGCGCTTAAAGAAAATCTTTCTATGCTGAAAAACCGTCCGCCTATCAAAAGGCAAATAAGATATTAAGATTTAATAGTGCGCTCGCCTGTTGTGCGCGCGAAATACGCTTTCAAACATTTTTGTTACATAAGGTCGGTGCATATATATGAGACTCGAAAGTAATTTAACTCACCAATTAAACGCCGTAAACGCAGTTGCGGGCGTGTTTTACGGCATAGAGTTCGAGCCGAGCAAAGACCGAAACAAATGCGCGCGCATTGTTTCTTCGACGTCCGACATTGATAAAAGTATTAAAGCGGTGCAAGAGGGGCAGTTCTATGTCAACGGTTATACGCTTCCGGACTGCTACAAAAAAAACTATCAAAAATGCAAGTATCTTAACATAGACGTTAAAATGGAAACGGGCACGGGAAAAACTTACGTTTACACCCGCACTATGCTCGAATTACACAGTCGCTACGGAATAAACAAGTTTATAGTGCTTGTGCCCGGCGTTGCTATTAAAGAGGGCGCCAAACAATTTTTGACCTCCGACTACGTTAAAAGCGATTTGCTCGCGCTGTATAAAACGGAACTCAAACTGCATGTTTTAGACGCTCAAAAATCCGTTAAAGGCAGAAAGATGTTTCCGAGCGCCATTGCGGATTTTGCCAATGGGAACGATTTTAACGGAAATAGAATAGACGTTTTGTTGATGAACAGCGGTATGCTCACGTCGCGCAAAACTATGGACACCGACTACGACCAAACGCTTCTCGGCACTTATACCCGCCCTTACGACACATTGCGCGAAATTGCGCCGTTTGTGATTATAGACGAGCCGCACAGATTCCGCCGCGACCAAAAAACGTTCAAATGTTTGGTGGAAAAGTTAAAACCGCAATGCGTTATTCGTTACGGCGCCACGTTCCCCGAAATATCCGCAAAGTTTGAAGCCCGCGACTACGAAAACGTGGTTTACAATCTCGGTTCTTGCGATTCGTTTAACGGCAATCTTATTAAGGGCGTTGAAGTGGAATATATTGCCGAAGAAGAAAAAATGAAAGACAGGCTCAAACTTAAAGCCGTGTCTATTTCGGCAAACAAGGGCGAAACCAAAACCGTGCGGTTCCGCAACGAACAGGAAGGCAAGACCTACGATTTTACCGAAGGTCAGGCGCTTTCCGAAATCGACGAGAGCTTAGACGGAATAACGGTGTGCGAAATTGCGAAAGGAGTTGTTACTCTTTCCAACGGAATGGAACTGCGCACGGGCGATTCCATTTATCCGCAAGTGTTCGGCGAAACGTATCAAAAAACGATGCTCAACCTTGCGCTCGAACGCCATTTCGAAAAAGAGAAAGAAAATTTTTCGCGGCGCAACAAAATAAAAACGCTGTCGTTGTTTTTTATAGACAGTATAGATTCTTTCCGAAGCGACGGCTATTTGCGCAAAGAGTTCGAAGAAGCTTTAAAGCGCAAGCTTACAAGCGAAATAAAGTCGCTCACTTCGCCCGCTTATAAGGAATACAAAGCCTACCTCGAGTATTCGCTTGCGCACATACCCGAAACGATAGCGGCGTATTTTTCGGAAGACAACGGAACGGACAGCGAGGAAATAAAGCGCGAAGTAGACAAAGTTTTGCGCGCGAAAGACAAAATAATACGCATACGCGACGACGAAGGTAACTTCGAGCCCACGCGGTTTATATTCTCGAAATGGACGCTCAAAGAGGGTTGGGACAATCCGAACGTGTTCGTTATAGCAAAGCTTAGGAGCAGCGGAAGCGAAACGAGCAAACTGCAAGAAGTTGGGCGCGGGCTACGCTTGCCCGTTGACGAATACGGCAACCGCATAAGCGACGAGCAGTTTTATTTGCGCTATATAATAGACTTTTCGGAAAAAGATTTTGCCGACAGGCTAAAAAAGGAAATAAACGGCGACAGCGGCTTCGAGCTGAAAATCACGAGCGCGTTTTTAACGGATTACGCAAAACGCAAGCACATAAACGTTAAAGAATTTATGCGCGACTTAGTGCTTAAAAATTATATCGAGTTGCCGAATTACGACGTTATAGAAGAAAACCGCGAAAGCTTTATCGCGGAATACCCCGACTTATTCAAGGCGCTTAAAAACGGCAAGGTTATAGACGTGAACGGCGGCGGAAGTTCCGAAAAACTTGCGGTTCGCAAATATAACTTCGAAAAGCTCGAAAGTTTGTGGGCGGCGGTAAACGGAAAATATTATTTGCGTTACGGTTGTTTGCCTCACGAACAACTTATTGGCGAAATTAAGGCGGTGCTCGAAAAGGGCATAGACGGAGCTTCTACCGTAACAACCAAAATAGCGGCGAGCAAAAAAGACGAAAAAGACGGGAGCGTGGAGTTCGAGAGCAAAGCTGGCACGTCGCTCGCCGTAAAAAACGAAATGAGTTATTCGAGCTTTTTGAAAGAAGTTCGCAAGCTCGCAAATATACCGCCCGACGTTATGCACCGAGCGCTTTGCGAACATTTTAAGGGGAAAACAGTTCCCGAAAAGTTTTTCGGCAAGCAGACGCTTAAAAACTTTATAGAAGAGTTCAGGCGCAGATTTGTGGCTTATTACGAGCATAGGTTCGATTACGAAAAAATTCCCGTCGAGGTAAAAGATTCTTTCCGCGACGGCGCGGGCAATTTGAAAGAAAGCATTTTGCGGAGCGGCGTGGGCGTGTTGTCGTCTAACGATGCGCCGCCTAAAAATTATCTTTACGACGGCTGCGCCTACGATTCGCAGTTGGAAAAAGTAAATATCGTAAACGAAATATCGTCGAATAAGTTCGATGTGGAAGCTTTCGGGAAAATACCCAAGCGCACTGTGCGTATTCCGACGTATGCCGACGGCACTTACAGTCCCGACTTTATTTATTCTTTGCGCCTCAAAGACGGTTCGCAAGTTGGCGCCGTTAGCGAAACAAAGAACAAAGGAGAGCTTTCTCCGGAAGAAAAACGGAAAATCGCGTGCGCCGAAAAGCTGTTCGCCGTAATCGGCAAAGAAAAAGACGACATAATTTTTGTGACGCAAACCGAAGGGCAAAGCATGTTGCAGGTGCTCGAAAGCGCGGTAAAATAAAAGTATAAAAAAATCGGAGGTTTTGTATTATGGCAAAAGACGAGAAAAAAACAGAAGGGCAAAAGCTTCAAGAAAAGCTTTCTTATAAGAGAAAGAATTATTTCGAAGAGGCTTCAAAAGAGGAGCGCGACGCTATCTTTTCTTACGCGGAAGGATACAAGCGTTTTCTTGACGTTTCTAAAACTGAGCGCGAAGCGTGCGAATACGCTGTGCGCGCGGCGAAAGAAAACGGCTTCACCGAATATTTTTTCGGCGACAAATTGAAAAAAGGCGATAAAAAATATTTTGTGAACAGAGGCAAAAGCGTGGTTCTGTTCCGCGTGGGAAGCAAAAATCCCGAGCAAGACGGTTTTCGCATTATAGCGTCGCACATAGACGCGCCGAGAATAGACATTAAACAAAATCCGCTTTACGAGGATTCTGGCGTTTGCTTTTTGAAAACGCACTACTACGGCGGAATAAAGAAATATCAATGGACGGCTATTCCGCTCGCGCTTCACGGCACCGTTATTTTGAGCGACGGTTCCAAAAAAGAAATTCGCATAGGCGACGAAGAAAACGAACCCGTTTTCTATATAAACGACCTTTTGCCGCATTTGGGCGCCGACCAAATGAGCAAAAACGCGGGAAGATTTATAGACGCCGAACAGCTCAACGTTGTTGTCGGCGGGTTGCCTTATCCCGACAAAGAGACTTCAAACAAAATAAAGCTTACGGCGCTCAAAATATTAAACGAGAAATACGGAATGTGCGAAGAGGACTTTTTATCGAGCGAGCTTAGCGCCGTTCCCGCGTTTTCCGCGCGCGACGTAGGGCTTGACCGCGCGTTCATAGGCGCCTACGGGCACGACGACAGAGTTTGCGCGTATCCCGCGCTAACCGCTTTAATAGAGCAAGACAGCGAACACACGGTGCTTGCCATGCTTGTGGATAAAGAGGAAATAGGCAGCGAGGGCACAACGGGAATTCAGTGCAAGGTGTACGAAGACCTTATGGAAGAAATCGCGCTCGCGCTCGGCGCTAACTACCGCAAAGTTCGCGCGGCGTCTAAGTGTTTGTCGTCCGACGTTACGGCGGCTTACGACTCGAACTTTTCGGAAGTGTTCGAAAAAATGAACGCCGCATATGTGTCGTGCGGAACGTGCATGAGCAAGTTTACCGGCGCTCGCGGTAAGAGCGGCTCGAACGACGCTTCCGCCGAGTTCGTTGGCGAAATAAGAAAAATATTCGCCGACGAGGGCGTTGTGTGGCAAACTGCGGAGCTTGGAAAGGTAGACGTTGGCGGTGGCGGAACTGTGGCGAAATTCGTTGCGAAACTCAATATAGACACAGTGGATTTGGGCGTGCCCGTTTTATCGATGCACGCGCCGTATGAACTTATTTCAAAAGCGGATTTATACAGTAATTATAAGGCGTTTTTGGCTTTCCTCAAATAAAATAGCCCGGCCTTTTAGTCGCAAAATGCTGGTGTTACGATAAGAGGGGCGAGACACTATCGATTGTGTCCCGCCCCTTTTATCATTTTTGCAAAGCTTTTTGTGACCAAAAAGCCGATAGCGACGCAAAAGGGCAACAAAAAAAGAAATTCATTAAAAAAATTAGAAAATAATTAAAAAGCATAAAATAGCTAAAAACGTATTGACAATACTATGCGTTGTGTAGTATTATGTATTCAACAGTATGGAACGCGGCTGCGGCGAATTGCGGCGTTAAAAAAGCGGAAAGTGCTGTTAAGAAAAACCGTAAGGAGGGCGCAAGTGGATGCACAGTTAAAAAAGGGTTTGCTCGAAGTATGCGTGCTTGTTTCGCTCAAAAAAGAGGAAAGCTACGGCTATAAAATCATAAGCGACATATCGCCTTATATAGAGGTATCCGAAAGCACGCTGTATCCCATACTCAAACGCTTAGAGTCTACGGGGTGCCTAACTACGCGCACAAAAGAATACAACGGGCGGCTTAGAAAGTATTACATGATTACCGAAGCGGGTAATCGAAAAATTCGAGAATCGATTGTCGACCTCGACGAATTGAAACGAGTGTATGAATTTATTTACAAAGAGAGCGGAAGCTCGGTTTTGTGAGGGAGGTTAAACTAAATGACTAAATACGAATGGGAGTCGGAATTAAAGAAAAACGTGCACCGATTGCCCGCCGAAGAAATTAGGAAAATTTTAGAGTATTACGACGAGATTTTTGCCGACAAAATCGAGCGAGGCTTGAGCGAGAGCGAAATTGTGCGGCAGTTCGGAAATCCCGTAGACGTGGCGGATAAGATATTGTCGGAATACGACGGCGAACTTAAAGACGAATCGCCTGTGCCTACGCCCGACATGCGCCGCGACGAAGCGAACGGAGAAAAGCCGCGTGAGACGCAAAAAAGAGCGGAGCCCGAAAAGAGCGCGCCGCTTACTTCGCCGCAAAGCAATAATGCGGAGACACCTGGAAACGAAAAACTCGTTCCGCCCGCGCACGGCAACGAAACAGATAAGAGCACAGTTGCGAGCGGAGAAGAAAAACTTGTTCCGCCCGCGCACGGCGGCGTTGCCGCATCGCCCTCGCCTGCGTTCGACGAACCTCTTGTTCCGCCGTATAAACCGGCGCGCGCGGCAACTAAACCGTCGGTTCAAAAACGCGACGAAGGACTTCATGGCGACAGGCTCGCGCTGTTTTTAGTGCTTAATATAGTTACGGGTTTTGTGTTTTTCATTCTTGTAGGCGCGGTGTGGATTGTGTTGGCTACGCTTGTTGCGGCGGGCGGAGCTATGGCTTTGGGCGGAATAGCGGGCACCGTTGTGTCGGTGTTTCACGCGCTTTCCGGCTCGGGCGCCGCAGGAGTGGCACAAATAGGCGGCTGTGTTGCTCTTTGCGGAATCGGTTTGCTCTTTTTGGTGGGTTGCATAATGTTAATCAAACTTATGGCGAAAGGAACCGCGTTTATGTTCTCGTGTATAAGCGGGTGGATATGCCCCAAAAATACCGTTGTTGTGGGCGGAGGTGAAAAAGCATGAGTAAAACTTGGGTAAAATGGCTTATAGCTGCGGCGTCGCTCGTTATAGTCGGCGGAATAATTTTCGCGGTTGCCATGTCGTCGCTTAACTGGGATTTTTACAGACTCGACACAACCGAATACGAAGCGAAAACGTTCGACGCGTCCGAATACGAAGCAAACGAAATTCGTTCGGTTGAACTTAAAGTAAATTCTTTCCCCGTAACGGTTACAACGGGCGACGCGCTTAGCTTAAACTATTATGAGGCGAGCGATTCCGAAGTGTCCGTAACTGTGGAGTCCGGCGTGTTAAAAGTGAACGAAAGCCAAGATTACAATATCTTCACTTCGAGTTGGTTCAGTTTCGGCAAATTAAAGAAAAAATACGAGCTTACGGTGCCCATCGGAATGCCTATCAATTTTTCGGGAACTAACGGCACGATAAATCTTACGGGCGTTACAACCGAAACTTTGAACGTTAAATCCGCAAACGCGGATATAAAGCTAACCGATTGCAATATAGAAAATGTTGTAATAAGTTCCGCCAACTGCGATACGGAGCTTAACGGTTGCACCGTGAAAAACGCGCAAATAAATTCTACGAACCTCGATTTGGAAATAAGAAATTCGAATATCGAAAAGCTTGAATCGAGCGGTACGAATTCCGACGTTGAAATGCGCGACACCGAAAGTTCGGAGATTAACTTGCATGCGACTAACGCCGACTTTACGCTTAGCGGCATAACGGTGAACACGCTTTCGTTGCGCGGAACAAATCTTGACGCGAACGTGCTTATTCGCGGCGTTCGTGAGGAATACACGGTGGAAACGCACGGGCGCGAGTTGCCGTCCGCTCAAACGGGAACAACAGATAAAAAAATAACGTTGCGCGGAACGAACAACAGCGTTAAACTCAGGTGGGCGTAATTTTGTAATATAAAAAAAGTTGAGAAAAACGTTTTGACATTGTAAATATAAAAAAGCGACGTAGCATTTTCATTGCTATGCCGCTTTTATGTTATTTAATTCCGTCGTCGTATTTAAAAAGAAATCAAACAAATTATAAACTGCAATTAAAGCGCGCGCAAAAATTCGTCGGCAAGTTTAACCCACGTTGCAACGTGAAGATTTTCGCCGCCCTCGCAAAGTTGGCATACTCTGTAGTCGGAAAGGCTGAGCCCGTGCGGACCGCTGTGGAAAACGTGCAACTCGTATTTTAATCCGAGCTTGTTGTACGCTAACGCATAACTCAAACTGTTTTCGGCGGGTACGCCCGCGTCGCTCGCGGTTGCCCAAATAAACGCGGGCGGATTGTCGGAGCGCACAGATTCGTTAAGATTTAGCCATGCGCATTCTTGCGGACGCTCGTCTCCCAAAAGGTTGTCGTGGCTTACGGTGTGTCCGAATTTTTCGTTTATAACGGGGTACGAAAGCACAACGCCGTTCGGCTTGAAATTAAATTTTTTAACGGGTTTGAAGTCGGGCGGGCAGTTGGCAATAGTGCCGCAAAGATGCCCGCCTGCCGAAAAGCCGATTGCAAAAACTTTGTCGGGATTTGTATTCGCTTTTTTGGCGCGCTTGCGTATTGTATCCATAGAGGCGGCGGCAACAACGAGCGCGGCGGGGAAGCGGTTGGGCGCGCAAGGGTAACGCAAAACGTAGGCGTTGTAGCCGCGATTGAAAAACTCTATTCCTACGGGTTCGGCTTCGCGGTCGCTGCAACCTCTGTAAGCGCCGCCCGGCAAAACGAGAAGAGCGGGGCGGGGTTTTTCGGGCAATTCGGGCGACTCCGAATGCTCGTAGCAAGTAAGCGTGCCTTCGTAGCCGCTTTCCGAAATTTTCAACGTTTCGTAGTTCATATTTTATTTGCTCCTTTTATAGGGGATTTTTAATAAGGCGAAAAACGCCGTTGTAAGCTAATTAGAATTATGCCTTAACGTCGAGGGTGGAAGTGCAAACGCTTTCGGCAAATTCGCGTTCGTGGCTAACGAGCAAAATCGCTCCTTTATATTCGAGCAACGCTTTTTTAAGCGACTCTTTCGCGCGCACGTCGAGGTGGTTGGTCGGCTCGTCTAAAAGCAATATGTTTGTTGTTTTTTGCATGAGCACGCAAAGCTTTACGCGCACTTGCTCGCCGCCCGAAAGTTCTTTAATCGGCTTTGTGCACAAGTCGTTTTTAATGCCCGCCTTAGCGAGCTTTTCGCGGAGTTGCTTTGGTTGCAGTCGCGGATATAGGTCGGATAAATATCCGAGCGCGTTGGTCGCTTTCGCTCCGAAATCGAAGTCTTGCTCGATATACCCCGCTCGCATAAACGGGTGTAACGAATAGCTTCCGCCTTTGGGCGGCAACAGCCCCATAAGAGTTTTAATAAGGGTTGTTTTTCCTATGCCGTTAGTGCCGCGAATCCACAGCTTTGTTTCGCCGTCGATATGCAAATTTATGGGCGGCAAAAGCGGGGAAGAATAGCCTATTAAAAGTTCGTTTGCAATAAGCATGTCGCGCGTGTGAAGCTGTTCGCACGGAAAAGAAAAATCCGCGTCGTATATCACCGACGGCTTATCGAGTTTTTCCATTCGGTCGAGCATTTTTTTGCGACTGTTCGCCATGCCCGCCGTAGCCGCCCGCGCTTTGTTTCGCGCAATGTAGTCTTCCATGCGCTTTATTTCTTCCTGTTGCCTTCGGTAGCTCTCTTCATACTGTTTCGCGTTTTGTTCCGCCTGACTTATGTAGGTGGAATAATTGCCGCCGTATTTTTTAATCGAGCCGTTTTCTATGCTCACTATAAATTTGGTGACTTTGTCCAAAAATGCGGTGTCGTGCGATATAACCATAAAAGTGCTTTTTACCGAATTCAAATACTCGGTTAGCCAATCTATGTGCTCCACGTCTAAGAAGTTTGTCGGCTCGTCTAAAAGCATAATGTCGGGGCGCTCCAAAAGAAGCCGCGCGAGCATTAGTTTTGCGCGCTGTCCGCCGCTTAAAGTGGCAATAACGGTGTCGTAGCCGAGCGCGGCTATTCCGAGTCCGCCCGCAACTTTTTTTATTGTGGAGTCAAGTTCGAAAAAACCCGCGTCGGTGAGCCTTTCCAAAATTTTATTCGCTTTCGATATTTGTCTGTCGAGTTCGTTCGGGTCGGATAGCTCCGCCATATCGGCGTAAATTTTTTCCATGCGCTCGTTTTCGGCATATAGGTCGGAGAACGCTTCGCGCAAATAATCCATAACGGTATTCGAACGGTCTATGTCGGCATGTTGGTCAAGGTAGCCGCGTTTTATTCCGCCGAGCCATTTAACTTCGCCTTCGTCTTGCGGGAGTTTTCCCGATATAATGTTTATAAACGTGGTTTTGCCCGCGCCGTTTAGCCCTACAATTCCAACGTGTTCGCCGTTGTTTATGCTTAAATTAGCCCCCGAAAACAGAGGCTTTCCGTCGAAAGTGTGACTTAAATTTTTAATTTCGAGTATCGCCATAACGGTATTATATCACTTAGTTAAGGCAAAAAGCAAGTTTTTTTCGCGGCGTGCCGTAGTCGTTTTAATTGCGAGGTTTTCAGCAATTTAAGGCGTCCGTTTAGTGGGCGCTATAACCATATTGAAAAATTCGGTAGTTTGCGCCGCAATTCGACTTCCGACGCATGGGCGAAGCGGGCGACAAACGCTTTACAAGCGGGGCGAAGTTGTGCTATACTTTATTTTGGCAAAAACTGCAAGCAAATTGTTTTACGCCCGAGCAAGGAGAAGACCGCTTTCACCGTGAAAATAGTGTATTTCGGAGATGAATACAGCCATACTTATGCCGCCGCTCTTAAAATAATAGAAGAAACGGGTTTAAAAGGTTGCCAAACCGTAGGTTGCGAAACGGTGTTCGGCGCTCTCGAACGTGTGAAGCGCGGCGATGCGGAATTGTGCGTGGTTCCTATTGAAAACAGTTTCGAGGGCACCGTTGTGGCAACGGTAGACGCGCTTGCCGAATTCGAATTGCAGATAGGTTACGAGCTTACAATGCCCATTCGGCAAAACTTGATTGCAAAGCGCGGAGTGTCGCTCGACGATATTAAACGGGTTTATTCTCACCCGCAAGCGCTTGCTCAATGCGGCGGCAATCTTAAAAGACTGTTGCCCGATGCGGTTGCCGAGTCGGTCGCCTACACTTCGGCGGGGCTCGAACTTTTGAACGACGAGTCGGCGGCAATCGCCCGCGCCCCAAAAAAAGGACAAGTAGTGCTCGCCGAAAGCATCGAGGATTCAAACGAGAACAGCACTCGGTTCGTTGCCGTTAGAGCCGACGCGCAAAAAGAGCGCGGCAATAAGGCGAGCGTGCAGTTTTCCACCGAGAACAAGCCGGGAGCTTTGCTCAAAGTGCTCTCGGAGCTCAACGCGCGGGGGCTTAACATGACGAAAATAGAATCGCGTCCCGCTAAGAAAAAAATGGGGCAATATGTGTTTTTCGTCGATTTTATGTTTTACGGCAGCGGAAGCGAGCTTGATTCGCTTATTAAAACGCTTGCGGCGCAGGCGGAAGATATGCGCTTTTTAGGACGTTATTTTAAATGCGGCGAATAGCCGAACGGCGTTATCGAGCGCTTGCAAATAGAAAGAAACGGGTAGCAAAAGGAGCTAACTAAATGGGACTTATAAGTTTTATCACGGGCAGCGACAACCGCAAACACCTTAAAAGGTTGGAGGCAATCGCGTTAAAAGTAGACGAGCTCGAAGACGAATACCGCAATTTGAGCGAAGATGAATTGCGCGGCAAAACTGCGGAGTTCAAACGCAGATTAAAAGAGAACTACGAAACGCTCGACGATATTTTGCCCGAAGCGTTCGCCACCGTGCGCGAGGCAAGCGCGCGAGTGCTCGGAATGAGGCATTTCCACGTTCAAATTTTGGGCGGCATAACGTTGCATCAAGGGCGTATTTCGGAAATGCGCACCGGCGAAGGAAAAACGCTTGTTTCCACTTTGCCAGCTTATTTGAACGCGCTCACCGGCGAGGGCGTGCATATAGTTACTGTAAACGACTACCTTGCCAAGCGCGATGCCGAGTGGATGGGAAAAGTTCACCGCTATTTGGGGCTTACGGTGGGCGTTGCAATATCGGGCATGACTCCCGAAGCTAAGCGCGCGGCGTATAACTGCGACATAACTTATGCCACAAACAACGAGCTCGGCTTCGACTACCTGCGCGACAACATGGTTATATACAAAGAAGAAATGGTGCAAAGAAAGCTCAGCTACGCCATTATCGACGAGGTTGACTCCATTTTAATCGACGAAGCGCGCACGCCGCTAATCATTTCGGGCAGAGGCGAAAAGTCGAGCGATTTGTATATTCGCGCAAATCAATTCGTTAAACGCGAAATCAAAGAAGACGACTACGAAATCGACGAAAAGAAAAAGGCAATCAACTTAACCGAGTCGGGTTCGATAAAAGCGGAAACTTTCTTCGGAATAGAAAATCTTGCGGATATAGAAAACAGCGACATTGCGCACCATGTAAATAACGCTCTTCGCGCTCACAAAATAATGAAGCGCGACAGCGACTATATCGTGTCGGACGGCGAAGTTGTTATAGTAGACGAATTTACGGGTCGCCTTATGGTGGGGCGGCGTTACAGCGACGGTTTGCATCAAGCAATCGAGGCGAAAGAAAACGTTACAATCCGCAACGAGAACAAGACGCTCGCAACAATCACGTTCCAAAACTATTTCAGGCTTTACGATAAACTTGCGGGCATGACGGGCACCGCCAAAACGGAAGAAACGGAGTTTAAAGGAATTTACGGGCTCGACGTTGTGGAAATTCCCACAAACGTGCCCAGTCAGCGCGTAGACGAGAACGACGTTATATACACTACCGTAAACGGCAAATTAAAAGCCGTTATAGAAGACATTAAAGAGTGCACCGAGCGCGGGCAGCCCGTTTTGGTGGGCACAACAAACGTTGAAAAAAGCGAAGAGCTTTCCCGCCTGTTATCGGGGCAACGTATTAACCACAGCGTTTTAAACGCGAAGAACCACGAAAAAGAAGCCGAAATTATTGCGCAAGCGGGCAGAGTGAGCGCGGTTACAATCGCCACCAACATGGCGGGTCGCGGAACCGATATTTTGCTTGGCGGCAATCCCGAATATTTGGCTAAAAAGCGTATGCGCGATTTGGGCGTTGACGAACGGCTTATTAGCGCGTCTACCGCATATTTCAACACCGACGACGCCGATATTTTGGCGGCGCGCGCGCAGTACAAAAAGTTCTACGAAGAATACAAAGCCGACGCCGATAAAGAAAAGGAAAAGGTTATTGCCGTAGGCGGACTTCGCATTATAGGCACAGAGCGCCACGAGTCGCGCCGAATCGACAACCAGCTTCGCGGCCGCGCGGGTCGTCAGGGCGACATAGGTTCGTCTATATTCTACCTTAGCATGGAAGACGACCTTTTGCGTCTGTTCGGCGGCGACAGAATGAAACGCATAGCCGAAATGTTCAAAGCCGACGAAGACACTCCGTTTTCTATGAAGTTGCTCACGAGGCAAATAGCTAACGCGCAACGTAACGTCGAGGGGCGCAACTATTCCATTCGTAAGCAGGTGCTCGAATACGACAACGTTATGAACACTCAGCGCACCATTATATATAAAGAGCGCAACAAGGTGCTTCAAGGCGAGAGCGTGCACGAGCAAATAGACGAAATGATGCACAACCAAATAGAGAATATCGTGGATACCTACACCGACCCCAAAGTGGACTGGAACGAATGGGACTACGAGAACCTCAACAAGGAAATCGAGCGCAAACTCATTCCCGGCGACACAACTTTTCTCACCGACGAGCGCATGGAAAACTGGGCTTTGGAAGAAATCAAAGAGCAGATTTACACCGCTATGCAAACTTATTACACTCAAAAGATAGACAACGCCAAAGAACTCGGGGTAGACTTCGAGGAAATCGAGCGAGTTATTCTTTTGAAAGTGGTTGATAAGCAGTGGATGGACCACATAGACGCTATGGACGCTCTCAGAAGAGGCATAGGCTTGAAAGCTTACGGTCAGCAAGACCCCGTTATTGCATATAAGCAAGAGGGCTTTGCCATGTTCGACGACATGATAGACCGCATTCACGAAGAAACGGTAGCTCTTCTTATGCGCGTGAACGTTGAACGCGCGCCCAAACGCGAGGGGCAGAACCTCGACCTCGTTGTGAGCAGCGGCGGCAGTAAGCAAGCCAAAGCCCCCAAAGTGAACCAAAGCCCCAACAAAAACGCGGGGCGCAACGACCCTTGCCCTTGCGGAAGTGGAAAGAAGTATAAGAGTTGTTGTTGGGATAAAGACCACAAATAAACGGCGGGCATAAGGGCGCGTCTTTTGGTAGCAAAAAGCGTTGCAAAAACATTTTACCAGCCTTTTGGTCGCAAAAGGCTTAGGCGAAAACGATAAAAGGGGCGGGACACTTTTCGAAAGTGGTCCCGCCCCTTTTAAAACCCCACCCCGCAACGACAAAGGCTGCGCCCTTGACGGCTTTTTAGCGGTTTGTAAAATGGGATTTTAGTATTATTCGCTTACACCTAAAATATAGTCGGCTGAGACATCAAAAAACTTGCATAGACGTATTAGCATTTCTGTGCTTAAATCTAAAAGTTCTAATTCATATTTACTTATGCTTTTTTGCGTTGTACCTAAATTTTCCGCTAATTGTTTTTGAGTTAAATTATGTTCGAGGCGCAACTCTTTTATGATTTTTCCGTACATGCAAATATTATACTCCAAAATTGCGTAAAATGCTTGACTTACTCCATAATGGAGTATATAATATAAGCAACAATGATTTAAAGGGGTTTTATATATGGAATCAAAAGAAAATAAGTGCGAGTTGCGCCGTAATTTGGATGCGTTCTATACGAAAGCGTATTGCAAATTTTTACGAACGGATTACGGCTATTGTTACGAGCACAAAAAAGTTGTTGCAAAAAAAGACGAGTGTTGCGAATTTTGGAAAAGAAAAGCGCCGTTAAAACGAAAATGTTACAGAGTGATTAAAGAACTTGAAGATGCTCTTACTAATATTTCGGTGTTGCATCAAGTTTTTACCGAGAGCGCCGAAAGCGGCGAAAGTTGTTCGCATTGCCGTTATTCTTGACTTTGGCATTGCCGTTGTGATATACTCTTAGCATGTTATTATTAGACGAACAGAAACAGCGGTTAAAGTCGCTGAAAAACAAATTCGACGGGTGTTGCGAGGCATTTAACGAAAAAGAACTTTCCGAAAAGCTTGCGGTTCTCACCGAACAGCAACAAGACCCCGAACTTTACAAAGATTTAAAACGCGCGCAAAGCATAAATTCCGAAGCGAAATATTTGTCGTCGCTTCTCGAAGATTTAAAGAGCAAGCGCTCCAAAATCGCAGACATTGCCGATTTTATCGCTATGGCGGAAAGCGAATCGGACGACGGGCTTATAGGCGAGGTGAACGAAGCTCTTTTATCGGCGGAACAAGAGGTGGAAACTCTGCACCTTAAAACTTTGCTCAAAGGCGAGTACGACCATTACAACGCCATTCTCACGTTGCACGCGGGTGCGGGCGGAACCGAAGCGCAGGACTGGACGCAAATGCTTTATCGCATGTATAAAATGTATTGCGATAAAAACGGCTTTTCATACGAGGAGCTCGATTATCTTGCGGGCGACGAGGCGGGCATAAAGAGCGTGACGTTCAGAGTAGCGGGCGCCAACGCTTACGGCTACTTAAAGGCGGAAAAGGGAGTGCACCGACTTGTGCGCATTTCGCCGTTCGACAGCAACGCGCGCAGGCATACGAGCTTTGCGAGTTTGGAGGTTATGCCCGAAATCGAAGACGACGAGAGCGTTAAAATAATTCCCGAAGATTTGCGCGTGGATACTTATCGCAGCGGCGGCGCGGGCGGTCAGCACATAAACAAAACCGACTCTGCGGTGCGCATAACGCATTTGCCTACGGGAATAGTTGTGCAGTGCCAAAACGAGCGAAGCCAAATTCAGAATCGCGAAACCGCAATGAAAATGCTACTCGGAAAGCTCGTTGAACTGCGCGAGCGCGAACTCGAAGAAAAAGCCAACGCCATTAAAGGCGAAATGAAAAAAATCGAGTGGGGCAGCCAAATCCGTTCTTACGTTTTTCAACCGTACACAATGGTTAAAGACCACCGCACCGGCTACGAAAAGCCGGACGTTCAGGCGGTTATGGACGGAGATATTGCGGAGTTTATTTTTGATTACTTGCGCAAAAGTTGAATTCCAGCCTTTTTGAGCGCCAAAAAGGCTTAGGCGAAAAAGCGTGCAGGGGGAACACTTTCGGCTGTGTTCCCCCTTGCAAAGCCCCCTCGCAACGACAAAGGCTGCGCCCTTGACGGCTTTTTATAAGTTTTGATAGGGATAACAGTAATTTGTGCGTAATTGAGGCGCGCTATATAGCCGCACGTTGTCAGCTAAAACTCTTTCTTTGCGAGCTCCGCAAAATTCAAAAAAAATTATGTACTGTGAAAATACGAAAAAGCAGTTTGAATTACTGCGAAATAAAAAAGACGCGGTTATTCTCGGCATAGAGAGTTCTTGCGACGAAACTGCGGCTGCGGTTGTGCGCGGCGGCAAAGTTGTGCTTAGCAATATTATCGCGTCGCAAATCGAAATTCACCGCAGGTTCGGCGGCGTTGTGCCCGAAGTTGCAAGCCGCAACCATACGCTCGCGCTTCCCGCCGTTATAGACGAGGCGCTTAAAACTGCGAATATAACGGCGCGTGAACTCGACGCTGTTGCGGTTACTTACGGCGCGGGACTTATAGGCGCGCTTTTGGTTGGCGTTTCGGCGGCAAAGGCGTATGCCTACGCAATAAATAAACCTCTTATTGCCGTGAATCATATAGAAGCGCATGTTGCCGCAAATTATATTTCGGAGCCGTCGCTTACTCCGCCGTTTGCGGCTCTTGTGGCGAGCGGCGGGCACACTCTTTTGCTCGATATTTCCGATTATAACGAATACAAAATGTTGGGCGGAACGCTCGACGACGCTCTTGGCGAGGCGTTCGATAAAGTTGCGCGAACTGTGGGATTGCCGTATCCGGGCGGACCGAACGTAGAGAAAATGGCAAAAGAGGGGAATGCGAACATAGCGTTTTTTAAACACGCCAAAGGAGTGCGCGGCGACCTTTCGCTTTCGTATTCGGGATTGAAAACCGCAGTAGTAAACTATGTGAACACTTTAAAACAAAAAGGCGAAGAAATCCCTACGGCGGATATTTGCGCGTCGTTCACAAAAGAGGCTATAGAGTTGCTTTCGAAAACCGCGACTGAGGCGGTTAAACGTTCGGGACGAAACAGACTTGTGCTTGCGGGCGGCGTGGCTTCTAACGGCGATTTGCGTTGCGCGCTTGCAAAAGAGGGGGAAAAGAACGGCTTTTCCGTTTTGTATCCGCCCCCCGTTTTGTGTACCGATAACGCCGCAATGGTAGCTTCGCGCGCGTTTTTTATGGCTCGCGACGGAAAAGGGTTGGCGGGGCTTGATTTGAACGCGAAATCGCATATTCCTTTCGGCGGCGGCAAATAAGGGCTACGTCGGTGCGCCAACTAAATACGCGCACTCGCGTAGCGTTAGAGTGTTGTTGCGAGGAGGGCGAAGCCCGACGCGGCAATCCCTTACATAGCCGTCGCATAAACAGTTTAATGCAGGGGATTGCTTCGCTGACGCTCGCAATGACAGTATGTACAAGATTATAGTCGAACGGTCGTGCAACTTTGGCACTTTTTGAGGCGTGTCAAAAGTGCGACAAAAGCACGTCGGGGACACTTTCGGCTGTGTCCCTCCCCACGCAACGACAAAGGCTGCGCCCCTTGACGGCTTTTAACGGTGAGGAATGTCATTGCGAGGAGGGCGAAGCAATACTCTACATGGAGCAAAAAACCTATGAATAACGTTCATAATTTAAGCAAAAAAAAGGCGCGCGTGGTCGTGGGAGTTTCGGGCGGAGTGGATTCTTCGGTTGCCGCCGAGCTTTTAAAAGAGCAGGGCTACGACGTTATAGGGCTTTTTATGAATAATTGGGAAGAAGAGGACGAGGGGGATTCCGCCTGTTCCGCCGCTTCCGATTGGCAAGACGCTCGCGCCGTGTGCGCAAGTTTGGATATTCCCGTGTATGCGGTTAATTTTGCCGCCGAATACCGCGACAGAGTGTTTTCTTATTTTCTTAAAGAATACAAGCGCGGGCGAACTCCCAACCCCGACGTGCTTTGTAACCGCGAAATCAAATTCGGTCCGTTTGCCGACTACGCGAAAAAACTCGGCGCCGATTTTATTGCTACGGGGCACTATTGCGCACTCAAACATGCCGACGGCGGCGCTCAGTTGTGGGAGTCCGCCGATAAATCCAAAGACCAAACCTACTTTCTCAATCAAGTGCGCACGAGCCAACTTGAAAACGTAATATTTCCGCTTGCAAACTTGCAAAAGGGCGAAGTGCGCGAAATTGCCGAGCGTAAAGGTTTGGTAACGGCGCGCAAAAAAGACTCTACGGGAATTTGCTTTATAGGCGAAAGAAACTTTAAAAAATTTTTGTCGGCGTATTTGCCCGCAAAACCGGGCAAAATCGTGGACGTGCACGGAAAAGAGCTCGGGCGGCACGACGGACTAATGTATTACACTCTCGGGCAACGTAGGGGGCTCGGCATAGGCGGAATTGCGGGCGAGAACGCAAGCCGATGGTTTGTGGTAAGAAAAGACCTTGAAAAAAACGAGCTTATAGTTAAATGCGGCGAGGGGGAAGAGTTGATGTCCGATTCTCTCGACACAGAAGAACTCAATATTATAGGAAAGCCTGTTGCCGAAAATAAATTTAGGTGCAAGGTTAAAACGCGCTATCGCCAACCCGCTCAAAACGCTACCGCTTTTTTGCACGACGGACGCGCCCATATAGAATTCGATTCGCCGCAACGAGCGGTAACGCCGGGTCAGTACGCCGTTATTTACGTTGACGACGGTCGCTGTTTGGGCGGCGGAGTTATTAAGTAATTTTATTTGTTGCGGTGCGCGCAGCGCGCGAAAATTAAAATCAGATTAAAAAATGCGTTTGTGTAAAAATTTTTTTTGCATGGAGCGCATTTTTTCTGTATAATATTATCGCTATAACAACACAGGGAGAACACCGTTTAAAAATGTTTACATTAGCCACAGACACATCTTGCGACGTATTGAGAAACGAGCTTGACGCTGCGGGAATCGCATGGGTACCGCTTACTTACACCATAGACGGCGAAACCAACCCCGACGATTTTACGCGCGACGAGCAGTATAAAGATTTTTATGCCAAAGTGCGCGGCGGGGCTATGCCCTCCACAAGCCAAATAAACACGTTTGTGCAAGAGGAATTTCTTGAAAAACTTGTGTCGAACGGCGCGACCGACATTGTGTATCTTACGCTTTCGAGCGGACTTTCGGCAACGTATTCGTCGGCGTGCCAGGCGGCGGAAGCGGTGTGCGAACGCCACCCCGAATGCAAAATAAACGTTGTGGATACTCTCGGCGCAACGCAAGTTCACCGTATGGTTCTCGACGACGCAACCGCTTTGCGCGACAAAGGGCTTACGGGCGACGAAGCGGCTAAAATATTGCGTGAAGAAACAAACAAAATTCACGTTTGGATTATTGTTGACAATCTTAATCACTTAAAGCGCGGCGGCAGAGTGTCGGGCGCGGCGGCGGCAATAGGCACGCTCTTAAAAATAAAGCCTATGATTGTGTTCGATAAAGAAGGAAAACTTAAAGTTATGCACAAAGCCAAAGGTTTTAGAAAAGCTATGGAATATGTGCTCGACTACATGAAAGAATGGAGCCCTAACGTTAAAGAAGTATATTTGGCTCAAGCCGATGCGCAAGACAGCGCAACGGAGATGACCGAGCTTATTCACGGCGCTTTTAAAGATTGCGCGGTTAAAACGGGTTGGGTAGGACCCGTAATAGGCGCTCACACCGGCGCGGGTATGCTCGGAATTGTTTTCAAGAGCGACAAAGAACGCCCGCAATAACTTTGTCGCCCAAGCGCAAGTCGGCGCTACGGTGCGTGTGTGCAAGCACACACTTCCTTGCTCAATCCGACTTGGGCGAACTTAATTCGGCGTCCTTTCTCGGAAAAACCGAGAAAGTCGGATTTTTTGTTAGCAGTTTGTAAATTAAACTTTAAGAGAATGCATAACAAACACGGCATATATTATTGCTGTGTTTTGTTTATATTTAAAAGTAATTATCGTTGTATTAAATTGACAATTTTATTAAAAGCGTGATATAATTTTATAATGGTAATAAAATACTGCAATAGGAGGAATAGAAAATGTTGAAATGCAATAAGTGCGGCGGCGCTTGCGCCGACGACGCGCTTTACTGCACCGAGTGCGGCAACAGACTAAGCACCGACGCATGCAGAAAATGCGGCGACTATTTGCCGAAAGAGGTGAAGTTCTGCGCTCACTGCGGTTACCCCACGAAAGGCACGGTTTGCGGTAGGTGCGGCAAAACCAATCCCGACGAAGCAAATTTTTGTCTTTCGTGCGGAAATAAGCTTGCGGGTTCGGTTGCGTCGGCGCCTAAGTTAGTGCCGTCGGTTTCGGGCGGTGTTGTGCACGAGGTTAAGAGCGCGCCCGTAGCTGCGGGGAGTGGAACGAGCGACGCTGCTTTTATGCATAACGTAATTCGGGCGTTCGTATTGCCGTTGCTGTTGTTGGTTTTGTTCATTTCGTCGTTTTTCGGAATGTTTAAAGTTCTCGGACCGAGTAATATAAAAATTCCCGTAACGGGTTTTGACGCGGTTCGCGGCATGTTTCTTTTAATCAATCCGCCGACCGAAGCCGAAACCGAAGCCGCATATGAAGAATTTGTGGCGAACGGCAATTATGACAACTCGATTGCGGGAGTTAAAAAATCCATAAGAGATTTCGGCGTTCTGCGTTCTATGATTTACGAGGAAAATATGAACGTAACTCTTGTTATGCAAACGCTATTATTCGGGCTCATTTCGCTGTCGCTTATGGCGCTTACTCTCACGTTCTTTATACTGTCGCTGTATCATGCTATAAGGGTTGCATGCGGAAAAGCTACCGGCTTTTATAAGTATGAAACTTTGCCTCTTGCGCTTGTTTTCGCGTTAACGTTTTCTTTTATTATTGCGGGCGGTCCGCTTGCGAATGCGGCGATTATAATGTTGTTTGCTGCGGCTGCGGGGCTTGCGGCTGTTACCACGCTTAAATATGTTGTGGAAAAGCAACCGCGTCCAAGCGTTGTTACCAACGTGCGCAGAGGCGTCTGCGCGGCTTTCGTCGTTCTTGTGGCAATCTTTGCTTCTTCGGGGTTGGTAACGGTTAAATATAAAGGCAGTAGTGTAAGCGCCTCAATTCCCGCCGACGAGTTATATGAGGGAATGTATAATGTTGTCGAGGACGGCGAAGGAATTGTAAACGAAATTTTGGGCTCCGAAGTTGAAATCACCGCCAAGTCGCTTGACGAGGTCATGATGCAAATTCTTTATAGTAAAGATATTTCTTTAAACGATAAGCGTTTATTATTGCGAACGGGATTATCGCCTGTGGTATTATGTTATTCAGCCGAAGCCGTCAAATCGCTTGCCGCGCCTGCAAAAGCTATGTCGTGGATAATGTTTTTTTGCAACATAGTATTCGGAGCAATGTTTGTAATGTTATTGTTTAGAATGTTGCAGGAAGAAGCTAACCCGCAAAAACTGTATTCGAAAAAGACTTCTATTCTTTGGAACGTGCTTTTCGTTGTGGGCGCCGCTTTGATTTTGGGCTTTACCATTCCGTATATAGTTATGGGAAACAGCATCTCAAAAAGTTTGGAATTGCATTCAAGCTATGGAATGAGCGGATTGATTATTGCCGCCGTAGCTTTGGGAATTGCTCTAATCGTTACCGAAGTTGTCATGCGCTCGGTTGACAAGGGCGGTGCAAAAATCGAAAATAATATTTCGCAAAATATTGCGAACGAAAAGGAACAAACGGTTTAATTATGGATTTTTCGTCAAGCAAGTGGATTTGGGTTTCGAACGAGACGGGAGACAACACAAAAAAATGCGACCGAGTAATCTTTCGGCGCGCGTTTTCGCTTGAAAAGGTGCCTAAAAGCGCAACGGTGTTCGCTTGCGCGCGCGACACTTTTTCGATATATGTAAACGGCAAGCCCGTTGCTCTCGGAATAAGAGGTTGCGCGGGCTACGACGTTGCGAAATACCTCGTTAAAGGCGACAACGTTTTGGGTTTCGAATGTTTGTATTACGGAATCGAGGCTAACAACTATTGCCCGCCCGAAACGAGCGGATTTATTGCGGCGTGTCCCGAACTTCAAATTTATTCCGACGCGAGCTTTTCGGCGTGCCGCCCGTATTCTCAAGACGCGGGCGAGCCGCGCCCGAGCGGACGGTTTTTCGGCTTCGATTCATATACCGACGGCAGCAGAGGCGAGCTCGGCGGAGTTTTTTCGTCGGAATACGGTTCTACGCTTTTCGCTCCCGCAACCGAATTTGAGCAAGGCGGCGAAATAGAGGGCTCCGCGCCTATAAATTGCGAATACGACGGCGTAATAAAAGTTAAAAAAATGAGCAAAACCACCGAAGGCGTAACCAACACTTACGTTTGCGACGCGGGCGGCGAAAAAATCTTTGTTCCCGTGCTCGAACTTTCGGCTATGGGAACGGAAAAAGTGGAAATCCGCAGTAATCGCTATTGCACTCCCGACGCGTGGGGCAAAAGCGGCTCTTGCAACGGCGTGCGCGGAATATACGTTTGCCGCAACGGCGTGCAAAAGTATACGAGTCCGTTCCCGCTTTCGGGAAGCGAATTGATAATAATCGCGCCCGCTACGGTGAACGTTAAAACTGTGGATTTGCATGTTTCGAGCTATCCCGCTCGCCGTGTTTTGGAACTGTCGGGAAATGCGTCGGTTAAAAAGTTGATTGACAAGTGCGACAACACTATGCGCGCGTGTATGGACGGCGGAATACTGAACAACTCCGACCGCGACAGAGGTTGCGACCTGTTTGCGCTAAGCAATTTTGTGCGTTCGGCAATCTTTATGTACGACGATTCCGTTTTGCCGCTTATTAAACACGCAATTCAAGTTGCGACGGAAAACGACGGCGATATGCTTGTTAACAACGCGTTAAGTCCGCTTGCGTGCGAAAATCCCGTATCGTCTTTAATGTTCTGCTCTCGGTTGGGCGCGCTCGCGTCGTATTATTATAGAACTGCGGATATTGAGCTTGTAAAAAATCTGCACGGAAAAATAGGCGGTTATTTGCAGCTTTGGGAATTTGAGGAGACGAGGCTTGTTCCTCGCGGAAAAGAGTTCGGAGCGGACGCGGGATATAATACCGACTGCGAACTTATAGAAACCTGCCTATATTATTCGGCGGCTAAATTTTTGTTGGAAACGGCTGCCGACGCGGGCGCGGACGATTACGTTGAGACGCTCGAAAGCAGAATAAAGCTAATCGAAGAGAATTTTTGCGAACAATATTATAAAGGCGGCTATTTTTCGTCGGGAGAAGTGTGCGACGAACGCGCAAACGCTCTCGCGGTTTTGTGCGGGCTTGCAGGCGAAAACGCCAAGAATGCGAAAGACGCTTTGCGCTCGTGCGAAAACGCTTCGCCCGCGTTCGAGGGGTTTGTTATAGAGGCGCTCGGCGCAATAGGAGAGAGCGAGGAAGCCGAAAAGCGAATGCTTTCGCGCTTCGGCGAATTTACGGAGTCGGAGTCGCCCGCTTTGCCCGAATACTTTTTCTATGCGGGTTCCGCGTGTTCTTCGCTTTCCGTTTCGCCCGTTTCGGCTTATGTGTCGGGCGTTATGGGGCTTAGGTATACGGGCGCGCGAAAAATGGAGCTTATAGCGTCTAAACGCGAAGACGAATGGCGTTTCGAAGTTCCCGCAGGAAGCGGCGTTGTTAGAGCCTCATATAAAAAAGATTCTTTAACCGTTGAAAATTCCGCAGGTTTCGATATTGCGGCGTCGTGCGGCAACGCTTCCGCAACTGCGGGAAAAGGCAAAACAAAGCTTCAAGTTTAAAAACGGCGGTTGAGTTAAACGCTTTTTAAAACTGTCGGTCCGCTGTAAAAACAGTTAAAAATTTCCGCTGTGAACAAAATGTGATTTGTGCTTGACAAACATGTTTAAATAGTGTATGCTTGTTACAAGGAAATTAGCAGGTCAATTTCTCATCCCGATTAAAGTTGCCTTATAATTTTCAATCTTAGAGGAGGTTAAATCGAGGATGGCTGATAAAATCTTGACTTGCAAAGACTGTGGCAAAGAATTTACGTTTACCGAAGGCGAACAAGCGTTCTATGCGGAAAAAGGCTTCACAAACGAACCCGCCCGTTGCCCCGACTGCCGCAAGGCACGCAAAGCGGCGCGCAGAAACAACGAACAGCATAACGGCTAAACGTTTTGCCTAAAAACCGCGCCGTAACTTTCTTTGCAACTGAGAACGTTTCGGCGCAAAGTATCCGTTTAAAATCGGAGTTCCTCCGCGTTTGCGCGCGGGGGAACTTTTTACGTTTAATCGCAGGCGCGCAAATCCGACATTAAAAGAATTGATTTTCGCCAAACAATATGATATAATTAAACAAACTATACTTTTTTTACTGCGGAGGCATGACGTACAAAATGACCGGAATAGCACAGCGGGCGCAAAGGGTTTCGCCGTCGCTCACACTCGAAATTACTGCAAAGGCGAAAAAAATGCGGGCTGAGGGTAAGCCTGTTGTGTCGTTCGGCGCGGGAGAACCCGACTTTAACACGCCGCAATACATAGTTAAGGCGGCGGAACGCGCTCTGAAAGAGGGCATGACCAAATACACCCCCGCGTCTGGCACCGACGCCGTTAAAAAGGCGATTGCCGCAAAGCTCGAAAAAGACAATCACCTTAAATACGAACTTAATCAAATAGTTGTGTCTAACGGAGCTAAACACTCGCTATACAACGCGTTTTTAGCGCTTGTTAATCCCGGCGACGAAGTTATTGTGCCCGCCCCGTATTGGCTTACTTATCCCGAGCTTATCAAACTATGCGAGGGGATTCCCGTGTTCGTAAACACGAAAGCGGAAAACGATTTTAAACTTACGCCGAGCGAGTTGAAAAACGCCATAACTTCGAAAACGAAAGCGGTGCTGATAAACAATCCCTGCAATCCTACGGGAGCCGTGTATTCGAAAGAGGAGCTTTGCGCGCTTGCCGAAGTGCTCGAAAAAACCGACGTATACGTTGTGTCGGACGAAATTTACGAAAAGCTCGTTTACGAGGGCGGCGAATATTATTCCATTGCTCAGCATTCGCCGGCGCTCAAAGAACGCACTGTGGTTATAGGCGGCGTTTCCAAAACATATTCTATGACGGGTTGGCGAATAGGCTACACCGCGAGCAGCGAGGCGGTTGCAAAAGCTATGGGCGGAATTCAAAGCCACACTACGTCTAACCCCAACTCGATTGCGCAGTACGCCGCGAGCGAAGCTTATTCCCATAGCGAGGGAGACGCGTTTTTATCGGATATGAAAAAAACGTTCGACACCCGCCGCAAGTTTATGATAGAGAGGCTGAAAAAGATTCCCGAACTTGAATTCGTTTATCCCAAAGGGGCGTTTTACGTTATGTTGAACGTAGCGCATCTTTTTGGAAAGAGCACCGAGAGCGGTAAAAAGCTTTCGTCGGCTTACGACGTTGCAACCGAGTTGCTCGCCGAAAAAATGGTTGCGGCAATTCCCTGCGAATCGTTCGGCGCTCCCGAATATTTGCGCCTTAGCTACGCTATATCGTTAGACGATATTAAAACGGGGCTCGAACGCATAGCGGACTTTATTAGTTCGCTCGCATAATTAAAGGCGGTTTTGTGCCTGATAAAGGCATTGCTGCATAAAAAATATAAAAAAGCCGCAATTCGCGGCAAAAGGAGTTTAACAATGATAGAACTTATTTTCGGAGCTAAGGGCACGGGCAAAACTACGAGAATTATCGACAAAGCCAACGCAAGCGTGGAAAACGCGAAAGGCAACGTAGTGTTCATTACTCCCGTTGATAAATACAGCCTCGATATATCAAATAAAATACGCTTTGTGGTTACCGCCGAATACGCCGTGAAAACCGCAGAGGAGCTCGAAGCGTTTATTAAAGGCATGATTGCGGGGAACACCGACATTTGCGAAATTTACATAGACGGTATTGCGAGAATAGGCTCGGTAGACCCTGTGGAATTTGTTCCCAAGCTTGACGAAATCGCAACCCGTTACAACGTGAAATTCACACTCACGTTGAGCATGGCGGAAATTCCCGCGCCTTTAAAGAGATATATATAGACGGCGGCAAATAAGTGCACCTCTTTGCGCTACGCGAAGCAATCCCGTGCATGGAGCGAATACAACGGCAGAGATTGCCGCGTCACTCACTGCGTTCGTTCTTCGCAATGACAATCGGTTACTGTGTCCTTAGCCGAGCACACGCAGTGTGCGAACGCCACGAGCGTTAGCGAGTATTGCGAGCGATAGCGACGCAATCCCCCGCATGGAACGAATACAACGGCAGAGATTGCCGCGTCGCCTAACGGCTCCTCGCAATGACAAGGGGAGAACGTCATTGCGAGCGTAGCGAAGCAATCCCAAGCATAGAATGAATCATGAAACAAAGCAGTCTTAACGTACAGAGAAATAAGTTTCTTTAAAAAAAGTCGGAAAAAATGAAGTTTTACAGCACAAGAAATAAAAAAGCCGAAGTAAGCGGAGCGGAAGCGGTTTGTCGCGGAATAAGCGACGAGGGCGGACTTTTTGTTCCGCAGTCGTTTCCTGAGTTTTCGAGCGAGCAAATAAAGGCATTTTGCGGCGAACCTTACGAAAACGTAGCCGCGCAAGTGATAGGCGAGTTTTTGCCCGAACTGAAAAACGAATTGCCCGAATACACCCGCGCGGCGTATTCGCGGTTCGACGGCGACCCCGCGCCGCTTGTTAAAGTGTTCGACAAAACGTATGTGCTCGAACTGTGGCACGGACCTACGCATGCGTTTAAGGACATAGCGCTTACGCTTTTGCCCTATTTGCTTCAAGGTTCTAAAAAACTTTTAGGCAATTTAAGCACAACGCTTATTCCCGTAGCCACGAGCGGCGACACGGGGAAAGCGGCTCTCGAAGGTTTTTCTGGGGTGGGCGGCACTGCGGTTGCGGTTTTTTATCCCGACGGAGGGGTATCCGACCTGCAACGTTTGCAAATGATTACCACCGAAGGCGACAACGTTTTCGTGTCGGCTGTGAAAGGCAATTTCGACGACGCGCAAACCGCCGTTAAAAAAGCGTTTACCGACACAGAGCTTAAAAGCGCGCTTGCGAAACTTAAAATAGAACTGTCGAGCGCAAACTCTATAAACTTCGGGCGGCTCGCTCCGCAAATAACTTACTATTTTACCGCTTATGCCGACCTTGCGGAGGGTAAGCAAATCCGTTTCGGCGACAAAGTGGATTTCTGCGTCCCGAGCGGAAACTTCGGCGATATTCTCGCTGGGTACTACGCGCTCAAAATGGGGCTTCCCGTAGGCAGACTTATTTGCGCGTCGAACATAAACAACGTGCTTGCCGATTTTATTAGCACGGGAACATACGACGCGCGTCGGGAGTTTCGCAAAACGAGCAGCCCCAGCATGGATATTTTGGTGTCGTCAAACCTCGAACGTCTTGTGTTTGATTTAAGCGGAGAAAACGACGAACTCACCGCGTCGCGCATGGCGAAGTTGAAAGAAGAGGGAGTGTATTCGCTTACGCCGCACGAAGCCGAAGCCATGCTTCGGGTTTTCGCCGCAGGCTACGCGAGCGAAGAAGAAGTGGCGGATACTGTGGCGGAATATTTCGACGAGTACGGATATATAATCGACCCGCACACGGCGGTTGCGGCGGCGGTTGCGGCAAAAACGCGCGACGATAATACGCCGGTAGTAATACTTTCGACGGCGTCGCCTCATAAGTTTGCGGCAAGCGTTTTAAAAGCAATAGAAGAACGTCCTACGGGAAACGAACTTAAAGATTTGCAAAAGCTGGAAGAGGTTACCGCGCTCGAAGTGCCCGAATCGCTTATAAATTTGCCGACTAAGGAGAAAATATTTACCGACTGCATAGAGCTCGGCGATGTGAACGGAACGATTATTGCGTTCGCCGAAAGGTTAGGTAAAAAATAAAAGAGTCGCGCGCGATAATATTTTTAAAAACATTTTGCGTAAAGGATGGCAAGCTTGTAAAAAAATGACAGTTGAAAACGAGAAGAAAAAAGTTATATTCAGCGCGGTAAAACCTACGGGCGCTCCAACGCTCGGAAGCTATGCGGGCGCGCTCAAAAATTGGCTCGCTATGCAAGAAGATTACGACTGCTTTTATTGCGTTGCGGATATGCACAGCATCACCGTAACCCTTTCGGCGGCAGACTTTCGGAAGAACACGCTCGATATGCTTGCCATGTATCTTGCGCTCGGTTTAAATCCCGAAAAATGCACGCTGTTCATTCAGTCGCACGTTTCGGCGCACGCCGAACTTGCTTGGGTGCTTAATTGCAACACTCTTTTCGGAGAGGCGCGCCGCATGACGCAGTTTAAGGAAAAGAGCAAGAAAAACCCCGAAAACGTAAACGTGGGTCTGTTCGATTATCCCGTGCTCATGGCGGCGGATATACTGTTGTATCAGGCAGAGCTCGTGCCTGTGGGGCAAGACCAAAAGCAACACGTCGAGCTTGCGCGCAACATTGCGCAACGTTTTAACGGCAGATATTCGCCGACGTTCGTTTTGCCCGAGCCGATAATTCCCAAGAACGGCGCGAAGATTTGCGGGCTTCAGAATCCGAAGTCGAAAATGAGCAAGTCGGACGACAATCACAACGATTGCGTTTATTTGGCGGACGAGCCCGACGTGATAATGCGTAAGTTCAAGGCGGCGGTTACCGACAGCGACGCTTGCATAAAATTCGAGCGCGAGAGTAAGCCGGGCATAAGCAATCTTTTAACGGTGTATTCAACCTTTTCGGGCACGAGCGTGCCCGCCGCCGAAAAGGAGTTCGCGGGGCTCGGTTATGCCGACTTTAAAAAGAGAGTGGGCGAGTCGGTTATAGAGTTTTTAAAACCCGTTCAAGCCGAGTATAAACGTATTCTTGCCGACAAAACCTATTTGAACGAGGTTATGAAAACGGGCGCCGAAAAAGCGGCGCGAACGGCTGCGAGAACTCTTTCGAAAGTGTATCGCAAAGTTGGCTTTGTGCAGCCTTTTTAACGCAAACAATTTGAGGTAAAGAATTGTACGGTTATGTGGTTCCTGTAAAAGCCGAGTTAGGGCAAGCGGACTTTTGCCTATACAGAGCGTTTTACTGCGGAATATGCAAATCCACAGGAAAAATGTTCGGGCAATGGCCGCGTTTCACCACCAACTACGATATGGTGTTTTTAAGCGTGCTGTTGCACGACTATTCCAAGCAGCAAGTAACGTTTTCAAACGAAAGGTGCGTGTGCAATCCTAAGAAAAAAACGATTGTTTGCCGCAACGAACTTTTCGATAAAATTGTGGCAACAAATATCTTGCTTAGCTACAATAAGGCGCAAGACGACGTAAACGACGGCGGCGGAATAAAAAAGCGTGCTGTGCGCAAAATGCTTAAAAAGCATTATCGCAAAGCCGCCGAGCTATTCCCCGAAGCCGACAAAATAATAACGGAGCAATACGGAAAGCTACTCGAACTTGAAAAGCAAAACACGAAAGGGATAGACCGAGTGGCGGACTGTTTCGCCGTTATGATGGAAAAGTTGGGGCTTTTGCTCACAGGCTCGTCCGACGCGCAGCTTGGCAAACTCCTTTATAACGTCGGCAAGTTCGTGTACGTTGCCGACGCAATCGACGACATAGACGAGGACTTCAAAAAAAAGCGGTACAATCCCGTTCTTATCGAATACTCGGGATATAAAAACAGAAAACAGTTTATTGACGCGCACAGGCGGGAGCTTACGTTTCTGCTTGCAAGCACTGTAAACC
Source organism: Pumilibacter muris (assembly GCF_943193045.1). Classification (GTDB taxonomy): domain Bacteria; phylum Bacillota; class Clostridia; order Christensenellales; family Pumilibacteraceae; genus Pumilibacter; species Pumilibacter muris. The sequence continues at coordinate 248,341 of NZ_CALPCN010000002.1, read as the reverse complement.
GCGCAATCGAATGTTTTAATAAAATGACGTTTACGGGCGCGAGCGACCTAATGCGGAACATTGTGCACAAGGGGCTCAGGAGCAAATGCGAGGAATTGCTCGGAAGCGAAAAAAAGCTCCCGCCCCCTAAAATATAGTTTAACCGTATAAACGCTTGCGTTTACGTTATACAATATATATTAAAGACAGAAAATTTTTTAAGTTCGCGGTTAAGCGAACTGAGGAGGTATAAAAATTATGGGTGTGGCAGTTGTTCTCGGAATCTTGTTTTTCGTCTTGTTTGCGGGCGGATTAGTTCTCGGCGTGTATAACGGAGTAATTAAAAAGAAAAACCGCAACGGCGGAGAAAAGAAAAAAGGTATTTTGTTCGGTGGCGTGGGCGCCGTGTTCTTTTTGCTGTTCTTGCTTATTCCGTTCAGTTTCCACACAGTGGATGCGGGCGAAGTGGCGGTTGTAAAGCACATGGGCGACGCGCGTCAGGTTCGCACATCGGGCACATATTTTGATTTTTGGATTACCGAAAAGTATCAAATATACGATGCAAAAGTGCAAAATTTGAACATAAGCACAATGGCTTATAGCAAAGACGCTCAAACTATGGCCGTGAGCATGACCGTTCAATATCAAATAGATTCTTCTAAGGCAATAGAAATTGCCAATCACTACGGGAATTTGGACGTGCTCGGCAACCGTATAGAAAGCATTTCGGTGGAAAAAGCTAAATCGGTGCTTTCCGCATATTCGGCTATGACGATTATCGAAACGCGCGCCACTATTTCGCCCGAAGTTGAAACGGTGATTAAAGAGAGCGTAAACGAAAACTACTATGTTAATATAGTTGCGGTAGTGCTTACGAATATCGAATTCAGCGACGCCTTCGAAAAGACGGTTGAAGATAAGATGATAGCGGAGCAAGAAAAGCTCAAAGCGGAATACGAAAAGCAAACCGCGCTTATAAACGCCGAAAAAGAACTCGAAGTTGCCAAAAAGAAAGCGGAAGCTAATTTGGAAATTGCGAAAGCCGAAGCTCAGGCTCAAATAGAGGTTGCAAAGGCGGAAGCCCACGCAATTCAACTTAAATCTATAGAGGTTGCGCGCGCTCTCGGATTTACGATAAAAGAAACCAACGTTACAGACGACAAAGGAAACGTTACCGACGTGCTTTACGAAATCGATTTCACCGGGAAATCGGAAGCGGAAGTAAAATTGATTTCCGACTATCTTAAATATGTTGAATATTTGTCTAAGTGGGACGGCAAACTTCCGAGCGTTATGATTACCGACGGCAACGCGCAGGTAATTATTCCGACCGACCCTACGAACCCTTCGAATCCGTAAAAGAAATTTGCGGCGACGGTTTTTTAAAGCGAACAATACTTTAAAACGTTTTGCGTGCTTTTCAGAATGAAAAGCCGAAAAGAGGTAAAAATGAAAGACCCTTACAACGAGTTGGGGCTGAGCCCCGAAGCAAGCGAAGAAGAACTTCGCGCCCGCTACGAAGAGCTGAAAGCGCAATACGGCGAGCAGCGTTTTAAGTCGGGCGCCGAAGGGAACGAAGGCGCGCGTAAGTTGAGCGAGCTTGAATCGGCTTGGGCTATGATTTGCGCCGATTTCGAAAAGAAAAAGGCGCAGGAAACATTCGGCGACGGCGATTACGGTTTAATAGACGACCTTATTAAAAAGGGAAGCTACGACGAAGCGCAGTCGCGGCTCGACGCGATAAGCAACCGCACGGCGCAGTGGCATTATTTGCAGTCTATAATTTTTTATAAACGCGAGTGGCTCACCGACAGCCGCAAGCAACTTTCGCTTGCGGTTGAAATGGAGCCGAGCAACGATAAATACAAATCGGCGCTCGAAAAGCTCGATTTGGTTATGGGCAATCCGCAAGCCGACGCTCGCACAATAGGAGTTGAACCCATGCAGGGACCGCCTCCCGTTCAGCAACAGCAAGACGGGCAAATGTGCGGCGGCAACATGCTTAGCAACTGTTGTCTTGCCTACTGTTTAACCGACTGTTGTTGCAGCATGACGCGTTGTTGCGGGTAGGCGCGAGGTTGTTTCTCGGGCGAACCCGTGCTTAGGAATAGTTTTTTCCGACGCGGTGCGAATAAAAAAGGATTTTGCATGAACAAAACGCGTAAAATCACATATAGCGCGGTAGGGGCGGCGATTGCCGCTCTTTGCGTATTTTTAACAAACTTCGGTTGGCTCAAAGTGTCGCTTTTAATGTTCGCGGCGTTGTGCTATTATATTGTTGCGTGCAAATGCGGAATATGGTACGGAATCGCAGGCATTGCGGTTAGTTTGTTAATCGCGTTTTTCACAGGCGGCGTAACCGTGTTGAGTTCGGCTTTTTTGCTCGACGCTTTAATTTTTGCGCCGTTTGCGATTTTGAGTTATTTTATACGCAAGCTATACTACACCAAATGGCAAACGGCTTTAATAAGGCTTGCGGTTATGGCGACTTTTTCAAACCTCGCGCTTGTTGCCGTGTGGTTTTGCGCAAAGTGGATTACAACAATCGACATTATTGCGATTTCCTCAAAGCTCGGCGGCTATCCGCTACTCGCTCTTGTGTTCACGCTTTTGGCTCTTGTGTTCGACTTGCTCTTTAATCAACTGAGCATAAGACTGACAAAACTTATTAAATAAACAAAATAGGGAACGGCGCTTTATCGCAGTTTCCATAGGGATATTCGGTAAGCCGCAGGTTGTAGAGATTAAAGCGTGGCGTGAAGCCACGCCTTTTTTGATATTTATATTGCGTGGACAAACGAGGCTACTTGTAGCCAAGTGAGATATAGATATGTTTTATATTTCCCGCAAAATTCAATCGGTTGTGTTCTTCCATTTTTCGTGATATAATGACTGTACGCTAAACAGTAATTTAATGGAGTACGATTATGGCATTCGATTATAAAAAAGAATACAAAGAATTTTATATGCCGGCAAACAAGCCGTCTATCGTTACTGTGCCGAAAATGAATTATATAGCGGTACGCGGTAAAGGTAATCCCAACGACGAAAGTGGCGAGTATAAAGATTCAATAGGGCTTTTGTACGCAATAGCCTTTACTATTAAAATGAGTTATAAAGGTTCTCACAAGATTGACGGGTATTTTGAATACGTTGTCCCGCCGCTTGAAGGCTTTTGGTGGCAAGAAGGCTCAGATACAATTGATTATGCGAACAAGAACGGGTTTAACTTTATATCACTTATTCGTTTGCCCGATTTTGTAACGGAAGCCGATTTTGATTGGGCGGTGCAGGAAGCGACGAAAAAGAAAAAAGCCGACTTTTCAAAGGTCGAGTTTTTGACCTACGATGAGGGCGTTTGCGTTCAATGTATGCACGTTGGCTCTTACGATGACGAGCCGAAAACGGTAGCACTTATGCACGAGTATATGGCGGCAAACGGCTATGTGTTGGATATAAGTGAAAGCCGTTATCATCACGAGATATATTTAAGCGATCCGCGCAAGTGTGCCGGAGAAAAACTCAAAACCGTTGTAAGACACCCGATAAAGAAGGTATAGGATGCAACCTAACGATATACTTAAATACTGTTTTGAAAATCTACCCGATACGGTTTTAGTAAGCAGTTGGGGCGAAAGTGGAATTTTTTATAACCCTAATAACACGCTTAAACGCGGAATTTATGTTTTGACTGTCAAAGAGAAAGACGGCGACAACGATAAAAGTTCGAATTTGAATAGAGAGAATATTTATCGTGTGAATATCGGAGTTCGCAAAAATACTTTTATAGATATGTTTGGTACAGTTCCTGCACGTCCGTCAAAAGGCGGAATTGTGGATATGCCGTATGATTTTACGCAAACAGATAAAATACTGCCACACCCCGTTTACGCTTGGATGAGTTGGGTGTGTGCACTCAATCCGTCCGATACTACCTTTGAAAGATTAAAGCCGTTAATTAAAGAGGCTTATGAGTACGCAAAGGAAAAATATTCTAAAAGAAAGTAAGAGAAATTTCAATTTAGCGACGTAAAAGGAAATGAAGATAATGAAAAAAATACTATATGTAATCTTGGAACAATGGGCTGATTGGGAGCTTGCTTATATTTCGTCGGCGGTCAATATGCTCGGTGGCGGCAAGTTTGAAAATAAAACTGTATCGCTTACAAAGAACGCCGTTACCTCTATTGGCGGTGTTAAGTGTTTGCCTGATTATGATTTACTTACATTACCGTCCGATTATGGTGCCGTAATACTTATCGGTGGTATGTCGTGGCATAACGAGAACGCTATGCAAGTTAAGCCGCTTATTGATGCTTGCATTAAGAGCGGCAAAGTGGTAGGTGCGATTTGCGATGCTTGTAGATTTTTAGGCTCTATTGGGGCGTTGAATGGCGCAAAACATACGGCTAATGATTTGAACGAATTAAAACAATATTCGTCTTATACAAACGAACAAGGCTTTATGCATAGGCAAGCGGTATTGGACAATAATGTTATCACGGCAAATGGAACGGCAGCTCTTGAATTTGCGCAAGAAGTATTACGAGCTTTATTGGTATCAACCGAAGAACAAATAAAAGGCTGGTATGATTTTCATAAGCTCGGCTTTTACAATGCGCCTATGCCGGAAATGTAACTACGATAAACAGTAATTTAACGGAGAATTATAAACGACCTATAATGAATATCTATGAATTAGTTCCATATACCGACGCAGACCACGACAGTTATATAAAGTGCCAAATGGACGCTTTTGAAAAGTATATATTAGAGTTCTTTGGGATTTGCGATATGGCTATTATGGAAAGTCATTTGAAACAATTAAAACCTAATCTTCTTAAAATTGCAGTCAAAAATCAAACCGCCGGGTATGTTTACTATAAAGAAGAAGATACGAAAATTATAGTAGATGTTTTTACCTTGTTGCCCGAATATCGTAACAACGGATTAGGCTCTTTAATCTTACAAGGCTTTATTAAAAAGGCAGATGAATTAAATAAACCGATATTTTTGGATACTTTTAAGAGTAATCCTGCAAAGAAATTTTATGAAAGAAATGGCTTTGTCGTTGTGGACGAAAATTCCTCTCACTACATATTGAGATATGGAAAAGCTATTTGATACGATAAATTTCAATTTATCTTTCTAATAAAGTTTAGCTAAAAGCACTCGAATAAAATGTTCGAGTGCTTTTTTCATAATCTGAAAGCGTATCAATAAAATATTTTGGGGGGGCAATTCCCTATGAGAAATGCGCATTTTCGGCGTCGTTTTTTTACAGAAAATTATGAAAACAGGTATAAGCATTTTGCATATACCTGTTTTTTATTTCAAACCAACGCTAAAACAAACGAGCCGAGCTGAAACTATATATGTTTAACCTATTCTAATATTAGTTGGTTTAATATACGGTTGCTTCGGGAAAGAAAAATTGCGGCGTTGTAGAAATAACTATTGTATGTTGAGTACGCCACAAGAACATTGCATAATCAAGCGTTCCCATGTGGAAACTAATTGTTTGTTAAATGCGTATATAATTTTTTATGGCGTTTACTGTTGGAAACGGGAGAAGATTATGAAATTGATTGAAGCAATAGCTCTTAGAGTTAGCGGGTTAATAAATGATAAAGATAATTTGACGGCATACGAGCTTGCGAAACAAGCGGGTATGCCGCGTTCTACGGTATGGAAAATAATCAATCCCGACTTAACTCGGGTTAAGACCGCCAAAATAGATACGGTTTACCAAATTGCGGCTACGCTCGGAATGAATTTAAAAGAATTTTTCGACGATGCTGTGTTCGATGATATTAGCGACTGATTTTTAGCGGTAGTTATCAATCTGTTTTTGTTAGTTGTGAAAAAAGTTTAAAAACGCTTGACACCGTTGCTTGCGGTGTGCTATCATAGGTAAGCACCGCAATCGGGGTGTTATTTTTCTATGTAAGCAATTAAAGGAGTTGAACATATATGGCGGCTACAACGAGAACGCGTATTACGCTTGCATGCACCGAGTGCAAACAGCGCAATTACGACAATATGAAAAACAAAAAGAACAATCCCGACAGAATCGAGCTTAAAAAATATTGCAAGTTCTGCCAAAAGCACACCGTTCATAAGGAGACGAAATAATCATGGCGAAAGACAAGAGCGCGCAGGCTGAAAAGCCCAAAAAGCGCAGTCGCGTCAAGGAAACGTTTGCCGAACTCAAAAAAGTTACATGGCCTACTTTCGGCAAAACCATGAAGCAAACGGGCGCGGTTTTGGTTGTTACCGTATTCTTTTTGGTAATACTTCTTGTTATGGACCAACTTTTGGGACTTGCCCACCGTCAGCTTATTAAGGGCTTAACGCCTCCCGCCGAAGAAACGGCGCGGCTTTTGCAAGCTGTGGCGGTCGGATTCAAAAACGCGGCAAACGCCCTCTTTTCGGGCGCGCCCTCGTTGCCTTTAATTATATAACGCGAGGAGAAAGTCGTGGAAGAAGAAGCGAAGTGGTATGTGTTGCACACCTATTCGGGTTACGAGAACATGGTGCGCGACAACCTTAGAATGGTATTCGAAAAGAACAATATGCTCGACCGCCTGTTGGAAATTACCATTCCTATGGAAGACGTGGTCGAGGAGAAGAACGGCAAACGCAAAATAGTGCAGCGCCGCAAATTCCCGTGCTATGTTCTTATAAAGATGTTATACAATAATAATATGTGGCATATGATTACCAACACGCGCGGCGTGACAGGTTTCGTAGGTCCGCAAGGACGCCCTTTGCCTCTCACGGAAGACGAAATAAAGCGGCTCGGAATAGACAAAGGCGTTGCCGTTGAAACGGATTACCGCGTTGGCGACCGCGTTAAGGTTGTGCAAGGTCCTTTGGAAGGATTTGTTGGCGAAATCGAAACGCTTGACGCCGCCGCATCGAAGTGCCGCGTTATAGTGAGCATGTTCGGCAGAGAAACTCCTGTGGATTTGGAGTTGTATCAAATCGACAAAGCAGAATAATTTACCAGCCTTTTTGAGCGCCAAAAAGGCTTAGGCGAAAAAGCGTGCAGGGGGGGGAACACTTTCGGCTGTGTTCCCCCTTGCAGAGCCCCCTCGCAACGATAAAGGGCTCCGCCCCTTAACCCCTCTTAACGGTTACGGGAATAAAAACCGAAACAAAATAAGAAAACGATTGCGTTCCGAATACTCCAACCTATAAAAGCCATAAAAGGCGCAGCCTTTTTCGTTGCGGGGTGGGGTGTTAAGAGGGGAGGGACACAATCGAAAAGTGTCCCTCCCTCTTATCGTTTTTGCAAGGCTTTTTGCGACCAAAAAGCCGTAAATAATAGTTACAATTCGGGAGAGCGAAAGCTCGATAGTACCGCGATTGCATAAAAAATATTTTAAGCAAGGAGAAAAGAAAAATGGCAAAGAAACTACAAGCAGTAGTAAAGCTCCAACTGCCCGCCGGCAAAGCGACTCCGGGCCCGCCCGTAGGTAGCAGTCTCGGTCCGCACGGCATAAACATTCCGGGCTTTACCAAAGAGTTCAACGAAAAAACGAGAGGGCAGGAAGGCTTGATTATTCCCGTAGTAATCAGCATATACGCCGACCGTAGCTTTACTTTCGTGCTCAAAACCCCTCCCGCAGCAGTGCTTATTAAAAAAGCGTGCGGCATAGAGAGCGGTTCTGCAAAACCGAATAAAGACAAGGTTGCTAAAATCACCAAAGCTCAGCTTACCGAAATTGCAACAACCAAAATGCCCGACCTTAACGCGGCAAGTTTGGAAGCCGCAATAAGCATGATAGCCGGAACCGCTCGCAGTATGGGCGTTACGGTGGTAGACTAAGGAGGGCAAGCATAATGAGCGGAAAGAATTACAGAGACAGCGTTAAAGTTATCGACTTGACTAAGGCTTACGAACCCGCCGACGCGATAGAAGCGGTTTTAGCGTCCGCGAAAGCGAAATTCGACGAAACGGTGGAACTTCACGTTCGTTTGGGCGTAGACCCTCGCCAAGCCGACCAACAGGTTCGCGGCACGGTGGTGCTTCCAAACGGCACGGGTAAAACGGTTAAAGTTCTTGTTATAGCGAAAGGCGACAAGGCGGACATAGCCGTTAAAGCGGGCGCCGACATAGTGGGCGCCGAAGAAATTATAGCTAAAATTCTTAACGAAAATTATCTTGATTTCGACGTTGTTATTACTTCGCCCGACATGATGGGGCAAATGGGTCGCGTTGCGAGAATACTCGGTCCCAAAGGCTTGATGCCGTCGCCCAAGTCGGGAACGGTTACTCCCGACATTGAAAAGGCGATTAAAGAGACCAAAGCGGGCAAAGTTGAATACCGTGTCGATAAAACCGCTATTGTTCACTGCCCCATAGGTAAAAAGTCGTTCGGGGCCGAAAAGCTTCTCGAAAACTTCAACACTCTTATGGAAGCTATCGTTAAAGCCAAACCCGCAGCCGCAAAAGGAACGTATCTTAAAAGCGTTTACGCGGCGTCCACAATGGGTCCCGGCGTAAAGGTAAATTACAGAATATAAAACACTATCGCCCAAGCGCAACACGGCGCTACGCATGCGTGCCATACGGCACTTGCTTGCTTAATCCGTGTTGAGCGAACTCAATAAGGCGTCCTTTCGCGGTACACGCCTGCGAAAGTCGGATTTTTGTCCGCCCAACACGTAAGTCGGCACTTTCGGTGTCGCTGCGAGGATGGCGAAGCCCGACGCGGTAGTCTCATTCATAGAGCGACTTTGCGGCAAAGATTGCCACGCTACGCTCGCAATGACAAACAGCGTTCAACGTTAAAAACAAGACGCAACCAATTAAATAACCTAAGACAACAAGCGGCGCTACGCGCTTTAAATGACTGCGGTCGGCTTGTCGAGGTGTGAAATCTTTAATTTGAACGGCGAAATTGCCGAACGAATAATAAGACCTTAAACGCCTCGTTTAATCGGGGCGTTTGTTTTATAAAAATAAAACAGGAGGTAAAAGAAATGTCTAAAGAAGCAATCGAACAAAAAGCGCAACAGGTTGAAGAAATCGTGGAAAAAGTAAAAAAATCCAAAAGCATAGTGCTTGTGGACTATCGCGGACTCACCGTTGCGCAAGACACCGAAATGCGCGTGAATATGCGCAAAGCGGGCGTTGACTACAAGGTTCTTAAAAACCGTCTTGTGCTCCGCGCGCTAAACAACTGCGGTTTCGACGGGTTCGAAAAAGTTCTCGAAGGACCCACCGCCGTAGCGTTCGGCTACGAAGACGCGGTTGCTCCCGCGAAAATCGTTGCGGAAACCGTTACGAAAACCAACAATAAGATTGCGATTAAAGGCGGCATTATAGAGGGCAAACAAGCTTCGGTAGAAGAAGTGAACGCGCTCTCCAAAATTCCCGCAAAACCTGTTCTTGTCGGACAGTTGCTCGGAATGCTCACCAGCCCTATGCGCAGTCTTGCAGTCGCTCTCAGCGAAATTGCAAAAAAACAGTCGGCGTAAAGCTTTGTCGCCCAAACGTAACACGGCGCTACGCTGCGTGCCTTGCGGCACTTGCTTGCTTAACCCGTGTTAGGCGAACTTAATTAGGCGTCTTTTCTCGGTAAACCCGAGAAAGTCGATTGAAAAAATTCGCCCAAGCGCAAGTCGCTTAATGCCTATTGCGTAGCAAAGTAATCCCGTGCGTGGAGTTATGCTGAACGCAACGGCATCAAAACAAAAAAAAGAAAAACAAAACCGCGTGAAAACGCAAATAAAATAAGGAGAATTTAAAAATCATGGCAGATTTGAATAAAATGTTGGAAGAAGTAAAGAGCATGTCGGTTATGGAACTCAACGAGTTCGTTAAAATGCTCGAAGAAGAGTTCGGTGTGTCGGCTGCGGCTATGGCTGTTGCCGCTCCCGCAGCAGGCGGAGCTGCCGCTCCCGCCGAAGAGGAGAAAACCGAGTTCAACCTTATGCTTAAAGAAATCGGCGGAAACAAGATTGCCGTTATAAAGGTTGTGCGCGAAATCACCGGTCTCGGACTCTCCGAAGCGAAAGCTCTCGTAGACGGAGCTCCTTCCACCGTGAAAGAAGCTATGCCCAAAGACGCCGCCGAAGAAGCAATGAAGAAATTGCAAGAAGCGGGCGCCACTGCGGAACTCAAATAAAGAGTTTTGCGGCTTAGCCGAAAAACGAAATAAACGAGAACAAAAAGACGACTGCGTTTTTGAGCGCGGTCGTTTTTTGTTCAACGGCATTATATCAAGCTTGACAAAAACTCTCGTATGCTTTTAAAAAAATTTTTGTAAAATATTATAATTTCGTTTGACTTTTGCGCTTTACTTATAGTATAATAACAAGGCTGTGCATTCTGTACAGCCCTTTTTTGCGGAGAAAATAGGTAAGAAACCGAAGGTTACTCGCGGAAATTTAGCGGACTGCGGGAGAACTTGGGCGGACCGAGTGCGGCGGTAGGCATGCCGTGCGGCGAAGTGAGCGGCAAAAGAGGAAAGCGCGCGAGCGTGGAAAACCGAATTAGGAGAGGCGTTCCGATAAGCGAACCGACGGAAAAATTCCGTAAGGCGCAACTGTTAGTCGGAAACGAGGCGGTGAGAATAGCCGCCTATATAAAACTCCTTGTGTGGACCCACCCGACGGCGTTGTAGCTTCGCAAATGCTAAACGGAGGTAAATTTATTAAGATGGCAAGCCAAAAAATCAGAATCAAGTTAAAAGCTTACGACCACGACCTGATTGACCAATCGGCGGCGAGAATCGTTGAAACGGCGAAGAAAACGGGCACCAAAGTTTCGGGTCCCATTCCTCTTCCCACCGATAAGGAAGTGGTAACTATACTTCGTGCGGTGCACAAGTATAAAGATAGCCGCGAACAGTTCGAGCTTCGCACGCACAAGCGGCTTATAGACATATATAGCCCTTCGGCAAAAACGGTCGATTCGCTCATGAAGCTCGACCTCCCTGCGGGCGTAGACATCCAGATAAAGCTGTAAGACGGGTGAGGAGGTAACGACAAATGGATAAAGCTATATTAGGAAGAAAGGTTGGCATGACCTCGATTTTCGACGAAACGGGTTTGAGTATTGCCGTAACCGTCGTTGAGGCGGGACCTATGACGGTAGTACGCAAAAAAACTCCCGAGCGCGACGGATACAGCGCCGTTCTCGTTTCGTTCGAAGACGCGCCCAAGCATCAAAACAAAGCGGAAGCGGGCGTGTATAAAAAAGCGAACGTTGCGTCGGGAAAAATCCTGCGCGAATTCAAATTCTCTCAGCCCGACAAATTCGAAGTGGGCAGCAAAATCAACTGCGACATCTTTGCGGGCGGCGACATGGTAGACGTGTCGGCGGTAAGCAAAGGGCACGGCTTCTCGGGCGTTATCAAACGTTGGAATCAGCGCCGTCTTAAAATGACGCACGGCACGGGACCCGTTCACCGCAGCGTGGGCTCCACAGGCGCGAACAGCACTCCCAGCAAAGTTATAAAGGGATTGCACATGCCCGGTCATTACGGTCACGACAACGTAACCATTCAGAATCTTAAAATCGTAAAAGTGGACGCGGCTCGCAACGTGCTTTTGATACGCGGAGCGATTCCCGGACCCAAAGGCGCTCTCGTAACGGTGAAACAGTCCGTGAAATCGAAGTAAGGCGGAGGAAGAAAAATGCCAAGCGTAAAAGTATTTAATCAAAAAGGCGCGGAGGCGGGCAGCATAGAGCTTGCCGACAGCGTTTTCGCCGCCGAATATAACGAAGCACTTATTCATCAAGCGGTTGTAGCTCAGCGCAACAACGCGCGTCAGGGAACAAAATGCACCCTTACCCGCACCGAAGTTCGCGGCGGCGGCATAAAGCCGTGGCGCCAAAAGGGCACGGGCAGGGCGCGTCAGGGCTCTATTCGTTCGCCTCAGTGGGCGGGCGGCGGCGTTGTGTTCGCACCCAAGCCCCGCGATTTCTCGCAAAAGCTCAATAAGCAAGCTCGCAGAAACGCGATTTGCTCCGCGCTCAGCGAAAAACTTCGCGGCGACGAACTTAAAATCGTTGACGAAATCAAAATCGAACCCAAAACAAAACAAATGGCGCAGGTGCTTTCCGACCTCAAGCTCGACAAGCGCGTGCTCATAGTTGTAACCGACGCCGACGAAGCGGTTGTGCGCGCGGCGAAAAACATTCCCGGCGTAAGCACGCTTAACAGCAGCCTTATAAACGTTTACGACGTTGTGGCTAACGCAAAATGCGTCATGACGAAAGAGGCCGCCAAAAAAATCGAGGAGGCCTATAAAGAATGAACGCCTACGACGTAATTATTAAGCCAATCCGCAGCGAAAAGAGCTACGAGGGCATAGCGGATAAGAAGTATGTCTTCGTCGTAGACCGCAGAGCGAACAAAACGCAGATTAAAGCGGCGGTTGAAGAAATCTTCAAGGTTAAAGTAGAAAAAGTAAACACAGTAAACGTACGCGGAAAGTACAAACGTCAAGGAAGAACCGAAGGATACACTTCGCAATATAAAAAGGCGTATGTGCAGCTCACCGCATCGAGCAAGTCTATCGAGTTTTTCGATAGCTTAACCTAATGGAGGCGGCAACAATATGGCTATAAAAAGATTTAAACCCATGACGCCGGGCACCAGATTCAAAACGGTTTCGAGTTTTGACGAAATCACCACGACGAAACCCGAAAAATCGTTGCTCGACACGTCGTACCGCACCGGCGGACGCAACAATACCGGCAGAATAACCGTTCGTCATATTGGCGGCGGCAACAGAATAAAGTACCGCATTATCGACTTCAAGCGCAACAAAGACAATATCCCCGCGCGCGTTGCCGAAATCGAATACGACCCCAACCGCACGGCATATATTGCTCTGTTGCATTACGCCGACGGCGAAAAGAGATACATTCTCGCGCCTTTGGGACTCAGTAAGGGCGACACCGTTATAAGCGGCGAAACTGCCGACATAAAGGCGGGCAACGCTCTTCCTCTTCAAAACATTCCCGTAGGCACAATGGTTCACAACATAGAGCTTCAGCCGGGAAGAGGCGGCCAGATGGCGAAAGCTGCGGGTAGCGCGGCTCAGCTTATGGCGAAAGAGGGCAAGTATGCCACGCTTAGGCTTCCGAGCGGCGAAATGCGTATGATTCCGCTTTCGTGCAAAGCTACGGTAGGTCAGGTCGGTAACCTCGATCATGAGCTTGTTTCGCTCGGCAAAGCGGGGCGCAAGCGCCACATGGGCGTGAAACCCACCGTTCGCGGCGTTGTAATGAACCCGTGCGACCACCCTCACGGCGGTGGCGAAGGCAAGTCTCCGATAGGCCGTCCCGGTCCCGTTTCTCCTTGGGGTCAGCCGGCGCTCGGATACAAGACGCGTAAAAAACACAAGAACAGCGACCGCTTTATTGTGAAGCGTATTAACTGAGAGGTGTAGAACACATGAGCAGAAGTGTAAAAAAAGGCCCTTACGTTGAAGAAAGGCTGTATGAAAGAGTGAAAGCGCAGTCGGAAACTTCCGATAAAAAGGTTATTAAAACCTGGTCGCGCTCTTCCACGATATTCCCCGAATTCGTTGGCAGCACCATTGCCGTGCACGACGGACGCAAGCACGTTCCCGTTTACTGCACCGAAGAAATGGTTGGGCATAAGCTTGGCGAATTCGCGCCCACCCGCACGTTTCGCGGCCATGCCGGCGAAAAAACCACAAAGGGTAAATAAGGAGCGACACTATGGCAAAGAGAATGAAAGAAAAGACGCAGGCGCGCAAAGACAACAAAGACACGCGCCCTTGCGCTCAGGCAAAGTATATTCGCATATCGCCCACTAAGGTGCGCGTGGTGCTCGACACCGTGCGCGGCAAATCGGTGAACGAAGCGCTCGCCATATTGCTCGCCACGCCTAAAGCCGCAAGCGACCCTATTCGCAAGGTGATCGAATCGGCTGTGGCTAACGCCGAGCACAATCAGGGGCTCAGCCGCGCCGACTTGTATGTGGACGAAATATTCGCCGACGGCGGTCCGATTTTGAAGCGTATGAATCCCGTGTCTAAGGGCAGAGCGTATCGCATCAATAAAAGAACGAGTCATATCACGGTTATCTTGGGCACCGTGAAGGAGGGCTGACAAGTATGGGACAGAAAGTAAATCCTCACGGTCTCAGAGTGGGTGTTATAGGCGGTTGGAACGCCAACTGGTATGCGGGTAAAAAAGATTTTTCCGCAAACCTTTACGAAGACCACAAAATCCGCGAATTTATCAAAAAGAAATATTACGCTTACGGCGTGAGCAAAGTTATTATAGAGCGCGCTCAGGGTAACGTGAGCATAAACATTCACACCTCTAAGCCCGGCATGATAATAGGGCTTAAAGGCGCGGGAATAGAGGAGCTTAAAAAACAGCTCAAAAAAGTCGTTCCCGACAAACAGTTCCATATAAACATTATGGAAGTGAAACGCCCCGATATGGACGCCGTTTTGGTGGCGGAGAGCATTGCGGCTCAGCTTGAAAAGCGCAGTTCGTTCAGAAGAACTATGAAACAGGCTATGGGCAGAGTTATGCGCAGCGGAGCGAAAGGTGTTAAGATTAAAGTTTCGGGCCGACTTGACGGAGCCGAAATCGCGCGCAGCGAGGCTTATCACGACGGAAGCATTCCTCTTCAAACGTTGAGAGCCGACATAGATTACGGCGTTGCCACCGCCCGCACGACCTTCGGCGCAATCGGCGTTAAGGTTTGGGTGTATAAGGGCGAAATATTGCCTAAGGCGAAAGAGCCGCAAGGAGGACAGGAATAATGTTACTTCCCAAGAGAGTAAAACACCGCAAACAACAGCGCGGCAGAATGAAGGGTAAGGCTAACAAGGGTAACGAAATCGCATACGGCGAGTTCGGGCTTGTGTCGCTCGACCCCGCATGGATTACTTCCAATCAAATAGAAGCCGCCCGTATCGCCATGACGCGTTATATCAAGCGCGGCGGTCAGGTTTGGATAGACATTTTCCCGCATAAGCCCATAACGAAGAAACCCGCCGAAACCCGCATGGGTAGCGGAAAGGGTTCTCCCGAATACTGGGCGGCAGTTGTTAAGCCGGGCAGAGTTATGTTCGAAATGGCGGGAGTAAGCGAAGAAGTGGCGCGCGAAGCGCTTCGTCTCGCTTCCCACAAATTGCCGGTGCGTTGCAAAATTTGCAAACGCGGCGAGCTTATATCCGCCGACAAGGAGGAAAAAGCGTAATGAAAGCTAAGCAAATTCACGAAATGAAAGACGACGAGCTTATCGCTAAGCTCGGAGAGCTCAAACAAGAGCTGTTCAATCTTAGATTCAGCAACGCTACGGGGCAGCTCAACAACCCCATGCAGATGGTCGTTTGCAAAAAAGACATCGCGCGCATTAAAACGGTTCTCCGTGAGCGCGAACTTTCGAAGAAGGCGTAGAGAGGGCATTATGGAAACATTACAAAGAAATAACCGTAAGGTTCGTGAAGGAATCGTCGTTTCGGATAAAATGGACAAAACTATAGTTGTTGCCATTAAAGACAAAACGAAACACCCTCTGTACAAAAAGACCATCAACACTACCAAAAAACTGAAAGCTCACGACGAAAACAACGAAGCGGGCATCGGCGACAAAGTGGAAATTATGGAAACCCGCCCCTTGTCGCGCGATAAACGTTGGCGCCTTGTTAAAGTAGTCGAGAAGGCGAAGTAAGGAGAGGTGAATTATGATACAACCCCAAACTTATCTTAAAGTTGCCGACAACAGCGGCGCGAAAGAAATTATGTGCATTCGCGTGCTTGGCGGTTCGTTCCGCAGAAGCGGCAACATAGGCGACGTGATTATCGCGTCGGTTAAAAGCGCTTCAACGGGCGGCGCCGTTAAAAAGGGCGACGTGGTTAAAGCGGTTATCGTTCGCACCAACAAGGGCGTGGGTCGCCCCGACGGTTCGTTCATTCGTTTTGACGACAACGCCGCCGTGATTATAGACAACCAAAAGCAACCGCGCGGAACCCGTATCTTCGGACCGATTGCCCGCGAACTCCGCGATAAAGATTACATGAAAATCATATCGCTTGCGCCCGAAGTGCTTTAAGGAGGAATTGCCGAAATGAAAATGAACGTTAAAAAAGGCGATACCGTACTTATGATTGCCGGCAAAGACAAAGGCAAGAAAGGTAAAATCACGTCGTGCGACCCCAAAAGCGGCAGAGTTGTTGTTGAAGGTTGCAACATTATAACAAAGCACACCAAGCCGAGAGGCGCCAACCAACCGGGCGGCATAAACAAAATGGCGGGTCCCGTAGACGTTAGCAACGTGCAAATTCTTTGCCCCTCGTGCAATCACGCAACCCGCGTGGCTCACAGCTTGGAGGGCGATAAGAAAATCCGCGTTTGCAAAAAATGCGGCGCGTCGTTAGAACCCAAAAAGGTTGAGAAAAAGGCTAAAAAGAGCAAAGCCGAAAAGGTTGAAGCTCCCGCCGAAGAAGTAAAAGAAAAGAAAACGACTAAGAAAACCGCTAAAAAGTCGGACGACAGCGCCGAGAAAAAGACGGTTAAAAAAGTCGTGAAGAAAGAAGCCGACACTGCGGTTGAGGCTACCGAGAACACTGCCGACAACGGCGGCGAGAACTAATCGGAGGAAATATGGCAGAAAAGAAGAATCAGGTTGCGGCAAAAGCGGCAACCGATACGAAAAAAGACGACAGTCCCCGTTACCGCCTCAGAAAGCGTTACGTTAGCGAAATTGTTCCCGCGCTTATGAGCGAAAGAGGATACAAGAACGTTAACGAGGTGCCCAAGCTCGAAAAAATCACGCTCAATATGCGTCTCGGCGACATTAAAGACAACAACAAGAGCATTCAGCTTGCTCAAGCCGAGCTCGAATCGATTTGCGGACAAAAGAGCATTGTGACGAAAGCGAAAAAGAGCGTTGCAAACTTCAAGCTCCGCGAAAATCAGCCCATAGGCGTAAAAGTTACGCTTCGCGGCGACAAAATGTACGAATTCCTCGATAAGCTTGTGTCTATCGCGCTTCCGCGCGTGCGCGACTTTCGCGGAATTTCGGGTAAGTCGTTCGACGGCAGAGGAAACTACTCGATGGGCGTTAAAGAGCAGATTATTTTCCCCGAAATCTCTTACGAACAGGTGGAGAAAGTACGCGGATTCGATATTTGCATAGTAACTACCGCTAAGTCGGACGACGAAGCGAAGGCATTGCTCACCAAGATGGGTATGCCGTTTCGGAATTAGCGGAGGATAGGAGAAAATTATGGCTAAGAAAGCAATGATAAACAAGCAGCAGAAGCCTGCGAAGTTTTCCACTCGCGCATACACGCGTTGCAATATTTGCGGACGTCCGCACGCTGTGCTGAAAAAGTTCGGAATTTGCAGAATATGTTTCCGCGAGCTTGCCTATAAGGGCGAAATTCCCGGCGTTAAGAAGTCGAGTTGGTAAGGAGGACAGCGAAATATGGTTACAACAGACCCCATTGCAGATTTGTTGACGAGAATTCGTAACGCGCTCACCGCGCGCCACGACACCGTGTCGGTTCCTTCTTCCAAAATGAAGAAAGCCATTGCCGACATACTCGTGAGCGAAGGCTTTATTAAAAGCGCCGAAATAGGCGACGACAACGGACACCCCGTTATAAACATTGTTCTTAAATACGGCAACAAATACGAGAGAGTTATAACAAACCTCAAACGTATCAGTAAGCCCGGTCTTAGAGTGTATTGCGGATACGAAGACCTTCCCAAAGTTTTGGGCGGTTTGGGTATAGCAATCATTTCCACAAGCAAAGGCGTTATGACGGATAAGCAGGCGCGCGCTCAAAAAGTGGGCGGCGAAGTGCTTGCTTACGTTTGGTAATAAGGGAGGCAAAGCATTATGTCGAGAATAGGAAGAATGCCCATTGCAATCCCCGCCGGAGTTAAAGTGGAGATTGCGGGTTCAACCGTTAAGGTGAGCGGACCCAAAGGCGCGTTAGAGCGCGAAATCGCAAGCAATAAAATAGAAGTTAAAGTTGAAGGCGCCGAAGTGCACGTTACGCGTTCCGACGAAAAGAAAGAAACGAAATCGAAGCACGGGCTTTACCGTCAGCTTATTGCCAACATGGTGGCGGGCGTGGTTACGCCGTTTAGCCGCACGCTTATAGTTCAAGGCGTAGGCTATAAAGCCGCAGTTTCGGGCAACAAGCTCACAATGAACTTAGGATACAGCCATCCAGTAGAGTTCACCGCTCCCGAAGGCATCACAATCGCTTGCCCCGACATTACTACCATAGTGGTTTCGGGCATAAGCAAAGAGCTTGTGGGGCAGACGGCGGCGACCATACGCAGTAAGCGCCCTGTGGAGCCTTACCACAACTACGGACTCCATTATTCGGACGAAGTTCTTGTGAAGAAAGAAGGTAAGACGGCGGGCAAGTAAGGAGCAAAGCGATATGATAAACAAACAGAATAAAAATCAAGTTCGTGTTAAGCGTCATTTGCGCGTTCGTCACAACGTGTCGGGAACCGCCGAGTGCCCCCGTTTGAACGTGTACCGCTCCACTTCGCACATTTACGCGCAGATTATCGACGACGTTGCGGGCGTTACGCTCGCGTCGAGCTCGACGGTTGCCAAAGACGTGAACGTGAAGGGCAAGACCAAAACCGAAGCGGCCGCTATTGTGGGCGCGAAAATCGCCGAAAAGGCGAAAGCGAAAGGAATCGAATGCGTTGTTTTCGACCGCGGCGGTTACCTTTACACAGGCAGGGTTAAAGCTCTTGCCGACGGTGCTCGTGAAGCGGGCCTCAAATTTTAGCGGAGGAATGCAGAAATGGCAAGACGTGAACGTGAAGAAATGAAGCCCGACGACGGCTTTAAAAGCAAACTCGTAGCGGTAAACCGTATCACAAAGGTTGTTAAAGGCGGACGCAACATGCGCTTTTCGGCGCTTGTTGTGGTGGGCGACGGCAACGGAAGCGTGGGAATCGGCACGGGCAAAGCGGCGGAAGTTCCCGAAGCAATTAAAAAGGCTGAGGGCGTGGCTCGCCGCAGTTTGGTGAAAATAGCTCTTTCCGACGGCACAATTCCGCACGAAATTATAGGCAAGTTCGGAACCTCGCAGGTTCTCATGCGTCCCGCTCCCGAAGGTACCGGCGTTATAGCCGGCGGCAGCGTGCGCGCGGTTGTGGAGCTTGCGGGAATTAAGAATATCACCACGAAAAGCTACGGTAGTCGCAATCCCATAAACAGCGTTAAGGCAACGTTCGGAGGGCTTACCGCGCTCCGTTCGCCCGAGCAGGTTGCGGCGCTCAGAGGCAAGACCGTAGAAGAAATTTTAGGATAGGAGAGGCGAAATGGCTACAAAAAAGACTGAGAACGCCGAAACTAAGAAATTAAAGGTTACTTTGGTGAAAAGCACAATCGGCAGCCTTGAAAAACATAAAAGAACGGTGCAGGCGTTAGGCCTCAAAAAAATTCGTTCCAGCGTGGTAGTTAACGACAATCCCGCAATGCGCGGTATGATTTTCGTTGTGAAGCACCTCGTTACCGTAGAGGAGGTATAAAAGTAATGAAAATGCACGATTTATCGCCTGCGGTAGGCGCAAAAAGAGGTGTGAAACGCTTGGGGCGCGGTATCGGTTCCGGTACGGGCAAAACGAGCGGCAAGGGTCATAAAGGCCAGTGGGCGCGTAGCGGAGGCGGGGTTCGTCCCGGCTTCGAGGGCGGGCAGATGCCCCTTTCGCGCAGACTTCCCAAAACGGGATTTGACAACCGCTACAAAAAAGTATACTCTATAGTTAATCTCGGCGACCTTAACGAATTCGAAGACGGCGCTGTGGTTAATCTCGAAACGTTGATTAAAAACGGAATAGTCGGCAAAGAGGAACCTTACGGATTGAAGGTGCTTGCAAACGGCGAGCTCACCAAAAAAATAACCGTGCAGGCTAAAAAATTCTCGAAATCCGCAATAGAGAAAATCGAGAAAGCCGGTGGTAAAGTAGAGGTGTTGTAATGTTTCAAACACTCGTTAACGCGTTTAAGAATAAGGATGTGCGAAAGAAAATCCTTATCACTTTGGCGCTGATGTTTGTTTACCGCTTGGGTTGTTGGCTTCCCATTCCCGGCATAACGGGCGAAACCTATGCCGGACAAGCAGGCAATTCGGGCGACATTCTTTCGTTGCTGAGTATGATTACCGGCGGCGCGCTTACTAACGGCGCGTTTTTGGCAATCGGTATTTCGCCGTATATCAATGCGTCGATTATCATTCAGCTCTTAACCGTCGCCATTCCCCCTTTGGAGCGTTGGAGCAAACAGGGTGACGAGGGTAGAAAGAAACTTAACAAACTCACAAGAATATTTACTCTTGTGCTTGCGGTGGCTCAGGCTATCGGCATTGTTATAAATTTCTCGCGCGGCGACCAAATAAGCACAACGGTGTTTAACGTTAACATGAAAAAGTGGCTCGTCTGCATTTTCGTGGGCGCTATTTTGGTGGCGGGCTCTATGTTCACAATGTGGCTCGGCGAAAGAATTACCGAAATCGGCGTTGGAAACGGCATATCGCTTCTTATCTTCGTGGGTATACTTTCAACTGCGGGTATAAGCATTGTGTCGGTAATCACCGCATGGGTTAAAGGAACCGACCAAAACGCGCCTTGGCAGTTGTTGGCATTCTTGTTGCTTGTTGTCGTGATTTTCGCGTTCATAGTGTTCGTAGACCTTGCCGAGCGCAAGATTCCCGTGCACTATGCAAAGCAAATAAAGGGACGCAAGCAATACGGCGGACAGACCACATATATCCCCATTAAAGTAAACGCGAGCGGCGTGTTGCCCATAATCTTCTCTACGGCAATACTTTCGTTCCCTCAGCTTATTATGAGTATGTTCAATATGGACCCGACGAAAGGTTTCTACAAATTCTGGACGAATTGGTTGGGAACGGGCAAGCCCATATACAGCGTTCTTGTTGGACTTTTGATTTTGTTTTTCAGCTTCTTCTATGCGCAGATTCAGTTTAACGCCGAAGAAGTTGCGCGCAACATTCAACAGTACGGCGGAAATATTACGGGACTTCGTCCGGGCAAGCAGACAAGCGATTATCTTAAAAAAATCAACAAGCGTCTCACCTTGTTCGGAGCTATTTTCCTTGCGATTATCGCAATAGTGCCCTCGATAATTTTCAACTTTGTGTTCAGCTCGGGCACTTCGATTGCGCTTGTTAACGCGTTCAGCTCCACAGGTATGCTCATAGTTGTTTCGGTGGCGCTCGAATTCGAAAAGCAGTTGCAGAGTCAGTTGATGATGAAGCAGTATCGCGGCTTCTTAAAGTAAATTGTCGCCCAAACGCAAGTCGGCGCTACGGTGCGCGTGCGTAAAGCGCACGCTTCCTTGCTTAACCCGACTTGGACGAGCTTAAAGGGGAGTCCTTTCGCGGTACACGCCCGCGAAAGTCGGATTTGGCAGCGACTATTGCGAAAATCCGCAACCCGTCTGCACCGCCTTAGGCGTACATGTCATTGCGAGCGTAGCGAAGCAATCTCAAACATAGAGTTGTAAAAGCTTTCGAACCATAAAAAAGGAAAAAATATGAAAATAGTTTTGTTGGGTGCGCCGGGTGCGGGAAAAGGCACGCAGGCGACTAAGATTGCCGAGAAATACGGAATAACGCACATATCAACGGGCGACATATTCCGCAAGAACTTAAAAGAGGGTACGCCCGTAGGTCTTAAAGCCAAAGCGTATATCGATAAAGGGCAACTCGTGCCCGACGAAGTTACTTGCGAAATCGTTGCCGAGCGCTTGAAAGAAAGCGATTGCAAAAACGGTTTTATGCTCGACGGTTTCCCGCGCAACGTATTTCAGGCGGAAGCGCTCGATAAAATGAGCGAAATCGATTTGGTGCTTAATATCGCGGTGGAGCTCGATAAGCTTATGGCGCGGCTCACGGGCAGAAGAGTGTGCTCGAAATGCGGCGAAAGCTACCATATTTCAACTTTTGCGGAAAAGAGATGCCCTAAGTGCGGCGGCGAAATAATTCAGCGCGCCGACGACACCGAAGAAACTGTTGGCAAGCGTCTCGGAGTTTATGCCGAGCAAACCAAACCGCTAATCGATTATTACTCCGCAAAGGGCAAACTTGAAAGCGTTGACGGAATGAAGCCGATAGACGAAGTGTTCGCCCAAATAGAAAAATTGCTGGACTCTCGGAATTGAGGGCGTCGGAAGCAAAATGATTACTGTTAAAAAACCGAGCGAAATAAACAAAATGCGCGTTGCGGGCAAGCTTACGGGCGACGTCCTTAAATTTATTGAGGAAAAAATCAAACCCGGAGTTACAACCGCACAAGTAAACGCCGCAATACACGAGTATATTGTGTCGCACGACGCAAAACCGTCGTTTCTCCATTACAGAGGGTATCCTGCGTCCGCATGCGTTTCGGTGAACGACGTCGTTGTGCACGGCATTCCGAGCGGCTACGTTTTGCAAGAGGGCGACATCGTTTCTATCGACGTGGGCGTGGTTAAAGACGGATGGCAGGGCGACGCCGCGCGCACGTTCGCGGTAGGAAAGATTTCGGACGGCGCGCAAAAACTTATAGACGTTACGCGCGAATGCTTCTTCGAAGGAATAAAGCACGCGCGCGACGGAAAAAGACTCGGCGACCTTTCAAACGCAATTCAGCGCCATGCCGAAAGTCACGGCTACGGCGTTGTGCGCGAAATGATTGGGCACGGTATAGGGCGCAATATGCACGAAGAGCCCAACGTGCCGAACTTCGGAAAGGAAGGAACAGGCGTGTTGCTTAAATCGGGCTATACGATTGCGGTTGAGCCTATGATTAACGCAGGAACGTTCAAGATAAAGTTCGACCCCGACGGTTGGACCACACGAACGGCTGACGGCAGCTTATCGGCGCATTACGAAAACACAATTCTCGTGCGCGACGGAGAGCCCGAAATTTTAACTCTTTAATAAGGCGGTGCGCCAAAAATGTTCGTTCTTCGACAGAGTTAGGTGTGTTAAGCCGCTTTACAAAAAGGAAATTATGTGCTATAATAAAATGTACGCCTTTGAGTTTCCGGGCGTCGGGCAGGCGGCGCAGAGCCGAATGGGGCACGACAAAGGAAGAATATATTTAATAGCGGCGGTTGTCGGCAAAGATTTTGTTCTTTTAACCGACGGAGACAAAAGACCGCTCGCAAAACTCAAAACAAAGCGTGTTAAGCATTTAAAGCCGCTCGGCGAAAGCGAGCAAGCGAAAACGGCGTTTGCAAGCGGTGGTCTTACCGATTCGGCGGTGCGGAAAATACTTAAAGAATTTTCGGGAAACGCTAAAAATTAAAAACGTTTCGCGGATTCGGCAGGGGTGGAACCCCGTATATTTATAAGGTTACGGCAAATAACTCGCTTTTATAAGCGAAAAAAAGAAAAGGAGAATTTATGCCAAAGTCCGACAATATCGAAGCAGAAGGCGTGGTGGTAGAGTGCCTGCGCAATGCTGTGTTTAAGGTAAAGCTGTCGAACGGTCATATTGTAACGTGCACGATTTCGGGTAAAATTCGCATGCACTACATCAAGATTTTGGAGGGCGATACCGTTAAAATCGAAATGTCGCCTTACGACATCACGAAAGGCAGAATAACCTACCGTAACAAAAACTGAGAAAGTCTGCGTTTGCAGTCGGTTACATTAAAAGAAGAGGTGTTTGAAAAATGAAAGTAAGAGCTTCGGTAAAGCCCATGTGCGACAGATGCAAGGTAATTAAGCGTCATGGCAAGGTTATGGTGATTTGCTCCAAATACGCCAACCACAAGCAGCGTCAGGGCTAAACGTTTTAATATGCGAACGAAATGCGTGCGGAATCCTTTAAACAGAAGGAAATTGTCCGTGCGCAGTTTTGGCGTTTAAGTACATTTTCAGTTTAACGAAATTAAAGTTTATATTGCAATAGGCGTTTCGGTTCAAACGCGACTAACACTGCAATAAAAAGAACGAAAAGCAATTTGTGCAACATTAAAAAAGCAATGCTCGCGGAGTAGCCTAAAACTTAACATTCCATAAGTTTTCGGAAAAACGCGTTTTATATATAATCACCTGATTGCGGCGCTGCGGGACTACGGAAAATCCGTTTGGGCGCAAGCATAACGTGAAGCGGCCTTCGTCGCGCAAAGTCCCGAAAAAGTTCGACATTTAACAAATTTAAGGAGAAAAAGAAAGTGGCAAGAATAGCCGGAATAGATTTGCCCCGCGAGAAGCGCGTGGAAATCGGACTAACGTATATTTACGGTATCGGCAAGCCCACCGCTCAAAAGATTTTGGCGGATACGGGCGTAAATCCCGATACGAGAGTTAAAGACCTTTCGGAAGAAGAGGTAAACAAAATCCGCAACTATGTGGAGCATAATCTTCGCGTTGAAGGCGATTTGCACCGCGAAGTTGCTCTTAACATAAAGCGTCTTATGGAAATCGGATGCTATCGCGGTGTGCGTCATCGCAAAGGGCTTCCTGTGCGCGGGCAGAACACCAAGCAAAACGCCCGCACCCGCAAAGGGCCGAAGCGTACCGTCGGCAGAGCGAAGAAAAAGTAGGAGAGCATAACAATGGCAGTTAAAAAGACTTCTTCCAGAAAGAGCAGAGTAACAAAAAATATAGATAAAGGGCAAGTGCACATTCACGCTTCGTTCAACAATACGATTATAACCGTAACCGACGAGCAGGGAAACGCCATTTCGGCGTGCAGCGCAGGCGCTCTTAACTTTCGCGGTAGCCGCAAGAGCACTCCGTTTGCGGCTCAGCAGGCTTCCGAAAAAGCTGCGGCTGCGGCAAAAGAGCACGGTCTTAAATCGGTAGACGTTTTCGTTAAAGGACCGGGAAGCGGAAGAGAATCGGCAATACGCGCGCTCGAAGTTGTGGGACTTAACGTTACGAGCATAACCGACGTTTCGCCCATACCGCACAACGGTTGCCGTCCGCCCAAACGCAGAAGAGTTTAATAGGAGAAATAGAATAAAATGGCTAAATATACATGTGCAGATTGTCGTCAGTGCCGCCGCGAGGGTCAAAAACTTTTCCTCAAAGGCGAGCGTTGCACCAGCAAAAAATGCGCTATGGAGCGTCGCCCCGTTCCTCCCGGACAGCACGGCATGGGACGCAAAAAGGCGAGCGAATACAGCGTTCAGCTCCGCGAAAAACAAAAGGCAAAGCGCGCTTACGGGTTGCTTGAAAAGCAATTCCGTAGCTACTACGAGGAAGCCGAGCGTATGCGCGGCGTAACGGGCGAAAATATGCTCGCACTCATAGAGCGCAGGCTCGACAACGTTGTTTACCGCATGGGAATAGGCGCAAGCCGCGCGCAGTGCCGCCAAATAGTTAATCACGGGCACATTACCGTGAACGGCAAGAGCGTGGATATTCCGTCGTATCAAGTTAAAATCGGCGACGTGATTGCGGTGAGCGACGCGAAGAAAGACAACGCTATTTTCAAAGAGTTGCGCGGCGCGAGAATCGTAATGCCCAAATGGCTCGAATTTAATACCGAAACTCTTGTAGGCAAAATTACAGACAGTCCGAAGCGTGAAGATATCGACCTCAACATAAACGAACAGCTTATAGTAGAGTTGTACTCCAAATAATAACGGAGTGCCGCAAGCGGCGGAAATTAAAACCGCTAAGGCGGCTTGAATGCGAGGCATAAACAGTAAAAACAGTGTTATAGGCAAACGCCGACTGATAGATGCGGCGAGTTGCCGTCAAGGAGAATTGAATGAATATGATGGAAATCGAAAAGCCACGTATTACGCTTGAGGAAAGCCCCGATTTAAGGGCGGGAAAATTTGTAGTTGAACCCCTTGAGCGCGGTTATGGCATCACGCTCGGCAACGCGCTTCGCAGAGTTCTTTTGTCGGCTCTGCCCGGCACGGCTGTGGTGGGGATTCGCATCGAAGGCGCAAGCCATGAGTTCACAACCATCAAGGGCGTTAAAGAAGACGTAGCCGAAATAATCCTCAATCTTAAAGGGCTAAATCTTAAAGCTAACTATTCGGATAAAACGCTCAAAAAGGTGTTGAAAATCGAGCGCAACACGCCGGGTATCGTAACCGCTAAGGATATAGAAATCGACCCCGAAATAGAAGTGCTCAACCCCGACATGTACATCTGCACGCTGGACGAGGGCGGCAAGCTCTTTATGGAAATGACGGTTGCGCGCGGCAGAGGTTACGTTGTGGCGGTGAACCACAAAGACGACACCCAGCCCATAGGCTACATTCCCATCGACGCTATTTTCACCCCCGTGAAAGCGGCGAGCTACTCGGTGGAAGCAACTCGCGTAGGGCAGAATATAGACTACGACAAACTTACGCTCGAAGTTAAAACGGACGGCAGCTTATCGGCGAAAGACGTTTTGAGTTTGGCAGCTAAGGCGATAGAAGACCATATCAGGTTATTCGTGAATTTGTCGGACGTTATATCGGGTATGGACATTCTTGTTTCGCGCGAGGAAGACAAACAGCAAAAAGTTCTCGAAATGAACATCGAAGATATGGATTTGAGCGTTCGCAGCTATAATTGCTTAAAGCGCGCCGCCATTCATACGGTGGAAGACCTTACTAAGAGAACGGAAGAAGATATGCTTAAAGTTCGCAATCTGGGACGCAAGTCGCTTGACGAGGTAATCGGAAAGCTTCGCAGCTACGGACTCGACTTGAAAAGCAACGACGATTAAGGAGTAAAAGTTAAACAGTATGGAACAGAGAAAATTGGGAAGACCCACCGACCAAAGAATGGCTCTTTTGAGAAATCAAGTTACCGAGCTTCTTTGGAACGGCAAAATCGAAACCACTTACGAACGCGCCAAAGAAGTGAGCCGTATGGCGGACAAAATTCTTACTATGGCGATTAACAGCTACACCGACACCTATAAAAAGGTGGAAACCCGCAAAACCGACAAGGGCGAAATCAAGGTGGAGCTCGTAAACGACGGACCCAAAAAACTTGCGGCTCGTCGCAGAATTATGAGCATTGTGTACGACCGTCAAGAACAGCGCGGCGCCAAAGAATCAGCGCTTGCGTTCAAGCAACGCACCGAACATATTCAGCATCCGCTTATTGAAAAAATCTTTAACGAGTACGCGCCCAAATACACAAAGCGCGCATCCGATTTAGGGCAAAAGGGCGGCTATACCCGCGTGCTCAAAATGGGATTCCGCAGAGGCGACAGCGCCGAAGCGGCTCTTATAGAATTAGTGTAACAAATTGTTTACAAAAGCGAACCTAACTTCAAATATCGATACGGTTCGCTTTTTGTATAGCAATTCGGCAGCGCTTTCGAACGGGGTATAATTGAATCGAAATCGGTTCGGGAGGATACAGTATGAAAAAGAACGCTAAATCCGTTGTTTTAAGCGCGGCGCTTGTTTTAATATGCGCGTTTGTGTTTTGCGGTTGCGGCATAACCGACCCTGCGGCGATAGAAGGCGAGGGCGGAATAGCGCCTGAAGGCTACGAGCGTTTGGAATATGCGGGAAGCTCGTTTTATATCCCGCCTAACTGCAAATACGATTCGCATGTGAACGGGGTGGACTTATATAGGTTTCCCGACGGCACTTTTAACGTTAATACGGTAGATAGCAGCGCGAAAGTGCAAAGAATAAAAGAGTCTAAGTTCGAGAAAGACATTAAAAGCGCGATGTCGGCAAGCGGTTTCGATTGCAAACTCGATTCGTTTAAATTTTATAAGCTCAGCGGGCTGTGGATTTTGGCTGACGAACTCACGCTAACAGAGCGCAGTTCTTCGAAAGTGATTAAGGAATATCAATTTTGCTACAATTCTTCGGGTAAACAAGTTACGTTGACTATCGCTTTCAATAATCCCGACGTTGCTGTGGAATCGGATTTTCCCGCAAAGCTCTTGTATTCGATAGCGATTTTATAAGCTAAAAGGCTTGTTATAAGAAAATGCAAACGGAAGAAAACACAACGGAATTAAACGATAAATCCGTTTCGGCAGAAAAAGCCGAGACGGATTCTTTCGTTGTGCAAGAGCAAAAAGACGTGTTGCCTAATCCGCTTGAACTTTTGCGGAAAGAGCGCGAGCGCCGAAAAAATCTTGTACGCCCCAAAATCGGCGTGTGGCGCGCGTTTGCTAATATCTTTTTTCCGCTTGCCGTTGCTTCTGGAATTTTTTGCGCGTTGTTTTTTACTTTGCCTAAACACAAATTAGCGCTTTCGCTCGGCATTAGTTTAAGCGTGCTTTTGCTATACGTTGTGTTGCGAATGCGTGCAATTCTAATTTGGTGCGTAAAAGCATATCAAGCTATTGCGCCCGACGAAGTGCGGCTCAGGTGCGTGTTCACTCCGTCATGCTCTGAGTATGCGATAGAAGCTTTGCAAAAATACGGTGTTGTTCGCGGCGTGCCGAAAATTATCAAAAGACTGCGTAGGTGCCACCCGCCCAACGGCGGCAAAGACGAACTCGAATAGAAAAGAACTTGACTTTTTAGTGTTTTAATGCTATATTAGCTTTAATAATAAGTTTATTGTTTGAGCCGAATATAAAGGAGAGCGAGAAATGAAAAGAGAAAGACATATCAAGCTTATTTTGCTTATATGCGTTTTGTTATGCGCCGCTTTTTTCGTGGCTTGCAAAGGCATGGTTAATACAAATATAGAACCGTCGCATACTCATACATATTCGGAAACTTGGAGCAATGATAATGAATATCATTGGCATGAGCCTACATGCGAGCATGAAACGGCAATAAAGGATAAAGCGGAACATACTTTTAAAAACAATATATGCACGTTATGCGGTTTTTCGGATAGCAAGATTAGCTATACTTTAAATAAAGATGGTTATACAGTGTCGGGCATAGGTATTGAAGATTCTAATGCAATAGCGGTTTCATCGACTTATAAAGGTAAACCCGTAACCGCAATAGGAGCTAACGCTTTTATAGGTTGCGTTTGGATAAAAAGTATTGAACTTCCTAATACGATTAAGAGCATAGGCGAGGATGCGTTCGGCGGTTGTAGTAGTTTGCAAAGTATAACGATTCCGTCTTCGGTTGAAAGTATAGGACGGCGCGCTTTCAACGGTTGTAGTAATTTGGTAAAAATAGAATTGCCGTTCATAGGTATGGGAAATGGCAACGATGAGTTTACGGACTTTTTTGGATATATCTTCGGAGCAAAGTCTTATTTATTTAATAAAGACTATGTGCCTGCATCGCTAAAAACGGTTGTTATTACGAACGATGCGGCGATAAGCGAAAAGGCATTTTATAATTGCACGGAGATTGAGAAAATAACGTTGCCTCAAAATTTAAAAACTATTCAAAGTAACGCTTTCGAGAACTGTAATAGTTTAACCAATATTCAAATACCGGATAGTGTTACTTATATCGGCAATTATGCATTTTATAACTGCGGGTCTTTGCAATATGCTAATTACGGGAAAGAGTTATATTTGGGAAATGAAGCAAATCCGTATTTGTGGCTTATAAATGTGTTCTCAAGTACGACGGAATGCAATGTGCATAACGATACCAAATATATGTGTAGTAGTGCGTTTAAAGGTTGCCATAGTCTAACGAATGTTGAACTGCCTAACAGTATTGTTAACATAGGGCAGGGCGCTTTCGAAAGTTGTCAAAGCCTTACAAGAATTGTTTTGCCGTTTGTCGGCAGAGATAGCGTAGGAACAAACGGCGCAAGTTATTTAGGTTATATCTTCGGAGCGCCTGATTATTATTACGACAATTATGTGCCGTCATCGTTAGAAACGGTTTTAGTTACGGATGGGACAAATATAGCGAATTACGCATTTTTTAGATGTAAGAATATTAAAAATATTATATTGCCGGATACGGTGGTACATATCGGCAAAAGCGCATTTAGCGATTGCTCCGGTTTAGTAAGCGTTAAACTTCCGAACTCAATTAAAAGTATCGGCGAAAGCACTTTTAGCGGTTGTGATAGTTTAACTGACATTACGCTGCCTCACGAATTATCATATATCGAAACTTTCGCATTTTTAGATTGTAAAAGCCTTGAAACTATTTCTTTTCCTAATAATATTGTTGGCATTGCTACTAACGCATTTGAGGATTGCGTCAGTTTAAAAACTATTTTTATTCCGAAGAGCGTAACTAAGCTTGGCGATAATGTATTTGGTGGTTGTTATGGATTAGAAAGCATTGCCGTTGAAAAGGGAAATGCGAACTATCACAGTAACGGGAATTGTATTATCGAAACGGACAGTAAAACGTTGATTATCGGTTGCAAAAACAGCATAATACCGTCTGACGGAAGCGTTACGGCTATAAAATATCTTGCTTTTGACGGCTGTTCTAATTTGGAAAGCATTACTTTACCCGACAATATAACGAGTATAGGATGGGGCGCGTTTCAATATTGCAATAAGCTTAAAAACATTAACATTCCCGACGGTGTAACAAATCTTGAAAGCAGTCTGTTTATGTATTGTAAAAGTTTAACGGATATTACGTTGCCCGATAGCATAGAAAGTATTTCGCATAGCGTGTTTAGCAATTGTTATAGTCTTACAAAAATCGTAATACCTAATTCCGTTGTCAGTATAGGCGATTTTGCGTTTGAGAATTGCGACAATTTGTCAGACGTTGTTTTGCCTCAGAAATTAACAAGTATAGGTTACAGAACTTTTAGCGGATGCAGTAGTATTGAGAACGTTGTTATTCCTAACAGTGTGATAACGGTGGGCGAAGAGGCTTTTAGCAATTGCGGGAATTTAAAAAACGTTAGTATTTCCGATAACTTGACAACAATCTCAAAACACATGTTTTCGGGCTGCAGTAATTTAGTTACAATTACACTACCTGTGTCTGTTACATGTGTTGAGGAATATGCTTTTAGTAATTGTACCAAGCTTACGAGTGTCAGTATTTCTAAGCAGGTACAAAATATTGAAAATAACGTGTTTAGCGGTTGTTTGTGTTTAAGTAGCATAAATTTCGACGGGACACAAGACGAATGGAATGCCATAAAAAAAGAGGAAGGATGGGATGCTGGTATAGGTTTCGGCTTTGATTCGAAAAAGTATACCGTTTATTGCACTGACGGGAATATAGAGAAACAATAAAAGAAAGCGGCGTTTTTAAGCGCCGCTTTGCTTAATAAAAATGTTTTCGGTATTATAGTCCCGCAAGCTTGGTTAAATGTTCAAGCGATTGAACGCCTACGGCGCGCGCCGCAACCTCGCCGCCTTTAAACACCATAATGGTGGGAATACTCATGATACCGAATTTTTGCGCAAGGTCGGGGTTTTCGTCCACATTTACTTTTCCTACGTTTACTTTTCCCGAATATTTTGAGGCGAATTGTTCGAGTATGGGAGTCTGACTGCGGCAAGGTCCGCACCACGGCGCCCAAAAGTCCACCACTGTGGGAAGTTCCTTGTTTGTTTCTTCCGAAAAAGTCATTGCGTTAAGTTCTTTCATTTTATGCTCTCCTTAATTATAAATTTTGCAATTATTTTGTTTTCCATACATAAAGACGTTTCAATCGCTTATACCGAAAAATACTCGATAATATTATTTAAGCGTAAGCTTCGTCAAGTTTTAAAATTGCCGCCTCGTAAATGTCGGGCAACTTGTTAAACAATTCGAACGGGAACGACTCGTCCACGTTGTGAATATTGGTTTCAAGGTTGGGGAATGTGGGCCCGAAAGCCACCGCGTTCGGAAGCTCGCGCGCGTATGTTCCGCCGCCGCAGTAGAGGCACTTTTTTTCGCCTCCGGTAGTTTCGGCGTATGCGCTCAAAAGCGCCTGCACCAACTTGCTGTTTTCGGGTATATAAAGGTTGGGCGACCAACGGTTCTCTGTGAGAGTGGCTGAGGGGAAGCATTCGCGTATTTTTTTCTTAACCGTTTCATGGTTTGCGCATACCGGAAGCCTAAGGTCGAGCGCTACCGTAAGTTTGCCGTCGGCTACGGTTACAATTCCCGTGTTCACCGTGAGGTTTCCCGAAACGTCGTCTTGCGCTTCTATGCTCAAAAGAGGAGCGGGGTTGGGCGCGCATAAATATTTGGTTACCGCCTTAAATTCTTCGGGAGCATATTCGCCCATAATTCCGCACAGCAGCGCAAGCATTTTCATTGCGGCGTTTTCGCCCTTTTCGGGGCACATGGCATGTCCTGCAACGCCGCGCGCTTCAAGCGCTATTCTGTCGGGGAAGAAATGCGCGGAAAAGTCTTGCGTGCGCATACCGCCGCTTATTATTATTTTGGCGACTTTGGGATTGAGAAAGAGCGAGCTGTCGGAGCCGAGCGAGCTAATCGCGTCGAACAGTTTGCTTTCTTTTGGCACGACAACCGTGCAAAGGTCGGGCACGATATTGTGGCGCATTCCCGCTTTAATCGAAACAAAGTTTTCGGCAAGCCGCTGTGAGCGGGGAAAAGTAAGCGTGAGGTGCAGTATGCCTTTTTCGCTGTTTATAATGGGAAAGTCTGCGTCGGGAACAAAGCTTGCTTTGGGAATTTCGCAGTGTTCTCTGTAATATTCGATACACTCGGAACCGTTCTCTTCGTTGCAACCCACAATAAGGCGAATGCGGTTGTTAAGTTTTTTACCGCTCTCTTTTAACCGCTTTAAGGCGTGCAAAGCCGCTACGGTAGGGCCTTTGTCGTCGGCAACGCCTCTGCCTTTTATCAAGCCGTCTTCGCAAACCATAGAATACGGTTCGTTACTCCAACCGTCTCCCGCAGGCACAACGTCGAGATGCCCGAGTATGCCGAGCATGTCCTTTCCGTCGCCGAGTTCCGCCCACCCGCAATAACCGTTTTCGTTATGCGTTTTCAGTCCGTAGCTTGCGGCTATTTCCAAAAAACAATCGAGCGCGGCGCGCGGAGCTTTACCGAACGGGGCGCCCTCTTCCGCCTCGCCCATAACCGACGGAATGGCAATCAACTTTTTCAAATCGTTGAGCATATTTAAAATTCCTCGCATTTTAGTATTCATAATAACTATACTATAATTACCGATTTTTGTCAAGGAGAGTAAAAACATGCGAAAGCGTCAGTTTTTTCTCTTGAGCAAAAAAGTAATATCTGCTATTGTGATGATTTGTAAACAACTACGAAAGAAAACAAAAACAATATGGAAGCACCCAAACATGTTATTGCCTTTTTCATTCTTTATCCCTCCTAAATATTTGTTTCCTAATTTGCAAAACCGAACGCATTTCTATTGCGGGACCGATAAAAGTAGGTGTATATATTGTAAGATTTGCCATAGCACATTACAAAGTTGACCCGAATTTAGAAAAATATAATTCTATAAGAAAAACAATTACCGTAGAGGTGGTTGAATAAAAAAATAAAGGGAGGGTTGGTGTTATGAAAAGGTCTCGAAGCTTTAAAAGCTGGGACGGTAAAAACGGAGCTAACGGTAGTGATGGTCAGGTGTATGTAACTAAAATTTAATAAACAATCAAAAAAACCGGCGCTAATAATTCAGCGTCGGTTTTTTCTCTTTTGCGTTGTTTTTGTTGCTTTATTTCGCAAATTTTATTATAATAATAGTTACGGCGGCAAAATAAGCCGCTTATGCAAAGGCGTGCTTTTTTACGTTTTGCAAAATTTGTTTCGTTATGCGGGAGGTTAAGCTCGAAATTATGGTAAGAACAAGATTTGCGCCCAGTCCTACGGGTTTTTTGCATGTGGGCGGTTTGCGCACGGCGTTATACGCATATCTTTACGCTAAGAAAGCGGGCGGAAAATTTATACTCAGAATAGAAGACACCGACTTGGAACGCACGGTGCCGGGAGCTGTGGAGCTCATTTACCGCACGTTGCGCGAAACGGGACTAAAATACGACGAGGGTCCCGACGTGGGCGGGGAATACGGACCGTATATTCAAACTCAACGCAAGCAAATTTATATTGACTACGCTAAAAAGCTAATCGAGAGCGGCGACGCATATTATTGCTTTTGCACAAAGGAGCGCCTCGAACAAATTCACAAAGACGGAGCCACAAAATACGACAAGCACTGCTTGCATATTCCGCGCGAGGAAGCGGAAAAACGTATTGCGGCGGGCGAAAAATACGTTATACGCCAAAATATCCCTGCCGAAGGAGTGTCGAGCTATGTGGACCTTGTTTTCGGCGAAATAAAAGTTGATTACAACGACCTCGAAGACAACGTGCTTATAAAGTCGGACGGTTATCCCACATACAATTTTGCCAACGTTATAGACGACCACCTTATGGGCATAACGCATGTTATTCGCGGCACCGAGTATCTTTCGTCTACGCCCAAATATAATTTGCTGTACGACGCGCTCGGCTTCGAACGTCCGCAATACATTCATTTGCAACCCATAATGCGCGACGCTCACCAAAAGCTAAGCAAGCGTCACGGCGACGCCAACTATGAGGATTTTATAGCGAAAGGCTTTTTGAAAGACGCAATCGTGAATTATATCGCACTTCTCGGTTGGAGCCCCAAAGACAATCGAGAAAAACTCACGCTCGAAGAAATGGAGCAACTTTTTTCGCTCGACGGCGTGAGCAAATCTGCGTCGATTTTCGACGAGACCAAAATGCGTTGGCTCAATTCGCTTTACGTTAAAGAGCTTTCCGAAGAAGAGTTTCATAAGCGCGCGCTTGCGTTTTACGCGCCGTATAAATACTTAAACGGGCTCGACCTCGAATATTTGAGCACGCTTTTGCATTCGCGTACCGAAGTGTTTACCGACGTTGGCAAGCTCACCGCTTTTATAGAAAATTTCGAGAATTTCGACACGGCGCTGTTTACTAACGCCAAATGGAAAACAGACGCGGCGCTCGCTGCGAAAATGTTGCCCGATTTAATAAAGGTTGCGGAAAACGAATGGGATAATTTGCACGACGCGTTAAACGCTTACGCCGAACGCGACGGCTACAAAAAAGGACAAGTTTTGTGGGTGTTCCGTATAGCGCTAACGAACGCGGCGTCAACTCCGGGCGGCGCGAGCGAAATGGCGCGCCTTTTCGGCAAAGACGAAAGCTTGCGTCGACTGAATTACGCGCTCGGTAAAGTTATCGCATAGTCGGTTTTGCGGCAAAGAACCAACGTTTAAAGTCTTAAAAAGATAAGCGGGAGGAGTATTGCGGTGCAATATAAAAAAGAAGCGGTGCGCGAAAGAATTTTAGAAGCCGCGCGAACCGAATATTTGGAACGCGGTTTTCGCGGCGGAAATATTAGCGCAATCGCGGAGCGAGCGGGAGTGCCCGTAGGCAATTTATACAGATATTTCGACGGCAAAAACGGAGTTTTGGACGCAATCGTAAAGCCCGCCTACGAAGCGTTGCCAAAGCTTATGGCGGAACTCCAACAGGTGGCTATTCTCGATTCGGTAACGCTGTCGCAAACCATGCCTTTGCTCAGTAATGGGCTTTTAAAATTTTTCGATGCGTTCGGCGACGATATTCTTATTTTAATGGATTGTTGCGACGGAACCCGTTACGAGGACTTTTTCGAGGATATAACGCGCGAAGTAGCCGTAGTTATTTGCCACAAGCTGTATCCGAGCGGCGCCGACGAGCGGAACACGAAATTCGCCGACGTTGTTAGCAAAGCTTTTTGCGGTTCGCTGTTCGACGTGCTTAGAATGAACCTTAACCATGAGCAAAAGCAAGAAATGGTTGAAAAGCTGTTGAAATTCTATTTTTACGAAGTTGACAAACGCAAATAGAAAATAAAAAGCAAAGCAATATAAAACTTGATTTGTCGGAGCGCAAAATGAACAACGCAAAAGAGCTATGGGAAAAAATGCTCACCAACCTCGAAATAGAGGTGAGCGCAGTAAATTTCGACGTGTGGATTAAAACCATAGAGCCGATTAGTATAATAGACGGTCGGCTTGTTCTTATGGTGCCCACCGAAGGAAGCCGACAGTTTGTTTCCGACAAATTTTCGGAACAGCTTACGAGTTCTATGAAAGAAGCGAATCCGCTCATGACGGGGCTTTTAATAATAGGTCCGAGCGACGCCGACACTTACCGCACCAAAGAAGAAACTTATGTTATAGAGGAAGAAGAGCCTCTTCCCAAAGTGGAAGCGAACGTTATAAATCCCAAATACAATTTTGAAAATTTCGTTGTGGGAAAATCCAATCAATTTATGTATGCGGCGGCGCGCGCGGTTGCCGACGAACCGGGTTCGCGGTATAATCCGTTGTTTATTTACGGCGGGGCGGGACTTGGCAAAACGCACATTATGCACGCAATCGGCAACAGCGTAAGGCTCAGTCATCCGCATTTAAAAGTGCTTTATGCGTCCAGCGAAAAATTTGTGAACGAGTTCATAGAATCCATTCGCACAACAAAGGGGAAAAGCACCAACTTCCGCGATAAATACCGCAGTGTAGACGTACTCATGATAGACGATATTCAGTTTATCGCCGACAAAGCGGGCACGCAGGAAGAAATGTTCCACACGTTTAACGACCTTTACCAAAACAGCAAACAAATTATTCTTACGAGCGACCGCCCGCCCAAAGAGATTTCGCCGCTCGAAGAACGTTTGCGCTCGCGGTTCGAGTGGGGGCTTATAGCCGACGTTCAGCCGCCCGACATAGAAACCCGAATTGCCATTTTGCAAAAAAAAGCGCAAATAGAAAAATACAATATTCCTTTCGAAGTTCTCTCGTTTATGGCAGAAAAAATGTCGAGCAATATTCGCGACATGGAAAGCCTACTGAACAAAGTAATCTTTTTGAGCAGGCTGTATAATTCCGCGCCGAGCATAGAACTTGTGCAAGAGGCGCTTAAAGATTACAGCGACAAAACGGAAGAGAGCGTTTCGGCGGATATTATAACCGATTGCGTATGCCGTTATTTTAACGTTAGCAAAGACGAACTTGTGGGCAAAAAGAAAAATAAAGAAATTGTTGAACCCCGCCAAATTTGCATATATTTGATTACAGATATGCTCGCGTTGCCGCTTGCCACAATAGGCGCCATGTTCGGCGGACGCGACCATACCACAATTATGCACGCCCGCGATAAGGTTGCGGAAAAGTTGCAAACAAACCCCAAATTAAAAGTAGCCGTATCCGATATTAAAGACATGGTGCTTAAAAAATAGTGCCGAAAACAACGCTTAAACAAGCGTTGTTTTTTTGTATATAAGTGTAAAAAAATATTTTAACTATTTTTGGAAAAGGTATTGACTTTTCGAAAAACCGTGATATAATAGTAATATAGAAGTGGTGTTGCTGTGTGCAACAGGCAAAAAAACAATCGACTCGCGCCCGCAGTGACGATTGTTGACGGAAAGGGCAACTGCATATATCGAAGGAGGAAAAATGAAAAAAGGCGTTTCGAAATTTGTTACGATATTTACTGCTACATTGTTGACGGCTATTATTTTGTGCGTGTCGTTGGTTGCTTTTTCCGAATGTAATCGCAAACTTAAAGGATATGGGCATCCGTATGTTAAATTTTACGACAATTTCGGTAACTGCTATCGCATATATGCGTTCGGAGAATATAAGGAGCTAAGGCTCGAGTATCCGCGTCAAAATCGGGAATTAAATTTTACAGGGCAACTGATTGTTGAACATCACAATGAAAAGACGGAAGCGAGCCCTGCAATGAAAATGTTCGACACAGTTGATTTAAATAAGCCGGGCGAATATACTATGAGTCAAAAATATGTTTTAAAGGTTGGTGGTGGTATCGAGTTTGTATTTAAGGTAGTTGTTGTTGAAAACAATACTGTTGACGGGGTTGTTGAGGATTAGGTTTTAAAATATATTAAACATAGGAGGGATGGGAAGATGAAAACAAAAGGGAAAAAGTTGACTGCAGTTTTTGCTGTGGCGGCGTTTTGTTTTATTTGCGCCGTAGGTTGCCTTGCATTAGGGGCTAAGTCAACTGCAAGTGCGGAACAGACTCCGCAAATGTTGAGGACGCAAAAAATTCAACCGCGTGCCGTAACCGCAACAAAAAACTTTGATTTTAATAGCGCTCAAACTCAACAACTTTGTGCGGAACTTACAAGCAACGATATTATAGAGGGAGAAAATATTACCCTAAGCGATTATATTGCGCGCGTAAAAGCGGGGTATTACGATATTAACAATAATGCGGAGCACGGAAATATTTTATCAAAGATTTTGCCGCTTGAGATTTTTTATAAAACGGGAAAATATAAATATATCGGGAAAGAATATTTTTTTTACGCTAACACAAAATGTATCTTTTGCGGCGGCGGTTGCTCGGAAGAAGCTTTGCATAAAAAT
Organism: Pumilibacter muris; assembly: GCF_943193045.1. Taxonomy (GTDB): domain Bacteria; phylum Bacillota; class Clostridia; order Christensenellales; family Pumilibacteraceae; genus Pumilibacter; species Pumilibacter muris. The sequence continues at coordinate 210,125 of NZ_CALPCN010000002.1, read as the reverse complement.
GAATATGTCGCTTCTGTAATACTGATTGACTACAACAGCGTTTTTAAAACCGAAACAGATATGGCTACTTTAAAGCTAACCGTGTTATCCGCCGATTACTGTATGTCGGAATTGGACGGGCAGCATTATGCCTTAGCTACTTTAAATAATAACGGATATATTCTCAATCCCGTGATTAGCGGCACGGTGCAAAATTTGCACGATTTAAACGAATTCGATTCGGATTACTCGAAGTGTACCGATAACGGCGCAATTTTTAAACAAATTCGGTTAAATTATAACGGCTCTTACATAAAATCCGAAATTGATGTTATGCCGTTGGTGAACTTTGCGGTGTCGTTCGTATTCGGTAAAATTGCGGACCAAGTGCCCGGTTTGGCACAGTTGAAATTAGTATATGACTTTTTAGAGACTTTGTTGAGTATTGATACTGTTTCCACAACCGAAGTTTCGGCGAATAACGAAGACAATATTTTGGATAACGTTAAAAAAAGCGAACAAATTGCCGACCCTACGAGAGATAGGCTTACTAAGGTTTTTACTTTTAAACCCGACGGGATAGATTTATATATCAACGATTATATCGAGAGCAAAATTTTATTGTCCGAGCAAGACGTGCCGTCGCAGTTGTTTTTAGATGCGAAATTCGATTTGGTTGATTCTTCGGGTGCTAAACTGTTAGACGAGCCTGTTCATATTCCCGTATTTCATAATGTTTACGAACAAGAATATATGCACAATTACTATAACGAATCCCAAGTTTATATTTTGCCGTCGGGGAAGCAGGTGTTTAATTTCAGAACGGAGCTTGCCGCAGATTACAAAATTTTTGCCGACGACGGTTGCGGAATAAAATTGTATCAAGCTTACGACGTGAACAATTACAGCGGCACAAAAGAAATAAAAAGTAATGCGGGTGTGTATAAACTTGAACAAGATAAAGTTTATTATATAGAAATAAGCAATTTAAGCGACAGTCAAGTTTTACGCACGGCATTGCATTCTAAAATAGTTGCGCCCGAATTGCAAATAGGAGAAAACGTTCTTTCAAGCGAATACAGCGTTTTTAAACTGCCCGACAAAAAACGTTTTTACAACTTGCTCGCATCCGAACAAGACGCGAGAATAGTTGTGTGCAGCTTGCAACCGGGAGAAGCGGCGGACGCATATTTTCAAATTGTAGGCGATGCGACGGGCGAATTGCGCTTTGAGAAATCGGATTCGAATGAAATGATTGCGGTTGTGTACGGCGGCGGAACGTTGCAAATGAGTTCCGAAATAGAAGTGAACTTTATTTCCGTAAACGCCGTAGAGCCCGTTATTATTAGAAACGACGTTTGTTTAGAACTCCCCGAACCCGAGCAACAAAACGGATATTGTTTCGCGGGTTGGTTTTTAAATGAAAACTATGATGGCGAAGCTATAACCGCGCAAAATATTGCAAAAACGGGCGGCTCGCGCCTTACGCTCTATGCTCAGGAAATACCGGTTGTTTATTCGGTGCGTTTCGAAACATACGGCGGTTCGCAGATTCCCGACCTAATGTATACAATTCACGACGGAATAGTTTTGCCTATACCCGAAAAGCAAGATTTCATTTTCGCGGGATGGTTCGAAAGCGAAGATTTTTCGGGCAACGCAATAGAACGTTTGCCCGTTGGCAGTGCGGGCGATAAAACTTTTTATGCGTGTTGGGCGCAAAAAAGCTATGTTCTTATATTAAACGGAAATAGCGAAGAAGCGGACTATAAGAACGTTGTAATCGCTTCGGGAAGCAGAGAAGTGGAATACGGGAAACAATTCACGTTACCCGTTGCCACTGCCGAAAGTTTTGAATTCGACGGTTGGTATTACGGCGAAACCAAAATAACCGACGCCGAAGGCAATTCGCTTGTTCCGTATTCTTACCCTTACGTTATTGAGTTGAAAGCCAAATGGAGCCGCGAATACTTCGAGTTTCAGCTAAGCGGTTCGAGTTGGACTTTTATGGTTAAAAAGGGTGATAAATATTGGGACTATACTCCCAACGGCTTGCTTGCGCAACTTTTAATCGACGAAGACACAAAAGACGAAGCTTTTAAAGCAATTTATAAAAAAGGATATGTTTATAAGACCCTCACGGTTGATAAGGAAGGCACCGAAATTGCCGACAGTAATGCAACAAGGGCATACACGGACGCAAGCGGCAAAGCGCTTATGTATCCTCAATATGAAAAAGAGGTTTACACGCTCTATCTTGACGATTATTTCGGAGAGAAAAAAGAACTTAAAGTTCATTACGGAGACGTTTTGCCGTTTGTTTCTTGTTCTAAGCAAGGCTATACGGTAGACGGTTGGTACGATACAATTACGGGAATAAAATTTACATATACCACAATGCCGGATATAACCGAAAATAAAGAAGGAAATGGCTCGCTTTGGCTTGAATTGCGGTATAGCGCAATAGTATATTCCATAACGTATATAACAATTCCCAAAACAACAACAGGAGAAACGGTTGTGTCAAGCAATTATTCGTTTACGAATAAGAAAACAACATACACCGTTGAAGACGCGGTTGCATTCCCAACTATTTCGAGTAATTACTATATGGTTGAGGGGTGGTATACAAATTCTGCCGCAACGGTTAGAGCCGCTCCCATATCCGTCGGTTCGGTTGGAAATAAAACATTTTATGCAAAATTAAGAATTTGCACTTATACTGTTACGTTTAACGCTAACGGCGGTTCCGAATGTGCTCCGCTTACGGCAAAACACGGAGACATTATCACGTTGCCTTTAAGTTTGCGAAGCGGTTATATAGGTAATTGGGGCGCTTGGAATGCAAATTACGAGAGCAACTTCGAATCAAAGTTTACGGTTACTTCGAATATTACCTTTACGGCGCAGTGGAAAAGAATCGGTAATATATACTACGAAAATATTGTTGTAGACGGCGCTAAGGCTAATTTTATCGGAAAAAGTAATAAACCTACATATTATATAATGGGGGTAGGGTTAAATTTAAACGACGTGATTTTGGATTTGCCCAAAATAATGACTTATATATTCGAAGGATGGTGTTCCGATAAAGCTTTAACAAACCGCATAACAGCAATATCCGCGCAACAACAAGGAAATATAACGTTATATGCTAAATGGAAAGATTATTCAACTTACACAAGGACTGCCGAATATAAAATCGATGATAAAGGACGGTTTAAACAAGAATATGATGTGATAAATATTTACACGCAAAACAATTATGAACAGCTGAAAAAAGAGGGTGTAAAATATTTATATGTATATATTACAATCACTATATGGGAGGAATATGATGGCTATCAGTATATAATGCTTTATAACGGAACGGGAACAGGGGATAAAGAACTATGGAACGTGCAATTAGAACACGGAGGCGGCGGTAGAGACACATGGAAGCAAGAATATAATTATTTGGCGAAAATTTCAATAGACGATATTAGTAACACCAACGTTTTGTGCGTGCGATACGGGGCGAGCGGCGTTGGAAATGACGATTGGTATAACAGTAATTTAAAAATACTTATATTATACGCCAAGGGGTAAGGTTTATGAAAAATGTTAAAAACTTGATTGTAATTGTGGTTATTGCCGCTATACTTGCGGCACTTACGGGAACGCTCGGCACCATCCTTTTTGTTCAGGCTGTGTCGCCTGAGGTAGAAGTTGAAATATACGATATTTACGAAGAGTCGGGAGAGGAACTTAGGTTGGAAATTTGGGTGCGTTCTCCCGGAAAGTATAAAATAAAACATTGCGAAATGAAAATAGGCTTTTATTATCATTACGGTAAAAAAGTAAAAGAATTGGGAGAAGTGGTGAACGAAGGCGTAGAGAAAACCGTATACGTTAAAAAGGACTTTACCTCTTCAACTATTCCGTATCACGAAGTGGAAAAAATAGAAGTTTTAAAAATGTGGAACGTTAAAGTTGACAACGGTTTGGATATTGCGGTGTCGGTTATTCTTATGATTTTGGCTTGCGCTTCGATAGTCGCTTTAATATTTGCGTCGGTGCGGCTTGCGAAAGAGCGAAAAAAAGAGAATAAGAAATCTTTGCCGCCCGATAGGAACTAGTAAATATGAAAAAGAAGATAATTTATTCGGTTATTTCGGCATGTGTTGCCGCGCTTGCGTTGGTATTCGGAATAATATTGCTTGTGCAGGCGCTCACTCCCAAAATTTCCGTTAAGCTTGAAAGTGACTACGATGACGAAGCGCTCGAAATGCACGTTGCCGTCAGCGTTCGCTCAGAATGTAAGTACGATATAAAAAAATGTAAAATATTATTAGGCTATTATGCAAAAAAAGATGGAGACAAAGTATTTCGTGGAACGGTTTATGCAAAAAGCAACGAAACTGTGCGCGTTATTTTGCCGCATTACGATATCAACGATAGTACGGGGAAGGTGTCAACCGACGTTTGCTATAAAATAAATTATATCGATGTGGATAATGCGAGCGATATAGCGGTTTCGATAATTTTAATGGCAATAGGATGTGCCGCCACCGTTATTGTCGTGCTGTTGATTGTTGATATGATGAAAAACAAGAGGAATGAAAAGGACGACGTTTTATCGTTTAAGGAGGAGAAGTAATGTTGGCGAGAATGAAAAAATCGATTATAAGATTTGCGCTTGCTGTTGTGCTTTTTTTGTCGGTGTTTTCAGCTACGGCATGCTATAAAGAAAATTTATTGTTGCGCCTTGTGGTAACCGACAGTCTTGGTAATGAAATTGAAATGGTTGAAGAAGGTAGAAATGTCGTTTTATGTTTAACATACGGCTGCCGTGACGAATATTTGAGCTTTACGGGAAAATTCTATTACAGAGACGGAAGAAAGGTGCTCAGTGGGAATCTTGGTTCTGTTTTTGAGCGCGTTTCGTTGCGAGAACCCGGCAAACACCTCATTAAACATGCAGTGAAAATTAAAGAGGCTGATGATTATTTAAGAGGGGAGTTCGAATTGTTGATTAACGTTGTGGACTGTTATTGAGCGAGCTATTTTCACCTTTTTTCATACGCCGAAAAAATACCTCGCGTAATCCGCTTGACATTGTTGCGCGTTTGGTGATAAAATGGATAGGCTAAGGATTTAGGCGTTAAACGGTAACGCAATACGGCAAGAAACGGCGGCGACGTGACGCTTGCGCGGCGCGCGGGCGGTTGCGGCGGATAAGCCGAGAAATAAAAAAGGAGAAACGCGGAATGAAAGAGAATTTACATCCCGACTACCACGAGGTTACTATGGAATGCGCTTGCGGTGCGAAATTCGTAACGGGTTCCACCAAAAAAGGCGACGTGGTTAAGGTGGACGTTTGCAGTCAGTGCCACCCTTTCTACACGGGCAAGCAAAAGCACGTTGACACGGGCGGACGTATTGATAAGTTCAACAAACGCTACAACAAAAAGTAGATATTTAAGCAAAGAGCAAAAAAAGACCATGTTTCCTTTTGTGTTTTTAAGGCATGGTCTTTTTGTATTCTTTTGAAAAGGAATTTTTGAAGTGTCGGAAAAGAAAGTTAAAACCGAAAAGCCGAAGCGCGCCATGATAGGCGGGCAGGCGCTTATGGAAGGAGTTATGATGCGCGGACGCACGAGCATGGCTATGGCGGTGCGAGTGCCCGACGGCTCGATTGCGCTCGAAACAACGCGACTCGGCGGAAGAAAATGGTATCATAAAGTTCCCGTGCTTAGGGGCGTGGTGAGTTTTGTGCAAAGTCTTGTTGGCGGCGTTAGCACTCTTATGCGCAGCGCCGAAGTTTCCACGCCCGACGAAGATACTCCCGGAAAAGGTTGGATGGCGTTCGCCGTTATTCTCGGCGTGATTTTGGCGGTGGGGCTGTTTATATTGTTGCCGGGTTTTTTAAACGATTTATTGCTCGGCAAGGTTATAAAACTGTATAACTACGTCAGCCCCAAAACGCTTATTCTGCTTGAAAGCTTATTCGAGGGCGTGCTGAGAATACTTATTTTCGTGCTATACCTTTTAATTGTGTCGAGAATGAAAGATATTCGCAGAACGTTTATGTATCACGGAGCGGAGCACCGCACTATAAATTGCTACGAAAAAGGGTACGACATGACTGTTGAGAACGTGCAAAAGTGCTCCACGCGGCACAACCGTTGCGGCACCACGTTTTTGTTCTTCGTTATGCTTGTTTCCATTCTCGTGTTCGCGCTCGCGCGGTGGGCGCTAAGTTACGTTCCGTTCGGAAACGGAAGCCTAAGCGACAACCGTTGGATTCTTACGGTCGTGCGGCTTGCAATGTTGCCGCTTGTGGCGGGGCTAAGCTACGAGCTTTTGCGCGGGCTTGCGTGTCTTCCCGATAATTGGTTCACAAACATTTTGCGCGCGCCCGGCCTTGCGCTACAACGGCTAACCACATATCCGCCGCAAGACGAAATGGCGGAGGTTGCTTTAAAGAGCTTTTTGGCTGTGCTCAATATGGACGCCGACCCGTCGATTAAGCCCGTAAAGTTTTACGAACACAATATGCCCGACGTGAAAAAAGAGTTTAACACGGCGCTCAAAGTTTACGGACTTGACGAACGCGAAGCGCAAGCCGAAACGGATTGGATTTTGTGTAGCGTGGCGCAGGTGCGTCGTAACGAACTTGCGGGCATGAAAACGCTTAACGAAAAGCAATATAAAACGGCGGTTGGTTTTTTGGAAAAGCGAATTGCGGGAACACCGCTCGATTACGTTTTGGGTGAAAGCGAATTTTTCGGGCACAAAATTAAAGTGAACGAAAACGTGCTCGTTCCGCGCATGGAAACCGAAACGCTTGTAAGCGAAGCTATTCGCCTAATAGGAGAGCGTGAAGCCGAAGTGCTCGACTTATGCACGGGAAGCGGCTGTATTGCTCTCGCGGTAGCAAAAGCGACGCGTGCGAAAGTAACCGCGTCCGACATATCCGATGCGGCTTTGGCTGTTGCGAGAGAGAACCTTAAAAATACCGAAGCGGTAGTTTTGCAAAGCGATATGTTTTCGTCGGTTGACGGTAAGTTCGATTTTATAGTAAGCAATCCGCCTTATATAGAAAGCGGGGTAATAGAATCGCTTTCGCCCGAAGTTAAGGCGCAGCCCCTTGCCGCGCTCGACGGCGGCGCCGACGGGCTTGAGTTTTACCGCAGAATACAGAGCGAATACCGCGAACATTTGAACGAAAACGGCGTTTTGCTTATGGAGATAGGATATAATCAAGCGGAAAGCGTAAAAAAGATTTTCGACGACGCAAACGTTGAAATTGTGCGCGACCTCGACGGCAACGACCGCGTAGCCGTTGTAACGCCGAAAAACCGAGCCGCGTTTTAAAGAAGAGAAATAATTTTTTGCGGTTTGAAAATATAAAATAAAAACGGAAAACTTTTTATGAACACCGAAAAATTAAAAAGCGTAAAAGAAAAATACGAAGCGCTCGGAGCGCAAATAATTCAGCCCGAAGTGATTGCCGATAATAAGGAGTGGACGCGTCTCGTTAAAGAACATTCGTCGCTCGAACCGATTGTTTCGGCATACGACAGGCTTGTTAAAACGCAGTCCGACATAGACGGCGCGCTTGAAATGCTTAAAAACGAGCGCGAGCCCGAAATGCTCGAACTTGCCAAAGAAGAACTCGAAGAAAAAAAGGCGGAGCTTGAAAAAGTTACCGAAGAGCTCAAAATTTTGCTTTTGCCCACCGACCCCAACGACGAAAAGAACGTTATTGTTGAAATTCGCGGCGGCGCGGGCGGCGAAGAAGCGAACCTTTTTGCGGCGGAGCTTGTGCGCATGTATAAAATGTGGGCGGCGGCTCACCGCATGAAAGTGGAAGACATAGACGTGAACGAAACCGAGCTCGGCGGAATAAAAGAAGCGGTGTTTCAAATATCCGGCGAGAGCGTGTATCGCGTGCTTAAATACGAAAGCGGCGCGCACCGCGTTCAGCGCGTGCCCGAAACCGAAACGCAGGGGCGTATTCACACTTCAACGGCTACCGTTGCGGTGCTTCCCGAAGCGGAAGACGTGGTTGTGGAAATAAACGAAAAGGATTTGAAAATAGACACCTACCGCAGTGGCGGCGCGGGCGGTCAGCACGTTAACAAAACCGATTCCGCCGTTCGCATGACGCATTTGCCTACGGGTATAGTTGTGCAGTGCCAAGACGAGCGTAGTCAAATTAAAAACCGCGAAAAAGCGATGCGGGTGCTCAAAAGCAAGCTTAACGATTATTACCGTTCGCAAGCCGACGCCGAATACAGCGAAAACCGCCGTATGCAGGTGGGCACGGGCGACCGCAGCGAACGTATTCGCACCTATAACTTTCCGCAAGGCAGAGTAACCGACCACCGCATAGGAATGACGATTTACAGCATAGGCACGTTTATGGACGGAAACATAGACGAAATGTTAGAGGCGTTGCGGCTTGCCGACCAAACGGCGAAACTCGAAAGCTCGCAGGAATAGCGGAAAGCACAGTTGCGGGGAGTGTTGGAACTTTATGCGTTTTCCCGATTACAACAAACTTATGAAAGAGTGCGCTCTCGGCGGCAAGCTTTTGTTGCACGTTTGTTGCGCGCCTTGTTCGGCTGGAGTTTTGCCGCGCTTGGGCGGCTTTGATATATTGCCGTATTTTTATAATCCGAATATAAACACAAGCGCGGAATACTTTTTGCGTGCGGAGCAATTTGGTAAGCTCGGAGTTGAGCCCATTATAGAAAAATACGAGCACAACGAGTTTTTGCAGGTTGCGCGCGGACTTGAAAGCGAGCCCGAAGGCGGAGCCCGTTGCAGAGCTTGTATTGCGCTAAGGTTGGAACGCGCGGCGCAAAAAGCGGCGGAGCTTAAAGCGGATTTGTTTTGCTCTACTTTAAGCGTCAGTCCGCATAAAGACGCCCGCTTTATAAACGAAACGGGAGAAGCCCTCGCTAAAAAGTACGGAGTGCCGTTTTTGCCGAACGACTTTAAAAAAGAAAACGGTTTTTTATTGTCTGTTCAAAGGAGCAGGGAGTGCGGGGTGTATCGGCAGAACTACTGCGGTTGCGAGTTCGGGAGCTAATACGAGCCCATATAGGCGCTACGTTCGGCACGCCGACTTGGTTGCGTAGTGTAAAATTCGCGCCCTCGTCGGCGAGCCGACTGTTGCGCCTCTCTGAACCCGTCTTAACTCCCGATTGCGTGCCGTTGAGCTTTTTTCTTTGCGCGACTGCGCCACCGAACGGTTTCGTTTTTTGTCGGAGCCTGACAGTAAACCTCTCCGCATAGTGCGCGGAAGCACACTCCCGTCGCGTGCTCGGCAACTGTTGCGAAAATCCGCAACCCTTCTTTGCCGCCTTAGGGGCTAAGGTCATTGCGAGGAGGGCTATGCCCGACGCGGCAATCCCGAACATAAAAAAGTAGTTTAGAAAGGTAATTCGAAAATGGCTGAACGCAGCGAACTGCTTAAAGAAAAAATAAAAGCGCTTCCCGAAAATCCCGGCGTGTATATAATGAAAAACGCGGCGGGGGAAATTATTTATATCGGAAAAGCCGTTGTTTTGCGCAACCGCGTGCGTCAATATTTTAACAATTCGCCCAAACTTCCCAAAGTGCAGGCGATGGTAGATAATATTGCGGATTTCGAATATATAATAACGCTCAGCGAAAAAGACGCGCTAACACTCGAAGCGAACCTCGTTAAAAAACATAAGCCCAAATACAACATTTTATTAAAAGACGACAAGCACAGTCCGTATATAAAAATAGACACGTCGGTGCCGTTCCCCACGCTCGAAGTTACGCGCAAGCTGAAAAAGGACGGCGCGCGCTATTTCGGACCGTATTTTAACGGCATAAGCGTGCGCGACGTAGTGAACATAATTAAAACGGCATACGGAATGCGCACATGCAGCAATAAAATGAAGGTAAACAAAAACTCGCGCGAGTGCCTCGATTATTTTATAGGACTGTGCAAAGCGCCTTGCACCGAGCGAGTGACGGAAGCGGAATACCGCGAAACGGTGAACCGCGTTATTGCGTTTTTAACGGGCAAAGACGACGGCGCCGAAAAGCTAATCGAAGAGCGCATGGCGCGCGCCGCCGAAAACGAAGATTTCGAGCGAGCTATTACCTACCGCAATCAACTTGCTATTTTAAAAAAGCTTAACGAGCGCACCGTTGCGAATCTCGGCAATATTTCGGATATAGATTTGTTCGGCTATGTGTCGGACGGTTCGGGCGCCGCCGTGAGCGTGTGCCTTGTGCGCGGCGGCAAAATGATGGGTGTGCGCAATTTTTACGTTACCGACGCGGGGCTCGGGTATTCCGACACTATGCTCGGATTTTTGGGGCAATATTACCGCAAAGATTCGTTTGTTCCGCCCGAAGTGTGTTTGCCCGACGAAGTTGAGTCGGCGGCGGCGCTCGGAGAATCGCTTGCTTCTCTCTGCGGAAGAAAGCCCGAAATAGTTTTTCCCAAAATCGGCACAAAAAAGTCGCTGTTGCTTTGCGCCGAACAAAATGCGTCCGACTTTTTATCCAAATGTTCGGCGGAAGAAAAGCGCAAAGCCGATATGACGGCGGGTGCGTGCGAGCGTTTGGCGAATGTGCTCGGAATCCCGTCCGCTCACAGAATGGAGTGCTACGATATAAGCAATATCAGCGGGGTAGACAAAGTTTCGAGCCAAGTCGTGTTTATAGGCGGCGCGCCGAGCAAGTCCGATTACCGCAAATACAAAATTAAAACGGTTGAGGGCGCAAACGACTTTGCGAGCATGGAAGAAACGCTCAAAAGGCGTTTCGAACGCGCCAAAGCGGGCGACGAAAAATTCTCCGATTTGCCCGACCTCATAGTTATAGACGGCGGCAAAGGTCAGCTTTCTTTCGCGCACGCCGCAATGACGTCGCTCGGCTACAACATTCCAATGGTGGGGCTTGCGAAGCGCGAGGAAGAAATTTTCACTGTGGGGTCGAGCGAGCCTATTTTGCTCTCGAAGTCGGACAACGCGTTAAAACTGTTGCAGCGCATACGAGACGAAGCCCACCGCTTTGCCATAACGTATCATAGAACGCTAAGAAAGTCGCGCTATATTTCAATGCTCGAAAAAATACCGCTTGTGGGCCCTACCAAAGCTAAGATTTTGCTTGCGGCATTTCCTAATTTCAACGACATAAAAGAAGCCGACGAAGCCACTCTCACCGCAATAGAGGGAATAGACAAAGCGTCGGCGAGGAGCGTTGTTGAATATTTTAAGACGCGCGCGAACGAAAAAGACGTTAAATAAGTTCTCTCAGTTTGCAATGTGCAATTTCCGCCTAGGAGAAGCGTGCATTTTAAAAGATTGACAAATTTTTGCGAATGGAGTACAATAGGTTAGCTCAAAATAAATTTGGGACGGGCATATTAAACGCTCGTTCAATAAAAAAAAGGAGAAAAATTATGGCTAAGATTACCGAAGATATGCTTATTTACGAGGTGTTGCAACTTGCGCCCGACATCGGACCGGTGTTTTTCGAATTCGGAATGCACTGTCTCGGTTGCCCCGTTTCTCGCGGCGAAACCGTAGCTCAGGCGGCTGCCGCTCACGGCGTGGACGTGCAGGAAATGCTCGATAAGCTCAACGATTTTGTGGAAAAGAATTCGTAATTAAACTATGAAGATAGTGGTGGGGTTAGGGAACTTTGGCGATAAGTATGCCTATACGTTTCACAATATGGGCTTTTTGGCGGTTGATTGTATTGCGGACAGGCTCGGCATAAAACTGAAAACGAAAGAATGTTCGTCGCTTACGGGCGTAGGCTCGTATAACGGCGAAAAAGTTGTGCTTGCAAAACCGCTTACTTATATGAACTTATCAGGTCGCGCCGTTAAAGAACTTATGGCGCGATACAAAGCCGAAAGCGAAGACGTTACCGTTATATTCGACGATATAGACATTCCGAAAGGAACTGTTCGAGTTAGGCAGAGCGGAAGCGGCGGCACGCACAACGGCATGCGCAATGTTGTGGCGGAGTGCGGAACGGAGAATTTTCCGCGCATTAGAATAGGTATAGGGCGCCCTCCCGAAAACGTTCCGCTTGCGGATTACGTTCTCGGAGACGTTCCTCGCGCCGAGCGTCCCGCGCTTTGCGAAGCAATAGAAAAAGCTTGCGACGAATGGATTGAAAGATTGTAGATTCGGCTGCGGTTTTTAAATCCCGATAGTCTTATTATTTTAATCGATTATATGTAACCGACCTTTTGTAACCGAAAGGTCGGCGATTCTTCGTTGCCGAATAAGGGAACGGAAAAGGAAAAATTATGTTAGCGGAAGAGTTGATAAGCCCCAAGCGGGAGCTATCCGAAATGCTGAATTTTGTTCGCGGCGGCGGTAAGGCGTCGGCTTTCGGCATGCGCGAATTCGGCAAAATGATTGCGGCGGCGGTTTTAGGACGCTTCGTGTATGTGTGCGCCGACATATCTTCCGCGCGTAACGCCGAAGAGGAGTTTTCCGCGTTAGGACTGAAAACCGCGTTTATGCCGCAAAAAGACGACATGCTTTCTTGCGCGGTGAGTAGGTCGAAAGACAACGATTTTTCCCGCCTATCCGCCGCCGCGTCGTTTCTTGCGGGAAACGCCGACGTACTCGTTGCAACGAGCGCCGCGCTTATAGAACTTTTCCCGCCAAAAAAAGAATTTCTCGGCGGAGCGCTTAAAATCGAAAGGGGCAAAGAATACGATTTAAACGCGCTTAGCGGCAAACTTTCCCGTCTCGGCTACGAGCGTTGCGAACAGGTTACGGCGCGCGGAGAATTCGCTGTGCGCGGCGACATTTTAGACGTATGGAGCATAGGCGACGAACGCAGCGTTAGAATAGAGTTTTTCGGCGACGAAGCGGAATCGGTGCGCGCGTTCGACCCGTCGGAACAAACGGCTCGCGTCTCGCTTGACGTTGCGCGCATATTTCCCGCGACCGACGTGTTCGTTCCCTTAGGCGAAGAAAGGAAAATAACGAATAAACTTTCGGCAAAGGATAAGTCGCAAAGACTTGAATCGGTTGCGAGCGTAACCGAACTTATGTTTTGCGAGGGCGACCGCTCGGCGCGTTTTTCGTTCTTATTGCCGCTTTGCCCGCATGAGAGCTTCGGTGAATTTTTTAACGGCGAAATAGTTGTTTTCGACGATGCCAAAAGCGTTGCCGACAATGTGACGGTATTGCGCAGCGAACACCTTGCTCGGTTTAAAAGTTTGCTTTCGGGCGGCGACACTTTTTTGTTTTGCGAAAAGTCCCTTTACGACTGCGCGCAAACAGACTGCGGCGCGGGGCTTTTGGCTTTTCACCGCGTGAACGGAAACAACAGGCTGTTCAACCCCGAAAAACTGTTTAATTTTAAATCTGCGGATATTCCCGACTATTCGCGCGACCTTCCCGCGTTTGCCGCCGATGTTGAAATGTGGACGCGCAGGGGATATTCGGTTAGCGTAATGTGCGGTTCGAGCGCCGCGCGCGAAAAATTGCGCGACATGTTTTCCGAACTCGGCAAAGGCGGCGGCGCGAAACTTTTCGACGAATTTTTGCCGCACGGCGGAACTTTTTTCGAAAGCGACGCCGTTGTTGTGGGCACGCTCGACATAGGGAAGCGCACGGCTAAAAAGGTTATTAAGCGCACGGGGCGCGACGCGTTCGTGCTGCCCGAAGTGGGCGACTACGTTGTGCACCGCGTGCACGGCATAGGATTGTGCGAAAATATATGCAGGTTAAATTTGAGCGGAAGCGAGCGCGACTATGTTGTTGTGGTGTATGCGGGCGGCGACAGGCTGTATTTGCCTATCGAGAATATAGACAGCCTCAGCAAACTTGTTGCGAGCGAGCATCCTAAGCTGAGCAAAATAGGCGGCGCGGAATTTGCGCGTCTGTGCGAAAAAGTTAAGCGTTCGGTAAAAGACATGGCGCTCGGGCTTGTGGAGCTTTACGCCAAGCGAGCCGAAGCTAAGGGGCACGTCTATTCGCAAGACGATTCGCTTTTAGACGAATTTTGCGCGGATTTTCCTTACAGCGAAACCGAAGACCAACTGATTGCCACGCGCGACGGACTTGCCGACCTTAAAGCGGGCAAAATTATGGACAGGCTGTTGTGCGGCGACGTAGGGTTCGGCAAAACCGAAGTGGCAATGAGGCTTGCGTTTAAAGTGATTTGCGAAGGCAAACAGGTGGCGTTCGTGTCGCCGACTACCATTCTTTCGAACCAGCACTACGAAACCGTGCGCGAGAGAATGGAAAAGTTCGGCATAAAGGTTGCGAGCTTAACCCGAATGAATTCGCAAGCTCAAATAAAAGAGGCGCTCGGCGGGTTGAAAAGCGGAAAAACGGATATAGTTTGCGGAACTCACCGCGTTTTGAGCAACGACGTTGAGTTTGCCGATTTGGGGCTTTTGATACTCGACGAAGAACAGCGTTTCGGCGTTGCCGACAAAGAGAAAATCAAAAAACTCAAAGTGAACGTAAACGTGTTGAGTTTGTCCGCAACTCCCATTCCGCGAACGCTTCATATGTCTATGACGGGCATACGCGACATATCGGTGCTCGACACTCCGCCCGCCGACCGACTGCCCGTTCAAACGTTCGTAACCGAATACAGCGAGGCTCTCGTTGCCGACGCAATCAACCGAGAAATAGGCAGGGGCGGGCAGGTGTTCGTGGTGTATAACCGCGTCGCCGACATAGACCGTTTTGCCGCGTCGGTGCTTTCGCTTGTTCCCGAAGCGAAAGTGCGCGTTGCTCACGGGCAGATGGACGAAGGCGCGCTCGGGCGTGTTATAGAAGAATTTGCGGCGGGCAACGCCGACGTGCTTGTGGCGTCTACAATAATAGAAAACGGAATAGACATGCCGCGAGCGAACACTATGCTCGTTGTGGATTCCGACAGGCTCGGTCTGTCGCAAATGTATCAACTGCGAGGCAGGGTAGGCAGAAGCAATCGCCTTGCCTATGTATATTTTACTTACGAGCCGTCGAAAATACTCAGCGAGGCTGCGTATAAACGGCTTGACGCTATTACTCAGTTCACCGAATTGAGCAGCGGTTTTAAAATAGCTATGCGCGACCTTGAAATTCGCGGCGCGGGAAATATTCTCGGCAAAGAACAGCACGGGCATATAGAAAAAGTGGGCTACGACATGTATTGCAAAATTTTGCAGTCTGCCGTAAACGAGCTTCGCGGCGAAAAAGCGGCGGCGGAGAAAAACGACGTTGTGGTTACTTGCGATTTCAACGCGTTCGTTCCCGAAAGTTACGTTGCCGACAAAGATTGGCGAGTTAGGTTGTACGCACGCATAGCTAAGCTTTCGAGCGAGAGCGATTGCCGCAGTTTGCTATCGGACGTCGCCGATATATACGGCGCGCCGCCTCAGCCTACCGTGAACCTTGTTCGTTTGGCGCTAATCAAAAATCTTGCGGCAAAAGCGGGAGCGGCAAGCGTGAACATTCGTTCGAATGCGGCGCAGCTTACGTTTTCGTCGGTTAAAGATTTGCCCGACTACGTTTCGGCTTATATCGCAACGGGAAAAGGAGTGTCTTTTTCGGCGAAAGACGTGCGCGTGAAATTCACAGGACGGGACGCAACCGAAGAGCTTACGAAATTTTTGGTTGATTGTGGCAAAAAGTAAGCTTATTTAATTGATTTTTCCCGACGTTTCCTGTATAATTAGAGTTGATACTCGAAAAGTGTCATAATTTTTTCGACTCACTCGGAGGGTTTAACATATATATGCGAAAAAGAGTTGTAGCGTTGATTCTCGGCATACTGATGAGCTGTTCCTTGTTCGCGGGGTGCTCGCTTATAGAGCATAACGACGATAAAGACGCCCGTCAGGTAATTGCCGTTATAAATTCGATAGAAGACACGTCGAACGGCGTAAAATACACGAGCGAAACCAAATATATTTACAAGAGCGACCTTATCCGTTCTATGAACACTTACGCTCAGCAATATATGACGAATTACAATTTGTCGTTAAAACAAGCCGCCGAGCGTTTGCTCGACGAACTTATAACGCGCGAGCTGTTGCTAATAGAAGCCGACAGGATAGAAAAGCAAGGGCTTATAGAATGGACGCAGAAAGACACCAACGAGCAAATACGTAACATTTATTCAACTGTTGACAGTCAGCTTCAAACTATTCGCAAAGAAATTCTCGGCGACTACGACGAGTCCGCTCCGAGCGACGACGAAGAGGAGAGTTCTTCCACGACTTACCCCGTGCCCGAAACGGAAAAAGACGAGGACGACAAGTCGGACTACGAGCTCGATAAATTCGGCAACATTCAATATACCGTTAAAAAAGACAAGGACGGAAACGTAGTGCAGGAGCAAGCTGTGGATTCCAACGGCTACCCCATGTACGAAAAGAAAAAAGACGAAGACGGCAACGAGGTGGACGACCTTACGAAACCTATTATGGTTGACGTTATGGTTCCCGTTTATAAAAACTGGTACGAAGAGTTAAAGAAGGACGAAAGCAAGTGGCCGGGAACGCGTGGCACCGAAGAGCAAAAGAGCTTAGACCGCGAGGCTGTGCGTCGTTTCGTTTCTTTAATTAAAGAACTTGCCGATTCCGATATTAAAGCCACAAAGGAAGACAAGAAGAAGTTTGCCGACGATTTGAAAAAAATCAACGACGTTATCGGCAACAAGGGCGCCGAATACGTTTATCCCATGCTCGGCGAAACTTATATTATGGAATACCTTGTTGGCGAATCGGCTCATCAAAGCATTCTTATAAACAAATTGCGCGATTATATTGTGGGTGACGTTGAAGTTACCGACGAGGAAGTTGTAGACGCGTATACGAAACAGCTTACTTATCAGGTTGAAACTTTCACAAACGACCAAAGCGCGTATCAAACCGCTTTGTCGGAAGGCAACACAACTATGCTTTATATGCGCGACGACAGTTATTTTTACGTTAAGCATATTTTGCTTCCGTTCTCCGAAAAGCAGACTGCCGCGCTTACCGCTTATAAGAACGACCCTAAGAATGCCGGCAAAGATTACAGGATTATGCGCGACACCCAAATGGTGAACGAAACCGTTGTATACGCCCATGTGAACGGCGAAAACGATTTGAGTAATCCTAAAACCGTAAACGAAGTGTTCGACGAAATATACGGAGCTATGGCGCTTGTTGCAAGCAATCCCAAAGAGGCTGAACGTAAGTTCGACGAGTTGACCTATAAGTATAACACCGATACGGGCGCGTTCGGCTACGGAAAGGCGTATGCCGTTAAACGCAACGACGACGAAGGGCATTCCGGCTATATGGAAGAGTTCTACGACGGCGCGATAAAACTTTACGACGAACACAAGGTGGGTGAGGTATTGCCCGAAATCGTTGTTACCGACTACGGCGTGCATATTATGTATTTCTCGCAAGCGGTGGTTCCCGGAACGATACGCACGCTCAACGATTACCTTACGCCCGGCGCGTATAAAACTGTGCGCGAGTCGTTTGCCGAAGTTATTCGCTCCACCAAAGAGAACAACGCTTTCACGTCGTGGCAAAACGAACGTATAACTTATTACAGAGAAAAGCCCGGCACTGTTAAAACTTACGAAAAGCGTTACAAGAGCTTATACGAAGACTAACGGTGCGGCGGACTGCGCTTCAACCAAAATACCGAATATAAAGAATTTACTTTCGCGGAACTATGCGAAATAACTTACGCAGTCGAGTGTTTTTTCGACTGCGTTTCGTTTAAACAGGGAGAAATAAAAAGTGATTTCCGAGCTTGCGAAAAAACTTGTGCCTTATGTTGCGGGAGAACAACCGCACGACAAAAGCTACGTTAAACTGAACACTAACGAAAATCCGTATTCGCCGTCGCCTGAGGTGGCGAAAGCAATCGCGGCTTTCGACGCGGCGCGTTTAAAATTGTATCCCGACCCCGACTGCACCGCGCTCCGCGACGCGATAGCGAAAAAAGAAGGAGTTGAAAGGGAAAACGTTTTTGTGGGTAACGGAAGCGACGAAGTGCTCGGATTTGCTTTTTTGGCGCTCTTTAATAAAGACGCGCCCGTAAAATTTGCCGACGTGACATACAGCTTTTACCCCGTTTATTGCGAGCTTTTCGGATTGCCTTACGAAAAAGTGCCGCTTACCGACAATTATATACTGAACAGGCAAGGTTATGCGGATTGCGGCGGAGCTGTGTTTGCAAACCCTAACGCCCCTACGGGAATTTGGGAGGATGTGTCGGAATACGCGAATAAAAATTTTCCCGTTATTATCGACGAAGCGTATATAGACTTTTCGGGAAAGGAGAGTTTGGCAAAATCGGCGGCAAAAAGCGCCAACGCCGTAACGGTTAAAACTTTTTCCAAAAGTTACGGACTTGCGGGAATGCGTTGCGGCTACGCGGTGGCAAGCGCCGAAAACATAGAGGGAATAAATCGCGTTAAAAACGGATTCAACAGTTATTCTGTGAACGCGCTCACGCAGACGGCGGCGCTCGCGGCAATCCGCGACGAAGAATATCATAAGAGCACCGTAAAAAAGGTTATAGGAACGCGGGGCAAACTTATTGCGCGTCTTAAAGAAATGGGATATGCTTGCTTAAATTCGAGCGCTAATTTCGTGCTTGCGACAACGCCCGACGGAAACGGCGGTCGCGTTTACGAGTATTTGAAAGAGAACGGCGTTTTGGTACGCTTTTTCGACGCGCCGCGTTTGCGCGACAAACTTAGAATTACGGTCGGGACCGACGAAGAAGCGGAAAAGTTGATTTCGGCGCTTAAACGCATGTAAAAACGCGCTTAAATCGCGGCGAAAAAATCCGACGCTTTTCGGCATTATTTCGCATTTTGCACACAGCGAAGCCGTGCTATACTGTTCTTTTCGGAGGACGGCAGTAAATGAGAACAGAGGATTTTGCGACGAAAGCTTTTCCGTTTGAAAAAAGCGTAGAATGCGAATGCGGCGGACATTCGCTTATAACGCGGGTGGCGGAGGGCGACGGAATCGCCGAAATTGCGGGCATGTTGCCCAAAGGCTCGGTGGCGGCGGTAATTGCCGAAAGCGAAGATTTTACCCGCGATTTTATGCGCGCGCTCAGAAGGCAAGGGGTGGCAACAAGGTTTATACTATCCGAAACCGACGAGCGTAAATTAAGGATAGAAGATGTGGGCGACGAGGTGAGGCTGTTTATAGCCTACGGCGGCGAGCGCGAAGCCGATTGCGCCAAACGTTACGGAAAATTGCGTGGATTGCCCGTTTTTGTGTGCGTTTGTTCGCCCGACGCCGTTACCGTTCTCGACGGTTATTGCGAACTTTGGGACGGCGACGTGCTTGTGCTGAAAGAGGGAGCCGTTCCCGTAGGCGCGGCGCTTGCGCGCGATAAGCTTTACGGCTCGCATAATTTGCCGTCGGCGTTCGGCGGAATTTGCGCGGTTGCGGCGGGGCTGTTCGACCGCGAGGCTTACGCTCGCGCGACGGGAAAAACGCGTTGCGCGGTTGTGAGGGAAGCGGCGTTCGACCTGCTTTATGCCGCGCTCGACGTTGCGGCGCGAAAAGAACGCGCCGGCGCGGATTTGCCGTTCGCTCTTGCCGAAATAGCTTTAAAGCTGTCGCTTTTGGCGCAAGCCGACGGCGGTTGTTGGGTGCGCGGCGCCGCCGACGAGTGCGCTCGGGCGGCAAGCTCTCTTTTCAGGCGCGAAGAAAGGCGCAGGCTTACGCGCGGAGAATTTGCGTACGTTTTCGGCGCGGTGCTATCAAACGTATATCGGGAATTTGCGCGTATGCCGCGAGCTTTCACTCCTCCGCCCGACAATAACCTAAGAGCGGAGAGAATAAGCGAGTATTTCGGAATAGACGAGCTTGCGTCGGCTAAGCTTGCCGTAGGCAGAATGAAAAACGTGGGGCTTGCGGCATATCGAGTGCACGAATACGGCGAAGAACTTTGCGAAATTGCCGAAGAATCGGCGCGCGTGTTTGCCGACGCGAAACGTCGTTTTAAGCGTATGTATCCGGACGATGGTTACGGGCTTACAAGCGTTATAGACGCGTCCGACGTTAAAACGGTTATCGCGCTCGCGCCCGACTTGTATCCCGTGCGCGGCAGCGCCCTAACTCTTATGCGTGAATTCGGACTTTTGGAAAGATATTTATAAAAACAAAGATAAAGGCATAAAAGAGAATAAAAACCGAAACAATGGAAAATAAAAATATAAAATTGTTGAAAATAGTATAATTAAAAAGCAAAAAGCGGAAAAACGAAGAAAACAGAAGAAAAACGGAGAAAAACGAATGAATTTGGAATGTGTGCAATGTTTTATGTTCGACCTCGACGGAACTGTTTGGCTATCCGACACTTTGTTGCCCCGTGCCAAAGAAACTCTCGATTTTCTTCGTGCGCGCGGCAAGGTTATGTATTTAACTAACAATGCGTCGGTGTCGCGAGAAAAATACGTTGAAAAGCTCGCGCGGCTTTCCATTCCCGCTTCGGTTTACGACGTATATACTTCCGCGACTGCGGCAATCGACTACATAAACGCGAACATGAAAGGGGCGCGCGTTTATGTTTTCGGCACAACCGACCTCGTGCAAGAGGCGAGAGACGGCGGCGTGAACGTGTGCGAAAAAGAGCCCGAGCTAATCTTGCTTGGCTTTAAAACCGATTTGAATTTTAACGACCTTTCCGCGCTGTGTACCGCTATTCGCAACGGCGTGCCGTATGTGGCTACCCACGCCGACCCGTTTTGCCCCGTTGAGGGCGGAATAATTCCCGATGCTGGCGCTTTCATTTCTTTAATACAAACGGCGACGGGCAAAAAACCGCTTGCCGTGTGCGGCAAGCCTTACGAACCTATGCTCGCGGGCGCCGTTAAAGCGTGCGGAACGGAGGCGAAATATTGCGCAATGGTGGGCGACAGACTTTCCACCGATATGGAATTCGCAATGCGTGGAGGAATGACGAGCGTTTTGGTGCTTACGGGCGACGCAACGAAAGCCGACGCGGAAAAATACCGACGAGCGCCCGACTACGTTTTTAACGACATAGGCGAGTTCGGCGACGCTGTTAAAAGCCGTTGCCGAAAAATTTAATACAATTTTAATCTTATGCTAATTGCCTTAAAATGACGGTATTTTATTATATTAGTGAAACGCAAGAGCGTGAAGAAGGTTTGCGCACCGAAGCTTCGATTGCAAGCGCGAGAGCGTCGGCAATTTCGGCGGCGAGGGCGTAAACGAGCCCGAGCCTAACCGAATATAAGTTGTCGGAACTTCCCGTTGTAACGGTTGCGGTAATGCTCACGTCGCCCACCTTAGGTAGCGACTTTCCGCAGGCAAGGCCCGGACGCAAACTTCCTTTTTTAACTCGCACGGTGCCGAGTTCGTCTATTTCGCCCACGCAAGAATCCACCGCTATAATTTTGCGACCCGCGTAAGAGCGCTTAATGGTTAGAACGGCGTCGGCAAGGTTGAGGGCGGTTATAGGCTCTTTAAGGGTGCCGAGCACTGCGCAGTCGTGAAGTCGGGAAGAAAGCATGTGTCCAACAAGCGGACCTATGCAGTCGCCCGTAACGCGGTCGGAACCTATGCACAGCACAACGGGCGGACGGCGCAGAGAGCCGAGCGCGTCGCATAAGTCGGCGGCGGTTCGGTTGGGGCTAATAGGTTTAACGTTTTCTTTTCTCATACGGGTGGATTGTTGCCCGTATACGAAGCCTTTATACGTTTAAAAAACGAAAATAAGGCAATATTTATTTTTAAAGTTCAGTGCCGCTTTTGCGGCGGGAGGTTGCCTTTTTATGTCGTGGCTCGATTTGGCAATAATAGGTATAGTGGTGCTCGGCGCTTTATTAGGTTTATGGCGCGGGTTCTTTAAGTCGGTAATTTCGTTGTTCGGCTGGCTCGTGTCGTTTATTATAGCGTTTTTTATCACAAAGCCGATAGTGGGCGCTCTGTTAGACGCCGAAAAGGTGAAGAACTTTGTTGTTGGCGACGGAAGCGGGTGGTCGCTTTATAGCTGGATATACCGCAGTTTGCCCGACCTTTCGAGCGGCTTTTGGAGCAAGCTCTTAAAATCGCTTATAAGCGTTGCCACCGACGTTGCTGCGAGCGGCAACGGCGACGTGAACACAAACGTTGCTTTAATGCTTGCGAACGGCGTGTTCAGCGTAATCGTATGTTTGGGGATTTTTATCGTTATACGTTTTCTGTTGTTGCTGTTTACAATGTTCGCCAACGCAATGACGAAAGATAAGCTTACGGGAGCCGCCAACCGTCTGTTCGGTTTGGTAATCGGAGCGGTTAAAGGCGTGGGCTTTGTGTGCGTTATTATGGTTCTCATGACTTTTCTTATGGGCGTCGGCTTTATGGCGCCTGTGCGCGAGCAGCTCGATAAAAGCGTTATAGGCGCACCGCTGTATAAACAAATTTCCCGAGCAACCGACAGCGTGATTTCGGGCGGAAAGAACAGGCTTGAAACTTTGCTCAGAATTTGGGCGCGCGGCAACGAAAACACCGACGGCGACAACGAAAACAACGGCGGAAATAACGGTGAAACGGAAGAAAAGCCGTATGTGGGCGAATACAGCTTCACCGAGATGAGCAACAATGACGAACTCACTTATAAGCTCGAACTTAAAGCCGACGGAACTTTCAGTTTGAAAACTTACGTTGACGGAGTGCCCGACGCGAGAGAACAACACGGAAACTATACGGTCGGCGGCGAAAACGTTACGCTCAGCTTTTCGGACGGAGACGAAGACACCGTTATTTTAGGCGACGGATGGATTTATATGTGGGAACAGTTCTTCACAAAACCGGGAGTAACTCCTCCCGCCGAAATTGAAAACGGCGGCGAAGAAAAACCGCCTGTTCCCGAAAACGAACCCGTTCTTCCCGCAAGACTTGTGTTCGCTCTGTAAAAACTATATTTAGCAAATTAAAAACGCGACTGTTTTAAGTCGCGTTTTTTGTTTGCGTTCATCTTTTAAACGGCAAAAAGTCCTCGTCGTCGTTCTTGTCGTATATAAAGTCGGCGCCGGGAATACCCGCGCGATAAATGGCGTCCTCGCCGTATTTTTTGCGGATTGCGTCTATTGCTTTTTCGAGATTTTCGCTTTTCAACGATTTTTGTTCGTCGAACATTCCCATCTGAACGGCGTCTACCGAAGTTAAGTCGAATACGCTTACGGTGATTGTTCGCAGCGCGACGTCTTCGTGCCAATTAGAGTGCAACAGTTCGAACGCGGCGGCGCGAATGTCGGCGCTCGAACACGTTGCGGAGCTAAGCGGTTTTTGGCGAGTAAGGTGTTTTAAATCGTAGCTTCTTAGCCCCAAAGCAACGCCGCTTCCCCTTAGCGAAGCCTTTCTCAATCTGTGCGCCACTTTGTCGGCAAGATAAGTTATTAGCGCTTCGGCGTCGGCATAGCAAACGAGGTCGCGCGTTGCGGTCATGCCGTGCCCCATAGATTTTTCTTCCCGATTTGCAACGTATTCGCGCACGGGCTCGTCGTCGTTGCCGTTGGCGTACCCGTGCAGTTTTTCGCCCACTATTCCGAAATGCGATTTAAGCAGTTTTACGTCGGCGGCGGCGAGGTCGCCCACTGTGAAAATATTTAATTTTCCGAGTTTTTCCGCCGTTCGTTTTCCCACCATAAGCATATCCGACACCGGCAAAGGCCACAAAATCTTTTTATAAGTCACGCGGGTTACAACCGTTGTCGCGTCGGGCTTTTTTAAGTCGCTTGCCATTTTAGCGAAAACTTTGTTAAAGCTAACGCCCGCGCTGCACGTAAGACCCGTTTCGCGCTTAATCGCTTCGCGCACGCTGTCGGCAATGTTTTTGCCCGTTCCGAATATTTTAGTGGATGCGGTAACGTCTAACCAACACTCGTCGGGTCCGAACGGCTCAACTTGGCTTGTAAAGCGGGTGTATACTTCGAACGCGAGGCGGGAATAGCGCATGTATTCCGAAAAGTGCGGCGGCACGCATTTTAGAGCGGGTTCTTTTTGAAGCGCCTGCCAAATCGTGTCGCCCGTTTTTATTCCTTTTTTCTTTGCGAGTTCGTTTTTAGCTAAAATAACTCCGTGCCGCTTGTCGGGATTTCCCGCCACCGCGAGCGGAAGCTCTCTCCACTCGGGATGTTCCACGCACTCTACCGACGCGTAAAAATTATTTAGGTCGCAATGCAAAATAAGTCTGTCCGACGGCGTTACCATGAAAATAGTATAACACATAACGAAAAAATTTTCAAGGGGCGAACCTGTACGAAATTGTAAGTTTCTTTTAGTTTTTCAAGCGTATTCAGCGCTTGCGAATTTTTTGCGGTTGTGGTAAAATAAGCTTATGGATTTTAAGTTATGCGCGCCGTATGCCCCTACGGGCGACCAACCCGAAGCTATCGACAAATTGTGCGAAGGGCTGCGCGACGGACTTCGTAGCCAAGTGCTGTTGGGAGTTACGGGAAGCGGCAAAACCTACACTATGGCGAACGTTATAGCGAGAATGGGGCGTCCCGCTCTTGTGCTTGCTCACAACAAAATACTTGCAGCTCAGCTTTGCAACGAGTTCCGCGAGTTTTTTCCGCATAACAGAGTGGAATTTTTCGTGTCGTATTACGACTACTACCAACCCGAAGCCTACATTGCGTCTACCGACACATACATCGAAAAAGACATGCAAATAAACGACGAAATAGACAAGCTTCGCCACAGCGCCACTTGCTCGCTTTACGAAAGGCGCGACACTTTGGTGGTGGCGTCGGTTTCGTGCATATACGGTTTGGGCGCGCCCGAACAATATTATAAGCTTGCGGTTTCGTTGCGTCCCGGCGACGCAATAGGGCGCGACGAGCTTATACGCCGTTTGGTGGGAATAAATTACAAGCGCAACGACACGGCGGCGGAGCGCACGAATTTCAGAGTTAAAGGCGACACGGTAGACATATTTATAGCGTCGTCGAGCGAACTGGGGGTGCGCGTCGAATTTTTCGGCGACGAAATAGAAAGCCTCGGCGAGTTTGAAATTGTTTCGGGGCGAGTGGTGAACAGATTGAAGCACGCGGCGATATTTCCCGCAAGCCACTATGCCGTAGAGCAAGACATATTAAACCGAGCGCTTGCACAAATAGAGCGCGACATGGAAGAGCAGGTTAAATTTTTTACCGATTCGGGAAAACTTATAGAAGCGCAACGAATAGGGCAACGCGTGAAATACGACATGGAAATGATGCGCGAAATGGGATACTGCACGGGCATAGAAAACTATTCGCGCTATTTCGACGGGCGCGTTACGGGACAACCTCCGTTTACTTTGCTCGATTATTTCCCGCGCGACTTTTTGCTGTTCGTAGACGAAAGCCACATGACTCTTCCGCAGGTTCGCGCAATGAACGCGGGCGACAGGAGCCGAAAGCAAAGCCTTGTTGACTACGGATTCAGGCTTCCCGCCGCCTACGACAACCGTCCGCTCACGTTCGACGAATTTAACGCGCGAATAGGGCAAACGGTTTACGTTTCGGCTACGCCCGCGCCATACGAGCGCGAAAAGGCGGGCGGGTTTGTTGCCGAACAGATTATTCGCCCCACAGGGCTTTTAGACCCCGAAATAACTGTGAAACCTACGGAAGGGCAAATAGACGATTTGCTTTCCGAAATAAAGAGCACTGTGGAAAAAGGCGGCAGGATTTTGGTTACTACGCTTACTAAGCGAATGGCGGAAAGTTTAACCGACTATCTTGCCGACCACAGCGTTCGGGTGAACTATTTACATTCCGACATAGGAACTATGGAGCGCATACAAATCGTTAATTCGTTGCGAGCGGGCGATTTCGACGTTCTCGTGGGAATAAACCTTTTAAGAGAGGGACTCGATATTCCCGAAGTGCGGCTTGTTGCTATTCTCGACGCCGACAAAGAGGGCTTTTTGCGAAGCGAATCCGCTTTGATTCAAACGGTGGGCAGAGCCGCGCGCAACAGCGAAGGGCGGGTTATTATGTATGCCGACACGCTTACGGGTTCTATGGAACGGGCGATAGGGGAAACCGAGCGGCGCAGACAAAAGCAAAAGGAATATAACGAGCGCAACGGCATAATTCCCAAAACCATAGTTAAGCCCATTACCAACACTTTGGAAATATCGCAAAAAGAAGAGGAGAAAATAGACGAGGAGGACATTCCCCGCCAAATCGACAAGCTCCGCAGCTTGATGAGCGTGGCTTCGTCGTCGCTCGATTTCGAAACCGCCATTAGGTTGCGCGACAGAATAACGGAGCTCAGAAGGCTGCAAGATAATATTAAGAGAGCGAAGAAGTAAAAGTTTTGACGACAGTGGAAAAATACGAAAGGAACTTACAATGGAAAATATAGTAATTAAAGGCGCGAATGAAAACAATTTGAAAAACGTTGACATAACGTTGCCGCGCAACAAGCTTATTGTGTTTACCGGGCTTAGCGGAAGCGGCAAAACGAGCCTTGCGTTCGACACGATATTTGCGGAAGGACAAAGGCGTTATGTCGAATCGCTTTCAAGCTACGCCCGTCAGTTTTTGGGGCAAATGGATAAGCCCGACGTTGAAAGTATAGACGGATTGAGCCCCGCAATATCAATCGACCAAAAAACGACGGCGCGCAATCCGCGCTCAACCGTTGGCACCGTTACCGAAATATACGATTATTTGCGCTTGTTATACGCCCGTTTGGGCGAGGCTCATTGCCCCAAGTGCGGCAAGAAAATAGAACAGCAGTCTATAGACCAAATAGCCGACGCTATAACGGCATATCCCGAAGGAAGCAAAATTTTGTTGCTTGCGCCCACCGTGCGCGGCAGAAAAGGCGAATTCGGCAAACTGTTCGAAAGTTACCGAAAACAAGGTTTTTCGCGCGTGTGGGTAGACGGAAACACTTACACGCTCGACGAGGAAATACCTCTCGATAAGCAAGTTAAGCACAACGTAAGCGTTGTGGTTGACCGTCTTGTTATTAAAGAGGGAATAAACAAACGCCTTACCGACAGTTTGGAAACCGCTTTAAAGCTTGCCGAAGGAACGGTTGTTGTGGAATGCGACGGCGAGCAAAGGCTGTTCAACACAAAATACGCGTGCACCGATTGCGGCATATCGCTTGCCGAAATAGAGCCTCGCTTGTTTTCGTTTAACAGCCCGTTCGGAGCGTGCCCCGAATGTTTGGGGCTCGGCTACAAGCAGGCGATAGACCCCGAGCTTATTTACGGCGACGGCTCCAAAAGCTTGCGCGAGGGGGCGCTGACCATAACGGGGTGGAATTTTGACAGCGGCGCGCAAACGCAGTTGTATTTCGAAGGGCTCAGCAAACGTTACGGCTTTTCGCTCGACGTGCCTTTTAAAGATTTGCCCGAAAATATAAAGAACATACTTTTGTACGGCAACGGCGGCGAGAAAATAGAAATGCAGTACAATTCGTACAATTTTAAAGGTAGTTTTAACACTTCGTTCGAAGGTATTGTAACGAATCTTGAAAGGCGCTACCGCGACACGGCTTCCGACTACGTTAAGAGCGACATAGAGCGGTATATGCGCACAAAGCCTTGCGACGCTTGCGGCGGCAGACGTTTGAAAAAAGAGGCTCTTGCGGTAACGCTTTTCGGTAAAAACATAGAGGAAATCGCAAGGCTCAGCATTGTGAACCTACTTGCGTTTATAAGCACGTTTAAATTCACGCAAAGCCGGGATATTATAGCGAAGCCGCTTTTAAAAGAAATTCGCGCCCGTCTCGGCTTTTTGAAAGACGTCGGACTCGGCTATTTAACGCTGTCGCGCGGGGCGGCGACGCTTTCGGGCGGCGAGGCTCAGCGCATACGTCTTGCCACGCAAATAGGTTCGGGGCTTCAAGGCGTGCTTTACATTCTCGACGAGCCGAGCATAGGGCTTCATCAACGCGACAACGAGAAACTTTTGGGCACGCTCACGAAGCTTAGGGATTTGGGAAACACTTTGATAGTTGTGGAGCACGACGAAGAAACCATACGCGCCGCCGACTACGTTGTTGACGTAGGTCCGGGCGCGGGCGTTCACGGCGGCGAAATCGTGGCGGCGGGTAGCATACCCGAAATTATAGCCTCGCCGCGTTCGGTAACGGGAAAATTTTTGAGCGGCGAGCGGAAAATTTGCGTTCCGAGCGAGCGTCGAACTGTTTCCGACAAATTTATAACTCTTTCGGATTGCAAACAAAATAATTTAAAAGGGGTGAACGTAAGATTTCCGTTAGGACTCATAACGGCTGTAACGGGAGTTTCGGGAAGCGGAAAATCCAGCCTTGTGAATCAAATTCTGTATCCCGCAGCGGCGAACGCGGTTATGGGCAGCAGGCTGACGGTTGGCGCGCATAATAAAATAGAGGGGCTCGAAAATATCGACAAAGTAATTTGCATAGACCAAAGCCCGATAGGGCGCACTCCCCGAAGCAATCCCGCGACATATACGGGAGTGTTCGGCGCAATCCGCGAGTTGTTCGCCAAAACGCCGGACGCGCAGGAGCGCGGTTATAAAGCGGGCAGATTCTCGTTTAACGTTAAAGGCGGCAGGTGCGAAAGTTGCAGCGGAGACGGCATTATAAGGGTGGAAATGAACTTCTTGCCCGACGTATACGTTCCGTGCGAAGTTTGCGGCGGCGCGCGCTACAACCGCGAAACTCTAACGGTTAAATACAAAGGAAAGAGCATTGCCGACGTGCTCGACATGACAATCGAGGAGGCGTACTCGTTTTTCGAAAACGTGCCGCAGGTGGCAAATAAAATCCGCACTCTCTACGAGGTCGGACTCGGCTACATTAAAATGGGACAGCCTGCGACCACGCTTTCGGGCGGCGAGGCTCAGCGCGTGAAATTAGCAACGGAGCTAAGCCGTAGGTCCACCTCTCGCACATTGTATATACTCGATGAACCCACAACGGGCTTGCATGTTGCCGACGTTGAAAAACTTATAGTTATTCTCGACCGTTTGGCGAAAGGCGGAAATACGGTGGTTGTTATAGAGCACAACCTCGACGTTATTAAAACCGCCGACTACATTGTGGATTTAGGACCGGAAGGCGGCGACATGGGCGGCAAAATCGTGGCTGCGGGCACGCCTGAAGAGGTTGCGAATAACGCGGCGAGCGTAACGGGCAAATTCCTTAAACCGTTGCTCGAAAGAGGGTATTAAAACCGATTCGACCCTATTCGACTAATATTAAAAATTCAAAAGTCTTTTTAACCTAACTTTAATGGGTAATACGTTGACAAGATTTTGCATAAATGTCATAATATAAGAGAAAAGCTTGCGTTGCAAGGTTTCACAACGTATAAAGCTATTTATTTGCGTTTAGTCGAATAATATTACGACGATAATACGAAAAACAGAGTTTTGTAAGCCATTTCACTTTATAGTGGAACGAAAGACTAATTTACGATAATTTAAGAAACTACAACGGGCGTTTTAAAGCGAACGCGCCCGTATGATTTTATGAGACAAATACGGCGAGAATTGAGCCGTTCGGATTTAACGAAAATGCGGGAGCGACGATATTTGACATGGTTATAACGTTTGTAGTGGACCAATTCGGCGAAACGAGCAACGGTACCACGATAACGGCAATGCGGTTTGCCGATATGCTTAGAAAAAAAGGACACGAGGTGCGTGTGCTCACCACTTCTAAGGTGGATGGCGAGGGGATTTATATTTTGCCCGAATACCGTATTCCCGTGTTTCAGTCTATTGTGGATAAACAGGGTATGAAATTTGCGGAGCCCGACGATGAAATTATAACGAAAGCGATTGAGGGAAGCGACGTTGTGCACATGCTTATGCCGTTTTGGGTGCAGAACGCGGCGGCGGCGATTGCCGAAAAGTTGCACATTGCGACAACTGCGGCATTTCATATTCAACCGCAAAACATGACTTATTCGGTGCACATGGGCAAGTTTCCGGGCGCCAACAAATTGATTTACACATATTTCCGCCGTAAATTCTATAAAAAATTCAATCACATACATTGCCCCAGCCAGATGATGAAAAATCTTTTGATTAAAAACAAATATCGCGGCAATATTTATGCTATAAGCAACGGTGTGAGCGAAGATTTTGTGCCTAAGTCGGTGGAGCGTCCCGAAAAATATAAGGATAAGTACGTTATTTTAATGATAGGGCGTTACAGCAAAGAAAAGCGGCAAGACCTTATTATTAAAGCTATCGGCAAAAGTAAGTATAACGAAAAAATTCAGCTTGTGCTTGCGGGGAAAGGGCCCACCGAGAAAAAGCTTAAAAAGATGGGCGATAAGTATTTGAAAAATCCTATTGAATTTACGTTTTTGCCCAAAGACGAGCTTATTAACCTTATCAATTCGTGCGATTTGTACGTTCATTCGTCCGACGCCGAGAGCGAGGCTATTTCCTGCATAGAAGCGTTTACTTGCGGGTTGGTTCCTGTGATTTCCGACAGTAAAATATGCGCTACAAAACAATTCGCGTTAAGCGAGCAAAATTTGTTCCACAGAGGCAAATATAAGTCGTTGCGCGAAAAAATAGAATGGTTTATCGAACACCCCGCCGAAAAGGCAAAACTTTCGAGCGAATATATAGAGTATGCAAAACAGTATGCAATAGACGCGTGCGTAGATAGGTTGATAGACGTTTTCCACGCGGCGATAGCCGAAAACAAAGAGCGTTGGGCGAATGCCGAACTCGAAAAGCAGTATCTTGAAAAACTTTCGCCCGCAGAGCAAAAGGCGTATTTTTCGGGAAAGAAAAAATACGTTCGAAATTGCCGCAAACGTAAGACGGGCGACTTCACCGATTCTTATATTAAATTCGCAACAAATGTTTTGGGCACTCGGTGATAATAACAAACGGACTGTCGTTTTAGGCAGTCCGTTTGTTTTTACGTTCTTTTTCGGAAAAGCATTTCTCCGAGAGAGCCGAAGCGTTTTCCCCTAACGTGCAAATAAATCATATTGAACGCGAAGTCGCCCGCTATAATAACGAACAGCGCTATTGCAAGAATCGCAAGCACCGAAGTGCGCGCCCGCGCGAGAACGTTTTGCATAGGGTGCCACACGAGCCCCATAGCCGACACCGCGAGTATTCCCCAAAGCAGAGAATACCTCAAACTAACATAGCCGTTAATGGTGTCGTCGTAGCGGCGGTAGCTCCACAGCCGCACTCCGAATTTGCGGTCGAAGAACAAGCCCGTTATATATTCAACCGCCGACGCGAGAAGCGCCGCAAGGGTGGCGTACACTATAAGGCACAATACCGTTGCCAAAAATCTGCCGGTTTTGGTTTGGGGACGCGAGCATATCTTTTCCCACAGTCCCGACTGAGGCGTTCTTAAAACGGCGTACACTCCGAGCATTCCCAGCCCGTATAGCGGGCAAAACGGAAGCGTGAGCAAACCCCTGTCGCAAAACTCGCCGCGCACTATTAAAAACATTACGGTTTCGCAAATCCAACCCGCGAACGAGAACAAAGCCGTGAGTATTGTAAGAATAAATATTTTTCGCAAAGCCGATTGCTCCGAGTATGCGCCGCTTACGCTTTTTGTGCGTGTTATTTCCATAAGTGTAGTATGCGCGCCGTATATTCGTATTATGTGTTGACATTTTATGCGTTTTCGGGTATAATATTTAAATACTGCATGCAATGCGGCATTAAAGGGAAATAGCTATGACGAATAAAGAAAGGTGGCTTTCGAGCGCCGCGCTTTTAATATCAATATTGCCGTTCATTTTGGTGGCGGGCTCAATACAGTTGCTTCCCGACAGTATAGTTTTGCCGAACATTGTTTTGGCGGAAGACGTAATAAGACTTCCCAAATATCAATATCTTGTGCTCGGCATTTTCGGACTTGTTCCCGTAGTGCTTGTAGTAGTTGCGCGTTTATTGAGAGAGCGCAAACTCGTGGAACGTAATTTTATGTGGATGATAATCGCGTCTTTCGTGCTCGGATTTATGTTTTTGAGCTCATCTGTTTACGGCATGATAGACAACATTATTAAAAACGATATAGATTTATTGAAAAAGTTCGATTTTTTTGGCGGTTCGGTTGTGGTCGCGTCGCTAATCGGGGGAATGCTTGCCAACTTTTTTCCTCAACTGCGGCGCAACGACGTGCTCGGATTAAAAAATAAATACACCATGAGCGACAACCGCGTTTGGGTTAAAGTGCATTATGCGGCTGCCGACGTTTATATGAGCGTGCTGTATGCTTTCGCGGTGTTTACAAGCGCTTTAAGCATTTGGCTCGATTTCCGTTTGGGTTGGTTGCACCTTGTTTTGTGGGTGGCGGTTATATCGGGACTCATAGTGTGGGGCAGGTTGTATTCTCGCAAACAATGGCGAAGATTGAACCGAGACACCGAAAAAAACGTGTTATGAGAATTTAAAAAACCTTCGTAAAGAAACGAAGGTTTTTTGCGCTTTAAAACGCATAAGATTTAAACGGATACGTTAGTTTTTAGAATTGCCGTTCGCCGTTATATTTTTTTCACCGATTCGCGTTCCACAAGTCGGGTAGGCACTATTATGCGTTTTGGAAGCGAAGAATCGCCGCTTATGCGTTGCAAAAGAGTGCTCGCGGATATTTCGCCTATTTCTTTTTGCGGTATTGAAATTGTGGTGAGCGGCGGATTGAGGTATTTGGAGTCTTCTATATCCGAAATGCCTATAATCGATATTTCGTCGGGAATGGATATTTTGAGCGAGTGCAAAGCCGACATTGCCGCAATAGCCATGTGGTCGCTACTTACAAACAAAGCGGTGGGGCGGTTCGCGCATTTCATGAGCTCTACGGTTTTATCGAAGCATATTCCTCTGTGCCACTCGCTGTCGAGAATCCAGGCGGGGTCGATTTCGAGGTTGTAGCGTTTCATTATTCGCAAATACGCTTCATGACGCCCTATGTTGGTTGCGTTGGAAGATATGTGCGCCCCTATGTACGCAATCTTGCGGTGCCCGCTTTCCACAAGGTAACGCATGGCTCGGCACCCCGCTTCGTAGCGGTCGTAACAAACGTTGTCTATCATGGGTTGCCCCGTGTCTATCCCCACAATGTGTTTTACTTTGCTCAACAAATAGCCCATTGTGTCGGAGTCAAGTTGGTCGTCCATTAAAATTAGCCCCTTCGGCGGGTGCGACGCGAGCGATGCGAGATTTTCGGCGTTCATAATGTCGAATTGCGACTGAACGAAATCGAAGTCAAAGTTTTGCGTTTTCAAAAAATTTTGGGCGCCTTCCAAAATGGCTGCGTAATAGCTGTCTTGCGTGTGTTCTACCGTAAGGCGTGAAATGCAACCGACCGTAACTTGATTACGGTTTTTTTTCTTTTTGTAGTTCGGGTTTGGCTCGTAGCCGAGCTCATTGATTGCGCGGAAAACTTTTTCGCGTGTGGAGTGCGTCGCTTTGTATGTTTCGTCGTTGTTTAGAATGCGCGAAACCGACGCAATCGACACACCCGCTTTTTCCGCTACGTCGCGGATTGTAGCCATGCCGGTCTCCTTTAATAAAGGTATATATAAAGTATATCACTCGCAAGCGGTTGTGTCAATATGTTTAGTAAACAAAATTAAAAAAATCGACAAATTTCTTTAAATTCGTCAAAATAATTAGAAAAACATATTGACAAAAGGCAAAATTTGCAGTAAAATCAAGATAAATAGATTGTGTTTACTAAAATACCGTATTTTTATTGTTATTTACTTATGCGTTTAAAAAGACGAAAGGGAGAGAAATTTTTATGAAAATTTTAAAGAGGACGCTCGCAGTTTTGGTAGTTTTGGGAATGTTGTGCGTAGGCTTCGGAGGATTTGATATGAGAGAAGCGAGGGCAAAAGAAATAGAGTGGACGGCAAGCGTAGTGTCGGAAAAAGAAAGCGTCGAGACGGTGCTCAATCCCGATTGCGGATTTTATAAGGCGATTGCGTATAAGCTTGCGGGCACGGAAAAACTTCCCGCCGTTTTCGCCGCGCAAGCTTTAAAAAACTATTCGCAATCATACGGCGTTCTGCATTTCCGTTTCGGTTTGGAGCGGTATTCGTCGAATGCGGGCGGAGCTGACGGCGACATATCGCAAGCGGATTTAACCTGCCTCGAAAATATTTTCGCGTCGGCGCGCGAAGCGAACGTAACCGTTATCGCGCGGTTTTCGTATAACGTTTCGGGAGAGCAATCGGGCGGAAAATACCGCAACAGCGAACCTTCTATGGAACTGATTAAGCGCCATATCGCGCAACTCGGCGAAGTGCTGAATAAAAACCTCGACGTTATAACTTCGGTGGAAACGGGCATGTTGGGACCTTGGGGCGAACAGCACTCCACAACGCTCGGAAACGCTATGGCAAACGAAAGTTCGGGAATAGCTTACGAACTTGTGAATTCGTGGCTTGCGGCTCTCGACGAAAACAGAACGGTTAGCGTTCGCCGTCCGCTTTTCTATGCTTTTTGGGCTAATCGCGCATACCCCGAACTCGGAATTTCTATAAACAATATAGATTCTAAAATCGCAAACCTTTTGGAAATGGGAGGCGACGCTCTTAGAGTGGGCGTGTTCAACGACGGATATTTGGGTAACGCAAGCGATTTGGGCACGTTCGTAAACCGTGAAAAAGAAGTCGCTTTTCTCGGAACAATAGCCGAACACGTTCCTTACGGGGGCGAGGTTGTAACCGACAAAAGCTACTCCTCGAATAATCCCGAATCGGCGCTAAACGACTACAACACTGTGGAATATATATCGAAAGAGGGTTACGAAACGCATACTTCGTATTTGAATATAGACTGGAACGACGTTGTTATAAAGGCGTGGAAAGGTACGGCTGTTAGCGGACTTAAAGGCTCCGACGAAATATACAACGGGCTCGACGGCAAAAAATACGTTCAAAACAGGTTGGGTTACCGCTTGCTTTTGTCGGGAGCCGAAACGATTGCGGCTTGCGGAAAAGGCGGAGTTACGGGAATACGCGGCAAGATTAAAAACGTCGGTTTCGGCAACGTTATAAACGCAAAGAAAGCTACGCTCATTTTGCGCAGTGAAGACAAAAGCGTTGTTTATTCTGCCGAAATAGAGCTTGATTTGCGCAAAGCCAAGAGCGGCGGCGAGCTTTCTTACGAGCATTATTTCAGATTGCCCGCAAGCATAACGTCGGGCTTCTACGATTTTTACCTGCAATTTACGGGCGCCGAAGAACGGGAAGGTTCGGTTAAACGCGCGATTAAATTTGCCAACGAACAAGCGGTTTTCGATTCGGAAATAGGCGGCAATTACGCGGGCACGGTATATGTGGGCAATGAAGAGGAATCTAATTCCGAACAGTTCGAAGAGGTGGATAAATCCGTTTTCGACGACGCGGACGTTCCGCCTCCGTCAGGCGGAAACGAACCGACTAACCCGCCCGCAGAGAAAAATTCCAAAGGCTGTCGTTCTATTTTAAGCGCTTTTTTGCTGTTGCCCGCGTTCGCGTTAGCCTCGCTTAGAAAATTGCGCTAATAACGGTAAACAAATTAGTAAACAAAATTGTTTTATGAAAATTTTGTGAAACCTATTGACAAAGTTAAAAATCGGTGATATATTATTAGTGTAAGCATAAAATTGTTGACTGTGAGGGGACAATGAAGCAATATACGGTAGCTATAATAGGGCTTGGCGGAAGAGGACTGCACACTTACGCTAAATATGCGAAACTGCATCCCGAGCGAATGAAAATCGTCGCCGTTGCCGACATTATACCCGAAAAGGTGACTTTTGCGGGCGATACATACGGCGTGCCTCAAAGCGGGCGTTTTAACAGCGCCGAATCTTTGTTGGAGCGCGAAAAACTTGCCGACGTTTTGATTATAGCCACGCAAGACCGCCAACACCGCGACCATACGTTGAAAGCTCTCGATAGGGGCTACGACGTTCTTTTGGAAAAACCTATTTCCACTTTTGCGAACGAATGTATTGAAATACGCGACGCCGCTAAAAAAGCGGGCAAACTCGTAACCGTTTGCCATGTTCTTCGGTACGCGCCTTTTTTCCGTAAAATAAAAGAAGTTATTTTAAGCGGGGCAATAGGAAAGCCCGTTACGGTGAACGCGTTGGAAAACGTGGGGTATTGGCATCAAGCGCACAGTTTTGTGCGCGGTAATTGGCGAAACGACCAAATAGAATCGCCTATGATATTGCAAAAGTGTTGCCACGACTTCGACATTCTCGCTTGGCTTTTGGATAAACGGTGCCTTGCCGTGAGTTCTTTCGGTTCGCTTGAATATTTCAGAGAGGAAAATGCGCCAAAAGGGAGCGCGGCGCGGTGCGTTGATTGCGCCGTAGGCGATTCGTGCCCGTATAACGCGGTAAAAATTTATTTCGACAGCGAAATCGGATTCAATCGCGGGAACAGGGAATGGCCGTGCGATATTTTGGTGCAACAGCCCACAGCCGAAACGTTGATGGAAGCCATTAGAAAAGGTCCTTACGGTAAATGCGTGTTCCGTTGCGACAACAACGTTGTTGACCATCAAATTGTGAACATGCAAATGGAAGATAACGTCACCGTGTCGCTCACCATGACGGCGTTCACTGCGGTGAACACAAGGCATGTGAAAGTTATGGGAACGCTCGGCGAAATAGTTGCCGAGCAAGATAAAAACCTTGTAACGGTTACGCCGTTCGGCGGCGAAAGCACCGTGTACGACATTGCCGCCATTGCCGACGACCTTTCGGGACACGGCGGCGGCGACAACCGTATGCTTACCGAAATGTTCGACGCGCTCGACTGCGGCGGCGACGTGAGTTCGTCGGTTGCGGATTCGGTTGCGTCGCATTTGTCGGCTTTGGCTGCCGAGAAATCGCGCGTCAGCGGCGGCGAACTTATTACAATCGCCGACTTCGAACGCGAAAATTGCAAACAGAAATAAAAGCGGAGGGAATTGTTATGAAAAAAATTACGCTTACGCTTCTTTCAATGTTGCTCGCCGTTATTACGGCGGCTTCGTTCGCGGGATGCGGCAGAGTCACGCAGGTGCAGACGGAAAAAATCAGCATTTTCTCGCGTCCTACCGTAGAAAAAGTTGCGGGCGAACATAAGGCGTGGAACGACGTGGATTCGTTCACATGCTACTACGGCTCGCTTACGGGCAACGCGGAAGAAAACCCTGTGCTCGGCGGCGAACCGATTACGGCTATGGAAGCTTTAAAGCAGTTCGACGTGGCTATTATTCACAGTTCGCAACTCTATTCGTGCGAAAACGCGAAAGAACTCGTTAAGGAGCTTAGCGACAACGGCACATACGTTATAGCGTATATAAGCATAGGCGAAGACGCGCAACTTCACGTAGGCGACGGTTTGGGCGAAAACGGGTACGCGTCGTATTACATATACGAAAACGGAATGCCCAAAATGAACGCTTCGTGGGGCTCGTATTTCGTTGACGCGGGCAATCCCGTTTGGCAAGCAACCATACTTAACACCGCGCGCGACATTATGGACTACGGAGTGGACGGGTTGTTCCTCGACACGCTCGATACTGTAGACGTGGCGTACAGCACGATAGGCGGAATGGTTGACCTCGTTAGAAGGCTCGACGAGGAATTCCCTGACGCGAAACTTATTCCCAACAGAGGCTTTACCGTGTATCCGTATATTTCGCAATATGTAGACGGAATTATGTTCGAAAGCTTTACAACCACTTACAACGAAAAAGCGGAAGTGTTCGAAGACCGTAGCGAAGCCGACCTCGACTATAACACCACCATAGCGTGCAACGTTATAAACCGCGCCCGCCGTTACGATTATATGCCCGTGTTCTGCCTCGACTATGTGAACGAGTTCGAATACAGCTACGTTCCGCAAGGCATAATGAACAACGTTTGGCAATACGACTTTATATCTTATGTAACCTATACGCGCGCGCTCGACGCTTGCCCCGTGCCCGGAGTTAAGCCCACTTCGCAACGCGGCTCGCTTGCGCTTTCCAAACTCGGGGAAGACAGCGGCGACGTAGGAACGAACGGCGACACGAGCGCGGCGAACCTTGCCTACGCCGAAAACGGATTGTGCAAAGTTACCGTTGATACCACGTTCGCGGGATATTCGGGCGCCAAACCTTTAACCGACGGCTTCTATGCGACAAAAGAAAATCACAACCAAGTGAATTGGGCAACGGAGTCGTGGGCGAGCGAAAATAATCCGAAAAAAGACCACTGGATTCAATTTACGTTCAATCAAGAACAAACGGTTAGCGAAGTTGCGGTTTATTGGGGAATAGACGGCACCGGCAGCAATCCCACCATTTATTCGGCGCGCGAAGCGTGGGTAGAAGCTTGGCTCGACGGCGAGTGGAAGCGGTTGGACTACTTCTTCTGGAAAACCGAGAGCGGAGAATATTTAACTCAGCAACAAAGCACGGTGTTTAAATTCGACGCCGTTAAAACCGACAGAATACGAGTGTATCAACCTAAAAACATGGGCGACGGAACTTCGTCGCGTACCGACGGAGACGAAACCGTGTTCTCCGGCATAATGTGGGTGAGCGAAGTGGAAATCCGCTGAGCGCGATTTAATACAAAATAGGGAGGACTGTGACTGTGAAAAAGATTATATCGTTAGCCTGCGCGTTTTTGCTCGCGCTTACGTTCGTGGGCACTCTCGCGGGTTGCAACTATAAAAAGGATTACACCTATAAGCCTATTAACAGGGGCACTTTAAGGGAGCCCGAAGTGGAATTTAAAACGGCGGCGGAGGACCCCGAGCAGAACGCAAAGTTCCGCGAAAAGTATCCCACGCTCAAAAAATACGAACAGCCCGTTAAAGTTACTGTGGGCGCCATACAGTATCAACTCGAATCGGACGTTAAGTCGGGCACTACGCCTATGAACCAGTCGTTTAATAAGATTGCGCGCGATGTGTTGAATATCGAGATTGAATACACCGTAGTTTCGGTTAGCACGGGCTACGACCAAAAGCTTAACCTTGCAA
Organism: Pumilibacter muris; assembly: GCF_943193045.1. Classification (GTDB taxonomy): domain Bacteria; phylum Bacillota; class Clostridia; order Christensenellales; family Pumilibacteraceae; genus Pumilibacter; species Pumilibacter muris. The sequence continues at coordinate 171,198 of NZ_CALPCN010000002.1, read as the reverse complement.
TATCGGCGAACCAAATGCCCGACATGTTTTACACCACGCAGCCCGAAATGTTCACTATGCTGCGCGACACGAAGATGCTTGCGGACTTAACCGATTCGCTCTATATGCTCAACGACAATCTTTTGGACAATTATTTAACTTACATGCCCGAATTGCTTGAAGCGTGCATGGAAGACAGCAAGCTGTACGCGCTTCCTCAGCAGTCGAACAAATACGCTTCGGCTCAAAGGCTTTACATACGCAAAGACTGGCTCGATATTGTGGGAATGCAAGCGCCCACAACGATAGACGAAATGATTGCGGTTGGCGAAGCTTTTGCCAAACCCGAAAACAAAGCGAAAATTGCGGAAAAAACGGGAGTTGCGGCGAGCAAGCTCGTGCCGCTTTCAATGCACAAAGACATTACTTATGCGGGTTCGTATTCTGCCGAAGGCATGTTCAACGCGCACGGCGCGTCGGTGGGCTCGTATTTTAAAGGCGAAGACGGACAGCTTTATTCCTCGAACACTTCGCCCGAAGCTCGCGCGGCGATTGAAACAATGCGCACAATGTACGAAAAAGGAATACTCGACAACGAGTTTTCAAACATTACTTCCGCCGACGTGCAGTCTTACGTTTCGGCGGGGCAGATAGGCATGGTGTTCGGCGAGTGGTGGCTGCCCAAAGACGCGCTTGGAACATGCGTTAAGTCTTACGGCGCGAAAGGAGCCGACTGGACTTGGGTTGATTTGCCTTCGTACAAAGGAAACGAAAGTTTGCCCATTGTAGACACAACGCTTATTTCGGGCTACAACCTCGTGTCTAAAAATTGCCGCAATCCCGAAGCGGTGGCAAAACTTATAAATCTGTTCTACGATATTTATTACAACGACAACGCCGAGCAAATGTACGGCTCGGGAGTTCTCCCCTCGAACGGCTTTTACTATCAGTTTGTGCCCGTTAAAGTTTGGGACGGAATGGCGAGCGCTGCGGAATACCACAGAGTTCAAACGGTGTTTAACGAGCTTTACGAGGGCGGACTTAACAGCCGCGAACTTTTGAGCGGCGGACTGAGCGAAGACCTTACGAACGCTCAAATAGCCGAATATGAGGCGGGGGGGGGTCGTCTTTATAAAATAAGCGCCTCCGAAAAAGGTTTTTATTGCCTTAACCGCCAAGTAGTTGAAAAAATAAATTCGGAGCCTGCGCTGAAAGAGGCTTTCGACACAATGCGCAACCGTGAAAAGATTTTACACTTTGCGCAAGGGTATCCTTATTTCGTCGCGTATAAGCAGGGCATTTCAATCGACAAAATGACAACCGCCGAACGCGAGGGCTGGGGAATTTATCACGAAATGATAGACGAAAACGGCAGCTACGCCTATGTGGTGGATTTGTCGGAGGGAAAGAAGAAGGCGAAGTACGACGAGTTCTACGGCGTTGCGCTTTCGGCTATGACCGACAAAGGCGGCTATCTTGCCGACCAAACGGGCATATACTATGCGCGTATCATAACGGGCACAAGCGGCATGTCGGCGTTCGACGAGTTTATAAGCGTTTATAACCGCAACGGCGGCGACGTTATATTAAAGCAAGTAAACGAATGGTATGCCGCCGAGCACGCGAGCGAAAATTGAGGCGGGGGTTATGGAAAGACGTCAAGTTATTACGGCGCGTCCCGCCCGTAAAAAAATAAATTTAAAAGAACAGCTGACGCTTCATTCCATGCTTTTGCCCGGAATCGCTTTGGCTACCGTTTTTCAGATTTTGCCTATGATAGGCATTATCATGGCGTTTCAAGACTACAACGTGGTAGACGGCTTTTTCGGCTCGCCGTTTGTGGGCTTTATGAACTTTTACGACCTGTTCATGCGCCCGGACTTTATGCAAGCCACTCTCAACACGGTGATAATTGCGTTCAGCAAAATAGTTTGCATAACCGTACTTTCCATTGTTCTCGCGCTGTTAATAAACGAAATACGCATAGGCGCAATAAAGAAAACAGTTCAAACGATTATCTTTTTGCCGTACTTCCTTTCTTGGACGCTTCTCGGCAACATAATGGTTGATATGTTTTCCAAAAGCGGCGGCTTTAACTATTTTTTGAGCTTTTTCGGAGTGGAGCCCGTAAGTTGGATTACTTCCAACACTTGGTTCCGCACCATAGTTGTGGCATCCGACGTTTGGAAAACGATAGGCTATCAAATAGTTGTGTTCTTGGCTGCGATTGTAAACATAGACCCCGCGCTTTACGAAGCGGCGCGCATAGACGGCGCCAACAGCCGCCAACTTTGCCGCCACATAACGCTTCCGGGAATTATGAGCATGATAGTGCTCATGAGCATTTTAAACATAGGCAACATAATGAACGCGGGCTTCGAGCAAATACTCGTTATGTACAACTATCTTGTTTACGAAACGGGCGACATTCTCGATACTATGGCATATCGCATAGGTTTGTTGCAAGTGGGGCAGTACTCTATGGGTACGGCGATAGGACTGTTTAAGTCGGTTATAAGCTGCGTGTTCTTTTCGGCGAGCTATTTCCTTGCTTACAAAGTTAAAGGTTACAAAATATTCTAAGGGGGGAGCGATGGAAAATATCAAATTCAACAAACAGCATCTTAAAATTGCGCCCTCGCGCCGAGCGTTTCTTATTATAAATACGTCGCTTTTGGTTTTGTTCGCGTTTGTGTGCCTTGTGCCGTTTTTAAACTTGCTCGCAACAAGTCTTTCGAGCAACGACGCGGTAAACGCGGGCGCGGTGGGATTTTTGCCGGTAGGCATAACGGGAACGGCGTACAAAATTTTAATGAGCAAAACCGAGTTTTTCCGCGCTTTCGGTTATAGCGTGCTAAGAGTGGTTACGGGCACCGTGTTGTCGCTCGTGGTAATAACTTTGGGCGCTTACCCGCTTTCCAAAACGTCGAGCGTATTTCGCGGCAGAGGTTTTTATGTGGTGTTCTTCACCGTTACCATGTTTTTCTCGGGCGGCTTGGTGCCCACCTACATAATAATAACGCGACTGCATCTTAACAACACGATTTTCGCGCTGATTCTTCCTACGGCTATGAACGCTTGGAACATGGTGCTTTTAATCAACTTTTTCAGGCAGGTTCCCAAAGAGCTCGAAGAGGCGGCGAAAATAGAAGGGGCGGGGCATTACCGCGTTTTGGTGCAAATAGTGCTTCCCGTGTCGCTTCCCGCAATAGCCACCGTTGTGTTGTTTACTGCGGTTCAGCATTGGAACGCATGGTTCGACGGAACCATATATATGCAACCCGCCAAACTTCCTTTGCAATCGTATATTTACAACATGATAAACGAGGCGAACACTTTGCGGCAAAACCTTACGAGCTCGCCCGAAGACCAGGCGCTTTTGGCGACGCTTCCCACTAAAACGCTCGAATCCGCTCAAATCTTTATTGCCATGCTACCCATAATGCTCGTTTATCCTTTCGCGCAAAAGTTCTTTATTAAAGGCTTGGTGCTCGGTTCGGTTAAAGAATAAGTTTGTTTTCGTAAAAAATCAAGTTATATAAAGCGGTTAAAACACGAAATAGAAAAGGAGAGAAAATAATGAAACGAACGTCGAAAATTCTTGCGTTGCTTGCGGCTTCCGCAATGTGCTTCTCGTTTGCGGCATGCGGGAATAAACCCGCGCAAAGCGTCCCGAAATACGAGTATACCGACACAATCGAGCGTCCTGAAATAGACATGCCCGAAATAGCTACGCGGGTTAAATATCCCGCCAAGCCCGATTCTAAGCCCTCCGCGCCCGCCGAAGGCGTTGCGCCGTCGGTTAAGGCGTATACGGCTTCGGAAGCGGCAAGCCCTTATTCGGTTACCGATTCGGGCGATGCGAAACGAATTTCTTATTCCGACGTGTCGGATTGGTCGTATGTTTATGTGCAAATAGAAAACTATTCGCCCGATTACGGCAATTTTAAAATAACGCTCAACAACGACCCCGAAAACAAAGGGACCGACGCGGCGAGCGCCGAGCGCATAGCGGTGCAGGCTGTTTACTACGAAGCTTACGAACTCGGCTATTCTCCCGTAACGGTATTTAGCGGAGAGCTTACGGGCGGCGAACAATACGTTATAGCCGACTTGGGCGAAACCCTTATAACCGACGCGTCGTTCGGCGCGGTTGCGGGGCAATCGGTGCGCAATAAAACCGTGCTCGGCTTTGTGGTGTTTATCGACTCTCTTCCTTCTATGCCTCCCGCAAACGGAGCTTCGGGCACGCTCGATATTTTAAACTTTCAGCTTTTGAAAAACGGCGACCCCGCTCTTGAAGACAGATACGTTAAGCCGATTGCTTCGTTTGAAAACGCCGAAGCGAGCGAGGGAATAACCGTTGCGAAAGGAGAAACGCTCACTGTGAGCGGCACGGGAAGCGTGAGCTTGCCGCTTGATAAATACACTCCCGATTTTGCGAAATTTACTCTTTCGGTAAACGGAACGCAAAGCGAAAAGGTGAAAGTGGGCGTGCGTTACTCTTTGAAGGAAACTTACGAACTTTCGCCCCAAACCGAAGCTACGCTAACCGGTTCCGAGCAAGATGTTGTTTTCGATTTTAACGCTCTGCGTCCCGCAAGCGGCGGCGACGATATGGAGTCGCGCCTTATTAAATACGGCGACGTTACGCACATTGTGCTTTTGTTCGATTCCGTTACCGACTTTGTTTTAAGCGACGTTAAATGGACTCGCACCGCAACCGACGGCGCGTATGTTGCCGACAGCTGGACGAGTAATTCTTCGTCGGTTACAAAGAATTGGGCTTACGAGGGCGGCAACGCGGGTTTTGCGCTTGAATATCACACCGCGTGGAATTACGTTTCCGTTCCCGTTCGCAAAGGCGAAGGAATAGCAAAAATAGTGCTGACTCTTTATGCGCCCGACGGGCTTAACCATTTGGGCGTGGGCGTTGTGAACAACTCGCCGCACAACAGCGCGGGGCAAAACAAAGGCTCGTTTATAGTTCGCCGTGCCGCCGACGTTATAAAAGGAGCGGACACGGAACCGTCGGATTACAGCGGCGAAAAGTATATGCAGGGCATTACCGAAACGATTGCTTACAGCGCCGAAACAAAAACTTACACTTTAACCTACGATTTTTCGAAAATGAAAAAAGACGACGACGAAAAGACTTTTGCCGACTACACCACAACGGCTATCCTGTTTTATATGAACTGCCCTTGCGGCGGAGCCGACGCAAAAGCCCACGAATTTGAGGGGGCCCGCTCGCTCTACTTTATGAGCATACAGCTTTTGGGCGAATAGTTTCCGCGTTTGTTGCAGTGGATTGCCGCGTCGCCTAACGGCTCCTCGCAATAACAACACCGCACGCGTAACTGTGTCATTGCGAGTGATAGCGAAGCAATCCCGTGCACGGAGCGAAAACAACGCGATAATTTATTAAGTTATTCATGCCGATAAAGGCGTAAATAAAAAATTCTTAAATTTTAAGGAGGAACATTATGAAGAAAACAGTAGCAAAAAGAGCTACGGTATTGCTTGCAATACTCGTGTTGCTCGCGCTCTCTCTTTCGGGACTGAGCGTTGTCGCCTTCGCGGAAGGCAACCCCACAGTGGGCGCGTTTACAACAAATGACGCATATAAGTTTAATGGAACGTCAGAAACAGAATCGGAAAATAAAACGACAGTTAGCTATAATTGGACGACGGCGGGCACATATCTTGCAAGAGTGAACGTTGCGAATTATACGGGAGGCGGAAGCATTGAGCTTAGCTTAACGCCTGTTCAGAATGCGCATATTCGTCTTGTTTTGTTCGGTGCGTCAGCTTGGAACGTTTTTGGCGCCGACGCGATTGCGGATACCGAAATGACGGCGGGAGAAGCTTTCGAGCGCACAATAAGCTTGGCGGCTTGGGATTCCGACCTTACGAGCGCGAGAACATTTGATTTGGGCTTTTATTTTGACTCTAACATAGCCAACACTGGCAATAAAAAGATTACCGTAAATAAGTTGAGCGTTGGCGGAGTGAGTTACACACCCACCGAGTATACTCCCGAAGCTCCCGAAGTACAGGCTCCCGAAAAGTCGTTTAAAGAGCTTGCCGATTGGACTGTGACCAACGGCACGAAATCGGCTAACACGCTCGAAAAGTTGACCGGCGACGAAGCAAACGGAACTGTTGACAATGCGGCGGGCGACATAACGGCAAACGCCGGCGCGGCTACCGTTACAATCGAAGTTCCGCTAAGCGAGACGCTACCCGGCTGGCCTAACGATTGGAGCGCGCTTTATGTAAAGTTTAAGGCAACTAATATTGCGAGTTTGGCAGGACATATAGAAGAGGTTGCCGCAGGCGACGTTAATCTTTTCTGCGCCGATATTTTGGGAAGCGCTTGGAATGCCGAAGCGGTATCGTCTGTGACGGAAGGTTATAAGCTTTCTACCGTTAGCAGTTTGAGCACATATTTCGGCGCGTTTAAAGGCGATATTTCGAAAATTGTGTTGGTAGCCACAGTTAAAGATACTTCTGCGGAAGCTAAAATCGAATTCGGCGGCATGACGTTTGCAAGCACTCAACCCAAATTCGTGAACGATATAAGCTCTCCCGACCTCTCAATCGGCGAATGGGCGGGAGCCGCTTGCTACACGCTTACTCCCGATGCCGAAGTTACGGTAGGCGAGGGCAAAGACGCCGTAACATACTCGGGGTTAAAAGTTGAATACAGCGCAACTACGCAGTATGCGAACGTTAAAGCCGACGTTACAAATTACGATTTTACAAAGCATCCGAAATTGCGCATAGGTTTCTATTCGAGCGCCGCAGTGAAAGTAGGCGTATATGCAAATATAGAAGGCTCGCAGTGGGATGTGGCGGTTAAAGGGCATGCCGATTATAAGGCAGGTTATAATTCTATTATAATTGATTTGGAAGATAAGGTCTATAAGTCGGTTAATCTTTACATAGACAGCGCCGAAGCCACAACATGCGAAACGGCAAAAACGCTTGTTTTTGATTCCGTAACTTTCTACACTCCGTTTAATGTTGCCGCGCAAGATTCTACGGCAATAATAGACGGCGCCGTTGCGATAGAATTGCAAGACACCACCGACGGCAGCATACAATGGACGTGCGAAACTACTAACGGCGCAAGCTACTCGCGCGTAAAAGTTCCCGTAGAGCATTGGTATAAATTCGACCGCTACGTTTTGTTGGACGTTACGCTCGATTCTCCTTTAAAGCTTGGCGTATATTTTAACGCGGGTTCGCTTTTAGAACATGCGGCGCTTAGTGCGGGCAGATACAAACTGTGCCTCGATACGCGCGCTTATAATAATTGGGAGTCTTTTGTGGAAGACGGCGACAACATTCTTTTGTTCTATTGCGACGCGGGCTCGGGAGACGGCGTAGTTGCGGGCAATAAAAAAGTTACCGTGCACAGCATAAGTTTTGCGGAAACCGCCGAATATGTCAGCTCGCCCGATTCGTCGAAAGCAAGCGTGAATTTCGCAAATGAAACCGTTTCTATCGAAGAAGGCTTCGAGGCGTCCGCTTCCGCAGACTTTAACGCGTTGCTCGAAAACGGTTCCGCAATAGCGCCCGGCAGCATGCTTTATGTTCGCGGAAAAGACGCGAGCACTGCGGCAACCGAAATTAAATTGCCCGCCCGCCCGACTCTTTCGGCTGCCGACGCGCCCACGCCTACCAAAGGCGAAAACTATATCCGTTTCGGCGACGCTTCGTTCGAATATAAAATGGGCGACGGAGAGTGGGCTAAAACGGGTTCGTGGGGCAACCTTACTGCGGGCACCGAATACACCGTGTACGTTCGCAAGGCGGCAACCGAAACCGCGTTCCGTTCGGAAGAGGTCGAACTTAAAATAACCACCAACGGTACAAAGCCGAGCGGAGGCAACGACGGCGATAACAACGGCGGAGATAATTCCGAAGAGCAACCCGCTAAAAAGAAATGCGGCTCGCAGGTAGGCTCGCAAGCCGTTGCGGTCGGTATGCTTCTTGTGCTCGCGGCAGGCGCGGTAATTGTTCTTAGAAAGAGAACCGCAAAATAATACGGCTTAACAAACAGGAAAGTAAAAAAATAAAAGCACCCGTCGAAAAGCGCACTTCCCATAGGGAATTAAAAAACTAAATTATTAAGAGTTATACTTTCAAGCAAGGACAAAAGCTCTCGAACGATATGTTCGAGAGCTTTTTACTACAAACCTTTTAGAAAGATAAATTGAAATTTATAAGACTTGTTCAATTTTTATATATTATAATTTTGCAATCTTTTTCAAAACGAAAATTCGCCCATTTTCTTCCTATTTGTCGCACAAAATAGTATTCATCGTTCGGAAATATCTGTTTTGTCATAAATCGTAACAGGTTTAGCGCATCGGCAGATTCGTTCAACACGATTTCACGCGTACTCCATCCGTCTGTTACAGGTGAATATATTTCGTGAATCATATCATAAAACAACTCTTTTCCGTTGATTGGTATTTTTCTTATTAAGTCCGACCTTCTGTCGCAATTGAGCATACTTTTTAACAGGTCATACTGTTTGCTATCAAGCGTTATTTTACATATTTCCATTGTAAGCTCCTTATTTGACCAATTTATTCAGCGAAAATCAAAGTTGCCTTGTAAAATATCTATTATATTCTCTGAATAATAAATTTTGCCGTTTATTGTCCTGTCTTTTATACAAGTCTTGGAACATATCGACTATCGAAATATTACATAGACCTTTATTTACAAGCAATTCATATTTTCCTTGTGAAAAAGCAAATTCTTCAATTAACCATTTGGCGTCCGCATTATTTTTTATAACGACCTCTCCCCAATATACAGACATAATACTTTCAAATTGTTTTTGCGATAATCCTAATTTACCGAATGTATTATTGCGATATAATTGAAAATATAATTTTTCTATATCTTTTAGACTTTCAATAGTGTAGTCGGGGGGGGGAACCGTCTAATTGTCCGCTTATAGCTTCTAACCTATTGAGCAATTCGTCTTTGTATGAGATAAAATATTTTTCGGCTTGGGCTATATCATAAAATTCTTTCAATTTTTCGCCGTATTTCAGCGCTATTATTAAACTGTGTTCGGACATATTGTTATTTTCCTTTATGTTATGAAAAATTCTTTTTTAGCCAGTTATATAAATTTTTCCATGTCAAAATGTCCCTCAGCGTAAATTAGTTGTCCGTTCTTATGCTCATAGCCTAATTTACGGTAGAATGGTATCGCTGACATTGCGGCGTGAATTTCAATTCTATTTGCTCTTTTTGCGTATTCGTCGTTTTCCAAAAATTCTATAATCTTTCTGCCTACACCTTTTCTCTGATATTTTGGATCAACAAAAATAGTATGTATCCAACTCTCGGTTAAGCTGTCCCAATATGTAGCAATGCCACCGCAACCGATAATTTTTCCGTTGTCTTTGACAACATAAAAATGTCCGTTGTCCATTTTAGTTTTGATTTCATCGTATGTGCAATAAAAATATTGCGACGGATAGAACTCGGCAAAATCGGAATATTTACAAGAACGAATTACCATATCGCATGTTTCCTGTATTTCGTTTTCTTCAATCAATTTTATGTTCACTCTTTATACTCCGTTAAATTACTGTTTATCGTACAATCATTATATCACGAAAAATGAAAGAGCGCAACTGATTGAATTTTGCGAGAAATATAAAACATATCTATATCTCACTAGGCTACGAGTAGCCAAGTTCGTCCACGCTTAAAATACAATAGAAAAGGTATGGCTTTATGCCATACCTTTTCTATTGCCTGCGACTTGCCTAAAATTCCCTATGGGAATTACTGTAAAGTCCGACGGGTGCTTTTTATAATTGAGTGTTTAATATAGTTTTGTTGTTTATTCTTAAAGCAAGGCGAGGAGGGAATCGAGTGCTCCCGACATATTTCCAACGGCGGAACCTGCGTTGGAGCAATCCGTTACGGCAGTTTGCGCCGCCGCTTGCGCTTTCTCAACGTCCGATTTGTACCAATTCAAGAATCCCATATCGAGGTTTGCGGCTGCGTTCGTTAAGTGCGTTGCGGCGGAACCCGCGTTGTTGCTTGACGTTGCGAGGTAACCGCTTGCGCCCATAAGCCCCGAAGCTCCGTTGCCGTTTTTGTCGCCTGCGTTTCCGAGCGATTCGGCGAGCGCCGCTTTAAGTTTTGCCGCGTCGGCTTCGCTAAGCGACGGAAGCGCTTTCGAGCACAGCGCCGTTGCCGCGTTCATTAGTTCGGTTGCCGCGTTTGCCGCCGACTTAACGTTGTTTGCGTAAGCCGACAGATTTTCGGCTGCCGATTTAACTTCGTTTCGTTTGTCTTTGCCGTATTGAGTGTTTAGAATGACGCTCGCCGTGTTGCCTGTCGTTGCGTAAGTTTGCGAAAGTTCGAACAGAACTCCGCTCGATTTTTCGAGAGCCGCCACAGCCGCGTCGGCACCGCCTGCGTATACGCTTTGCAGCTTAGCCACGTTTTCGGCGGTGGGGTTGTATTGTTTTGCCGTGAGCGCATGCGCGGTGAGGGAGAGCGCATTATTTAAAGTTGACGTTAGCGAATTAACCGATTCGGCATTTTGGCAAGCCGCGCTATTCACTTGCGCCGCATATACGGCTATTGAACGGATAGACGCGTCTAAGACGTTTGTTCCTATGTTTTCGGAAGCGGCTTTCGCTTGCGCCGCCGCTTGTTTTGCTCTGTTTGCGAGAGCAGCGGTTTGTTCGTTGCTGTCGGCGTAAGACGTTTCCGTAAGAATTTCCACCGCTTTGGCGGCGCCGCTTGCCGCAGTGTTCGCGGCGTCGGCATATTCGAGCGCTTCCGCTATTGCGGTAAGAGAGCCGTCGGCATTGCCTTGTTCGGCATATTCGAGCGCGTTTTGCGAAGCCGCGTTGCCGCTTGCCGCTATGCTTTCTGCCGACAGCACTGCGGCGTTGCCCGCTTTAAGCGCCGTTGATTGTTTGGTTTGCGCCACAAGTTCGGCATTCTCTTGCGCTTTTAAAAGAGCAGTTTCGTTTTCGGATATTTTTGCGGCTCTGTTTGCGGCTTCGCTCGTGGTGCTCATTGCGCCTATGGCGTTAAGCGCTTCGCCCGCATATATTGCCGCGTCGAGCATATTTCCCGCAGCCGCAGCCGATTCGGCGTTGTTCGCCGCTCTCTCGGCTTCCGCAATCGATTTTGCGCACGCCGTGCTTGCCGCAAGGCTCGCTTTTGCGGCGGTTTCTTTAACTGTGCCGTTCATGTCGGCAATAAAGTCTTGCGCCGTTTTTAGGGCGTCGGCTCCGTTTTCGCCTGCGGCTTCGGCGGCTTTAATCGTAGCTGTTGCCGCCGCTTTGCTTGCTTCTATCGCGCCTACGGCAGCCATAGCCGCGTTGCCTGCCGCCGAATACGCGCGAACCGACGATTCGTAGGCAAGAGCTTTTTCGGCGGAATCCGCCGCTTTAACCGCATAGCGGTAAGAATCTGCGGCAAGCTCAACCGTACTCTCTGCGGCGCTAACCCGTTTGTTTTCGGCGCTTAAAAGCTCTTCTCGCGCCTTTTCCGCGTTTTTGGTTGCCTGAGCGGCTTGTTTGCTTAAAAGGTCGTAGCCGAAAGGCTTTTTGCCGGTGGTTTCCCACTGAGCGTTCGCCTCGTTCAGCTTTTGCCGAGCTTCGGCGTTAGCTTGTTCGGCATTGCGCAAATTCTGTTCGAGTTCTGTTATTTTGCCGTTCAACTCTGTTAATGAAGTTACGCTCTTGTTAGCCTTTTCGGCTTTTTGTTGCGCTTTCTCGGCAAAAGTTTGGGCGGCTTCAACGGGGAAGAGAATCGCAAGGTCGTCTTCAAGGCGGCTTAGGTCGTGAGTTAGGCGCGAATCGTCAGCCCAACCCGCTTTGCCTCCGAAATACACTCTGTAAGGATAAGTCGTTCCGTCGGTGGTGTAATGGGGGTCGAGAGTGCGTTTGCCCGAAACGGTGCCGTCGGGTTCGCGTATAAGATTTTCGAGAGTGGTGTTGTTAAGGCTTAGGGTTACAAGACCCGCAAGTTTGGTGTTTAATTCGAGCCCCGTTATATAGTTGTTTTTGGAAGTGTCCACATAAAGATTTAAGTCGCCCAAACTACTGCTGCCCGCAAGTTCCGCAAGCCCGAGCACAAGCGAGAATCTGCCGCTGTCGGAATTGAAAGAGTAGTTTTTAAGTATTTTGCTTAGGTCTTTCGTTTGAGCGCCGCCGCTTCCGCCGCCCGACACCGAACTCATTATTTGGTCTTTTATGGTGTCGGACATGAGTATGAGTTTAAACAGATAGTAGGTGGGGTTTGCAAGGAATTCGTCTACCGTTGCGGTGCTAACGTCTGTTCCCACAAGCTCGTAGTAGTATTTAACCGCTTTCCAGTCGTATTTGCGCTCGTATTTGTCCACCACGAAATACAGCATGTTGTTTGCAAAGTAAATGTAGCTGTCCGATTTTTGAACAAGTTCCACTACTAACGACACTCGCGGCACGGCAAGCTTGATTGCCGCAACGGTTGAGCCGTCGTCAAGTATTTTTACTTTTGCGTCTATATCTATGTTTGCGTCTATTGTGAGCACTTTAAGATTGAGCGTGCCCGTTATGTTGAATTCGCGCAAGTCTGCGGTTTTTATAATACTGTATAAAAGCGTGTCTATGCTCGATAAATCCATAGCGCCGTCGGGCGGAACTATTTTATTGTAGGCGGGCGCTCCCGACTCTAAGGTTTCGCCTTTTTCGAAAGCGTCTAAGTCGGCTCTGAAATACACCGTGTCGCCGTTTGCTATAAGGTTGCTTATTTCAAGATAAGAAAGTTCGCCGTTTGCGTGCGCCACAGTTACCGACGCGATTTTTCCGCTTGTGGAAAGTCCGAATATTCCGTTGTCGATTTTGATTTGCAGGTAAGAATTTTCGTCGAATCCGAGCGATATTCCTCCAAGAACTTTATCAATAAGTTCTTCGGTTATAAATCCCGTAAGTCCGGATATTCCGCCGTTTTCTTCGTTTGTGGCGTCTTGCACGTTTTCGGCAACTCCGAACAGAGAGTTTATCGTTTCTCTAATCGAATCGAGCCCCGCAATTTCCATAGTTTTGAAAACGTCGGTTTGTATGTGTTCGTAACCTACCGAGTCGGTTAGGTCGTTAAGCATGGGAATATCAAGATTTAAAATGTCGCACAGCGAGCCTATTATTCCCGCAACCGCTTTAAAGTTCACTTTAACATAAAGCTTATTGTAGTTGACGTGGGCTTCAAGCTTTGTAATGTCGAATTTGGGAACAACCGAGTTTCCGAATTCGTCTATGCTCGGAGTGTAGTCGGTGTGGTCTATTAAATACAGCTCTATCGACTGTTCGCCCGTTTTGCCGTCGAGAAGTATTTTAACGTAAGCGTTTAAAAATCCTTCGGTGCGTTCTATGTTCAACTCGCCCGAAATGGTTGTGTTGCCCGAGTTGCCGCGCACGTTCCCCTCGAAGTTCAAGCGGTAGTAGTGGCGGTTAAGAGTGTTGAGAGCCGGCTCGATATAGCTTTGTAGCAGAGCAAGGCTAACATATCCGCCGTTCTTCGCGTTTTTCACTTCGTCGGCTATCGCTGCAAAGTGCGCTTCGTCGGAAACGGGGCGGAGCGCAAGATTGAGAGCGCCCTCTATGCTGCCCGCGTAGTTAAAGTTATATACGTTCACGTCTAAACCGTCGGCTTCGCCCGCGAGCCTTGCCGAAAGTGAGAAGTCGCCCGCGCTTATGCCCGCCGTAATGCCGCTTATGTTCACTGTGTTGCCCGCTTCGTCGGTAGCTTCCGATTGTTTGAGTACGGCGACGTAGCCGAGCAAGTCGGCAAGAGTTTTGCCGCCGAGCGCTTTTTCGAGCAAGCTCACTGTGTTTGCCGAGTGTTCCGCTATCGCGCCTACGGCGAGAGCCGCTTCTTCGCTTCCGCCCGCCGCTTTCGTGAGCCGTTCTATTTCGGCTTTGAGAGACGCCACGTCGTCGAGCGTGAACGAAAGTTTTATTCCGCCCGCCGTATTAACCGCGCCGCCGTTGTTGCGTTCGGGGTCGTTCAACGAGAGATACGCCGTTCCGTCGGAATAAAGAAGGTAAGCGGTGTGTTGTTTGAATTTAAGTTCGGCGCTCAAACTCAAAGGTCTGAGCGACAAACGAATTGTGCCGCTTAGCTCGCCGGATATAAGCGAGGATTTAATTGTTCCGTCGGTTATTTTGAGTTCGAACGCGTTAGACGAGAGCAAATTCGATAGGTTGGGCAGTAGTTCCGCCACGTTCATAAGGTCGAGGTAAGTTTCGGCTTCGGCGCTCGAAATGCCTCCTACGTTTTGCGCGCCGTAAGCGATTTGCGCGTCGAGTTCTATGCCGAGCCCCGCAACTTGCATGTTTTGTAACGACATTCCCGTTATAGCGGTTTCGTTTGCAGACAGCGTAAGCGAGTAGGGAGAACCGTTTGCGGGAACAACGGGAATAATCAAGGAACCGTTTTCGTCTACGCGTATTCCCGCGAGTAAAGTAGTTATTCCGTTAAAGTCGTGTTCGGGCACAACCGATTGCAAGAACGATAAATCAAGCAGAGCTTTTACCATTTCCAACCCGAACGGCATATCGAGCACGGGCAACAGTTCGTTCAACATATTTTCGGCGGTGCCGAGCAACGAAATTATTTTTGCAAAAGAGTCGCTTCCCGCAAGCGCCGTTATTTTGTCTTGCGCGTCAGCGCCCAAAATCGCCGCAAGCCGCGCCGCGTCGTCCGACGAAAGCACTTCGGGAATTTTGTTCACAAATCCGCCCGCAGACGAAAGCACTTTGTTTAGCTCGCGCAGAATAGTTCCCGCGTCGGTTGCGGCAAGTTTTAATTTCACGTTACCCGCCGATAAATAAATTATTCCGTTTTCGAGAGCAAAGTTTATTGCCTGCTCCGAAAGGTATGCCGTTCCGCCGAGAACGAATTTGCCGTTTTCGAATTTTAACCGAATATCGGCGGCAAATTCCTCGCGCGCTTCGTCTTTTTCGAGCGCTCCTTCTATGCGCACGGTAAACGCTTTCGCGCTGACTGCGTTTTTAATGGGGGCAATGAATTTTGCAAACGCCGCAAGATTTATAAACTCGCCGCCTTCCGGCAAAATGCTTTCGGGTTGTATTTTTTCGGCATATTCGGAACCCGTAACCGTCGCCTGTATGTTCGCTTTCAAATTCTTTTCGGGCAAATATGCGTTTAAGTTTGCTTCTATTGCGCCGTTACCGAGTTTTATTTGCGCCGCGATTGTTTCGGAAAGAGTAAGGCTTGCAATAAGCTCTTTTCCCGTTCCGCTTTCGGAAGAGTAGGAGAGGTTTAGCCCGTTGAGAATGGAATTTAGATTTAGGGCGTCGAGGCTAAGCCCGAGCGAACTCAAAAGATTGAGAACGGTTTTGCCGTTTTCGGGCATTAGCGTTCCGAATTGCTCGGAGAGCACTTTTTCCGCGTCGGCAATGTTTACGCTTGCCGCAAAGTTGCCGCATACTATGTAAGCTACGCCGTTTTTAAGCGAGCCGTCGGCTCCGCTCAAATACATGGCTTTGAGAGGAATTTCTCCGATTTGCGGAAGTTTTACCGAGAAACTCGCTTTTAAGGCGAGCGGGTTTGTGTTGAGCGTAAGCTCGCCGTTAGTAAGTTCTACTCGAGTTGTGCCCGCCGTAACCGAACATTCGCCGAGTTTTAACGAAAAACTCTTCGACGAAGCGAGCTTTTTGATTTCGGGAAGCAACGAGGCGATTTCGGACGCGTCTAAAAAGCTTTGCGGATTTTCGGGCGTGCCCACAGTTTCGCCGTCGGCTATTTCGCCTTTTTCGAGTTTAAGCTCCGCGTTTAACTCTATTCCGTCTACTTTCAAACCTTTAATCGAAAGCGTTTCGAGCATGTTTCCGTGCGTGAGAACCACCGACCATTCGGGGCCGATAAGGGGTTTAACTTGCAAATTAAATTCGGAGCCGTTGTAGTTTATGCTCTTTAAGAGAGCGAAAGCGGTGTCTAAGTTGAGCCCGCCGGGAAGCACGCTCGGCAGTAATTTTATTATGCTTTGCGCGTCGAACGACGGAAGATTCGCGTTGGGAATAAGCGAAGAGAGCGAATCGGCAAGAGCGCCGAGCTCGTTTACGTTTGCGCGGATTGCCGCGTTGCCCGCTTTTACGAACGCCGTTTCTCCGTTAAACCACAAATTCGCGTCTATTCCGAAAATCGAAAGAGAGCCGTCCGCCGTTATTCCCGCCGCGCTCTCGTTCGCTTTGGCTATGCGCAGCAAAAGATTGTTTACGTTTACGGGCGTCCCGTTTGCGTCAACCGAAAGATTGCCGCTTATTTTGTAGGCGGGCATTGCGATTGTGTTTGCAACCGCGTCGAGCAAAGGTTTTAGCTGAAGATATTCGGATTCGTTTAATTCGGGAAGAGTAACGCTTGAATCAACGTTTGCGCTAACCGTCATTTTAACGGCGTCCAACATAATTTCGGCGTCTATCGTGTCGGCGGTAACGGAACCGTCGTCCGCCTTTTTCAAGCCCATGTCAACGTCGAGAGCAATTCCCATGAGTTCGAAAGGCATGCGAATGTGAACGTGAGTGTCCGTTTCGGTTATTGTATGGTTTTCGAAAAGCGTCGCCAAAAAGTCGTCGCCGAATTCGAATCCCGAAAGATTTAGTCCCAGCGCGCTCAAATCTGAAACCGACAGAGAATATTTGTTGTTCCCGAGCGCCAAAAACAGCGAGTCGTTTTTATACGTTGCGAAAATGTCGTCGCCTACCGCAAAGCCGTAGTTGCCGCCCGCTATGTCTATTTGGGCGCGAACGGGGTAGGTTCTGCCGAACGCTTTGAGAGTTGCCGAGAGTTTAAGAACTTCGCTTCCCGAAATATACGCGCCGAAAGCTTCGTTAAGGTAGTCGGACGGTCCTTTTTCTGTGGAAACGTCGCCCGTGCTTCCCGTAGGAACGTAGTCGGCAAATATTTGCGCGCGTTCGGGCATAAAATCTTTTTCGTAAGAATAAGTTTCGGTAAGGGAGCTTTCGCACTTAGTGCCGCCCATTATGTCTATTTTATAGGTGTCGTAAGATTTGATTTCGCGTACAACCCAGTTTGAATCTATCGTGTACACAAGTCGGCACGCTAAAAATTCGGGATAAGCTGTAACTCCCGCGAAAGTCATCATTTCGTAGCGCGAGTATTTTTGCGCTTCGGACGCGTGCATAACAAGTTCGAAAGTGAACGTTCCGTCGGAGTTTTGGGAAACGAAACTTCCCGATTGCACCGATTCGTTCGTTACGCTGTATTTCGTTATTTCCTGAGGCACAACGCCGTAACGTTGGCGGTATACCGAGTTAGAAAGCTCGGTAACGCTGTCAGACCACGATTTAACCGCGCCGCCCGAAGCTTCGCCTTTGCGGTAAAGAAGGGCGCCGTCTTTAAAATAGCGTTGCTCCGCTACCGACGCGATTGCCGAGAGAGACACCGATTCGCTGAATATGTGCCCGCCGCGTTTGGAGCGGTAGTTTAAAACGGTTTGCTTATAAAAGCCCATTGCCGTAACGGTGCCGTTGGTTGTGCTTTGCACGCTGTCGGTGTTTAAGTATACGTCGGCGGCTATGGCAAAATTTTCCGCCGCAGAATAGTCGAGGGGAGAATTTTTTCCTTCCTGAGGTTTTGCGGTTGTGGATATAAGTCGGTATATGTCGAATTCCGTAAAACTTTGGTCGGCGTATATATCGTTGTTGGCTGTAAGCACATAAAACGCAATCGATATTATAGGGATTAGCGCGAATAATAATTTTGTTCTTTTAATATGCCATCTCATATTTTAACTCCGTTTAAGCGGGGAAAATAATTCCTTGTTTTTTTCGCGCGCAAAAATTTTTTTGCACATTATGTTAACGGATATTATATTATAATAATATATATCCTTATATAATTATATCGCAAACAACAAGCAATGTAAAGTTTTTTGAAAAATTTTCGCGTTTGAATTTGCAATTTTGGGCTATAAATTGCACAAAATTGCTTTTTACTGAAAATCGAAACAAAAGCAAAAGTGAATTCACCTTATCGTATATTTTTCGACTTCGGCTTTACTTGACAAAAAACGTTCTTTTGTGGTATTATTTAAAGCATGAAAAAGACGAAAGATTCGGTTGAAAAAACACGGGGAGGCGAATCCGTTCGAACCCCGCTCGATAAAAAGACCGCCGACGAAATCGCGCGCGCTCAGCGCGTGGTGGAGGGCGGCGAGGAAAAGCCTTTAAAGTCCGCGAAAAAAGGCGGCGAAAAGGCTAAGCTTAACGCCGAAATCGGCTCGGTAAAAGCGGAGGAATCGCTCGAACGCCTCAAAAAGCTTCCGAAAGTTGTTACCAAAGATACGAATACAATCGAGCTTGATATAGACCGCAGAGTGTTCGACGGCAGCGGCTCCGACGCCAAAGCGTCCGCCGAGCTTTCGCGTAGCGTAACGATAGACGGCACAATGCTCAGCCAAGAGCGCCTTGCCGCGCAAAGAAAAAAGAAGCGCAAATTTGTGAACACCGACTATTCGGGCGCCGAAAGATACGAGCCCGACTATTCTCGCGGGCTCACTTCTTTTCAGGTTGAAAAGCGCGAGTCCGACGGATTTATAAATTTGAGCAAGCGCAAGTCCGGAAAATCTTACGGACGTATTTTTTTCTCGAATATTTTCACTATTTTCAATCTTTTGATTTTCATTGTGGCGGCGGCTTTAATCGCCGTAGGGGCGGGGCTGAACCAACTGTTCTTTTTGGTTATTGCGGTAGCTAACCTCAGCATAGGAATTTTTCAGGAGATAAAGAGCAAGCGCGCCGTAGATAAACTCAATTTGATTACCGCTCCGAGCGCCATAGTTATTCGAGACGGCGAAAAGCGCGCCGTTCCCATATCCGAAATAGTGCTCGACGATATTATATATCTTGAAATGGGCAAGCAGATTCCCGCCGACGCCGTAGTTGTTAAAGGCGACATAGAGGTGAACGAAAGCATGCTCACGGGCGAAAGCGTGCCGATGCGCAAAAAAGAGGGCGCCGAACTTTTTTCGGGCAGTTTCGTTACGAGCGGCGCCGCTTATGCGAGAGTGGTGCAAGTGGGCGAAAACAACTATGTGGAAACGCTCACGTCTTACGCGAAAAAATACCGCAAGCCCAAATCCGAACTTCAAGCGTCGGTTAAGCTTATAATCCGCGTGGTTACTATTATACTCATTCCGCTTGCCATTCTTATGATTTTCAAGGAACACAAAGCGTTCGGCTTAACGGGTCTGCCGCCGTCAGAAAAGTGGAAAACGGTTATAAGCAACACGTCGGGCGCGGTTATAGGCATGATTCCCGCAGGAATGTTTTTGCTTACGAGCACGGCGCTTGCCGTGAGCGTGGTGCGCCTTGCCAAGAAGAAAACTCTCGTTCAAGATTTGTACTGCATAGAAATGCTTGCGCGCGTAGACGTGCTGTGCCTTGATAAAACGGGCACGATTACCGACGGCAGTATGCAGGTGAACAACGTTATAGAAATTAAAGGCGGAACGCAGGACTATCCGCTTCCCGAAATTATAGGCAGTATGCTGACCGCCACCGAAGACAACAACCAAACCGCGCTCGCTTTGGCGGCAAGGTTCGGATACAGTTCGGCTTTAAAGCCCAAAACGGTTATGCCTTTTTCCAGCCAAAGAAAGTTGTCGGCGGTAACTTTTGAAACGGGCGGCACTTACCTTTTGGGCGCGCCCGAGTTCGTTTTGAAAGATATGGGCGTTAGAATAGAAAAAATTGTGAGCGAAAACGCCGCAAACGGTTACCGCGTGCTTGTGTTGGCTCATTCTCCCGCCGAAATCACGGGCGAAAAGCTTCCCACAGTGCGTCGCCCTATTTGTCTTATAGTTATAGAAGACCACATACGCGACGACGCCGTCGAAACAATAAAGTGGTTTAAAGAAAACAACGTTGCCGTTAAGGTAATATCGGGCGACAACCCTATAACCGTTTCGGAAGTGGCGCGCAGAGTGGGCGTTGAAAACGCCGAACTCTATATTTCGCTCGAAGGACTAAGCAACCAAGAGGTTTTGGAAGCGGCGCCCAAGTACACCGTTTTCGGGCGCGTCACCCCCGAACAAAAATGTTTGCTTGTGAAAGCGCTTAAAGCGAAAGGGCACACCGTTGCCATGACGGGCGACGGCGTGAACGATATTTTGGCGATGCGAGAAGCGGATTGCAGCGTTTCAATCGCGTCGGGTAGCGAGGCCGCCCGAAACGTGAGCCACCTTGTGCTTTTAGACAGCAATTTCACGAGTATGCCCGACGTGGTTAAAGAGGGTAGGCGGGTTATAAACAACATTCAAAAGGCAAGCTCGCTGTTTCTCATGAAAACGTTTATGAGCATGGCGCTCGCAATTATCTTTTTGATTATGCGAAAGCCTTATCCGTTCGACACATCGAACTTGTTGCTGTTGGAACTTCTCGTTATAGGGCTTCCGAGCTTCGCGCTCGCTTTGCAAAAGAACTCGGATATTATTCGAGGAAGATTTTTGTCGAACGTTATAGGGCGGTGCGTGCCCGGCGGCATAACTCTTACTATGGCGGTAATGAGCGTGTATATTTACGGCAACGTGATTATGCCGAACTTGACGAACGCGGCGTATGTGAGTATGCTCGTAATTGCGCTAACCTACACTGGCATGATAATTCTCTACAAAAACTGCGAGCCTTTCGACGCATTTCGAACGGTGCTTGTAATAGCGATAGGCGCGCTGAGCGTTGTGGCTCTTGTGTTTTTGCCAGACGTGTTCGGAGTTTCGAAAATCGAAAAAGTGGATTTGTTTTTCACGACTACGGTTGTGCTTGCAAGTTACTTTGTGGTGTCTATAATGATGCGCATTATGCGCGGAGCGAAATTGCTTCAATAATAGCGGAGGCGGTAATTGATTAAGCATATACCCATAAACGACGGATGGCTGTACCGCAAAGGCTTTACGCAAGATTGCCTCGAACGCGAGTTCGATTGGTCGGATAGCTTTATAGTTCAAATTCCGCATAACATAGAGTGCGACAGTCGCGAATATTTCGACGAAAGAAATATGCGCGCGCTCAGCACTTATTCGAGAGTTTTAACCGTTCCCGAGTCTTATAACGGCAAGCGGCTATTGTTGAGTCTCGAAGGGGTGCTTTCGTATGTGGAAGTGTACGTTAACGGGATTTTCGTTACCAGCCATAAAGGGGAAAGCCCTTTTGTGGCGGATATAACCGCACCCGTAAAATACGAGTACGAAAACCGCATTGTATTGAAAGTTGATTCGAATTTGCGCGCGGAAGTGCCTTGTTGCGGCACTCGCGGACCTTTGGCGCTGTTTGGCGGAATATGCCGCGACGTCGTTTTTATGATTTGCGACGGCAGAGACATACGCGACGTGTGCGTTCGCACATACGGCGCGGGAAACTCGCGCACCGTCACCGCCGACGTGGAAATGTTCGATTATTACCCCGACACCGAGCTCGACGGCGAAATATTCGATTTCGACGGCAACAGCGTTGGGACGCTCGCGGCGCGTAGCGTTCAAGGCAATTCGGTGCGATTAAAAGGCGAATGTTCGCAAATTCAATGTTGGTCGCCCGATTCTCCCGCGCTTTATACTGCGTCGGTGCGTCTTAAAAGCGGCAAAAAAATTCTTGATTGCAAAAGCGTGGCGTTCGGATTTGTTTCGGCTGAATTTAAGCGCGACGGCTTTTATCTTAACGGCAAGCCGACTAAACTCATAGGGCTTTTGCGCGCCGACTGCTATCCGAGCATAGGGCGTTCGGCAACGGGTGAAACCGAAAGGCGGGACGCTCGCATAATAAAAGCGGCGGGTTGCAACGCTGTGCGCACAATGGGACAAGCCGGGCGCGACTTTATAGACGAGTGCAACCGCATAGGTCTTATGGTTATAGAAGACGTTTACGGCGACGGCTATGTGGGAGGCGCCGAATGGAAAGACGCGTTTTTAACTAACGTTACCGACATGGTTACGCGCGACCGAAACAATCCGTCGGTTATAGCGTGGGGAGTGCGCGTAAATAATTCGGGCGATTCCGACGAGCTGTATTTTAAGGCTCACAAAACGGCGAAAGAAGCCGACCCCACGCGCGCCACTTTGGGCGCCCGCAACTTTCTTGCGAGCCGCCCGATAGAAGACGTGTTCGCGTTTAACGAAACTTACCGCCCGTCGCGCAAAAAACGCAAAACGGGCAAGCTGTTTGTGCCGTTTTTGCTCGGCGAGCATTGCGGCAAAAACCGCCCCGCCCGCACATACGACGCCGAGAGCGTGCGTTTGGAACAGGCGCTTAGGCACATAGAGGCGATTAACGACACGTTGGGCGGCTCCGCGCTCGGTGCTTTCGGAATGAGCTTTTGCGATTTCGCTACGGGGCGAGGCAGAGGAAACGGCGACAGCGTGAACAATTACGGCGTGTTCGACCAAAACCGAAACCCCAAACTTGCCGCATACGCATACATAAGCCAAACCGACACCGAACCCGTTTTGGAACTTTCTTCTAATCTGTCGGCCGACGATTACACGGGGAAGCTGTACGTTTTCACAAACGCCGACAAAATAATTATGTACCGCAACGACGTTAAAGTCGGAGAGTATTTTCCCGACAGAAAGCGGTGGCAGCATTTAAAGCATCCGCCCGTAGTAATCGACGATTTCGCGGGCGAACTTCCCGCTTGCGAGTTGGGCTCGGGATTTAAGTTGAAGCTGTTTAAAAGTCTTTTAAAAGAATACGACAGAAAGGGCGCGTGTTTGTTCGGCTTTTTAAATTCGCGTAAAGAAGCTTTATTGCGTATATTTGGCAAATACGATAGGCGCGCGCTCGGCGAACTTCTCGAAAAATATTCGCGCGTTCCGCCGAACGGGGCGAAATACACGTTCGAAGCGGTTTACGGCGGAGAAGTTAAAAAGACGCGAACGCTTTCGCCCGACATAGTTAAAACTCTTAGGGTGCAACCTTCGTGCGAGAGGGAGCTCGTTTGCTCAAAATCTTATGAGAGAATAGCTTTTTCGCTGTTTGCCGAAGACGGCTTCGGAAACGTGCTCGACTATTGCTTTATGCCCGTTTCGGTTCATGCGGGCGGCTCGCTTGCAATAGAGGGTGCGAATCATTTGAGTTTGGAAGGCGGGCGCGGGGGCTTTTTTGCAAGAAGCGTTTCGCCGGGAATAGGAGTGGTTACGGTTAGGAGCGAACTCGGCGTTCGGGAATTTGAATTCGAATGTAAATACGACGAAACCGAAAGGTTTTAGCAGAGTGTGAAAAAACGCAAAAATTATTTATCCGCAAATGCGGGAAGAGGGCAAAAACATGGAAGCATGGAAAGATTTTAAAAAAGGCAACTGGTGTGAGAGCATAGACGTGCGCGATTTTATTCAAAAGAATTACGCGCCGTATTCGGGCGATTCGGGCTTTTTGAAAAAAGCTACCGCGAAAACGAAAAAATTGCTTGCCATATACGAGGATTTATTAAAGCGCGAGCGAGAAAACGGCGGCGTGCTCGGGGTGGATACCGAAAAGGTTTCGTCGCTTTTGAGCTATGCTCCGGGATACGTTGACCGCGAAAACGAAATTATTTTCGGATTGCAAACCGAGCAACCGCTTGTTCGCGGCGTGAATCCGTTCGGAGGCATACGCATGGCGCGCGGCGCTTGCGAGGCATACGGCTACAAGCTCAGCCAAAAAATAGAAGACAACTTCGAATATAAAACCACTCACAACGACGGCGTTTTTCGCGTGTATACCGACGAGATGCGCAAGCTTAGAAAATACGGCATACTTACGGGGCTTCCCGACGCCTACGGCAGAGGCAGAATAATAGGCGACTATCGCCGAGTGGCTCTATACGGCACCGACAGGCTTATTGCCGACAAAAAGCACGATTTCGAATCGCTCGCCCATAAATACATGAGCGAGGAAAACATAAGGCTTAGAGAAGAAGTATTCCGCCAGGTTGACTTTTTGGGTAAGCTTGCGAAAATGGCGGCGGCATACGGCGACGACATAACCCGCCCTGCCGAAAACGCGCGCGAAGCTATTCAGTGGACGTATTACGCTTATCTCGGCGCTATTAAAGAACAAAACGGCGCGGCTATGAGCATAGGCAGAACCTCTACGTTCTTCGATATTTACATTGAGCGCGACATTAAAAACGGCGTTCTTACCGAAGAGAGCGCGCAAGAACTTATAGACCAACTTGTGTTAAAGTTGCGCTTAAACCGCCAGCTCAGAACGCCCGAATACAACGAGCTTTTCGCGGGCGACCCCACATGGGTAACCGAGAGCATAGGCGGCATGGGAGAGGACGGCCGCACGCTCGTAACGAAATCGAGTTTCAGAATTTTGAACACGCTGTATAATCTTAACGCGTCGCCGGAGCCTAACCTTACGGTGCTGTGGTCGGAAAAACTGCCCGAAGAATTCAAAAAATTCTGTTCGGCGGTGAGCATAGACACAAGCTCTATTCAATACGAATCCGACGACCTTATGCGCCCCATATACGGCGACGATTACGGAATAGCTTGCTGCGTTTCGGCAATGAAAATAGGCAAACAGATGCAGTTTTTCGGCGCGCGTTGCAATTTGGCTAAGGTACTTTTAATGTCTATAAACGGCGGGCGCGACGAAATGACGGGCGAGCGCGTGGCGTTTGAAATGCCCCCTTTAAGCGGAAAACTGAACTATGAAGAAGTGCTCGAACGCTATCACAAATATATCGACTGGCTTGCCGAAACGTATGTAAACACAATGAACATAATTCACTACATGCACGATAAGTATGCTTATGAGAAGTTGCAAATGGCGCTTCACGACACTTATGTTGAGCGGCTAATGGCGTTCGGCGCGGCGGGCATAAGCGTTGCCGCCGACAGTCTTTCGGCAATAAAATACGCGAGCGTAACTCCCGTAGCCGACGAATCGGGACTTATCGTTGACTACGTTACACAAGGCGATTTCCCCAAATACGGCAACGACGACGACCGTGTTGACGACATAGCCCGCCACCTTACCGACTACTTCTATAAAGCGCTATGCCGCACCCCGTGTTATAGAGGCGCGAAACACACGCTTAGCTTGCTTACCATTACGAGCAACGTTGTGTACGGCAAGAAAACGGGCGCCACTCCGTGCGGAAGAAAAAAAGGTGAGCCGTTCGCACCGGGTGCGAATCCGCTCCACAACCGCGAGCACAGCGGCGCGCTCGCATCGCTGAACTCCGTTTCGAAGCTAAGCTACAACTATTGCCGCGACGGAATTTCGAACACTTTCGGACTTGTGCCCGCCACTCTCGGCAAAGACAAACCCGTTCGCGTTCAAAATCTTTCCGCAATTCTCGACGGCTACTTTGCGCGCGGCGGACATCATCTTAACATAAACGTATACGATAAGTCCGTTTTGTTGGACGCCCACGAACATCCCGAAAAATATCCTAACCTAACTATTCGCGTTTCGGGCTATGCCGTTCGTTTCTGCGTGCTAAGCAAAGGGCATAGGGAAGAGGTGCTTAAACGCACTTTCTTCGAACAAATGTAACGGCGGCGCATACGGGCACATATAGGCGCTACGCTCGGCACGCCGATTCGGTTGCGTATGTGTGAAATACGCGCCCTCATCGGCGAGCCGACTGTTGCGCCTCTTTGCACCCGTCTGCACCGCCTTAGGCAATAGTCTTACGGCATACATGTCACTGCGAGCGAGCAAAGCGAGCGCGGCAGTCCTAAGCGCAAAGTCGAGAAATCTTTTAAAGGAAGAAAAATGACAAACGAACAAATAAAATTGAATGAAGCGTTTGCTTCTGCTTGTGCAAAAAAAAGCGCGGAATTTATTTGGTCGGGCGACGCGTTCGGCGAGCTTGCGGACACTTCGCAGTCGGATTATGCTCGGTATTTCGGGAATTACACCGCTGTAAACTCGCGTAAATTCGATTGTTTTTCTTTGCAATGCTGCGGGGAATGTTCCGTTCGGAACTTTTCGGAACTCGACGCGGAAACTTTCAAAAAATCGGCGCGCATTGCCGCCTCGCGTAAAAAGTTTTGCGGGAATAGCGAAATAAAAAATGACTTCGATTTATTTTCCGAACTTGCGGGAGCTGCGCAAAAAGCTCATTCGCGAAAAACAAGAGCAGAGTTTGAAAAAGAAGAGGTAGAACGACAAAAGCAAAAAGAAGCCGAATTGCGTCAAAAAGCGTTTGAACTTGCAAAACAAAAGGAAGAGCAGGAGAGACAAAGACAGCTACAAGCTAAGCAAAGACAACTGCAAGAAGCGCAATGGCAGTTGCAACTCAAAATTAAATCCGACTTTGAAATAGAGAACGGACTATTAAAAAAATATAAAGGCAAAGGAGGAAATGTCATAATACCTAATAGCGTAAGGAGTATTGGAACTGAGGCGTTCTATGGATGTAGTAGTCTAACAAGTATAATAATACCTAATGGCGTGACAAGTATCGGCGTATATACATTTTCGGGATGCAGTGGCTTAAAAAGCATTAAAATACCTATAAGTGTAAAGGGCATTTGGTATTGCGCATTCGCGGGATGCAGCAGTTTAACAAATATAACAATTCCTAACGGAGTAACGAATATCGGTGGTAGTGCGTTCGCGGGATGTAGTAGTTTAACAAGCATAACAATTCCTAATAGTGTATTTAATATTGATTGGAATGCTTTTTCGGAATGCAGTAGATTACGAAATGTTACCATGCCAAAAAAGATAAAAAATTGCATAAATAAAGCTTTCGGCGACGAACGCAAGCATATTAGATTTATTTTTACATAAAAAACAGTTATGGTTAAAATTCACTCAATCGAAACTTTGGGAGCTCTCGACGGGCCGGGAATACGCACCGTAGTATTTTTTTCGGGGTGCGTTATGCGGTGCAAATACTGCCATAATCCCGACACTTGGCAGGGCGGCGAAGAGCGTGACGAGGCGGAACTTGCGGATTGGTGCGTCCGCTATAAAACCTACTACGGCAACAACGGCGGCGTTACGCTTTCGGGCGGTGAGCCGCTGTTTCAAAAAGAGGGCGCAATAAAGCTTTTAAAAGAGCTTAAAAGCAGACGGATTCATACGGCGCTCGATACGGGCGGCGGAGTGTTTTGCCCTGAGGCGTTGGAACTTGCCGACCTTACGATAATAGATATTAAGCACCCCGAACCCGACGCGTTTTCTAAGCTTACGGGGGTGCCGCAAAAGTCGCTTATACAGTCGCTCGAATATTTGCGGGAGCATAACAAAAAATTTTGGGCGAGGCTTGTGTGCGTTCCGAAGCTCACCGACACCCCCGAAGTTGTGAGGGCGGTTAAGCGTATGGCTGCGGGCGCGGAAAAAATCGAGCTGTTGCCGTACCACACAATGGGTGTGCCGAAATGGCGCAAATTAGGGCTCGAATATCCGCTCGAAGGCGTTCCGCCTTTGTCGCAAGAAAGGCTTGAAGAGCTGAAACGAATATTGCAGAAATAAAAATCGGCAAAACCGAAAAAGGAGATATAAAAAAATGAACAAAGAAGAAATTATGAAAATAATTCCGCACCGCGACGACATGCTTTTGCTCGACGAGGTGAACGTGAACGCCGACGGAGTTGCGGAAGGCGTGTATCATGTTCGCGGCGACGAATTTTTCTTGCGCGGGCATTTTCCGGGCAATCCCGTTGTGCCCGGTGTGATTTTGTGCGAAATTATGGCGCAATCGGCTTGCGCTTTGTTTGCCGATAAGGGCGGCGACTTTGTGCCTATGTACACGGGGCTCGACGGCGTTAAATTCCGCAATCCCGTGCGTCCGGGCGACACAATTAAAACCGAATGCAAAATAGTGCGCAGCAAAGCGATTTTCTACTTTTGCGAAGGCAAAGTTACGGTAGACGGCAAAACGTGCGTATCCGCGTCGTTCAGCTTCGCGCTCGCACCCAAAGACAAAGCGAACGTATAGAGAGCGAAACTACATCGCATTGTCATTGCGAGCATAGCGAAGCAATCCCATGCAAGGCATGAATAACGCCGCATAAATTGCCGCGCTCGTTTCACTCGCTTGCAATGGCATAATAAAGCAATATATATTTAAATTGCGTTAGAGGAGTTTATGAACGAACAAGAAATTACTGCCGAGAACGAAGACAACGAGAAAAGAGAAGCTCTTTCTGCGAACGCCGACGAAACAACGTTTTGCGACTTAGGTTCCGAGAACGGGCAAAGCCGTTCGGAACTTGCCGCCGAACGGTTAGCCGAAAGTTTGGGCGCTGAATACGAAAAGTCTGCCTTAAACCGCGAAGAAAGGCAAGAGGAAAGCGAGCCGCGAAAAGAAGAAAAAAAGACGGCGAAATATTATTTTAAAAAATTTGTAAACAGATATTTTATAACCGCTTTTTCGGGTATGGCGCTCGGCTTGTTTTGCACTCTTATAGCGGGCACTATAATAGGGCAAATAGGCACTCTTATAGGTAACAACAAAGTAGGAAAAATCATACAATACATAGGTACCGCCGCCAAAATGATTATGGGTGCGGGCATAGGTGTGGGAATAGCTCATTCCTTTAAGGCGAAAAAACTTACAACGTTTTCGGCTGCCGCCGCAGGTATGCTCGGCGCCAACATGACTAACATATTCGTGCTTAGCGGAATAAAGGTGTGGGGCGCTACGGGCGGCGGAATAGGCATAGGCGACCCTGTGGCGAGCTATGTTGCGTCTGTTGCCGCAATAGAGGTGTGCTCTTTAATAGAGGGCAAAACTCCCGTAGATATTATAGTTGTTCCGCTTGCGGCTATGCTTGCGGGAAGCGCGGGCGCAATCGTGCTCGGTATTCCTTTCGGAATGTTGTTCGCTTTGCTCGGGCGCGGCATAAGCCACGCAATCAGTTGGGAACCTATATCTTTCGGCATAATAGTGGCGGTAGTTATGGGGCTGTTGCTAACGTTTCCCACTTCGAGCGCGGCGTTCGGTGTTATGCTGTTCAGTCCGCTCGCGGGCACTTCGTTGCAAGGCGCGAGCGAGCTTGCGGCGGCTGCCGCTTGCGCGGGGTGTTGCGCGCACATGGTGGGGTTCGCCGTCGCGTCGTTCCGCGAAAATAAGTGGGGCGGGCTTGTTAGTCAGGGAATAGGCACAAGCATGCTTCAAATTCCCAACCTTGCCAAAAATATGCTTATTCTCGTTCCCGCTATTGCGGCGAGCGTTGTTGCGGGAC
The DNA here is from genome assembly GCF_943193045.1 of Pumilibacter muris. Taxonomy (GTDB): domain Bacteria; phylum Bacillota; class Clostridia; order Christensenellales; family Pumilibacteraceae; genus Pumilibacter; species Pumilibacter muris. Next base: position 142,001 of record NZ_CALPCN010000002.1, on the reverse strand, counting down.
CTCTTACGAGCGCGGTGTTCGGGCTAAGGTGCAACTATACGGGAAGCGGAATGGGCACGGCGGGTCTTGTGGGCGTGTTCGGCACCATTTCCGCGTCGCACGCGGCGGGGCTTGCCGCCTGGCGAATTGCGCTCGGAATAGCGGTGTGCTATTTTATTGTTCCCGCAGTTGTCGCTTTGCTCACTTCCGAACTTATGCGAAAATACAAAGTTATTAAATTCGGCGACATGTTGTTGCCCAAGTAAAACATTATTTTCGGCGGACTCGCTGGTTCGCTTTGCAGAGATAAACGGCAAAAAAAGAAAATAAAAAAACGGTGAGATTTTGAACGAAGAACTTCCTAACGGCTTAAATAAAACCGAGTTTTCCGAAAATTCGGTTGTTCGGAAAAAGACGGACGAAGAACAATATGCGCACGCTCGCGCGCGTGTTGCTTATCGCGTGTCGGCGGCGAGCATAGGGGTTAATCTTGCGCTTACCGCGTTTAAACTTTTTGCGGGAATCTTCGCCCGCAGCATGGCTATGGTGAGCGACGCCGTTCACTCCGCGAGCGACGTGTTCAGCACTTTTTTGGTTATTATAGGCGTTAAAATAGGCGGCAAAAAAAGCGACGAGAACCATCAATACGGGCACGAAAGATTCGAGTGCGTAGCGGCTATATTGCTTGCCGCAGTGCTTGCCGCAACGGGAGGCGTTCTCGGTTACAGCGGCATTAAAACGCTTGCGCGCGGCAACTACGAGGCTTTGGCGATACCCGGCACAATCGCACTCGTGGCGGCGGCGGTAAGCATTGCCGTTAAAGAGGGGATGTTTTGGTTCACTCGTGCGGCGGCTAAAAAAATAAATTCGAGCGCTTTGCGCGCCGACGCATGGCACCACCGCAGCGACGCTCTTTCGAGCATAGGCGCGTTTGCGGGCATACTCGGCGCTCGGCTCGGCGTGCCCGTTCTCGACCCCATTGCGTCGCTCGTTATTTGCGTGCTCATATTCAAAGCGTCGGTAGATATTTTTGCCGACGCAGTGCGCAAGATGACCGACGAAGCGTGCGACAAAAAAACGGTTGACTTACTTATGGCGATTATATCTTCGCAAGACGGAGTTGACGACGTGGATAAACTTTTAACCCGCAAGTTCGGCGACCGCGTATACGTTGAAACCGAAATATCGGTGTGCGGCGATTTGAGTCTGCGCGACGCTCACGCCGTTGCTCAGCGCGTGCACAACAGCATAGAAGCGGGGTGTCCCGAAGTTAAGCATGTTACCGTGCATGTCAATCCGTCGGACCATCCGCCCGAAGAGTAGAAAAAATGTAAAAAAAAGTCCGTTTATTGCAAACGGACTTTTTTATGTTTGTATGATAAACTTTTTTAAATTCGGCTCACATTCTTTCGCGGATTCTTTGCTCTAACATTGCGCGTTCGTCTGTTTTTATTTTTGAAACGTAAGAGAGGAGAAGAGTTGCGAGTTTGCGGCTCATTTCGAGTTTTTTGGAGGGGTTCTTTTTTAGAATTTCTATAAACACCCTTTCGAGCAACTTTTTCATAAAAGGACCGTAGGCAATGCGTTCGTTTTTAACTACGCATTTAAAAATGTCTTCGGCGGGGTCGGTTTTGTTGTTTGAGAGCAAGTCCACCAAAATATTGAACGGTACGCCTTTGTCAGCTTCGGGCGAATACGAAAATACCGCTCTGCGAACTGCGGGGAGGTCGGCGAGCGCTTTAACCGTTTTTTGCATTCCCTTTTTATAAAACATGTCGAGAATAATTCCGCCGAACAGCGCGCTCGTTTGCTCGCTTTTGGCAACTTCTTCTTCGTGGGCGGAACAAACGTAGTCCCATACGTCGAGCGCAAGCGAAAAGTCAAGATTCAAAAACGAAGTAAACGACTTTTTCGCAACCGCTTCGGTTAAAAAGTCACCCTTGCACATTTGCTCGAACAGCGACAAATATTTAAGTTCTTTTGCGTTCATTTCTCAAACTCTCCTGTTTTTCCTCTGTATAATTAGTATGAATTTATTACTGCAATTATAGCATAATTTTACCGTTTTGAAAAGTTTTTAACTATGCTTTTTTGCTTATTTTCGGCATTTTATACCGCTTTTTACCGTTTTTTTGCCGCTTTCGCTCAGTTTGGCTGCTTTTAAAATGGCGCGATTGCGAGCAAACCGTTTACTTGCGCGCAAAGGCGCATATTGATTGACAAATTTCGCTTTGCGTGATATAGTGAAAGTATACTGAAAATTTACGTTTTTTTAATAGCGTTACCGGTATTCATGTAAGAAAAAGGAGTTGCACTTAATGCCCGTTAAAGTTCCGCTCAGCCTGCCGTCGGCGCAACTGCTGACAAAAGAAAACATATTTATCATGGATAGCGCCCGCGCGGTAAGCCAAGAAATTCGGCCGCTGAGAATAGCCGTTTTAAATCTTATGCCTAATAAGATAGACACAGAAACGCAGTTGTTGCGGTTGCTTTCCAACAATCCGTTGCAAGTCGAGGTTGTGCTTCTTAGAACGGCGTCGTATAATCCGAAAAGCGCGGCACGCGAGCATTTGGAAGCTTTTTACCGCACGTTCGAAGAAGTGAAAAGCGAAAGCATGAAGTTCGACGGGCTTATAGTTACGGGCGCGCCGGTAGAAAAGCTAAAATACGAAGACGTTGCGTATTGGGAAGAATTAAAGAGCATAATGGACTGGGCGGAGCACAACGTGTATTCGTCGATGTATATTTGTTGGGCGGCGCAAGCGGCAATGTTTTACCTTTACGGAATAGAAAAAAAAGTTGTGCCGCAAAAAATATTCGGCATTTTCGAAAGCAAGGTGCTCGATAAACGCAATCCGCTTGTTCGCGGTTTCGACGATTATTTCGCGGCGCCGCACTCGCGCCATACTCAGGTTGACGCGTCAGACGTTCGCAAATGCGGTATGGTGGATATTCTTGCGGAGTCGGAAGAGGCGGGGATTTATCTTGCCGCCGATAAGTCGCTCAGAAAAGTGTTTGTGTTCGGGCACGGAGAATATGACGCCGACACTTTGCACAACGAATATATGCGCGACTTATCTTCGGGCGCCGACATTAAGCCGCCCGCGCATTATTACCTAAACGGAGAAGTGGGCAAGTTGCCTCGCCTAAGTTGGCGGGCGCACGAATCGCTTTTAATTTCGAATTGGCTGAATTATTGCGTGTATCAGGCTACGCCTTACGATATAGAAACCATAAAATAAGTTTATTCAAAATAAACGGTTTTAGCCGAATTTATATAAGAACCGAAAAAGAGGTAACAAAATGAGAAAGACGAAAATTGTTTGCACCTTAGGACCCGCTACCGACAACTACCAAACGCTTAAACGTCTTATAAAGGCGGGCATGAACGTTGCACGCATAAATATGTCGCACGGAACGTATGAAGAGCACGCCGCGCGCATAGAAATGGTTAAACGCGCGAGAACCGAATTAAAGCAAGCTGTTGCCCTAATGCTCGACACAAAAGGTCCCGAAATTCGCATACGCACTTTCGCGGGCGGAAAAGCCGAACTTGTAGACGGCAATTATTTTACACTTACCACAGAAGAATGCGAGGGCAACAACGGCCGCGTTTCCATAACGTATAAAGATTTGCCCAAATTCGTCAAGAGCGGCGACATAATTTTATTGAACGACGGGCTTATAGAACTTAAAGTCGATTCGGTTGCGCAAAACGAAATCGTTTGCGTTGTAACGCACGGCGGCGAGCTCAGCAACCGAAAGAGCATAAATTTGCCGGGCGTGAACATAGATATGCCGTATATATCCGACATAGACCGCGAAGACATGCTTTTCGGAATAGCGCAAGACGCCGACTATTTGGCGATTAGCTTTGTTCGAAGCGCTTGCGACGTGCGGCTTGTTAAAGAATTGCTTTGCGCCAACGGCGGCGAAAACATTCAGATTATAGCCAAAATAGAAAATCGCGAGGGCGTGAATAACATTCGTGAGATTATAGACGGTTGCGACGGCGCAATGGTTGCTCGCGGCGATATGGGCGTTGAAATACCTTTCGAGGAACTTCCCGCCATTCAAAAACAGATAATAAAGCTTTGCTACAATCAAGGCAAAAAAGTTATAACCGCAACGCAAATGTTAGAGAGCATGATAAACAACCCGCGCCCCACCCGCGCGGAAATAAGCGACGTTGCCAACGCGATATACGACGGCACTTCCGCTATTATGCTGTCGGGCGAAACGGCGGTTGGCAAATACTGTGTGGAAACGGTTAAGACTATGGCGAAAATCGCCGAAAAAACCGAAAGTTCCATTCACTTTAAAAACCGCTTTCACACTCTCCAACCCGAAATAAAAACTATTACCGACGCCATAAGCCACGCCACCGTTGCGGCGTCGTTCGATTTGAGCGCAAAAGCGATTATAGCTTTGAGTCAGTCCGGCTTTACGGCGCGCAAGGTGTCGCGTTTTCGCCCTAATTGCGTTATTATAGCCGCCACGCTGTCGGAAAAGGCATATAACCAACTCGCAATGAATTGGGGCGTGGTGCCCGTTTTAAGCGAGCTGCAACCCGACTACCTCGAATTGTTCGCTCATTCGGTGGAGTGCGCGCGCGGCACGGGGCTTATAAAAGACGGCGACCTTGTGGTTATAACGGGCGGTATTCCCGTAGGAGTGTCGGGTAACACCAACACAATGCGAATAGAAATTGTCGGCGACGAAAAGTAGCCGATTTAGGAGGGCGAGAAGATGAAAATACTTATTGTGGAAGACGAAACAAGCATATCGCGTTTTGTGCAGCTCGAACTCGAACACGAGGGCTACGAAACGAAATGCGTAGCCGACGGCAGAGAGGCGCTCGACGAAGCCGTGAACAACGACTACGACCTTATTGTGCTCGACGTTATGTTGCCGTCGCTTAACGGCATAGAGGTGTTAAGGCGACTTAGGCAGGTTAAGCAAACCCCCGTTATAATACTTACGGCGCGCGACCAAATTATGGATAAAGTCGCGGGGCTCGATTTGGGCGCAAACGACTACATGACCAAGCCTTTCGCCATCGAGGAGCTTCTTGCGAGAATACGCGCCAACGTTAAAAAAGAAATGCGTTCGTCGCAATGCGTTTTAACGTGCGGAAAGCTTAAAGTTGACGTGGAGTCGCATATAGTTACTTTCGGCAGCGACGTTATAGACCTTACGAAAAAAGAATTCGACCTTTTGGTGCATTTGCTCACTAACCGCAATGTGGTTATATCGCGCGAACAGGCGCTCGACGCCGTTTGGGGATTTGATTTTTACGGCAACACCAACGTGGTTGACGTTTACATACGTTACTTGCGCAGCAAGCTCGACGACGTGTACGGCGTGCAAATTATTCAAACGGTGCGCGGCTCGGGCTATGTAATCCGCGACTGAACGGGCGGCGTAAATGAAGAACAGAGCCGACAAACATAATAAAGCGGAGAGCGAGACGGAAGCGCGTCATGTTTCGTCGGTGTTTCCCGCCGACGGAGACGACCGTTCGGACGTTGAGCGCACTTTAAGCGACATAAAGCAGGAAAAACTGTCCGAAAAAACGCCTCTTCAAAAAAAGCGCAATCCGTTTTTGATTGCGCTAATGATTTTGTTTTTTCCCATAACGGGAATAGTGCTCGGCGTCAGATTGTTGTTCCGCAAAATAAACATGCCGTTAACCGCGAAAATGACGCTCATTTATTCTATTATATTTTCGTTGGTGCTCGTCGGCTTCACCGTCTTTTTCGTGGAGAGCATGAGAAAGAGCGACGGCGGCACAAGCGGCTATATGCGCACCTTGCAAGTAACTTCGGCTGTGCTCGTGATAGTTGTAAGCGTGCTTTACGCGGCAATGGTATGGGTAACAAGTCAGTTCATGTTAAAGCCCATTCGCAGCATAACCGACAGAATAGACGACGTTACGGGCGACAATCTTTCGGCTCGGTTAGACCAGGTCGATAGTCAGGACGAGCTTAAAGAGCTTACAAACCGCATAAACGAAATGCTTGACAACCTCGAACAGTCGTTTGTGCGTCAGCAAAATTTCGTTGCCGACGCCAGCCACGAATTAAAAACGCCCATTTCGGTTATTCAAGGTTATTCCAATATGCTCAAACGGTGGGGAAAAGACGACCCGAAAATTCTCGACGAGGGAATAGAGGCAATCGCGCGCGAGAGCGAAAACATGAAGCGAATAGTGGAACAGCTTTTGTTTTTGGCACGTCTCGGAAATTTTTCGATGAACGCCGTGCGGTTCAATCTTGTGGAAGTGGTTTCGGAAATTGCCGAAAGTTACAAAATGGTGGATTTTACCCACGCTATTACTTTTAAGCGGAAAGAGGACGCCATAACTGTGGAAACTGACAAAAATCTTCTCACAGAGTGTGTGCGTGCCCTTGTTGACAACGCGATTAAATACACCCCGAGCGGCGGAAAAATAACCGTAGGGTGCGAAATGAACGGCGAACATGCCGAAATAAGAGTTTCGGATACGGGCATAGGAATAAAAGAAGAAGACTTGCCACACATATTCGAGCGGTTTTACCGTTGCGACAAAGCGCGCGGCAGAGAAAAAGGTTCGAGCGGACTCGGGCTTTCGATAGCCAAGAGCATAGTTGAAACTATGGGCGGCGAAATAAGCGTAACGAGCGAACTCGGCAAAGGCACCGAGTTTGTGATAAAGCTTTTTTAAAAGGCTGTAACAGTGTTGTTGAATGGCGCGAATGCACATGATTGACGCAGTAATTCTCTTACAACAGTGTCATTGCGAGGAGCGAACGGACGTGAGCGACGCGGCAATCTCCTACACGGAGCGAACCTACGCACAAAACGCAACAAAACAAAAAAGGCGGTGAAATATGGAAGACATTATTTCGAGAGAGCGAAGCGACGCTCTTGCAAAAATAGAGAGTTTGCAAAACAAAGAAAAGCGGCTCGTAATATTTTCCGACTACGGATTGGACGACGCTTGCGCAACGGCTTATTTGCTGAACAACCGCGCCGACTACGAGAATATAGACGTTATGCCGATTGCGGGCAACGTTCACGCCGTTACGGCAATGAACAACGCCAAAAAGTTGCTTGCGGCGGCAAAAGACGACGGCTTGAACCTTAGCGGAGTGCGCCTTATAGATTCCGTTTCTTATTATCAAGATTGTTGCACTCTTCCCGCTATTCACGGCAACGACGGAATGGGCGATATTTTCGACGACGCACAAACTTCTCCCGTGCCTACGCTCTCATACGGCGAATGGACGAAAAGCGTTGCGGCGGGCTACCGTATTTTGTCGCTCGGACCGTGCACTATGGTTAAGCGCACGCTTGCCGACGCGGTGAATCTGCCGAGCGGAAAAATCATGCTCATGGGCGGTTGCAACCGAGTGCCGCCCAACTTCGGCAAATACGAATTTAACGACGGAATAGACCACAACGCTTTTGTTTGGACGTTACGGCGTCCGCACGTTGCCGCCACTCTCGACACCTGCCACGTTCCCGCTTTTAACACGCTCGGCAAGAGGCGCGAGGGTTCGCGTCTTTTAGACGTGTTGATGAACAGATGCACCGAGCTTGCGGAAATAAGAGGCGACGAGGCGAACTATATTTACGACCAAATCGCCGCGCTTGCTCTTATTCATCCCGAGTTTTTCGACGTGGAAGAAGTGTTCGCGCCCGACTTACTCCGCTTTATGAACGAGCTCAGGTTGAAAGACGAATACGCCGAAAAAGGATATAATTTGGATTAGCCGCTTCTCTTACAATAATCGGCGCAATCCTACCGCGCGCAAGAGAGTTGAGAATGGCGAATATTGTTAATACTCGAATAATATCTTATCTTTTTTACTTGACAAGAGGCGCTCGATTGTTATAAAATATATGGGTATTTTGCGCTCGGCGCATAGCTTTGTTTGCGGATTTAGCCCCCGCGAACAGCGAGCGAAGCGTTAGGAGCGGAGAAAAGTCGTGCGGGGCGAACGGCGTGAAACGTTTGTTTACGCGCGCGAAATATTATAAAAAGGAAATCGTGAATAATAATGAAAACGTTTATGGCTAACGAGCAGACGGTTGAGCGCAAATGGTATGTAGTTGACGCCACCGACGCGCCGCTCGGAAGATTGGCAAGCCAAGTTGCGGCGGTATTGCGCGGAAAAAACAAACCCGAGTTTACTCCTCATGCCGACGCGGGCGACTTTGTGATTGTTATAAACAGCGATAAAGTGGCGCTCACCGGCAAAAAGCGCGAGCAAAAAATGAAACGCCACCACACGCTTTATATGGGCGGGCTCAAAGAAGTTAAATATTCCAAATATCTTGCCGAAAAGAGCGACGAAGCCGTGTACGAGGCAGTTAAGGGAATGCTTCCCAAAAACTCGCTCGGAAGAAAGATGCTCAAAAAACTTCGCGTATATAAGGGTGCGGAGCACAAGCACGAGGCTCAAAAGCCCGAGCCTATGAAACTCGTAGAAAAGAGGTACAACTGATATGGCAACCAAATCATCGGCAAAAAAGAAAATACAGTTTTGGGGCACAGGTCGCCGCAAAAAGGCGATTGCCCGCGTGCGTTTGCTTCCCGGCAGCGGCAGCATAACGGTGAACAAGAGAACGCTCGACGATTATTTCGGGCTCGACACGCTTAAAATCATAGTGAACCAACCGCTCGAAGCAACGGGCGCCGCAGGAAAATTCGATATTTTCGTAAACGTTAAGGGCGGCGGCTTTACCGGTCAGGCGGGCGCTATCCGTCACGGCATTGCAAGAGCTTTATGCGAGGCGGACAGTGCATATCGCCCTACGCTTAAAAAAGCGGGATTCCTCACGCGCGACCCCAGAATGAAAGAGAGAAAGAAATACGGTCTCAAAAAGGCGCGCAAATCGCCTCAGTTCAGCAAACGTTAATCGCTTGTTTCAAACAGCTTCCTTCTTCGGGAAGCTGTTTGCTTTTTTGGGGGCAAAGAAAGCGAAATTGTTTTGTTAAAGTCGCTCGGAGTGCTACTAAGCACACCGTCGCGCCTTTGCCTCGCACTTTCTCTTGGTTGCTCCCCGAAAACGGCTACATTCCCGAAGCGGGTTTACTTATTGCGGTTAGATGAAAGCTTCGGAAACATTGCGGAAAACGCGACAAAAAAGGTAAAATATGGAACTTAAAACTCTACTTAAAAGTCATAATTTTGCTTGCAGCAAGCGGTACGGGCAAAACTTTTTATCCGACCCGCAGCTTTTGAGCGCCATTGCGTCAGACGGCGCGCAAAGCGGCGATAATGTGCTCGAAGTTGGTGCGGGTGCGGGAACGCTTACGCGCGCGCTTTGCGGGCTCGGCGCTCGCGTTACCGCATTTGAAATAGACGAACGTTTGCGCCCCGTGCTTTCTGAAACTCTTGCGGGCACCGACGCGGAATTGATTTTTTCTGACGTTATGACATACGATTTAAGCTTGCTTGAACTCGGAAAGTATCGCGTTGTGGCTAATTTGCCGTATTACATAACAACGCCCGTAATCTTCCGCTTTTTATACGACGAAAACCTGCTGAGTTTGACTATAATGGTTCAAAAAGAAGTTGCCGACAGAATATGCGCCAAAGAGGGAACGCCCGACTACGGCGCGCTGTCGGCTCAGATGCAAGCTATGGGAAATGTGCGCATAACCCGAAAGGTGCCGCGCAATATGTTTTTTCCGTCGCCCGACGTAGACAGCGCTGTGGTTAGGCTGGATATACAACCTATTTGCAACAGAGCTCTTTTGCCGCATTACAGAAAGGCTGTTGCTGCAGCTTTCGCAATGCGCAGAAAGACGCTTGCCAACAATCTTACCGCCGCTTATTCGTTGCCTAAACAAACGGCGGAAGAACTTGTTTTAAAAGTGTGCGGAAATCGCGCCGCTCGCGGCGAAACGCTTTCGCCCGCCGACTTCGTGCGTCTTGCCGAATTGCTAACAAACGTTTGAGCGCGGGCGGGACAAAAACGGTTGCCGCGTTGTTATAATTATAAAAGGAGGCGGAACTTATGACTGTGACTTTAAGCGCGCTGTTGGCGTTGTTTTTGCTGTCGCCGATGTTTTTAATAGTGTTTATAGCGATTGCGTGCGGCTCCGTTTCCGAAAACAAATCGGGCGACAGGATTATTCCGCCTTGCGACAAAACGGAAAATAATGCGGCGAATAAATTTTCCGAACGGCAAACGCTTGTTCCCGCCAAAAAAGCGACGGTAGTTGCCGAAAGAGCCGACAGGCTTGTTCCGCCGCCAAATCCCGCGTTTGCGAAAGGTTCCGCAGTAAATAAAAACGTAGGGTGGGCGCCCACCGCAAAACTTGTTCCGCCCGCAAAATTTGCGCAAGCGGCGCATAAACCTCTTTCCGCTCGGCAAATAAGGTTTATGAAAACAATTCGCGTTTTAAGCGTGATTTTGGGCGTGTTATGCGCTTTGGCGGTGTTCACAATTTCGGCGTGCACGTTTTTCGGTTCAAACGCCGCAATGCGTTACATAGAATTGCAGTTGGAGCGTTACCACACCGTTCGCGCCGTTAAAGGGTATATGGCGGCGTCGTTTGTTTGCATGGCGCTTTCAGCCGTTTGCGTAATGTTTACGTTCGTGAGCTTTTCGGAGCTTTGCAAAGTGGGGGAAGCGGGCGGTAGTTTGGCGCTTTTTTTCGCGTTGCATATTCCGCTCATATTGTGGGCGGCTTTCTTCCGCGATTCGTCGCTTTCGCAATGCTTGGTTACCGTTATAATATCCACAGTGTTTCTGTGTATATACGCCGCTTTAATGTGCTGTTTTGTAAGGCGTTCGAAAAAACGTAAAGCGTAGCTTTATTTTATAAAAGGAAGGTGATGTGTTTTGGACGTTACTTTTGACTTTTTGATATTTATGTTTTTGTTGCTTCAATTGTATGTGTTTTTGCCGCCTGCAATTGTTTTCTCGGGAGTGTTGGTTGTGTTTCAAATACAACGCTTCGTAAGAAAAAAACGCTCTAAAAATAAGCCGAGCGATGAAAATTGTGAACATAAGACCGAACTCCAAAAGACTAATGTTCAAACGGTGCAAATCGAAAAGCCTGCTATTACTGCGCAATCTAAGTTTAAGCTTGTCCCGCCTTCTAATAATGCTAAATTGAACAAAGATAATAAAATAGTCAAGAGTCTTGTTCCGTTTAAATCGCAAAAGGTTGATTTATACAAACTTAAACAACAGAGTAAAGCAATGACAAATAGAATTAGCATAGTATCGCGTGCTGTTTGTATGGTTATATGTGCTGCTCTTTTATTGCTTGTGTTTTATGTGGCAGTTCATTCGGTGAACAATGTGATTGATTTGAATATTGGAAAAAAGCGCGTCGTGTGGACTATTGTTTTTACCGTTGCAGACGGTATTGCAACTTTGGCTTTTTTTGTATTTTGGCGTCGCGCTTATAAGTCGCACGCGCTGTATGGCTTTTTTATATTGCTTTATTTCGAGTTATGGCTTTTTTATCTTTGGTTCGGATGGTCGGAGTATATCGTAAAGAACATAAATGTGTCGGATATTGAATTTAAAGGGAGTTTTTTTATAGGGGCGCTTTGTGCGATTTTGGCAGTTGTATTTATAATTATATTACTTTTTTGCGAGCCTGTTTCTAACTTAAAAAAAGAAAAAACGCCTCGTAAGCAAATTAACGCCGAAGTTAAAAAGGATTGAAAAAAAAGACGCTAATGCGTCTTTTTTTAATACGGTTTATTCGTCGTCTTCGTCGAGTTCGTCCTCTTCTTCGTCGTCAAAGTCTTCGTCGTCTTCGTCAAAGCCGTCGAAAGTGTCGGGATAGTCGAAATCGTCCGAACGTTCGGGAACGGGTTCCTCGTCTTCTTCGGGCTCGTCGTCGTCCAAAAGCGGCTCGTCGTCGAGCGGCAAAATACCGATAGGACTCATGTCGTCGGAGTCGCGTTCCATAGCGTCCCACTCGCTCTTTTCTTCGGCGGCTTCGCGCTCTTCGCGTTCTTTAAGGCACAAAAAACAAATTTCCTCGTCTTCGCCTATATAGTTCACTTGGCAAACGGGGCAAAGCTTTTCAAGCCCCGCCTCTTCGTCGTCGGGCAACAAAATGCTGGGGTCCACAAGACCCATTTCGGCTTTGCAAACTGTGCAGTATTTTTCTTTTACGTCAATATAATTCAGCTCGCATCTCGGGCAGAGAATGTAAGCGGGCTTCTTGTCTTCTTTTTTCACTAAATCGGCTCCCCGTTTTTCTCGCCATTATTATATTCATATTCGTGCCGTTTGTAAACTGTTTTTAGCGTGTTTTTTAAAATTTTTTACAAGTTTTTTTCGTCGCGCCGTTTTTCCCGTGTTATAAAAGGTTGCAAAACGCAAAAGCGCCGCCGCTCTAACTTGAAATAACGGTAGACGATTTAGTGGAGCACAGTTGGCGCGGGGAGTGACGGAAGTAATAAAAAAAGACAGGCTGTTTGCCTGTCTTTTTGTTTTTGAGCTAATTAGCTAATTTAGACGTTTAACTATGCTTTGGGACCCGCGTTCACAATGTTGGCGGGCATGTGAGTATATTTTTTAAAGTTCTGCACGAATTCGCCCGCAAGTTTTTTAGCAAGACGGTCGTATTCTTTCTTGTCTTTCCATACGCTCTTAGGGTTAAGTATGCCGCTATCCACGCCGGGACAGGTTTTGGGAACGGCAAGCCCGAAGAACGGCTCCGTTTCGTATTCCACTTTTGCAAGTTCGCCGTTGAGCGCGGCGGTAACTATCGCGCGAGTTGCGGGAAGCGACATGCGCTTGCCCACTCCGTAGGCGCCGCCCGTCCAGCCCGTGTTAATAAGGTAAACGTTTGAGCCGTGCTTTTTGATTTTTTCGCCGAGAAGCTCCGCGTATACGCTCGAATCGAGGGGAAGGAACGGAGAGCCGAAGCAGGTTGAGAACGTGCAAACGGGGTCGGTTATGCCGCGCTCGGTGCCAGCCACTTTGCTCGTGTAGCCCGAAACAAAGTAGTACATTGCTTGTTCGTTAGTGAGTTTCGATACGGGAGGCAGAACGCCGTATGCGTCGGCGGTAAGGAAAATAACGGTGTTGGGATGACCGCCCACGCCGGGAATAACCGCGTTGGGTATAAAGTCGATGGGGTAGGCAACGCGGGTGTTTTCGGTAAGGGTTTTGTCTGTGAAGTCGGGCACGCGGGTGTCGGAATTTACGATTACGTTTTCCATAACCGCGCCATGACGGATAGCTCCGAAGATTTCGGGTTCTTTTTCCGCGCTGAGGTCTATGCACTTGGCATAGCAGCCGCCCTCTATGTTGAATATGCCGTCGTCTCCCCAGCCGTGTTCGTCGTCGCCTATAAGTCCGCGATTAGGGTCGGCGGAAAGGGTGGTTTTGCCCGTTCCGGATAACCCGAAGAAGAGCGCCGTGTTGCCGCTTCCGTCTTGCGCCATGTTTGCGGAACAGTGCATTCCGAGCACGCCCTTTTTGGGAAGCAGGTAGTTCATAACGCTGAACACCGACTTTTTCATTTCTCCGCAGTATTTGCTTCCTGCGATTAACACCAACTTTTTGGTGAACGAAACGAGAATCGCGGCCTCGCTGTTTATGCCCTCTTTTGCGGCGTCGAGCTTTAAGCCGGGCGCGCAAATAACAGTGAAATCTTCTTTATAGTTTTTAAGTTCTTTTTCTTCGGGGCGAATAAGCATGTCGTGCATAAAAAGATTTTGCGACGCAAACTCGTTTATAACGCGCACCGCAATGCGGAATTTATGGTCGGCGCCCGCAAATCCGTCGAAAACATATAAATCGCGGTTCGAAAGATAGGCGGCAACTTTGCCGTATATGCGCTCGAAAGTTTCGGGCGCAATTTTCTTGTTTTCGGCGCCCCAGTTGATTTCGTTGGTGATTTCGGGCTCGTCGGCAATAAAACGGTCTTTGGGGCTTCTGCCTGTGTATTTGCCCGTTTCAATCAAAAGCGCGCCCTTATCGGTAAGACGTGCGGGCTCGGTTTTAAGTGCGGTTTCCACAAGAACTGCGGGGCTGAGGTTGCGGCTCACGCTCTTGGGATTCATGATTCCGTATTTTTCAATGCCGTAAGTTTCCATGATTTTATACTCCTTAAAATTTATTTTACGTTCTTTTGTGCAAAGGTTAAAACACAACTATGCCAACCTTCACCAAATACAATTATACACCATATTTTTTAATCGCGCAAGTAAAAACCGATAATATGTATATATGTTAAAGATGTTTTACTTTTAAACTTTTTTGAAATACTTGTCTTTTGTAGTTTTTCATGTTATACTATACCTGTTATACTATATATATTATATAAAAAATTTTTAAGAGGGGACAAGCTTATGAAATTGAGAAAGAGAAACATTAGTATATTGTTTATTATTGCAATTACAATTTGCACAAGCTTAGGGTTATATGGTTGTTATGACTATGCTACTGACAAATCCGGAAATTACCCTTCTGTACCTGATAACTCGTTAGATAAAAAAGACAATTCACCGTATTTATATGATTACTGCGAGGACGGAACAATACGATTTAATGGTTATAGGGAAAAAATTATTTTAGCACATTTAATACCTACCAATATTGAAAATATACCCGTAACCGAAATTGGGCAAAGAGCGTTCGAGGGCGAACTCGAAAAATACGGAATAACGAGCGTAACTATTCCCAAAACGGTTAAAGTTATAGGAGCGTCGGCGTTTGCAAACAATAAACTTCTCACTAACGTAACGTTCGAAGAAAACAGTGAATTGAAAACAATTTCTTCGGAATGTTTTTCGGGTTGCGAAAGCCTCGAAAACGTGACGCTGCCGAACAGTTTGATGAATATACAAAGTATGGCGTTTTACGGTTGCAACTCGCTTACAAGCATAACCTTGCCAAAAAACGTATTTAATTGCGCCTCTAATGCATTTGCAGAGTGCTCTTCTTTGCAAAGCGTGAGTGTGCAAAGCGGAAATCGAACGTATACTTCCTTAAACGGTGTCTTATTTGAAAATGACGAAAAATTACTTGTGCTGTATCCGTTTGGGAAAACGGATACGGCATACGTTGTGCCCGACAGTGTGCTTGAAGTACAAGCGTATGCTTTTATGGGCAACAAGCATTTGCGCTCGGTGGATTTGAACAATGCGAGCTATGTTCGTCAATTCGCGTTTTTCGACTGCGAAAATTTGAATGAAATCAAAGGGGACGCATTGACGTTTGCGGAAGCGGGCGCGTTCGAAGATACCGCTTGGTTTACCGCAAAAATTGCCTCTTCGTCCGAATTTGTGGAACTCGGAAAAGTTCTGTTTAAGTATCAAGGAAACTCGGAAGAAGTTGTTTTGAAAGACTATGCTTATGTCATGGCGCTTGCATTTGCCGAAAACGTGAATATTAAAAAGCTCACGGTTGAAGGCAATTTGTGGTACGGTTTCGATATGAGCGCGTTTTACAATTGTAAAAATCTTGAAGTTATAAAAATAAAAGACGCAAGCAAAATGCTTAGAGCTGGTGTGGGAAGTTTTGCGGGCGTTTCCGAGAATTTAACGGTATATGTGCCGAAAACATTTGAGGAAGATTATAAAGAAAGTGAGGATTGGGCAGATTGCAAAAATATATTGCCCATAAAAACAACTGTGCATTTCGATTCTTGCGGGGGAATGTCAATTGCAGACGGAACTGTATATTATGCTTATCCGCTTTCTCCTAATCCGGTCTCCGAGAAAGTTGGTTTTCAGTTCAATGGTTGGGAATGTAAAGTTGGAGAAGACATTTTCAATATAAAAACGGGAGAAATTTGGGAACACGATTTAGAAGAGTGCACTTTTACCGCGAAATGGAGCGAGAGAGATTACACAATTCTATTTTATATTGAGAATTACAAAGTTGAAGAAATGCATTACAAAATAAGCGAGGGGCTTATTTTCCCCATTCCCGAAAGAGAGGGCTACACGTTCGACGGTTGGTACGAAAGCGAGGAGTTCACAGGCGAAGCAGTAACCGAAATAGCGGCGGGAGAAGCGGGCGACAGAGACTACTATGCAAAGTGGATTCCCAATAAATATGTTTTAACGCTTAATTACAACTACGACGGTTGTCCTGTGCCCGCTACGGAAGAAATAGAATGCGGTTCGGCGTTTAAATTAGATGCGCCCGAACGCGAGGGCTACATTTTTGACGGCTGGCGTTATAACGGGATTTTGCTCACAAACGAGAACGGCGAGTCGGTTATGAATTGGAATATCGCCGATAACGCCGAATTATACGCCGATTGGTGGTAGAGTAAATTAAAAGAGGTATTATCGATTTCTTAAAAAAAAATATATATATTATATAAGAAAAAAGCTATGCTTATCGTAAAGCATAGCTTTTATTTGTTAGGCGAGCAGCTTTGCCTCGCTATTTTTCGCTTAGTTTTATGTCGCCGCAAATAACGTCGCTGTATGAGCAGGCGAGCAGTTCTATATTTTTATTGTCCGCTATTTTAAGGGTGAACACCTGCGGATAAACGGCAAGAATGCTTCCGCTGTATTTTACGATTTTCTTGCGTCCTTTGTTCACGGATATTTTAAGAGGGCGTCCCGTCAGCTCGTTTACATAGGCTTTAACTTCGTCGATACTCTTTGCGCACTTTCTCATATTCGAAAGTTTTTCCTTCGGCTATTATAAATATACGAAATAAAAAAAATTTTTGTTCTATTCAGGACGGGCAGGCTATATAATATAGTGTTATTTAGGACAAATCATCTTTTAGGAGGCAAAGACACTTATGGCTTTTGAACCTGTTTATTCAGACCTGTCGCCGTCGTATCCGACGCAGCTTGCCGCAGGTCAGGCGGTGATTGAAGCGAGACTGTTGCCGGCGGGCTTTACGGTGGGGAAGGTTCTCTCCGCATCCGCCGACGTCACGGTTGTTCCGGGCGAGGTTTTCACGGGCGAGGCGCGGTACGGAGGAAAAGCCAACTTCCGCGTGCTGGTGCTGGACGGAGAGGGAATATGCCGCAGTCTTGACTACGTTGCCGAATTTTCCGACAAGCTTACGGGCGAGGGGATTACCGCGCAGACTTCTCCCGCGCTTTCGTGCTGCGTGCTCGACACCGACATAGTGCTTGCCACCGAACACGAAATCAAGCTCGCGTGCGTTGCCGAAGTGCGCCTTATCGGCGTGGGCGGCGAAAGCGTGCGTTGCTTAACGGGCGGCGGCGACGGCATATACACGCACGACGATAGGCTTGATTTTACCCGCCTTTCGGGAAGCTGCAACGAGAGTCGTTCTTTTTCGGATACGGTGAGCGTGTCGAATATAGACGAATTGCTTTTTTGCGAACCCCGTTGCTGCATAGTGAAGCGCACTTGCGGCTCCGACACTGTAACGGTAGAGGGCATTATAATAAATGACGTTACGGGGCGTAGCGGCGACACCGTTGTGTCGGTTAGGCAGGAAACGCCTTTTTCGGCGGAACTTGCGGTTACGGGCGCTCACGGCGGCGACGTTTGCTCGGTGTTGGCGCAAATTCAATCGTCGCATGCCGAGCTTGTTGGCGGCGAAAGTTCGTCGGTTGCGTGCGATTGCACCGTAGGCTTTGTTTGCCGCACATTCTCGGAAGACGTTGCCAATCCCGTTTGCGACGCGTTCAGCGTTACGCACGAATTGCTTATATCCGGCGAATCGGTTAAGGTTCCCATTCCCGTATGCGAAGAAACTTTCTTCGAGCGCGTTGAAGGCAAAGTTACGCTCGACGAAAACATGCCGCTTGCGGATAAAATTTTATCGACGTGCGGCAGTAGGCTGAGCATAACAGCCGCCCTCGCCGAAGAAGGCAAACTCACGGTAGAGGGAATGGCGGCTTGTTCGATTGTGTATTGCTCGGAAGACGGGCAAAAAGCTTCGGCGGCTGTTGAACTTCCGTTCTCGCTCACAGTTTCGGCAAACCTTAAAGAGGGCGATGTTGTTACGGCGCGCGGAATTGTTACGAACGTAAACGTTAAAATCCGCCGCGACGGAGAACTTGAAATAAAGGCGGATATTGCGGTGGAATATTCGGCTTGCCGCGAAGAAGTGAAATATATTATATCCGAACTTGCGGTTGGCGAAGAACGCGCACTTCCCACAGGAGCGGTTGCAATTCATATCGCGCGCAAAGGCGAAACCCTTTGGGACGCCGCAAAAGCTCTCGGCACAACGCCCGAAAACGTGTTGTTGCAAAATCCCGGCATAGCTCTTCCGCTTTCTGGCGGCGAGCGCGTGCTCACATACCGTTGCCTCAGCGAAAAATAAAAACATTGAGCGCCTTACGGGGTGCATAGCGAATAATTAAAAAATAAAACCGATGCCGAGAAAAATTCTTGCGTCGGTTTTTTTCGTGCGTTCAGTTGCGCGTTATGCGGGGGGGGGGGCGCCTTTATTTATTTTACGGTAAGCTGTGGGCGGAACGCCCGTAAACTTACGGAACAGACGGTTAAAGTAACTTTCGTTTTCGAATCCGAGCGAAAACGCGATTTCTTTAACCGTCTGTTTGTTTTCCAAAATGGCTTTTGCGGCCGCGCTCATGCGCTTGTTTAGCACGTACTGTCGGGGCGCTATGCCAAACTGTTTTGTGAACAGGTTGGCGAAATACGTTGTGGAAAGATACATGAGCCGGGCTAAGTCGCGGTTCGAAATTTGCTCGGATATATGTTCGTCTATATATTGAAGCACGGGCAAAAACCTCGCGCTTTCGTTAAGGTCGTCTAAAACCGTTTTATTCGGCAAAAAGCGCGACAACAAGTAGCGGCAAATTCCGTCGGTTTTGAGAAGCGCCGAAGGCGATTGCGCCGTTTGCGAGGAATTGAAAGTTTCGATTAGTTCGGAAAAAGCCGCTTCGTCGGAAGGGAGCGCCGCAGTTTTATATGTCGGTTTTAATATGCTCAAATAATTCGCGGTGGTTATATCGAGTTCGAAGTGCACCCACGCGTGTTCCAAGATTTCCTCGCAGTCGGCGTCTATCACCGAAAACGCGGGCACGAAATAAATATAGCCGGGCGTAAGCAAAAGCTCGGTGTTTTGAAGCAAAAGGCGTGCTTGTCCGCTGTGCACGAAATACATTCGGTAATACGGAAAAAACGTGACGAATTTATGCCACGACTTATCCACTTTATCATGCCCCGCTTCGGTTGTGCGGATTGTCGTTTGCGCGAAAGGATTGTTGTCCGGTTTCGCGCTTAAAATTTTGTGCCAATCTGCTCTCATCATGTGATTATTATAACATAAGTATAAGAAATTTGTCTCCCTGTCGGGAGAAAATCTGTAATTTGTGCAATTATATCGTAATTTTCTGCCTTGAAAAAATTGTTTTCGGGATTTATACTGTTAGTATCGAACAAAAAATGCGGAAAAACCGCGAAAAAATTTTGCCGACGGCAAAAAGTAATCGGAGGGTAACGATGAGCAAAATAAAAAAGACCGTTGTATCGGCTGTGTGCGCCGCAGTAATGCTTTTGGCGTTCGGGTGCGGCGAACCGAAAAGTCCGAGTAAGGAGCCCGACGTGACAGAACAATATCCGTTATACGTTTCCGATATTGAAAGCATTTCGTACAGCGCGGAAACTTACGCGCAAAAAATGTCGAGCCCGTTTTGGCTTTCGAACGTTATGTACAACGAAATTGCGGTGCCTTTTGAATACGAGGACGGAAGCGTTTACGCAAACTTAATGTACGCGCCCGAGCGCGTTGTGTCCGTTATGGACCAACAGCTTAAAGTTACATACGAGGAAGGAAAAGACTACACGGTGGATAAGGCGAACAAGCGGCTTGTTATTCCCGCAGGTTCCTCCATTGTGCCGCTTTACGAAAAGGCGGACGAAGGCGTGAATCCGCCCGAAGGCAACTACGAGCTTGTAACCGCGCCTCCTGGCGGGCTTGCCATGCCGGACAGCGTGAGCAAATACGTTATTTGGAACAACGGCGGCGGTCCGTTCGTTTATACCGAATGCAGTTATTTTTACGGTAAGTATTTGTCGGTTACTTACGCTTACGACGTTTCCGAACTTCCGAAGAGCGTTTTTAATCGCCACGACAAAACCATGCTTGCGGGAGTACGCAACAAACTTAAAGCGGGAAACGATATAAGCATGGTTGTGCTCGGCGACAGCATTTCGGCGGGTTCGTCGTCTACTTCCGACTTAAAGGTTGAGCCCAACACTCCGAGTTATTCCGAGCAGGTAAAAGCCGAGCTCGAAAGGGTTTACGGCGCGAAAGTGGACTACACAAACGTTGCGAAAGGCGGCAGCATGAGCGATTATCCTCTCGGCGAGGGGGCGGCGGCTCTTGCGGCGGCGAAATCGGCAAAGCCCGACCTTTGCATAATAGCCTACGGCATGAACGACCTTTCGGGCACTACTCCCGCGAAGTTTCAAAGCAACATAGAAGAAACTATGCTTGCGGTGAAATCCGAATCGCGCGACTGTAATTTTATTTTGGTTAATTCGTTTCCGTGCAACGATAAATTCGTAGGCAACGTATACGAGACTTTGGGCAAATACCGCGCAAAGCTTAACGAATTGCAAGAAAAGTACAACGACGGCTCCGTTACGGTTATAGACATGCTTGCGCCCGGAGAACACTTTTTAACGAGAAAGAAGATTTGCGAAATATCTTCGAGCAACGTAAATCACCCCAACGACTTTATGCACCGCGTTTACGCGATGAATATCATGACGGCGATTTGCGATTATAAAAACTGAAAAAAATAAGTCCGCGTTGCGGAAAGGAGAAAATGACATTATGAAAAAACTGTTCAAACTGCTAATTGCTTGCGTGCTCGCTCTTGCGTTCGCCGTGTCGGCGGCGGGTTGCGGCGAAATCAAACGCGGCGGCGAAATTACCCGCGACGAATACGACGTTAATTTAACGTTGCCCGCGTCGTATCAAGGGGAAATCAAAGTTTTGCGTCCCGACAACGAGGTTGAGGAAAAAATTCTCAACGCTCTTATCAAAGGCTTTAACGAAAAATATCCGCTGATAAAAGTAACCACAAACTTGCTTTCTATGGATTCGTATAACGCCACCGTTATGCGTCAGTTCGAGGCGGAAGTGCTTGCCGATATTTTGTGGACGGACTCCGCCAAGTATTACTTTTTGGTGGCTAACGGAATCGCTTTGAACCTCGACGCATATCTTGATGCGGCGAAAGCGCAAGGCGTGTTCGACTACGAGCAAGATTTTACCGACGAAGCGAAAAAAATGGGTAAATACGGCGAATATTTGTTTGCCGTGCCCCGCACATGCGATTCGGTTATAACGTTCTACAATAAAGAAATTCTCGGCGTTGCGGGCGTTGATATGAGCGTACTCAAAAACGGCTGGACGTGGGACGAATTTTTGGGCGTTTGCCAAAAGGTTCGCGACTATTACGACGCGCAAGGCAAAAACAACTACTATCCGATAGACGCCAATCTTAACTGGGAGTCGGTGGGCTATCCCATAATAAAATCGCTCGGCGGCGAAGTTATTAACTCCGACGGCAAATTCGCGCTCACGGCGGAAGTAAATCAAAAGGTGAGCGACTTTATAAAAGTGCTTGTAGACAGGCGTTTTGTGGCGAGCAAAAACGACTCGGTTAGCAGCTTCGAGGGCGGCTCGGGCGCGCTGTTGTTCCAATCGGCAACCATCGACAAATTCGAGAATTTGGCTGTAACTCGCGGCAAGTTCGACGTTTGCTCGTTCCCGCTTATAAACGGCGAAAATTCGGCAATCGGTCACGGTTTTGCGGGCTACGCGGTGAACCGTAAGCTTAAAGACGAGCCCAAAAAACTCGAAGCGGCGCTCGCGTTTATGGCGTATCTTATGAGCGAGGACGGACAGCAGATTATCGCCAAAGAGGGCGGACTCACGTTGCCGTCGATAAGAAGCGGACTTTCGCAAGAAAACCCCGACGCGATTTGGCACAAAGAATATACCGAAAAAGGATTTAACGTTGCTGCATACGCATACGGTTCGCAGTATAAAACCGACCTCGACTTTATCGGCTACATAGACCCCATTTTCGCGTCCGACGTTGTGAGCGCTATCAGAACGTATGTAGGCTCGTATGCCGTGAAAGAAACTCCCGCAAACGCGCTCAAATACTTTAAGGCGGACATAGACGATGCGTTCAACAGCGTTGTTGAATAAGGCTTCGCGCAAGCGCACTCCGCGCGAGAACGTGAAATACTTTTGGCGTAAGAACCGCACGGGTTGGCTTTTCGTTTTGCCGCTTGTTATAGGCTTGGGAATATTTACGGTGTATCCCATGATACAGTCGTTTATATGGTCGTTCTATAACTATACGGGCAACAGGCTTTATTACCCCGTAGGGCTCGGAAACTACATAGCTATTTTCACGCGCGATTCCGAATTTTGGCGTGTGCTCGGTAACACCGTTTTCTATACGTTTGTGTCGGTGCCCATAGCGCTCGTTACGAGTTATCTTTTGGCGGTGCTCGTGAACCAGAAAATGAAGAGCGTAGGCGCTTTCAGAGTGTTGTATTATTTGCCCGTTATAATTCCCGGCGTGGTGTCGGGACTCTTGTGGAGCGACATATTCGCCTACAACGGACTGTTCAACAAAATGCTCGGTTGGGTGGGGCTGCACAGCGACTTTTTTAACAGCGAAAGGTGGTATGTTGCGATAGGCTCGATTTTCCTCATGAATTTGTGGGGCGTGGGCGGCGGCATGATACTGTGGCTCGCGGCGTTCAAAGCTATTCCGTCACAGCTCTACGAAGCGGCGAGAATAGACGGCGGCGGGCGGGTGCAACAGTTCTTTCACGTTACTATTCCGATGAGTATGCCGATGATATTCTTTAACGTGATTACCATGCTGATAGGTTCGTTGCAATTCAACGGCACTCTCGTGTTTGCCTACGAGGGCAAGGGCGAAAACGACTCACTGTATATGTTTGCCGTTAAAATTTATAACGAGGCGTTCAAGAGCAGTAAATACGGCTATTCGAGCGCGCTCAGTTGGGTTTTGCTGTTTTTTGTGGGCATTGTTACAGCCGTTTGCTTCTATGTGCGCAAAAAAGTGTTCGACTGGGAGGAGGGCTGAGAATGCAACAGGCGTTATTTAACAAGAAAAGGATAGCGAAAAAAGAGCTCGCCTATAAAATAATAATCAATATGGTTATGGCGCTTATTGCCGTTATTCTCATTTTCCCGTACTTTTACATGATTAGCAAAAGCCTTATGACGGTGGAAGAAACGCTGTCGAGCGAAATTAAACTGCTTCCCGCAAAGCCGCAATTCGGAAATTACATGCACATCTTCGGCGACAAAGGATACGGCGCGGCGCTGTTGCACACAATGGAAGTTATTTTGTTCAACGCTATCGCTGTGCCGCTCTCGGCGACTTTTATTGCTTACGGCTTTGCGCGCTGCAACTTTTTCGGCAAAAAAGCTTTGTTCGCGTTCATGCTCTCGACAATGATGCTTCCCGCCGTAATCACTCAAATTCCGCTTTATGTGCTGTATGCCAAAATCGGCTGGCTGAACACGCTGTTGCCGCTCACAATTCCGAACTTAACGGGCGGCGGCGCGATATATATCTTTTTGGCTCGCTCGTTTATTCAGAGCTTGCCCGCCGATATAGACAGCGCGGCGAAAATCGACGGCGCGGGCGCGCTCAGAAGATTCTTCGTAATCACAATGCCGCTCTTAAAACCGATTATAATTTACATGCTTATCAACGTGTTCACGGGAGCGTGGGGCGACTATTACGGACCGCTTATTTGGCGCCTTGACGAAGACTTTCCTAACACAATCGCCTATAAAGTGTTTTATCTTTTGCAAAACAAAACCGTTGCCGCCGATATGGTTAATATCCGCATGGCGGCAGGCGTTTTGATGAGCATAGTTCCCGGAGTGCTGTTCTTTGTGTTCCAAAAGCAGTTGATTGAAGGGGTGGCTATGGACGGACTCAAAGGCTAACGGCGGCATATAGCGGCGCGTATAACGGCTACGTCGGTCGAGTCGGCGCGGTTATGTGCGAGGGAGCACACGCCCTTGCCGTCTCGACCGCTGTTACCGCTCTCCGCACCACTCTCTGCCGCCTTAGGTGGGGAAATAGGGAAAACTCACAACCGTTCTTCGCCGCCTTAGGTGGGAATATAGGGAAAACTCGCAACCTTTCCGCCCCGCCTTACGGGGATGTCCTTAGCCGAGCGTGCGAACGCCACGAGCCGTAGGCGAGTATTGCGAGGAGCGCGAAGCGTAGCGCGGCAGTCTCAAACGTAAAGCAAAAAACAAAAAAAGGAGAAAAAAGCGTGAAAAAAGGAAAAGGCATTTTGTGCGCGGCTATGGCACTTATCGCGGCTTTGAGCGGCGTTGCGTGCGGAGATGCGGAATCGAACCCGCCGGCGCAGTCGGAACTTAAATCCGACACGCGCAATCTTTCGCCGCAGGAATACAGCGTTGCTAACCTTACGGCGATAGACGATTACGGCAGAACTGTGGAAATCGCCGAACCGGGCACGGGCGACAAATACGTCGGGCTATTCTACTTTGCGTGGCTCGGCAATCAAGGCATGACGGGCATATACGACGTGGATAAGTTGGAAAAAGAAAATCCCGACGCGCTTTATAACCCGCAGGACACTACGGGAAAAAGCCCCGCGTTTCAGTTTCACTTCACAAACGAGCCTCTTTACGGCTATTACTCTATGAACGACGAATGGGTTATTACTCGGCATATAGAGCTTTTCACTATGGCGGGAATAGACTACGTTTTGTTCGACTACACCAACTCGGTGGAATACAACCACGTTGCCGAAACGGTTTTAAAAGTGTGCCGCAAGTTCAAGCAACAAGGTTGGAAAGTGCCCGCCGTAGGTTTTTACACCAACACGGGTTCGGCTTCGGTGGTGCGCTCGCTATATAAAACTTTTTATAAAGGCGGCGAGTATGACGATTTGTGGTTCAGATTTAAAAACGACCCTCGCCCCGTGATTGTGGGCGTTTCCACCGCGAACGGCGGCGCAACCGACCAAACGGACGCGAGCGAGTTTTTGCCCACCGACAGCGAGGAGTTCAAATATTTTAATTTTTACGAATCGCAGTGGCCGTCGTCTACTACCCGCAACGAAGAGCGCGGGCTTCCTTGGATGCAATGGGGCGACCCCGTTCCGCTCGACAATAAGTTCGCGTCGGTGTCGGTTGCTCAACATTCGCAAAAAAGCGTGTTCTTTTCGGAAATGCTCAACACCACTTCGCGCGGCTATAACGGCGCGGATAGCGTAGAAGAAGACTGGAAGAAAGGCGCGAATTTCGAATGGCAGTGGAACATGGCTCAAACTTACGCCGAAAAAGGCTTTGTCGATAATATTTTCGTTACGGGTTGGAACGAGTGGACGGCAATTAAATACCCGTCGGCGCAGTATCACGACCCCGACAACAAATGGGCGGGAATCCCCGAAGGACCGAGTCAGGTTACGGGCAAAGAAATTTGGCTTGTTGACGGCTACAACGCCGAACACTCGCGCGACGTTGAAATGAGCAAAGCGGCGGGCGACGGGTTTTATATTCAAATGGTGCGCGGCGCTCGCAAATTCAAAATGGGCGAGGCTAAGCGCTACAAAATGCGCACAAAAACTTTTGCCGACCTGAGCAATTTTGCGGCGTGGGACAACGTTTTCGTGGAATACGCCGACTTTGCGGGCGACGCTATTGCGCGCGACGGCGAGAACGCGGCGAGGGTGGCTCACAGCTACATAGACAACAGCAACCGCAACGATATTAAAACCATTAAAGTGGCTCACGACGACAAAAACGTTTACGTTTACGTTGAAACGGTAGACGACATAACGGCGTACAACGGAACCGACACTAATTGGATGAACCTGTTCATATCGGCGGGCGACGCGACAACGAGCTTTGCGGGATTTAACTACGTTATTAACCGCAAGCCTAAGTCGGGCGGCAAAACGAGCGTTGAAAAGTGTTTGGCAAACGGCTATAATTGGAGCGACGCGGGCGAGGCGGAATATGCGTGCGCGGGGAATAAAATAGCGTATAAAATTCCGCTTGCCGCTTTGGGATTAAAACCCGACGACGTTCGGTTCTCGTTTAAGATTGCCGACAACGTGCAAAAAGAGGACGACATTTTAGACTATTACGTTTCGGGCGATTGCGCTCCCATAGGTCGGTTCGGATACGCCTATGGAAAATAAAATCTTGTAACGCTCCCTTTGCAAGAGCAAAGGCGTTAAATACAATATCTTTTAAAAAAGGAGAAGGAAAATGGAAAAAACGAAAAACAAACGCCTTATCTTAACGGCAATAGTTGTGTGTTTGGCGTTGTGCGCGTCGGCGCTTGCTTTCGCGGGCGGCGTGTTTGCGCGCGCCGCCGAAAGCGCGCTGACCGTAGAGGGAAAGCTCGAATGGCAGCAATATGTGCCTTCGGAGCGCAAGGAATACGATTTGAGCGCGCTCACTGTGAAAAACGGCGAAGAGACCGTTACGGTAACTCACGAAATGCTTGATTTTTCAAGCGTTGACGTTGATACGGCGGGAGACTACACCGCCAAAATTACCGTAGGCGAGGCTCAAGCCGAAGTGCCCGTAACTATAAAGGCGAGCACGGAATTCACGGTTGATAGAGTTAGACACTCGGATTGGGGTAGTATGGAGTTGTGGACTACAGGCGGGAGCAATTTTTCCGATGCAATAGGCAATACCATGTTGCCGTATGTAAATTTGAAATTTGCTAAAAATACTACAAATGATAATGCCGTATATCAAGGCGGCACAGGGGCGCCAAGATTTTACATTCCTTCATGTATAAGTCAATATACGGTTGGCGATATTTTAACGGTTTATAAAGGTTGTCCGTTTCAACAAACCGAGCGATTGAGAGCAACAGTTGCATTTATTTATAACGGAAAAGGCGCTTCCGAATTAGATAATTGGCTTAAAGTTGTTGAGCCTGAGGGCGAAGTTACAATCGAAAACAAAGACAGCCTCAGCGTGGATATAGGCAAAACGTTGCAACTCAATATTACGGGTGCGGACAACGCGACAAAAATGTTCGTTGCCGACGACGACGGAATAACAGTAACCGACGAGGGCGTTATTACGGGTATTAAAGCGGGCACGTCGTCGCTTACGGCGTTTATAGGCACAAAAGCGTATAAAGTTAACGTTGAAGTTACACAAACGGCTACTATTACCGACGTTGAAGTTACGGGACAACTCGAAGCTTTTCAATACGAAAAAGCCGCCGAAGTCGATTACGATAAACTTACGGTTTTAAACGTTTTCGACGATGGCACGAAGAGCCCCTTAACTGTAAAACCCGAAATGTTTACGTTCGACGGCGTGGATTTTAACACGGCGGGAGAAAAAAACGTACCTTTTAATTCGGGCGTTGATGGCGCAACCGTAAACGAGGTTAAGCTCGTATTGAAAGAAAACGCCGAGCTAACCGTTGCTTCCGTTTATTACGATGGCTCGAATTATAAAGATTTGGCAATCGAATTTAACGGCACGAGTAACACGGTTGAAGACGCTTACGGAAATACTCCTGTTCTTGCGGAAGTTCGCAAGAATATGAACGGATATATCGAATTGAATCACGCTAAAACCACAACTAATAACGCGGTGGACTATCGCTTGGTTCAAAGAAACATTTTCCATGTGTATGCGGCGGGCGGGTTTGATAATACGGCTTTCTATACTCCCGGCGACACAGTGACGGTAAAAGAGGGGTTGCGGTTTTTGCGAGGAGAACGAATAAACGAAACCGTTAAATTTATGTATCGCGGCGGCGACGTTGCCGATAAAACAAACTGGGTTAAAATAACCGAGCCTGCGGGAGAGTTTGCGGTTGAGAACGAAAACGACCTTAAAGTTACCGAAGGCAGAACAATTCAAATAAACGTTACGGGTGCCGACGACGCAACCAAAATTTTTATTGCGAACGACGACGGAATAACGGTGTCCGACACAGGTCTTGTTACGGGCGTTGAGGCGGGAACTTCTAAGCTCACTCTTTATGTGGGTAGCCAAAAGAAAGAACTTACTATAACGGTTAATTCCGCAACGGTGTCGTCCGTTAGCGTTACGGGCGAAATCGAAGTGTGGCAATATGCCGACCTCGATTTGGAAGCCGACATTAGTAAACTTGTTGGCAAATTTACCGTTGGTAGCGACACTGCCGAAGAAGAGTTGACAATAAGCAAAAGCATGCTCAGCTTTAACGGCGTGAGCACCGACAAAGCGGGCAACACTCAAAAAGCGATACTCTCTTACGGCGGAAAAACTGCGGAAGTTACCGTAAACGTTAAAGCAAGCAAAACGTTTAAAATTACGAGCGTTGTAGAGCCGCAAGGTTGGATTCACTTGTTGCTTTCGTTTAACAGCGAAACTCCGTTTGACGCAACTAAGGCGGATTCCATGATAAAATACATGGAAATGCACAAGCAGAGCGTTCCCGATAAAACCAAAATATCGTTGCATACGGGTAACTTCACGGGACCGCGTTTCTTTGTGGGAGAATATGCCGACAAATGGACGCTCGGCGACACCGCCACATTCAAAAAGGGCATGCCGCTTGCCGACAACGAAAGACTTGCCGAGAGCGTTACCTATGTGTATTCTTCGGTGGGCGAAAACGGCAAACCCGTTTGGGAAATCCTTGTTGAGCCCGAGTCGTTCGAACTCGATACGTTACCCGAATTTTTATACGCTAACACAACTCATCAAATAATTGTGCTCGACGACGAGAACGTTACCGCAGTTTACAAATTCGAATCGAGCGACACCGATTATGTTTCTGTTGACGTGTTCGGCGTGCTTACCGCGCGCGCGGCAACGCCCGCAGATAAAACGGTGAAAATAACGGTTTCGTATAAAGAACTCAAAAAAGAGTTCACGCTCACCGTTAAACCCGAACAGCAAAAAAGCGCGCTCGAATTAGAGGGGGCTTACAGCAAATATCTTGTGCCCGTAGGCTCGTCGTTTGCGAGCGCAGGCTACAAACTTACGGCGCATTATGTGTATGCCGACGGAAGCAACGGCGTGTCGTTCGAACTCGGCGCGGACGCGTTCGATGAGAATTTCGACTATAACACTAAGGGAGAAAGAACTCTCACGATTACCGACCCCGTAAGCAAACTTACTGCAACGGTGCAAGTGGAAGTGTACGAAATTACTGCGGCGCAAAAGTTTAATTCCATAGGCGTGGCGGGCTACGCGATTTTCGACAACCGCAATCCCGGCGAGGGAACTTGGAACGGCAACATGATGATAGGCGCAGGTTCGTATACGCCTAACAATAAAAACGCGCTCGGCGGAGCTCAGTGCGACGACATGAAAAGCTACGTTACCTATACTTCCGCCGACGGAAACAGCGAACACGACGTTGGGCTTTGGATGCTCGGCGGCAACATTCTTATTTTTATTGACGGGCACAGTTTCGCGCCCAGCACGAAATACAAATTCGAACCCGGCAAATGCCCTTGCGGCACCGACGAAGAAAAGCTTAAAGACTGTCCTCATTATGTTGACGACGACGAATTCGGGCAAATTTACATGCTCGGCGACAAAATCACTTTCGCAAAAGGAATGCCGCTTTACGCTTGGCACAAGTTGGGCGAGGGAGAAAACGACGGCTACTGGTATGTTTGCGCCCGCATGGACGACGACTACACCTACTATTGCCACGAGCAAGACGACGTTAAAAGCTTATGGCAATACTACAAGGAATACACCGACTTTACTGTGGTTGAAACTATGACCATAACTGCGGGCATGGCTCAACCTCTCGGAGCTAAACGTATTCCCGAAGACGCGACCACAGGCGTGTTTACCTATGTGAGCGAAAAACCCGACGTTGTAACTATTAACGCGAGCGGCACAATGGTGGGCTTGAGCGTCGGTCAGTCTAAAATTTTGGTTAAGCTCGTTGGCGGCAAAGACGAAAACGGCAACCCTCTCGAAGAAATCGTGCGCGAAGTGCTTGTAACCGTTAAACGCGGCATATCCAAGATAGAAGGCAATTTCACTCTTAACAAAGGCTCGTCGCTCGACCTTTCGAGCATGAAACTCACGGTGCATTTCTCCGACGGAACAACCGAGCAAATCGCGCTCAGCGACGAACGCGTAACCGTTGAGGATATTAGCACAAGCGAACTCGGCGAAACTTCTTACAATGTTTCGGTTACGGTAGACGGAGAAACCCGCAGAGGCACAATAACCGTTAACGTTGTGAATAAAAAATCGGGTTGCGGTTGCAAATCGCAGGCGGCGAGCGTAGGCAGCATAGCGCTTGCAATCGCTGCAATCGGACTTGCGCTCATTATTTCTTTGCGGAGAAAGGCGCGCGTTTAATTGGTGAATAATAAAGCCACAATTTGCTAATATGTTGTTTGCAAGCGTCGGTACCGCCATGCTGTCATTGCGAGGAGGGCGAAGCCCGACGTGGCAATCCTAAATACAGAACGAAGATTGCCGCGTCACTCACTGCGTTCGCTCCTCGCAAAGACACAACTGCCATACTGTCATTGCGAGCGAAAGCGAAGCAATCCCCTACGTTCAGCGTGTAACGCTTTTAGCAATGCTTTTTGCAAACAAAAAAGCTTGAAAATACTTGCGGAGTTTTTACTATGATTCAAATTTACGACCTTAGAACCGAATACCAAACCCGTCCGCTTGCGGCGCCCGAGCGTCCCGCTTTTTCTTGGAAATGCCGTAATTTGAGCGGCACGGCTTCGTATAAGCTCGCCGTGTCGTCTTCTCGCGCGCTTGCCGAGAAGGGTGTGGGCGACGTGTTCGATTCGGGCGTGATTGCGGGTATGCCCGCGCTTGTCGAGTACGGCGGCGAGCCTCTTTTAACTCGAACCGCCTACTTTGCCAAAGTCACCGTTTTTTCGGGAGAGGAGAGCGCGCAAAGCGAAATTTGCGAGTTCGAAACCGCGCCGAGTAAAGCCGATTTTCTCGGCACTTGGATGGCTATGCCTGTGAACAATCAAGGCGGAACGGCTCTATTTCGCAAACGTATAACTTTAAAAACCGGCCGTGTTGCGCGAGCCCGCGCTTATATTTGCGGGCTCGGCTATCACGAGCTTTTTGTAAACGGCGCAAAGGCGGGGAACGCGGTTCTCTCGCCCGCAGTGTCGGATTACGCAAAGCGAATGTTTTACATAGCTTACGATATTTTGCCTATGCTTAAACAGGGCGAAAACGTTTTCGGAATAGAGGTTGGGCACGGTTGGCTCGGCTCCAAAAAAGTGCTCGCGCAGTTTTATTTAGACTACGAAAACGGAGAAACGGAAGAATACCATTCGTCGGTAAACGGCGGTTGGTGGGTGGGGCACAGCCCCACGAAAGACAACAGCGTGTACGGCGGCGAAACTTACGACGCCCGCAGGGAAGACGTTGTTCCAAAGTTTTGGGCGTCAGCCGAATTCGAACCGTCGTGGAGCACGGGGTGGATGTTCACAATATATTCGCCCGCGCCCGACGGAGAACTTTTGCCGCAACCGCTTGAAGAAATTACGGTTTCCGATACTTATCCCGCAATGTCGGTGTGCGAAAAAGGGAAAGGAGTGTTCGTATACGACGTTGGAGCCAATATAGCGGGTTGGGCGCGAATACGGGCGCGCGGCGAACGCGGAGCTAAAATCAAGCTGAAATACGGCGAGCGTCTTGCCCCCGACGGAACTGTGAACCGCATAAATTTGCGAACGGCGAAAGCGTGCGACACCTATATTTTAAAAGGCGAAGGCGAAGAGGAATTTGCTCCGCGCTTTACATATCACGGTTTTCAATACGTTCAGGCGGAAATATGCGGCAACGCGGAAATTTTAAGCCTTACGGGCGAACACGTTCATAACAACGTGAGAATAGCGGGTTCGTTTAGTTGTTCCGACGAGCGGCTTAACAAACTGCACGAAATAGCGGTGCGCACCGAACTCAACAATCAGCACAGCGTGCTCACCGATTGCCCGCAACGCGACGAGCGTTTCGGGTGGCTCAACGACTGGGGCTCGCGCTTTTATCAAACTGTTTACAACTGCGGCATGGAAAGGTTTTTTCCTAAAACGCTGTTCGATATATCCGACACGCAACTTGACGGCGGCGAAATTGCCGACACGGCGCCTTTCTATACGGGAGGCAGACCCGCCGACCCCGTGTGCGTGGCGTATCCGTTGCTTGCGGTGCTCAGCTACACGCATTACGGCGACCCTCGCCCCGCGCGCGAAAATTATGCGGGAATTAAAAAGTGGGTGTATTATCTTTTGTCGCGCTCGGATAATTACATTATGGATTATAGCTACTACGGCGACTGGGTTTATCCCGGTTGCTACGAGGCGGAACGCGCCGACGGCTTGTGTATTTCAACTTTTTATCTTTACTGGCATTTGGCGCTTGCCGAACGTGTCGCGCGCATTGCGGGCATGAGCGCCGACGAAAAGGTATTTCACCGTCATGCCGAAAAATGCGCCGCCGCAATCAACGAAAAATATTTCAACGAAAAGCTTGCTTCGTATTCGCGCGGCTCGCAGGCGGAAAACGCTATAGCGTTGTCGCTCGGGCTTGTGCCCGAAAAGCACCGCGAGCGCGTTGCCGAAAATCTGTATTCAAACGTTAAAGAGCACAACCATCATTCCACTTGCGGAAACATAGGATACAGGCATTTGTTTTATATGCTTTCGGAATACGGGCACGCCGACGAAGTTATAAGGGTGCTCAATAATCCCGAATATCCCGGTTGGGGATTTATGCTCCGCGAGGGCGCAACGAGCGTTTGGGAACGTTGGGAGAAAGAAATGGACGTTGAAATGGATTCGTTCGACCACCCGATGTTCGGTGCTTACGACGCTTTTTTCTATCGGTATTTGGGCGGAATAGGAATATCCGACGACGCATGCGGCTGCGATAAAATAACCATTGCGCCCGTATGCGTAAAAGAGCTTGATTTTGTTGATTGTTCGTTCGATACGGTGCGCGGCAAAGTGGTTAGTTGTTGGAAACGCGAAAACGGAACAATTAACTATCATATAGAAATTCCCGCGTCGGTTACAGCCGAAATAGTTCTCTGCGGTAAAAAATGCGTTCGCGGAGAGGGAAGCTACGATTTTGTTGAAAAAGAAACTGATTAGGAGGGTTGAATAATGAAAAAATTAGTTGCGCTTATATTAAGCGCGGTTGCGGCAGTGTGTTGCGTTTCGCTTGCGGGGTGCGGAAAAAACGAAGTGCCCGACGATACGAACGACAAAACGGACGTCGTTAAATTCGACGCATGGACGAAAGATGATTTTTTAATAGGCACGTTTGTGGCGTATGGCAACGACGACGAAAAAACGCCGTCTATGAGCGAGCAAACAAAATTGCTTGCCGACAGCGGAGTGAACTTTATAACGTGCGGCAACTGGATTCCCGGTCATGGCGAAGAAATGTTCCGCGATATGTCTACCGAAATATGGTGGCAATACGTTGATAAGGTTATGAAAGAAAATAACATGCTCTATACTTTCGGAGCGGACGCCACAGGTCCCAACACAAACACCCCGAATCCCGAACTCGTTGCGGGCACGGCAAGCAATATGTCGGACGCGGGCGTGGAATACGCCAAACGCATAGTGCCCAAGCTCGAAAACTGCATGGGAATAATGGTGTGCGACGAACCGAGCGTGTTCGCCATTCCGCAAGTTGCCGAGTGGTCGAAAAAGTACGTCGGCATAAAAGAGGGCGTTATGCCGTTTGTAAACCTTTTCCCCGAATATGTCGGCGAAATGTATTTGGGCGGAACTTACGAGCAATATCTTGAAAAATGGGTCACTTCGGTGGGCGCCGAAAATATAGAGTGGCTGAGCCACGATTATTATTCGTTCAGGCAGAACAGCACCGAAGAGGGCATATATTCCAACATGGAAGCTATGCGCAAAGTGGGGCTCAAATACGACCTTAAAACGCACGGATTTCCGCAGTCTTGCGCTTGGCAGGGAATGCGTATGCCGAACGAAAACGAATTGCGTTGGAACGTATACGCCTATCTTGCCTACGGATTTAAAGGGCTTAGCTACTTTAACTATTTAATGTGGGGCGGCGAGGGTTGCTACGACGGCGTAATAGATTTGAACGGGCAAATTCAGCATAAAAATCTTTACGACTTTATGACGGACATGAACAACGACATTCACTACATGAACGATATGTTAATGAATCTCGACTGTTTGCACGCCTACCACACCGACGACGAGGACGGTTGCGAAAAGCTCCCCGCAAATTCGCTTATAGGGGTGGAGAAAGCGGACGACGGCAACGATTTTATAGTGTCTTACATGAAAGCGCGCGACGGAAGCGAGCCGCACATTGTGCTGTTTAACAAGTCGTGGCGGTTCGAGTCGGAAGCGCAGAATTTTACGGTTGGCGAGAGTAGCGGAATAACGGGAATAGAAGTTTGGAATCCCGAAACGAAAAAATACGAAGAAGTTCAACTTAGCGGCAACAAGTTCGCTATGAATTTCAAAGCGGGCGAGGGCAAATATTTGCGTCTTAAAGGAAACGTAAATATGAACTGACGTATTTTGCACAACTAAAAACGCCGAAAAATCCGAGAATAAAACTTTCTCGGATTTTTTACGGAATGGAGCGTTGTTTTGGTTGCGTTTTTGGAGTAATGCGGTTATACTGTGGTTATGTGTTCGGCGAACTTTGCGAAATTCGAGCGCAAACTGTTTCGCCGGATTTTAACGGTTAAAAAACGCGTTTATTTAAGCGCGGGCGTAAGGCTTGCGCACGTTAAAAAAAGGAGAAAAATATGAGCGTTAAAGAAAGTTGTTTTGAAAAAACGGGTGTAATGATAGACTGTTCGCGCAATTCTGTGCTTTCGGTTCAGTCGGTGAAAAAACTTATAGACGTGCTTAGTAAGATGGGATACGATTCTATTCAGCTTTACACCGAAGACACGTTCGAAGTTAATAACGAGCCGTATTTCGGATATTTGCGCGGGCGATACACCAAAGCGGAATTAAAAGAAATAGACGCGTATGCCGTTAAGCGCGGCATGGAGCTTATTCCTTGCGTGCAAACTTTGGCGCATTTGGGTAAGCTGTTTAGGTGGCAGCCTTACGGAAATATAAACGACTGTCACGACATTTTGCTTCCCGAAGAGGAGCGCACCTACGAGCTTATAGAAAATATTTTCGCGTCGGTCGCCGAAAGTTTTACGTCGCGCAGAATAAACATAGGCATGGACGAAGCGCACTTTTTGGGGCGCGGCGCATATCTTGAAAAGCACGGATACAGCGAGCGCACCCCTATAATTTTGCGGCACTTGCAAAAGGTTGCGGCAATCGCGGCAAAACACGGGTTTAATTGCTTTATGTGGGGCGATATGTTCGCGTCGCGCGCTGACGCCGAAAAGCTTCCCATACCCGAAAACGTGGAGCTTGTGTATTGGGATTATTACAGCACCGAGCGCGCGCATTACGAAGAGAATTTTAACAAGTACGAGAAAATTACGAACCGCATAATGTTCGCGGGCGGCGCCTGGACGTGGTTCGGGCTTGCTCCCCTTAACGGTTACAGCATAGCGGCGTCGAAAGCGGCGATAGAGGCGTGCAAAAATCACGGGGTTAAAGAGGCGTTTTTCACAATGTGGGGCGACGACGGCGGAACGTGCTCGCCGTTCTCCGTTTTGCCTGCGCTGTGCGCTATTTCGGAGTTTGCGCGCGGCAACTTTAACGAAGCCGACATAAAAAAGAAATTCGAGAAAATCGCGGGCATGAAATGGGACGACTTTATGGTTATAGACTCGCCAAACGTGATTTTGCCTGCCGACGCCGAAAGAGTGTGCAACCCGTCGAAATATCTTTTGTATAACGATTGCCTTTCGGGAATGTTCGATTCCACTCTTACGGGAACTGAGAGCGCGCATTACGCGGCATGCGCGAAATCGCTCAAGAAAGCTACGGAGTGCGGCGAGTGGGGCGTTGTGTTCGAGCCGGTGCGGTTGCTTTGCAAAGTGCTCGCTATTAAAGCGGAACTCGGAGTTCGCACGCGCAAAGCGTATAAAGAGGGACGCGAACAGGTTGCGGCTTTGGTGGAAAGCGACTATATGCCGCTTATCAAGCTCGGCAAAAAATTCTACGAGTCGCTCAAAAGTTATTGGGACGCTTTATATAAGCCGCACGGGTTTGACGTTATGGATTACAGGCTTGGCGGTTTGATAAGGCGTTGGAAACACGTTGCGGAAAAGCTGACGGAGTTCGCAAGCGGCGCTCGCGATAAAATCGAAGAACTCGACGACGAAATTCTCGATTACTTGGGCGGCGAGAAACACGAGGGAAAGGCTATTGCCTACAACGGCTTTGCGTCTATTTTCAGTGTAAATTCGCTTTAAGCGTTTTAGCTTGAATATGGAAAACGGCGTAAAAATAAAGGCGCGCGGCAAAATCAATCTGTCGTTGAACATTACGGGCGCGAGCGGCGGAATGCACTTATTAGACAGCGTTACCGCTCCCGTCGATATATTCGACATTGTGAATTTGAGTTTTACGTTCGACGGAAAAACGGAAGTTTCGTTCGCGCCTAAAAAAGACTGCGGCTTTGAATTTTTGCCCGCATCCGTCCCCGCAAACAACACCGTTGTTAAGGCGTTGGATTTTTTAAAAAGCTTCTGCCCGAAAATAGGTGTGCGCGCGTTTGTTGAAAAAGGCATTCCGCTCGGCGGCGGTTTGGGAGGTTCGAGCGCCGACGCGGCGGCAGTGCTTGCGGCTGCGGTAAAGCTTTATCCCGAAATTTTCGAGCGTAACGAAGTTATGCGCGGTAGCGTGCGCGTCGGAAGCGACGTGCCGTTGATGTTCGCGGGCTGTTTTTCGCGTATGAGCGGCGCGGGCGAAAATGTGGAGCGTCTTGATTATTTTTTATTGCACACCGTTATAGCAAGAAAAGGAAGCGAAGTTTTTAGCGGCAAAGCTTACGCCGAGTTCGATAGGCTTAACCCCGCGCGCAAACTGTGCCCGTCCGATAACGACGCGCTTTCTCGCGCGCTCGGCGCGGGCGACTTACGCGGCGTTGCGGCTCAAACCGGCAACGCGCTGACAAAAGCTTCGAAAGCGTTTTGCCCCGAAATAGAAAACGTTATAAACATGTTGAATTCGTCGGGTGCGGCGGCGGCATGGATGACGGGTTCGGGAAACTGCTGTTGCGGACTGTTCGAGAGCGAGAGCGCGGCGATTTCTGCGGCTAAGATATTGAACGAAAGCGGCGTGTGGGCGGCTTATGCTCCGTGTGCGGAAGAGGGCAACGTTTTTATGTAGTGTTTTGCGCGCGTTTTTTACGCTTGCGCGTATAAAATTTATTATTTCGGTCTAAAATCGACGTGAGAATAAAAGTTCGCGTCGATTTTTTTAATGTGTAAATTCGGCGCAAAAGGAGTTACTGTATGTTAAAGAAGAAAATTTGCGCGTTGATTGCGGTAGTTTTGATTTTGGCGCAAATATTTTGCGCGGGTTGCGGCAATACTAACACGGAAGATAAATTGCTGAGAATTCACGTTCGCGCCGATTCCGATTCTCCCGCCGCTCAGGCGGTTAAAAAAGAAGTGGTTGCGGCGGTGCAGTTTTATCTGTCGGAAGAGCTGAAAGACGCGCGAAGCTACGGCGAGGCATACAAAGCGGTGGAAGCGCGTCGGGAAGTCTTGCAGGAAATAGCGAGCGCGGTGCTAAGGCGCAAGGGGTTCGGCTACGGAGCTACGGCAACGCTCTCGAACGAATATTTTCCGGCGAGAATGTACGGCGACACCGTTGTGGAAAGCGGCTATTACGACGCGCTTATAGTGCGGCTCGGAACGGGCGGCGGCGACAACTGGTGGTGCGTGCTCTATCCCGCCATGTGCTACACTCCGAGCGCTTCCGACGAAACGGCTTATAAGTCGTTGGTTGCCGAAATAGCAAAAAAATATTTTTAAAGCGACAAAGGAGAAAACGGTTAAATGGTAATGAACAAAAGAAAAAGCCTATGCCTTATTATGTTGGCGCTCGTTATTGCGCTCGGCGCGTTTATGGGCGCGTCGTCGGTTCGCGCCGATGCTAAAAACATAATTAAAGGCGACACAAAAGAAAACATTAGAATAGTGCAACAGCGCCTAAAAGAGCTCGGCTACTATAAAATTTCGGTAGACGGCATTTGGGGACCCAAAACGCTCGCGGGAGTTAAAAACTTTCAGCGCGCGAAAGGGCTTGTTGTAGACGGAATAGTGGGCTCGCGCACAGAAAAGGCGCTCGGAGTAACTCTTAAATCGAGCGGCGGAAGCACTTCGTCTACGAGCAACGCCGACCTTAATCTTTTGGCGCGTTGCGTATACGGCGAGGCGAGAGGCGAGCCTTACACGGGGCAGGTGGCTGTTGCCGCAGTGGTTTTAAACCGCGTTCGCAGCTCTAAATTCCCAAACTCCATTTCCGGCGTTATTTATCAGTCGGGAGCGTTCACCGCAGTGGCGGACGGGCAAATAAACCTTTCGCCCAACACTACGGCATATAACGCCGCCCGCGACGCATTGAACGGTTGGGACCCCACAAACGGCTGTTTATACTATTATAACCCCGCCACAGCCACAAGCAAGTGGATTTGGAGCTTAAAGGTTGAGCTTAAAATAGGGCGGCACAATTTTGCTCGCGGTTAAAGGAGGCTTAAACGATAAATTATGGAACACAGAAAAGAAAAACATTCTAAGGGTTGGCTCATAACTTCGGTTTCGCTCATGTTGTTTTCGGTGTGTCTTGCGGTTTCGCTTGTGTTTTCGCTCGCGCACAACGGCAGAACTCAACAGGCGCTTGAGAGCACCTACGAACAAAATCTTTACGAACTCGGCGACAATTTGAACAACATAGAGGTGAACCTCTCAAAACTCATGATTGCGCCCGAAGGACGGTTCGCCACCGTTTTGCTTACCGACGTTTACAGCGAGGCTTTGGCGGCTGAAAAAGCGCTGTCGTCATTGCCCGTTGATTGGCACGACAGCGAAAGCGCCGCGAGCTTTTTAAATAAAGTGGCGGATTTCGCGGTTTCGTACCAACAGGCGCTAATCGCGGGAAAGTCGGGCAATAATTACGCCGACACGGTGGAAAGCATGTATGTAACCGCGCGCCGACTTAACGCGCAAATAGGCGATTCTGTGGCTCTCGCGTCGCAAAACAAGCTCGACATTCGAAAGATAACTTCGAAAAAGCCTTTTGTTTTCCGCAGTTCCGATAATAAAGTTTCGCACAATTCAATAGAATATCCCGAGCTTATTTACGACGGACCTTTCTCCGACGGAAGAGCGAAAGAGCACTATTGCCATTTCGACGGAGCGGAATCAATTTCGCTTAAAGAGGCGAAAGAAATCGCAATGGCGGCGCTTCCCGAATTTAAAGCGAAATCGGTTACGAGCGCGGGCAAATCGGGCGATGAGCCGCTATATGAACTCACGGTTTCGGGTGAACGCGGAGAAGCGTATTTCAGCGTAAGCGAACACGGCGGCAAAATAGTGAACCTCACCGTGTCGCGTCCGCTCGGCGCCGTAATGCTCGGGGAAACAAGCGCTAAGGCTTGCGCTAAAGATTTCGCGGCTCGCGTTGGCTACGACGTTGAACCCGTGTGGTATCTTGTTAGCGGCGGCGTGGCGTATGTTAATCTTGCGCCCATTGAAAACGACGTTGTTTTTTACACCGACCTCGTTAAAGTTAAGGTGGCGCTCGATAACGGAGAAGTGCTCGGTTTGGAGGCGAAAAATTACTGCCTTAACCACACGCAGCGCCCTACCGAACTTAAAATGAACAGAGCCGCCGTTCCCACTCTTATAGACTCGCGGTTAAAACTCAATTCGGTGCGCGGAGCTCTTATTCCGCTTGAAAACGGCGAACAACGGCTTTGCTACGAAGCGGCATGCGAATATAAAGGACTTGACTACTTTATATACCTCGACGCCGCCGACGGCGAAACGGTGAAGATTATGCGCACGGTAGACAGCGAGCAAGGAAGTCTCGTAATGTAGAACGTCGGTTGATACGCAACCGAAACGACAAAAACGGACAAAAATCTTTCACACGCTTGACACTCGGGGGGGGGTGTATTATAATGGTTCTTGAATAATATAATAGAATCGTTAAGGAGAAAAGCGTGTATGTCCGCAACAGACGAAATCGCGGCAATCGCCGCCGAGTGGCGGCGAATATCCGCGTTTGTAAAAAAAGAAACGGAATGTTCCGCCGAGCAACTTATAGCAACCGCTGCGGCAACCGACGCGATGCTAAGTAAGAGCAAACGCAATTTTTCGGAACTCTCGCAAAAGAAACGCGAATTGCCGAAACCCGCAATGTCGCAAGACGGAAAAGTTTCGAACGACGATATCGAACTTTGCCTCGAACTGTCGCGCAAGGCGTCTTGGCGCAAAAAGAATTTCGACGGCGAGGGCTTCCTCGATTATTTCGACGCCGTAAGCATAACGCTTATGGCGTCTCGTCAGGCTTACGAGCGCAAAACAAAGACGGAGACAGAGCGTGAGGCGAAAGAGGCGGAAGAGCGCGGCGCGCGCGAAGAAGCGGCGCGTATTTTGGCGGAAGCCGAAGCAAGACGCATAGCCGAAGAGGAAGAGCGCAGGCGCGCCGAAGAAGAAAGACGCGCGCGCGAAAAAGCGGCTGCGGAGCGAAGAGCGCGCGACGCAGAAAGACGCAAAAAGAACGCCGAAGAGAGCAGAGCGCGCAGGCAAAGGGAAGAAGCTCTAAGAATAGCCGAACTTAAAAAAGACAATAAAGTTAAAAAGAGATGGCATTTCAGGCAGTTTCTTAAAACGCTTGTGTTTTTAATGCCTCTCGCGCTTTGCGTAGGCGTGGGAATAGACTTATTTAACAAGGATAACGAATATCGCGTTAAAATTCCCAGAACCACGAGTTTATCGTGGGGAGTCGCGGTGTTTTTGTTCGTGCTGTTTTGCATACTGTCGCTAATAATTACGCTTGTGCTAATATCGAGAATGTTCTCTAACGAATACTTTGTGTCGAGAAAAAAAATCGCATATCAAAAACGTTATAACGCATGGGCGGTTATTGTGTTTGCGGTTTGCGTGGGAATCGCGTCAATCAATCTTGTGCCGTATGCGCTCAACCAACGGAAAAACAAAATGACGTTTTTCGGCGGCGACTACAAAACTTACGAATATGTTGAAAAAGGCAAGCATATAATTTTGCCCGAAAAATGCGATAAGAGCAACAAAGACGGCGGCTCGTATATAACCGAATATTCTTTAAAAGGCTGGGAAATAGGCGAAGAATTTTACTTGCCCGGCGCCGAATACGACTTGCAGGGAAAAGAAGAGGCTCATGCCGTTTTCAACGAATTTTCATACGGTTTTATTTCGCGCACATACAGCGCCGCAACAATTACGATAAGATATACATATAACGGCGCCAACGTCGAAGTAAAAAGCAAGGAAACAAAAGTGCCGCTCGGCGCGGAAGTCACCGTAACCGTTTCGTTTAAGTACAGCTATACAACCAAATTCACGGTAAACAATAAAAGCGTTAAAAGCCCGTACACGTTTACTATGGAGGGGCATACCTCTGTGTACGCTTCGAGCGAGGACGCTCCCGGTTGCTTTGCCGAAGGAACTCTTATAACGGTTAAAGGCGGCGTTAAAAAGCCTGTCGAAGATTTGAAAGCGGGCGACGAACTTTTGGCTTTCAATCACGAAACGGGCAAATTCGAATACGTTCCGCTTCTTGTGAACGTGCACGCTTTGCAACCCGCCGAATGTTACGACGTTATAAGTTTGCGTTTTTCGGACGGCAACGTGCTGAGAATAGTTGACGAACACGGATTGTTCGATTTGGATTTAAACAAGTACGTTTACATAGACGGCAACAACGCCGAAGAATTTATAGGGCACCGATTTGTTTCGGTTAATTGCGAAAGCGGGAAAATCGAGAAAAGCGTTGCAACGCTCGAACGGGTGGAGAGAACGAACGAGCTAATAAAAATATATAATCCCGCGTCGGTATGGCATATAAATCTTGTGGCGAACGATATGCTTACCCTTTCGGCGGGAATGACTAACCTTTTCGAATACGGCGAAGGCATGAAGTACGACGAGGAAGCTATGCGAGCCGACATAGAGAGGTACGGTTTATATACTTACGACGATTTTAAAGAATACGTTTCGGAAGAAGTTTTTGCGGCGTTTCCGTTTAAATATTATAAGCCCGCCGTAGAAAAAGGACTGTTCACAATGGAAGAATTGTTGGAACTTATTCGGCTTTACGACGATTCGGCTTCGGTGAAATAGTTTTCGGCGTCGATTTTGTTGTAATTTTTTTCGAGGTGCGGTATACTGTGAATATGGAAAACGATTACGACGTTATTATAGCGGGCGGAGGTCCCGCAGGACTTGCCGCTGCGATTTACTCGGCGAGAAGCGGCGTGCGCACCGTTGTGCTCGAAAGTCTTGCGGTAGGGGGAGTGGCGGCTGCCACTCCCGTAATAGAAAACTATCCGGGTTTCGAGAGCATATCGGGTTTTGAACTTTCGCAGCGAATGGAGGCTCAGGCGGTTTTTTGCGGCGCCGAAATAAAGTATGCCCGCGCCGAAAAAATCGAGGACGGGGAAATTAAAAGAGTTGCGCTCTCTACGGGCGAAGTTTTGCGCGCCCCCGCGCTTGTTTTGGCTACGGGAAGCGAGCCGAGAAAGCTCGGGCTTGGCGGCGAAAAAGAGTTGCTCGGCGCAGGACTCAGTTATTGCGCCACTTGCGACGGCAATTTTTTCAGAGGCAAAACTGTGGCGGTAGTCGGCGGCGGAAGTCATGCGGCTGCGTCGGCGGAATACCTTGCGCCCATTGCGAAAAAAGTGTATAGAATTCATTCCGGCAAACTCGCCGTTGCCGACGGCGTGGAAAATATAGAGAACGCTCGCATACAAGCTTTGGAGGGGAATCCTCTTACGGGCGTGAAACTCGCTTTGCCAAACGGCGAGCGCACATTAGAGCTTAACGGTTTGTTCGTGGCGCTCGGCTATACTCCCGCGTCCGAACTTATAAAAGGGCTTGTTGCCACCGACGGGAACGGCTATATTATTTGCGACGAGAAAATGCAAACGAACAAAAACGGAATTTTTGCGGCGGGCGATTCGGTGAAAAAATCGCTCAGGCAGATAGCCACAGCGGTGTCGGACGGAGCAATAGCGGGGCAGTTTGCCGCCGTTTATGCAAAACGCTTTAAAAATTTAACGGCAACCAAGTAGTTTCGCTCAAAAAAAATAGAAAATAGGTGCTAAAAGTAGGTGCATTTTATTAACTCGTGTGATATAATGTAGTAGCTTGAAAGATATTCGGGCAAAAAGAAAAGGAGGCAAAAGTCATTATAATGGACGACTATCCGAGTCGACGATACCGTAATTTATCCGCGCCTCCTATTTCGGCGGCTTGATTTTCAGTATGCCTTTCGTTTGGCGGCGCGGACTTTTTATGCGGTTCGGGTCGCTTATTTTTTACATGACGGGAGGTATTAAAATTATGTTGAACGTGTATTCGATGCCCGCGCAAAGCAGAGAACTCAAAACGCTTGACGCGATTGAGGCGGGCGCTTGGATAAATCTTGAAAATCCGTCCGATAAAGAGCTTGAAGAGGTTGCGCGCGCTACGGGAGTGGGCGAAGATATGCTTAAAGCGGCGCTCGACGAAGAAGAACGCGCGCGTATAGAGACCGACGAGGGAAACACTCTTATTATAGTGGACATTCCCATAATAGACGACAG
This sequence comes from Pumilibacter muris, assembly GCF_943193045.1. GTDB lineage: Bacteria > Bacillota > Clostridia > Christensenellales > Pumilibacteraceae > Pumilibacter > Pumilibacter muris. The sequence continues at coordinate 98,302 of NZ_CALPCN010000002.1, read as the reverse complement.
CGCCGATTGGTATGTGTATTCCACTCTTCCTATGGGAATTATTACGGCGGGTTCGTATTTTATTACCGTTTGCCTGCGCGATACGCCTGTGCTCGGCGATTTTATTAAGGGGAGAGTGCGCAATTTCGACGTGAACAAGCGCACGCGGTTTATTTATCAAATACTCTACCGCAACGCAACCAAGTTTTTGCATTGTTTGAAACAAATAGACAAAACGAGCATGAGAGTGCAACAAACGCTTCACCGCTCTATGAAAAACAAAGAGCTTATTCAGCTTCTCGACCTTGAAAAGGCGCTTGTATATTTTTCTACTTCGCTTAACTCCAACCAGGTGGTTATAGACCGTTTACAAGCTATGAACACCATTAAGCACTACGAGGAAGACAACGAAATTCTCGAAGACGTTATAATAGAGAACAAGCAAGCCATAGAAATGGCGACAATTTACCGCGACATAATGTCGGGTACAATGGACGCCTTTGCGAGCGTTATAAGCAACAATCAAAACATAGTTATGAAATTTTTGGCGGCGTTCACCATAATTCTTACAATTCCCACCATTGTGGCGTCGTTGTGGGGAATGAACGTAGGCGTTCCTTTCGAGGGGCATATTTGGGGCTTTTGGGTTGTGGTTGGCATAATAGTTGCTATAACCGTTCCCGTTCTTATCATTATGATAAAGAAAAAAATGTTTTAGCCGGCGAAAGAATATATTTGTTTTGCGCGCGGTATATGGGCGCGGTTTTTAAGGAGTTGGAAAATGGCTTTAATAGAATTTATTTGCCCCAAGTGCGGTTACGAAAGCGAAGAAATCGTAAAGTCGGACGGAAAATATCCGAACTGCCCCGAGTGCGGCGAAAAGCTGAAACAAAAGCTCAGCGGCAAGTGCTACACTAATTGCGCGGGTAAATCGGGCGGCGGTTGCGGCGGGAACTGCTCTTGTTGCGGCGGTTGCCACTAAGGGTTTTTATAAAAATTCTCTTGCTTTCGGCGGGGGAATTTTTTTATCGAGATAAATTTTTTTAATAAATTTTTGAAAATGTTGTTTTGTCAAGCCTTTTTTAATAGGTTTTTAGAAGTTTTTATAAATTTTCTTAAATATACCCGAAAACGGGCAAAAAGTCAAGTAAAAAGGGGTTTGACGAGCCTTGCGGCGGGGTATAGGCGGGCGAAAAACCGATAAAAGGACATAGAAAAGCACCGCCGCCCGTTCGGGTGCGGTTGTATTCGCCCGATGTCGCCGTGTCTGTGCGGTCGGTTAAGCGTTTATGCCGCTTTCGGCTTTAATAATCGAACGTGATAAACGCCCGCCGCCGCGTTTTTCAATTCGTCCAATAATTCGGCGCGTTTTTCGAGCGGTGTTTGCCAAACCCGCCGCCCGTCTTTATCGCGGAGCGCGGAGTGGGGACAATTATTGTAACGGTTGCACCAATCGCGCATTTTTTCGCATAATTCCCCGTATGTACTGAATTTCAAAAAGCGGTAAAAATTCTCGCTGTCGGTGCGGTGCGACCGTTCGACTTTTCCGTTATGGCGGGGCGTGTATGCCCGTATAAGTTGATGTTTGATTTTTAATTTGTTCATTATTTCGTCGGCGATATGTACCTTTTTGCAACCCGCCCCGCGTGGGTTTGTAAATTCGCCGCCGTTGTCCGTTTGAATACAATCGGGAATATATCCAAAATAAACGATTGCGCGTTGTATAAAGTTTTTTGTCGCTGTTGCCGTTTGTTCCGTATATGGATAAATAAAACGCTCGCGCGTTGCTTCGTCAATCATTGTGTATTGAAAAAAGCGCGTGCGTTTTTCGTCGCAGGGGACGACTCCTTTGTAACATTCGCGCGGGACGTATTTTACGTCCATTTGCCATTTTACGCCGAGCATTGTCGGCGTGTCATACGGTTGCGGGATATAGCCGTCGTATTCGCGGGCGGGGCGGAGTTTATGCTTCATTAAATACCGATAAAAACCGCCGTATGTGCGCGAGTAACCGTATTGCGTGCGCAGTACGCCCAACGCTTCCGCGTAACTGATGTCGGGGCGTTCAGCAAAAACGGCGGCAATGTTTGCCGCTTCCGCTTCCGTGTGTGCGTTCGGGTGCGGGGTGTGCGGGCGGCTTGACTTGTTATCAAGGCTTGCAAGCGTACCGTCGTATTGCCGCCGCCAACGGTAAAGGCTTTGCACCGTACATTTTGATTTTTTCGCGGCGTAAAAGTAGTCGCCGCATTTGTCCCATAATTCGAGGGCTTTTTGTTTTTCCCGCGCCGAAAATTTGATACCTTTCATATTTTCCTCCGTGAAGTAAAAGCGGGCGACCGTGATGTGTCGCCCGCTTGCGTTTTATTGCTTTTTTTCTAACTGTTCAATCGCCCAACGTAAAAACTCGGTTTTACCCATACCCGCCGCCGCGATAGCGGCGCAAACGCGGTTATACTCGTCGGGCAAAAGGTTTACAACAAACCGCTCGTATTTACCGCTTATTTTTGCGTTATACCGCTTGTCGGCGGCTTTTTGCGCTTCGCTTCTTGCCATATCCGCACCCCCTTAAAAAATGCTATTTTCGGCAACAAACGCCTTCAAACTTTCAAAAGTGGGGCAATCGACTTTTGATACATTCGCCGATATGGTAACGCGGTCGGCGGCAAGCGATACCGTCCAAGACGCTTTATTTTCGCGCACCGTGTAAATTTTGCCGTTTTTTTCGATTTTCATAATATGCCTCCTTGTAGTTTATATTTGAGTGGTGGGCGGGCGGTTTTACGCCGCCGCCAATTCGCCTAAACAACAAAAGTAAAACATTGCTTTTAATTCGTCGGGGGTGTATTCGGTGTTGTTCGACTTTACAACCAAAGTGCAATTACCCGCTTGATTGCCGATTTCAATGTCAAAATTAAAATATGTTTTACCTTGTAATTTTGCTTTGATTTTCTCGGCTTGATTTTTTGTAAAATAACCGTCTATTATAGTGTGTATCATTTTTTGACTCCTTTTTTAATTATTTGCCGTCAATGTGCTTTTATACGGGTTGACAAACCCTGCGCCAATGTGTTACAATAGGACTTACGAGGGGCGGTTTCCCGCCCGCTCTGCCTTTGCCGATTATTTGTCGGCGGTGGTGGTTGCCTTGTCGGGCTTCGGCTTCTTCAATGTGATAGTAACCTTTACGCTTTCGACCGCTGTTTGGTTATCAATCGCATTTGCCAAGTCTTGCAAGGCTTTTTTTATTGCGTCCACGTTGCTCACCTCCTTTGCTTTTCTTGATTATATTGTATCATATTGCATAAGATATGTCAACAATTTTTACGCATTTTTTCAAAAAAAATTTTAACTTTTTTGCAAACAAAAAAACGCTCCCGATGTGGGGCGTTTTTCGATGTACCGATAACGGTCGACGCATAATTTTATAGCCGCGCTCATTGACAAAGTTTCTCGTGTTTGGTATAATGAATTTGCGACAATACCTATACCACGACAAGAAGTTTGCCAACAAAACGCGGCTAACGGATAGGGGCGACCGTTTTTATCGGTGCGCCGATAACCTTGCGTATATTATATACCGATACGCCGATATTGTCAACACTTCTTGTCGCGGATTGAAAAAAATTCGTTTCAAGGAGTGTTTTTTTATATGTCAATTACGGAGCGAATATTCGACCTTGCGCGGGCGCAAAACAAGCGTCAAAGCGATATTGTGCGGGCGTTAAACGTGCGGGCAAATACGGTTTCAGAGTGGAAAAGCGGCAAGCGGTCGCCGACGCTTACGCATTGCGTAACGCTTGCCGACTATTTCGGCGTGTCGCTTGATTACCTTATCACGGGGCGCGAGCCGCGCGGCGCACCCGTGCAACAAATTATCGGTAACAATAACTCGAATAATACCGCCATTGCGGGCAGTGCGGCGGGCGTGGTGCTTACCGAATACGAGCGCGAATTGATAACGGTTGCGGGGGCGTTCGATATGCGGCGCAAAAACGAATTGTTAAACTTTGCATATCAAATCGAAAAACAAATAAAAGACGAAGGAGGCTTTTAATTATGATGTGGTTTTACAAACTTAAACGGACGGTGCGGATAATAATTGCCGTTGTTGCGTGGTTGCCCGTGTTTATATTCTGCGGAATTATAGGGAGCGATATAGGCGAAAACGCCGAGAATTTGCAAACGTGGCAAGCGATTGTATTTTTGTTGTTGCTTGCTGTCGGCATTGCGTTTACGGTTTTTGCCGTGCTTGCCCGCAAGCGCGAAAAGCAAGCGGAGCGGGACGCGCAACCCGCCGCCGTTCCCGAACGGAAAAAAGATACGTCGCCCGCCGCCGATGTACGGCGACCTTCAGTAATTACAATGTCCGACGCGGCAATACGCGCACCCGTTGACGGCGGTATCAAATTGCCGATGTACACAAAAGCGGTCGGTGTTACGTTCGATAACTGCCAATCGGCGATACAAAAAAGCAATATCGGCGACGCGGTTTTAATCAAGCATAAGCCGACGGACGAGTACGAAAATAGCACCGATATAATAAACGCACGCACGCGGCAACGTATCGGGCGCATAAATTCCGACCTTGCGTGGTCGATGTTAGACGCTTTCGACGACGACTTTATTTTGGACGGCGTAATTGCCGATATAACGGGTGGGAGCGACGGTCAAAATTATGGTTGCAATATCAAGATAACTGGCGAGCATACCGCCGAATAATCGCCGACGCGCGGCATAAAAAACGCCTTCCCGAACGGGGAGGCGTTTTGCTATGTAGTTAAATTATTGCTTGTTTTTCAAGTCGTAGAGCGTCGCTTCGATTTGATTTTGCACCCACGCGCCCACATCGCCGAAGTTTGCTTGTATGTAGTCTTTTGCTTCGGTTGATAATTGCACTTGCGCATTATGTAATGCTTGTTGCAAGGCGTTTTTTTGCGCTTCCTGCGTCCACGCTTCCGTCCCTTTAATTGCTTGCACATACGTTTGATATGTTGCCTTTACAACCGACGCAACAACGTCGACCGCGCCCAACAAAAGGGCTTGCGTCTTTGTGTTTTTGATTTTGGTCGCAACAAGGTTTTTGACCTTAACCAAAACCCAAGAGCCGAGCGCGGTAAGCAACGCGGCGGCGAGTGTAATTGCGATGTTAATTAAAATTTGTTGCCAACTCATAGTTAATCGTCCTCCGATAATTTATTTTGTTTTGTGTGCTTCGGTGGTGTTTCGGGCAACTCCATAATGTCGTTGTAAAGTTCCGTTATTACGCCGTTACCGCCGAGCGCGTGATATGCTTCATATTCGCGCCGTACCGCGTCCTTCGCATATACGGGGCAATATCCGCGCTCCGTCCATTTTTCGTGTTGCCGTATGATTTCCGCGCGTAAAAGGCTTTGCACGCCGTTATTAAGTGCCTTGTGTCGCTGTTTGCCCGACTTAAAATGCGCAATAACCGCCGTTACGACGACCCCGACGGTGGTACTTATAAACGCCGTTAAAATGGTTGCCGCGATGTTCACGTTACACCTCGATAAACCAATCGTCGCGGAGCGACGTTTGCCCGTTTGCCGCGATTTCGTCCTTTGTTTTGCCGTCAAGGGCGTTTACCCATATTTTCCGCGCGTCGTCGATTTCGCGTTGCGTGAGTATGCCCGCCGCCTTGTCTGCGTTTGCGGTTTCGAGCCATTTTTCAACACTAAAAACCGCCGAGCCGCTTTTTGCTTGCTGTTTGTTTGCCATAATGAATATTACCTCCGTTTTTTATTTTGTTGTTTTGTGTAATTACTTACAATGTGTTTGAGTTTGTTTTTCGGCGCATACGGGTAAATATGCTTTTTGTAAAACCCGCAAGCGTTTATGTGCGATAACCAACCGATAAGGGATAAGAGGCTCATTGCTTGTCGCGGTGTGATGTAACCCGTCTTTTTGACTTTGCGTACCCTGCGGCATAATCGAAAAAATATGCGCTTGCGTAAAATGGTCTTATGCTTATAAAAGCGATACCCGACAAAATCAATCGGTCGGGAGTTCAACCGCCATACTTGCCAATTATCTTTTAACTTTAAGCCGATACCGTGCAAATATTCGTTGATAGCCGCGACCGCGCGGCGCAACTTTCTTTTGTTGCTGTCGATTAAAACCATATCGTCGACATACCGCACATAATATTTGATGTGTAATTGTTCTTTTACATAGTGGTCGAGTCCCTCCAAGTAAAAATTTGAAAACCATTGCGACGTATAGTAACCAATAGGCAAGTGGTCGCCGCCGTTTTCGAGTATTTTGCCGATAAGTTCCAACATTCGCCCGTCTTTGATTTTGCGCCTCCACATATCAAGCAAAACGGACGGGCGCACGCTGTCGAAAAACTTTGATATATCCAACTTTGCACAGTACCGCATTTTGCCGTCGTGTATTGCCGTTTCGACGTATGCCTTCGCGTCAGTGCCGCCGCGATTTGGTATGCTTCCGCAACAATACCGATACATACCGCGCATTATAACGGGTTGTAACGCCGTAATAACGAGCCAATGTATTATTTGGTCGGGATAAAATCGCGGTATTGTGATTGTGCGTTGCTTACGGCAAGAATTATCGAAAATTACGCACGTTTGCGACGGCGATAATTGCACGTCGCCCGCTTCGAGAATTTGCTTTAATTCTTGCGCGTAATAATCAATATCGTCGATTATCCGACGCGTATATGCGCGGTCGGTTTTACCTTTTGCCGCGTTGCGTATCGCCTTTTTAATAAAGTCGATGTCGCACATAGTTTCGTATAAATGACCGACCCGCTTCATTTCCTTTAATCTCCTTGCGGTCTTTCAATGCTTTACTAAACCGCCCTCTTTGTGGAGTGTTTTTTGCCAAGTGGCAAGGACTGTCCGCGCTTTAAGCGAATATATCAAGATTAAATGCGACCGCCGAAGTTCGAGAACGCGTACGACGGGGCGCAATAACCGCACCAATACCACAAACCCGCGCTCGCGCCAAAGTCCCAAAGACCACCAACGGCAAGCACCGAGCCGCCCGAATACGCGGCGGAGAGTGCGCCGACTGCCCTTTATTTGTTGTTTTATTCGCAAGGGGGGAGTCCCCCTTGCAACCCCCTTAAAGAGGCTTTTTGCAAAGGCGACCGCCGATGACCGAGTACGCGCTCGACGGGGTGTAATCACCGCTCCAATACCACAAACCCGCGCTCGTGCCATAGATCCAAGCACCACCAACGGCAAGCACCGAGTCGCCCGAATACGCGTAGTCGCAAAAATACGTTGTTATGCTTCCGCCGCTCGCTTCGGTTGCGTACTGTATAAGCGGGTGGCGTTTAAGCGGTGCAACCTTTTTAATGTAGCCATAACCCGCCGCGCGGTCGCCGTGATACACATACGGCGACGCGGTTTTGCCCGCCGCGTAAGATTTCGGGTCGGTGCAAACGTAAACTTTATCGCCGTTAAACGATATGCCGTCGCACCAAGTAAACGTATTGCCCCACAAATTCTCAATGCCGCGATACTTGCAAGCGTGTTTGCCGTCGGTGTTGCTTTCTTCCGACCCCGACGGGGTTTTGACCGCGTCCGTCCTGCCCGTTGCAACTGCCGCCGAATTGCCGTTTGCATATCCGTACATAATCGCTTGCGAGTTCGTCGTTTTCATTTCAACGAGCCATAATTCTTTAATTATCAAGTCGATTAAAAAGTCGTATTGTTGATAGCCGTCGCCGTTCGCTTTGCACCCGTTGCGGAAGGAGTCGCAAGTGATGTTTACAAGCACGGTCGCGCCCGATTTGCTAAATACTTTTGACGCGCTTCCGCTTCCTTCGTACTTGCCGACAAGGATATAATCTAATTCGTTGCCTTCGCCGTCGACGAAAAGGGTAGTAAACCCTTCGTAACGCACGCCCGATATTTGATGTTTGAACGTGCCGTCGGCGTTCGGTGTGATTTTCGCGTAAAATTTCGGTATCTTGATAAACACATTACCCGCCGCGTCCGTTACTTCCTGCATATCGCAATACGGATAGCAACGGTCAAAGTCGCTCGTAATATCGGTTGTGCCGACCGTTACGTTTAAGCCGACCGCGTCGTCGGTGCGAATAAGCGCGTCGGGGTTAGACGAGCCGACTTTATCCACGCCGTAAATTTTCGCTTTTTCAAAGTTTAACATTGTTTAATTGCCTCCTTTAAGGGCGGATATTTCCGCAAATATTTTTTTGAATACTTTGTCAATTTCGCCGCCGCGCGTGTAGCCGACGGCTTTTTCCGCTTCCGCCGCCTGCGCCGCGTAAATAACAGTTTTTGCCGCTTCCGCTTCGGTTGCGGTATCGGCTTTTGCGGCTGTGTCCGCGTGCGCGGCTTTTGCGATTTTATCGCCGCTATGTACAAGGTCGTCGGCGGGGTACGTTGCTTGCGGCTCGCCGTTAAGCGTAACCTTCGTACCTTGCTTTTCCGCAATCTGCGTTTCAAGCGCGTCGACCTTGTCGCTTGCCGCTGTCGCTGTTTCATTTGCCGCGCCTGCGGTTTCGACCGCGTCCGCCGCCGTATCGTTTGCCGATTTGATTTGCGCGTCAAGTCCGTTTGCGGTTGCAAGCGCATTGTCGGCGTTTGTCTTTGCCGCATTTGCCGTCGATACGGCGTTATCGGACTTTGTGTTTGCGCCGTTTGCTGTGGTAACTGCCGCCGCCGCTTTGGTGCGTGCGTCGTTCGATGTATCGACCGCCGCATTTGCCGCCGTAACCGCATTTTGCGCCGTTTCAAGCGCGTTATCGACGATTGCCTTCATTGTGGCATAATCGCAAACGGGCTTTATCAAGCGCGTTAAATTGACGATTTGCGTCCCCAATATTTCAAAGGAATATATCGGCAATTCGTAAGCCGTATTTACGTTGTCCGCTTCCGCCGCGTAAACGTCGTTTTGTTCGAGTTCGCGTTTTAACGCTTCCCAAGACGTTTGCACTTTCGCAATGAGTGTTACGTTCAATTCGTCGGCGGGGTGGTATGTTTCGATACGGGCGACGACGTAACCCTTGAACGTGTCGAAAATCTGCGGGCGCAATATTTCGGGGGCGGTTATTTCCGCCATACGCGCACAAACCACAAACGCGCCCGTCCCGACTTGTATTTGATTGCCGCCGACGACGTTTGCGGCAAGTTCGTCGCCGTAATTCAAATAATAGCCGTGCGCGTTGTTTTGGTCGATAAAGCGCGATTTTACTTCAAGCGCGTACAAGTTTGCGTTAAAGTTGCTTTGCCCTTGAAAAGTAACGGGTCTTATCATTGATTTGCCTCCTATGATTTGATTATTTCGGTCAAAAGTATTTTCTTAAAGCCGAGTTTTATTTTGGTGCTTTTGCCGCTTCCGTTAAGCGTTGTTATTTTTTCACTTATGGGGAGCGTCTTGTAAAGTTTGCCGTCGTAGTACAAGTCGACTTTTGTATATAGCCGATAACCCGAAAAATCGAGCGGGTCGATTACGACGTTATTGTCGATTATGATATTATCGACGTATCGGGCGTTTGCAAGTTCATTGACGGCGTTAAACTGCGCGTCGGCTAAATATTCGGACTCGTAATATTTCGCCTTTACGGGGTACAATCTGCCCGCGACGTTGCCGCTTGCGTCCGCCTGTACAATATCGTTGTTTTTCGTTCGGTAATAGTAAACCGTCGCAAGGGTGGAAGGGCGGGGCTTGTACTTTGGAATATAAACGGGCGAGCCGTCGTCGTTAAATACGGGGTTGCCGTTTTCGTCGGTCTTTTGCGTATCGGTGTAAACGATGTTGCCGTCCGCGTCCGTTTCGGGCGTTTCCACGTTGTATTTGATAGTTGCAACCGCTTTGTTTGTCGTTGCCGATGTTGTAGTCAACTCGTGCATAAAGTCGCTTAAATTGATTTCTACGCGGTCGTCGCACTTAACGAACGTAAAAACGATTTTACCCGCCGCAACGTCGTATTTGCTTTCGATGTTGTACTCATAATATTTCAAGTAGCACTTCAAAAATTTATAAGCATTTACGAATTGATACGACCCTTGCAAACTGCCGTATGTTTCGGTCGTGTCGGTGGTGTCGGACGGGATAATTACGTCAACGGGTATCAAGCGCGTTGCCGCGTCCGCGCTGTCGAATACCGCCGCTTTTACCTTTTCAAAGATTTTCGAGAGCCGCGCGTCAAAACTGCCGTCGACTGTAAAATCAAGCAAAACTTCGGTGTCCCAAAGCGTTTTGAAGTCAAGCCCTTTAATTTTCCGTTTGCGGTTATCGGGCTTGATTTCGTCGGCAAAACACGCATAATCGTAATTGCCCGCGTCGTCGCATAAAACGGCGATTTTCGCGTCGTTTATATCCGTGTCGGATATTCCTTCGGCGGTAAAACTGTCGGGGTCGTAGACGCGCGTCGTCAAGTCGTGCGTTACGTTGTCGATGTTCGTTATATGGTTTTTGTTTTCGTCGTAAATCGCTATATACAAGTCGCCGCCTCCTTAATCGAATAAAAACCGCTTTATCGACATTTCGATTGACCCGTCGTCGTCTGCTGTCATATTCGAGCCGATGTAATACTCGCCCTGCGGCAAGTATAAAAACGATTGCTTTGTTTTATCGGTAAGCCCGTACCCGTTGCGGGCTTCGCCCGTTTCGGTGTCGGTAACGGTTATTTTTTTAGTAGTGGGGTCAATCAAAATTTCCGTGCCGTCCGCGTTATTTGTTGCGAGCGATATTTCCGCGACGATTTTGTCGTGCATATCCGCCAAGTAAAGACGGATATTTTCGGCGATGTCGCCCGTAATTTTTATTACGATAGGCGCGGCGACAAAAAACGGGTTTGACACCTTGTATTTGTTCTTAAACACCATACCCGCAAACCCGAAGGGGAAGTGTAACGGAAAAGCGGTGTCGGCGGCGTTCGTTTTCTTTAACGCGAACGACTCCTCGACGCGTTCGTACCAATATGTTTGCTTATCAAAAGAAAAAGTTTCGACAAATTCGCCGTCGGCGTTGATTTCCGACTTCGGCATTGTGTTTGATACTACTTCGCAAAATTTATCGGTTATTCCGTCGTTGTATTCAAACAAAAACGGCGACGCGCCGCACTCGGCAAGGAATAATGACAAACTTTTATAATTGCCGTAACCGTTCGAGCCGTCTGCGTTAAAATAAATTTTTAGCGTTATCGGGTCGGGGTCGGGCTTGACGTTCGTCAAGTGTTTTCCTTTTTCGCTTTCTTTGTACGATAGCGAAAATTTATTACCAAGTCCCGTCGGCTCGGCGGCAAGCGCGGTATCGTTGTTTAAGTCAAATGATTTCGATTTGTCGTAAGTGTGCAAAATAAAACGTCGCATTACATCGCCTCCGCAAGTTTAATATTGATGTCGCGCACAAGCGCGTCGGTGTCGACTTCCGCCGCATAGTTTTGTATTGTAACCGTTATATTTTGCGTCTTGTTCGTTGTGCTGTTGTCGTAATTGTACGTATCGCCGTATGTGCCGCCCGTGCCGCCGTCGTAAACCGTGCCGCCGCTTCCTGCGCCCGATGTGTCGGGCGGGGTGCTGTCGATAATGGCGTTTACGTCGTCCATATCCTCAATGTCGCTTGTATCAATGCGCAACTTAACTTCGGCAATGCGGTCGATATGAACGCCAAGCCAACCGAGCGCACCGTTTACGCCGTCGATAAGCCCGTTTATAATGCCGATAACAAAGTTAATCGCGTCCTCGATAAAGCCCAAAACAAAATTGATTACTTTTACAACGCCGTTAAATATCGTTGTAACGACTTTACCGAAAAGCGAAAAAAGCGGGGTAAGCCAACCGAGCAATGTGCCGAGTACCTTTAATGGCACTTGTAACGCCTGTAAGCAAAGTTTAATCGGGATAAGCGCAACGCTCAAAAGCGGTTGCAAAATGCTAAATAACGCTTGTATCGCAATTTGTATCGGCATTAAAAACATTTCGACCGCAAGTCCGAGCATATCGAAAAGCGGCGACAAATTGTCAAAAAGCATTTGTATGATTTCGACGAACGGTTGCAACGCTTCTGACACAAGATTTATTACAACCGCCAATATGCCGCCGATAAGGTCTATAAGCGGCTGTATGATTTGCATTACAAGGTCAAGCACAAGCATTATTGCGTCAAGGACGGGTTTTAACGCTTGACCGAGCGTGTCGACAAGGTGGTTTATCGCTTCACGGAAGGCTTCGCAACGGGTATAAAGCAACATTAAAATAATTGCTATTACGCCGATTATCGCAATAATGGGGTGCGCTTCCAACGCCGACAACGCCGAGCCGAGTTGCGGTAATACTTTGATTATGCTCCCGACCGTGCTAACAAGTTTGCCGATACCAAGCGTTAAAGGGGCAAGGGCGGCAACAACGAGCATTGCCTTTAACGCAAAAGATTGTTGCGCGTCCGATAAGCCATTAAACCACTCCGCAAGCCTTTGTAATTTCGGTATCAAGTTTGTTTGTATGCTTTCGGCGAGCCGTTGCATAAGCGGCGCAAGCGACGCGCCGATTTGCAAGCCGACGTTTTTAATCGACTCCTTCAGTAAAAAATAGGTGTCGTCAAGCGTTGCAAGCGCGGCGACCTGTTCGTTTGATAAATAGCCGATTTGTTCAAACTCGCCCTTAAATTGATTGATAGCGTCCGACCCTGCGTTAAGATACGGCAACATTTGATTTGCGACTTTGTCGCCAAAAATCTCGTTTGCGTATGCCGCTTGCAAGGTTTTGTCTTGCATATTCGATAAAGCGTCGATAATGCCGTCGAACATCGCCTCTTTGCTTTCAAAGTCGGCAATATTCAAGCCGAGCGATTGCAAGGCTTGCGACGCGGTGTTCATAGTACCCGTCGACAAGTCAAGCATTGCGGCGCGGGCTTTTATCATTGCTTTTTCAAAGACGCTCCATTCGACCCCACATTGCGCCGTTATGTATTGATACTCTTGCACTTTTTCGGCGGATATGCCAAGTCGCAAAGCAAGGTCATCGACCGCCGCGCCCGCGCTTGCCGCTGATACGTTCAACGCGCCGAGCGATGTAACACCCGCCGCCGCAAGGGTGGATAGGGGGGTCAAGGCTTTACCAACGCCCGTAATTGCGCCGCCGACTTTCGATATATTGTTGCCGAGTTGCGTAAACTTGATTGCGTTTATTTTTTCGAGTTGCTGTTGTAATTGTTGCCCTTGCAATTCGGCTTTCGCAAGTTCGCTTTGCAATTTTCGGTATGCGTCGGTGTCGATGTTTCCCGACTCTTCCAAGTACGCCAAACGGCGGCGCAATGTGTCCGCATTTGCCGCCGTTTGGTCGATAGCCTGTTGAGCGACCTTTTGCGCCCGCGCGAATTTGTCCGCGTCAAATTTTAATTCGAGGCTTTTTTGCAAGGCGTTTAATTCGGTTTGCGACGCTTGCGCCGCTTTCCGCATTGACGACATTTCTTTGTTGAACGACGACGCGTCCGCGCCGATTTCAACCGTTAAGCCGCGAATATTGTCCGCCATAGGTTTAGCCTCCTTTTAAGAATTTGACCGCTTCCGCCGCCGATACGTCGCGCACGTTGTAATTGCTGTTTTTGTTTTGCGCTTTCCGTGCTTGCTGTATTGCGTGTTTTAAGTTCGCAATATCAATCGACATTATCAAGACGTAAAGGTCGTTAAAATGTGAATTTGTGATAATTGCGTCGGGTATTCTATGTTCGACGCATTTTTGCATAAGTGTTATGTAACGCGGCACGGGTAAAGGTTTTGCGGCTTCGGGTTGCGGGTTTAATTTCGCATATATACCCGATAGCCGCGTATATTCCTGCCCGTGCGTTACGAGTTTTTTGCGTTCGTTGTTGTCGCCTTTAACGCGATTTCAAAAACAAACTTGATTTTGTTAATGAGCCGCGTCAAGTATTCGATGTCCGACATATCAAACATTTGCAAAAACGAGTCGAAGTCGGCAATTTCGTCGCTTACGATAAAGCAATAAATCGCCTTTAAGTTCGACAAAAGGTATGCGGGGTTTTTAAGGTCTTTTCCGCTCATTCGTTCAACGTATGCAAAAATCGTTTCGGTCTTTGCGTTTGCGGGGAAGTTCTCTTCCCAACGCCGCTCGGCAAATACCGATACGTCGATTTTGCACTTGATGTCGTGCGTTTTGCGGATAAGTTCGCCCTTCGCTTCGTCGAGTTCCGTTTCAAGTACGGGTAAAGTCGTATTTATCATATCGCCCTCCGATTATGCGCCCGTGCCTGTGTCCGCTTCCGCGCCCGCAAGCATTTTCGGGATAACCACCTTGTCGCCGAACGTGTCATAACCCTCCATATCGGGCGTTTTCGTCAACTGCCATACAACACGGTTGTTACCTTTTGCGTCGACGTAAACCTTGCCGTCCGACGCAAGTGCTTTGATACCCTTGATTTTAAGCGGCACATCGAACGACGACTCGTTGATTTCGCCGTTATTTTGGTCGTAATTTTCGGCGGGGCGGGTGGACGTAACGCCGTACAACATCGTTTTTGCGACCGATATTTCGTTATCGCCGTCCATTGCGCACGTTTCAAAATAAATGATGTGCGGGGTGTTTTTGGTCGGCTTAACCTGCGCAAGCCCGTCGGCGGTCATTACCTGCCGTCCGCACGCGATTTCGTACTCGTCGCAAATATTGTTTTGCGTAAGCGTTCCCGTTTTGCCCTTTTCGTTGATGTAGTGAACAATGCACTCGCCGTCGCCGTAGACTTCTTTTTCGGACGAGTCGGTTTCAAGTGCCATTTTTGTTGATGTACCCATAGGCACAAAATCGCCATACTCGCCATTGTCGGCGGGGAAGGCGTACTTTGCATTACGGATATTAAAACGTATAAGATTTTTTGCGGGCGTTGCCGCCTTGCTGTTTGTCATTTTTTATTTGCCTCCGTTTTTAATGGTGTTTTTGATTGCTTCAAAGATTTGCGGCTCGGTTTCGTCAAAACAACGGCGGATAAAACCATTATGCGGGTTGTCGCCATATTCAAGTACGTTTGACAATGGTACGTCTTGCCGCGCTTCGCCTTTTGAGCCGTCTTTTGTTTTACGGCGCACGTCGCCGCTTGCAACGCGTGTATTTCCGACATATCGGCGGTCTTTGTACTTTGTCTTGATTTGCCAAGACTGCGCCATTTCGCCCGTGTCGCGGGGCGTTACGGCTTCGACCGCGTCTTTGAAAACCTCCGCGCCCTTTTGTACCGCCTGTTGCCGCGCTTCAAAGTTTGCGTGTTGAAAATCGGTTAAAATTCCCGTCAACGCTTCGGGCAATTCGTCGAGCGCGATGTGTCCCGTCGATATGCCTTTATTTGCCATAATCAACCGTCCCGATGTACACAAACTCAATGTTTACGCCGCGATACGGGTTGTTGCTGTCGGGTATATCGCTTTCGTCGTTTGCGAGCGCAAAATGCGGGTCTTGCAATACGGCGCGTTTGATAGCCTTTAAGCGTTCGTCAACGCCCGAATAGCGGGGGTCGTGTTTTTCGTACAAGTAATAGTAATTCACGTCGATATACACGCGGCGGGTCTTTGCATTGCCGTCGCCGTATGTTTTCGGGCGATTTGATACGATTTTATAAACGACGTACTCGTCGGCGTTTACATTGACTTGCGAATTTGCGATATTGTCCGTTTCAACGCGCCGCAAGTGGTTTGTTATTACGCCGAACGGCAAAAGCGTGTCGTCGAGTATTTTTTGTATTATCGCCGTTACGTTCATTATTTGCCCTCGTACTTTTTGACTTGTAGTTCAATCATTTTGTTTTGTTCAAGGTAGTTATCCGCCGCCCCTGCAAGACAAAACGTGTGCGCGTCGTCTTTTATGCCGCGCAAGTAAATTCGCACGTCCCGCGCGATAAGTGCGTCGTAAACTGCTTTAACGAACGGCAAGCGCAAGCGGGCGGGGCGTATTACGCCGTCGGCTTGCTGTTGCGTTGCCGTTTGCCCGTATGCGTTTAACCATTCGCAATAAAAGCAATCTGTCATTATAGGCGAGCCGTCGTCGGCTTCGCCTATTTTGACCGATATTGTTTCCCACGTTGTCGACGCACCTTTTCCCGCGATGTGTGTCGTGCGCTGTACGGCGAATTTGACAAGCGTGCGGCGTTCTTTTACCGTTTGTTTTGCCATATTATCTCCGTAATTGCGCGATAAGCGCGACAACCATTCCGTCCTTCTTGATTACGTCGTCGGGTGTGCCTTTATCAAAAGCGTCGGCGAAAAGTGCTTTGATTGCGTATGCGCGTTGCGTTCCCAAACGGTCTTGCGGTACGCCGCTATCGAGCATAAATTCCTCCGCGACTTTGATATAGCCCTTTACGGTTTCTTTTAATTGCGGGTCTGCGTCATAGTAGCCCATTTTATACAAGATGTTGTCGATGTCTTGTTGCATTTCGACCTCCTTAACGTAATACCGTTTTGTATCGGCTCTTGCGCCGACCCGCAACTAAAACCGTTTTAATTGCCCGCTTTCGGCGTTTCGGTGTTCGTCTTTGCCGCTTCCGCGCCCGCTTCCTTTTGAACGGTTATAAACCCGTTAAACATAGCGGGCGAGCCGCCGACAAACTGCGACGCTTTGAACGCGATAACGCCCTGCTTGAATTTGTAGTCGGTAGATTTTGCAACTTCGATGTCGGCAAATACCGCCAATTCGTAGCCCGCCAATTTGCCGTAAATCATATATACGTTGCCCGCTGTAACAGTCTTAAACGCGGGAAGTTTCGCCGTGCAAACAAACGGCACGCCGTTTATAGTTCCCGAATTTCCGCGTATAACGATTTCGTAAGCGCGTTTTTTGTCCGAGCCTTTTACTTTCGCAAATTCTTTAAGCGTTAATTTGTTAAGCAAAAGCACCGCGTCGCTTTCGACGTTTTCGTCGCCGCCATAATCGAATATGATGTCGTCGAGTGTATTTTCGTCGATTGCGGCAATCGTTTTGCGCTGTTTGGTATCAATAATATTTTCGGGAGCGTTGATAATGCCGACAAGTTGATTTTTGCCGCTTCCGTGCAAAATTTGCGCAATGGTCTTTTTACGCAATGCGCCAACGACCGCACCTTCAACTTCCGCGACATAACGCGCGGCGGGCAATTTCTCGACCTCTTCGTTGACTTCGGCGTAAGCCGTGATTTTAACCTTGTTTATCGGCGCATAATCAAACGTCGGCTCGGCGTCGGCGTAGTCCGCGCCTTCTGCGGTTATATCGCCTTCGCCGATAGTTTTTGCAAACGGCTTTTCGTAACTTTCCGCGCCCGTGCCTTCAAGATGTACGGTATTGACAAGTTTGTCGACCGTGCCGACCTGTTCAAACGCGGGAGTGATGTCGCCGCTTGCAACCGTGCCGAGCGCGGTGGAAGTGGACGCAACGGCGCGATGTTCGAGCGTCGTTTTCGTGCCGCTTTTAAGTGCCTTTGCGCGTTTCTCGACCGCTTCCGCGTTTGCGGCGGCGCGCTTTTGCGCGTCTACTTTTGCGTCGTCGTGAACAACAACGGGGGTCGGGGCGGGTGCGCCGCCGTTTGCGGGACGTGCCGCGTCGCGCTCTTCTTTCGCTTTTGCTTCCGCTTCGTCCTTGCGCAATTCCGTTACGGTGTAATTGATTGCTTCAACCCTTGCGCGAATTTCCGCAAGACGCTCGGCGGTGGTTTCCGCTTTTGCCGCTTCCGCTAAAAGGGCGGCACGCTCTTCGAGCAACTTTTTGATGTTCATAGTGTTTTTTGTTCCTCCAAAAATAAAAATTTTTCTTTCGCAAGTTTTAACGCCGCTTGCGAGTCGGCGGCTTGCCGCCTTTGTTCATTTTCCAACGCCGCCGCCTTTGCGTTATCCAACGCAATTTTGTCGTTATCCAACGAGGCGGGGGAGCGGGCATATATCGAAGTTTGCGGGTATGCGCCGTCGTTCACGGCGGATACTTCGAAAACCTTTGATATTTTGGTAATACGGCGCGTCGGCATATCCGTGTCAAGGTCGCGCCATTCGTAACCCGACACCAAAACGCCGAACGCAAAAGACATATCCTCGATGTCGCCGCGTGTTACCGCCGAGCATAGTTCGCGGGCGGTGGCGTTGTTTTCGATGTCGAGCGTCGTTCTAACGTGTAAACCGTCGGGCTTGATTTCAACGTCCATAGTCGACCGTTTGCCGCGCCTGTGGCGGGCGAGAGGTATCATTCCGTCGTTATGGTTTACCATAAATTTAATGTCGGTTATATCCGCGTCGTCGAGCGCGTGCGGGTCGATTTCTTCATAGAATAGGTCGCCGATTGCCGTCCGTTGATTGAATACAATCGGGCAACCTTCGATTACACCCTTTAACGGGTCGATTTGTGCGGGGTTTCCGTCGGGCGCGGCGCGTTTGATATATTGCGGCACGGTGTACGGTTTAATTTCGTCGGGCATTATTCGTCGTCCTCCTTGTTTTGCTTCGGCGCGGTCGGTTTTTTGCCCTGCGACAACGCCGTTAATTGATAGGTATTTGCGATTGATACGTCGATATAATTCAACGATACGCGGGTCGGCTCGTCGTCGGGGTCATAGCCCAACAATTCGCGCCGTTCGGGTCGTGATAGGAGCGCGTCCTCTTGCGTCGCTTTTGCGATTTCCAAACGCCGCGCGAACGATAGCGATTGCACGACTTTGTCGTAAAATTTTATCGTGCGCCCGTGCGTGATTTGCGACGCGGTAAAGAGCGTTATTTTCATTGCTTCGGCAATCGTCATAAGCAACGGCTCGACCGCCGTTTGATAAAACGCGGTAAAGTCGTCGTCGGTGTATTTGCCAAGATATATCGGCACACTAACGCCGAACGGCGACAAAATTTCGTCGCGCAAAAATGTTAAAACGGTTTGCGGTATATCCTGCGTTGCAATTTGTATCGGCGTAAATTCGGACTCGTAGTCGGTTGCGACTATACCGTACTCGCTGTTAAATAAATGCTGTTCAAATTCCTTGCGGGATATTTCGCGTTTGTCCGCTTCCGCAACCGTGCGCATTGTCAAAATGCCGTGCAACGATAAAGACGCTTCAAGCGATTTCGGGATAGACTCCTGTATAACGTGCAAAGTCTGCAAATTTTTAAGAATTGCCCGCCAATCGGCTTGACCGTTTGCGTCGCCGCCCAAATACGGGTTTGCACCGTAACCGACGCGAATATGTATTAAATCGCTATACGGTAAGTCAAGCGTAACGCCGCCGCCCGTCGCGCTTTGTAATTCCGCCCGCATTTCGTCGCCCGCATAGTAGAGTTTGACGCGGGCTTTTTCAAGCGGGTATAAACCGCGCGTAACGCGCTTGACATAATCTTTGCCGTCAACTTTTATCGGGACTTCGTCGTAAGCCCAATAAATAAAACAATTTCGATTGACGAGCGCGATGTAAGCGCATTTATACAAAAAGTCTTTAAGTCCGCATATCGGGTTTACACGCCCGCACAAAACGCGGTTGATGTCGTCGTCCGCGACCGTTATGCGGTGCGGGTTTTGCGTTTCAATAACCGACTTGATACTACATTTTGACACTTCCTCGCAAACGCGATGTATCGCCGTTTTTACGATGTCCGACGCGGTAATATCCTTGCCGAACGACGAAAATAAAACCGTATTTGCATTTACAACGCGGTTATACGCGGTCGGTCTATCCCAACCGAGCAAATTGTGTATGGCGTTTTTAAGCGTTGACAATCGGCTTGCCTCCTTGCGAAAAATAACAAAAAAAGTGCGCCGATAGTAACGAGCAATAAACTCGTTAATATCGGCGCACTCACATTCGTTTTGATATGTGGCGATTAAAAGATAATCGCGGCGCACTCACCGCGTCGGCGGTGGATATGCCATAATCAGACACCAACGGCGCACACGCCCGAACGGGCGGCAATACAAGGCGATTGCGGCGCACTCACCCGCGCGGGGTGGTGGTGCGTGTATTCAATTTGACCGCATTATAACTCGACGCGCGGCGCGAAGTCAACGGTTTTTCGTTAAAATCTTTTAAGAAGTTTTTTTCACGGTTTGCGCGGTGGTATTGTGTAGGTATATTCCCGACGGCATTTCGGGCATAAATAAACCGCGTTTATCAAGCCGTCGCGCACGTCGTATTTGCCGATTACGGCGTGATGTACGGGGCAACGAACGCTCCGCGCGTATATTTCGTTTTTGTTTTGCGGGTCGCGTTTATCGCCCATAATTAGCCTCCTATTTTCGCCATAAACGCCGACTTAACTTCGCGTAATGCGGCGTATGCGATTACTTTTGACATAGTTCCGTCAATCTTGTTGCCGATATAGCCGTTTATTTTACAAGGCATAACAAACCCGTTTTTATCGACGCGGACGGCTGTGTTGCGGAAGTTCCAACGGCAAATATCGTTGTTGTTGTAATTGATAAGCCGCGCCCGTAAATCGTTTTCGACGTTACGGGTCGGCACATTGAGCGCGTCGGTTGTCATTCGTATTTTGCGCGGTACTTCTTTGCCGAATTTTGCCGCGATTTGCTTTGCAAAGTCTTTCGCGTGCCATTCGTCGTAACCGACCGTAAGCGGGCGTATGCGGTGTTTTTGGAATACGTCCCAAATGTAGTCCGATACGACCGTATCGTCAATTACGTTGTCTTGAACGATACGCACAAGCCCCGCGTCCGCCCATTCGATGTAATTCTTTTTTTCGGGGTTAGTGGGGGAGTCGGTCGACTGCCCGTCGCCCGCCTTGACTGCCGTTACAAAATACATTGTGTGCAAGTATTTGACGGGGTCATTCGGGCGCATAAATAAAAACGTGCAAGCGCATAAGTCATTTGTTTCCGCAAGGTCAACCCCGATAATGCACCAACTGCCCGCAAAGTCGGCAATATCAAACGTGGCGGGGCAATCAATGTATTTTTCCTCCAACCACGCATTACTCGCTAATTGCTTGATGTTAAAGTCTTTTGCAAGAATAAACGCGCGGTCTGCGCCGCTGTGCCGTGCCGTGTCAACCTTTTTGCGCAAATATGACGGCTTTTTCGCAATGCCGTACATCGGGTTTGATTTCGTCCAACTGCGCTCATCGTTCCAAATTTCCGCCTCGCTGTCCTGCGTGTATAGCCATATCAACCAACGCGACGTATCGGTTTCCGCTTCGCCTTTAAGCGACTTTCGCGCGTCGGATAACCGCGCGTCAAGATAGCCGTCGCGCACAATACCCTCCGTCGTGATTTCAAAATAAAGCGGCTCGTCCTGCGTTGATACCGACGTTATAAGCGGCAAGACGGTCGAGTTATCTTTCATTTCGTGAATTTCGTCGGCAATAACGAGCGTAAGGTTTCGACCTTCTTTCGCACCCTGCTTCGCCGACATCAATTCGATTGACCCCTTGTTTTGCTTCGAGAATTTACCCGTCTTTTTGCGTTGCTTCGGGTTACCAAAAAATATGCCTTTATTGTTTTTTCGGGTAACGTGGGATATTGTGCGCGACTCTTCGCGGAAGGCGTTAATAGCATTGAAAACGAGCGCGGCTTGCGCATAATCGTTTGACGCACACATAACCGCTTGACCCATTTTGCCGCAAAACCATTCGGCAAGCACAAGCGCACCAACGAGCGGGGTTTTTCCGTTTTTGCGGGCGACAAGGAATAAAACTTCTTGAAAACGGCGCACCCAACCTTCGCCGTATGACAACTCGGTATCGTAAACGTAAAACCCGAATATCGCCTCCGTAAATGCCTTTTGACAAAGTGCCATAATAAACGGCTTACCCGCGAAGGGGGCTTGAAAATGTTTTATTTCGTTTTCGATAAAATCAATACGCCGATGTGCCGCGTCGAGCGTAAAACGGTATTTGCCGCCGCCGCAAAAAATGTCTTGTATCAACATTTCGAGCGTGGTTTTCAGTTCGCGCCCGATTATGATTTCACCCGAACGGCAACGCTTGTAATATTCAATTAAAAAACTATGCTTGCCGCCGATGTCGTCGCTTAATGCTTGCCAACCTGTAAGCGGGTCAATATCTGGGTTGACGAGCGTCCATTCGGCGGGGGTGGGGGTTGCCGCTTCCGTGTTGTTAATTGTTGTTGTCGTCGTCATAAGCCGATAAATCGCCGTCGTCGTCGCCGTTTAAGCCGCCGAGCAAGTCCTTGTTTAATTTTTGCGTTGCCGATGTGTATTGCGCCATATACTTGACCCGCGCACGCCCCGCCGCCGTTTCCCGTTGTATAGACGGGTTATTTGGGTCGTAAATTATCGACGGCAATTCTTTGATTGCTTCCAAACAAGCAAAAACCTCCGCGACCTTGCGGATAAGTTCGTCGTAAATTTTCAATTTGATTTCGTCCACGCCTGCCGCCGTATACAAACCGACGAGCCGTTTGTATTCGCCGTCGGCAATCGCTTTTTTATCTTTGTTTTTTTTCATTTCCGCCTCCTTTTTGGAATTTGAAAACTTTTTGCCCGAAAAGTCAAAACTTCGGTGTGAATTTTTTTTGACTGCGGCTTGGAGTCTTTTCGGGTTTCAAAAATTTTGCAAGGATAGGGGGGTATCATTCCGTATAACGTGCAAAATATTTTTCTATCCAACCGACAACCGCGTCGCGCGTTGCCGCTTGCTTGATGTTTTCGTGCGCTCGCTTGATACATTCCGCCTTCGGTGTGTCGATGTGTACAAAGTTAATCACGTCGGGCGGATATTCCCGCGCGATATTGTCGCGGTCAATGCGGTCGGGATATGTGCCGATAATATACGCGTCTTGCCAATGACGGCGCGGCGTTGCGGTGCGTGCTTCGTCAAGCAAATAATCACGCAAGGCGAACGCGACGCGCTTTGTCGCGTCGGGTTTATCATACTGCCCGCATACACATATTGCGCGATGTATAGCGTCAAGGTTTACGACAATATCGTTGCGTGTGGCGGTGCTGTACACATAAGTCGACTTGCCCGCGCACGGTGCGCCATACACAACATACACGCGCTTTTGTTCGACCGCGTTACCAAAACGAGCGTGCGTGGCATTGTGGCAATCGTGGCACAATACTTCGATGTTTGCGGGGTTTAGCGTGATATTTACGTCGTCGATGTTGTCGAGCGTAAGTTCGATTTTATGATGTGGGCGCAATTCGCACATATCGAATACACCGCCGCAACGGGCGCAAATTCCGCCGCTTTTAACCTTACAAGACTGTGCGAGCGTTAAATATTCTTTGCGGCAATAAAAGGCGTGTATCGGGTCAAGCGGCATAATTACACGCCCTCCCAACCGTCGGGCAACTTGCCGTCTTTTGCAAGTTCTAACGCCTTTTTTCGCAATTCTACCGCTTGCGGGTCGCGGGCAAATTCGCCCGAATATCGGTTAATGAGCAAGAATTGTATCATACCTGCGTCGGGCTTTGCATACTTGCGGTCGACGTATGTTTTTTTGCACGGCTTGCCGTCGATAATGACCGTTATTGTGTGTGTTTCCTCGTAGTAATAACCAACCGCGACGCGATATGCGTTGTCGAGCAAGTCCTGTTTTGCACTCTCCCGCGCGCGTAAAAGCGTTTCGGTTAATTCGGGATAATCTTTCTTATATTGCGCCCATTGCGTTTTGCCGACCCCGTAATATTTGCAAATATCGCCTTCAGTAACGCAACATCGAACATAACGCTCAATATCCGCCAAATAAGGTAAAACCTTATTTGCATATTGCGATTTTGCGCCGCGTTTGCCTTTTTCTGCGGTGTTTTCCGCTTCGGCGGGCGGTTTTGCCGCCGTTTTCTTTTGCGCCTTTACGGGCTGTTTTTTGCCCTTTGTCGCGGTCTTTTTCTTTTCGGGGTCGTTTCGGGTTTGTTTCGGCATTTTAACCTCCTTGTTTCGGTAATTTATTTGCCGCCGATGTCAAGCAAAATTTTTGATAAAATAAAGGGCGG
Source organism: Pumilibacter muris (assembly GCF_943193045.1). Classification (GTDB taxonomy): domain Bacteria; phylum Bacillota; class Clostridia; order Christensenellales; family Pumilibacteraceae; genus Pumilibacter; species Pumilibacter muris. The sequence continues at coordinate 74,458 of NZ_CALPCN010000002.1, read as the reverse complement.
AAAAGCGGCGAGCGCAATCAAAAGCGGCACACACGCACCGAGCCAAGATAGGGGAGTCGCGGCGCATAGTTTGCAAATAACGCATATTGCCGATATAGGCACGCAAACCACAATTACAAGCAATGCGACGATGTAAATTGCCGATAATATTTTTTTTAACATTTTTTGCCCTCCATTTTCTTGATACTTAAAACCGCCCAACCGTCGGTCAAGCCGACAAAGTCTTTTAAGATGTGCGTTATTTTTGCCGTAAGCCGCTTGCCCGTATATTGCCCGTTTTCCCATTCGCGCAATATCAGCATATCGCCGACAGTGTAATTTCGGTCGTCAAACCGTAATTCGTAAGTTTTTACGCCTTTGTCAACCGCGTCGTAGTATTCGGGTAAAATTTTCAAGTCGTGTATTTGTGCCATTGTGCGCCTCCGTGTATAAATAATTTTTCAATGCGATTTTGCTTGTTGCGGTTGTTTAAGTGCGTCGTTATTTCGTGTTGCCAAATACAAACAAAGTCGTCGGGTGCGGCGTATTCGCTTACGATTACGATATGCCCCGCCGCCGTTTGCGTCCTGCACCATTCCCAAAATTGCGCCGTATCGAATTTGCCTCCGCCGTAACCGATACCGTCCGAATACGGCGGGTCGCAATAAACAAGCACGCGCTCCCGTTCGGGGAGTCGCAATTCCCGATAATCGCAACACCCGACAAGAATATTGCGCAAGGCGGGTAATTGACGGCGAAAATTCTCGCAGGCTTCGTTAAAATAATTTCGCGTTTTGCCGTCTTTCGTAACTGCCGTCGCGCCATAGCAACCGCCGTAAACGCGGGCATTGTAAGAGCCGAATAAAAGCACCGCCGCGCGATACCAACACGGATATTTGTCGGGGTTATCCCGCACGTCGTAATATTCGGCGCGGGAAGGCGTGTTCAATTCGTCCAAAAGTGCGGGGTTTTCGCGGCACGCTTCGACGAGTTCGCATACAAGCGGGTCAATATCGTTGCCGAGCCTGTATTCGCATTGTATTTTGTCGATTACGTTAAAACCGCCCGCAAACGGCTCGACGTACTGCTTGATGTTGTACGCGGATATGTAACTTTGCAAAATCGGGACGATTTCGTTTGCGATTTTTGCTTTACTGCCGATGTATTTCATTTTTTCACTCCTTGCGTTTCATTTTGACGTACACATACGCGCCCGTCGTGTATTCGCTTGTTTTTTTCTTGATGTCCGTCATTTGATAGCCTTTGTAAAGGTTTTCAAAAACGGCGTAAGAGTTGACTTTGTCGTACATAATGCGGTTGACCTTGCGCCGCGTAAACTTTGTGTCCGATACTGTGATTTGCGGCTTTTTCAAGTTCTTTGACGCGACGTATCGTTTTAAGCCTTTCGGGTCTTTCATACAATACCGCGCCATACCTTCATAGCCGCTGTCGTCCGCAACAAGCCGTCGCACATTGTTTCGGCCGCCGTTGCCCCATAAGTCCTCCATAACATCGCGGTCGGCAAAGTTCGTTACGATGTGGTGGTGTATGCGGCGTTTACCTTTCTTTTCGTCGTTTTCAAATTCCGTCCAATAAACGTATTTGAGTGGGGCGAAGGCGTGTCGTTCGGCATAGTGCTTTAATCTGCGAATAAACTTTTGCACTTCCCGTTGTGCTTGCGCATAGGTTTTCGGTAAGTGGGCGTTATCGTATGTAAAGGTCGCCCAAAAGTCCGCGTCGGTAAAATTCGCATTGATAAGCCGCACAACCTGTTTGACCGCATTTTTGTAATTGAGCCGCTTTTGCGCTTCGCGGCTTTCTTTTGTTTTCCTTGCCCTTGATGTTGAAGTGTGGGTGTCCCATATCGGGTAAACCTCAACTTCAAGCACGTTACCGCTTTTAATTGTCTTTGTTCGATATTTCACAACGTGCGGGTCATTGAACGATTGCAAAAGAGCGTCGCGTTCCGCTTCCTGCGCTTCAATGCCGAATATCTCGTCAAAGTCGTATTTTTGCGGGTCGAGTGTGTAGTAGCGTTTTGCCATAATTGCCTCCGATAAATTGCTTTAACGTAAAAGACAAAGAATAGCCAAAAAAGCGGGGGACAACACGCGGGGGCTAAAAGGGGAGTTATCTTTCTTTATCGAGTTTATCAAACGCCCCCGATGTTTTCCCCCGCCGCCCCCTTTCTCGACCCCCTCAAAGTTTATCGCAAAGGGGTATAAAGCGCGGGGCGCGTTGCCTGTTTATCCTGCTTGCGTCGTTGATACGATAATACTTCATTACGAGGACGCAATAGCACGGTTTTTCGCTTGCAAAACATTGACACTTTGCCGCCGATGTGGTATAATATTATCGGTTTGGTTGACATAGTTTTGTGTCAAGTTTCGCGGGCGGTCGGAAGTGCCAATTTCGACCGCCCGTTTCTTTGTCTTGATTGTGGTCTTTACTTTTTGCCGTTCGGCGTGGTTTCGCGGGCGGCTTTTTCTTTTGCTTCGATTGTGGATAGCCGAGCGTCAAGCGCGGCGACCGCTTGCCGCACAAAGTCGCTTTTGCTTAAATAGCCGAGTTTTCGCAATGCTTCGGACGCAAATACGCGCTCGGCAACGTCGCGGGGTATTTCGACCGTAAGATTGTATAAGCCTTTTACGCGGCGACGTTCGCGTTTCTTTGCCGCTTCCGCCGACGGCGCGGGGTTGTCCGCATTGCCGCCGCCCGCCGCTTCCTGCGCCGATGTAGGCGGCGCAAGCGTGATTTCGGCGGGGTCGTATATATCGAGCGGAGCGCAAGCGAGCGTTTTGCATATCGTTTCAAGCGTGCGCGGCGTGGGTAAGCAAACGTCGTTTACAAATTTACTTAAAAGCGATGTATCGACGCGCGGGTCGGTTTTGTGTACCTTTTCCGCAACCGCCTTTTGCATTACGCCGCGTTGTATCATAAGTTTTTTATATCTTGACATTATGAGCCTCCCGCCGCCGATGTGGGCGGCTTGCCTTTTGCCGCTTCCGCGTTTTCGATAATTTGTGCGGCATAATGTTGTCGCAAGGTAAAGAATACGTCGCAATTACAACATTTGCCCGCCGCCCGAATATCGGGGCAAAGACATTTTGTTTCGCATAGTTCTCGGCGAGCGATTTCGTCCGCATATTCAAATATGCCGATATTCTCGTCAAATTCGCCGATACCGAAAAGGCGGCGCGGGTTGACCGCATTTGTGTCGACGTATATATCCGCGTAAATCTTGCGCGTATCGCCGCCGTAACGCTCTATATTTTCGGGGACGTTTTCGTTTATGTAGTCAAACACAATGCCGCGCTCTTTACACCACGCAACCGCCGCGTCTAATAGTGCGCCGTCCCTGCAAGTATGCAAAATAAGTATTGCGCCGTCTTTTGCAAGTTCCTTTATATAATATAAGGAATAGGGGAGCGGCTCGCCGATGTTCGGGTATGCGTCTTTGCAAAGTGTGCCGTCAAAGTCGACCGCAACGATTATTTTGTACGGGTTTTTCATTGCTTCGACTCCTTTGCGGGTTGAATTTCGCCGACGGTATATCCGTACTTTTTGCAAAGTTTTTGTAACCGCCTAAAAAAGCGTTTTGTCTTTGTGATGTCCGCCCGCATAGTGAGCCGCACTTGCCCGCCGCTTCCGTCGGGTTTCGGCATTGTGGGCGTTATGGTTTGTTCAATCGGTATCGTAAATGCAACATTGACGCGACGCGGTAAATTTGCCATTATTCCGCCTCCTTCAGTAATTCGGGGTTGTCGTACATATTGCCGATTATTTCAAGCCCGATTTCGTCGTCTATTGCGTCGATAGGCAACCACTCGCCGCGACCGTCATAAATAAGAAAACGCGCCTCGCTTGCTTGCCATTCTATAAAACCCGTAAACACTTTATCGCAATAAACGCATTTCACAATGTCGCCTTCAAAAATAGGCTTTTTGTCTGCGTCGTCAATGCCGATGTATTGTCCGACCGTGTTTTCCTTTACATCAAACCACATACCCGTCGTTAATTCGTGCGGGTCGCCTGTTTTGATAATACTTGCAAGCGGTTTCACATCGCCAAACATAGTCGCCGAGCGTTCGGGGACGTAAAAACCATACGCCCAACCGTCGGTAAAAATCTTTTTTCGATTTTCGGGTGATAATGCGTTTTGTGTTTGTTTCTCGGCAAGTTTACCGCGATATAATGTTTTGCGATATGCCATAATTACACCTCAACCCGTGCGCCGTCCGAATAGGTAAGTGCGATAACGATTGCACCCTTGCTGTTTGTGGATATAGCAACTTTAACGCGTCCGCAATTTATGTTTGCTTTTTCAACCTGCTCGTCAAGCACAGCAACGCCGCAATTAAATAAAAGGTTGTAAAGAGCGTCCGTGTATTCAACGCCCCGCGCTTCGGTAAAGTACGCGGATATATCGTCAAGGGCTTTGCGCAATTTTTTGATGTTCTTTTCGCGCTTTTCCGCCCGTTCGAGTTCCGCTTGATATTCGCGGGCTTGTGGGCAATCGCATTGTCGTGTTGCCGCTTCGTTCGCCGCTTCCGCGTCGGCGTATTTGTCGACGGGGAGTATCTGTCGCCCGCAAAAGCGACACGTCGGCAAAGCGGGGGAGTCGGCGTTTCCGTCGCCTTGCATTGCTTGTGCGTGTTCGATGTTATGCTCCTGCGCGTCCGTGATTGCGTCGGCGTATTCGGGTTGATACCCGTTGAGTGGGTTGTTTGTCATATCTTAATTACCTCCGTTAATTCGATTTCGGGTCGTGTTCGATTTTGAACGCCGCGACGTGTGTCGTGCCAAATTTCTCGTTGTATTCCTGCAAGCGTTTTAATTCGCGGGCGGTGTATTGTTCGGCGACTTGCAATGCGAGTTTGTAATTATCATAAACCCCGTTGCACGTTTCAAATTTTTCGTCATACGGCAAATTGTAATTGCGGTTAAAATCGTCCGAACGCATTTCAAACGAGCCGCCGTTTTTGCTATAATAGCCGTCCGCATAGCCGTGTCCGACTTTGCGATAAAAGCGAAAATGTACATAACGGTCGCCAAGTTTCCACTCGTAGTCGAGTGCCGCTTCTTTAATTGCGTTTACCCGATAGCGGCGGACGATGTACGGCGCGACGCTTATTGTTGTTTTTTCCGTGTTGCAATGCGGGCAAGCAAACGTAATGCCGTTTATTGTTAATGTGCGTTTATCGCCGCACACGCGGCACGGCTCGCGGAAGTGTTGCAGTTCGCCGCATTCAACGCGATAGAATACGTCGCCGATGTTGACGGGGCGGGGAGCGGCGTAATTTATCGTCGCCGTTTGCTGTTGCGCGGCGGGGGTGTCAACTATAATTTTCATAAATTGCCTCCTTCGATAGTAACCTTGCATTTTTCTTTGATTGTAGCCGCCGCCGCGTCCGCCGTTTCGTAAAGTTCGCCTTCGTATTTACTTGTTGACGACCCGTCAATATCGCAAAAATTACCCGTTGTTCGGTTTTCGGTAACGCAATATTGTATATTCGTTGCGATTTTGTCGCCTGTAATATAGTCGGTGTGTTCGTCAATGCCGTTGACGGCGATGTGTATATTTGTAATTACGCCGCTTTTTAATTCGTAATGGTCAATTCGGCGCGTTTCGCGTCCGCCTTTGCAATACGGGCATTTGTACTCAATGTTGTTTACAATTTCGCGGTAATTTCCGCCGCAATGCGTGCAAGGAATTTCCTCGCGGCTTGTGTAGTACGACACAAAGTAAACCGTTTGTCCGATGTCGTATTTTGTGGTTTGGTTGATGTTCATATAGTGCCTCCTTTAATTAAATCGAAAATTGATACTTGCGACCGTACCGAGTCAAGCCATTGCGTGCCGTCGGCGTATTCGGTCGGCGATATTTCAAACGCGATATAATCACGTTGTAACCGATACGCCGCAACCGCCGTCGAGCAACTGCCCGCAAAAGCGTCTAATATCAAGTCGCCTTCGCGCGTGTGTTGTCGAATAATGCGGGATAGTAGGTCGGTCGGCTTTTGGTTTTGGTGTATTTGCTTTTCGCCCGTAACTTTGTTGTATTTCCATATATCGTCGTATCGGGGCATTTCGGGGTTGAACGGGGCGCGTCCCTTGTTTGCGTATATGATAATTTCGTACCGCTTGCCGTATTGCGCGTCAAGGTCGCCCGCCGTGTGGTTGCCTTTATCCCATATAATAAGGTTTTTTATAGTGAAGTACCGTTCGACTTGCTGTTTGAAAAAATCAACCTTGTCGCACCCGCAAAACATATAAAGCGGGGTGTTTTCTTTCATTACATCGAATAAAAGGGGAACAAGGTCAATAATCAACTGAGGGTTGACATCGCCTTGAATTGCCTTGCAAAATTTATGTTGCTTGTCTTGCCGCCTGTGGGTTTTATAGTTTATCAAATACGGCGGGTCGGTAATTACGCAATCGACGCGCATATCCTGCGCAATCATTTGTTTTATACCGTCAAGGCAATTCATATTGTAAACGTGGTTGCGGTCGAGGGTCATTTATTGCCCCCCCCCCCGCAAGCATTGCCGTCGCCCTTCATAAAACACAACCAATGTGTTTTACTTGCTTTGCCGCTTTTATGCCCGAATACGGGTTTGTGTGGAGTGAGTTTTAATATTTCGCCGACTGTTATATTTGTTTCGTTCCATTTGAAAATTAAAACACCGTTCGGCGCAAGTACGCGAAAACACTCCGCAAAACCTTTTGTAAGCATTTCGCGCCAATCGCCGCAAAGTGCGCCATATTTTATTTGTTGATAGCCTGTTATCGGCGACGTTTCGTTGTGCAATAGGTGCGGCGGGTCAAATACAACCATTTTGAAGGTGTTGTCGTCAAATGGTAATTGCGTAAAGTCCGCAATTATGTCGGGTTTAATTTCAAACGGACGGCCGTCGCATAAGGTTGTATGTAATTCGCGTTTGTCGCAAAATAAAACGCGCGGGTCGTTTTTATCAAAGTAAAACATTTTGCCGCCGCAAGCAACGTCGAGTATCGGCTTTTGTTTTTGTTGCATATTTACCTCCGTGCGCCGCGTCCGTTAATCGTACAAAAACGACGCTTGCGCAAATTCGTTTTCGATACGCGATGTCGCAATATCGAAGTAATTTTTATCGAGTTCAAAACAAATATATTTACGCCGCAATTTGCGGGCGGCAATAGCGGTTGTACCCCCCCCCCCGCAAACCCGTCGAATATTACGTCGCCTTCGTGCGAAAATGTGCCTATAAGCCGTTGCAATAGCGGCATAGGCTTTTCGCAAGTGTGTACTTGCTTGACGACGCGGGGGTAATTCAATACGTCCGATATTGCCGTATCGGGCGGGGGCGGGTTGCCTTTAATTGCAAGGTACATCGGCTCGTATTGCGGGCGGGTGTAATACCCGATACCAAAATTATTTTTGACCCATATCGGCATTGACTTGATTTGAAAACCCGCCGCCCGTATCGCCTTTTCAAACGCGGGTATTGTCGCCCAAGACATAAACGATATTGCGAACGTGTCGGGCTTCAATAAGCGGTAACATTCCGCAAAGTAGTCGTCGAGCAATTTTTCAAAATCTGCCGCCGATAAATTGTCGTTAAGTATTGCGCCGCGTTCCGCCGTGCGTTGCGGTACAAAATTGATGTTATACGGCGGGTCGGTCAAAACCATATCGACGCACTCGTTTGGCATTGTACGCATTGCCGTTATGCAATCGGCGTTGTACAAGCCGTTTGCGATGTATGCGCCACCCGTTACCATTTGCGCCGCTCCCTGCTTGCCGCTTCCTGCGCTTCGTAAGCGTCCGCAAGCGAGAATATGTCCTCTTGCGTGTATTCGCGCGGCGTTTGCGTTGCGGACGGGATATTCGGCGCGACCGCTTCGATAGTGGGGCGGGGCGTTCTTGCTTCGTCCGCGTGCGTACACGTTGCAAAATGCGATATGTAACCTTCGCCGTCAACGATAGGCGCAAGCCCGCCGACGTTCGGGTTGACGACGGTTGCTTTTATAACCTTGCCGTCCGATAAAACGATAACGTCCTTGCCCTTGTAATTTTCTTGATACTTGACCGCCGCCGCATTGCACGGCATAGGTCGACCGTTTTGTGTTTTAAGCCATACGATAGGCGCACCGCAAAATTTACACGTTTTAATTTCCATAACGCTCCTCCCGTATTGACTTGATGTCCGAATTATAAAAAACAATGTTGCGAACAGGCGTTACGAGGCAATAGCGAATTATCGGCGCATTATTGTCGGTTGTTATTGTTTGCTTATGCAAAAAACCCGCCGCCACCGAGCCGTCATTAAACTTGATAAATACCGATTTGCCGCAAAGTTCGTTTAATTGCTTACTTTCTTGCGATGTTTGCGCCGCTTTCGTCGGGCGTATGCTTTTAACGTGCGACTTTTTGAAGTGCAATTCGCCGTTGATACGGTCGAGCCAATACCCGCATATCGCCGTATTATCGCCGTCGGGGCATTGATAGCGTATAGCGGGCGTATCTTTATGTAAAACGCCGACCTCGATGTCGCCGTCGGTGTACTCGATTTCAACCACTTTGCCGACAAGCGCGTTTAATTTTGCGCTTTCGGCGGGTTGCAACGGCGTTGACGTAAGCGCGTCCGCCGCTTCGATTATTTGCGCTTTTTTTGCGTCGCGTTCGCGGCGGGGGATAACGACGTTTATATGGCAATCGTCGCAACATTCGCCTCGCGTTTCGACGGGTGCGGGGTTGTTTCCGTAACCTTCAAACAAATTGCCGCATATACAACATTTTTTCATAGTGCGCTCCTTTTCCATTTCGCAATAAAGTTTTGTAAGCGTTTGCGTTGACCGCGATTGTACGGGCTTTCGTCAAAGTCTTGCATAATATCAAGCACGTTTGCCGCCGAGTCTAAAAGTTCGCGGGTTGTAAATGATTTGATGTCGCGGCGTTCGCTTCGGGCAATTTCGGTTATGCTGTTTTTAAGTTCGTCGATTTTAAGCGCGTGTGTCAATGCGGGCGAAGGCGAAGGAGCGGATATGCCGCCGTCGGTTGTTTTGACGTAAATTTTTACAACGCCCTCAATGATACTAAAAGCAATCGCCCGTATGTATTCGGGGTTTTCCGCAATCGCGTTTATGTATGCGTCGATTGCTTGCGGGTGCGTGATTTGCTCGCCGTTAATAACGACCCTTGCGGGCGTGCCAAACGCTAATAACGGGTTTTTGGTTTGGTTGTTCATTTTGTGTCTCCTGTGATTATTTAATATCTGCGTATGCCGCCCGTATGCGCTCCCAATCGGGGTCAATAACAAGCCCCCAATTTCGCAACGCTTCGGCGGGCGGTTGTTCGTCGTATGTAACTTCGCCGATGTAACGCTCGTCGCGTCCGTATGTGTCATAGGATATAAACCCTTCGGGGATAATGCCGCGCGACGGCGGGCGGTGTGTGCAAAAGTAACGGTATTTACCTTTTGCCGCCGTAACCTTTTTCAAAATATCGGTGTATGACCCCGCGCGGAGTGTTTTTCCTGCGATGTTTTTTGTGTAAGTTTCAGACGCAAAGAAGTACCAAGTAACACGATAGACGGGGTCGTTGTATTCGTCGGTGTCCCAAAACGCGCGGGCGCGGGCTTCGTTTGTGTATTTTACGTTGTCGTAAACTTTGTTGCCGATACCGCCGCCGTCGTATTCGTTTTCGTATTCGTACTCTTCCGAGTCGATACCTTGCTTTATTTTTTCGGCAATCGCTGTTATTTCGTCGGGTGCGCCGCCCCAACCGCCGAACGCGGCGGCATATTCCGCAAGTAAGCGGTTAGCCGCCCGCGTCAACGTGCTTTGCGGTATTCCGTTAATCTTTATCGGGTACGCCTTGTCGAACGATTTTTCAATCACAATACGCCTCCGTTAATTCGGGAAGCCGACATATTCGCCCGTCAACATATTCGTATGCCAACGCACAATGCGGTAACTTCCCGTATATACGGCGCACATACCGCCGCCGACACCGCCTTCAAAATGTACCCAACACGGGACGTTAATCTTTCTTTGAGTCCACCCCGCTTTTTTGAGTAGTGCCGATATGCTATTTGCAAAAATGCCGCGAGCGACGTATGTTGTTCGCCGCCATTTATTACAAAAACTATGTACAAATACTTCGTTGCCGTCCGTGTCGAATATCGCGTCAATTTCCATTGTGCCGTCGGTATCAAGTATTGATAATTCCATATCACATTTGCGTATGCCTTGCTCTTCAACGCGTATCGACATAAAGCAATCGTCCTCGTCGGTAATGCCGTCGGCAATACGTTTGTCGCGGCGTTCAAGGGCGGCAACATAGCGTTGCCGCTCTTCTTTGATTATTCGCGCAAGTTCCGCTCCGTAAAGTTTTTTCATACCGCCGCCTCCGCGCACTCGATAAGACAAAAATCGTCGGTGCATTTTCCTTCGTTTACCGCGCGGACGCACCCTCTATCGTAAGCCGCACCATTGTCGTCGCGGTTGTAACGATACCATTTGTCGTAATAACCCGCCTTGCGGTCGCGGTATCCTGCCGCTTCGTCCTTTTTCGCGGTTGCGACTTTTATTGCTTCGTATTGTTTTGCCGTTACCGTTTCCCCGTTGTTTAATAAGTAGTGCGGCTCGCCGCCGATGTAATAAGCAATTACCATAATTTTTGACTCCTTAATTTTCGTTGTTTTTCTTTGCGTACTCGTTGCACGCCGCCCGTACAATATCGCTTAAAGTCAAGTCTTTTTCGGCGGCTATGTGTAACAATGCGTCGCGGGTATCTTTCCCGATAAACGCCGTTACGGGGACGCGCTCCTGCTTGATTTTTGCGGGCGTGGTTGCTTCGGTCATAGGTGTACCTCCTAAAAAATAAAAGTGGGTTTGTTGCAACAAACCCACTTTGCAAGGGTAAAAACCCGAATAAAACAAAAATAGGCTTGTTTTTTTAACAAACCTATTGTAAATCAGCAATAAATTTTTGAAAAGGTATTGACAAATTTATTTATTGTGATATAATTAAATATATAAATGACTCGCGTCATTTTAAAAATAATGTATGCGCGCGTCGTTTATCGCTTGGAAAAAAGGAGTTTTTAGCGCGTAGAAATGGTGACAAGAGCGGAAGTTGCATGCAGAGCGGGCGTATCGGTTGGAACGGTGTCTAACGTAATCAACAAGAAAGCTTTTGTTAAGCCCGAGTATGTGGAAAGAGTGAAAAGGGCGATAGAGGAATTAAATTACGTTCCCGACTTCAACGCCAAAAGCTTGGCGCGCCGCCGCAACAACCACATAGGCATAGCTCTTTTCGAAATGACAAACCCGTATCATGCCGAAGTTATACAATGGCTTGAAAAGTATGCCGCCGAACGCGACTATATGGTAACAACTTTTTTGCTCGACAACAACACCGACAAAAAGTACGAGGTTATTTGCGAGCGGCGGCTTGACGCTCTTGTGAATTTCATGACCAACGACTTGCCGCGAAACTTTATAGAAACGCTAAAAAGTCAGCAAACAGTGCTTGTAAACTTTAATCCGCAAGACAGTTTCGTGGTGGTGAACGACTACTCGCAATCGATGCTCGAATGTATGCGGCTTTTGCGCGATTACGGGCACAAAAAAGTCGCTTACCTCAGCTCGATAGACTCTTTGCGCTATAAAGCCGATAAGCGTGGCGAAATGTTTTTATTAAAACGCGGCGAATTCGGTTTCGACTGCGCCGACGACCTTATTTTCTGCAACGATGACTATATGTTGCATTCCGAAGAAATCGGCTACCGATTATGCGGCAAACTGCTTTCTTGCCATCCCGACGTTACGGCGATATTTTGCATGAACGACCTTGTGGCGTTCGGCGCAATGCGCAAGATAAACGAATCGGGATTGTCGTGCCCGCACGATGTATCGGTGCTCGGGTGCGACGATATAGCGCTCGGAGAATATTTTAATCCGCCGCTTACCACGATGTCGTTCGACAAGATGAAACACGGCGCGAGTATAGCGAAAAAAATAATCGAAAAAATAGAAAATTCGGAATGCCCTTACGAAACAATAGTTGTGGGCTCGGAACTAAAACTGAGAGGTTCGGTAGCGAAATGCAAATACGAGAGATAAATTTAAATAAGCGGATTTCCGCAGTGATTTTCGGGGGGGGGGACTGAAAATTTTGCGTCGCTTTTAAGCGGCGCCCGAAAGGCAGGAAAAAATTACCCTCTTTTTGACGCGCGTCATTTTGATGCCGCGTTTGTTTGTCATAAGGCTCGCGCTCGTTTTTCGTGCGGGGGTCTTTTCCGCGTGTCGGTTTAGTGCGCGGAATTTTTCGCGCATAAAAAATAAATCAAAATTTGGAGGTAAGTAAAGTGAAAATGTTGAAAAGAATGTCGGCGTTCGGTGCGTGCGCGCTACTCGTATTGTCGGTAATGCTCGGGTTTACCGCGTGTTTCGAAGTCGATAACCCTAATTTGGACGAGAACGGGCAACCGAACCAAATCGTAACGGAAGTCGATTACGACATTACCGCAACGCTTAAAGTTGCATATAAGTCGGAAAACAGCGAAAAGGCGATTGTTCAATCGCTTGCCGACGGTTTCAAAAAGATTTTTAAAAACGTTACCGTAGAACTCGTTGCTTACAACGACGGCACCGCGAACGCAATCACAAAGCTTTATAACGCCAAAACGATGCCGGATATATTTATGTCGGATTCGTTCAGTATGCTCACGCTGTCGGCAACAAAAGGGCTTTTGTTAAACTTTACGCCGTATATAGAGCAAGAAATAGAAGCGGGCAACTTTGCGCTCGAAGATTATTACGACGCGTATATGCGTCTTGGGCAAATCGGCTTTAACGGCGCGCAATGCATGATTCCCCGTTCCGCCGACCGCGTTGTTTGCCACATAAACAAAAAGCTTATCAGAGAAGTGGAAGAAGAAACGGGAAAAGACATTTTAAGTAAAATTCACAACGGTTGGACGTGGGAAGAGTTTTACGAAGTGTGCGACCTTTTGAAGGAAGGTTCAACGTTTAAAAAGGGCGGCAGATTCCTTCTCGACGGCGAAATAAAGTGGGAGGCAGTTTGGAATCCCGTGTTTAAGTCGTACGGCGTGGAATATTTCGACAAAGACGGAAATGTGGCTATCGATTCCGAAGCTACAAAGCAAGCGCTCGACCACTTTAAATACTGGGTTTCGCAAGGCTACTGCGCTTCGCCCACAAGCGGCATGAGCGCCGATTTCGAATACGGCAAAGGCGTGTTTTACTTCAACAGTATGGCGGCGTCGCAAGAAATAAAAACTCTTATAGAGGCTTATAAAGATACCGACGACGCGTTCACTGTGGAAAACGCCTCGAACACTTACGACGTTGTTACAATGCCCGTAAAGGCGGATAATCCGCTTATAGGCGCGGGCGCCGCCGGCTATTGCGGATACGCGGGTTCGGAAAATCCCGCGCTCGTGTGGCAGTTTATGAAATATTTGCTCACGAAAGACGGGCAAAACGCCATTGCCGATTCGGGAGTAAACTACGTTCCCGTGCGCAAAGATATGGCGGATTATACCGATTCGGAAAACAACCACTGGGGCAAAGGTTACGAAAACATAAATCTTCAAGCCTACGTTTATAAGTCGGGCGAACTTTTGGAAGACGGCTCGTATAACGACGATTGGAACTGCAACACCGACTATTTCAACGTTAAGGGTTCGAAATATGCGGTAGACCTGAACGCCGGCGTTTCCACTTTTGTTACGTCTTATGCCGCAGGCAGCAAATCTTACGATACGGTTCTTAACACGTTGAAAAAAACATGGGACGCCGCGCTTAAAAAACGCTGAAAGGAACGGTGCGATGTCTATAATTGTTCAAAATGAGCAAATCGGAAAAAAAGGTTCGCTTTTTTCGCCCCGTCGCCGTCGCGCGTTAAGAGGGTGGCTCACGGGATTTTTATTCGCGCTGCCCGTTATTTTGGGTATTATTATATTTTCGTATTATCCCGCGATACAAACCTTTTTTTGGAGTTTCACCGATTTTAACGGAATGGAAATCACCGAATGGAGTTTCTATCAGTACGAATACATGTTCACGATAGACCCCGACATTTGGAAGATTTTCGGAAATACTCTTTTATACGCTTTCGTATCGGTGCCGCTCGGGCTTGTTCTCGGCTACTTTTTGGCGCTTGCCGCCAACTTCAAGGTTAAAGGCGTTCCCGTGTATAGATTGCTGTTTTATATGCCTGTGATTATTCCGGGAATAGTAAACGGCATTTTATTCAGCACGATTTTGGGCGGCAACAAATTCGGAGTTATAAACGAACTGTTCCACGCTTTCGGCATGAGCGCCGACAAGAATTTTAAGTTCTTTCTTTCCGGCAATACCGCAATGGCGTCGTTGCTGTTTATGGGCGTTTGGACTGTGGGCGGCAGCATGATTATATGGCTTTCTGCGTTTAAGAACATTCCCGACACGCTGTACGAAGCCGCTAAGCTCGACGGCGCCAACGCGTGGCAACGCCTAATCAAAATAACTCTGCCTATGTCCACTCCCATGATTTTCTACAATCTTATAACGGGTGTAATAGGTGCGTTGCAGTGCACTACGCCGCTTGTTATCGACGCTGCGGGTATTACGGGCGCACCCGGTTCGGGGTTCGACAACTCGTTGTATTTCGTGGCAATCAAGATTTATAACGAGGCTTTCGGCGGCAGCGCTTACTATGCTTATGCGTCGGCTATCGCGTGGGTGCTCTTCGCGTTTATAGGTATTCTCACGATTATAATTTTCAGCACGTCGAAATGGGTGTTCTACGGAGAGGAGGATTGATATGGAACAAAATTTATCGATTGCTCGCAATATCCCCGTAGCCGTGAACGAGGATAAAATGCGTTCGGCGCGTCGCAAACGGACTGTGTTGAAAATTGTGCAATACGTCGTTTTAACGCTCGTTACAGTATTTTTGATATTTCCGTTTGTTGTGATGGTTATTCGCAGTTTCATGCGCGACGGTTATTCTCTTATGGAGTTTTCGCAAGCGTCCACCCTGAAAAACTGGAAAGACTTATTTTCGGACGGGGCATATATGACGCCGCTCTTAAAAACGGTTATTATAGTTGCGGTGAACGTTGTTGTTATGCCTTTGGCGTCGAGCTTGTGCGCTTATTCGTTTGCCCGCACTAAGTGGAAAGGCAAAGAACTCACTTTTGCGCTCATGCTCGCAACAATGATGATTCCCGCGTCTATCGTGCAACTTCCGCTGTATGTGTTGTTCAGTAAACTCGGTTGGCTTAACAGCGTTTTGCCGCTCACCGTTCCAAACCTGTTCGGCGGCGGCGCAATAAACATATTCCTGTTTAGGCAATACATACGTTCGCTACCCAAAGAGCTCGAAGAAGCTGCGAAAATAGACGGTGCGAACGCATTGCGCAGATATGCGCGCGTTACGCTTCCGCTTTGCAAACCCATTCTTATCTTTGTGGCGGTGAACGCGTTCACCGCAAATTGGAGCGATTTTATGTCGCCTCTAATCTACATGACTTCGGAGGATAGCTACACGCTTGCCGTAGCTATCTATCAAAACACTGTCGGCGTTCGCGCGTCGGCAATAAACGTGAGAATGGCGGCAGGCGTATTTATGTCGGTTCCTCCCGCAATAATCTTTTTGCTGTTTCAGAAAAATTTGATAGACGGCTTGACGGTTGGCGCGGTTAAGGGATAAAAAAATATAAAGGAGAAAATGTTTATGAAAATCAAGGCAAAACGCATTTTTGCGGCGTCGCTCGTTGCATTGCTTATTATGGCTGCAATGACGATGTTCGTATTTATGCAAACGACTACGGCGAAAGCCGAAGAAGACGGAGCTAAAAGCGAAAGCTCGATTAAAATGATTATCGACGCGGTCGGCACTCCCGTTGCGAGAGCAGACGGCATGCCCGGAAACGGTTGGATGCAGTTCCCCGTGCGGTTCGAGGGTTCGGCAGACGGCTTAACTTTGAACGGCGGTAAAGACACGGCGGACGTGTTCCCGTTTGCGGGCGGCGGGCAGTCGAATAATTTGTTGACAGCCGACGCAAATTATCTTAGCAAAATCATGATTGGCGCAACTGACGCTAACGGCGTGATAACCGAAAAATGCCTAACGGAATATATCGGACACGGAATCGATTGGGTTGGAAGATTCGACGGCGGCAAAATCGTATTTTGCTTAGCGGGAAATGCGAATTATCCCACTAATATTCGTTCCGTAACCTTTCAAACGGGCTTTACCTGGTATACGGGACCCGCAAATGCTCCCGTTAAAATTGAGGGAACCGCGCTTACAAAAGACGTTTCTCTTTGGACGGACGGTTACGGTTCGTTAAACAACAACAGCGGCAAGGAAAAATGGCAAAACCGCGCGTCCGGCATTACCGTTGCTAACGTGCCCGCAACGGTAGGACGCGGCGACCGCATCGATTTTTCGGGTGTGACGGTTACCGCTACTTTCGACGACGGCACAAATAAGGTTATTCCCGCAGGGGAGTATGCGGTTAGCGACTACGATTACGCTGCCGCGAACGTGGGCGATAAGCATAACGTTACGATTTCGTATCACGGCAGAACTCAAACAGTCGAAGTTGAAGTTGTTGCGCCCACGAGAACGCTCGACAGCATCACTTTCAATAAAGAGTCTATTTCGGCGAACCGTTTCGAATCGCTCGATTTAACGGACCTTGTTGCAACCTTGCACTTTACCGACAGTTCCACTATGGACGTTGACGTGACGAAAGAAATGTGTTCGAATTACGACACATGGGGTGCGCCCAAATCGGCGCTTTCCACTATCGCAAGCCAACAAATGGCGATTACTTATACTCACGCCGACACGACTAAAACGGCGAATATCACGTTGAACGTAAGCGAACCCGACACTTCGAAAGGGCTCAACGTCGAATACGAATACGACTCCGCCAAAGCCGTGTACAATAAAGACAACGGCTACTTGGGCGTATATGTTATAGCGAGCGGCGTCGCGGTTAAAACAAACTCTATCGGATACCTCGATAAAGTGGCGAATGTGCACGTTACCGATTATTTGGAAGTAACGCACGGCGGCGTTACTAAAACCGCAAAAGAGTGGATAGCCGACGGTAAGTTCGATTCGCTCGTTCTTTGGTCGAATGGCAGAATAACGTTGCAGGCTGATAAAGACAACGCCGAAAAACAGACTTGGTTGCAAAACGTTGAAAAAGTTACTTTCCTTGCGGGATACCAGTGGGTTCAAGCGGACGCCAAAAATTTGGGAGCCGACGCAACCGAAGATAAGATTAAAGACTACTACACGGTGGAAAACGCCGTTTTCAAAGAAAACGTTACCGTTTGTTTGCATGAAAAAACGGCTACGAAAACAGGTTTTAAAGCCGTTTGGATTAGGTTTGCAGATTCGATTGCCGCAACATATTCGGGCGGAGAACTTTCGCTCGGCGAAGAAATAGACCTCGTGAATCTTAAAGTTACAGCGTATTGCAACGGAAAAACATGGGACGTTGCTCAAAAGTATTATACGCTTGATTACAACACCGAGACGGCGGGAGAAAAGACGGTTACCGTAACTTATGCGAGCGGAGCCACAACCACGTTTACGGTGAACGTAAGAAATGTTACGTCCGAACTTTCGAGTATTGAAGTTACCAAAGCTCCCGCGAAAACCGTTTACGAACTCGGCGATTACGATTACAGCTGGAACGGCATAGAGATTACCGCCGTTTATACCGTTACCGACGGCGACCAAGTGAGCACCGAAAAACGCGTTCTTACTGCGGAAGAGTTTGCAACGGTAGCGTTCGGAAACTTTAACGTTTTCGTGGAAGGCAAACAGAATGTTGAAGTAACTTACAACGGGCAAACAACCACGTTCGAAGCGGAAGTAACGTATGACGGCAGTTACGGCATGACTCTCGATTGGTCGTTGGAGGCTCCGTTCTCGGCGGAAAAGAACAGCAGAAACATAACGGTTCGCGTCGATTTGTTCGGCAAAAACGCCGAAGCTATTCCAGCGAAAGCTTGCATGATTGCGGGCAGAGACAGCGTTAAAGCTTTGGGTTCGCAACACGACTACATCAAAACAATCGTGCAACCCGATTTTGCCGATTATATTGTGATTAACGGCGTTACGGCAACCGAATGGATGAACAAAGGCGAGATTCAATGGATGGGTTGGTTCGGACGTCAGCTCGTTATAACGTTGAATAACGACGCAAACCAACTTTGTTACAGCGATTTAGACCCCAACTACGACGAAAGCAATGAAAACGCTCAAATAATAGGCACCGTTGTGTTTAAGGCGGGCTTGCAATATTATTCTTCTACGGTAGACAACTGGCCCGCAGCAACAAAAGAAAACGCGTCTAAAATTAAACGCGAAAAATTTGCGTGCCTCACGCGAGACGTAATTCTTTACAACAACAGCGACGACAACGAATGGTGCCGCGTGCTCAAACAGGACGAAAGCGGCAATACGCTCGCTTCGTCGCTCACCGTTAAAACGGCTCCCGCAAAAACCGTTTATAAGCTCGGCGAAACGTTCGATTGCACCGACATGGTTTTGCACGCCGTATATCAAGACGGATTCGAAGAAGATATTGTTGTAACGAACAGAATGTTCTATTCCGACGTGGAGTTCGATAAAGCGGGCAAGCAAACCGTTACCATATACTTCTCGAACGGAACTCTTGATTACGAGGTTACCGTTGAAGGCGACGGCAGCGGCGACGACAACAAACCCGACGACGACAATCAGGGCGGGACCGAACCGAGTAAGAAAAAAGTTGGTTGCGGCGGCACGATGGCTGCGGATTTCGCGCTTTTGGGTTGCGCGCTTCTTGCGGCGTTCGTAGGCATTGCGGGTTTACGTTTGCGCGGAAAGAATAACAAATAATTGTTTTAATAAGAGAACGTTTTCCACGCAAGACTTACTCTTGCGTGGAAAAATTTTCTTTTTTGTTTTCGCATAAAAAACATTTTAAAACAGGAGGTTACGGTTTTTATAATGAGCAGAATAAAAAAACTTATCGCGGTAGTGCTGTCGTGCTTAATGCTTTTTGCGCTTGTCGCTTGCGACAGCGTAAAGAATCCGAGCGATTCGAACAATCCGGGAGAAGACGACAATACGAACGTATACGTCCCTTACGACGAAAATTTGCGCGTGGAAGACACCCGTTCGCTCACTCCTCAGCAATACACAATGTATAACACTACGGGAGTAGACGATTTCGGCAGAACAATTCTTACGGTAGACGGGCAGGAAAACGGCGACAAATATGTGGGGCTTTTCTACTTTCTTTGGCTCGGCACTCACGCGCAAGGCAAAGTGATTTTCGACATCTCCAAAATCACTAAGGACGGACAAGACAACGACGCTTTCCAAACCGACACGCCCGACACGCCTACCGGCTATTACCACCACTGGGGCGAATCCGCTTTCGGATATTACAATTCCACCGACGAGTGGGTTATTCGCAAGCATGTGGAAATGTTTGTGGCGGCGGGAATAGATTTTCTCGTGTTCGACTGCACGAACGGATTCACCTATCAAAATGTGGCGAAAGTATTGTTCGACGTGCTTTTGGAATATCAAGAGGCGGGTTGGAACGTTCCCAAAATTATGTATTACCTCGCCACTCCGAGCAGTTATCTTCGCTGTTTGAAAGAGGTGTATAACTTCGCCTACGCAACCGACACATATAAATCGTTGTGGTTCTGTCCCGACGGAAAGCCGCTTATTACCATGCATCAGGATTTTTACGATAAGGGCGCGGCTCAATATTACGGACTCAATATGTCGGACGCTACCGAAAAAGCAATGTTCGAGCTTTTCGAGTTTAAAGCGCGTCAGTGGCCTAACGAGGCGCCTGAGGAAGAAGGCGTGCCGTGGATGGATTTTAATTATCCGCAATATAACCACAACGGTTGGATGAACGTTTCGATAGGGCAACACGTTACAATTCGTTTCTCCGACCTTGTGGGAACGCAGGCGCGCGGCTACGACCCCACCACTATGGTTACCGACCATTCGCGTTGGAGGGAGGATATAAACTTTCAAGGGCAATGGAAAACCGTTCTCGATAATAAAGACGACGTGCGTTTTGCGTTTATGACAGGTTGGAACGAATGGATTGCTATTAAAATGAAAGACGCGAACGGAGTTTATTTCACTGTGGACACCTACAACGCCGAGTATTCGCGCGATATAGAACCGTCGGAAAACAACGGCGACAATTCGTATCTACTAATGACGCAAAAAGTTCGGGAGTATAACTATACCGAAGCGAAACACTATATCTACCCCAAAACTACGCTCGATATAACGAAAGACGACGAAGCGTGGGCAAACGTTAAGGCGGAATACGTTGACTTTACGAACGACTGCAAAGACCGCGACGCGAAAGGGTATACTTACGATAAAATCCTAACTCCCAAATATGTCGATAGGTCGGGCAGAAACGACATTTCAACCGTAAAGGTTGCGCGCGACGACGAATACGTTTATTTCCGCGTGACTGTTGCGGGTGAGAAAATTACCGACTATGAAAGCGGCGACAAGGGCTGGATGAATATTTGGCTTAAAACGCAGAACGCAACCGAAAGCTACAACGGCTATAACTATGTGCTTAACCGCTCGGTAGACGGCAACAAAACTACCGTTCAAAAAGCGAGCGGCGGCAAGTTGGTTGATTGCGGCACTGCGGATTTGTTTGTTGAGGGCAACGTTATGGTTGTAAGAGCCAAACTTTCCGATTTGGGGCTAAGCGCAACAAATTACGATATAGAGTTCAAAGTTACCGACAACGTGAAAGAAGCCGACGAATTTAATTATCTCGACTATTACCGCACGGGCGACAGCGCTCCCATAGGCAGACTCAATTATAAGTACGGTTATTGATTTATTGTTGCAAGGAGTCTCGCACCCGTAATTTAACGAAACAAAAAAGCGACGGTTATTAAAATCGTCGCTTTTTGTTATGCTGTTTTTAATTGTTGAGCGTTTTAATAAACTTGCAGTTTTGAATTATCGTTTTTACTTTAAACAGGTGTTTCCGTAGCTGTCGGTTGCAACAAGAAGTTCTACGTTTTCAATATATAGCTTGCGCACCGCTTCGCAGCCGAGTTCGGGATACGCCACAAGCTCGCAACTTTTTATTTTGTGCTTATAAAGCGCGCCCGCTCCGCCTATTGCGGCGAAATATATTGCGCCGTGTTTTTTAACGGCGTCGTTTACTTCGGGGCTTCGTTTTCCTTTTCCGAGCATAACTTTAACGCCCGCTTCCATTAAGGCGGGGGCGTAGTCGTCCATTCTCGAACTTGTGGTGGGGCCGCAACTGCCTATAATTTCGCCGTTGCAAGCGGGAGTAGGTCCGCAATAATAAATCGCCGCGCCGCTTAAATCGAACGGGAGAGGCTCGCCGTTTTTCAGCGCTTCGCAAATTTTTTTATGCGCCGCATCGCGTGCCGTCAGCACGAAGCCGGATATTTCCACAATATCGCCGCAACGAAGTTCCGCCGCGCTTTCGGGCGAAAGCGGCAAATCGTAATGTTTCATAATGCTTATCTCCTATTTTTTTGCGAGCAAAGCCGAGTATGTCCGTTAAAAAACAATTTCGAATTTTCTGTCGCTATGGCATTGAATCGTTACGCCTACGGGCAACATGCCTATATGAGTGGGCGCCGTCATAACGTGCGCCGACAGCGCCGTTATGCTTCCGCCAAAACCCTGAGCGCCTATCCCCGTTTCGTTCACCGCTTTAAGTATGCGTTTTTCGAGTTCCGTCTCGTCGGCGCGTTTCGGCTTATCGGTAAAAACGAGCGCTTTTTTGCTGAGAAGCGCGCACAAGTCCATAGTGCCGCCTATTCCCACTCCGAGAATAATAGGGGGGCACGGCGAAGAACCCGCCGATTTTACGCAATCCACAACGCAGTTCACAATTCCGTCCGTCCCCTTAGACGGTGTTAGCATATAAGTTTTGCTCATATTCTCGCTGCCCGCGCCCTTAGCCATATAGCGCACCGAAAGCGAGTCGCCCTCTATAATGTCGTAATGAATAACGGCGGGGGTGTTGGTTTGCGTGTTGAGCCGCGTGAGCGGGTCGGCAACCGACTTTCTGGCGGTGGAGTAGCCCTCTTGCACGGCTTTATTGAGCGCCGCCGTAAGTTCGCCTTTTATTCTAAGTTGTTGCCCAACCGACACGAAAAGCATTGCTTGTCCGCAATCTTGGCAAGCGTAGGCGTTTTCTCGCGCGGCAAGCTCGTCGTTTTGCACTATTTGCCCGAGCGCCCATTTGCAGAGCGCCGAAGTTTCGTTTTGCTCGGCTTGTTTGAGCAGTTCGAGCGCTTTGCAATCCACATGGGTTAGCGCGCGTTTTATTCCGTCGGCTAAGGGAATAATTATATCGTCGGCTTTTAAAGTTCTCATGCGATTAGTATAGCATAATATTTTTGTAATGTAAAATTATTTGCAATTATTGCGATAATAAAGTATAATTAAGGCATGAGTCTTAAAATTTGCAGCCTGTTCAGCGGAAGCACGGGGAACTGTACTTACGTTGCGGGCGGAAATACCGAACTTATTATAGACGCGGGCGTGGCGCTCGGCAGAATAGAGAAAGCTCTTAAAGTGCTCGGTTCCGATTGCGGGCGGGTGAGCGTGCTCGTAACGCACCGCCATTCCGACCACACGGCGGGGCTCGCCGCTTTAATGAAAAAATATCCGTCGGTGCAGGTGTACGCGCACGAACGGACTGCGGCGGAACTCGAACGGACGGGAGCGTTCTCCCGAAAATTCCGCACTTTTTCGTTCGAAGATTTTTATGTGGGCGACATAACGGTGTCGCCGCTCGCTTTGAGTCACGACGTTTTTTGCGTCGGATTTAATCTTATGTGCGGAGGAAAGAAAATATCTTACGTTACCGACACGGGGTATCTTCCGGACGGAGTGTTGGAGTCGGCGCAAGACAGCGACCTTGTTATGCTCGAATGTAATCATTCGCCCGAACTTTTGGCGGCGAACCGTTCGTATTCCCATGCGTTAAAGCTTCGAATTTTGAGCGCGAAAGGGCATTTATCTAACGAGGACTGCGCGCAGGCTATTGTTAAGCTTGCAAAACACGGCGTGCGCCATTTTATTCTCGCGCACCTCAGCCGCGAAAACAACTACCCCGAACTTGCTTATGACGTTTGCCGCCGAGCTCTTGCGGCGTCGGGAACCGCGCCCGACGTTGGACTTGAAGTGGCTTGCGCCGATAGGTTTACGGCTCTTATGGAAATAGTGTGAGCGGGAGATTTAAATGCGTATGAATGTTAAGGAAAGAAAGAGAAAAGAAGTAGGGATAGACGGCGTTCTTATTTACTTGCTCGCAATAGCGGCTAATCTTGCCGCGCAGTTTTTGGTTTCGATTGCGGCGGAAGTGGCGGACGCGGCGTTCGGAAAAAACATAGCTAACAGCGATTATTTTCAGTTTGCGGCTATGCTTTGCTTTCAGATTGCGTTTTTCTCGGTGCCGTGCATATATTACGGTGTGATTAAAAAATATACTCCCGTTTTATCCGCTCCCTTAAAAAAGCCCGAACCGAACATTTTTTTAAGTTTGTTGTTGCCCGTTCTCTGCATTGCGGGTTTTATAATTCCCGCGCAGTATTTTTCGGTGTTCTTATATAAAATAGGCTATAATTTGAGCGCGGGAATAAATTTCGACACTCCCGGCAAATTAGCGTTTGGAATTATTCTCGTGGTTATTATCGCGCCGTGCGTGGAAGAACTCATATTTCGCGGATTTCTTTTAAGCGGATTGCGCACAAAATTCAATAAATACGCGGCGGCGGCTTTGTGCGCGGCGGCGTTCTCGCTTATGCACATGAACCCCGAACAAACGGTTTATCAATTTTTTCTCGGGTTTGTTTGCGCCCTCGCCGCAATCGAGAGCGGCAATTTGCTTGCGCCGATAATAATTCACGGATTGAGCAATTTAATAGCAGTATTGCTCGATTTTAACCCCATAGCCGAATATGTGAACAGGTTGTTCTCGTTCTTTTCCTCCCACGTCGCGGCAACGGTGTTTATTGCGTTGGGGCTTGCGCTCGCGTGTTCGGCGGCTATACTTTTTGTATGCCGACTTATGGGCAAACTGAAAAAGAAAACGACGGTCTGCGGCGAATCGGTTGAAAAACTCGAAGAGCACGAAGAAGAGGAGAGCGAACAGGTTGAGGCGAAAAAATTTGTTCCGTTGGTTCCTCCCGCAAACGGCGCTTCAAAGCCGCAAACGCTTTACGCCAAAAGCGGTAAAAAAACCGGGCTTGCGATATATATAGCCGCAATAGGATTGTGCGCGCTTATGTGGGTGTTCGTGTTTGTTGTAAGCATGATGTAAGAAAATTTTCCGCCGTTCTAACAATTTAAAGGAGTTTTGTTTTATGGAAAATGCAATAGCGCTATATCACGAAAGAGCGGAGTCGGTCAGCCGCCAAAAGCAATACCGCGTTATGGCTTTGCTCACGTTTTGCGTAGCCGTAGCGTTGCCCGTTGTGCGGCTGATTTCGTATTATTTGCCTATCGAAAACGAGACTGTTTCCGACCTTGTTTTCACGGTTTTAATTCAGGTGTGCGTTCTCACCGTTATGCCGTTTCTTTTCTATAAGTTTATGCTTAAAATGAGCGTTAAGCAAATTTTTGCGTTTTCGAGTTTTAAAAAGACAAAATGGTTCAACCTTGCGCTTGCGGTTCCCATCGGAATATGTTGCCATGTGGTTACAATATGGGTTAGCAGCGTTTGGCAAAATATTTTAATGTCGCTCGGTTACACCCACAGTTCGAGCCCGTTGCCCGAAGTTTTTTCTGCGGGCGGAATGATTTTGGCAATAGTTTTAACGGGAATTTTGCCGGGATTTTGCGAGGAGTTTTTCAATCGCGGCGGTTTGCTGACTACTGTGCGCGGAAGCTTTCCTATGGTTACGGCGATTATAATTATGGGAATGGAATTCGGCTTGTTTCACCAAAACATAACGCAAGTTTTCTACACTATGATTTTCGGCGCGTTTATGGTTTTTGTCACGCTTAAAGTAAAAAGCGTTTTTCCCGCTATGATTATTCATTTTGTGAACAACACGTTTGCGGTTATAAACGACTATTGCAGCGAATACGGCTTTCTGAACGGAGGGTTCTACGAAATTATTTACGGCGCCGCCGACACGCGCCCGGAGCTTTTGCTGTTTATGTTCGCGGTTTTCGCCGCCGTTTTGGTGGGACTCACGTTTTTGCTCGTGAATCTTAATTCCGCCAAACGTTTGGCGGCTAAAAAAGACGTTATAGCGTCGTCGGGATACGACCATACTAACAATCGCGTGGTGCTTGTCGGAGAGGAAGACAAAGAAAAGGTGCGCGAACTCGGACTCGACAAAGAAGTGTACGGAGAAAAACTCAAAGAAGATTTGTATAAGCCCACTATGCGCGATAACGCGTTCTTTTTCGGCGCCGTTGCGGTGAGCGTGCTAACAACTCTGTTCTCGTTTATATTCGGGTATATAATATAGAATGAAATCGGTTTGTGTTACTTGCGTCGGAAAACTGAAAGAAAGATATTTTGCCGACGCGGTTGCGGAATACGCCAAGCGCTTAAATAAATATTGCAAACTTACGGTAAACGAGGTTGACGACGTTGCGCACGCCGACGAAGTGCGGCGCGAAAGCGATTTTATACAAAAAACGTTTCGCGCGGGAGAATACCGTATTCTTGCCGACGTGGGCGGCGAACTTGTTTCGAGCGAAGAACTCTCCGAAATTTTGGAGAAGGCGTTCGGTTCGGGAAAGAGTTCGGTTCGGTTTATAATAGGCGGAAGTTGCGGCGTAGACGACCGAATACGCAAGTCCGCCGACAGGCGCGTAAGCTTTGGGCGGGTGACGTATCCGCATCAACTTATGCGAGTTATTTTGTTGGAGCAAATTTACAGAGCTTTCACCATAAGCGCGGGCACGCCGTATCATAAGTGACACGTCGGGCATAGGGCGCATATAAAGACAGGGTGGAGGTCTTTGTATGTATACCTACGGCGAGCTTTTGGACGACGTGAATTATCTTTCGCGCTTCGGCGTTGAAACGGGGTGCATAGGAGCGAGCAAATTCGGGCGGCTTATTCCGTTTGTGCATATCGAGGGCGGCGGAAAGCCTGTGCTCGTAACTGCGGGTATTCACGCCCGCGAGCATGTTTCGTCGCTGTTTGCCGTTAAGCAGATTTACAGATTTTTTTCGGCGCGCCACACGTCTGACGTTTGGTGGGTGCCTATGGTAAATCCCGACGGCAACGCGCTTATTGCCGACGGCGCGGAGGCTTTCGGGTTTGAAAAGAACCGTTTGATTGCGCTAAACGGAGGCAGCTCGAATTTTTCGCTTTGGAAAGCGAACGCGGCGGGCGTTGACCTTAACACTAATTTCGACGCCGAGTGGGGCAAGGGCAAGATGAATTCCCGTGCGGCGGGAAGCGAGAACTATGTGGGAGAGCGCCCGTTTTCAGAGCCCGAGACGATAGCGCTCGCCGAGTTTACGCAAAAAATAAAACCGTGCTTAACTCTTTCTTACCACGCTAAGGGGCACGAAATATATTACGAATTCGGGCAAAGCGGCGAGGCTCTCGAACGCGACCGCCGCATTGCCGAATACGCCGCGTCGCTAACGGGATTTTCGCTTATAAACGGAACGCGGGGCAGCGCGGGCGGATATAAAGATTGGTGCGTCAGCGCGCTTAAAATTCCGTCGCTCACGCTCGAACTTGCGCCCGACGAATTTAGCCACCCGCTTCCCGATTGCTCGGTTGCCGACGATTTCGAGCGCGAACCCATGCTTCCCGAAAAACTGTATGCGTTTATGGTTGAAAACGGATACGTTTAAATAAAAACGGAGAAAAACACTTTTATGAACGGAGAAAACACGGACGGTCGAAACGGCGGCTTTTGTGAAAGATATACCGAAAAAGAGAAAGAAAAATTTATGCGCGCCGCTCTTAAAGAGGCTTTTAAGGCGGGCGACGCTGGCGAAGTGCCTGTAGGCGCCGTTTTGGTTTTAAACGGCAAAATAGTGTCGCGCGGAAAGAACGAGCGCGAAACAAAAAAAGACCCTGCGGCGCATGCCGAAGTTGTGGCAATCAGAAAGGCGGGCAAAAAGCTCGGCAGGTGGAATTTATCCGACTGCGATTTGTTCGTTACGCTCGAGCCTTGCGTTATGTGCAGCGGCGCCGTTGTGTATTCGCGGATTCGCTCGGTTTATTACGGCGCCGCCGATTTGCGGTTCGGGTGTTGCGGCACGGTTATGAACCTTGCGCAAGACCCGCGCTTAAATCACCGCGCCGAAGTGGAGGGCGGAATTTTAGCGGAAGAATGCGTTCGACCTATTAAAGAATTTTTTCGGGATAAACGCAAGCTCGGCAAAAGAAAATTTATATCCGAAGAATAACGGAAAACAAGCGGCTTAAAGGCGTCCGCGACGCTTGACATTATTTCGTAAAGGGACTATAATTAAACTGTTATGGAAAACGTGTTCGGCATTATTTTGAAAGTGCGCTACGATTCCGTAGGCGACACCGCCTCTACGGAGCTTTTGGGCAAAACGATGCTCGACTGGGTGCGGCTCTCGCTCGGCGAGGCGCAGTTCGCGGCGGTTGAATTCGACGAGAATTTAGAAGTGCCGTTGCAGGTTAAGCACTATGCCGACGCAAGCAAGAAATATACTGTTGTGCTTTATTCCGACACTCCGCTAATCACTAAAAAAACGGTTGTAGACGCGGTTGCGGTTGCCGAAAACGGCAATTTGAACGTTGTGAGAATGACGCGCGGTTATGTTTTTCGCACCGCTTTTTTGCAGACGTGCGAAAAGCTTTACACGGAAAACACTCATTATTTTGCGGAAGAGGATTTTCTCACCGCAAATTCCCCGCACAATTTCGCGCTCATATCCGACGTGATGCGAAACAGGATTTTGCGCTACCACTCAGAGCGCGGAGTGCGTTTTTCCGATTTGGGCACAACGGTTGTGGAAGGCGACGTGGCTATAGCCGCAGGTGTCGAGGTGGGACCTCAAAATATTTTAAAGGGCAAAACGGTTGTGCGCGAGGGCGCTAAATTGCTTTACGCCAACGTGATAGAAGACGGAATAATAGGCGAGGGCGCAGAGATAAACAGCAGCAGAATTTATCGCAGCTATATAGGCGAGCGCACAAAAGTGGGTCCGTTCGCTTATATCCGACCCGACAGCATAATAGGTCCGGATTGCAGAATAGGCGATTTTGTGGAAATTAAAAAAAGCATAATAGGAACGGGTTGCAAAGTCAGCCACCTTTCGTATGTTGGCGATTGCGAAATGGGCAACGAATGCAACATAGGTTGCGGAGTGGTGTTTGTGAACTACGACGGAAAAGACAAATTCCGTTCCAAAGTGGGAAACCGCGTTTTTGTGGGGAGTAACAGCAACATTATAGCTCCCGTAGTGCTCGAAGACGGTTCTTTTATTGCGGCGGGCAGCACTCTTACGCAAGACGTTCCCGCAGGCGGCCTTGCAATAGCGCGCGCGCGTCAGGTGAATAAACCCGAATGGCAGGGCAATAAATTCGCTCCCAAACAATAATTTCAGATATAAACACCAAAGGAGTACATACAGAACAATGATAGCACACGGCAACAAGATTAAGCTGTTTGCGGGCAACGGAAGCCGAAAGCTCGCTCAGGCAATAGCGGACAAGCTCAAAATGCAGCTTTCGGATGCGGAAGTAGGCACTTTCAGCGATGGCGAATGCGCGATTCACATAGGCGAAACCGTTCGCGGTTGCGACGTGTTCGTTATTCAGAGCACGGCTTACCCCGTGAACGACAATCTTATGGAATTGCTCGTTATGATAGACGCGTTAAGACGTGCCAGCGCGGGCAGAATTACCGCCGTTATGCCGTATTTCGGCTACGCTCGGCAAGACCGCAAGGCTCGCGCGCGCGACCCCATAACCGCTAAACTCGTTGCCGACCTTCTTACGAGCGCGGGCGCCGACCGCGTGCTAACAATGGACTTGCACGCCGCTCAGATTCAAGGCTTTTTCGATATTCCCGTAGACCACCTTCTTGGAATACCGGTGCTCACCAAAGCTTTGTTAAAACAAGACTTTATGAAAGACAAAGACGAAATGATTGTCGTTTCGCCCGACGTCGGAAGCGTGGGCAGAGCGCGTCAAATGGCTCAAAAACTTAATCTGAATCTTGCCATTGTGGACAAGCGCAGACCCAAAGCGAACGTTATGGAAGTTATGAACATAGTGGGCGACGTTCGCGGCAAAAAATGCCTTTTGGTAGACGACATGATAGACACCGCAGGCACCATTACGCAAGGCGCCAAAGCTCTTATGGAAGTTGGCGGCGCAACAGCCGTATACGCTTGCTGCACGCACCCGGTGCTTTCGGGCCCCGCTATGGAACGGCTTGAAAACTCTGTTCTTAAAGAAATTTTCGTGCTCGACACAATAGAGCTTCCGCCCGAAAAACGCATACCCAAAATAAAGGAAGTTACCGTAGCGCCTATTTTCGCGGAAGCAATCGAATCGATTTACGCCGATTTGCCGGTTAGCAAATTATACGAATAAGCGTTCCCGCATTAAGCGAATAAAATTATAAAAAGTCCGAACAAAACCGTTCGGACTTTTTTTGCGCGCCCAAACCGCGAAAAATAAAAAAGTGCCATAACACGAATTAGGTAATATATTGTCGATTTTGCGCATATCTTTTTAATACGACGAAAAAAGAGGTAGCGCAATGAAAACTTACATAGTATCGCGCGCTCGGACGCTTGCCGAACACATAGCGGCAACGGGCGACACCGTGCGCGGCGCCGGAGAAAAGTTCGGCGTAAGCAAAAGCACCGTACACAAAGACGTTACCGAGCGGCTCCGAGACATAGACGCTCAGCTGTATATGCGGGTAAAAGAAATACTCGAACTCAATTTAAACGAAAGACACCTGCGAGGCGGCAACGCCACCAAAGAAAAATACAGACGGGAACGCGAAGAATAACATTATCGCCCAAACGAAAGTCGCTTAACTCGACTTGTGCGACTTACAAAAGAGTCCTTTGACGACGCGCATAAGAAGAAAATCATTACCCTCCTTAAAAAAGCGAACGACCGAAACGCACATTGTTCGGTCGTTCGTTTTTTGTTGCGTTCAAAGCGTTAAGGTGATATAATGTGAGAAAAGGAGAGGCGGTATTTTAAAGCTTTGCTGGCGCCTAAAACAAATATGCAAAAAATAACGGAAGAACAGCTTGAAAATTTGCTCGAAATAGAGCATTGCGCCGTTAGCTTGCGAGCTGACGGCGGAATAGCCGAAATTGCGCCGAGAATGTGCGTTTCAATCGATTTTTCAAATCTTTCCGACGGCGGAAATGTAACGTTTAAAGGATACACTGTTTTTTATGGCGAACGCGAGCGCACAAGCAAACGTTTCGATACCCTTGTTTCGTTTTTGCGCAAAATCGGGGCAAAACAAAGCGGCGAATACGTTCTCGAAAAAATAAACGACAGACACGGTTCCGTTGACGAATACGAGGCTGAAAAAGCTTTTATGGCGCTTGACGGAAACGGAATAACCGACAAGTATTTTCCGCTTGCCGACAGCTTCGAACTTGTTGCGCCTTTTTGCGGATACGACGAGATTTGCGACACTTGCCCCGAAGGCAGATTCAAACTCTCGCACAACGACGGGGAACGCGCGTTGCGCGCCGTTAAAGAACAAAGCAAAAATATGTTGCGCGAACTGTACGAGCGAGAGCTTTCCGAAGCTCAAAAAGAAAAATTGCCGCCTTTCGAAGAGCTGTGCGCCGACATAGAAAAAGAATGCGGAGAACACTCCTTAAAAGCGGAAGAGGGCGCGCTCGACGAGGACGAGAGCGAATTTATGTGCGACCTATTGTCGGAAGGAAAAGTAAAGTATTCGGAGCCGCATGACGTATTTTGGCACTTTTACAGCGAACTCGGTATGTTGAGGCGTTTCGAGCGTTCGGTTGAAATTCTTGAAAACAACACCGAAGAGAGAGCGCTCGATTACGAACTCGAAAAAGAGGAATGCGCGCCGCTCAAAAATAATCTGCTCTCGGTTATTCCGACCTTTTCTTGGCATTGTACGACGAGCGGACTAATGCACAAGGTCTTTCGGTTTACTCTCAATAACGACACCGCAAAATGGCTTAAAGAACGTTATTTCGGCAATAGCGACGAAAGCCCGTTCGAAGACCTCGCTTTTTATAAAGGCGATAAGCTGCTATATTCGGAATGCACTCACGAGGGATTCAGAAACGATTTTTCGAATGAACTTTCGCGCGTTAAGTAAAGTTCGCGCGCGCAAAATCCGTATGGTTTGCGTCAGTTCCAAAGGTTGTTTCTTTCGGGGTGGGTGAGCGCCGAAATCATGCGTTCTTTGGCTATGGGAATATCGCGCGTTATGTTTTTTATAAGATTTTTAACGTACTCGCGTTGGGTGTTGTGATTTGCGGGGCAAGGGTTATGCACAACGGGCAAATTCTCGTCGCGCGCAAGCGCGGTTACGTCCGCTTCGGTAATATACACAAACGGGCGTATAACAGTTATGCCGCTTCTGCTCATGTAAGCTTTGGGCGAAAACGTGGAGAGCCGCCCCTCGTAGAATAACGACAGCAAAAACGTTTCCGCAAGGTCGTCGGCATGGTGCCCGAGCGCAAGCTTATTGCACCCTAAGGCTTTCATTGCGCCCGCAAGCGCGCCTCTACGCATTTTGGAGCACAGCGAACAAGGATTCTTTTCTTTGCGCACGTTGAATATAACGTCGCCTATGTCGGTTTTTTCGAGCTTATACGGCACGTTCAACGAGTCACAAAATTTTTGCACGGGCGAATAGTCGGCGCCAAGCCCCAAATCTATTGTTACGGCGTGCAATTCGAACCGTTCGGGCGAAAAGCGGCGAAAAGCTGCGAGCGCCGCAAGAAGAGCAAGGCTGTCTTTGCCGCCCGAAACGCCTACCGCGATTTTGTCGGCGTCGTCTATTAGTTTGAGTTCCGAGCATGCTCTGCGCATACCCGACAGTATTTTTTGAATATTCATGCTTTTATTATAGTATATATCCGCCCGCTTTGGCAAGCTAAAACGCGGCAAGCGCGAAATAGTTGGCGCAAACAGTTGACTTTTAGGGTAAGCCTGAATTATAATATAAAGGCATAATTTCGGTTTAATGAGCAAATTTGTTCGCTTTTGCGAGTGAGTTTGCCGCAACTGCAAATTCGTTACAATAGCTAATTTATTATAAAGGGAGCTTGCGAATTTAGGCAAGCTGCTTTGCGACATAGGAGGTCGGCAGTTTAACATGAAAAGAACGTATCAACCCAAAAAGCGTGCGCAGAACAAGGTGCACGGATTCCGTAACCGTATGAAAACCAAATCGGGACGCAACGTGCTTAGCCGCAGAAGAAGAAAGGGCCGCGCACACATCACTCCCAAGCCGCTGGGTAGCAACTGATTTTTCGTATATAACGGTGGAACATAAGAGTCATTGCCAAAGCGATGGCTCTTTATACGCTAAAACGCGTTTTATGTTTTTAGAGGGAACAAGGTGCTTAACAAGCGTTACAGGCTCACAAAACGCGGCTCGTTCAACTATGTTTATAAAAAAGGCTCGTCGCAGTCTTGCGGCGCGATTCGCCTTACTTATGTTAGGGGAAAAGGACTTGCAAAGATAGGGGTGAGCGTTCCGAACACGGTTGGCAAGGCTGTGGTGCGCAATAAGGTTCGCAGAAGAATAAGAGCGGCGGCTCGGCTGCTTGTGAAACGTGTTAAACCCGCTCAAATAGTAATTTCGGCGCGTAAGGGTGCCGAAGCCCTGACATACGCGCAAATAGAGAGCTTTATAACCGAACTTTTTGAAAAGGTCGGACTGTTATATGAAAAAAAAGAAGCTGACGCCGCTTTTCGTAATTAAATATATTATAACGTTTAGGTGGCTTTTCGAAGGGCTTGTGCTCTTCTATAAAAAGTGCATATCGCCGCTTTTGCCGAACGTGTGCATGTATTATCCGAGTTGTTCGAGCTACATGCTTGAAGCCATTCGGAAATTCGGTGTGTTTCGCGGCGTTATTATGGGCGCGAAAAGAATATGGCGTTGTTCGCCGTGGGGCGAGGGCGGTTTCGACCCTGTGCCCGACAATCCAAAAGGAGACATGAAATGGCTTTTCTGATAGGCGCCGCCGCAGAGGCGATGAGCGACCCGGGCGGACTGTGGGAAATACTCATATTAAAAGTTTTTAAGTTTATAGGCAACTACGGTTGGAGAATAGTGTTTTTCACCGTTTGCTTAAAACTTTTGTTGTTGCCGCTCGATTTATTTCAGCGGTTCAAAATGCGCAAAAACCAGCTTATAACCGAAAGGTTAAAGCCTCAGCTCGAAAAGCTCCAACAGCAATACGCGGGCGATAGGCAAACGCTTTCGCAGAAGCAAATGGAGCTAAATAAGCGCGAGGGGTTCAGTTATTTTTCGAGTTGTTTGCCCATGATTGTGACGCTCGTAATTTTCTTTTACCTTTTTGCGGGGCTAAACAATATTTCGCAATATAAAAACCTTTATCAATACGCCGAGCTTTACGACGCTTACACGGTGGTGGAAACAGAGCTTAAAGACGTGGAGTTCGATAACGTTCAGGTTGGCGACGCGGTTATAACAACCTCGTGGAACAAGCTTAGCGCCGAGCAGGGCGAGCTAAACGCGAAAGAAGAAAAAACGGAAGAAGACAACAAAAGAATAACCGACTTGCAGCGCGCTATGGACAGAATAGAAAACGGCTATTCCGACACGAACGACGCGGGCGAAAGCACGCCTCATTTGTTCACGGGAATTAAAGACGGCGCAAAGTTCGAGATGTATTCCGTTAAAGATTTGGCGCAAAACGCCGCCGTTGAAAAGTACGGCGAAGTTGAAGAGTCGTTTTTGTGGGTTAGCAATATTTGGTCGCCGGACGTTCCTTGGCGCAAAGCGATTTTGTCGCACGACAATTTTATATCCAACATATCGGGCTACAAGACGTATAGTAAGGCGGCTAAAAAGCTGAAAATAAACAAAGACGAGCTCGACCAAACAAAGTTCGACGAAATGATTAGCGAAGCTAAGTATAACGCCGTTACGGGCAAACTTCGTTCGAACAAAGACTACAATAAGGTAAACGGCTTTTTGGTGTTGCCGTTGTTGTCGGTGGGGCTTAGCTTTTTGAGTCAGTTCATAACGAGCAGATTGCAAAAAAAATCGGGGCAGGCGGCTCCCGAAGGCGGTATGGGCGGAAGCATGAAAATGATGATGATTATTATGCCGCTTATGATGGGTATGTTCGCTCTAAGCTACACCGCAATGTTCACGCTTTATATAGTGGTGAACTCGGCGTCGACTATTTTAATTAACGTTGTAACGTCGGTAGCTATGGACGGAAAGAGCAAGAAAAAAGAAAAACAGCAAACTACGGGAATTCAAAAGTACGGACGCCCCGACCCCAAAGACTTATAATTGCACAGGCGCGCTCTTTACGGATATTTAATACCGAGCGTTTTAAAAATAGGGGGCGCAATAACAAAGAATTGCTATAAGGAGATTTTAACGGCAAAATGGAAAAACAGGTTGAATTTACGGGAAAAAAGGTTCAAGACGCGGTAAACGAGGGACTTGCCTCTTTGGGAATAACTCTCGACGACGCCGAAATCAAAATTCTTTCTAACGGCGGACTGTTCAAAAAAGCGAAAGTTCTCATTTGCTACGACGACGGACTGAAAGAGGGCGAAAAACCCGCGTCCGCAACTGTTAAAGAAAACCCCGCGTCGGCTCCCAAAACCGTGCAACAACAGGAAAAAAAGGAATTTAAAGCCGAAAAGAAAAAAGAACTCCGTTCCGAAAGGCAGACGTCGCCTGACGACGAGCCGCGTTGGGGAAGCGCTCCCATAAAGCGCGAACCTACAACAACGTCTAATTTCGGTAAATCGCAAAACAAGCCGCCTAAACGCGAATCGGCTTTGGAACTTAGCGAGCAAAGCGAAGATGTTGCGGCTGAAAACGCCGAACAATCGGAAGAAAAGCGCTACCGCAAAAAACAGAACCGCGAATCCGTTCTCCCCACCGAAGAACAGCTTTCGCTTGCGAAAGAATTCGTTACCGAAATGCTGTCGCTCATGAAAATAGAGGGAAGCGTTGAAATCGCGGTAAACGAGGGTATGAGAGTGAACCTCGAAACAGAAGACGCGCGCGTTATAGGGCACAGAGGCGAAGTTTTGGATTCCATGCAACAGCTTATTAGTTCGATTATAAACAACACTCACGGAAAGTTCGTGCACGTTACCGTTGACGGGCTCGGCTACCGCGACCGCAGAAAAGAAACTTTGGAAGGGCTTGCCCGCCGTATGGCGGATAAAGCGGTTCGCATTCGCAGAAAGGTGTCGCTCGACGCCATGAACAGCGCCGACCGCAGAATAGTGCATGCGGCGCTCGGCGAACGCGAAGACGTGTTTACGCGCAGCGAGGGTCATGAGCCCGCGCGCAGAGTGGTAATCGTTCCCAAACGCCGCTAAGGGGAGGTGTGCGAACGCTTATGAAGAAACTGCATAAATTTGTTATTGTGTTGCTTGCGCTGTCGGCGGTTTGCTGTTTGCTTGCGCTGTCGGCTTGTAGTAAAAAGAATACGGGGTACACCGTAAGTTTCGACGTTGCGGGCGGCTCAGCCTTAAAAACGGTTGTGTCGAGCGAAGAATTCGAGTTGCCCACTCCCGAACGCGACGGGCATACTTTCGCGGGGTGGTACGATTCCGCAGATTATTCGGGCGAAAAACTCGGCGCAAAATATAAGCCCGCCGAAAACGTTACGCTTTACGCGAAATGGCTTCCGTTTATTTTGGAACTTTCTCCAAACGGTTACACGGTTGTGTCGTGCGCGTCGGAAAGCGGCGAAGTGGAAGTTCCGAGCGAATTCGATGGCGTTGCCGTTACGGCGATAGGAAACGGCGCTTTTGCGAACGGAAAGGTCGCAACAATAAAATTGCCGTCGAGCGTAAACAAAATTTACGCGAGCGCGTTTATAAACTGCGGTTCGCTTAAAAGCATTGAACTGCCCGACGCCGTTACCGAAATAGGCGTGTCCGCATTTTCGGGTTGCGCGGCGCTCGAAACTGTTAAGCTTTCCGCCAAAACCGAAATTATAGGCGGTTCGGCGTTTTCGGGTTGCAAGGCGTTAAATACTATAAATATTCCCGCAGGCAAGGTTAGCGTGGGGCGCGACGCGTTTAAAGATTGCGTGGCTCTTGTTAAAACCGAAGGCGGGGTTAGCTATGTGAATACGAGCGTTATAGGGTGCGATAAAGACGCGGTTTCGGTAACGTTGCGTTCGGGCACCACCGGTGTGTTGAATTATGCGTTCGAAAATTGCGAAAAGCTTTCTTCGGTGACTTTTTCGGATAACTTAACGTTTATAGGCGATTCCGTTTTTAGCGGTTGCAAAGTGCTTAATTCCGTTAATTTGCCTACGTCGGTGGAAAGCATAGGCGACGCGGCTTTCTACGGTTGCGAAGAGCTTACCGCAATAACGGTGCCCGCAAAAGTTACTCAAATCGAATCTTACGCGTTTTACAACTGCAAAAAGCTTTCTTCGGTGACTTTCGAAGGGCAAATAACTTCAGTAGAATACGGCGCTTTCGGCAACTGCGCCGCGCTTACGAGCGTAACCTTTCCCGATACTTTGGAATATATAGGCTCCGCCGCGTTTAAAGGTTGCAATGCTCTCGGCGGCAAACTTGATTTGCCCGCTTCTCTGAAAAGAGTGGACAGCGAGGCTTTCCGTGCTACGGCTATAAATATTTTAACCGTTGAAGGTAAAACTACAATAGGAAATCATGCGTTTGGCGAATGTGTAAAACTTGGCGGAGTAGCGCTCGGAAACGGAGTAGAGCACATAGGTTACGGCGCGTTCGAGAACTGTTCCGACATAACACTGATTGTTTTGCCGGACAGCGTTAAGACTGTGGAAGAAAGAGCGTTCGCGGGTTGCTCGAAGTTGAAAACCGTGTCGCTCGGCAAGTCGCTTTCGGCGCTCGGCGCTAACGCTTTCGGAGCGGATTCAGATAAGTGCCCGATTACCCGCGTGAATTACATGGGAACAATAGAAGAGTGGTGCGCAATATCGTTTGCGCCCGATTCCAACCCCGTTACGATTTCGCACAATTTATATATCGACAACGTGCCCGTTACCGAAATAGAATTGTTTAACAACGTATCCGACGGCGAAGAACCCTCCGATAAAATTACCGTTACCGAAATAAGCGATTATGCGTTCGACGGTCTTACGGGGCTTACGCGCGTTTGTTTGGGCTCGAACGTTACCAAAATAGGAGACAACGCGTTTCGCGGAACTTCGGTTGAGGCGACATACT
Source organism: Pumilibacter muris (assembly GCF_943193045.1). Lineage (GTDB taxonomy): Bacteria > Bacillota > Clostridia > Christensenellales > Pumilibacteraceae > Pumilibacter > Pumilibacter muris. The sequence goes on along the minus strand of NZ_CALPCN010000002.1, from coordinate 37,021 downwards.
TTGCGGGTAGCTCGTTCGAATGGCTTGTTATTGCGCAAGGAGAGGGCAACGATTTGCTCGGTGAAACCGTGCGCTATTACAGCGAAACCGAGCCTATTGAGGGTGACACGCTTAAATATTGGCATTACGTCGGCGGCGTTATAACCGAGTGGTAAGATTATAGTTTTATAGAGAAAAGTTTTAAAAACGACAAAAGGGTAAAACACTTTTCAAGGTGCTTTACCCTTCTTTTTAGCTTCTTGCGAAGCGTTAAGGTGCTTCTTTATAAACAATAATAGTTAGTTCGGCTTTACTCTGAAAATACTTACACAGAAAAGAGTAGTTCGGCATACGAGGGAATAGGCCAGTCGCTTTCGGGCACAAGCGTTTCAAGCTCGTCGCATGAGGCGCGAAGTTCTTTCATTGCGGCGAACACAACGTCGCGGTAGGCGGCGGCTTGTTTTTCGTGTCCCTCTATGTTTTTCACATTAACGGCGGCTTCCGACAGCCTGCCGTTGGCTTTAAACGCTTCGGCGGTGAGAGCGTTTATTCTTGCGAGCAATTCTTTTTCGGTGTCGGCGCTTATTCCGAGCGCTTCTTTGCTTTGCGCGGTCTCCGCCAAAACTTTCATATATTTTATGCAAGCGGGGATTATTTGTTTTCCCGCCATGTCTATCATGGTTAAAGCTTCTATATTCAAAACCTTGCAGTAATTTTCGAGAAGTATTTCTTTTCTTGCAACTATTTCTTCGCCCGTGTAAACTTTGTGGCGCGCGAACATTGCAAGGTTTTCTTCGTTTGAATAATAGGGAAGAGCTTCGGGAGTTGTTTTAAGGTTCAACAGTCCGCGTTTTTTCGCTTCCTCAACCCATTCGTCGGAATAGTTGTTGCCGTTAAACACAATGCGCTTGTGGGCGGCGTAAGTGTCGGTAATGAGCTTTTTTATCGCTTTTTCCACGTCTTTGCTTTGTGCGAGCTTGTCGGCAAATTCGGAAAGAACGTCGGCAACCGAAGTGTTGAGCATAACGTTGGGGCAAGCTATGTTAAACGTGGAGCCCAAGCTGCGGAATTCGAATTTGTTGCCTGTGAACGCAAACGGCGACGTGCGGTTGCGGTCGGTGGTGTCCGACATAAATTCGGGGATTGATTCGGCAACCTGCATCTTGCTTCCTTTCTTGCCTTGATAAGCGGTTCCGCTCTGCATCGATTCGAGAATGGAAGTGAGTTCGCCGCCGAGAAATATCGATATGATTGCGGGCGGAGCTTCGTTGGCACCTAAACGGTGGTCGTTGCCCGCGCTCGCAACGCTTAAACGCAACAAGTCTTGATGAAGGTCAACCGCTTTAAGCACAGCCGTTATAAACAGCAAAAAACGCAGGTTGGTTTCGGGCGATTTGCCGGGTTCCAAAAGGTTTATGCCCGTGTCGGTGGATATAGACCAGTTGTTGTGCTTGCCGCTTCCGTTTACGCCCGCGAAAGGCTTTTCGTGCAACAGGCAAACAAGACCGTGACGGTCGGCGACCTTTTTCATAACTTCCATTGTGAGCTGATTGTGGTCGGTGGCTATGTTTACCGACGTGAAAATGGGGGCGAGCTCGTGTTGGGCGGGCGCAACTTCGTTATGCCGCGTTTTGGCGAGTATGCCGAATTTCCAAAGCTCGCGGTCGAGGTCGTCCATAAACGCTATAACGCGGGGACGAATGTTTCCGAAGTAGTGGTCTTCGAGTTCCTGCCCTTTGGGCGGGCGCGCGCCGAAAAGCGTTCTGCCCGTAAAGATTAAATCTTTTCTTTTTTTCCAAAGTTCTTTGTCTATTAAAAAATATTCCTGCTCGGGTCCTACGGTTGCCGTAACTCTCGTAACGTCGGTGTCGCCCAAAGCGTGCAACACCCGCACCGCTTGCTCGCTTAACGCTTTCATCGAGCGCAAAAGAGGAGTTTTTTTATCGAGCACTTGTCCCGAATACGAAATGAACGCTGTGGGAATACAAAGCGCTCCGTCTTTAATAAACGCATAACTGCTCGGGTCCCATGCCGTGTAGCCGCGCGCCTCGAAAGTGGAACGCAAACCGCCCGACGGGAAACTCGACGCGTCGGGTTCGCCGTGAATCAGCTCTTTTCCCGAAAAATTCATAATAACGGTGCCGTCGCCCGCAGGGCTTATAAAGCTGTCGTGCTTTTCGGCGGTTATGCCAGTCATGGGTTGAAACCAATGGGTGTAGTGCGTAGCGCCGTGCTCGATTGCCCAATCTTTCATAACGGCGGCAATGGTGTTTGCAAGCGCGGGGTCGAGGCAGGCGCCGCTGTCCACCGTTTTTTTGAGCGCGGTATACGTTTCTTTGGGAAGTCGTTGGCGCATAACCTTGTCGTTAAACACGAGTGTTCCGAACAGTTCTGGTACGTTAGTCATTGCTTGTTGTCTCCTTTTGTGTGGCTTATGTTTTTAGGCAACGTTTTTTGTAGAAAAAAGAAAAAGCGCCGAGAATTTCCGTCAGTCTATTTTCGAAAATTCTTACAGCGCCGTTGCCCTAAGCATTTACGCGTATAATTATAGCACATTCAACTTAAAAGTCAACCGTTTTTATAATAAAAAAAGCAGGTTTCGCGTGTTTTTTCGCAGAGCCTACTTTCTATAATTACATTATATCACACAAAGTCAATAGTGTCAACGCTCTTTTGAAAATTTTGTAAATAAAATTTTCAAACCCCTTGAAATTTATAAATTTTTATGGTAAAATAGTATATAACAAAGGGCTACGAGGCGTAAAATAACTTCAATGGACGAAAATGATATTAACGCATTCTATAACGGAACGCAAACCGACGGCTACAAACACTTCGGTTGCAAACTGAGAGGAGAGAAAGCAAGTTTTGCGGTGTTTGCGCCGCGCGCGAAGTCGGTTGCCGTTACGGGCGATTTCAGCAGTTGGCAAACCGTTCCGCTTTCGTGCGAGCGCGGAATTTGGACGGGCTCGGCGAGCGGCGTTAAAAAATTCGACAACTACAAATACGTTATACAAACGCAAGACGGAAGAACGCTTTACAAATCGGACCCCTACGGAGTTCACGGCGAAAACGGCGGCAGTTTTGCGAGCAAAATATATGATTTGTCGGAAATAGAATTTTCGGATTCGGAATATATGATTGCGCGCGAAAAAACCGACACCTACCGCGCGCCCGTTAGCATATACGAAGTGCATATAGGCTCGTGGCGCAAATACGCCGACGGCAATTATTTCGGCTACCGCAAATTTGCCGACGAAGCCGTAGGCTACGTTAAAGAAGCGGGCTTTACGCACATAGAGTTGATGGGAATAGCCGAATACCCTTACGACGGAAGTTGGGGTTATCAAGTTACGGGCTACTTCGCGCCCACTTCGCGCTACGGCACTCCCGCCGATTTCGCGTATTTGGTGAACAAATTCCACCGAGCGGGAATAGGGGTGATACTCGATTGGGTGCCGGGACATTTTCCCAAAGACGCTCACGGGCTTTACGAGTTCGACGGAATGCCTCTTTACGAACCCGAAGACCCCGTTATGCGCGAGCACAAAGAGTGGGGCACAAGGTGCTTCGACTACGGCAGAACGGAAGTGAAAAGCTTTTTGATTTCAAACGCGCTGTATTGGCTTAGGGAATACCACATAGACGGGCTAAGAGTAGACGCGGTTGCAAGCATGTTGTATCTTGATTACGCGCGCAAAGAGTGGCGCCCCAACAAATACGGAGGAAAAGAGAATTTAGACGCAATCGAATTTTTCAAAAGTCTTAACACCGCCGTGTTTTCCGAATTTAATAACGTTATGATGATTGCCGAAGAGAGCACCGCATGGCCGCTCGTTACCCGACCCGTGTCGGACGGCGGACTCGGGTTTAACTATAAGTGGAACATGGGGTGGATGAACGACACTCTCGACTACGCGAAAACCGACCCGCTTTTTAGGTCGGGCAAGCACAATAATCTTACGTTTTCAATGACATACGCGTTCAGCGAAAACTATATTTTGCCCATATCGCACGACGAAATCGTGCACGGCAAAGGTTCGCTTTTAAATAAAATGCCCGGCGATTACGATTTGAAGTTCGCGGGTTTTAGAAACTATTTGATGAACATGTTCGCTCATCCCGGAAAAAAGTTGCTCATGATGGGTTGCGAACTCGGAATGTTCAAAGAATGGGATTTCGCGTCCGAGCTCGACTGGTTGCTTCTCGATTATCCCGCGCATAAAGGCGCGCTCGAATTTGTTTCGCGTTTGAACGGCGTATACCGCAAAAACACCCCGCTTTATGAAATAGACGACTCGTGGGACGGTTTTAGTTGGCTCGTGCCCGACGACAGAAATAACAATGTTATCGTGTACGAAAGACGGGATAAAAAAGGAAACCGCACGCTTTGTGTTTTCAATTTTTCGCCCGTAGAATACAAAGATTACGTTTTCGGTTGCGACGAAGGGAAATTCGTGGAAATTCTGCATAGCGACGCGCTCGGTTACGGGTTCGAACCTATTGAGCACATCACCGAAGAATTTTGCAGTCACGGAAAACCTACGAGCATAAAAATGAATATTCCGCCCATGTGCGGCATATACATGAGCGGTAAAGCTGTCGTTAAAAAGGATGTCGCCGCAAAAAGCGCCGACACGCGAGCGCTAACCCGAAAAAAAGTCTCGGGTGAAAAGCCGAAAAAGAAAACGGCGCGCAAAAAGAGCGAAAGCGGTAAAGCTTAATAAAAAACGTGCATATAAAAAATAGCCGCAGGCTTTAAACGGAGTTGCGGATTTAAAAGGAAAGGGGAGCTTATGAAAAAGAAAAAATGTGTTGCAATGTTGCTTGCCGGCGGGCAAGGCACGCGGCTGTACGCGCTTACGAGCAAAACGCCGAAGCCTGCAGTGTCGTTCGGAGCGAAATACCGTATTATAGATTTTCCGCTCGCAAACTGCACTAATTCGGGCATAGACACTGTGGGTGTTCTCACGCAGTATCAACCGCTTATACTCAACGAGTATATCGGAACGGGCGAACCGTGGGACCTCGACCGCACATACGGAGGCGTTCACATGCTGCCGCCGTATCAAGCGAAAACGGGCGGAGAGTGGTATAAAGGAACGGCGAACGCGATTTATCAAAATCTGCACTTTTTGAACGAATTCGATTCGGAACACGTTTTGATTCTTTCGGGCGACCACATATACAAAATGGATTATTCCGCAATGCTTTCCGAGCATATCGAACACGACGCCGATTGCACTATAAGCGTGATAGACGTAGACGAAAAAGAGGCGAGCAGGTTCGGCATAATGGATTTCGACGCGGACAAGCGAATAACGTCTTTCGAAGAAAAACCGAAAAAACCCAAATCGAACCATGCGAGCATGGGCATATATATTTTTAAAAAAGACGTGCTTGTAAGCGAGCTTATAGCCGACGAGAACAATCCCGCGTCAGATAAAGATTTCGGCAAAAACGTTATTCCCACAATGCTTAAAGAGGGAAAACGAATGTTCGCGTATTCATTTAAAGGGTACTGGAAAGACGTGGGAACGGTAGCGAGCCTGTGGGAAGCGAATATGGATTTGCTCGGCGAAAATCCCGTGCTCGGGCTATCCGACTCGAACCACAAAATATATTCGCGCAACGCGCCTCTTCCGCCCACGTTTATAGGCGAGAAAGCCGAAGTTGACAACTGCGTTATGACTACGGGTTGCGAAATTTACGGCAAAGTGAAAAATTCCGTTATAGGCGAAGGCGTGGTTATAGGCGAGGGCTCCGTTGTGCAAGACAGCGTTATAATGACCAACTCGGTTATAGGCAAAAACGTGAATATGCGGTACGGAATGGTTGACGAAAACGTTATAGTAGGCGACGGCTCCGAGATAGGCGACGAAAAAAGTTCGCGCGAACGAATCGCTTTAATAGGGCGAGGCAAAGAGCTTGCGGCGGGAGCTAAGGTTGCTTCGGGCGAAATAGTCGATTAAAAGCGAAAGGGGAATAAAAATGAAAACGTTAGGCGTAATATTCAGCAATATTCACGATAAAGAAATAAACGAGCTGACAAGCAAGCGAACGCTCGCTTCCATTCCGTTTGGCGGAAGATACCGCCTTATAGACTTTGTTTTGAGCAACATGGTGAACAGCGGAATAACGAAAGTGGGCGTAATAACCAAAATGAATTACCAGTCGCTTATGGACCATTTGGGAAGCGGCAAGCACTGGGACTTAAGCCGCAAGAACGGCGGACTTATGATGCTTCCGCCTTACGGCGCGAGCGACAGGTCGCTATATAAATCGCGGTTCGACGCGATTTGCGGAATAGAAACGTTTTTAAAACGGAGCGACGAAGAATACGTTGTTATGAGCGATTGCGACGCGGTTTGCAATTTCAACTTCGGCGACGTTTTGCAAAAACATATAGAGAACCACGCGGATATAACGGTTATCGTAAGAAAGGTGCGTGCCGATTCGCTTGAAAAGCGTATGCGCACTGCGGTGAGTTATAACGCCGACATGAGAGTTACCAAAGTGGTTAATTCGGATAAACTCGCGGGCGAAAAAAATCTTTTCACTAATATGCTCGTGGTTACGCGCAGCTTTTTGTTGCGTCTTATAGAAAACGCGCAAGACTGGGGATACAGCAGTTTTTCGCGCGACGTGCTTGTGCGCGGTTGCGACGAACACAGAATTTTCGCTTACGAATACGACGGATATTTCGCGTCTGTGGATTCGCTTGCCAACTACTATACTCATTCGCTCGAACTTCTCGATAAAAATAAACGCGACGAATTGTTTTATAAAGACGGCGCGAATATTTACACTAAGGTGCGCGACTCGGCGCCTTGCCGCATGATAGGAAATGCGAAAGTGAGCAATTCGCTTATAGCCGACGGTTGCGTTATAGAAGGAACCGTTTCGAATTCTATTTTATTTCGCGGCGTAAAGGTGGCGAAAGGCGCGGTGATAAGCGATTCAATCGTTTTTCAAGACACCGAAATAGGAGAAGAAACAAAACTGCATTGCGTGATAGCCGACAAAGCCGTTAGGGTGCTCGGGGGCAGAATACTTTCGGGACATCAAACGCATCCTTACTTTATTGCCAAAGGAACTGTTATTTAACGCAACCAACAACGAAAAAAGGAGAAAGTTTTTATGACTACAAAAAACACGAACGCAGATTCGGCGGCGGAAAAGAAAACGGCGAAAACTGCCGCAAGCGCAACTAAGAAACCTGCGGCAAAGAAAGATACGGCGCCCGCGAAAAAGCCCGCGTCTAAAAAGGCGCCCGTAGCGCAAGAGTCGGTTGCAAAAGTAGAGCGTGAGCCGATAGTGAAACCCGCGTGCAAGCTGGATACGGCAAAAGCGGAAAAGCCTGCGGAACCGAAAGCTGCGTGCGAACCGAAAAAAGTTCTTTTCGTGTGCAGCGAAGCGTTTCCGTTTGCGGGAACGGGCGGACTCGGCGAAGTTATGGGAAGCTTGCCGCACGCTATAAACGCGAAAAAAGCGGGGTTCGACGCGCGCATTATTTTGCCTCTTTACGAGAGCTTTCCCGAATCGGAACGCAAAAACTTGCAGTTTATCTGCCACATAAACGTTCCGCTTGCTTGGCGTAATCAATATTGCGGACTTTTTAAGCTCGACCGAAACGGCACCGTTTATTATTTTATAGACAACGAATATTATTTTAAGCGCCCTAATCTTTACGGCTACTACGACGACGGCGAACGGTTCGCGTTTTTATCGCGCGCGGTGGTTGAACTGATTCCGCATCTCGGCTTTAAGCCGGATATTTTGCACTGTCAGGATTGGCAAACAGCGCTTGTGCCGGTGTATTACAAGTTGTTTTATATGTACCGCGAGGGGTTCGGCGGCATTAGAACGGTGTTCACTATTCACAATATAGAATATCAGGGCAAATACAGCCGAAGCATAATAGAGGACGTTTTCGGAATACCCGACCGAGAATACATGAGCATAGAGCACAGAGGGTGCATAAATCTTATGAAGGGCGCAATTGACTATTCGGACGCGATAAGCACTGTTAGCCCCACTTACGCCCGCGAAATTATGGACCCTTATTATGCGCACGGCTTGGAAAACGTTTTAATAAAAAACGCTTATAAATTGCGCGGAATACTTAACGGCATAGACGTGGATAGCTACAATCCCCGCACTCAACCCGCTCTTTTCTACAACTACGACGAAAACAATATCGAGGGCAAAGCGAGAGGAAAAGCGGAGTTGCAAAAAATGCTCAGCTTACCCGTCTCGCCCGACACACCCGTTATAGCGGTTATATCCCGACTTGTGGGGCATAAAGGGCTCGACCTTATTCGCGCGTCTATGAACGACATTCTTAAAAAGAACGTTCAGGTTGTGTTGCTCGGAAAGGGCGACCCCGAATACGAAAATTATTTTTCGCACGTTCAAAAAATGTACAACCAAAAGTTCAGCGCCGTTATCGCTTTTAACAAAGATTTATCGCACAAGATTTATGCAGGAGCCGACATATTCCTTATGCCGAGCAAGAGCGAGCCTTGCGGGCTCAGTCAAATGATGGCTTGCCGCTACGGAACCGTTCCCGTTGTGCGCGAAACTGGCGGGCTTGCCGACAGCATAACCGACTGCTACAACGGCGACATAGGCAACGGGTTTAGGTTTGCCCGTTACGCCGCCGACGATATGATGGGAGCAATCGACAGAGCTGTGGGGCTGTATTACGACTATAAAGACAAATGGGCGGGACTTGTGCGTAGAGCAATGACGACCGACTTTACATGGAATTCGTCGGCGGGAGAATACGTTAAGTTCTACACCGAATTATTGCAATAGAAAAATTCCGCCCAAAAACGGTTGCGTTTTTCGCGCCGTTTTTGGACGAAAAACAAAATAAACACGCTTATTAGCCGACGCGAACAGTCGGCGTTACCGGAGGCTTTTATAAATGACTTTTGCTACCGAAGAAATGCTTGAACTAATATCCGACAAATTAAACAAATATTTTGCCGCCACAAAAAAGACGGCTACCGAAGAGCAAGTGTATAAAGCGCTTGCTTTGGTTCTGCGCGACAAGCTTTTAAAGAAAAAACAGGCTAACAATCAAAAAATAACGCAGGGTAAATACAAACGCGTTTATTACCTTTGCATGGAATTTTTGCTCGGCAGGAGCCTTAGAAACAATCTTTACAACTTAGGGCTGGAAGAAAGCGCGCGCGAGGCTCTTAAAAGCATGGGCTACAATCTTGATAAGCTTTACGAACTCGAAGCCGACGCGGGGCTTGGAAACGGCGGGCTCGGGCGTCTTGCGGCGTGCTTTATGGACAGTCTCGCAACGCTTAACTATCCCGCTATGGGATTTTCGATTAGGTACGAATACGGCTTGTTCCGTCAGAAAATAGTGGAATCGCAACAGGTTGAGCTTCCCGAACTTTGGCTCGATAGCGGCGAGGTGTGGCAGATGCCGCGCTCCGACAAGAATTTCGAAATAAAGCTCGGCGGCACTGTGAACGAAAGTTGGGAAAACGGCAGGTGCAAAATAGAGCACGTCGGCGCCGACGTTATAGAAGCTCTTCCGTACGACGTTATGATTTCGGGCGGCGACAGCGACGGAGTTAGCGTGCTAAGGCTTTGGCGCGCTTCCGGCAAAAGCGATTTCGACATGAAGCAATTCACGCAGGGCAACTATATGGACGCTATGCGCGCCGATAACGAAGCTCAGCTCATAAACAAAGTTTTATACCCGAGCGACGACCACGAACAGGGCAAGCAACTGAGACTGAGTCAACAGTATTTTATGGTTTCGGCGTCGCTACAAAGCATAATAAAAGACCACTTAAAAAATAATCCTACGCTCGATAATTTGCCCGATCTTGCGGCAATTCACATAAACGACACCCACCCCGCGCTTGCTGTTCCCGAACTTATGCGGCTTTTAGTTGACGAATACGGCTACGATTGGGACACGGCTTGGAGCATAACCGAGCGCACTGTGGCATACACAAACCATACGGTTATGGCGGAAGCGCTCGAAAAGTGGGACGAAAGGTTGGTGCGTTTTCTGTTGCCTCGCATATATATGATTATGAAAGAAATCGACCGCAGGTTTTGCGTTTGGGCTATGGACAGATGCGGCGACTTCGACAAAGTGAACCGCATGGCTGTTTTCGGCGGCGGCATGGCTCGCATGGCTAATCTTGCGGTTATAGGTTCGCATGCCGTGAACGGAGTGAGCGCTCTGCACAGCAACATAATAAAGGAGAGCGTTTTCCATGATTTTTACACTCTAACGCCGCATAAATTTACAAACGTTACAAACGGAATCGCGCACCGCCGATGGTTGTCGCAGTCTAATCCCGGTCTTAAAGAGCTTGTGAGCGAGCTTGCGGGAGCGGGTTTCGAGCACGACGCGTCTAAACTCGAAGGGCTTTTAAAGTATAAGAACGACACGCAAGTGCTTTCCGAAATAGGCAAAATCAAACGCAACTGCAAGGTGAACTTTGCGAAATACATTAAAGATACTTCGGGCTTTATTCTTAATCCCGACAGCAGAATAGACACTCAAATAAAGAGGCTGCACGAATACAAGCGTCAGCTTATGAACGTTTTGAAGATAATTTCGCAGTACCTTGATTTGCTCGATAATCCGAATAAAGAGGTTACGCCGCAAACGTTCGTTTTCGGAGCTAAGGCGGCGGGCGGCTATTATCACGCCAAACGTATTATCTGCCTTATAAACTGCCTCAGCGCCGAAATTCAAAAGAATCCCGCAATCAAGGAAAAGCTCGACGTGCTTTTTGTGGAGAATTACAACGTTACGCGCGCCGAAAGGCTTATTCCCGCAAGCGAGGTAAGCGAACAAATATCGCTCGCGGGCAAAGAGGCGAGCGGCACGAGCAACATGAAATTTATGCTTAACGGCGCAATTACGCTCGGCACCCTCGACGGCGCCAACGTGGAAATCCGCGAAGTGGTGGGCGACGACAACATTTTTATTTTCGGCATGCGCGCCGAAGAGGTGCAAAAGCTGTGGGGCAATTACGAGCCGAGCAATCTTTATACGGGCAACGCCGAAATTCGCCGCATAGTAGACCGCTTGCGCGTAGGATTCAACGGCGAAAGTTTTGCAGATATTGCCAACTATCTTATTTTGAGAAACAACAACATAGCCGACCCGTATATGTGCTTGGCGGATTACGGCGACTACGTTCGCGCGGCGCGCGATGTTGACGAGGCGTATAAAGATAAAGTTAAATGGAACCGCATGGCGCTTATCAATATTGCGAAAGCGGGAATATTCGCCGCCGACCGCAGCATAGAGGAATACGCCGCGAATATTTGGAACCTAAGAAAAGTAAGAAAGTACAAAACAAGTAAGTGACGTGTTTTTAATAGAACGGAAAACACTCGTCTTAAAAAAGTTTAACTTTTAAAAAAATACCATAGCATAAAGGGAGGAACAGCATGAACGAACAAGTCAGATTTTTTCCGAACAGCGAGGAGTTTAAAAAGCCTTACGGGGCGCTTCGCGCGGGAGAGCCGCTAACGCTCAACCTCAAATTCAACCGCCCGAGCAATCCGAGCGAAGTGTTTTTGGTGCTAACCAAAGACGGCGAAAGCGACGTGTATTATCCCATGAATTTTGTTACGGTGGAGCCCGACTCCATGACGGAATACACCGTTACCGTAACGGTTACAACAAAGGGACTGTATTTTTACCACTTTATAGTGAATACCGAAGATAAGCAATACAGAATAGGTTGCGGCGACGATTTGCACGCTATGCTCGGCAAAGGGCATGATTGGCAACTAACAGTATTCGAAGAGGTTTATAAAGCGCCCGAATTTTTAAAAGGCGGTTTGATTTATCAAATAATGCCGGACAGATTTTTCGACGGCGGCGCACGGCGCAAAACAAAGCCTTACGCCCGCTACCGCGACGATTGGAACGGACTTCCCGAATATGAGCCTGACGCCGAAGGCAAAATTCGCAACGAGGACTTTTTCGGCGGCAATCTGCGCGGCATAATAAAAAAGCTCGGCTATTTAAAATCGCTCGGCGTAACGTGCATATATCTTAATCCCATTTTCGAGGCGCACAGCAATCATAAATACGATACGGGCAACTATCGCAAAGTCGATTCCGATTTCGGAACTACCGACGACCTTAAAGAGCTTATAAAAAAAGCGGATAAAAAGGGAATGAAAATAATTCTCGACGGCGTGTTCTCTCACACCGGCGACGACAGCATATACTTTAACAAATACGGACGTTACGACAGCGTGGGCGCGTATCAATCGGTGCATAGCCCGTATTATAAATGGTATGAATTTAAAAATTATCCCGACGAATACGACTGTTGGTGGAATATAGACATATTGCCTCAAACTCGCGAATGCGAGCCGAGCTTTTCCGAATATATTTGCGGCGAGGACGGAATAATTCGCTATTGGACGGAATTTGGAATAGGCGGTTGGCGGCTCGACGTTGCCGACGAACTGCCCGATTGCTTTTTAGACAGAGCGGTGCACGCCGCCAAAGCCGTGAACCCCGACTGCATAGTGCTCGGCGAAGTTTGGGAAGATGCGAGCAACAAAATTTCGTATTCTAAACGTCGCCGCTATTTAAACGGCGGTCAGCTCGACAGCGTAACCAACTATCCGTTTAAAGAGGATATTTTGAATTTTGTGCGTTGCGGCGACGCCGAAAAACTCAACAACACGGTAAACGTTATTTTAAACAACTATCCGTCGTTCGTTGTAAACAATCTTATGAATTTGCTCGACACTCACGACACCGCGCGGCTTAAGAGCGTGCTTGGCGACAGCGGTGATACCTCAACAAGACAAAAGAGAGCTGTGGCGAAAATTTCCGACCCCGAGGACACGTTAAAGCTAATGAAAATCGCCGCCACGTTGCAATATACTTTGCCGGGCGTGCCCTGCCTTTATTACGGCGACGAGGCAGGTCTCGAAGGTTTTGAAGACCCGTTTAACCGCCGCTGTTATCCGTGGGAACAAGTTGACCGCAACTGCCTGAAAATGTATAAAAAACTCGGCGCGGTTCGTTCGTCGGAAAAAGCAATACTTGCGGAAGGAAAATACGCGCCCGTATCGTTTGAAAACGGAGTGTTCGCTTTCCGCAGAATAGGAGAGGAGGGCGAACTTGTAATTATTGCCAACCGCAGCGATAAACCTTTCGCCTTTCACCCTGACGAAAACTACACCGAACTTACCTCTTTTAAACCGTTCGGCGGCACGGTGGAACCTTTCGACGCGGTAATTCTCAAAAAGACTTCCGACGTTGTGTTCCCCGAAAAGAAAACAAAAAAATAAAACAATGCGAAAAACGCTTGCGGCTTTTGCAGGCGTTTTTTATTGAAAACGAGCAAAAGTTAATTGCCGCTAACAAAATTATTGACAAAATAACGGTTTGTGTGCTATAATGTTAAAAGTTGTAAGCTCGTAAAACACAAGCTTTGCCGAAATGTTTGTTCGAGGTTAGTCGTATGTAAGCTTGGGCATACTAACCCCGTGAGAAAAGTAAAGAACATTGCTTTCGGATTGAGCGGCGGTTGGTTCCTTTGTTTGTATTTTACGTCGCTTGCAATAGTTTACGCGCTTACGATTATAGGAGCGAAGAAAGCTTACGCTCTGTTAAAATGCGCGGCGTTTTGCCTTATGCCGTTCGGAAAAAACGCTTACACCGATTTTATGTCGCACAAATTCGGCAATACGTTTTGGGCGGTAACAACGGGTTGGCAGGCGGCGTTCGTGTGCCTTGTGTTTTCGGCGTTTTGGTACGCCACCGTTTTCGGCGCATATTTGGGTTCGCGTTATTTCCATTTGGCGCAGTATTGCGTGTCGCCTTTCGGAACAAAGTGTTATCCCACAAAACTTCTTACGGGCGGGGAGACTGCGGTGGCGAGGCTGAGGGAGGAACACAACTTCGAACTCTGACGGCGGCGAATAAAGGCGCGTCTTTCCGCTACGCTTGCCGAGCCCGCTCGGTCATGTGCGAAAAAGCACACTCCCTTCGCGTGCTCGACAACTGTTGCGAAAATCCGCAACCCTTCTTCACCGCCTTAGGTGTATGCACAAGCGCCCGCTTCCCTTAGGTTTACAATGACAGTATAGCAACTATGCCATTACTCAAAGCGAATACAGCTGCACGTTGTCCTTAGCCGAGCACGCGAAGCGTGCGAACGCCACGAGCCATAGGCGAGTATTGCGAGCGAGTGTAACGAGCGCGGCAATCCCGCGCATGGAGCGAACATATTCCGTAAAACGATACAGGTATTTTGAAATCTATGGAAAACAATGTAAAGAAATACGAATTTAACGTTAGCGGCATGACGTGCGCGGCGTGTTCCGCTCACGTCGAAAAGAGCGTCGGAAAGGTAGACGGAGTTAAAAGCGTTACCGTGAATTTGTTGCGCTCTTATATGGTTGTGCAATGCAACGAAAGCGTTACGCCCGACGGAATAATCGTGGCGGTTAAACATGCGGGTTACGGTGCGACTTTAAAAAACGGCAAAGGCGCGTCCGCGACGAAAACGGAGCGGACAAGCGGCAAGTCGGAACGCCGAAATCGTCTTATCCGATTGTGGGTGAGCGTGGCGTTTTTGGTTCTTTTGATGTATCTTTCAATGGGGCACATGCTCGGGTTGCCGTTGCCGAGTATATTTCTCGGGAAAGAGAATCTTGTGATTTTTGCGTTTGCGCAGTTCTTGCTTTGTTTGCCTATTGTATTGCTAAACGGAAAATTCTTTGTGAACGGCGTTAAAGCTATTTTTCGCGGCGCTCCGAATATGGACACGCTCATTGCGCTCGGCGCGGGCGCGGCTCTTTTATACGGAGTTGCGGCAATATTTGCAATAGGGTACGGGTTAGGGCACGGCAACATTACGCTTGCCGAACGGTTCGGGCACGATTTGTATTTCGAATCGGCGGGAACTATACTCACCCTAATATCGGTAGGTAAATATCTTGAAGAACTTTCTAAGGGAAAGGCGAGCGACGCTGTTGAAAAACTTTTGAATTTAAACCCCAAAACCGCAGTTTTGCTCGACGGTGACTTGGAACGGGAAATTCCCGTTTCCGAACTTAAAACGGGGGATATTGTTTTGGTGCGTCCCGGCATGGGAGTGCCCGCCGACGGAGTTATAGTTCGCGGGAGCGCGAGCATAGACGAATCGGCAATAACGGGCGAAAGCGTGCCCGCCGAGAAAGAAAAGGACGATAGAGTTACGGGCGGCACCGTGAACCGTCAGGGAGTTATAGAGGTGCGCGTAACCGCTGTGGGCGAAGATACCGCGCTAAGCAAAATAGCGAAGCTCGTTGAAGAAGCGGGCGGCTCTAAGGCGCCCATAGCTCGTCTTGCCGATAGAGTAAGCGCGTATTTTGTGCCTACTGTGCTTGCAATAGCCGTAGTTGCGGCTGTTGCGTGGCTTATTGCGGGAAGAAGTTTTGCCTATGCGCTTTCGATAGCAATTTCGGTGCTCGTAATATCTTGCCCCTGCGCTTTGGGTCTTGCCACCCCTACGGCTATAATGGTTGGCACGGGGCGCGGCGCGAATTTGGGAGTGCTGTATAAAACGGCGGAAGCGTTGGAGCGCGCGCATAAGGTTACGGCGGTAGTGCTCGATAAAACGGGCACTGTAACGGTTGGCAAGCCGAGCGTAACGGATTTTGTGTCGGACGACAAACAGCTTGCGCTCAATCTTATTTATTCGCTCGAAAAAAACAGCGAACACCCGTTCGCGTCGGCGCTGTGCGCCTACGCTTCGGAAAACGGAGCGACGCCTATGGCAAGCGAGAACTTTGCGGCTACGGCGGGCGGCGGAGTTAGCGCGGTGATTAACGGCAAAAAGATTGTTGCGGGAAACGCTAAGCTTTGCGGAGAAATGAAAGGTTTCGGCTCTTTCGCGGAGCAGGCGCAAGAATTTGCCGAGAACGGAAAAACGCCGCTGTATTTGGCGGCTGACGGCGAAGTTATAGCTTTGTTCGCTCTTGCCGACGAGGTTAAAGAAGACAGCCGCTCGGCTGTGGAAAAACTAATGAACAGCGGAATAAAGGTTTATATGCTTACGGGCGACAACAAGACTGTTGCAAGCGCGATAGCCGCGAAAGCGGGAATAACCGAGTTCCGAGCCGAAGTGTTGCCCGCCGATAAAGAAAAATTCGTAAGCGAACTGAAAAGCAGAGGCGAGCGGGTGGCTATGGTGGGCGACGGAATAAACGACGCGCCCGCGCTAGCCGCCGCCGACGTAGGCATTGCAATAGGGGCGGGAACAGACATAGCAATCGAGGCGGCGGACGTCGTTCTTATGCAATCGCGTCTTTCCGATGCCGAAGTCGCTTTAAGGCTAAGCCGCAAAACGGTTAGGAACATAAAGGAAAATTTGTTTTGGGCGTTTATATATAATTTGCTGTGCATACCGCTTGCGGCGGGCGCGTTCGTGTGGGCGGGAATAAAGCTTAACCCTATGTTTGCCGCCGCCGCTATGAGCGTGAGCTCGGTTTGCGTGGTGCTCAACGCTTTGCGTCTCAGGCTTTTTAAAGCCGACAGGTTTAAAAAAGAAGCCGTTAAAAACGGCGCCGCATGCCCGCTTTCGTGCGAGGCGGCTTTCAAAGCGGCTGAGGAAGAAAACTTTAACGAGAAAAATAAAAACGAAAAGGAGAACATAAACATGAAAAGAACGTTGCACATTATTGGTATGAGTTGCGGCCATTGCTCGGCGCGCGTGCAAAAGGCGCTTTCGGATTTGGCGGGCACTACGCAGGTTGCCGTAGACCACACTACGGGAATTGCGCACTTTAACGGCAGCGCGTCCGACGACGAACTTAAAAAGGCGGTTCAAGACGCGGGTTACGAAGTTACGAGCATAGAATAGAAGAGCGACGAAAAGCAAATAAAAAAGACGGATAAAGAAATCCGTCTTTTTTTAAACTCGAAGAATAAGTTAGCTTAATTCAATTTTTCGGTTGTATAGTCGGTTAAAGTGTATATTGTTTTGTAGCTCACGTTTACCGAAATAGGCGAGTATTCGGTGTATGTCATTTCCAAAATCAATTTCTTTGTTTCGGCGTTGTTGCTGCGTTGGCGCACCGTTATGCTCGGGTCGGTTATAAGCATAGAAATCGCGGGACCGGGTGTTGACGACGAAATGCCTACCGACGCTTGAACGCATTGAACCGAATATTTTCCGTCGGTGGGGTCGAGCGCACCTTCGGAGTCGGTGAGCAGAAATTTTTCGGGAGATAGGTTGGGGGTTACAGACACGTTCTTTTCGGCGCAACTCATGCTCATTGTGTAACGCACATATTCGCCGCGAATATACGAATCGAAAATGTTCGAGAGGTAAAAAGTTGCCGAACCTTTCTTTTTAACGTTGGAAAGAGCGCGCACAACGTAGTTGAGTTGTTCGTTATCGAAACGCGTGGTGCTTTCTACGGATATATTCTTATTCACCTTTTTATAAGCGCGGGTATAAGTGCCGTCGCCGTTCGCACTCGTTTCGCCGCTGTCGGTTGATAGAACGGCTTTGTTTTCCTTGTAGTCTACCGTATAAGAATATCCGCGCGGGTCGGCATATTTGGGGTTTGCGGGGAGAGTGAGAGTATAGTTCACGTTTTCGTCGGAAGATTCGTTTTTCTTCGGAGCTTCTCCGTCGCAAAGCGGGCGTTGCGCTAAATTAAACGTTTTTTCGGCGCTTACGGGAACAAGTGTGTTGCGGTAGAATTTCGCTTTGCCCACATAAGTGTCGGTCAGCCCTTTGTTTTTCACTATTCTGCCCGTTTCATCCACGCTTTCGGCTTTGTCGCTGTCGGTATATTTGAGTTCGAAAGTGTTCACAATAGAGGATTCTTCGCCCGTAGTGGTGAGTTCGGTAACGTATTTCCCCGTAGCAACAACGGTTTCTTCTTTGCCGCCGACGTAAATTTTCTTTACATCGTAAGTGCAAGTTTCTTGAACGTCCCACGGCATTTTTTCGTCGAACGAGACTTTAACGTCGCCTCCGCTGCAACCGAAGCCCACTGCGGCGAAAACCGCCGAAAGCAACACGCAAATAATTTTTTTCTTCATTGTTATGGAAACGACTCCTTTATTTTAAAGATTTTTTCGGTTTTTATAAAACAAACGTTTGCGCAAAATTGCAAAAATGTTTTTTGAGCAAGCAAATTTGCTTATATTATATCACTATTCGCTTGATTTATCAACTCAAAACACGTTACAATATAAATATGAAAAATAAAAATCCTGTGAACGGCGCAAGCAAACTTAAAAAATATGTGTGCGCCGACTCGCCCGACACTTATGCCGAAGCTTTGAAAATTGCGGTGAATATGCTTTGCAAGCGAAAGAGCGAGCAAGGTTTTAATCCCGAGCGAAAGTATTTGCTGTTCGTTCCCGACAAATACACTCTTCTTGCCGAAAAGCTTTTGTACGCAAGCGGAGGCGCGTTCGATGCGGAAGTGCTCACGGTGAACCGTCTTTGCTTTAAACTTGCGGACTACGAGGGAAAACCCGCCGAAGAGCGCCCGCTGTCGCGTTTGGGAGCGGTTCTTACGGTTCGCAGGATTTTAAACGAAAATAAAGACAAGCTTGTTTGCTTTAACAAGAGCGCGGGGTTTGCCGGTTTCGGCGAAATAATGTACGATAACATCTGCCAAATTGCGTCGAGCGGGCTTCGTTCGCGCGATTTGCCCGACCTTTCGGACGAAAGCGTGACGAGCTATAAATTGCGCGACTTAAAGCTTGTGTATTCGGAATACGAAAAGGCTACCGACGGGAAATATGTTGATGCAACGGGCAGGCTGTTGCTTCTTGAAAAAATGCTCGCCGCAACCGATTATTTCAAAGGCGCGAGCGTATATTTTGCGTGCTACGATGGTTTTACTCCTCTTTCCGAACGGCTTGTGGGCAGAATTTGCGAGTTGAGCGACAGCGCCGTTATAGTGAACGCCGTGTGCAAATTAAATTTGAAAGCCGCTTCGGTTGAAGAATACGAGGCGCCCACGCGAGCCGACGAATTGAAAGCGGCGGCTGTGAGAATATGCAACCTTGCGAAAAACGGCGCGCGCTACGGCGACGTGGGGGTAATCGCGCTCGGAGCCGACTACAACCGCCTTAAACGAATTTTCGAGGAATACGGTATTCCGTTCTTTACCGACGTTAAATACGCGCTTTCTTCCCATCCGCTTGCAAGATACATTTTGGAGCTGTTCAAAACGGCGCGGGCGGAAACCAACGAAAATTACATAACGCTTGCAAAAAATCCGTATTCGGGGATTTCGCCGAACGACGCGGACATATTCGAGAACTACGTTTATTACTGCGCGCTAAAAGAGGGAAGCATGAGGTTTCCGTTCACGCTCGAGCCCGACG
The DNA here is from genome assembly GCF_943193045.1 of Pumilibacter muris. GTDB lineage: Bacteria > Bacillota > Clostridia > Christensenellales > Pumilibacteraceae > Pumilibacter > Pumilibacter muris. The sequence goes on along the minus strand of NZ_CALPCN010000002.1, from coordinate 17,667 downwards.
GCGCGGCGCTTAAAGGAAAACTTAATACTGTCGAAAGCGTAAGGGAACGTCTTGTTGCGTCGGTGCGGGCGGCGAGGTTATCCGACGTTAAAACGGGCGGCGATTTTTGCCGCGCTATTATTAAAGCGGTGCCAAGCCGCGAAGCCGAAATAACGGCGGAATTTAACACCGCTATCGCAAACCCGCTTGCCGAAATAGTTGCGGCGGCGGAAGTTCTTGCCGAAGTTTTTCCGTCGCCGACAAACGTTCAAACGCTGTTTGACGCTCTCGAAGAGGGTTTTTCGCTTAAAGAAGTTTCGGTGCTGCCAAACCTTTCCGACACTGTGGAAGTGGGCGAAACGTCGGTTTTCAGAGCGAGCGGCAAAAAATATATGTTCGTGCTCGGAATGCACGACGGCGAATTGCCGTGCGTAAAGCGCGACGACGGTATTTTGAGCGACAGAGATTTGGAAACCATTGCCGAATTCGGAGATAAACGCGCGGTTATCGAGCCGAGCATAGAGGCGTTGAACGCCCGTTCCGAACAAGAACTCGCGTCCGTTCTTTCCTCTTGCGACGAACTTTTTTTGTCGTACATAACGGGAGAGGCTCCGTCGCCGTTTTTGGAACGAATCAAAAGCGAGTGCCGAAAAAAGAAAACTCCCGAAAAAATTACGGGTTTCGAGTTGGAGCGGGAATTGCTCGCGTCGGGCGAGCGTAAAGCCGAGTTGTTGGCTATGTTGTGCCCTACTCCCGCGTCCGCCCTTGAACTGTGCCTAATAGGAAACGGCGAAATAGCTGCGGGAGGAGACGGCTTCGGGTTCGAGCGCGAGCTTGCGGCGGCTGTAGGCGGTTTGCCCGAAAATGTCGGACGCGAAATCACGGTGCCTCAAGCGGGCAAACTTTACCGCCGCAGGATTTCTATAAGCCGCGTGCAAGAATATTTTTCGTGCCCGTTCAGGTGCTTTTTGCGTTACGGATTAAAGCTCGAAGAGCGACCCGACGGCAAAGTGTCGGCGCTCGAACTCGGAACGTTTTTGCACCGCGTTATAGAGCTGTTTATATCGCGCGGCGATTTTTCTTCGCCTAAAACCGCCGTAGAAAAAATCGTTAAAGAAATACTCGAAAACGAGCCTCGAATTCTGAAAGGGGTGAGCGAAAGTTTTATAGGCGAGCTTACCGAAGAGGCGGCGGGGATTTCCGCCGTTGCGGCGTCGCAGCTTATGAAAGGAAGTTTCGAGGCGAAATTCACCGAAGCGGCGTTCGGCAAACCGCCCGCGCCGTTTAAAGGGCATGAAATAGTTCTCGACGCCGACGTTCTAACCGCCGAAGGCGTGATAGACCGCGTGGACGTGTGCGGCAACGCGGCGCGCGTTATAGACTATAAAACGGGACATGCCGAGTTTTCGCTCGCGGATATTTATTACGGCAAAAAGATACAGCTTCCCGTATATTTAAAGGTGTTGCAAGAAAACGGCTTCGCGCCTGCGGGCATGTTTTATTTTCCGTTCTCTACGGCGTTTGCTTCCGACAAAAACAGTTACAGGCTTATGGGAATGTTCGACGAAAAATACGCTTACGAAATGGATAACGGCTTGGGCGACGAGGGATATGCGAGCAACGTGGTGAATGCGCGCGCGGTTAAAGGCTCGGCGCCGTATAGACCCGTTTTGCACAAGGCGGGAAGCTCCGCCGTGTGCGGCGACACGCTCGGCGCGGTGTGCGACTACGCCGAAGCTGTGCTCAAATCGGGCGCGGAAGAGATGCTGTCGGGCTATTGCGCCCCGTCGCCGCTCGTTTCGGGCAGATTGAGCGAATGCTCTTATTGCGAAATGAAACCTGTGTGCGCGGCTTGCGGCGGCAAACTTTCCGAACGAAAAAAGAGCGCCGTTAAAGCGGCGTTTATACAAGAGGTTATAAGTAAGCGCCGCGATATAAGCGATTTGGCGGGAGGTTCTGACGTATTATGAAAGAGTGGACCGAACAACAGCGAAAAGCGATAAGCGCGAGAAATTGCAACCTTTTGGTGTCGGCGGGTGCGGGAAGCGGAAAAACCGCAGTAATGCTCGAACGTATATGTTCTTTATTGCGCGAGGGTGCCGACATTCGCAAAATGACGATGTGCACGTTTACCAAAACCGCCGCCGCCGACATGAGGCGCAAACTTTCGGAAACTCTTGCCGATTGCGTGGAAAAGACGGGCGACGCATGGCTTGAAAAACAGCTTGCGCGACTCCCTGCGGCGGAAATTTCGACTTTGCATTCGTGGTGCGCCCATATAATAAAAAAGTGGTTTTTTTACAGCGATTTGGAACCTGAGTTTACGGTTGCGGAAGAAGCGGAAGAAGCGGCTCTTAAAAGCGAAGCCGCCGAAGAGGTGCTCGAAGAGGAAAAGGAAAGAGGCGACGAGGCGTTCGCGGGGCTTTACGCCGCCTTTTTATCAAATCGTTCGCATCGCAGGCTAAAAGAGGCTATGCTCGCCGTATACGATTACTCGCGCGCTCAACCGAATCCCGACGAATGGCTTTTGCGTTCCGCCTCTCGCAAAGATTCGGAGTATCGCGAAATTCTGTTTTCGGCAATAAAAAGAGATGCGGAAAAACTTGTTTCCGACGCGGAAAAACTTCTTGCCGACCTTGCCGCCGCCAAATTCAATAAAGATTACGAGGCGTTGGCTGTTTTAAAAGAGTGTATGGAGAGCGAAGTTGCGTGCACGCTCACAACTCCCCAGCTTAGGAACAAGCCGGAGCTCGAAGAGCTACACGCAAGATTCAAAGAACTTAAAGCGCAGTATGCCGAGCTGTGCCGCCGCCGCGAAAAAATCGAATCGATGCCGTCGCACGAAACGAGTTTGCCGTATTGCCGCGCGCTTGCCGAGCTTGCGTTTAAACTCGGCGAAAAATACGCCGCAAGCAAGCGGGAAAAAGGAAAAGCCGACTATTCCGACCTCGAACATCAAACGCTGAAAATACTCGGGGGAGAACACGGCGAAAGAATACTTTCGGAATACACTCACGTTTTTGTGGACGAGTATCAAGACATAAGCCCGCTTCAAGAAGAAATTCTAAAAAAGTTCAACTGCGAAATGTTTTTCGTGGGAGACGTTAAGCAGTCGATATACGGTTTTCGCATGTGTCGCCCCAAATTTTTTATAGACAAGCGGGAGCGATACAGAAAAGGCGAGGGAAAAACCGTTGAACTGACTGCGAATTTCAGGAGCGGCGCTCAAATTCTAAACACTGTGAACGGCATTTTTTCGGCAGTTATGACAGATAAGTTCGGCGGAACGGATTACGCGTGCGAAAAGTTTACCGTAGGTTCGCAAATCGATTCGCTTGTTAAAACGGTTATAATTCCGCCCGACGAGGAAAAAGAAGAAATTGCGCCCGAAGTCTATTCGGTGCGAAACGATATTGTCGAACGCGCGAGCAAGTCGCTCGAAGCGGAAGCCGACGCCGTGACGGATGAAATTTTGGATATGCTCGACGGCGGCGACGGCGCGGAAGACGGCGTGGATTACGGCGACATTGCCGTGCTCGTTCGCTCGCGCGGCGCTTTTACCGATTTGCTCGAAAAAAAGCTCAGAGCCGCGTCCGTTCCCGTTACTGCGGTTGCTTCCGAGCAAAACGCCGAAAGTTTTAGGTCGGTTTCGGAACTTATGTCTTTTTTGCGGGTTCTCGACAACGCGCACGACGACGTTAATCTTGCGGCGGTTTTATTATCGCAAACTTTCGGCAAGCTTTCGGCAAGCGAACTTTGCGACGTGCGGCTTAAAACCGAAGGGGAACTTTGCAACTGTTTGAAAAGCGAGGTTATAAATGAGCTTGCGCGTCCTCTTTCCCAAAAACTCGCGGCGTTTTCTAAAACAATTTCGTCGCTCGGAAAAGAGGCGGCTTGCGCCACAGTTGCGGAACTCGCGGGAAAAATCACGGCAGAATTCGATTGCTTTAACGGCGCTCTTAAAGCGGGCGGCGAACGCGAGGCGGCGGCGCTCGACGCGTTTTTGGAGCACCTCGCCGCGTCGCAAGAAAACACTTTGCACGGATATTTGCGTTTTGTAAGAAGAACGGGCGAGCCGAAATTAAAGGTGCGCGACGGCGGCAGAGCGGTGCGCATTATGACGGTTCACGCCTCTAAGGGTTTGGAATTTAAGTGCGTTATATTGCCGCAGTTACATAAACGTTTTAATTTGCGCGACGTTTACGCGAGCGTGATATGCGACGAAGAAGAGGGGGTTGTGTTGCGTTCGTTCGATTTTACCGAGCGCGCGGTTAAAGAAAATCCCCGATTTGCGGTGTGCGCGCAAAAACTGCGCAGAACTCTTGCCGAAGAAGAACTCAGAGTGCTTTACGTTGCCATGACGAGAGCTAAAAACAAGCTCGTTATGTTTTCGCAACCCCCTTCTTTAGAGCGCGCCGCCGAAGACACGATTTCGTATATAGACTGGTTGTATCCGTATGTGGATAAAACTTTGTTGCAAGAGAGAAAACGCGAGAGCGTTTCGGAACGCGCAACCGTTTGCGAGCCGAACGAAAAACTCGTTGCCGCGCTCAAAGAAAATTTTGCGCGCGTCTATCGGTATTCGCGGGGCGATTTGGTTAAAGCGTCGGTGTCGGGCGTTGTTCATGCCAACGACGAAGAGGCTGTGCCGCAACTGTTTTCTTCCGACGACAGAGCTGCGGCGCGAGGAAGCGCATGCCACAAATTTATGCAGTGGGTGAATTTTAATGCCGACGGAGAGTGGGAGCGGCTTTGCAAGAAATTCCCCGAAGAGGCTAAGCTCGTTGAGCGCGCCCAAATAGAAAAAGCGTTCGAGGCGGTGGGAAAGTTTATTGCGGGGCGAGAGTTTTTGCGCGAAAAGCAATTCGTTTTCGCGGCGCCCGCCTCTCTTGCGGGCGGCTCCGACTCGAATAAAATACTTGTGCAAGGCGTTATAGACCTTATGGTGTTTAACCCCGACGGAAGCGTTACGATTGTAGACTATAAGACGGGCGCGGAAGCGAACATAGCGAATAACGCGGCGTATTGCCGTCAGCTCGCGCTGTATAAGTCGGCGGTGGAAAGCGTGCTCGGCAAACGGGTGAACGGCGCATATTTGTATGCGTTTTCAACGGGAAAATTCATAAAAACCGAATAACGGGAATAAATTAACAACGAAATCGTCGGTTTTTAAACAAATTTTAAGAAAAAAACGTTTAAAAAGTATAGCGTTTTTGTTTTCTGTGTGGTATAATAGAAGTGGGTAAGTTTGCTTGCAACGTTTTGCCGGCGAACTTTCGGCAATACGTCGTGTAGAAAGAATACTGTTTGGAGAGAAAACAGATATGTTGGAGAAAATAGCTCAAATAGTAGGAAAGTTGAACGGAACAGTGCTTATTGCGCTCGGTTTGGGCATAGTTGCGCTCGTGTTTGTGGCGGGGCTGTTGCTTTCGTTCGGCGGCGAGCTCGGAAAATTCAAAAAGGGAGCCAAAGCCGCGATAAAGGGCGGAACCCTTGAAGATTTTCAAAAGTCCGCCAAAGAAAAAATGCCTTTGCGCGTGAAAAAACAATATAAGGCTTTCAAACAAAACGGCGGAAAGCCCGACGATTATATAACGCAAGACGCTTGCGTTTATTCTCCTTTTAAAGAAAGCGTGGCGGCGCACTTACCCGGCATGGTTACTGCGGCGGGCGTGCTTTCCATACTTTTGGTGTTCTTTTTGGCGGGAGTGGTGAGCGGCACCGATAAGTGGAGCAGCGCTAAATTTCCCGGCGGACTTATGTATGTTGTTCCTGCGGTTGTAACCGTAGGAGTTATGGTGTTGCGTCTTGCCGCAGGGCTAATATCCACAGCGGTTTTAAAAGGCGGACTTAAAACTTACGACGCGTATGTGGAAGCTCTCGGAGTTTGCATGGGCGGCGGAGCTGCGGCTTCGCGCGGTTCGGCGTCAGATACGAACGCGGCGGAAATTCCGTTCGCGTCTAACGAACCCATAACCGCCGAACCCAAAACAATAGCGTTCGACCCCACGTTCGGGGAGCCCGAGCGCATAAACGTGGAACTTGCCGACGAGGAAGAGGAGGAAATTCCTCACACCGTAGTTATGCAAGAACCCGAACCCGTAGTTATGCAAACTGCCGAACCTATCGTTCAGCCCGAACCGGAGCCCGCGCCTCAGCCCGAAGTTTCCGCCGAACCGGTTATAACTCCCGCCCCGCAAGAGAGCGAAGCGGAAACGAGAGCGAAAGCCCGCGCCGAAGCTCTTGCACGACTCCGCGCCGAACAAGCTCAGCGCGAAGCCGCTCGCGCTCAAGCTCAGCCCGAGCCTGCGGCTAAACCTGCGGAGCCCGCGCCTCAGCCCGTTCCCAAAACGCAACAACGCCCGTCGGCGCAAGGCGGTTCTTCCACAGCGCAAGACGTTTTGGCGAGAATAGAAACAATAAGCCGCGAAGGCGCGCCCATTGCCACTATGAAAGAAGTTGCGTTGCAGCTCCAAAGAGAACGCGGCAAGCCCGAAAACAATTCGCCCGAGCTTCAACAAAAATTCAAAGAGGCGCTTTCCACCCTCTTAAAAGCTATGAGCACGGCAAACAAGAAATAGGGAAAACTAAAATAACTTCATATTCGAAAAAGCGGCTTGCAAAGTTTGGCGGGTCGCTTTTCGGTTTTGGCAATGGTCGAACGCTTGACAAATTCGCAACAACGAGGCTATAATTGCAACGGCGACTCGGATTGCCGCGTCGCCTGTCGGCTCCTCGCAATAACAAGTATGCGCGCGCTCGGCTAAGGACAAATGTCACTGCGAGCGTAGCGAAGCAGTCTTTTTAACAACACGCATAACAAAAAGGAGAAATGCAATTTGGACGGACTTACCGAAAAGCTGTTCGGCGAACGGTTTCCTACCGCGCAAGACGCGGTTACCGAAATTATAAACCTCGAAGCTATTTTGCGCTTGCCTAAAGGAACGGAGCACTTTTTGAGTGACCTTCACGGCGAATACGGCGCTTTTTGTCACCTCATGAACAGTTGCAGCGGGGTTATACGCGCGAAAATCGACGAGCTTTTCGGCAAACTTCTTTCTTCTTCCGAACGGAGCGAACTTGCCACAACGGTTTATTACCCTGCGGAGAAAATCGAGGCGGCAAAAAATTCGGGCGCGGAGATGTCGGGGTGGTATAAAACCATGCTATACCGCCTAACGCTTTTGGCGCGCGAATGCGGAAAAAAATATACGCGAAGCAAAGTGCGCAAAGCAATGCCGCCGCGCTTCGACTACATAATAGACGAAATGCTTCATTCCGCCGCCGACGGTGGCGACCGCGAAGCGTATTACGACGAAATTTTTTCGGAAATTATAAAGCTCGGTTGCGCCGACACTTTTTTGGAGACAATAGCCGCGCTTATAAAACGTTTGGCTATAGACAGGCTTCATATTGTGGGCGACGTTTTCGACAGGGGCGAAAATCCCGATAAAATAATGGATATTTTGTGTTCGCACCACAGCATAGACTTTCAGTGGGGCAATCACGATATTTTGTGGATGGGCGCGTTCTTCGGTTCCCGCGCGTGCGTGGCTACTGTTGTGGAACTTTGCCTTAAATACGGCAACCTCGAACTCCTTGAAATGGGCTACGGCATATCGCTTAGAGAGCTTGCGTTTTTTGCCGACAAGCAAAAGTACGAGCCGAAATTCGCAATAAACGCGTCGGGCAAAAAGATAAGCGAAACCGACGCCGTACTTTCGGCTAAAATGCGCAAAGCTATTTTCATTATGCTTTTAAAGCTCGAAGGGCAAGCCATTGCGCGCCACCCCGAATACGGTATGGAAAACCGTTCGCTTTTAAAGAAAATAGATTTGAGAAGCGGCACCGTAGAAATCGACGGTATGAGCGTTAAAATAGACGCTTCCGACTTTGCTACTCTACATTCGCGCGAGCCTTTAAAACTCACCGCCGAAGAAGAAAACGTTCTTGCGTGTCTCGTTAAATCGTTTACGGGAAGCGAAAAGCTTAGGCGGCACGTCGGCTTTTTAATGAACAAAGGTTCTATTTATTCGGTTTGCAACGGCAACCTTATTTTTCACGGCTGTATTCCGCTTGACGAAAACGGCGACTTTTTGCCCGTTGCCGCATGCGGCAACAAGCGCGGCAAGGCGTGTATGGACGAATTTGTTCGCCTTGTTAAAAGAGCGGCGGCGAGCGGAAAAGAAAAAGACACCGACGTGTTTTGGTATTTGTGGTGTGGCAGCGGCAGTCCGCTTTTCGGGCGCAAAAAGCTCGCAACTTTCGAAAGCATATATTTGCCGAACTCTAAGCTGTGCGCCGAAGAAAAAAACCCGTACTACACATTGAGTCGCAAACGCGAAGTCGCGCAAAAAATTTTGGCGGAGTTCGGACTTTCGGGCGAGCACTGCCGCATAATAAACGGGCATATTCCCGTGCATTTCAAAGAGGGAGAAAATCCCGTTAAAGCGAACGGAAAACTCGTTGTTATAGACGGCGGTTTTTGCAGAGCGTATCACGAAAGAACGGGAATAGCCGGCTATACGCTTATTTACAATTCTTACGGCATGAGGCTTGCCGCGCACAGTCCTTTTTGCGGAGTGGAAGAGGCGATTGCCTCTAACCGCGACATAATTTCGAACGTGAACGTTTTCGATACCGTAGGCAGTAGGCTTAAAGTTGCCGACACCGACACCGGCGAAAACATACGCAGCCAAATAGCCGCGTTAAAAACGTTGTTAAAAGAAAAATTCGGCAAAGAAGTTTAGCGGGCGCGTCGCGTTTGCGGAAATTGATTCGTTTTACGGCATTAAAGCGGGCGCGTCGCGTTTGCAAAAACTATTCGTTTTAAGGTATTAAAAAACGGCATTAAAAAGATGGAAAAGTTAGGGCGTTTTACGGTTAAATACAGATATGCGCTTTTCGGCGTTTTTGCGGCAATGCTTGCCGTTTCTTTAATATTGCTTCCCAAAGTGTCGGCAAACTACGATATTGCAAGCTATCTTCCGCCCGATATGGAAACGAGGCAAGCTCTCACCGTTATAGAAAAAGAGTGGGGAATGAACAGCTTTGTGAACGTTATGGTTAAAGACGTGAGCGCCTCCGAAGCGCAATCGCTTTCCGAGCGTTTAAAAGCGTTGCCGAACGTGAGCCTTGTTTCGTTCGACGCGAACGACAAAAACAGCTACAAAGACAACTGCGCTCTTATAAAACTTACCGTTGAGGGCGGCGATTTTTCGAACACCGCGCAAAAGGCTGTGCAAGAGGTTGAGTCTCTTCTCGCAAAAGAGGGCTATCAAAGCTACACGAGCGGCAGCGCGGTAGACGGCACCCGTATGCAAAACGGAATAGGCGGCGAAATGACGCTAATCATGATTATATCGGTGCTCGTGGTTGTGGCAATTTTGTTGGCAACCTCGCGTTCGTGGTTCGAGCCCGTTATTTTCTTGCTTGTGGTTGGCGTGGCAATTTTAATAAATTTAGGCACGAATTATTTTTTGGGCGAAATATCTTATATAACAAAATCGGTGGCGGCAATATTGCAACTTGCGCTCGCAATGGATTATTCCATTGTGCTGTTGCACAATTTCGATTCGTTCGCCGAAAAGGGAGAGCCCGTGAAGAACGCCGCCGCAAAGGCGGTTGCCGTGTCGGTTAAGCCGATTATATCGTCGTCGCTCACAACGGTTGCGGGACTTGTGGCGCTAATGTTCATGAGCTTCGGCATAGGGCTCGACATAGGTCTTGTTATGAGCAAAGGCATTATTATAAGCATGCTAACCGTGTTCTTCCTAATGCCCGGACTTATAGTGCTGTTAAATAAGCCGCTTTTAAAACTGCGGCATCGTCCGCTTCCGCTCGGCGGCGACAAACTCGCAACGGGCGTAGTTAAGGCGCGCTATGTTTTGCCTGTGCTTTTAATCGCGCTTATTGCTACGGGCGCGGTTTTGCAGTCGTTCAACACATATTCTTTCACCGAAAGCCAGCCGAGCGAAGAACTCGAGCAAATAGAAGCGGTGTTCGCGCCCGATTCGAATATGATTGTTATAATTCCCAAAGCCGAAACCGAAGCCGACTACGCAAAGCAGGACGCTTTTACGGAAAAGCTTTCTTCGTTGAAAATGGGCGAACAAATTCCGTTTAAATCGGCGCAAACATATAATTCGGCGGTGGAAAAAGCCACGCAATCGGTGCTTGAAACATTGCCCGCATTTTGGCGCCCCATTATGGAAGAACAGGTGCGCGCCGAAGTGAAAGCGCAGGTGGGCGAACTTTTGAACGGCGAGGAACATTCGAGAATGATTTTGTCTTTCGATATGCCGGAAGCGAGCGACGCGGCTTTTGCGTATATCGACGAAATGAAAGCCGAGCTGAACGCGCTATACGGCGAAGGCAACACTTTTATCGCGGGCGGCGTTATGAGCAACTACGATATTAGTAAGTCGTTCGGAGGCGATTTGCTTGTAACAAATCTTATAACCGTATTTTCCATACTTTTGATTATAGGGCTGACTTTCCGCTCGTTCTCTTTGCCCGTAGTTTTGGTACTCATTATTCAAGGCGCAGTGTATGCCGCAATGTCGGTTTCGTTTTTAATGAGCAAGCCCATATTCTTTATGTCGTATTTAATCGCGTCGGCTATTTTGATGGGCGCAACGATAGACTACGCCATTCTTATAACCGAACACTATACGAAAATGCGCAAAACCGCAGGCAAACTCGAATCGCTAAAAGCGGCTCTTAGCAGTAGTATGCCTACGGTGCTCACGAGCGGACTTATTCTCACCATTGCGGGATTTATCGTGGGCGGCATTTCGTCGAGCGCCGCGATTTCCACAATAGGCATGCTGTTGGGGCGCGGAGCTCTTGCCGCAATAGTGCTCGTGCTTGTGCTGTTGCCCGAGCTACTTTATTTGCTCGATAAAGTTATTCAAAAAACCTCGTTCGGAACGAGGTTTAAGGAGTAACGGACTATAATTTGTCAAGTTAAACTCTTAATCGATTAGAACATGAACGTGCGAACATGTGGCTAAAAATTCCAAAAAACAGTCGCATAGAGTGCCTAAAAAATTTGTTAAGTAATCGCACATTTTAAAATTCGAATTTGTTTCCGCAAATTCTTGCACCATTGCGGAAAATAACTTTACTGTTTCGGTTTCGGAAAACAGAATGTTGAGAATGTCGCATTCGCCTAAAAATAATGCAAGCAGACGGTTTGCATTTAAATCTTCGGTTTTTGTGATGGAAAAACCTATATAGGGCGGTACGCTACCGTTATAGTCTAATTTCATAGATTGCTCCTTTTTGACGTAAATTTTACGGTTTTTCTATATTATACCCGTAATTTTTACGGTTGTCAAGGCATTTCCGTAATTTTTGCGGTATAATTAAAACATGGATATTTTTACCGTAAGATTAAAAGAATTGCGTTTGGAAAAATGTAAAACGCAAAAGGCGTTAGCTGACGCGCTTAAAATTTCAGAAGACAGTATATATTCTTGGGAAAAGGGAAGAAGTCAGCCGTCGATTGAAATGATTAGAGAATTGTGCGCGGTTTTGGATTGTTCAGCGGATTATTTGCTTGGAATAGTCGATTAAAAATAAAGCGCGAAAATTGTTTGACATATTTGCGCTTCGGTGTTAAAATAAGAACATCAAAAGGGAGTAATTCTAAGGACGGGATGTCAACAACGTGCCGCACTTAAAGCGGCTGGCGCCCGTCGCCTTGTGAATTTGCGCGAGGTAATGAGACTTTTGTCATTTTTTAATGGCAGAAGTCTTTTTTTAAACCAATTTGGCAAACGGGCATTTGCCGCGATTCGGCGGCATAAATTTGTTGAGAAGGAGATACGTTTCATGGCAGTAAACGCGGAAAAACTAACGGCGCAAGAAGCTGTCGCCGAATGGGACACCAACCCCGAAACGGGACTTAATCACGAGCAAATAGCGTCTCACGCCAAAAAGTGGGGAGAGAACAAACTAAGCGCGGCAAAGCCGAAATCGCTTTTTAAAAGAATCATAGACGGGCTAACCGAACCTATGATGATTATTTTGCTTGTGGCGCTTGCAATTACTGTTACGGTAAACATAATAAAGGTTGCGCGCGGCGACAGGTTCGACTACATAGAGTGCGTGGGAATAGTTGCGGCAATAGTAATAAGCGTAACCATAACCATAATTATGGAAGGCAAAAGCCTTAAAGCGTTCGACGCCTTAAAACGAATGGGCGAAGACGTTCTCGTTAAAGTTCGCCGCTCGGGCAAAACCGAAAAAATCAAGCAAAGCGAGCTTGTGGCGGGCGACATTGTGCTTTTCGAAACGGGCGACAAAATTCCCGTAGATTGCCGTTTGCTCGATTCCGAGAATTTTGCGGTGGACGAGTCGCCGCTCACGGGCGAGAGTCACCCCGTCCGCAAGAAAGCGAACGAGGTGTATAAGAACCGCGCCGTGCCTCTTGCAGAACGCAAAAACATGGTTTACGGCGGTTGCTACGTTACTGCGGGCAACGCTACCGCCGTTGTGGTGGCGGTGGGCGACAACACCGAAATAGGGCAAATAGCCAAATCGCTAAGCGGAGTAAAAACTCAGCTCACGCCGCTTCAACACAAGCTCGATAAGCTCGGCAAAATAATAACGCTTATGGGCGCTCTTGCGGCGGCTGCCGTGTTTATAGTTAGGCTCGTAACTATGCTTGTTACAAAGTCGGCGAGTTTCGATAACGTGCAGGAAATTTTTATAACGAGCATAGTTTTGATTGTTGCGTCGGTGCCCGAAGGACTTCCCACGATAGTTGCCGTGTCGCTCGCGCTAAACGTTATTAAAATGGCTAAGCAAAACGCACTCGTTAAAAAGATGGTCGCGTGCGAAACTGTGGGGTGCATAAGCGTTATTTGCTCGGATAAAACGGGAACTCTCACCGAAAACAAAATGACTGTCGGCGAGGTTTTCTCGGGCGGAAAGTTTATGTCTCCGCAGTCGCTCCGCGATAAATTCATGCTCGAAAATTTTGCGGTGAACAGCACCGCGAATTTGGGCGAGGACGAGAACGGAAAAGAACTTTTTGTGGGTAATCCCACCGAGTGCGCTTTGTTAAAGGCATACGCGGCGGCGTGCGGCGAGCCTTACGAACATGTGCGCACGTCCGCTCAAATCGCGCACCGTTATGCGTTTTCGAGTGAAGAAAAGAAAATGACCACCGTTGTGAAAAAGAACGGTTCGCTTGTGGCTTTTGTTAAAGGCGCGCCCGAAAAGGTGCTCGACATGTGCGAGATGTCGGCAGACGAAAAGAGACGCATAGAGCGCGACCTTGCCGAAAAGCAAGCGCAGGCAAAGCGCGTTATAGCGTTCGCGCACGGCATTGTGCACGGCTCGCCCAACTACGAAACCGACAGAGCTGCAATAGAGCGCAATTTGGTGTTCGACGGATTTGCCGTTATAAGCGACCCTGTTAGAAAAGAAGTTTACGAGGCTGTGGATAAATGCCGCGCGGCGGGCGTGGGTATAAAAATGCTTACGGGCGACAACGTTGTGACGGCGCGCGCAATCGCCCGCGAGCTTAAAATTGCGGAATCTGACGAACAGGTGTATACGGCGGCGCAAATAGAGGAAATGCCCGATGCCGAGCTTTACCGCAGATTGCCCGAAATAAGGGTGGTTGCGCGCTCCACCCCTCAAACCAAATTGCGCATAGTAAACGCGCTTATGGCGAACGGCGAAGTGGTTGCGGTTACGGGCGACGGAATAAACGACGCTCCCGCGATTAAAAACGCCGACATAGGCATAGCTATGGGCATAACGGGCACAGAAGTAAGCAAAGAAGCGAGCGACATAGTTCTTTTGGACGACAGCTTTTCCACCATAGTTAAAAGCGTGCAGTGGGGGCGGGGAATTTACGAGAATTTCCAACGGTTCATCCTTTTTCAGCTCACCGTGAATATTTCGGCTGTGCTTTTAACTATTATATATTCCCTCATTCCCGGTGGAGAAGCCCCGTTTAACGCGCTCGAACTTTTGTGGGTAAATCTTATTATGGACGGACCTCCCGCGCTCAGTTTGGGGCTTGAAGCGGGCGGACCCGAACTTATGAACCGTAAGCCGATTAGGCGAAACAGCGGAATAGTTACCAAAACAATGCTCGCAAGAATTTTAACCAACGGACTGTTCGTTACCGTAATGCTTTTGCTTCAAGGCGAATTTAATTTTCTTAAAGTTCCCGGCGGCATGGAAAAATCGGTGATATTTACGGCGTTTGTGCTCTTCCAACTTTTCAACGCGGTAAACGCGCGCGAGCTCGGAACGCGCAGTGTGTTCGAAGGGCTTCGCCGCAATAAAATTATGTGGATTGTTATGGCGGTAACGTTCGGGCTTCAAGTTCTTATAACGCAGTTCGGCTCTGTGGTGTTCGACGTGGCGCCGCTCGATATAATAACTTGGCTTAAAGTTTTGGCATTTACCGTGTCGATTGTGGCGTTCAACGAAATTTACAAGCTCATAACGCGGGCAGTTAAAGCGAGAAAAAAGGCTTAAATGAAATTCATATAGTATAAAAAAGACGGGCGCAAAAAGCGTCCGTCTTTTATATCGGTTTATTATTTAAAACTCAAAAAAATGCAAAAAATTGCTTTGACATGCCGCCATATAAAATGATATAATAGTAGCGTTAAAAAACAGGAGGAGCTTATGAACGTTTTTTCATTGTTGGCGGCTTCGGGCATTGTGAATTTTTTCAAAAGAATTTGGGCGTCGCTAACCGGTTGGTTTATCGACGAGCGCGGTTGGCTTAAAATTATCGCTTTAATTGCCGTTGCCGTCGTCGGGCTTATAATCGTTAAAATAATTTTAACGGTTGTCAGAAAGATAATAGGCAGAAGCAAGCTAAAAGGCATTGCGGGAAACTTTATAGTAACTATTATAAAGATAGCGTTGCTCTTTATTTATCTTATAACGGTTTTGCACATTTTGGGCATAAACACTTCGAGCTTTGTCGCTTTGTTCACGGTTGGCACTTTGGCAATTTCGCTCGCCATTCAGTCGGTTATTTCGAACTTTGCAAGCGGTATGATACTTGTTACGAATCATCCGTTCAAAGAGGGCGACTTTGTCGAAATCGCGGGAGTGAGCGGCACTGTTGAAAAAATAACGCTGTTCTCCACTAAAATAAAAACCCCCGACAACAAAGTTATATCCGTTCCCAACTCGTCGGTTGCGGGCGGCAATATAATAAACTACTCAACCGAAGAAAAACGCCGCGTAGACCTTACTTTCGGCGTCGCTTACGGAACTGACATAGACAAGGTTAAGCTTGTAATCACGTCAGAACTCGATAAGCACGAGCTTGTGCTGCACGACGACGGCTACACAGTGCGCCTAAACGAACAGGCTTCGAGCTCGTTGAATTTCGTTTGCCGCTGTTGGGTTATGACCGCCGACTACTGGTCGGTATACTTTGACCTTAACGAGAGAATGACAAAACGTTTTGCAGAAGAGGGTATTGAAATACCTTATAATAAGCTTGACGTAAACGTAATTTCTCAAAAAGAAGCGAAAAAATAAAATTTGGAAAGCAATATATAAAGCCCGAACGGCTAACCGCGTTCGGGCTTTGTTTATGATTGTTTTAAAGCAGGCTATATTTCAACAGTCATACCGTCGTAGGCTACGGTGAATCCGTAGTCTTTTTCTATTTCGCAAAGTTCGCTGTGGCTAAGGTTGCAGTTGTGCGAAAAATGGGTGAGCACATATTTTGTACCGCCGTGCACAAGCTCGCGCGCTTTCATTTTGTCGCGTTCTCCGTCGGCGTCGAGCGCGCCCATGTGTCTGCCCTCGCCGTGCTTTGCGTGCCCGTAGGTGCAGTCGAAACTCACAAGGTCGAATTTTAATCCGAGCTCCGCCATTTTATTATAGGTAACGTCGGGTAAAATTCCGCTGTCGTTGAATAATAGCGCCGTTTTGCCGCAATGCTCTACGGCGTAAAAGAGGCAGTCCTCTCCTTTGGTGTGAACGGCGGGAAGCGCGGTAACGTTGTAGCCCGAAGCGGTTTTAAATTGCTCGAACGGCTTAACCGTTTTCATGGGAACGGACGGCGCGATTTCGGGTTTGAGTTCTGCGCGCGTGGCTTTTGCGAACGTTTCGGCAACCGTAGAGTTTCCGTAAACAGTTATTTTGGGTTCGGTCATGCCGTGCGCGAACGGTTCGCCGTGCAAAACGAATTCTTGCGGATAGCAATGGTCCATGTGAGCGTGAGTAATCAAAACGGTGTCCGCTTTCGATAAATCGAGCTTGTCTCCGAGCATGTGCATGTAGGTGTCCATAGGGAAGTCTACAAGCAACTTGTAATCTATAAGAATTTGGCTGCGGGTGCGGATTTCTTTTCCGCCCGCTTCTTTGGCTTTGCGGCAAACCGCGCAGTTACACCAAACTGCGGGCAAGCCTTCCGCCGCTGCCGTTCCCAAAAACGTAAGTTTCATGGCGTTCTCCTTTCTATATAATTATACGGCACACGCGCAAATTTGTCAACCTGCGGGGCTTTTGCCGTGTTTTGCGTTTTTTAAAAGTCGCAAAACGGCGAATATGCGCGCGAATTAAAGAAATTAAGAAAATCTTTTAAAAATTCGTCAATTATTTATAAAAAAACAGTTGACTTTCTTTTTGGTATGTGGTATTCTATTTAAGCTGTCGCTTTGAGAGACAGCCTGCGGCCGTTAAGCCGCGATAGCGCAACGCACATTGACAACTGCATAGAAGAAGAAAAGAAATCAATATTGAAAGAGCAAGAAAGGTAATAGGCAAGAACATATAAAGATATTGAAGTCTTGTAATTCAGAGAAACCAAAAAAGAACTGAAAAAGAATTGAGTAGGTCAAGGAATATTGACGTAATGTTAATATTAGGGAAAGAAGATTTTGCTGTAAAGCAAAAGACTTTAGATTAAGCTAATAAGAGCGTACGGAGGATGCCTTGGCATCAGGCGCCGAAGAAGGACGTGACAAGCTGCGAAAAGCTGCGGGGAGCTGCAAATGAGCTATGAGCCGCAGATGTCCGAATGCGGAAACGCACCCATGCGAGAGTATGGGTATCGCCACATGAACACATAGTGTGGCGAGGGGAACTCGGGGAACTGAAACATCTTAGTACCCGAAGGAAGAGAAAGTAAAACAACGATTACCTAAGTAGTGGCGAGCGAACGGGTAAGAGCCTAAACCGCATATAGAAATATGTGCGGGGTTCGGACTCACAGAAGGTATCTCGGAGCATAGGCGAAGGCGTGTGGAAACCGTCACGAAACAGGGTAAAAGTCCCGTAGCCGAAATGCAAAGAGAGCCGTGAGTATCCAGAGTACCATCGAACACGAGAAACTCGGTGGGAATGCGGGAGGCCCATCTCCTAAGGCTAAATACGACCTGATGACCGATAGAGTATAGTACCGTGAGGGAAAGGTGAAAAGCACCCCGGGAGGGGAGTGAAAAAGAACCTGAAACCGTATGTTTACAAGCAGAGGAAGCGCTACGGGTAGCAATACCAACGCGCGACCTCGTACTTTTTGTAGAACGGGCCGGCGAGTTACGTTGTGTTGCGAGGTTAAGGTATAAAGTACCGGAGCCGAAGCGAAAGCGAGTCTTAACAGGGCGAGATAGTAGCATGACGTAGACCCGAAACCTGGTGACCTAACCATGAGCAGGATGAAGCAGAAGTAAAATTCTGTGGAGG
>NZ_CALPCN010000001.1 GCF_943193045.1 Pumilibacter muris | reverse complement strand
CGGGACGAACTTTCTGCGCTCAGAGAACAGCTTGCCAACATGCCCGCGCAAAACGAGGTAGAGGCGGAACCCGACACAGCGGTGCTTGAAGAAGTGCTCACGCTTCGGGACGAACTTTCTGCGCTCAGAGAGCAGCTTGCAAACATGCCTGTGCAGAACGCGGTAGAGGCGGAACCCGATACTGCGGTACTTGAAGAAGTGCTCACGCTTCGGGACGAACTTTCTGCGCTCAGAGAACAGCTTGCCAACATGCCCGCGCAAAACGAGGTAGAGGCGGAACCCGACACTACCGTGCTCAGCGAAATACTCGGTATGCGCGAAGAGCTTGAAAAGTTGCGCGAGGGTGCCGCATCCGACGAAACTGCGGGCTTGATAGAAGCGGTTGACTCGATTAAAGAGGACGTGCGCGCAATAAAGGAAGAGCCTGACCTGAGTATTATAAACGAAGTTCTTGCTTTGCGCGACGAATTCCAAGCGTTTAAAGACGAACTTAACAAAACGAGAACCGCTCCTGCGGAAATTCATTCGAAAGACGAGCTTGTTTCGGAAGTTCAGTCGTTACGCGACCAACTGTTTGCGATTAGTATGGCAAACGTGAACGACGGAACGAGCAACGACGTTGTTTACGAAAGCTACAACAATATAATTCTCGACGAGATTTCGGCGCTTAGAGACGAACTTGCGCTAATCAAGAAATCGAGCGAAACGCGCGAGCTTTCCGACGAACTTTCGCAAATGAAAGACAAACTCACCAACATAGCCATTGACGACAGCGAAAAGACGGAAGCGAGCTTTAACGAGCTCAGAGCTGAAATCGCCGCTTTAAAGAACAGAGAAAACGACGTTGTTTCCGAAACGGTTTTGAACGAACTATCGGCTCTCAAAGAAGAAATAGCGAATCAACGCGAAGCCGACGCTACAACTTTGAACTTTATGTCGGAAATGGCTCGGCTTCTCGAAAGGCAGAACGAGTATATCAATCGCGCTTCCGACGAGAAGATTAGAGAAGAAATCGAAGAACTCAAAGCCGAAATCGCGGCGTCGGTTGCGCTTAGCGCGTCGGCGGACGATTTACGCGAGCAAATAGACGGCATTAAACAAGCGGTTAGCAGAAACGCGGTAAATTCGGCGGTTGCGGATAACGGCGCCGTGCTTAAAGAAATTGCGTCTTTACGCGCCGAACTCGGAAAGCAAAATTTTGCGGAAGAGAACAAAAAAATTCTTCGCGAAATTTCGAGAATCAAAGACGAAATAGGCGCGCTTTCCGAACGCGATTCCACCGACGGCGGCGAGTTGTCGAGGTCTATAAACGACCTTAAAACCGAATTAAACCAGTTGGCGGGATTTGTTGACGACGAAGCTCAAACACCGCGTCAGCCTAAAAAGCAAGCGTCGTCGCGTTCTAAGTCGAGCCGTAAGACTTCGTCGGCTAAGTCGGGAACTAAGAAAAAGTCGCAACCTTCCAAAACCGAGTCTACTGTTCTTTCGGAAGAAAGCGGACTCACAACCGACAGTCTTATATCAAAAATAGACGCTACGAGTATTGACATATCCGGCTTTACCGACGATAACATGCTTGTAATGAACCCCGATTTCGTTACCGAACAGGCGCCTATTCCCGCTACAAGCGTTGAAATGGATATCGCTTCGAGACTTGCAAAACAAGTTGCCAACAAACTTATAATGGAACAGCTTGTGCAGCAACTCGGCGACGGCGACGTTCCTCACAGCGAGGTAGAGGAAATAGTGCGCGACATTCTGCCTCAAGAGTTTACCACCATTCAGGTAGACGAGCAAACCGATAAGGTTCGCCGACTTGCCAACTCGTTGGTGCTCGATAAATTGCGTTCGAGATTAAAGAAATAAAAAGAATAGTGAAATAGTTTTAAATACGCCCGCAAATTTTGCGGGCGTATTTTTTGCAGTTAGAAAAAATAAGAAATTTATGTCGTCATAGTACGATTTTATAAACGGTTTGCAATTTATTTATGCTGCCGCAACCGAAAATGTAACAGTTTTTACGGATTTTCATACACTATATTATCCGATAAAGAGGGTGGTAGGTATGAAAGAACAACTGATTGTCCGAGGCGGAAGAAAGCTCGGCGGAGACTTGCATGTGTCGGCGGCAAAAAACTCCGTGTTACCGCTTATAGCGTGTTGCATAATGTCGGACAAAGAAATACATATAAGAAATTGTCCCGCTATTGCCGATATATTCAGCATGATAGAAATTATCAAGTCTATAGGCGGGGAAGCCGAACTTTCGGACGGGGTATTGACGGTTAATTGCAAAAACGCAAATCCTAAGCTTGTTTCCGCAGAACTTACAAGCTCCATTCGTTCGTCTGTATTCATTTTAGGACCTATACTCGCGCGTTTCCGATATGCCGACATAAGCTATCCGGGCGGTTGCGAAATCGGTTTGCGTCCGATAGACTTACATATATACGGGCTTAAATGTCTCGGCATTAAAGTAACCGAATCTAACGGCATGATAATTTGCGACGGAACCGAAAAGCGCGGCGGAGTAGTGAATTTGGATTTTCCCAGCGTGGGCGCCACCGAAAATATAATGATGGCGGGCGTTCTCGGGAAGGGCATAACCGTTATTCGAAACGCGGCGCGCGAGCCCGAAATTGTTGATTTGCAAAACTTTATAAATTATCTTGGCGGTAAAGTTACGGGCGCGGGTAGCGGGGTTATAACGGTTGAGGGCGTAGGTTCGCTCGGAGGAGGCGAATACGTTCCGCTCGGCGACAGAATTGCCGCGTCTACTTATCTTGCGGCGGTGGGCGCTGCGGGCGGCAGCGCGCGTATTACGGGCGTAGAACCCGAACATATGCAAGCGGTGCTCGAAAAATTGCGTAGGGCGGGGTGCAGAGTAGACGACCTTCCCGACGGGGCGTATATACAGTCGAGCGGAAAACTTCACGCCGTGCATAAAATAGAAACTCAGCCTTTTCCGGGTTTTCCCACCGATATGCAACCTCAAATAACGGCTATGCTTGCGGCTGCCGACGGAACGAGTTTTATAGTTGAGAATATGTTCGAAAGCAGGTTTAAATATACTACGCAACTCGTTAAAATGGGCGCTAAAATTATCGTTAAAGACCGTGTGGCGGTGGTTAAAGGCGTGAAACGGTTGGGAGGCGCAGTTGTGTGTGCCGAAGATTTGCGCGGCGGAGCGGCGCTTGTAACGGCGGCTCTCGGCGCCGAAGGCGAAACCGTTATAAGCGGAGTTAGGCATATAGACAGAGGATACGACCGAATAGAAAACGCTCTCGCGATTCTCGGCGCCGATATTTCGAGAGTACGGATTTAACTACAATCGCGGATTTGCGCGCAAACACTTGATTTATTTTTCGACAAATGCTATAATTGTTTTATGAGAAATAAAAAGCTCATAATACTTTTTTCGGTGCTTTTGTCTTTAACGCTTTTGGTAGTTTTCAACAGCGTTCTTTTTTCCGTGCAACACGTTTACGCTTCTTGCGCAAACGTGGAAGATTCTTCTCTTGCGTCCGAAGTTATTGCGAATCACGGTATTAAGCGCGGTTCGAGCATCTTTTTCGTGAACAAAAACAAGGTGAGCGCAAACGTTGAAAGCAAGGTTCCGAGAGTACGGGTTCTGAATATAGAAAAAAGCTTTCCCAACAGAATATACATAAATTATGTTGAAGTGCGCGTTTACGTTAAAGTAAGCGACGGAATGAGAACTTATTATCTCGGCAACGACATGAGGGTTATGCCCAACGACGACGGGGAGAAAGCAATAGAGCTAAAACTCGGTGTCAGCTTGCCCGAACTAAAAGACGGCGACACGTTTACATACGAATCGCAGAGCGGCGTAAACACTTATTCGGTTGTAACCGAAATTTTCGCGGGGTTGGAACGTTGCGGCTATTACCGTAACGACGTTGTGGGTTTATTCGACGAAATAGACTTAACGGGCAAGTTTATAAAAATGAAAACCCATACGGGAATGAGTTGCGAAATACTCAATCCCGACGGACTTGCGGACAAGCTTAGGCTGGCGTTGTCGATTTATTTTTCGGGTAGCGTAGACGTGCACGGAGGCACTCTTATTATAACGGGCGCGAATAAAGCTTCGTACCGTGCCGACGACGGAACCGTGTCGGGCGTGTAGTTGCGGCGCGTTTATTTTTGTAGCGTTAAGGGCATGTGCGTGCCGCAAATCCCT
Organism: Pumilibacter muris; assembly: GCF_943193045.1. Lineage (GTDB taxonomy): Bacteria > Bacillota > Clostridia > Christensenellales > Pumilibacteraceae > Pumilibacter > Pumilibacter muris. The sequence continues at coordinate 537,982 of NZ_CALPCN010000001.1, read as the reverse complement.
TGACTTATGGCTTATAACATTATATAATACAAACATAGTGAGGAGAAAACAGTGGCTCAGGACGTAGCGGTTCTTGATTTCGGTTCAGGAAAAATAGACGTATTTATAGGAGAACGCGGAGTCAACAATACGATTTGCATAAACGGCATGGGCGAATGCGAATATGCCGGTTTTGCCGACGGCGAATGGTTTCAGCCGGAGCAACTCGAATATGCAATCGGACATGCCGTAAACAACGCGCAAACTAATTCGCGCACCAAAATAAAGCAACTTTATGTAGGCGTGCCAGGCGAATTTACAACCGTTGTTTGCCGCGACACGAGCATTTCTCTAACTAAAAAACGTAAAGTAACCGAAGCAGACGTTGAACTTTTGCACGCTCAGGGCGACGATTTCGAAAATAACCCCGATTATACCGTTATTAACATAGGTCCTATTTATTACACTCTCGACGACGAGCGTCGGCTCGTTCAGCCTGTGGGTATGACGAGCAATAAACTCGGCGGGCATATTTCCTATGTGCTTGCGGAAACAAGATTTATAAACTTTATAAGCGGCATTTTGGAAAAACTCGGAATAGAGTCGGTTGAATACGTTTCGAGCGTGCTTGCCGAAGAACTCGTTTTGTTCGACGATATAACGCGCGACCAATATGTTGTGCTTATAGACGTCGGATATATAACCACTTCGGTTGCTGTAGGGCGTGGCGACGGATTGTTGAGTTTATATAACTTTTCGGTAGGAGGCGGTCATATTACGGGCGACCTTGCTATGGCGTTTAACATAACGTTTCCGCAAGCCGAGAGTTTAAAGCGCAAAGTTGTGCTTTCGCTCAACGCGTCGGAAGCGGACGTATACGAAATTGCCGACCGCGACACCCGTATTCCTTTTCCCGCGAAACTCGTGAACGAAGTCGTTATGAAACGTATTAACTTGATAGCGTCCACAATAGAAAAATGTTTGGCAAAATGCGAATACGAATACCCCGATTACATACCTTATCATCTTACGGGCGGAGGGCTTAGCTATCTTAAAGGCGCGCGCGACTATCTATCCAAAAGGTTAGGCAAGCCTGTGGAAATAATAAGTCCGTCGTTTCCGCCTTTCAGCCGCCCAAATATGTCTACCGTTGTAGGGCTTATGGATATGGTGCTCAACCAACAGCCCGCCGCAAAAAAGAAAGGTTTTTTCGGACGTTTGTTCGGAAGAAAATAATTTACTGAATTTTAAGAAAAACGAGAACGTTAAAGCGTTGTTTGGAGGTTTATATGCAAATCAATTCCAAGAACATTACTAATATGCCTGCCGTTATTAAGGTTGTCGGCGTAGGCGGAGGCGGCAACAACGCCGTAAACCGCATGATAGCCGTAAATATAAAAAGCGCTCAGTTTATATCGCTTAACACCGATTTGCAAGCGCTCAATATGTCTAAGGCGCAACACAGAATTCAGATAGGCGATAAACTTACTCACGGCATGGGCGCGGGCGCCGACCCCGAAATAGGACAAAAAGCGGCGGAAGAAAGTCGCCTTGCCATAGCCGACGCGATTAAAGACGCTAATCTTGTGTTTATAACCGCAGGAATGGGCGGGGGAACGGGTACCGGCGCGGCGCCCGTTGTGGCTTCTATTGCCAAAGAAATGGGCAAGCTAACCGTAGCGGTTGTAACAAAACCTTTCGCGTTCGAGGGCGTTACCCGCATGAACAACGCCGAAATCGGAATAGCAAACCTTAAAAAGGTTGTCGATACGCTTGTTGTTATTCCCAACGAAAAGCTTATGCAAGTGGCTTCTAAACTCCAAGTGCTCGACGCGTTTAAATATGCCGACGACGTTTTGCGTCAGGGCATACAGGGAATAAGCGACTTAATAGTTACGCCCGCGCTCATTAACCTCGACTTTGCCGACGTGTGTACCGTTATGCGCGATAAAGGCATAGCTCACATGGGAATAGGCAGAGGCAGCGGCGAGCGCAGGACTGTTGAAGCCGTAAAGCAAGCCGTTTTCAGCCCTCTTCTCGAAACGTCTATAGAAGGCGCGTCGAGCGTTATATTAAACATTATGGGCGGAACGGACCTTACGCTTATAGAAATTAACGAAGCGGCTGACCTTGTGCGTCAGGTGGTGCATCCTGCGGCGAACATTATATTCGGCGCGGATATTCGCGAGACGCTTAACGACGAAATTTTGGTGACTATTATTGCGACGGGCTTCGAAACGCCTATGGGCGAAGCCGCTGCGGCAACTCAGCAGGCTCAACCCGTGCAACAGCCTATTCAAAATTCGCGCGACGAATATTTTTCGAGACTTACGGGCGGCAATCCCGGCGAATTGAATATCTTTCAAGCACCGCCTCGCGCGCCGCAACCCCAACAAATTCCCGTAAATCCCGCCGCAAGTCGTCAGTACGATAACAGACAGCAATATCCGCCCGCATTCGGCAATCAGCCGCAATATCAAAGCCCTAATCCGTTCGGGAACGGAGCTCCCCAACAGCGACCCGTAGCGCCGCAACAGCCTATGCAGCCTCAGCGCCTTTCGCCTGTGGACGGCGGTCCCAAAATTCCCGGTTCGCGCGTAGAAGTTGACGATTCCGGTTTCCCCGAATTTTTAAAACAGCTTAACAATCGCCACCGCAACGATAAACAATAAACAAAAAAACATAAAATGCCTGCAAAGATAAATTTGCGGGTATTTTTTTACCCGCTTATATTAGGTCTTTTTCGACAACAACAGTATTTTTCGGCGACAAAGTTTATGCTATTATATTTGTATGAGCGTATATATCGAACCGTTGATAGTGCAAAACTTATTGCTCACATATTGCATAGGCGCCACCGCTTACCGTTTTACGAGAGTTAAACGCGAGTGGTGGAGACTTTTGCTTGCAGCCATGCTCGGTAGTGCCGCGTCGCTTTTTTACCCGCTAATATCGTTGCCTACCGTACTGTCGGCAGTTTTGAAAATTGCGCTCGGCTTTGCTCTTTCCGCAGTGTTGTTCGCGGGAAAGAGCGGCTATTTAAAGGGCACTGCGGCTTTTTTTATAGCCACGTTCGTATTCGGCGGTTGTGTGTTTTTTGCGGGATGTTTGCGTTATAAAAGCGCTTCCGACGCGTTTAATAAGCCGCTGTCGGTAGGATTTTGCACCGCCGTAATTTCGGCTATAGTTCTCTATAATTTGTTTAGGGCGGTGTGCGCAGTCTATCACCGAAAAACCGATTTGTCGGCAACGTTATGCCGTTACAGCTTAACTTTTTGCGGAAAAGAAATAGACGGGAACGGATTTATTGACACAGGCAACAGGCTGTATGACTCCGTTAGCGGCTTGCCCGTTGTTGTTCTCGGAATAAAGGCGTTGATTCCGTTTATTTCCGACGATGAACTTACGTCGTTACTTTCGGGCAGGGCAGACAGGGTTTTTAAAGGAGCGCGTCGGCTGTCGTGCAAGAGCGTTAGCGGCGTAACGGATATGTGGATTGTTCCGTCCGAAAAATTCGAAGTCTATTTCGACGAGGGTAAGAATATAGTATATGATGTAATGGTCGGGTTGTCCTTTTCGCAGCTTGCGGGCGGCGAAAATTATAACGCCATACTTCCCGCGCTCACCGAAAGCTTTACCTGAACCGCGTTTGTTTTAAACGAAAATTACCGAAATAATGTGTGGAGACGTGAAACATGAAAATCATTGAATTTTTGAAAAGTTTATTCGATTTAAACAATATACCTGACGACAACGTTTTAATGTATATAACAGCGAACGAGGCGCTTCCCACTCCGCTTACGGCGGAAGAGGAAGCGGAAGTTATGGCGCGACTTAGAAACGGCGAACAATCGGCAAAGAGCACTTTAATAGAACGCAATTTGCGTCTCGTGGTTTATATCGCTCGCAAATTCGATAACACGGGTATAGACGTTGAAGACCTTATTTCGGTAGGCACGATAGGGCTTATCAAAGCGGTAAATTCTTTCGACCCCGATAAAAATATAAAACTTGCAACTTATGCGTCGCGCTGCATAGAAAACGAAATTTTAATGTATTTGCGCAGAATGGTGCGCTTGCGTTGCGAAGTGTCGCTCGACGAACCGCTGAACGTGGATTGGGAGGGAAACGAGCTTTTAATGAGCGACATTTTGGGCACAGAGCCCGACCTTGTCAGCAAGAATATAGAAAATTCGGTTGAAAAGCAACTTCTTTGGAACGCGATAGGCAAGCTCGGCGGCAGAGAAAAAGAAATCATGCAAATGCGTTTCGGACTCAGCGGCAGACAGGAAAAAACGCAAAAAGAAGTCGCCGACTTGTTGGGTATATCGCAGTCGTACATATCGAGGTTGGAAAAGAAAATAATATCGCGCTTAAAAAAAGAAATAGTTAAAACATTGTGATTGTTATGTATGGCAATAAAAAAATAACCTTGCGATTTTTGCAAGGTTATTTTTTATACTCAGTCTATGCTTTTTTTGAGTGTGCTAATCGCGTTTTTTTCGAGGCGGCTGACTTGCGCTTGCGAAATGCCTATTTCGTTTGAGACTTCGACTTGCGTTTTGCCCTCGTAGAATCTTAACGACAGTATTTGACGTTCGCGCGGCGAAAGTTTCATCATAGCTTCGCTGATAGACACTCCCGTAAGCCAATTTTCGTCGCAATTTTTCTTGTCGGAAATTTGGTCCATAATCATAACCGTTTCTCCGCTGTCGTGATATACGGGGTCGAAAAGCGACACGGGGTTGGAAATCGCGTCCATAGCGTACACCACTTCGGATACGGGCATGTTCATTGCCGCCGCCACTTCTTCGAGCGAAGCCTCGTTGTTTGTTTCGGCTTCGAGTGCTTGCCGCTTTTGGAGCACCTTATAAGCGGTGTCGCGTATTGAGCGGCTTACTCTTATGCTCGAACTGTCGCGCAAATAGCGGCGTATTTCGCCTATAATCATCGGCACCGCATAGGTTGAAAAACGCAAATTTAGCGACGTGTCGAAATTATCCATAGCTTTAATCAAGCCTATGCAGCCTACTTGAAAGATATCGTCGGCACATTCCTTTTTGCTTCCGAAACGTTGCACTATGCTAAGCACGAGACGCATATTGCAAAGCAGGAATCTGTCTTTCGCCGCCTCGTCGCCCGCGTGTGCGCGGTCTATAAGTTCCATTGTTTCTTTGTGTGTAAGGGTGGGGAGCGTAGAGGTGTTAATCCCGCAAATTTCCACTCTTGTAGCCATAATTGCCCTCCTTGTGATACGGCTATTTTTTACGAGCGGCAATTTTTTTATACCGACGCGCCGCTTTTTTGCCGCGTATTTTGTCGAAGATATAAAGGGGTATAAACAAGTTGTTTTTTTGTTTGCACCATGTTCCCGTATTGCGCATATATATACTTCGAGGTAAGAGCTATGTGCGAAGACGATTTATCTTATTGCGAATTGCGTTCCAAAGAGGTTGTGAACGCCACCGACGGCAAGCGTATGGGGCGAATTGTGGATATTCTTTTTTCCCGTACCGACGGCACTATCAGCGGCATTGTGGTGCCTTTTGCCCGCCGCAGTGTGTTTTCGAAGAATCAAGATATATTCATACCGTGGCGTTGCGTTCAGAAAATAGGCGAGGACGTTATTTTGGTAAACCTTGTTATGGAAGCCGACGGCAGAATGAGTTGCAACCACAAAGAACCGCCGCCACCGCCTCCGCCGAAACATTGCCACGACGGCAACAAATGCGATTCTAAGCCGAGCCGACGCGGAAAAGATTGCGACGAACCGCATCCCGATTGCGATTTCAGGTGCGAAAAATGTATGCTTTTCGACTGCGCTCACCGTTGGTCGCAAACGAATTGATACAAATTGATTGCGTTGCGCAAAAAATTGTTGTATAATATATTTGCTTATATTGCGGTGGCATAATTCGATTGTTTTGCGCATATAAGATATTGAACCCCGAGAGGCGTAACGTATGAAATGCATGTATTGCGGCTATACAGAAAGCAAAGTTTTGGATTCGAGACCTACCGACGAAGGGAATTCGATTCGCCGCCGCCGCGAATGCCTTAAATGCGGCAAGCGTTTCACAACCTACGAAATGATTGAAATGACGCCCATTCTCGTGGTTAAAAACGACGGCACGCGCCAACAGTTCGACGCGTCGAAAATAAAAAGCGGCGTTATTAAGTCGTGCGAAAAGCGTCCTGTGGCAATGCACGATATAGACGCTCTCGTAACGTCGGTGGAAAAGCAAATCAGCAATTCGCTCATGCAGGAAATATCGTCGCGCAAAATCGGCGAAATAGTTATGAGAGAATTAAAACAGCTTGACCAAATTGCGTACATAAGATTCGCTTCGGTATACCGTCAGTTCCGCGACGTTACCGAATTTACCGATTTTATAAACGACGAAAAAATGAACGGCAAAAAGGACTGAGACGGCGTTATGACGCTTTTGGATGCACAAGTAAACACAAAATACAAAGTGTGCGGCGTGTCGGGCGAAGGAAATGCCCGCCGCCGTTTGCTCGATATGGGTTTTACGCCCGAATGTTCGCTGTATATAGCGGGAGTTGCGCCTATGGGCGGAACGGTTTTGGTGGGATTGCGCGGATTTTTGGTGGCGCTCAGAGAAGACGCCGCTTCTTTAATTCAAATTAAGGCGGCGAGTTGATGGAATACACCATATCGCTTGTGGGAAATCCCAACGTAGGTAAGACAAGCCTATACAACAGAATAACTCATTCGCTCGAACACGTAGGTAATTGGCATGGCGTTACAGTAACCGAAGTGAGCAAAAAAATTATGTTCGACCACAACACGGTGAACATGGTGGATTTGCCGGGATTGTATTCGCTTAGCGTATACAGCCCCGAAGAGGGGATTTCGCGCGATAGGATTCTCGATAAATCGAGCGACCTTATAATAAATATTTGCGAAGTGAATAACCTTGCGCGCAACTTGTATTTAACTTTGCAGTTGCTCGAACTCGACGTTCCTACGGTGCTCGTTGTGAACATGATGGACGAGCTTAAAAAGCAGGGCAAAGTTTTAAACTACCGCAAAATCGAAAAGGTGCTCAAAATACCCATTGTGCCGATGAGCGCCAAATATCACAGCGACGTTCACCTTTTGATGCAAGTGGCGCTCGACCATATTCAAACGCACGGCGCCAACACCGTGAACCTCGAATATTTGGAAAAGCTTCCTCTTGACGACGTGGTGTCTATTATAGGCGCAAATGCCGCGAACGCGGGTTTTGTTCCCCGTTGGGCGGCGATAAAAGTGCTTGAAAACGACGCTTTTGTGCTTGAAAAACTCAATCTTAACGAATTGCAGATAAAGGCGCTTGAAGCTATGGGAGATATGCAGGCTCGCGTAGCTCAGGTTCGCTACGAATTTATAGACAAAATCACAGAAGGAGCAATAAGCAGAAGCGTTTCCGACGAACATCACGAAATGCACGAGCACACCGAGCACAACGTGCCTATAGAGCGAGAGGGGGAACCCGAAGAGGAGCGCGACAAAAAGGATAAACACGCAAGACATCACGATAAGCATAAAAAGAGCGAACGCTTAAAAATGCTCGGCTTTTCGCGCATAGACAAAATAGTGCTTAACAAGTATTTGGCGTTGCCTATATTTTTACTTGTTATGGCGCTGATATTCGTAGTCACTTTCGGGTTGGTGGGCAAATTTTTTACTTGGCTTTTGGAACTCGGAATAGATAAGCTAATTTATAATCCGCTGACTAAATGGCTTGTTAAAATAAAATGTCCGGCTTGGATAGTGGGGCTTGTGGGCGACGGAATTATTCACGGCGTTGGCGGAATACTCGTGTTTTTGCCGCAAATAGTTTTGCTGTTCTTTTTCCTTGCGCTTTTGGAAGACAGCGGATATATAAGCCGTGTAGCGTTTATGACGGACGGAATATTCCGTAAAATCGGACTTAGCGGAAGAAGTGCTTTCACTATGCTAATGGGGTTCGGGTGCAGCGCCACAGCGGTGCTTACCGCTCGCGGACTCGAAGACGACACCATGAGAAAAAAGACGGTGCTTTTAACGCCGTTTATGTCGTGCAGCGCTCGTTTGCCGGTGTATTCCACTGTTGCGGCGGCATTTTTTGCCGCAGGTTCTCCGTTTGTTATTTTCGGCATGTACGTTCTCGGCGCCGCAGTGGCTTTGCTACTTGCCGCGTTGTTCGAAAAATGCGTTAAACCGTTAAAAAGCGGAAAATTGTCGTTTATTATGGAAATGCCGCCGTACCGTTTTCCCACTGCGGAACGCGTGTTTCAAATAATTTGGAATAATGCCAAAGTATTTCTAATTAGAGTAGGCACGGTAATATTCGCTTTGAACGTTATTGTGTGGCTGTTGTCGAATTTTTCGTTTACCGCAGGATACACAGTGGGAAAGAACGCAAAAAGCATTCTCGAACTAATCAGCGGTTGGATTGCGCCTGTTTTCAAGCCGTTCGGTTTCGGAAATTGGAAAGCCGTTACTTCGTTGTTGAGCGGGCTTGTTGCCAAAGAAGTGGTAATTTCGAGTATAGAAAGTTTGGGCGGTGTAGAGGCGATTTTCACAGGTTCTCACGCTTCGCTTTCCGCTCTTACGTTTATGGTGTTCACTCTGTTGTACGTTCCTTGCGTTGCGACTTTGGTTGCAATTAGAAAAGAAGCGGGATTAAAATGGATGTTTTTCAGTCTCGGTTTGCAAATAGGTGTTGCTTACGTTGTGTCGTTGCTGTTTTACGGAGTGGGACTTTTGTATTATCTGAACAAAGGCGTATTCATAGGGTGCATTATAGTGGCGGCAGTGGTTGCGGTTTGCATTTCGGTGTTTATAGGAAGATTGCGCGGCAAAAAAGCGTGTCCGTATTGCGCGGGCGGTTGCGGAACGTGCTCTAAAACTTGCAAAAAAACGAATCGGGATAAAAAATGAAATTAAAGTTCAATGTGGAAAGCGGCTGCGAGCTTGCGTCAGAGTTGTGCCGTAGATTGCCCGGTGTTTCGCGCGAGAAAATTAAAAACCAAATAAAGCGCGGCGAAGTGCGCGTGAACGGAACTAAAACGCAATCGGACAAGCCGCTGTATGCGGGCGACATTGTAGAAATATTTTTGCCCGAAAAATTTGCGCCCTCTGAAATTCCTATTGTGTATTCCGACGAATTTATTGTGGCGGTTGATAAACCGCCGTATACGGAATCGGAAGTTCAAGTTCCCGAACTTGTAAAAAACAAAACGGGAAGAGCGGTGAAAGCGGTTCACAGGTTAGACACCAACACTACCGGCGTTTTGCTTACGGCGTCTTGCGAAGAGTCTTATTTGTCGCTTATAGAGGCGTTTAAAAACGGGCAAATTACAAAAACTTATTATGCGAGAGTGTTCGGTTGTCCCGAAAAACGGGAAGATACGCTTAAAGCGTACCTTGAAAAAGACGCTCGAAGCTCGGTTTGCAAAGTTTACGGAGAATATAAACGCGGAGCTAAGGAAATAATCACCGAATATAAGGTTGTGCTTGGCGGCGCTCAGTCGGTGCTCATGCTAAAACCAGTTACGGGAAGAACTCACCAACTCAGAGCGCATTTGGCTTTCGCGGGATTTCCTATTGTAGGCGACGGAAAATACGGAAACGTTGCCTCAAACCGCGCCGCAGGAGCTAAAATTCAAAAATTGAGAGCCACGCAAATTCAGTTCGGGAAGTTGTCGGCTCCGCTCGAATACTTGTCGGGTAAAAAAATATCCGTGCCGCTCGGCGAAGATTTCGCCGACTGCAAATAACATTCGTTTGACTTAAAGGTTCGAAAAGCGTATAATAAATGTTAACGGTGCTATGCGAGTAAAGGAAATTAAAAGCGAAGCGAAAGAGCGGTTTGCGCTCAACAGAGAACACGCAATGATTATTTACGGCGTGGTTTATACGCTTGCTCTCAATATAGCTTTGCTAAGCACTCTTTTATGCGTAGTTTCCAAATACGCTATTTGGTATTGCATAATTCTGATAATAGTGTTTTTATTGCTGTTGGGTCCTTTCGGTTTCGGCATGACGGGATTTTATCTTAAAATGTACAGAGCCGAAAAAGCGGAAGCTCAGCACATTTTCGACGGTTTTAATAAAAAGAACTTAGAACGCGTTATTGTGCTGTTGTTGCTCAAATTTGTTTTATGGCTCGCTTTTACGATTTTGCTAATTGTGCCGGGAATAATCTTTTTGTTGCGCACGTCTATGTCGGTTTATTTGTTGCGGGCAAATCCTGAACTTAAACCGAAAGACGCTTTGAAATTGAGCAATAAGGTTATGAAAGGTCGCACGGGAAAATATTTCGGACTTGCTCTTTCGTTTGCGGGTTGGTTTTTGTTGGGAATAATCACTTGCGGTTTGGTTTTTATATGGGTGTTGCCGTATTTTAACTCCGCCAAAGTAGTGTTTTATAAGCGTGAGCTCGAGGGCGATACAGGAGTATATGTAAATCGTGTTTCCGAAGCGCCCGAAGAAGTTGCGGCATTAACGGAAACCGAGCTATTGGAGCAAGGAGAGGTGTTTCCGAAACTGCCGGAGAGCGTAACGGCGGAAGAACTTCCCGAAATTTCGAACGTAGAACATGAAGCGGTTGAGGCTATGCCTGACGAACGCGTTGTAGAAGCGGAGCCCGAACGGGTGTATACAAAACCGATAACCGTTATATATGAAAAACACGATACGGAAGCCGTGCAACAGGTTTCGGCAAATTCGGGCGGAGAGGATTTGGTAACGCAACCGCGCGTGCACGTCAGAGAACCGTCCGCAAGGGCGTCGGCGCAACATGCGGTTCACGAGCGCGAACATAGCGCGGATAACAGCCGCGCGCGTGCAATCGAACACGACAGGCAACGCGACGGCGAGCGCAGAGGAACCGACCGACGTAATCAAGGCATAGGTTCGGAAGAAATCCGTCGAGCGGAAACGGGAGAAGCTCATGAAGAGTCGGTTAGAGAAAGGCTTGAAAGACTTCGCGCAGAACGAAACGCTTCTAAGCAAGACGGCGGAACACAAAACGACGAGCTTAGGCGCAGGCACGAAAGAGAACGCGGTTCGTCGCGCGAGCGTTAAGTTAAAGATTGAAACAAAAATAACACTTAGAGGATAAAAATATGAAGCGTAAGAAAGATTATTCGCTCACCGCGAAAGAACGTAAGGCGTTGCGCGAGTCTGAGGAGAGCAAAAGCAATAATGTCGCCCGCTCAACCGACACTACGGAAGGAGTCGAGTCGGAGAATGTTCCCGAATCAGTCGGCGACGCGGTTGCCGTAAAGCAACCGATGACGAAGAAGAGCGTTTGGATAATGATAGCTTGCATTGTTTTGGCGCTCGTTATAATTCTTACCGCCGTTTTATTGCTTGTTTTACAGCCGCAAACGAGCAAATATCCGCGCGCCACTTTCAGGCTGAGTAACGGCAGTACGATAACAATGGAAATTTACGAAGACGAAGCTCCGATAGCGGCAACTAATTTTTTGTTTTTGGCTCAAATAGGATTTTTCGACGGAACTATTATATACGACGTGCAGCCCGAACGCAATTTTATGCGTTTCGGCGCTTATAAAGGATACGGCACGGACGAGACCAAATACAAAGACGCCGATTTTATTGCGAACATACCTCAAAAGATGTTTAATATTGTGAACGCCGACGAACAGTATTTCGATAAAGCGGAGAGCAACAAATTTGGGTATCGGTTAAAAAAGGATTTAAACAGCACAACGCGGTACGGCGACGAAGCGTTTGTTGTTTCGTACAACAACGCCAACGCGGGCGATTTCGTTATAAATCTTATAGACAATAACAGAGACTTCAGGGTGGGGACTTCGTCAATCGCTTCCAATCTTGTGGCTTTCGGAAAATTTGCCGACGAGGAGTCGCAAAAGATATTGCGAGACATCTACGCTTTGGATAAAAATTATCACACGGGAGTTAGCAACACCGTAGGAACCGACCCGGTTATTCGTATTGAAAGCGTCAAGATTAGCAATCTTAATAAAAAGAAATGGAAAAACTTCGAGTTTGTGTCTTATATGAACACGGCTTACGATGGAAAAACCGCGTTCAGTAACTGGTATAACGCATAGAGATTGTAAACGTATATTTATAAAGAAAATTGTCTACCATTAAAAAGGGAGGCAATTTTTTTTATGATAGGCATGATATTGTTGGCGGCGATAGCCGTTATGATATTTTTCGGACTGACAGACCGCTTTTTTTCCAAAATGGGAGTGGCTAACTGGGTGGCATTTTTAATTGTGCTTGCGTTTGCCGTAGCCGCAGTTTTTCCGCCGCTTGTTACGGGAGGCAATGTTTCTTTTTCTTATGCGGGCTTTTTTTTGCCGCTTTTGCTCGGCGTTGTGGCGATGTTCGCTCTCGGAGCAAACAGCAGTTTGTTGCGCGCGATAGTGGGAGCTATGGCGATAGCGGGAATAACGGTTGCGTCGAGAATAGCCGTTCCGCCCGCAGGAAATTACGGCAACGCCGTTGCGTCGATTTTAATAGTCGGTTTTGCGGGAGGAATAACCGCGTTTATAATAGGGCAAGGACGACTTGCAATGCTTGCGTCTGTTCTTTGCGGCGTGGTGCTCGGAGATTTTATCTGCGCCATGTTATTCAGATTTGTTACAGGCGCTACGGGAACGTTGTTTATGCTCGGACAAAACGGTATTTTCGATACGTTAATTGTTACGGCGCTTGTTGGCGGAATATCGCTTGAAATAGGCAATTTGATACGACGTTCGGTAACTTCGCGGCAATCCGCGCCCGTAGCCGTTCAATTCGAAGCGGGCGAAGACGTTAAGTTCGATTCGGAAGAAAAGAGGACGTCTATCGACGAAGAGGACGACCTTTTCGAAGATTATTTTAACGACGATGTTGATTGACGCCGCCGTCGTTTAACGGCATACGGTATTGCAAACTTTTGTTGTTACTCCGAGACGGATTTGTTGGACAATCCGTCTTTTTTATGTTAAAATATTTTGGTATGAAAATTCTTTCGGTAACAAAAGGAAGCGTGGCGGAAGAGCTCGGCGTTCGTGCGGGCGAAGAGCTGATTTCGTTCGACGGTTTTCCCGTGTTCGATTTTCTCGATTACGACTATTATAACAGCTGCGAGAATTTTACAATGCGTGTGCGAGGCAAAGATGAAATAGTCGATTACGAAATAGAAAAGTACGAAGACGAAGATTTGGGACTTGAATTGAGCCGCGAAATACCCGTGCGCTCGTGTTGCAATAATTGCGTGTTTTGTTTTGTAGACCAACTCCCCGAAGAAGAACTGCGAAGCACTTTGCGCGTTAAAGACGACGATTACAGGCACAGCTTTATTTTCGGCAATTACGTTACTCTTACAAACGTTTCCGAAAGCGAAATCGACAGAATAATAAGACTCGGACTATCGCCGCTATATGTTAGCGTGCACACTTCAAACGAAGAGTTGCGGCGAAAAATTTTGCGAACCAAGCGTGAAACTCCGAGCATATTGAGCAGGCTCGAAAAGCTTAGCAGGGGCGGAATAAAAATTCATGCTCAAATCGTTTACTGTCCGGGAATAAACGACGACGTGGATTCGACAATCCGCGATATAGAACCGTATACCCAAAGCCTTGCAGTGGTTCCCGTCGGGCTTACTCGCAACTGTAATCCCGAACTTAAAAAAGTGGATTCCGCGAGTGCCGACGCCGTTCTTTCGGTTGTGGAAAAATGGCAAAAAGAATTGCTTGTTAGGCGCGGCACACGCTTTGTGTTTGCCGCCGACGAACTGTATCTTGCCGCAGGAAAGGAATTGCCTTCGTTCGAGGACTACGAGGACTTTGCTCAAATTGAAAACGGGATAGGGCTTATAGCGGCGTTTAAACACGAATTCGACGCGGCAATGGAGAGTTACGAAAACGGCGACGTGGGCGAGTTAAGCATAGCCACAGGCGAATCCGCCGCTCCGCTTATAACGGAATGCGCCTTGAAAGTGCAAAAAAAATTCGGCGGAAAAATTAACGTATATAAAATAAGAAACGACTTTTTCGGTTCTACGGTAACCGTTGCGGGGCTTGTTGTGGGGCGAGATATTTTCAATCAATTAAGCGGCAAGCCGTTGGGCTCGCGGCTTGTGTTGCCCAAAGTTATGCTTAGAGAATTCGGCGACGTATTCTTAGACGGCACTACCGTTTCCGAACTTAGCGAAAAGCTCGGAGTAAAAGTTCAAATTATTCAACCGGACGGCGAGAGTTTTGTTAAGGCTTTGATAAGAGCATAAACGGTTTCAATAAACACGAGGATAACACTGAAAAAATGAGCAAACCCATTGTTGCTGTGGTCGGGCGTCCGAACGTTGGAAAATCGACCTTTTTCAATAAAATATGCGGCAAGCGTATTTCCATAATAAAGGATACGCCGGGCGTCACGCGCGATTATATTGTTGCTGACGCCGAGTGGTGCGGCACCGAATTTACGCTTATCGACACGGGCGGAATTGATTTGCGCACCGACGACCCTATGGGAAAGCACATACTTTCTCAGGCGCGCGTTGCGATAGATATGGCGGACGTTATTTTGTTCTTTACCGACGCGAAGAGCGGAATAGTTTCGTCAGATTACGAGGTTGCCGATTTGTTGCGAACCTGCGGCAGACCTGTGTTGCTTGCCGTTAATAAGCTTGATAATTTCGAACTTGAAAAATTGTACGATTTTTACGAACTCGGACTCGGCGAACCCATACCCATTTCGTGCGAGCAGTCTAAGGGGCTCGGGGATTTGCTTGACGAAATAGTAAAATTGCTTCCGCCTACGCAAGACAACGCGGCTTCGAGCTCGCTAAGCATCGCGATAGTCGGCAAGCCGAACGTAGGCAAATCTTCGCTCACTAACAAGCTTTTGGGTTTCAATCGCGTTATAGTAAGCGACGTTGCTGGAACAACGCGCGATGCCATAGACACGCCGTTTCGGTACAACGGAAAAGATTACGTTCTTATAGACACGGCGGGAATGCGCCGAAAGCGCAGCATAGACGACGACAGCGTTGAAAGTTACAGCGTGTTGCGTTCGCTTGCTGCGGTAAAACGAGCCGACGTTGTTTTGGTTGTGTTCGACGCGAGCGAAGAACTTTCCGAGCAAGACGTTAAAATTGCGGGCTTTGTTCACGAGCAGGGCAAGCCGAGTGTAATACTTGTGAATAAGTGGGACGCTGTGGAAAAAGATTCGTACACCGTGAACAAATTCAATGAGAAAATAAAAACCGATTTGGCGTTTATGAGCTATTTAAAAACTCTGTATATATCCGCAAAAACGGGACTTAGAGTGGATAAGGTTATAGATTTTGCGGAAGCGTCGTATAATAGCGCCTCCAAACGTGTTCCTACGGGCACGCTCAACGACGTTGTGAGCGAGGCTGTGGCTATGAACGAACCGCCGTCTTATTCGGGCAGAAGGCTTAAAATATATTACGCAACTCAGGCAGAAACCAACCCGCCCAAATTTGTGTTTTTTGTAAACGACGATTCGATAGTTCATTTTTCTTACAGGCGGTATTTGGAGAATTGTTTGCGACGGGCGTTCGATTTTTCCGGAACTCCCATATCGTTGGTGTTCAACAAAAAGAAGGAGGACTCTCAATGATTTACGCAGTTAAAATAATTGTCGTGGCGTTGTTGTCGTATCTTGCGGGCAATTTCAATTCGGCAATCGCAATTTCCAAGTTAAAGAAAAACGATATCAGAAAACTCGGCAGCGGCAATCCCGGCACAATGAACATGTTCCGAAACTTCGGGAAGGGTATAGGGCTTTTAACTTTGGGGCTCGACGCGCTTAAAGGAATAATACCCTGTTTAATGGGGTGGTTTGTGTGCGGGGAGGCGTGGCGCTTCGGAGCGGATAAAATCGGATTATATACCGGCGGGCTCAGCGTTATTGTGGGGCATATTTTTCCCGTTTTCTATAAATTTCACGGCGGGAAGGGAATTGCGAGCAGCGTAGGCGTTTGCCTCGTTATAAATTGGTGGGCAACTTTAATTTCGTTTACCGTAGGAGCGTTGTTCCTAATTTTCATTAAAATAGGTTCGATTACTTCTTTTATAATAATATCTTTTCCCATTGCGCTCAACGCGTTTTCCCTTGCTTCCGAAAGCGGAACGCTTGCGTGCAGGGCGTTGTTGTTCGCATTGTTCTGCTTAACTTTATTTGCTCACACCAAAAACGTGTTTAAACTTTGCGCGGGCACCGAACGCAAAGTAATACTTTTCGGTAGGCACAAAAATAAGAACAAAACGACATAACTTTATAAAGAACGTTTTTTATTTTTGCATTTAAATTGCGTCGCGGTTGCGGCGCATTTTTTTGTATTGTAAATTTAATGTCATAATCGGATATATTCCCCTCATATACTCTAATATCAAGTCAGGAAAGGAGAACTGCTATCTATGGAAGAATTCGATATCTACAACGATATTCGCAGCCGCACGGGCGGCGATATCTATGTAGGAGTCGTGGGGCCCGTTCGTGCGGGGAAATCGACGTTTATCACTAATTTTATGGAAAAGCTTGTGGTGCCTAAGGTTGAAAACAAGCATGTGCTCGAAAGAATGAAAGACGAGTTGCCGCAAAGCGCCAACGGCAAAACTATTATGACTACTCAGCCTAAATTCGTGCCAAACGAAGCCGTTTCGGTAAGTATAGCCGAAAACGTTGACGTTAAAGTGCGCCTTGTGGATTGCGTGGGTTATATGGTTGAGGGAGCTACGGGACACCTCGACGGCGATAAGCCGCGTATGGTTAAAACGCCGTGGAGCGATGACGAAATATCGTTTACCGACGCCGCCGATATAGGAACGCGCAAAGTTATAAACGACCATTCCACAATAGGAATAGTTATGACTACCGACGGCTCGATTGCAACTGAGCTTCCTCGCAACGCGTATGTTCCCGCCGAAGAGAGAGCTATAACCGAACTTAAAGCGCTCGGCAAGCCGTTCGTTATCGTTTTGAATTCCACCGTTCCTAAGTCGAAAGAAACGGTTAAACTCGCAGCCGCGCTCGAAGAAAAATACGGCGCGGGCGTTGTGTGCCTCGACGTGCTAAATCTTAACGAAGGGGATATAACGCAACTCTTTGAAAAGGTTTTAATGGAATTCCCTTTAATGGATATAGAGGTGAAAATCAGCAAATGGTTGCAGGCGTTGCCGCTCGAAGACGGAATAATAAGTTCGCTTGTAAGCGAGCTTGTGGCGTCGAGCGAAAGCATGAAAAGAATGGCAGACTATAAAATGCCCGAAGCGTTGTTCGCCGATTCCGATGCGTTTTTACAGCCGCAGGTTGAAACAGTAGAGCTTGATAAAGGCAAAGTAACGTATACTGTTTCGGCGCGTCCCGAACTTTTTTATCGCGCTCTCGGAGAGCAGTGCGGAATGGAAATTGCCGACGACTTCGCGCTTATGTCGCACATGAAATCGCTTGTTCACGCAAAACGCGAATACGATAAACTCGCGGAAGCGCTCGAACAGGTAAAAGAAAACGGCTACGGCGTTGTTACTCCCACAATGGACGAAATGACGCTCGAAGAGCCGCAAATGGTTAAGCAGGGTTCGCGTTTCGGCGTCCGCCTACGCGCTTCGGCTCCGAGCTTGCATATTATGCGCGTTGACATTCAAACCGAAGTAAACCCGGTGGTGGGAACCGAACAACAAAGCGAAGAACTTGTAAAATATCTTATGAGCGAGTTTGAAAACGACCCCAAAGGAATTTGGGAAACAAACATGTTCGGAAAATCGCTTCACATGCTTGTTAACGAAGGACTTAACAACAAGCTTACCGCAATGCCTGACGAAACGCAGAAAAAAATGCGCCGCACACTTTCGCGCATTGTGAACGAGGGAAAAGGCGGAGTGATTTGTATTCTGCTTTAAACCGAATCGGTTGTTTAAATAAAAAGCAAGTCTTTATAAGGCTTGCTTTTTTTGTGTGCGCATGCTATACTGTTCGTATGGAAAAGTTGATTGTTGCAAGTAAAAACAAGTCGAAGATTGCGGAAGTTGCCGCCATTTTAAACGGTATTTTCGAAATCGTTCCCATGAGCGAAATAGGCGTTGACGCCGACATAGAAGAAACGGGAAATACGTTCGAAGAAAACGCTTTAATAAAGGCGAGATACGTTTTCGAAAAAACCGGACTTGCGGCGTTAAGCGACGACAGCGGGCTTGCGGTAGACGCGCTCGGCGGAGCTCCCGGCGTATATTCGGCTCGCTATTGCGGACGGCACGGCGACGACGAAGCCAATAATTCGTTACTGTTGAAAAATCTTGAAAACGTGGAAAACCGTTCGGCGCGGTTTATAAGCGCGGTGGCGCTCGTCAGCAAAAAAGGAGAATGGATTGCTACGGGGAGCGTAGAGGGAAATATATTGCGTGAGCTCTGCGGTTCGGGCGGTTTCGGCTACGACCCGTTGTTCTATTCCGTAGAGCTTTTAAAATCGTTCGGAGTGGCTTCTCCCGAAGAAAAGAATTCGGTAAGTCACAGAGCCCGCGCGTTGCACGCCCTTGTAAAAAAATTGCGGGCTTCGGGCAAATTTTGCGGAGAAAGTCATGAACGAACACAAAAACTATAAAATTGCGGTAATGTCCGATTCGCACGGTAAACGCGGCAATATAGAAAATGTTTTGCACCAAGTAAACGAGTGCGACTATTTTGTGTATCTTGGCGACGGAAACGGCGATATAGACAAAATCGGAGATAAAATAACTGCAAAGATTATTCGTGTGCGCGGCAACTGCGACGCGGTGTCCGATTTGCCTGCCGAAACGGTTTTGAAAGTGGGCGAGACCGACTTTTTAATCACGCACGGCAATTTATACGGAGTTAAGAGGGGATTGCTGTCGCTCGCGCTTCGCGCGCGTGAATTAGGGTGTGCTTACGCGCTTTACGGTCATACACATACGGCGTCCGCGCAACAGTCGCAAGGTGTTACTTTAATCAATCCCGGCGCTATGTCGGGCTTTTCTCCGTCGTATGCTCTCATAGAGGGAGACGGTATTTTGTTTCATGTTGATTTTTTCACACCTCAGGGTGGGGAAAAGAATGTAAAAAAATAAAAAAGAATAAAAATATTTGGTTTAAGAACACGGAAACAGTTGACATAATTTTCGTATTGTGGTATTCTTTTTAAGCGTTAATGCGCGGGTGTAGCTCAATGGTAGAGTTCCAGCCTTCCAAGCTGGCTGCGTGGGTCCGATTCCCATCACCCGCTCCACTCTTGCGCCTGTAGCTCAGCAGGATAGAGCAACGCCCTTCTAAGGCGTGGGTCAGGGGTTCGAATCCCTTTAGGCGCGCCAAAACCGTTACAACATGTGGTGGGTATAGCTCAGTTGGTTAGAGCGCCAGATTGTGGCTCTGGAGGCCAAGAGTTCGAATCTCTTTACTCACCCCATTTAAATTTAGGGGTGTCGCCAAGCGGTAAGGCACGAGACTTTGACTTTCGCACTCGCAGGTTCAAATCCTGCCACCCCTGCCACTTTATCCCGACTGCCGATAGGTCGGCAACCGTTGGGGTGTCGCCAAGCGGTAAGGCACTGGACTCTGACTCCAGCATTTCGTAGGTTCGAATCCTACTACCCCAGCCACATGTGATTCATTAGCTCAGCCGGTAGAGCACTTGACTTTTAATCAAGGTGTCCCGGGTTCGAATCCCGGATGGATCACCACTTAAAACCTAAATCGACAGTGATTTAGGTTTTTTTATTTGCCTATAATCAAGTTGTTTGACATTTTCACATTTATGTGTTATAAAAACATGGTAAGAATTAGGAGGAGTATTAAATGAAGGAGACGGAAGTATTTATAGATGCGGAATATTTGTTGCAAAGTTTGCGAAGTATAAAGGGCAAACCTCAAAATTGCAATATTACTAAAAATGATTTTAAGTGGGAAAACTTTGTTAAATGTATTTCTGACAAGTGTAATGTGAATAATGTCTATTATTATTCTGCTCGTTTGGATGAAACGGAAAACAAAAAAACATTTGACGAGCAAAAGGAATTTTTGGAGAGTGTTGAGAATAGTTTAGCTTCTTATAATTTTGTTTTGCGCATGGGAAAAATGATAAAAACCAAGCTTAAAAATAAGTCAACATGGAATGATGTTCGAAATAATAAAGACAAATCGGATATAACGTGGGTGCAGAAGGGGGTTGATACTAAAATTGTACTTGATATGTGTACTGTCTTAAATAGGAATCCAAATATAAACTCCGTAATTTTAGTATCGGGGGATTCGGATTTCTGTGAAATATTGAACTATTTAAATTCTAAAAATATAGTAACAAAATTAGTAACATTTGCCAGAAAAGATAGCCGTTTGCAAATGGAATTAGTTAATAGTGCGTTGTTGCATCAAGAATTAAATTATCAAAAATTAGTAGATTATGAAATTGTAAATTAAAAGTGTTTTTATGATTTAACAATGATATTTGACATTTTTCGTTTTATGAACTATAATAATATATATGCGGATGTGGCGGAATGGCAGACGCGTCGGCCTTAGGAGCCGATACCTTAGGTGTGTGGGTTCAAGTCCCTTCATCCGTACCATACAAGGGTATACGAACACCCCAACGAGAGAGAAACCGAATTTTCGGTTTCTTTTTCTTTTGTGATTTAAAGCTAAATGAAAAAAAGTGCGGAAAAACAGTTGACGGATTTGATATTATAATATATACTGAACATTGTTCAAAACACTGTTCAAAGAGGGGTTGCAAATGGAAATTAAAGAACAAATTATTAACGCCGCAATCGATTTGATAAAGGAAACTAACGGTAGTATTGATAAAATCACGATTAGGCAAATTGCCAAAAGAGCTGGGGTTGGAGTGGGACTTATTAACTACCATTTTCAAAGTAAAAAAAATTTAATCGATTTATGCGTGCAGCAAATAATCAGTGGGGTAATAGCTCAATCAAAACCGAACATGGAGAAATTATCGCCTATGGAAAAATTAAAGTGTTCTATAAAGGTTTCTATTGACTTTTTAATGGACAATCCCGAAATTTCCAAAATATCGATTTTGGACGACTTTATTCAAGGACAAGCAAATGACAACACTTTTCAAACATTAGAGCGATACTATTTTTATGCAAATAACTTACGGTTAAAAGAAGATGTTTTTTTCAAAGCCGTATTTTTAATACACGGGTTGCAAGGAATATTTTTGCGCTCGAAATTGTATAAAGATAAATTCGATTTTTCGGATAAAATGCAAAGGGACAGTTTGATTGATAATTTGGTTGAAAAAATTTTCGGAGTGGAAAATGAATAAAAAAATCGGCGTTGCCTCGTCGGTTATAATGAGTTGCATGATTGTGATTTTCTTGACTTGTTTAATCGTAGCGCTATTTACTAAAAATGTGATTACTGAAAATTTAAGTTACGGGACTTGTACTGTTCTTTCGTGGTGCTATGTAGCGACTGTATGCGTATATTCTTGCTATGCTCATAAAGAACGGTCCGCAGCTGCAAAAATCGGCATTGCCACAGGTGTAATTTATTCAACGCTTGTTAGCATAGTGTATTTTACTCAAATAACTACCGTTCTGTATAAATTGGTTGATGAAAAAATTTTGCAGGCTTTTTCCTTTTCTTCGTTAGGCAGTTGGCTGTTTAATATTGACCTTTTGGGGTACGGGTTGCTTGCAATTTCCACTTTTTTTGTCGGGCTGACATTAAAACCGAGAAATAAAATTGATAAAGCGTTAAAGTTGCTTTTGATGTTACACGGAGCTTTTTTTGTTTGTATGTTCTTTCCCGTTATGCCTTTACCTGCAACTAATCAAGGCAGCGGCGGCACAGTGGCGCTAATATGTTGGTGTTTGTTCTTTTTGCCTATTTGTGTTTTATCAACTTTACATTTTAAAAAATTACACGATAATAATTTAAAGGAAAGCATATAATTTTGCTCCGTGTATGTGCGAGATATAAATATTTGAGAATAGTGAAGAAACTTAACAACCGAATAAAAGCCATTGCAAGATAGGATTAGTTAGCCGCGAACGTATAGTTTATCGGCTACGGTAATTTAAACGTTCTCCGGTTGCCTTGATTACTATGTGGACGGACATGAGTTCTCGTATTGCGGCAGTACTTTGGGAAAGGAATATGGTGAGGTTTCGCATACGTTCAGCGGCTTGACAACGTCTTCGTTTAGTAATATACTTGTGTTGCGGTATGGTGCGTCGGGTACGGGCAACGACGATTGGATGAATAAGGAAGTCCGCGTAAAAATAGTGTATCACAAATAAAACAAACGGCGAGAGGATTGTATGTTAGAACTGAAAAACATTTCTAAGGTATACAAATCCAAAAAGCGGAAGTCGCAGGCATTAAACGACATAAGCGTTTCTTTCGGCGAAAGCGGGCTTGTGTGCGTAGTAGGCGAATCGGGTAGCGGAAAAACCACGCTTCTCAATATTTTGGGGTTGCTCGATTCGCCCACCTGCGGCGAACTGTTTTTGGATGGAACAAACGTTAACGAGCTTTCCGAAAAGAAAAAAGACGAGTTTCGTTCGAATAAGCTCGGGTTTATATTTCAAGATTTGAATTTGGTTGAGAGCTACACTGTTAGGCAAAACTTACAACTTGTGAGCGAACATGACGATATAGAGACGTCGCACGGAGAGCTTATCGAATTGCTTGGCATCGGGGAACTTTTGGATAAACTTCCGAAAGAAATATCGGGCGGACAGCGTCAGCGCGTGGCGATTGCCAGAGCTCTCATAAAGGGGAGCAAGATTTTGCTGTGCGACGAACCTACGGGCTCGCTCGACCCAACAAATGCGCGAAAAATCTTTGAAACGCTAAAAGAGATTTCAAAGCAAAAGCTTGTTGTGGTTGTGTCGCACGACGTAGATACTGCAAGCAAATATGCCGATAGAATTATAGAAATCGAGAACGGGAAAATAGTCTCGGATAAATTGACTGGCGAAGAACGGGAAAAAGACCGAGAATTACGGCAAGAGGGAGAGAAAGAGCATAAAGCGATTGTGTCGAAGCGGCGCAAAGCAAAACAACTGTTCGGAATAGCGGCGCGGTATGCAAAACTGAAACCTGTGCGATTCGCGTTTATGTCGGTAACGGCATTGCTCATATTTGTAATGCTGTCGCTTTTAACCGCTATAGCATCGTATAACGAAAACTCGCTCATTGCGCGCACAATGCATTCGCAAGGCGCCGACTATTTTTCGGTAACGAAGCAAGTTTACGGCGTGTATGACGAGACCGAATACGGAGTGTCGGGATACATAGGTCATATAAAAATGACCGAACTCGAAGCGGAGCAGCTTGAAAAAGATTTCGGAACGGAAGCGGACAGAGTATACACATATCATAAAGGTGACTTAAAGAGTGTGTCCTATGACAATAACAGCCATCCGTCTGTACCCGGTTTTTACAGTACGACTATTCAAGGAAGCGTGGAGCTTACAAACGAATTTATAGATAAATACGGCTATACGCTTTACGGACGGTTGCCGCAAGAGACGAACGAAGCTGTGCTCAGCGAATATGCTTTTAGGCTGTTTAAATTTGGAGGATATATGCCCGACGGATACGATAAAGAAACAATTCCCATAAATACTCGCGACGACCTAATAGGCAAAGAAATAAGAGTCGATAGGAACTCGGATTATAAGAGTTTTACAGTTGTCGGAATTCTGGATACTAATCTCGATTACGAACGTTATGATTTTATGGGAGAACGTTTGGACGATGAATTGAAATTCCGTTATAGCGAATTTGAAAGCGTATACGAGATTAGTCCGCATGCAGTGCTTTATGTTGCCGAAAATTATATCGAACGCTTGGAGCTTGATAAAAATTCTATTGCGCATGTTTTTATTAAGCCCGCATCTACGGTTAAAGGCATTAAAAAGCAGCTTGCGGTAGGCGATTTGAAAATGCGAGATAATTTACCGCCTCCGAATGCCGACAACGAAACGAACGAATATTGTTTTTATAAGTTGCGAAACGAAATAGTTTACGGTGTTAAAGCGGTGAATGCCGTATTCGAAACCGTTGCCAAAGTGGTGGGAATAGCCGCCGTAGTTTTTGCCGTTATTTTGGTGCTTTTAATATTAAACTATTTCAGCGGCGTAATTTCCGACAGAATAAAAGACGTGGGAGTGTTGCGCACAAACGGCTTTTCCAAATGGCAAATATGCTTGCTGTTTATATTCGAAGCGCTCATTCTTTCAGCTTTTATAGTGGTGGCGTCAATTATATTTTCCGCAATAGTGCTCAGCGTTGGCGGGCATGTGTTTAAGAGTTTTTTCGATTTGTTATTCTTTCCGGTGAGTTTTTCGATTTTGCAACCTTTAATCATAATAGGTTTGCAGGTGGCGTTTTCAACGCTTGGAATTTTAATACCGTTAATACGACTTATGCGAAAAAAGCCTGTGGAAATCATAAACGCAGGCAAGCAATAAAAATTTTCGCTAAAAAAAGCCGCGCCGCACGGAGCGCGGCTTTTTGCTTATCGCTTTACAAATAAGTGCGAACGGTGCTATAATACATAATATCAAACAACGGGGGTTTTAAATGCAATGTCTGAAAACAAGTTGAAAGAGCTGTTGGAAAAAGCAAATAAGTGTTACGGTGAAAAGAACTATGCCGAAGCTGTCGAACTATATCGTGAAGCGGCGGAAAAAGGCGACGCCGAAGCTTTATATATGCTCGGAATTTGTTACAATTATAAAACGGGTGTTGAAGAAACCGACGAAGAAAAATGCGCGGTTACGGCAAGCGGTTATTTTTTTAAAGCGGCGGAACTCGGTCATGCCCAAGCGCAGTGTTTTGCCGCATTGTGTTGCCTTCACGGAATCGGAGTTGAAAAAGATACCGACAAAGCTGTCGAACGGTTTAAAAAGTCTGCCGAGCAGAATTGCACGCAAGCTATGAATAATTTGGGACTTTTGTGCGAAAACGGAATAGGTGTAGCGGATTCCGAAAAAAGATACGAAGAATCGTTCGCATGGTTTAAAAAGTCTGCCGATTTAAAAGACCCTACGGGGCAACTTTACGTCGGAAAGGCGTATTATGCGGGGCAAGGCGTTAAGCGCGATTATGGCGAAGCCGTTAATTGGTATACGCTTGCAGCCGAACAAGGTTCTGCCGACGCGTTATTCCGTTTGGGCGAGTGCTACGACGACGGAGAGGGCGTTGCTCAAAGTGCGATTAAGGCTTTTGGGCTTTATAAGAAAGCCGCGCAACTCAATCACCCTAAGGCTCAGTGTTATGTGGGGTATTGTTATGAAAAGGGTAGCGGAGTGGCGCGCAACATGGAAGAGGCGATAAGGTGGTACATTGTTTCCGCTCATAACAACTATTTTCAAGCGTATTGTAATTTGGGCTGTTGCTACGAGGAAGGCAACGGCGTTAAAAAAGATATGGCGAAAGCAATAGAAATGTACGAAAAAGGCGCGGAACTCGGCAGCGTTATGGCTAAATATAATTTGGGTAACGTTTACGCTTTCGGAAAAGGCGTGAAAGTTGACAATAAGCTTGCGGTTAAATATTATATCCAAGCTGCCGAAAGCGGATTTGCGGAAGCACAATTTAACCTTGCTCAACATTTATATAACGGCAAAGGCATAGAAAAGAACGACGAAGAGGCGGCGTTTTGGTTTTTGGAAGCCGCGAAAAGAGGCGACGCCGACGCTCAATATAAAATAGCGTGTTTTTATTTGGATGGCATAGGAATAGACGAAGATTCCGAACAGGCTTTAAAATGGTTTACGGCGTCGGCAAATCAAGGCGATTCGGATTCGCAATACTCTTTGGGTGTTTGCTACGAAGAGGGCATAGGTGTAGAGAGCGATATTGCGGAGGCTAAGGAATGGTACGCGAGAGCCGCCGCGCAAGGAAATGCGGGCGCTAAAAAGGCGCTTAAAAGATTGAAATAGAAGTATGGATTTGAAAGAAGTCGAAAAGTACATAATGAGTTTGCCTAACGCTACCAAAAGAGTAATGCACGAATGGAAAAGCGTTCGTTATACTATATACGAAACTGCTTTCGCCACATTGAGCGAAAGCGCAAAAGGCGCAAAACTTACGGTATGGGGACGGCATCCCTCTTATGAAAAAGAGTTTCCAAAAAAAATAACCGCAGCGTCTGAAAACGAACCGCTTCATTTCAGCGACGTATATTTTGAATGTTTGCCCGAAGAGGTTGTTAAAAAGGTAATAGATTACTCATACGGCAAACGCTTAGCGCAACCCATTCGTCCTAAACGCGCTAATGCGGACGGAAACGAAAAGATGCGGTATTGCGGAATAGTGTCGGGATATGCCGAGCCGAATATGCCTGTGGCGAGCAACGGAGCAATTACGCCCGACGAGGCGGCGGCTATGCTCGGAATAGATTTGGAAGCGGAAAGCGAAAACGACGAACTTTTATGGGAAGAACAAACGAACGACGCTGTGGAACTTGAAAGCAGCGGAGAATGGGACAGCATGCCTTATGCCGCCACGATGAAAGATATGAAAACTTTCGCCGAGCTTCGAAAGCGAATTGAGGACATGACCGATTGCGAACTTGGCGACTCCGAAAATTGAGTTTTATTGTAGAGCGGAGAAAGTAACGTGCAAAATAAGTTCGATTTTGACGAAGGCATTATAAAGCTGTTTTATAAGCATAAAGAAAACTTTAACGAAGTAGAAAACGAGACGCAGACAAGAAACGTAAAAGAGCTATGCGACAAAGCTGTAGAATTTTACGATAACGAAGAGTTTGAAAAAGCTGCGGAATGTTGGATGACCGCAGCCCGTTTAGGCGACGACCATGCGGAATATTGCTTGGCGATATGTTTTTCGAAAGGGTTGGGTGTGGAAGCGAATAATGCCGAAGCGTTCAAATTTTTTTTAAGCGCTGCCGAAAAAGGGAACGAATGCGCGCAATACGGTCTTGCCTTATGTTACGAATACGGCGAAGGAGTAAAAACGGATTTTGGCGAGGCTTTCGAGTGGTGTCTAAAATCTGCCGAGCAAAATTACGTTTATGCGCAATACCGCGCAGGGTTGTATTACTCGCATTGCAATGAATTGCCGTTTTCGAAGTCGAAGGCTTTATATTGGTTTACGCAAGCTCAAAAGCAGAATTATGTTCCCGCAAAACACATGTTGGGCGAATGTTATTTTAACGACGAAAAATTCGACGCGGCGTTGGAACTTTTCGAAAGCGCGGCGGCGGACGGCTACGCCCCGTCGGTTTACAGGCTCGGCTACTGTTACGAAAACGGATTCGGAGTACAAAAAGATATTTCGCAAGCGATTGAGTATTACCGCAAGTCGGCGGACGACGGCTATGCGCCTGCGGCATACGTTCTTGCCGAATTTTACGACGGCGGGGAGAAAATAGAAAGAGATTATGATGAAGCGGTAAGGCTGTATCGTGAGGCGGCTGAAGCGGGTTATCCTGCCGCGCAAAACGCATACGGATGGTGCTTTGTTGTAGGAAAGACAGTGAAGAAAGATTTGTACGAGGCTGTGCGTTGGTTCCAAAGAGCGGCAAAGCAAGGCAACATGCGGGCGCAATACAATTTGGCGATATGTTACGAAGAAGGCAAAGGAATAGTTCAAAATTTAGAAAAAGCGTTTTATTGGCATTTGCAAGCCGCCGAACAGGGTGACGACAGAGCGCAACTCCGCGTCGGCTGGTGCTATCAAGTTGGAAACGGAGTGAAAGCTGACGGCGCCGAAGCGTTTAAGTGGCTTAATAAGTCAGCCGCGCAAAATAACGCGCAAGCTCAGAGCGATTTGGGATATTGTTATTTTAACGGTATCGGAACAAAAAGGAATACTGCCGAAGGGTTTAAATATTATTTAAAAGCGGCGGAACAAAACAACGTTAACGCGTTGTATAATGTGGGGTGCTGTTACAGGCACGGCGACGGTGTCAAAAAAGATGCGGAAAAAGCCGTTCAATGGTACGAAAAAGCTTCAGCGCTCGGCAGCGTCGATTCGCAAATTTCTTTGGGCTATATGTACGAACGCGGTTGCGGCGTTAAAAAAGATTTGAAAAGAGCCGCAGAATGGTATAAAAAAGCGCTCGAAAACGGCGAAGAAGCGGCGGCATATATGTTGAGCAAAAAGAAGTTCGCCAAGATTGTTTTGTAATTTTTATTAAAGGAGAATAAAAAACAATGGAATTGCAACAGGCAATGAGTTTACGCAGAAGCGTGCGCGGTTATAACGGTAAAAAGGTTGAAAGAGAAAAACTCGAAGATATTATAAAGGCGGCTTTACTTGTGCCGTCGTGGAAAAATTCTCAGACGTCGCGCTACTATGTTGTTAGCGGAGAAGAAACGTTGTCGGCGGTTAAAGCGACATTGTTTCCTTATAACAAAGCGAACACGGAACTTGCGCCCGTGCTCATAGTTGGCACCGTTGTGCCAAACGTTTCGGGTTTTAATTCCGACGGTACACCTTCAAACGAAATAGGCAACGGTTGGGGGTATTTCGATTGCGGTTTGCAAACTATGAATTTGCTGTTAAAAGCCACAGAATTAGGATTGTCAACGCTTGTAATGGGTTTGCGCGATGCAAGCAAGTTAAAATCGGTTTTAAATATACCCGTTTCAGAATCGGTTGTCGGCGTTATAGCTGTTGGATACAGCGACATTTCGCCCGAAATGCCGCCGCGAAAATCCGTGTGTGAAATTGCCCGCTTTTACGAAAAGTAAAGAGAGTTCGGCGAACTTGGCATATAGAATTTTAGAGAAAAAAATTCGACCTTTTTTGTTGACCGCCGCGAAATTCTTGTCTTTTTTCGGAGTATGTGCTATACTGTTTGCAAACAATAAGCGCATGGCTGAATGCGGAGAAACTACTCAATGATAAAATTCGACAATGTGCGTTTTTCGGTAAAAGACGAAAAAACCGCAGAAGAAAAAATAATATTAAACGACGTAAATCTTGAAATTCGCGGTTCGAATATAACCGCAATCACAGGGCATAACGGAGGAGGCAAATCCACGCTTGTTAAGCTTTTGATGGGCATGGAAAAGCCAACTGCGGGAAAAATATATTATAAAAACAAAGACATAACTTCGCTGGGCGTAACAGAACGGGCGAGACTCGGTTTTTCGGTTGCGTTTCAACAACCGGTAAGATTTAAAGGAATCACTGTCGGAAAATTACTCGAACTTGCGTCGGGAAGAAAGAGAATGGTGGGCGAGCTTTGCGAATACCTTTCGGCTGTGGGGCTGTGCGCTAAAGACTATGTGAACCGCGAAGTGGATTCCACTTTGTCGGGCGGCGAGTTGAAACGTATCGAGCTTGCAACCGCGCTTGCGAAAGGCGGCGACGTGTTTATTTTAGACGAGCCTGAGGCGGGCATAGATTTATGGAGCTTTGAGGAACTTATAAAAACTTTTTCATCGCTTGCCGATAGAACGGTTATAATAGTGACGCATCAAAAAAAGATTTTGGAAATTGCCGACACGATAGTGCTTTTGAATCACGGCACGGAGCCGCAAGCGGGAACGCGAGAGCAAATGCTACCCTTGCTTGCCGAATCCGAAGAAGTATGCGGCAAACTCAGAAGGAATTGAACGTTTTATGATGAACGATACGGATAAAAAACTTCTCGAACAAATCGCCGAATTGCACGGAGTGCCTAACGGCAGTTATAACATTCGAAAAAACGGCGAATCGATTGCCCGTAACTCAACGGCGGATATAGAAATCATTCCTAAAAAAGATAAGAACGGCATAGATATTTTCGTAAAGCCTGGCGTTAAAAACAAGAGCGTGCACATACCTGTGCTTCTTACCGACGGCGGTTTTAAAGATTTGGTGTATAACGATTTTTATGTCGGGAAAGACGCCGACGTTATTATTGTGGCGGGGTGCGGTATACACAACGGTTCTTCGAGCGACAGCGCGCACGACGGGATTCATTCTTTTCATTTGGAAGAGAATGCAAAAGTTAAGTATGTTGAACGCCATGTGGGAACGGGCGAAGGCAGCGGCGGTAAAATTTTTAATCCGGTAACCAAAATCCGCCTTAAAAAGAACGCTTTTATGCTAATGGAAACCACACAGTTCGGCGGCGTTACAAATACCGTGCGCAAAACTTCGGCTACACTCGGCGAAGGCGCTAAACTTTCGGTAAAAGAAAAATTGCTTACAGATAACTCCGAACGCGCGATGTCTGTGTTTTCGGTTAAACTTTCGGGCAAAGACAGCAGCGCCGAAATTGTAAGCCGCAGCGTTGCGAGAGGAAATTCTTTTCAGCATTTCAAATCCGCTTTGGTGGGGAAAAACAAGTGTTTCGGGCATGTGGAATGCGACGGAATACTTATAGGCAACGCGCGCATAAGTTCCACTCCCGAAATAGACGCCGCGCATAAAGACGCGAGCTTGGTTCACGAAGCGGCTATCGGCAAAATAGCGAGCGAACAGCTTTTAAAGCTTATGACGCTCGGACTTGACGAAAAAGAAGCGGAAGATACTATAATTCAAGGATTTTTGGAATAAGTATGGAGTACATAACTGCAAAGTCCGTTTTGATGGTAACGGACAGCGACGAATGGTTCGGTAGCGAATACAATATAAATCTTTATCGCGGTTGCAGTCACGGTTGCATATATTGCGACAGCCGCAGCGACTGCTACGCAATCAAACATTTCGATACCGTTAAGGCTAAGCGTAACGCGCTCGAAATTCTTGCCGACGAATTGTCGCGCAAGCGAAAAAAGGGAATAGTGTCGCTCGGTTCTATGAGCGACAGCTACAATCCTTGCGAAAAAGAACTCGAACTTACGCGCGGAGCTTTAAAACTTTTGGACCGCTACGGTTTCGGCGTTACTTTGGAAACAAAATCGGAACTCGTTTTGCGTGACGCCGACGTTTTAAAATCAATATCGTCGCATTCTCCCGTTATAGTCAAGTTTACGGTTACCACGCCTTACGACGAGCTCGCAAAAAAGCTCGAACCGAAGTCGAGCTCGCCGAAAAAGCGATTCGCAGCTTTAGAGACGCTTTCGAACGCGGGGTTATTTACGGGAGTGCTTATGACACCGATACTTCCTTTTATAGAAGACGACAGCGCAAGCGTGATTTCATTAGTAGATAGAGCCGCGTCGGCAGGGTGTAAGTTCGCTTATGCGGGGAGAGCTTTCGGCGTTACGATGCGAGACAGCCAACGAGCGCACTTTCTCGACAAGGCGGAAAAACTTTTTCCGGGCATGAAAGCCCGCTACCTCGACGCATTCGGCGACGATTACTTTTGTATTTCGCCGCGTTCTGGCGAACTTATGAAAACTTTTACCGAACGTTGCTTGCAAAAAGGATTGCTATATACTATGGATCCCATTGTTGCGGAGAGCAAGCGCCCGTATGAAACGCGGCAGATTTCTCTCTTTGATTTTTGAAATTCGCCCGAAAACATTTGACAACGTATGTCCTAATATGTATAATAGTATAGCATGATTAAAATTCGTTGATAGGAGGTGCTAAATATGGCAGTACCCAAGCATAAAGCGTCGAAAAAACAGAGTAACTCGCGTTTTGCTAATTGGAAAGTTAAGAGTTCTTCGATTAGCGAATGCCCTCAGTGTCATGAAATGAAGCAGAATCATAGAGTTTGCAAAGTTTGCGGATACTATGACGGTGTGAAGAAGATTGACATTAAGCAGGAAAAAGAGTAATTATAGTCTTAAAACGCTTATTCAATGGCTCCGCATACAGTTGCGGAGTCGTTTTATTCTATAAGGAAAAGTATTATTGCGCAAATTTATGCGCAACGATTATATTGATAGGAGAGAAAATTTATGAAGATAGTTGTGGACGCTTTCGGCGGCGATAATTCTCCGCGCGCTCAAATTGCGGGCGCAGTAGAGTTTTTAAAAGAGCAAAAAGGCGCCGACATAATTTTTACGGGCGATAAAGCCAAAATAGAGAGCGCGTTGTCCGAATTTAAATACGACGAGTCGAGAGTTTTTATAGAACATGCGCCCGACGTAATTTCTAACGACGAATCGCCTACTGCGGCAATTCGCGCCAAAAAAGATTCGTCGCTTGTTCGGGCTTTCGATTTGCTTAAATCGGACGACGATATTAAAGGTATGTTGAGCTCGGGCAGCACGGGCGCGGTGCTCACGGGAAGCGTGCTTAAAGTGGGAAGAATAGACGGCGTGCAACGCCCCGCGCTTTCCCCGCTTTTGCCCACTAAGGGAGGCGGCAGAGTTTGTTTAATAGATTGCGGCGCAAACGTGGATTGCCGCGCCGACTTTTTGGTGCAGTTCGCTCTTATGGCAGTGTGTTATATGCGCTCGGTTGAAGGTCTTGAAAATCCGAGAGTGGGGCTTGTTTCCGTCGGCGTTGAAGACCATAAGGGTAACGCTCTCACGAAAGAGGTTTTCGAAGCTTTAAAGAAGTTGCCTATAAACTTTTTGGGCAATATGGAAGCGCGCGACGCCGTTTCGGGAGAATACGATATTCTTGTGGCGGACGGATTTGTGGGCAACGTGCTTTTAAAGTCGGTTGAAGGAACGGCGGGCATGGTAATGAGCGAGCTTAAAAGCGCTATTATGAAGTCTACGGCGGCGAAATTCGGCACTCTGTTTATGAAAAAAGCGTTTCGCACTCTCAAAAAAGATATGGACTATAACGCTTACGGCGGCGCGCCGTTTTTGGGAGTTAAAAAGGTGGTTGTTAAAGCGCACGGCGCCGCAAATCCCGCCGCAGTTCTTGCGGCTCTTCGTCAGGTTAAAAAAATGGCTGACGCCGACCTTGTAGGCAAAATAAAATCCGAAATGGAAAAGCTTGCCGCGCAAACGGTTTCGCAGGACGGCGAAAATGCGTGAGAGCGAACTCTCCGAAGTAGAAAAAATAATAGGCTATGTTTTTAAAAACCGTTCGCTTTTAAACCAAGCGCTCACAAACGAATCTTATGTGAACGAGCACGGTGGAACGGGCAACGAGCGTCTCGAATTTTTGGGCGACGGACTTTTGAATTTTATAGTTGCCGAATCGCTATATAATTCGGAAAACAGCGACGAGGGCGTGCTCTCGAAAGAACGCGCCGAAATCGTTTCGCGTTCGCCGCTCTCGAAAGCTGTTGACGACATGGGGCTTATGCGCTATTATTTGCTCGGGAAAGGCGCCGAAAAAAATTTGCAGTCAATAAGCGAGAAATTCAAATCGAATATTTTCGAATCGGTGCTCGGCGCTATTTATCTTGACGGAGGAATGAAGTCCGCAAAAGCTTTCGTTAAATTCAAATTGCTTGATAAGCGATACCGTGCCGCGCGCGATTATAAGTCGGAGCTGAAAGAAAGAGCGGAAGCAAACGGCATCGGGTATTCGTTTAAAACCGAGCCGAGCGAACGCGGATTTTCAAGCGTGTTATCCGTGTGCGGAAAAGAATTTTACGGAAGCGGAAGAAAAAAAATCGACGCCGAGCAACAAGCGGCAAAAAACGCGCTCGATTCGCGCGCAATATAAATAACGCCGTGTCAATCGTTTG
This sequence comes from Pumilibacter muris, assembly GCF_943193045.1. Taxonomy (GTDB): domain Bacteria; phylum Bacillota; class Clostridia; order Christensenellales; family Pumilibacteraceae; genus Pumilibacter; species Pumilibacter muris. The sequence goes on along the minus strand of NZ_CALPCN010000001.1, from coordinate 504,494 downwards.
ATTTTTACTCGTTTTTTTGATACAATTATACTAAAATAACAGTTAATTTTGCTACTTAGAGGAAAGTTGGTTTGAAGTTTAAGAAGTTGGAAGTTGCCGGTTTTAAGTCTTTTGGCGACAGGCTGGAAGTTAAATTCGGAGCGGGTGTTACCGCAATCGTAGGTCCTAACGGTTGCGGCAAAAGCAACGTTGCCGACTCTATTCGTTGGGTGCTCGGCGAGCAATCGGCGAAGCTTTTGCGTGGTAATTCCATGCAAGACGTTATATTTAACGGAACGGAAAACCGCAAGTCGCTTTCGTACTGCGAAGTAAATCTGTATTTCGACAACACTGAAAAATTGTTTCCTTCGCTTGATTACGACGAAGTTGTTATTTCGCGTAAGTTGTACCGTAGCGGCGAAAGCGAGTATTGCTTAAACCGCACACCGTGCAGACTGAAAGATATAACCGAATTATTGCGCGACGGCGGCATGGGAAGAGAAGGCTATTCGATTATAGGACAGGGCAGAATAGAAGAACTTTTGCGCGCGAAGCCTGAAGACCGCCGCGCGATATTCGAAGAAGCTGCGGGCATATCTAAGTTTAAAGCTCGCAAGCTCGATTCGGAGCGCAAGCTTGCGCGCACGCGCGAAAATCTTGTTCGCATAGACGACATTTTGCACGAAAAGGCGTCTATGCTCGAACCTCTCACAAAGCAGTCGGAAGCGGCGCGAAAATGGTTGGAACTTAGAGACAAGCTCAAAACTCACGAAATAAATATTTACATATATCAATACGATTCGGCAAGTCAGGCGAAAGCCGCGATTCAAAACAGGCTCGACGGTGTGACGCAGGAAATAGAGTTGAGACAAAAGGATTGCGACGACGCGACCGTTCAATACAACGAGGCGCGCGAAAAATACGGCGCAACCGACAAAACGGTTAATTCGCTGCGCGACGAATTGCTTGAACTCACCGTAGGAATCGAAAAAGCGGCGGGCGACACTAAGGTGTTGAAAGAACGTCTATCGTATCTTGAAATGCAAAACGAGAATCTTAAAAAAGAACTCGAACAGCATAACGAGGAATACGAACAAACCGAACGGTTTATTGCGGCGGGCTCCGAACAGCTTTTAAAAACGGAAGAGGAACTCAAAAGCGCGCGCATAGAGGCGGAAAAATTCAACGAAGAATATTGCGCGGTTGTGGATACTCTCACTCAGGGCGAAGGCGAGGTAGAATCGAATCACAGAGCCGTAGTGGAAGCTATGGATAAACTCACCGAAATTCGCGCGAATATGTCGAGACTCGTAGCCGAGCGCGACGGATTGAATTCGCGTATCTCTGACCTTGACAGGCGTATTTCGGCATGCAAAGAAAAACTCGATTCGGGGCTTGCCGCAACGGAAAGACTTGATAACGAGACGGGCGACAAAATTAAAGAAAAGAACGCTCTATCCGAAAAGCTTGAAGTTTTATACGAAGAAAATAGTAATTGCGTAGCCGAAATAAGCAGAGCCGCAGAAAAGATAGATTCTATCAGTGCAAAATATCACGGCGCGAAAACGCGGCATGACATGCTTGTTAATTTGCAACAGTCTTACGACGGTTTTGTGCTAAGCGTAAGAAAACTCATGACGGAAGCTAAGCAAAACAAAGAGCTTTCGTCGAAAATAGAAGGCGTGGTTGCATCGTTACTGAGCGTGAGCGACGGATTTGAAACCGCGATAGAAATGGCGCTCGGAAATGCGGTTCAGAATATAGTTACCCGCACTGAAGAGGACGCAAAATATTTGGTGGAATTTTTAAAGCGCACAAGGAGCGGCAGAGCAACGTTTTTGCCCATATCCGCCGCAAAGCCGCGTTCCCTCGAATCTGAATATCGCAGACTTTTAAGCGAAAGCGGAGTTTGCGGCGTAGCTGTGGATTTGGTTTCGTTTGACCCAAAATACGAAGCCGTGTTTTCGGGACTGTTAGGGAACACCGTTGTGGTGGATAATATGGACACGGCTATTGCGGTTGCGCGCAAGTCGCGTTACGGATTTAAAATCGTTACGAAAGAGGGCGACGTGCTTACGCCGCACGGTTCCATTACGGGCGGTAGCAAAAGGGCTGATTCCACGAACGTGTTCGGTTACGATAAAGAAATCGAAACGTTTGCGGCGCAAATAGCCGAGATGGATAAAAAGTTGACCGAACTTAACGCTCTTCGCGACGAAAAGGCGAAATTGCAACGAGTAACGAGCGAACAAATTCGCACCGTAAGCGAAGAAGTGCACAAGTTGGAAGTGGAGATTGCAACTCGAACGGAAGCCCTCAGTAAGTTTAAAGCCGCCGACGAAGAGTTGCGCGCCGAACTTGAAGGGCTAACGGAAGAGGAAACCAAAGCTCGGCTCAGGATAGAAGAAATTACGCGCGACGTAGACAGCGTGGGCGAGCTTGAACAAATTGTTCTCGGAAAGAAAGACAGTGCCAATGAAAGCGGCGAAGAACAAAGGCATCAATTCGATGCTTTGAGAAAACAACGCAACGAGCTTCACGAAATGATGACGAGCGCTCGCGTGCGCGTTTCCACACTCGAAGCCAAGTATTCGGCTATCGACGGTGAAATAGCGCGACTTAAAGCCAATATGGAATCTATTGCGGCAAAGTCGCAATACGAGACGAAACAGATTGCCGACAACGACGTTCTTATTAAAGAACTCGACGCAACGATTACGGAGTCTATGAACACCGAAAATTCTGCCGACAGTAATCGCGTTAAAGAGGTGAGGTATAAGCTCGCCAATCTTGACGAGTATAAGCAAGAGCTTAACGAATCAATAGCCGCGCTCGACTCCAAACGCATGGCTCTTGTGGAAGAACTGAACAAGTTGCACGAAAAGAAAAGTCGGGAAGAAATGCAACTTGCCAAAGTAGATACAGACATAGAAATAATGCAACAGAAAGTTAAAGAGAATTACGAGCTCGAATACGACGACTGCTTGCCGTTTAAAGAAGAAAATTACGACCTTGCGAAAGGCGTGGCGGAAGCCAACCGTTTAAATAGGCAGATGAACGCGCTCGGACACGTTAACCTCGATTCCATTGAGCAGTGCAAAGAGATGTATGCGAGCTACCATGAAATGGACGTTCAGCGCGAAGACCTTGTTAAAGCGGAAAACGATTTGGTGAAAATAATCAACGAATTGTCGGCTGAAATGCTCGGAAAATTCACAAGCCAATTCGAACAAATACGAGTAAACTTTGTAAAGATTTTCAAAGAATTGTTCGACGGCGGCAACGCCGACTTACTGTTGCTCGACAGCGAAAATCCGCTCGATGCGGGAATAGAAATTGTGGCTCAGCCTCCCGAAAAGAAGTTGCAGAGCATATCGCTTCTTTCCGGCGGAGAGCGCGCTCTTACGGCTATAGCTATTTTGTTTGCGATACTTCGGCTTAAACCTATGCCTTTTTGCGTACTCGACGAAATAGAGGCGGCGCTCGACGACGCGAACGCGGGAAGGTTTGCAAAATATTTGCGCAGATTTTCGGAAGACACTCAATTTATAGTTATAACTCACCGTAAGCCCACTATGGAACTTGCCGACAGTTTATACGGCGTTACTATGGAAGAAAAAGGCGTGAGCAAAATAGTGTCGGTTAAACTGAGCGACGCCATTAAAATGGAAGAACAGCAATAACGTTGCTAAAAGGAGAAGAATATGGGATTCTTCGGAAAAATCAAAGAAAAACTCAAAAAGACGAAAGAAGCCATTGCTTACAAGCTCAATAAGCTGTTTACAGGCGGCGTTTTAACCGACGACTTTTACGACGAGCTTGAAATGGCGCTAATTTCTTCCGACATAGGCGCCGAAACGGTGGAGAATCTTATGGACAATTTGCGCGACGTTATAGACGAAAAACGCATACGCGACACCGCCGAAGTTAAAGATGAACTCAAAAAGCTCATGATAGACATTCTCGACGAGAATCCCGTTCCCGAATACGAGTATCCGCTCGTGTTGCTTGTGGCGGGAGTGAACGGCGTGGGCAAAACTACCGCAATCGGAAAACTTGCCAAAAAATTTAAAAAAGCGGGGAAAAGCGTTACCATAGTTGCCGCCGACACGTTTCGCGCGGCGGCAGCCGACCAACTTACGGTTTGGGCGGATAGAGCGGGAGTGCGCATAGTAAAACACGCCGAAGGCGCCGACCCCGGAGCGGTTGTATACGATGCCGTGATGAGCGCCAAAAGCAAAAATACCGACGTGCTTTTGATAGACACTGCCGGACGATTACACAACAAAAAGAATTTAATGGACGAGTTGAAAAAAATCAACCGCATTATAGAACGGGAATATCCCGACTGCATGTATCTTAATTATATTGTGCTCGACGCCACTACGGGACAGAACGCCATATCGCAAGTTGACGTGTTTAACGAGGCGATAGACATAGACGGTATTATTTTAACTAAGCTCGACGGCACGGCGAAAGGCGGCGTGGTGCTTGCAATAGCGGGGCAGCTCGGAGTGCCCGTTGTTTACGTCGGTGTAGGCGAGGGAATAGACGACCTCGAAGATTTCGATTCGCGCGAATTTATAGACGCCATAATAGAATAAAACGCTTGACAAACGTCCAAGCGAAAGAGTATAATAAGGTGTAAAGTAAAATTGCTTTACACCTTTATTTTTTCCGTTCGTAAACGAGGGCGCATGAAAGACTATACTTATCTTGCTCTTATGGATATTTACGGCGACGCTCTTACGGAAAAGCAGCGGGACATGCTTGCCGACTACTACGAGCGCGACTATTCTCTTTCCGAAATAGCGGATAATTTCGGAGTCAGCCGCCAAGCGGTTCATTCTGCGGTTAAGCAGTCGGAAGAAAGTTTGTCGGAGTTCGAGAGCAAGTTTAAAATCCGTTTCTTTGTTTCGGAAATAGCTAAAAGATTGCAAGACATCAAACGCGATTGCAACGGGTGCGCCGACGCGGCGAAAAAAGTTGCCGAGCTTGAAGAGTTTATAAGGAGTGTTTATGGGACTGTTCGGTAGCCTCAGCGAAAAACTCAATCACATTTTCAGCAAAATGAAATCGCGCGGCAAGCTCAGCGAGCTTGAAATAAAACAGGCTATGCGCGAAATTCGCGTCGCTTTGTTAGAAGCGGACGTAAATTTCGGCGTAGTTAAAAACTTTATAGCGCGTGTGAGCGAAAAGGCTGTAGGCGAAACTATTTTAAACAGTTTAACGCCCGGTCAACAGGTTATTAAAATAGTAAACGACGAGCTTATAGCGCTTATGGGTTCTACAAACGCGAAGTTGAGCGTTTCGAGCAAGTTGCCAACCGTAATAATGATGGTGGGGCTTCAAGGCGCGGGCAAAACTACCATGTGCGGCAAACTGTCGCAGCTACTTAAAAAACAGGGCAAACGTCCGCTGCTTGCGGCATGCGACGTATACCGTCCTGCGGCAATCAATCAATTAAAAGTTGTAGGGCGAAGCGTCGGTGTGGAAGTATACGAGCGCGGCGATAAAGACCCTGTTAAAACTTCTAAGCTTGCGGTGGAAGAAGCGCGCAGCAGAGGTTGCGACACGCTTATAATAGACACGGCGGGTCGGCTTCAAATAAACGAAGAACTTATGCGCGAGCTTGAAAACATAAAGTTCGAAGTATGTCCTACCGAAATTCTTCTTACGGTAGACGCAATGACGGGGCAGGAAGCGGCTAACGTTGCCGCCACGTTTAACGAGCGTCTCGATATATCGGGCGTGATACTTACTAAGCTCGACGGCGACACGAGAGGCGGCGCGGCGCTTTCCATTAAAGCGGTTACGGGAAAGCCTGTTAAATTCTGCGGAACGGGCGAGAAAATGGGCGACATAGAGCCGTTCTATCCCGACAGAATGGCTTCGCGCATACTCGGAATGGGCGACGTTCTTACTCTTATAGAAAAAGCGCAGTCTGCCGTTACCGAAGAGGAGATGCAAAAGCTCGAAAAAAAATTGCGCGAATCCGCTTTCACTCTCGACGACTTTCTTACGCAGTTCGAGCAACTCGGAAAAATGGGTAATCTGTCGGAAGTTATGTCTATGATTCCGGGACTTCCCAACAATATGCGCATAAGTGAAAAAGACGTTGACGAAGCGCGGATAGAGCGGTTTAAAGCTATTATAAAATCCATGACCATGTACGAGCGCGAACATCCCGAAATTATAAAAGCTTCGCGCAGAAAGCGCATCGCGGCAGGCAGCGGAACTTCTATTCAAGACGTGAACCAACTGTTAAAACAGTTCGAACAAACGAAAGAAATGATGCGCATGATGAAAAACGGCAAAATGGGTAAAATGGGGAAAGGCGGACGCCGCTTTCCGTTTTAAATAAAATTAGGTAATCACATTTTAAAGGAGAAAACAAATGGTAAAAATCAGACTGACCCGTATGGGCGATAAGAAGAGCCCCTTCTACCGCATTATAGTTGCGGATTCTCGCGCACCCCGCGACGGCAAGTTTATTGACATTGTGGGAACGTACAATCCGCTTACCGAACCTGCGGAAATCAAAATCGACGAAGACAAAGCCAAACACTGGCTTTCGGTGGGCGCTCTTCCCAGCGACACTGTTAAGGCTATGTTCGTTAACGCGGGTATAATTCAAAACGCTAAGAAAGCGCCCGCAAAAACCAAAGCGGTTAAAAAGAAGAAGTCGGAATAATCGGACTTCGGGGAGAAACTAATGGTAGAACTTGTTCAGTACCTTGTTACCAAGCTTGTCGATAATAAAGAAGCCGTGAAAGTTACGGAGTCGGAAGACGGAATTATTTCGGTAAGCGTAGACAAGGCGGATATGGGTAAGATAATCGGCCGTCAGGGTAAAATAGCAAAGTCAATTCGCACTATTGTGAAAGCGGCTTGCGCCGGCGGCGAAAAAACATATACCGTAGACATTTTGGAAGCCGAATAACGACGGGCAACGGAGAGAATTGCAACATATTCTCTCTTCTTGTTATTTCCCGCCGTATTATTCGCATAAAGCAAAGGAGCCGCGTTGCAAATGGAATATATAACCGTAGGAGAAGTTCTGAAAGCGCAGGGAATTGCGGGCGAATTAAAAGTTAAACCGCTTACGGCAAGTCCCGAAAGGTTTAAAAAGCTTCGGGTGTTTTATATCGACGGCAGACCGCTGAGAATTACGGGATTAAGGTTAGACCGCGATTATGCCTACGTTAAACTTCAAGGGATAGACGACAGAAATGCGGCGGAACTTATGCGCGGCAAGTTTTTGCAAATAGACAGAGTGAACGCAATCGAGCTTGGCGACGGCGAATATTTTGTTGCGGATTTAATCGGTTGTAACGTTGTGAGCGATGACGGAAACGTTTTGGGCGTTATTACCGATATTTTTCAAAACGGAGGAGCCGTAGACGTAATAAACGCGAAAGGGATTAACGGAAAAGAGTTCAGATTTCCTTTTTTAAATCGTTTGGTTGCTTCGGTGAGCGTGACTGAAAAAAAGTTTGTCGTGAAAAAAAGATTGCTCGACGAGGTGTGCGTGTATGACGATTAACGTTCTCACGCTTTTTCCCGAAATGTTTGCCGCTCTCGAACACAGCGTAATCGGCAGAGCTATTCAATCGGGAGTAGTGCGGCTGAACGTTGTGAATATTCGCTCTTTCAGCAAAGATAAGCATTTGAAATGCGACGATTATCCTTACGGCGGCGGCGCGGGAATGGTTATGACTCCTCAGCCTATTTTCGACGCGGTGCAAGCCGTAGACCCCCAAAGAATTTGTCGCAGAATTTATCTTTCGCCGAAAGGACAAACTTTAACGGCGGCGAAAGCGAAACAGCTTTCCGAGAGCGGAGATTTGCTGTTTTTGTGCGGTCATTACGAGGGCGTTGACCAGCGCGCAATAGATTTGTGCATAGACGAAGAGTTGTCGCTTGGCGATTTTGTTTTAACGGGCGGAGAACTTGCCGCAATGGTTGCAATAGATTCGCTGTTAAGATTTGTGCCGGGTGTGCTCGGCAGCGAGCAGTCGGCTGTTGACGAAAGTTTTTCCGACTCGTTGCTTGAATATCCGCAATATACCCGCCCTCGTGTTTTCGAGGGGTTGGAAGTTCCCGAAGTGCTTGTGAGCGGTCATCACGAGAACGTTGAAAAATGGCGGCGTGAACAATCGCTTGCCATAACTTCGCGTTTGCGTCCCGACCTTATAGAGAACTTCGCGTCAAAAAACACCGCTAAGGAATAGTAGTTATGATAAATTGGTTTCCTGGTCATATGGCGAAAGCTATGCGCATAATAGAAGAGAATTTGCGCATTGCCGACGTTGTTATATACGTTCTCGATTCGCGGGCGCCGTATAGTTGCATAAACCCGAATTTCGAAAGTATGCTCGGGCGAACTCCGGTGATTTATGCGCTTAATAAAGCCGATTTAGGGGATGTGACCCGAGTTAAACGGTGGTGTGAATATTTTTCGGTAAACAACAGACGGGCGCTTACGCTTAACGCTACCGCCTCTAAAACCGCGTCGCCTATGGTTGCCGCCATTAAAGAATTGAGCGGCGAAAAGATAGCTAAATACCGCGAAAAAGGCGTGCGTACAACGATTAAATGTATGGTGCTCGGAGTGCCGAACACAGGCAAATCTACAATTATAAACAATTTGTGCGGAAGTGCAAAAACAGTCACGGGAAATAAAGCGGGAGTTACGCGAGGCAAACAGTGGGTTAGGGTAAACGATTATCTTGAAGTTCTCGATACGCCGGGCACGTTATATCCCAAACTCGAAGACCAAAAAATTGCTCGGCGTCTTGCATATATAGGCAGCATAAAAGACGAAATACTTGACACGTTCGAACTTGCATGCAGTTTATCTGAAGAACTTAACGCAATCGAACCGGGCATAATAAATTCGCGTTACAATGTGGAAAATAGCGCGGGTGAGGAATGTATGGCACGCATAGCTCGCGCGCGCGGCTATCTTTTGCGCGGAGGCGAGCCGGACGTTGAGCGCGCGGCAGTTGCGTTTACGGACGATTTCAGAAAAGGGCGGTTGGGCAAAATTACGCTCGACAGCGTGGAGGAGTTAAGTTGAACGACACGAATAAAATATTCGAATACGACAGAGCTCTTTTGCCTGCGATGATTGCGGGGATGGACGAAGTGGGCAGAGGTCCGCTTGCGGGACCTGTGGTTGCGGCGTGCGTTATAATGCCGCTCGATTCTCCCATAGACGGAATATTCGACAGTAAAAAAGTCGGCGAGAAAAACAGGGAAGAGCTCTACGAAAAAATTGTTCGCGTCGCAATTTCTTACGGTGTGGGAATAGCGGATAACTATGTTATAGACGAAATAAATATATTAAACGCAACTAAAAAAGCTATGCGCGAAGCTTTTAACGCAATGAAACTTGTTCCCACGCTTTTGCTTGTGGACGCCGTGAAAGGTTTGGAACTTTCGTGCGAAACGAGAGCTATTATAAAAGGAGACGCCAAAAGCTATAACATAGCTGCCGCATCCATTATAGCAAAAGTTACTCGAGACAGAATTATGCGCGGTTACGACGCGGAATATCCCGCGTATAAGTTCGCAAAAAACAAAGGTTACGGAACTGCGGAACATATCGCCGCGCTCGAAGCGGAAGGAAGTTGTCCTTTGCACAGAGCAACTTTTATTAAAAACTTTTCGATGCCGACGGTAGAAAAGGAACATTCCGAAAGGCAAGCGCAATAATGAGAAAAAAAAGCGACAACAAACTTAAAGGAAAAGCGGGCGAAGAAATTGCCTGCGCATACCTTAAAAAAAAGGGATACGAAATTTTTCACAGAAATTTTTCCACCGAGCTCGGCGAACTCGATATTGTGGCGGCAGATTCGGAAGCGCTTGTTTTTATCGAAGTAAAGACGCGAACGGACGATGCGTTCGGCACCCCCGCCGAAGCGGTTAATTACCATAAGCGTCGTAAAATAAGCGAAGTTGCATCGCAATACATAAAAAAATTCAGATATTTCGACGTTCCCGTGCGCTTCGACGTGATAGAAGTTTATATAGGAACAAAAGAAGTGAACCATATAGTGAACGCGTTCGACAGCTATTTAAGATATTGAGCGGGTTTTGTCGTCGTTTTGCGCGCGCATATAAACGGCGCTCAGGAAACACAATATATGTAAACGGTTTGCACCGACGAAAATTTCTTTGTCGGCAAATTTTGTTTTTTCGGTGCTAACGCTTGCAATCGTGTTCGATTAGGTGTAAAATATGTAACACGGATAACGCAATATATTTAAATATAAATCGCGGAAAACCGTATAGGTGCTTCGATTGTAAAAGCGTATCCGTATAAGCCAAAATACGCAAGGAACTAAAAATGACAGTTTTGCCCGTCGCATTATCGGTAAAGGTGGACGTATCCATTCCGCCCGAAACCGTTTTTCACATCGGCCCCGTGCCGATTACCAACACTATGGTAAGCGCGCTTATAACTACGCTCGCGCTCATTTTGTTGGCTGTTGCGGTGCGTGTGTTTTGTATTCCGCGTTGGCGGCGCGACGACTCTCGTACTTCGGGGTTCAGACTTTTTATAGAGTCTATGGTGAACATGTTCGATTCGTCGGCAACCGAGCAAAACGGAGCTTACGGCGGATTCGTAGGACCTTTCTATTTTTCGTGCGCGGCATTTATAGCGCTCGGCACACTTATGGAGCTTACAGGTTTGCGCCCTCCCACAAGCGATTTAAACGCCACGCTCGCTTTGGGTTTTATGTCGTTTGTTTTAATTGCGTTTTTCGGATTTCGCAAAAAAAAGGCTAAAAGGCTTATTCATTATTGTAATCCCATTAACGTGATAAGCGACGTGGTTGTGCCGGTGTCGCTTGCTCTGCGAATGTTCGGCAGCGTGTTTTCAGGCTACATTATAATGCATTTGATTTACGGCTTGCCGATTTTTGCCCGCGTGGCGTTGCCTGCCGTAGGTTCGGTAATTTTCACTTTATTTCACGCGCTCATTCAAAGTTATATATTTATGTTCCTTTCTATGAGTTTTATAGGCGAAGCAATAGACTGACTGAAAAAATTTGGAGGTAGTTGCCAAAATGACATTATCGGTATTTACGGCGGTTATAACGTTCTTAACTTCGGTTGACGGATTAACCGCAATCGGCGCGGGAATCGCGGCGTTCACAGGATTAGGCGCTGGAATCGCAATGGGCATAACCGCAGGCAAGGCGGTAGAGGGAATCGCGCGCCAGCCCGAAGCAGAGAAGAAAATTCGCAGCTCTATGATGCTCGGTCTTGCTTTTGCCGAAACTACCGCTATTTACGGCGTGCTTGTGGCAATTCTTATAATGGTGCTTTAAATTCGGGTATGAAAGAAATTCTCGAAAAACTCGGTCTCGGCGGTTGGGAAATTCTATTTCACGCCGTTAATTTGGCGATACTGATTGTGGCGCTGTATTTTCTTTTGTATAAGCCTGTTAAAAAAATTATTGCGAATCACAGAAATAAACTCGAAAACATTCGAAAAGAAAACGCTCGACTCAGAGAAGAAACCGAAACTTTCAAGGAAAGATGCGACGGCATGAAGCAAAAGGCTCTTGAAGAGAGTGCGCAAATAAGCCGCCGCGCGGCGCAACGCGGCGCCGAAATTGTGGAAGAAGCTCAGAACAAAGCGGCTGCGATTTTGGAAAACGCTCGGAAAGAAGCGTTGACGGAGCGTAACAGAATGCAACACGAACTTCACGATTCCGTAGGGCATATAGCGATTGAAATTGCCGAAAAAATACTCGAACGCGAAGTGAACGAAAAAGATAACCGCAAGATTATAGACGAAAGTCTGTCGGAGTGGGAAAATGACTGAAAAAGTATCGGTTTTTTCGGCGAGCGAATTATGCGAAAAAGACAAAGCCCGCATAGAAAAAATATTTTCCAAAAAACATTCCGGCGCGGTGGAGTTTTCTTATAGCGTAGACGCGGCGCTTTTGGGCGGCTTACTGATTATAGACGGAAACGATTATTACGATTCCACAGTTGCGGGAAGGTTGGCAAAGCTCAAACGCAGTTTATTGTAGGCGGGAATATGAACAAAGAAGAAATTACCCGAATAGAAGAACGCCTGCGCGGAAAGATAAATTCCGTGTCGCTCGACCGTTCCGCAATGCCTGCGGGCAGAGTTAAGTTTAGCGGCGACGGCGTTGTTAAAATCGACGGATTGCGCAACGCGAAATACGGCGAACTTTTGGATATAGGCGGCGTTACCGATGCGATTGTTCTCGGCTTGTACGAAAACGAGGTTGACGCGATTGTTCTCGGCGAAGAAGATAAGGCTTCGGCGGGCATGATTGTTAAAGCTACGGGACGAATAGTGGAAGTGCCCGTAGGTAAAAAACTTCTCGGAAGAGTGATAAATCCGTTGGGCGTTCCAATAGACGGTTTGGGCGTTATTAAAGGCGCTTCCCGTCGACCGATAGAGGCTCCCGCTCCCGAAATTTCGGAGCGCGGCAGAGTTGACACTCCGCTTCAAACGGGTATCCTTGCAATCGATTCTATGGTGCCGATAGGGCGCGGACAGCGCGAATTGATTATAGGCGACCGCCAAACGGGAAAAACTTCGATTGCGGTAGACACCGTTATAAATCAAAAGGGCAAAGACGTTGTGTGCGTTTACGTTGCCATAGGGCAAAAAGCGAGTAACGTCGCGGCAATATTGCACACTTTAAACGAGCACGACGCCATGAGTTATACGGTGATAGTTTGTTCAACCGCGAAAGATTCGGCGCCGCTTCAATATATTGCGCCTTTCAGCGGATGCGCAATAGCCGAAGAATTTATGCACAAAGGGAAAGATGTGCTCATTATATACGACGACCTTTCCAAACATGCGGTTGCGTATAGGGCTATGAGTTTACTTTTAAAGCGTCCTCCCGGCAGAGAGGCATATCCCGGCGACATTTTCTATTTACATTCGAGGCTCCTCGAACGCGCCGCAAAGCTGTCGGACGAAAACGGGGGCGGTTCCATTACAGCGCTACCCATTGTAGAGACTATGGCGGGCGACATTTCGGCGTATGTTCCTACAAACATAATATCGATTACCGACGGACAAATTTATCTTGAAAGCGAGTTGTTTAATTCGGGGATTCGCCCTGCGGTAAACGTAGGACTTTCGGTGTCGCGCGTAGGTTCGGCGGCACAACTTGCGGGAATGAAAAAGGTAAGCGGAAAACTTCGCCTCGACCTTTCGCAATACAGAGAACTTGCAGTGTTCGCGCAGTTCGGTTCGGAACTTGACCCGCTCACTGCGGCAAAACTCGAACAGGGTAAAAGAATTATCGAAACTTTAAAGCAAGAAGAACGCGCCACGTTAGACGTTGAGCATGAAATAGTGCTGTTATACTTGGCGGTTAAAGAGCTTTTAAAAAAAGTGCCTGTGAAAGATATTGCGGATTTTAACAAAGAGTTTTTAAAATACCTCGACGCGCATTATCCCGATGTCGTTCAGTCGGTAAAGGCTTCGGGCGATTTGAATATGGAAGCGGGAATTACTATCGAAGATGCCGTTAACGAATTCGGCGCGGTTTATTTTAAGGAGTAGAATGAAGAATATAACCGACATAAAGCACAGAATAAAGAGCATTTCAGACACGCGGAAAATAACGAGCGCTATGGAAACGATTTCCGTTGTGAAAATGCAAAAAGCTTTGAGTCGGTACGAGAGCAACAAAGCGTATTTCGAAACGGTAAGAAAAACGATAAGCAATATAGTTCTGTATACTAAGGGTGTGGAACATAAAGTTTTTTCGTCCGTTAAGGAAAACGGGAAAGAGGCGTTTATTGTTATTGCGTCCGACAAAGGATTAGCTGGAGGATTCAATCATGCCGTGCTTGAATTTGCCCGTAGTCAAATGCTCGGCGCGCGCGAGCCGCATTTGTTTGCCGTAGGGCAAATGTGTTGCGAGTTTTTTGCCTCTCGAAAAATTGCGGCGGACGTTGCTTTTGCGGACGCTTCGTATAATCCTACTATAAGCGAAGCCGCCGAAATGAGCGAAAAGCTATATAAAATGTTTATCGGCGGAGTTATAGACGGCGCGTATATCATTTTTACCGAGATGGCGGGGCACGGAAAAATGAGCCCTAAGAAAATAAGGTTGTTGCCGTTCGAGCGTGCCGAAGTGGTTCACGAAAACGAAGTGAGCGCGGGCGAGGAATTTGCGTTGCACGAGCTCGAATACGAGCCGAGCGCCGAAGAAGTTTTGTCGTTGCTTATTCCTCAATATTTAACGGGCATGATATACGGGGCGTTAATTCAGAGTTCGGCGTGCGAACACAGTTCCCGACACAGCGCTATGAACAGCGCCACAACAAACGCGTCGAGATTGCTCGAAAGTCTCGAACTCGAATATAACAGAGCGCGTCAAGAATCTGTTACGGGCGAATTGTCGGAAATTATCACCGCGTCTATGGGAGGGTACGGCAACTGTGAATAGCGAAAACAAAAACGTTCATATAGGCAAGGTTACCGTTGTTTTGGGACCTGTTGTAGACGTGGAATTCGACGGCGCTTATATGCCCAAAATACACGAAAAATTGCTTGTAAAATCCGACGGTTCTTTTTCCGTTCCTCTCGAAACGTTCAGCCACGTTAAGAGCGGCGTTGCCCGTTGCATAGCTTTGCGTTCCACCGAAGGAATGAGCAGAGGAATGCCCGTTTATGCGTCGGGCGAACATATAAAAGTTCCGGTAGGCGAGGGCGTTCTCGGAAGAGTTATGAACGTTCTCGGAGAGCCGATAGATAAAAAGGGCGAAATAAAATGCGAAAAGTTTTTGTCTATTCACCGCAAAGCGCCCGAATTTTCGGAACAGTCGCCGTCTGTGCGCGTGTTAGAAACCGGTATTAAGGTGATAGACCTTATCGCTCCTTATGCTCGCGGCGGAAAAATAGGACTTTTCGGCGGGGCAGGCGTAGGCAAAACGGTGCTTATTATGGAGCTTATACGCAACGTGGCTCATGAGCACAACGGCTATTCTATTTTTACGGGCGTGGGCGAACGGAGCCGCGAGGGCTACGAAATGATTCGAGACATGACCGAAAGCGGAGTGCTTTCGCAAACCGCGTTGGTATTCGGGCAAATGAACGAGCCGCCCGGTTCTCGTATGAGAGTAGCGCTAACAGGGCTGACGCTTGCCGAATATTTCCGCGACGAAATGAACAAAGACGTGTTGCTTTTTATCGACAACATATACAGGTTTGTGCAAGCGGGAAGCGAAGTTTCGGCAATGCTCGGAAGAATGCCGAGCGCTATGGGGTACCAGCCGACGCTTTCTACTGAAATGGGTGCGTTGCAAGAAAGAATCACCACAACGAAAAGCGGTTCCATTACTTCGATACAGGCGGTTTACGTTCCTGCCGACGATTTGACGGACCCCGCGCCGTCGGCGATTTTCACTCATTTGGACGCCACAACCGTGCTTTCCCGCAAAGTGGTGGAACAGGGAATTTATCCCGCCGTTAATCCTCTCGAATCGGGTAGCAGGATTTTACAGCCGCAAGTTGTGGGCGAAAAGCATTACAGGGTCGCTCGAAAAGTGCAGGAAACGTTACAGCGATATGCCGAGCTTCAAGACATAATAGCCATACTCGGAATGGACGAGCTCGGAGAAGATGACAAACGCACGGTGTATCGCGCCAGAAAAATTCAAAGATTTTTTTCGCAGCCAATGTTTGTGGCAAGCGTTTACACGGGCATGGAAGGAAGATACGTTCCCGTTAAAACAACCGTTGAATGTTTCGACGAAATATTGTCGGGCAAAGCCGACGAGTATCCCGAAAGCGCGTTTTATATGGTCGGCGACCTCGACGAAGTTAAGAAAAAGGCGAAAGGAATGTAGGTAAGGTATGGGCGAGACTGAGGAAAAAAGTTTTAAATTGAATATAGTAACGCCCGAACGCGAATTTTTTTCGGGAGAGGTTCAGTCGCTTGTTGTGAATACGGTTAGCGGAGAAATGGGCATACTGTATAGAACTTTGCCGCTCGTAACCGTTTTGCAATCGGGCATTATGAAAATAAGACGAAACGGGAGGTGGATGGAAGCGGCAAATTCGGACGGATTTGTGTCGGTGCTTAAAGACGGAGTAACCGTGCTCACCCAGTCTTGCGAATGGCCGCACGAGATTGACGCCGATATTATAGACAAAGAAATATGCGAGTTGCAAGAACGCGAACGGAAAGCAAAATCCGCATACGAATACAAAATGGCAAAAGCCCAACTTGCCGCGCAATTTGCAAAACTCAAACTGAAAAACAAAAGCGATTAGCTCGCACATTGCGCGTTGCTACGGCATAAATAAATGTAAAACGGCAGCGGAGGTGGTACCCGCGTTACGTCTTACAGTGAATATGAGCGTTCTGAAAAGCAACCTTGCCGAGTTAAAAAAGCTGACTTCCGCAAAGATTTGCGCGGTTGTGAAAGCGGACGCCTACGGGCACGGAATAAAGGCGCTCGACGCGTTTGATGCCGCCGACGAATTTGCAGTTTCGAGCATAGGCGAAGCTTGCGAGGCAAGAGAACTTACAGATAAACCTATAAACATATTGTCGTTGCCCGATAAAACCGTTTCATGTTCTTACAGCTTGGGAATATATCCGTCGGTTAGCTCGGCGGACGACATGGAGTTTGTTGCAAAGCGAGGGACGACAGCTGTGAATATAAAGGTGAACACGGGAATGAACCGCTACGGTGCTCCGCCCGCGTCTCTCGATTCCATGCTTATGGAGGCAAAAAAAAGACGGCTTAAAGTAAAGAGTGTTTTTTCTCATGTATATACTCTTTGCGCCGCCGAAGAACAGTTCGAAAAGTTTATGAAATGTGTTGACCCGCTTTCCGACTACATACCGCAAAAACACATTTTGTCAAGCAATTTTGCCGTTTTGCCTCAATATATGCACCTCGATATGGTTCGTCCGGGAATAGTGCTTTACGGCTACGGTAATTCGCATGTAAAAAGCGCGATAACGGCATCGTGCGGAATTACTCAAATACGCGACGTGAGCGCAAGCGAAAACATAGGCTACGGCAAATGGCTCAGCGGCAAATGCAGGCGAGTGGCGGTGCTCGGCGTAGGCTATGCCGACGGATTCAGGCGCACGGCGTGTAATATTCCGCGATATGTGGAAATAGGCGGTTCTTTGTGCCCGATTGCGGGGCAGGTTTGCATGGATGCTACTATGGCGGACGTGAGCGGGCTAAATGTTTCGGTAGGCGACGAAGCGCGAATTATAGGCTCTTTATACGGGTGCGAGGCGTTGGCTACGTCGTACGGAACAATATGCTACGAAGTTCTTACGGGCTTTTCCCGCCGCGTAAGACGAGAATATATCGGAGAATAAATGGACAAAACCCTGCTTAGAAAAAAACTTATGAAAGTTCGTTCCGAAATTACGGGGCGCGACGAAAAAAACGCAATAATAGCAAGCCGCGCGCTTGATTTGGCTTCGAGGTTCGGCAGCGTGTTTATATACGTTTCCATGAACTCCGAAGTTGACACGCACGGAATAATACGGAGCCTTGAACAAAATACTAAGGTATTTGTGCCGCATACCGACAAAAGCGGATTTATGCGCGCGGTTATGTTTCCGCCGTCGGCAAATTTGAACGAAACGGACAATTACGGCAATATTATACGTTCGCCCGATTCTTTTTTCGACGGACAAGCCGAACTTAGTTTTGTACCGCTTCTCGGATTCGATTCGGATTGTCACCGAATAGGATACGGCGCGGGGTGTTACGACAGATATTTTGCAAAGTTTGCGGGCGGGCTTAAAGTAGGACTTGCTTTCGAAGAACAATTTTGTAAATTCGAGCATGATTTAACGGACATTCCTATGGATATTATTATAACGCCCGATAGGGTTATAAGGAGAATAAAATGACAAAAGAGACCAAAAAGGAAATAGGCAGATACGCCGTGAGTTCGATTTCGCTTCTCGGCTTTTCTCTTGTTTTTTCGTTGTTCAGCTTAATATTTATAGTGAGCGACAAAATTCCAGCGTGGGCGAGAATCGTCGTGAGCTTTATTTTTATAGCGCCTACGATTTATATTGCGCTCACTCAGGGAAAGGCGCAGGGAGAAAGATTGTTTAAGGCTCACGCAAAAACCACTCTTTCCGATTTGCACGGAGAAATGCCCATTGAAATTCCCTACTATAAATGCGTTTTTCATGTTTTGGGTTTTGTGGTGCCGCTTACGGTTGTGTATGTTATCGCGGTTATTCTCAAAAGCAACGCCTTGCGTCTTGCGGCAATGATTTTCGAATTTCCCGTAGCGTTGTTGTTTTCGTCGGTAAAAGTTATTAAGCTCGACGTAACAACTCCGCTCACTTTGGCTGTGTTTATTCCTTACACTTTAATTGTGGCGGGCGTTTTTGTATTCGGATATATTCGCAAAATTTTGCAGCTAAAAAAACGTCATGCCGAAATCAAAAGCGAATTGAGGTCGTTCGACAACTGATATGAGAGTAATTGCAGGCAAATACAGAGGCAAAAAGCTACTGCCGCCGTCCGACAACAACGTGCGCCCCACAACCGACCGAATAAAGGAAACGGTGTTCAATATTCTCGCAAGCAGAAATGCTTTGCACGGAAAAGTTCTCGATTTGTTTTGCGGGAGCGGCGCACTCGGAATAGAGGCGCTTTCTCGCGGAGCCGAATCTGCGGTTTTCGTAGATAAATCGCCTCAGTCAGTTAAGCTTACATACGAGAATTTAAAAGGCATTGCAGAGCCGTATAAGGTGTTTAACACCGATTACCGCGTGGCTCTCGAAAAGCTTAACGAGCCTTTCGACTTAATTCTTCTCGACCCGCCGTATCACGACAAAATCGAAGCAAATGCGATTAAAATTATAATCGAAAAAAAATTGTTGAGCCCTAACGGCTTAATTTTTGTGGAACATTCGCGTGAAAATAGCTTGCTCAATTTACCCGTATCGGTTATAATAAATACGCGTAATTGCGGGAACACGAGTATTTCGTTCATCGCTCAATCGGAGGAAATCAATGACTGACATAGGATTGCTTGCGGGTTCGTTCGACCCGTTTACGCTCGGGCATTACGATATTGCCGTTCGCGCGGCGAAACTTTTTACACATCTTTATATAGGGGTTGCCGCCGACACGGGCAATAAGCGTTGTGTGGCGACTTTGCAAGAGCGTACCGAAATAGTCAAAAAATCCGTCGCCGACATATCGAACGTTTGCGTTTATACGTTCGACGGCTTTTTAACCGATTTTGCGAAAGAAATAGGTGCAAGCACCGTTGTGCGCGGCTTGCGCACGTTTAAAGACTTTGAATACGAGAAGTCGCTTTCGCAAGTTTATAAATCGCAGTGGAAAGATATAGAAACGGTGTTTTTGATTTCTTTGCCTGAATTCTCGCATATATCAGGCACGATTGTGCGCGACCTCGCGCTTTCCGGCGGTTCGCTTACGGGATATGTTTGCGAATCGGCAAGAAAATCTGTTGAAAAAGTTTACGGCAGGAGGGGCTGACAACATGGATTTAATGCAGCTTATAGAACAGCTCGAATATGAGCTTGGCGACCGCAAGGGCGGGCTATTCACAAAAAAAATCGACATAGGCAAATGCGTGCAGCTTACGCGGCAAATAAGAAATGCTTTGCCCGATTCATTGAGAGAAGCGGCGTATGTGGTTGACAACAAGCAAAAAATTCTCGAAAATGCAGACAGTGTTGCAAAAAACACCATTCGCGAAGCGGAAGAACGCGCAGAGCATATAATAGACAATTCCGAGCTTATCAAACGCGCTGAATTGGAAGCGAAACAGCTTATGGAAACCGCCTATATGCAGTGCGATGCTTTGGTTGACAAAACGAAAGCCCATTTAGACGTTATGTTCCGCGACGTGGAACAATTTTTACAATCCGCGCTTGCAATGATACGCAATAACCGCGAAGAGTTGCGCGGGGCTATGATTGTTAAAACAGGCAAAAGTTCGTAAAATATTGCTGCTAAGGAAAAATTATGTTTGAAATAGTGCGAAAAGTCATGACGCCCGAAGAGGTATCGGAACAAGTGCCGTTTAGCGACGCTTTAAAAAAAATAAAGAGCTTGCGCGACGCCGAACTTAAAAATATTTTTACGGGCAAAGATAAGCGTTTTGTGCTTATTATAGGACCTTGCTCGGCCGACAATGAGGACGCCGTTTGCGACTATGTGTTGCGACTTGCCGAAATTCAAGAAAAAGTAAAAGACAAAATTTTCGTAGTGCCGCGCGTATACACAAACAAGCCCCGCTCACGCGGCGAGGGCTACAAAGGAATGCTTCATAATCCCGACCCGCATAAGGGAACCGATATTCAAGAAGGTATTTTGAGACTTAGACACATGCATATAAGAGTTGTGCGCGAAACCGGGCTTACTTCGGCTGACGAAATGCTTTATCCCGATAATTATGCCTATCTCGAAGACGTATTGTCTTATGTGGCGGTTGGGGCGCGTTCTACCGAAAACCAACAGCACAGACTTGTTGCGAGCGGAATAGAAGTGCCGGTTGGAATTAAAAACCCTATGAACGGAAGCATTTCGGCAATGATGAATTCCGTATACGCGGCTCAACTCGGAAGCGAGTTTCAATATCATGCTAACCAGGTTAAAACTTGCGGTAATCCTCTCGCGCACGCTGTGCTTAGAGGCGGTCAGGATATGAGCGGCAATAATCGCCCTAACTACCACTACGAAGACCTTGTTGAACTGAAAACGGCATACGACAAGCAAAAATTGCTAAATCCGGCAGTTATCATAGACGCGAACCACAGCAACAGCAATAAAAATCCGTTCCAGCAGATTCGTATAGCCGATGAAGTTCTTACTCTGAAAAATAATTGCGACGATTTAAGCGGTATGATTAAAGGGCTTATGGTGGAAAGCTATATAGAAGACGGCAATCAACCGCCCGACGGAACCGTATACGGTAAGTCTATTACCGACGGTTGTCTCGGTTGGCAAAAAACCGAACGCCTGATATTGAATTTAGCTGAAAAAATCAAGTAAAATTTTTTACGGCGTGCGCGTGAATATTTGCCCGTTAGGAGAATTTAGCAATGGCGAAAACTCAAAGAAAAAAAATAGGTATTGCGCTCGGAAGCGGCGGCGCTCGCGGTTTTTGCCACATAGGCGTTTTGCAAGTGTTGGAAGAAAACAATATTCCCATAGATTGCATTTCGGGATGCTCTATGGGTTCTATTGTGGGCGGTTGTTACTGCGCGGGAGTGCCGCTTGAAAAGCTGAAATCGGTAGCCGAAAAAATAAATCAAAGCGTTGTGCTCGATATAAACATATCATATAGCAAGTGCGGGCTTGTTAAAGGCAGAAGAGCCGTAAACGTAATTAAGCCGCTGATAGGTGAAATAAATATAGAGGAGTGCCCGATTCCGTTCAGAGCTACGGCAACCGACGTTCGGAGTGGAACGCTTAAAGTGTTCGATAGCGGAAAAGTGATTGACGCAATGAGGGCGAGTATGTCTATACCCGTAGCATTTCATGCGGTTTCTTCCGGCAATGAAATTTTGGTTGACGGCGGAATATTAGAACGTATTCCTATAGACTGTTGCAAAGAAATGGGCGCCGACGTTGTGATAGCGGTAGACGCGTTGGGCGGGGTGCCGAGCACCGATTTCGAACCGAACGGGCTTTTCGGCATGTTGGAGCGAAGCTATCTTTTAATGGATTGGCAAAATTGCCGCGAAAACATAAAAAAAGCGGATTTGGTAATTGTGCCCGAACAGGGCAACAGGTCTACCTACCGCTTTAAAGACAATGCGTATTCAATAGAATGCGGACGTATTGCCGCCGAAGAAATGTTGCCGCAGATTTTCGAAGTAATTGCGTAATTCGGTTACACCGTTTCGAGTTTCCCGTTCCAAAAAGCGTTGCCGTCTCTTTTAGTTATCAGCGAATATATTCCGCCCGCTCTGCCGTCTATTTCGGCGCAAAGTTCGGCGTCCTTTCCAAGCTTTTTATAGTCGGTGTTTTTAATCGCAACGCCGACTAATTTTTTTAAAATACTTTTTTTGTCGTTTTTTACGGCTATTACTTTTCCCGCCGCCTCTTCGTATAACCTTTGGGAGTCGTGCGTTATTCCGAGAAGCGTTTGCAAACATACTCGTTTTATTCGTCCCATTGTGTATCGTTTGCTTTTTGCGGCGTTTAATATATCGCATAGCGAGGCATAGCGTTTTGCGCATTCGCTTATTTTAATGTCGAGCCCTTCCGCACAATCGGGCGACAAACTTATATCGTTTGTGCGCAAAGAAAACACGGTTAGCGCGTCGTATATAAAAGGGTTGACGGGAAACCGCGAATATTCTTCCGTTATGGCGGCAAAGGATTGTTTGGGAATATACTTAGATAATGTGTCGTAATCTTTAAGTTCGAATAATTTTCGCGCCGCAGTTGCAGAAATATATTCTCCGTCGGTTTTCAAACTGTTGTAGCCGTTTCCTTTGCGTTTCACAAACACAGGTTCGATTTTTGCGTTCAACTTTTTTATAGCTTTTAAATATTCTATTGCAAGTATGTTGTTCGGTTTTGCTAAAATTTCCGACAGTTGAGCCGTGCTGTTCAGTTCTTTTGTTGTGGCGTCAGCTATTGCGTGGGCGTAAGGTAATCCTTTATTAAGCGCGCTTTTTAGCGCTTCCAAAAATTTGGGCGGTTGTTTTAATTGAATATCCGCAACTTCGCGCAATATATTTCCGTCGCTTTCGGTTCCCATCGCAAGATATTTTATTTCGGGAATACGGGAAATAATTCTCACCGCTCCTTCGGCAAAAACGTTGCCCGCCGCGCAAGAAAACAGGGTGGGTAACTGTATTACGCAATCCATGCCGCTCATTACGGCGGCTTTCGCGCGCACCGACGGAATTATGAAAGCGGGTTCGGCGCGTTGCACAAAAAAACCGCTCATAACGCCTATTACGGTTTCGGCGCCGCATATCGCTTTCGACTCGGCTATATGATACGCATGACCTGTGTGGAACGGGTTGTATTCGCACACTATTGCTACTGCCGACATTTTTTCCTCCAAAGTTACGTTGACTATATTATACCATTACATTTCTTGTTTTACAAATAAAAATAAGCGTAGTAGAAAAAGTTGCGGCGTTATTATAGGTTCTTTTGCGCCGAAATTGACTTATTTTTCTTGACAACGTTTGTTGCGGGTGCTATACTATAAAAAATGAATTTTCCGTAAATCGCGGACAAGTAGAGCCGAAAAACGTTTATAAGAGAGCGCGCGTCGTGGCTGAGAGCGTGCGTAAAAGAGTAGTCGGATTCGAAACCGCCGCAGTAGGAAAGCGTATGCGGACGCAATTCCGCGTATTGAGGTTGCTTTTTGCAACGAACGAAGGTGGAACCACGAATAAAACTCGTCCTTCGGCTGTTATGCCGAAGGATTTTTTTTGAGGAGAACAA
This sequence comes from Pumilibacter muris, assembly GCF_943193045.1. Classification (GTDB taxonomy): domain Bacteria; phylum Bacillota; class Clostridia; order Christensenellales; family Pumilibacteraceae; genus Pumilibacter; species Pumilibacter muris. Next base: position 481,046 of record NZ_CALPCN010000001.1, on the reverse strand, counting down.
ATATGAAAATCAAAATCACATTGAAAGACGGTAACGTTATCGAAGCCGAATCGGGCATATCGGCGGCGGATGCGGCAGCGTTGATTAGCGAAGGACTTGCTCGCGTCGCGCTTGCGGCAAAAGTGAACGGCGAGCTTATAGGGCTTAACGAGAAACTCGACTCCGATTGCGAATTGCAAATTCTTACTTTTAAAGACGAAGAAGGTCGGGAAGTTTACCGCCATACTACGGCGCATATTTTGGCGCAGGCAGTTAAAAATATTTATCCCACAGCAAAGCTTGCGATAGGACCGGCTGTTAAAAACGGATTTTACTACGATTTCGATTTCGAAGAACCCATTACGCAAGCTGATTTCGAAAAAATAGAAAAGGAAATGCAGGCTATCGTTAAAGCCGATTTTCAGATAGAAAAAAAAGTTGTTACAAGGAAACAGGCTCTAACTCAAATGAAAGGCTTCGATGAGCCGTATAAAATCGAACTTATAGACGATTTGCCTAAGGACGCGCAAATAACGTTGTTTAAGCAGGGCGGTTTTACCGATTTGTGTCGCGGACCTCATTTGCCGAGCACGGGAAAAGTTAAAAACTTTAAATTGACTCAAATTGCGGGCGCATATTGGCGCGGCAACGAGAAAAATAAAATGCTTACGCGCATTTACGGCACCGCTTTCGAAAAAAAATCCGAACTTAACGAATATATCGAGCGTATGGAAGAGGCTAAGCGCCGCGACCATAACAAACTCGGGCGCGATTTGGGTATTTTTATGACGAGTGACGTTGTGGGGCAAGGGCTTCCTATTCTTATGCCCAAAGGCGCTAAAATATTGCAGGTTTTGCAAAGGTTCGTTGAAGACGAAGAAGCGAAGCGCGGTTTTATGATTACCCGCACTCCCAACATGGCGAAATCAGACCTCTATAAAATATCGGGGCACTGGGCGCATTACCGCGACAAAATGTTTGTTTTGGGCGAGGTTGACGAGCATGGCGAAGCCGCTAAAAAGGACGAGGAAATCATGGCTTTGCGTCCTATGACTTGCCCGTTTCAATATCAGATTTATAAAAACGGTTTAAAGTCTTACCGCGACCTTCCTTGCAGATATTCCGAAACCGCCACCGAATTCAGAAACGAGGCTTCGGGCGAAATGCACGGTCTTATTCGCGTGAGGCAATTCACTCTCTCGGACGGGCACATTATATGCACGAAAGAACAGGTGGAAGAAGAATTCAAAGGGTGCCTCGATTTAACGTATTATCTTTTGGATTGTCTCGGAATGCGAAACGACGTAACGTACAGATTTTCCAAACGCGGCAATGTTAAATCCGATAAATACATTGATAACGACGAGGCGTGGAATTCCACCGAAGCGATGATGAAAACCATACTCGACGATTTAAAGTTGCAATATGTGGAAGCCGACGACGAAGCGGCTTTCTACGGACCTAAGCTCGACATACAGGGAACTAACGTATACGGGAAGGAAGACACCCTTTTCACAATTCAGTTGGATTTTGCGGCAGGCGAAAGCTTTGACATGCAATATGTGGACGCCGACGGCGTAAAACGCACGCCTTACGTTATTCACCGCAGTTCGATAGGTTGCTACGAGAGAACTCTCGCAATGCTTATAGAAAAATATGCGGGGGCTTTCCCGTTGTGGTTCAGCCCTACGCAGGTGCGCGTGCTGTCGCTTACTCAGCGCAACGCCGAAAAAGCGGATGAAATTACGGCAAGACTGTTAAGAGCCGGCATACGCGCCGAGTCTGACAACCGAAACGAAAAAATCGGTTACAAAATCCGCGAAGCTCAAATGGAAAAAATCCCGTATATGCTTATAATAGGCGATAAAGAAGCTGAAAACGATTGCGTTTCCGTTCGCTCGCGCGGAGCGGGGGACTTAGGGCAAATGAAGTTTACCGAACTTCTTGAAAAACTCTTGGAAGAAATAGACAAAAAGGTGTGCTGAACGGTTGACTTTTTGTTAAAGTAGTTGTATACTGTTTTTATAGAAAGCAAACGGAATTCCGTTTCACCGGCCGACTTGCGTCGCGCCGCGTTCATAAAACAGCGTAACCGTAAAATTTTGTTATGTGTTTTAGAGCGGAAGTTTGCTTTCGCTCTAATTTTTTTGTGGAGGAATACGATTATCAATCTCAGAGACGTTGAGTTGAACGACAGAATTTGCGACCGTGAAGTCCGCGTGATAGACGACGACAATACCCAACTCGGTATAATGTCGGCTGCGGAAGCAAATCGCATAGCCGATTCCAAAAATCTCGACCTTGTAAAAATCAGCCCCAACGCGACACCGCCCGTTTGCAAAATAATGGATTTCGGCAAGTTCAAGTTCGAAATGCAAAAGCGTGAAAAAGACGCGCGCAAGAATCAAAAAGTCACCGAGCTTAAAGAAGTTTGGCTTTCTATGACGATAGACACTCACGACCTTGAAACCAAAGCGAAAGCGGCGCAAAAGTTTTTGCGCAACGGCGACAAAGTTAAAGTTTCCATTCGCATGAGAGGACGCCAACAGGCGCACGCCGCTTTGGGCGTTGAAGTTATGCACGATTTTTATAAAATCGTAGAACAAGACTCTGTAATCGACAAACAGCCCACAACTGAGGGTAGAAACATCCTCATGATTTTATCACCTAAAAAATAACTTTATCGGAGGAATATATTATGCCAAAAATGAAAAGTCACAGCGGCGCGAAAAAGCGTTTTCGCGTAACCGCTTCGGGTCGCGTTAAGCGCGCCCAGCAAGGAAAGAATCATATTCTTACAAAAAAATCCCGCAAACGCAAGGATTCGCTCCGTCAGGGAGCTTACATGGCGTCGAACAAAGAAGCTCGCACCATAAAGTCTATGATTCAGAAGTAAGTAGGAGGTAGCATGAATTATGAGAATTAAAAGAGCAGTAAACGCAGTTAAAAAGCGTAGAAAAATAATGAAGCTGTCCAAAGGTTACTTTGGCTCGAAATCGCGTTCGTACCGTATCGCGCGCGAAGCGGTTATGAAATCGCAAATGTACGCGTTTATAGGTCGCAGACTTAAAAAGCGCGACTTCCGCAAATTGTGGATAGCGAGAATAAACGCTGCCGCGAGAATGAACGGAATGTCGTACAGCACGTTTATGCACGGTCTTAAAGTTTCGGGAATAAACCTTAACCGCAAGGTGCTTGCCGATATTGCAGTTAAAGACGCCGCAGGCTTTAAGGCTTTGGCTGAAACCGCGCAAAAAGCGGTAGCGCAGTAATTTTCGGGGTGCCGCTTTGCGGCGCCCTTTTTATATATGGTTCAAACGTCTATAAGTTCAAAAACGAACGCTCTTGTAAAAAAGTTGAGAAAACTTGCCGACCGAAAGTACCGAACGGAATACGGCGAATATATTGCGGAAGGCAAGCGCTGGATTGCGGACGCTAAGCGGTTGTGTCCTCAAAACGTGTTGGCGGTAATTTCTTCGCGCTCGGCTTTCGACGGCTCGGCGGATGTTGTGCTCGATGATTCTATTTTTGACGAGTTGTCCTTTACGGAAAACAATCAGGGCATAATGGCGCTTATGAAAATACCCGACAATACGGACGACTTTTCAGGCAATTACTGCTTGTTTCTCGACAGAGTGCGCGACCCCGGCAATATGGGAGCGATAATTCGAACGGCGTGCGCTGCGGGCTATGCCGACATTATTTTGCGCGATTGCGTAGACGTGTATAATCCTAAGGTGATTCGCAGTTCAATGACTGGAGTGCTCGGAGTGAAATTTCACTATGCCGATACGCTTGCGAGTATTGCCGAACGCGATTATGTTACCGTAGGCGCAGTTCTCGGCGGAAAAGACGCGTTCGCCGCAGAATTTAATTTTAAAAAAGTTTGTTTGGTAATCGGAAACGAGGCGGACGGAATAAGCGAAACCGTTTTGCGCGACTGCGTCGAAAAGGTTACCATTCCCATGCGCGACGGTATGGAGTCGTTAAACGCCGCCGTGAGCGCGGGAATACTTATGTACAATTTTAAATATATGAAAAACTCAATACGTTAAACGGAAAAGGAGATACAGTTTATGTCCGGACACAGTAAGTGGGCTACCATTAAAAGAGCTAAGGGAAAGACCGACGCCGCGAGAGCCAACGTTTTTACGAAAATAGGCAGAGAACTTGCGGTTGCGGTTAAGGCGGGAGGTCCCGACCCCAACAATAACGCAAAACTCAGAGACGTAATTTCGAAAGCGAAAGCGGCGAACATGCCGAACGACAATATTACTCGCAGCATTAAAAAGGCGAGCGGAGAACTCGGAAGCATCAACTACGATTCCATTACTTACGAGGGATACGGAGTTGGCGGCGTTGCCGTTATAGTTGAAACTCTTACCGACAATAAAAACCGTACTGCGGGAGACGTCCGCCATATTTTCGATAAATGCGGCGGTTCTATGGGCACTACGGGTTGCGTTTCGTATTTGTTCGAAACTCGCGGTGTGCTTGCGGTGGAAAAAAAGCCGACCGATGACGACGACGAAATGATGATGCTTGCTCTTGACTGCGGAGCCGACGATTTTAACGTTGAGGACGGCATGTACGAAATTTTGACTACGCCCGCCGATTTTTCGTCGGTGCGCGAAAGTCTCGAATCGAAAGGAGTTGTTTTCGTTAAGAGCGAAATCGAAAAAATTCCTTCTAATTATATAACGGTTGACGATGCGGCTATGCCCAAACTGCAACGCATGCTCGATATGTTCGACGAAAACGACGACGTTCAAAACGTTTATCACAACGCCGACCTTCCCGAAGAAGAGGAAGAAGAATAATGACGGTTAAAGAGATTTGCAGTAAGGCGAAAGAAAACGCTTCTTTCGTTGCGCTTGCCTCTACCGAAGAAAAAAACAAAATGCTTGCGTTGGCTGCCGGAGCTATATTAAAAGCCGAAAACGAAATTTTGCAAGCTAACTCTGCCGACGTTGCAGCGTGCGAACGTCCGCCGCATTTTACCGACAGACTTATGCTTAACCGTGCTCGGCTCGAAGAAATGGCGGACGGGTTGAAAAAGTTAATTGACTTGCCCGACCCCGTAGGAGAAACGGTTGAAGAGTGGGTGAACGACAGCGGCTTGAACATTAAAAAAGTTCGCGTGCCTCTCGGAGTAATCGGAATAATTTACGAAGCGCGTCCTAACGTTACCGCCGATGCTGCGGGGCTTTGCATAAAGTCGGGCAATGCGGTGGTTTTGCGCGGAAGCGGGGAAGCATACCGCTCGAATAAAGCCGTTGTAGAGGCTATAAAGGCAAGTTTAAAAGCGAACGGCTATAATCCCGAATTTATTCAACTTGTAGACGATACGAGCCGTGCGGGGGCTGAAACGCTTATGCAGTGTCGCGAAAGCGTAGACGTGCTTATTCCTCGCGGTTCGGCGGCTTTAATCCGCGCTGTGGTGGAAAAATCAACAGTGCCTGTTATAGAGACGGGGGCGGGAAATTGCCACGCTTACATTGAAAAGAACGCCGACATCGAGAAAGCTTTGCCAATAATTTTGAACGGCAAATTGCAGCGTCCGAGCGTGTGCAACGCGTTGGAGAGTTTAGTTATAGACGAAGCCGTTGCGGGCAATTTTTTGCCTGTTGTGCTCGGAGCGTTAAAAGATGCGGGTGTGCAAGTAGTGGGGTGCGAAAAGGCGCGCCGAATATGTCCGTTTGTGGGCGTCGCGTCCGACGAAGACTACTTTACAGAATTTCTATCGCTTAAAATATCGGTTAAAGTAGTGTCGGGACTGAGGGAAGCTTGCGAACATATCAACCGACATTCAACAAAACACAGCGAGGTAATTATTACCGAGAGCAAAGAAGCCGCCGATTATTTTACTTCGCATATAGACAGCGCCGCCGTGTATGTGAACGCTTCCACGCGGTTTACCGACGGTTTTCAATTCGGGTTCGGAGCCGAAATGGGAATCTCAACTCAAAAGCTTCACGCGCGCGGACCTTTGGGATTGAAACAGCTTACGAGCGAAAAATATGTGATATGCGGTAACGGTCAAATCCGAAAATAGCCGAAAATGTTATTGCGTCTTTCTTTCCAAAAGAAGAGAGACGTTTTTTTATGTGACAAATGCCATAAAAAGATTACTATGCTTGTCATAGTATGGTGTTTTTAAAGCGTTTTCCGCAAATATGTGTTCAATACCGTATAAGAGCGCATATATTGAGAATAAGCATATAGCGAAATAAATTGACTTTTTTTCGGCGGTTTGCTAAAATAGCTCCGTTATTTAATATATACAGTTAAATATAATCGGCAAGGAGAGGTTATGCAAAACAAGCGAATCGATTTTGTTGCATGCAAGCGCGGTACATTTTTTATGAAAACGGGCGCGGTTTTTTTAATGTGCTTGTTGCTTGCGGTGTTTTCTTGTTTGTGCGGCTGCGGGCGCAGTTCGCAAGAAAAAGACCCGAGCGATTTTACCGTTCCCGACGAAGTAATTAAAGAGCCCGAACTTGAAAAATTTGAAAGCGAGCATAAAACCGTTACGAGAGCGGGATATTCGGCTGAATATCTCGGCACTGTCGAGCGTAAAATACCCGTCGAAAGTAAAGACGGCGGTCTTGTGAAAGACGGTGTTATTGCGCAGTATCCCGTATACGACCATACGCTTAGCCTTACGGCAGAACAAAAAAACGCGATAATAAGCGAAAGTTGGAGTTTGTGTTCGGTTAATACCCGTGTCGGTTCCGACGGCTATCCCAAAAATACGTTTGATAAAATGGATGCGGACGGCAGACTTTACCTTAACGGCGAGGATACCGGCAAAACATTATATAAACACACTTCGGCGGCGCAAATGTATCGCGGCGACGTGTCGCCCGACGAGCCGGGCATTGTTAAGAAAATTTCCGTTTTGCCGCGTAGCTACGGTTACAGCGTTACGGGCGTATATGCGCCCGCAGGCGAGGTAATTAAAATACAAATCAGCGAAAAAGACATGACGGCTACAGGCGGAATTGTAATTCACATCGGGCAAGCTCTTTATAATGCAAAAGCGAACAATATTTGGGCGCAACGCAATATAAACCGTATGCCCGTAATTCTAAACACAATGGTTGTTAACACCAACACGGCAACTCTTGAAAACGGAGTATACACGGCGTATGTCGGCTCATTTCTCGGAGGTCCCGTTTATGTGCGCAATAATAATCGCACGGGATTTTCGGTAACGGTTTCGGGCGGCGTAAGATATTCGCATTTTATTTTGGGATATACAACGCCCGAAGAGTTTGCCGAAAATGAAAAATCTTCGGCGCCTTATTTCGATTTGGAAGTGTGGGATAGCGGAGTTTTACATTCGGGACCCGCCATAAACGCAAAAGGTTTAAGTTACGAAGATTTATACAAAGTTGCCGTATACTGGGATAAAGTTGCTCTCGTTTCCACTCAGGTATCCACTCAGGGAATAGTGTTTTTGTACGACCCCTTTGTAGCGGCCGGCGCGGCTGTTGCGTTTCCCGGTCAGCAGTCGGTGAATTGCCCTTCCGGCTGGATGAGAAATTCGCTTAACTATAACGGTCTTGTTACGTCGGGCGCATGGGGCAACATGCACGAATACAACCATAATTTTCAAAGCGGTTGGGGAATTCCCGGTGGCGGAGAAGTTACCAACAACGCGCTAACTCTTGTGGAATACAGTTTGTTCACTAAGATTTCCGCCGCTCGAACATACGGAGGCGGAAGCGACGGAATGGGCGGATGGAACCGCTACACGAATGCTTCGTGGGCTCTGTATCAAACGTTGAACGGCACCGAAAACTTTTTGCGCGTTTACGCCACCTTGTTGCACAATTTCGGTCAGGAGCCGTTTATGAGCGCTATAAGGCTGCAAAGAAGCGGTTTCGGTCAAAGTTATGCGGGCTACTATAAAGCGTTGAGTGAAGCTACTCACAACGATATGACGTATTTCTTTAACGACGTCCTTAACGCTAATTTAGACGTAGCGCTCACGAATTCGTATGCCGAGAAAAACTATTCCAAATTCGTGCCCGTAGCTTCGGTTTATCAAACGGGCAGAAGTTACATGTACGACGGAGAAAAACGTTACACTCAAACTATGAGACCGTACGTTATTCCTTACGGAGAAAAGTTCGAGGCAAATTTATCAAAATATGTTCAAAACGGATTGAATATAAGCGGCGGCATAGTGTTGCCCGACGAATTTACGCACAGAGTAAAAAACGTTACGCAGCCCGAACACGGTTCCGTTTCTTGGAATGCCGACACTAAAATTTTAACTTACACGCCCGATACCGCTGCCGCCTGTTCGGGAAAAATTTTCGTTACTCTCGAAATAACAAAAAACGACGGCGCATACGGCGTTGACGATGTGGATTTGGTTTTTGAGTTCGAGCAATCGCATGAAAAGAACAAGACGATTTTGGAAAGAAAAATATATACTTTCGATTCCGATAAATATGATAGCGCCGTTTCGGCGTTTGAAAGCGATTACGAAGGTTACACGGATTTAGAGGAAATAGATAGCGTAAACAAAGTTCAAAACAGCAATAGCGACGTGTGGCTTTCGGAATTTCCGGGCGAGCACAAGATTATGGAGGTTAGCGGAAAAATATATATAGACGAGCTGGGAAAATACAGAATAGCTTTTCGCGGTAGGTGGAATTGCGCGCTCTATCTTTCGTTCGACGAAGGTAAAACGTTCGAGAAAGCCGCTACTATAGTTAAATCGGATAATGGCAACGGTTTTAATACCAACAATTCCGAAACATTTATGGATTGCACGTTAGACGGCGATAAATGGGTGTATTTCAAAGAAATTATGCTTGTTGAAAAGCACGGCGGAACGCTGAGCTTTTTCGGGCTGGGTTTCGGAAAATTCGAAACGCAGGGAACTATAGACGAAGAGGGGAATATTATAGACGCCGCAGGTAATAAGCTTCCCGCAGGCAGCGTATTGCCTGAAACCGTTTCGGTAAAATATGCGAGCGCATACAGAAACGACTACGAGTTTTCAACCGACGAATTCGTTACGGATTATTTCTATACGCGAAATTACTCATATAGCTATAATGACACTAAGCAAATAGACACGAATCAAACGCTTGTCAGCGTTGTGAATTTTACTGCGGCAGCGAGCAGATTAGACGCCGAAGGGAATATTATTTACGACTATAAAATAGAAAATCTTTTCGACGGAAACCCCGACACGAACATTCACTCCCAAAATGTGATTACCGAAAGCAATCCTTTCGAAATAACCGTAGATTTGGGTAAAACGGTTAAAGCGAACAGAATGACGCTTTACGGCAATACTCATCCTGCGGGAATGCAAAACCTGCAAATACCCGTAGACTTTGCGCTTTACGGAAGTTTGGACGGAACCGAGTTTTTTGCTCTCGGCGAATATACCAATCAAAGACATGTGAATTCAAATATAACCGTATCTTTCGACGAAGCCGAATTTAGGTTTTATAAGCTTACGGTTACTCGCACAAATCCAAAATATATAGCTTTAAACGCCATAGGTTTTACTTACGAGGTGTCTTACCCGAACGGTAAAATTATATCGCCGGACAGCGAATTTTTGGAGTATTGCGGCGCGTGGAACGTAAAACATACGGCGTCCACTTACGGGCATGTTTACGAAAGCAACGGAAACGCAATGCTGTCGTTTGAGTTTGAAGGGAAACGAGTGGGCATAATTTCGGCGAATCCGCTCGGCGGTAATATAGAAGTGATTATAGACGGCGAGAAAGCGGAAAGCGTGGAATTGAAAGAAGATTTGGCGGTTTCCCGCGCGGTATATATTTCTTCGGAGCTTTCAAGCGGCAAGCACGAAGTTATTATAGTGTGCTCTGGCAATGCCAATATAGATTCGCTTGTAGTTTGGTAAGCGTGTAAAAACTAAAATAGAGTCGAAACATTTGTTTCGACTCTATTTGTTTATTTAAGATTTTATTAAAGCGTTTGAAGCGTTTTTCGTATTTTGGCGATACGGTTTTCGACCGCCTTTTTCGACGGTCCGCCCACAGCTTTTCTTGCTGCGACAAGGTCGGGAATACACACCGTTTTTAATATGTCTTTTTCGAAAATTTCGGAAAAGCTTTTGTATTCGTCAATGTCGAGAGCGTCGAGCGTTTTGCCGTTTTCGCAACAGTATCTTACGAGGCGTCCAACAATTTTGTGAGCGTCGCGGAACGGAACTCCTTTTTTAACAAGATAGTCGGCGCAATCGGTTGCCGCCGTATAGCCGCCGCCCGCGCCTTTACCCATAACGTCGGTATTGAATTTAAGAGAGGGCAAAAGAGCGTTAAAAATGGCGAGGCACATTTTAACCGTATCTTCGCAATCGAAAACGGCTTCTTTATCTTCTTGCATATCTTTGTTGTAGGCAAGCGGAAGCCCTTTCATAACTGTAAGCAACGAAATGAGGTCTCCGTATACGCGCCCCGTTTTGCCGCGAATCAGCTCGTTCATATCGGGATTTTTCTTTTGCGGCATTATGCTCGAGCCTGTGCTGAATTCGTCGCTTAGCGTAACGAAACCGAATTCGTCGGTAGCCCAATATATGAATTCCTCGTTAAACCGCGAAAGGTGCATGGCTAAAATGGAACAGCAAGCCGCAAATTCGATTGCGAAATCGCGGTCGGAAACGCCGTCGAGAGAATTTTGTGTTATTTTCGGAAATTCGAGAAGTTGAGCCACGCGATTGCGGTTAATAGGATACGAAGTTGTTGTGCAGGCTCCGCTTCCGAGCGGCATAACGTTTACGCGTTTGCGGCAATCGAGCAGTCGCTCGGCGTCGCGCAAGAACATTTCGCAATAAGCGCCCAAATGGTGGGCGAGAGTGGTGGGTTGCGCTTTTTGCATGTGGGTATAGGCGGGCATATAAGTTTCGGTATGTTTTTCGGATATGTCGCAAAGAGTGGCGATTACTTCTTTTAACAGCTCTGTAATTTCCGAAATTGCGTCGCGCATGTATAAACGTATGTCGAGAGCAACTTGGTCGTTGCGTGAACGCCCTGTATGTAATTTTTTGCCCGTTTGCCCTAATCTTTTGGTGAGTTCCTCTTCCACGAACATGTGAATGTCTTCGGCGTCGGCAATTTTCAGTTTGCCGTTTTTAATATCGTAGAATATGTCCGAGAGAGTGTGACAAATGCTTTCCGCCTCATTTTTAGGAATTATGCCGCATTCGCCGAGCATGGTTGCGTGAGCTATGCTTCCGATAATGTCATGTTTATAAAGCCGTTTGTCTACGGGAAGCGAACGGTTGAATAAATCCGCTTGCTCGTTTAGCGAGGACGCGAAACGTCCGGACCACATTTTCATTATGTTGCGCCTCTTTATTTTTTGTCGTTCTTTTTGAGCATTTTCGCGCGCACTTTAAGCGGCAGTCCGAAAAGATTTATAAATCCCGCCGAATCTTTTTGGTCGTATACTTCGTCGGCGCCGAATGTTGCAATGTCCTCGTCGTATAAAGAGTAGGGCGATTTCACACCCGCGCCCGTTATATTGCCCTTAAAGAGTTTTAAGCGCACCGTGCCGCTCACGGTTTCTTGCGTTGAGTCTACAAACGCACTGAGAGCCTCGCGCAGCGGAGTAAACCAGTTGCCGTCGTAAACGAGCTCCGCAAATCGTATAGCCACTTGTTCTTTGTAGTGGAATGTGGCGCGGTCGAGCGTCAGTTCTTCAAGGTTGTGGTGCGCCGCATATAAAATAGAACCTGCGGGGTTTTCGTAAACTCCGCGCGATTTCATGCCTACCAAACGGTTCTCAACCATGTCGCATACGCCTACACCGTGTTTTGCGCCGATTGCGTTCAGCGTTTCCAAAATCTTGACGGGCGAAAGCTTTTTGCCGTTTACAGCTACGGGAACGCCTTTTTCAAATTCAATTTCCACATATTCGGCAATATCGGGAGTTTTGGAAATGGGATTGCTTATTAGCAACATTTCATCTTTCGGCTCATTCCAAGGGTCTTCGAGGTCGCTGCCTTCGTGGGAAAGATGCCATATATTCCGGTCCATAGAATAGGGGTGTTTTTTGGAAACGGGCACGTCGAGTCCGCGCTCTTCGGCATAAGCGATTTCTTCCTCTCGCGACTTAATATTCCACACGCGCCACGGGGCGATAATTTTCATATCGGGGCTAAGCGCCTTTATGGAAAGCTCGAACCTAACTTGGTCGTTGCCTTTTCCCGTGCAACCGTGACATATAGCTGCGGCACCTTCGCGTTCGGCAATTTCTACCAAACGTTTGGCTATAACGGGGCGAGCAAAACTTGTTCCCAACAGATATTTTCCTTCATATACCGCGCTCGCTTTAAGGGTGGGGAACACATAGTCGCGCACAAATTCTTCGGTTAGGTCTTCTATAAAAATTTTTGATGCGCCGCTTTTAATCGCCTTTTCGTTTAGCGGAGCAAGTTCTTCGCCTTGTCCTACGTCGGCGGCAACAGCAATTACTTCGCAATCGTAATTTTCTTTAAGCCACGGAATTATTATAGTGGTATCAAGTCCGCCCGAGTACGCAAGTACAATTTTCATTTTTTTCATTATTAGCTCCTTAATGCGTCAATTGCTTGACTTTAATCTAAAATAATACTATATTTATAATAATACATTTCGACGAATTTAGCAAGAAAAACAGGAGCATATTTTGATAATTTTAGGAATAGACCCCGGTTATGCCACAATAGGCTACGGAGTAATATCCAAAGACGGCGGCAATCTGTCGGCGGTGGATTACGGCGTAATTCAAACCCCTAAGGAGGAGAGTATTCCCGTAAGGCTTGCCATGCTCGACGACGCTTTAACCGCTATAATACAAAAATTCAAGCCTGACGCAATATCGGTTGAGGAACTCTTTTTTAACACCAACATAACTACGGGTATAAAAGTGGCGCAGGCTCGCGGAGTTATATTACTGTGCGCTATCAAAAAATGCGGTAGGTTATACGAATATACGCCGCTTCAAATCAAACAGGCTTTAACCGGAAACGGAAGGGCTGAAAAACATCAAATACAGTTTATGGTGAAAGCTCTTTTAAAACTTGATAAAATACCAAAACCTGACGACGTTGCGGACGCTTTGGCCGCAGCCGTATGCCATGCTCATTTCGGCGAGTACGCGCACAGAGTTCTTAATTAGCGAGGAATGAAACATGTATAATTATATAAAAGGAACCTATGTTTTCGCGGGAGAGAACTATGTTGTTGTGGAATCGGGCGGCATAGGTTACGAACTTTATGCGAGCGGCGACACAATGCAACGGCTTGGCAAAATAGGCGACGAGTGCAAAATATATTGCTATTTAAACGTGAAAGAAGACGAAATGAGTTTGTTTGGATTTGCCACGCAAGCCGAAAAGGATTTCTTTATTAAGTTGATTAACGTGTCGGGAATCGGTTGTAAAATGGCTATTTCAATACTCGGCAGCGGTAGTTTGTCTGACATAATTTTAGCGATTACAACAGCCGACGTTGCAAAACTCGGAAAAATCAAGGGTATAGGAAAGAAAACTGCCGAGCGCATGGTTTTGGAACTACGCGACAAGCTTGCTCCGGGTAGCGAATCTGTTTTTGCGGGCGCGTTGCAATCGAACGTTTCCGTTCCCGCAAACGGCGAGGCTGTGGAAGCGTTGATGTCGTTAGGGTACACTCGGCAAGAAGCGACGGCGGCAGTCGCGCGGGTTGAAAAGGCGGGGCTGAGCACCGAAGAGATTGTGCTTGCCGCTTTAAAAGGGTAAAAGTTCGAACGCGATTAACGCGTCGCCGCGTTTTCGAAACGTTTTGCGGTAGGAGGTTTACGGGTTACAAAATGGATGAAGAAAGATTTATTACAAGCACAAAAACTGCGGACGACGGCGCTCTTGACGTAACACTGCGCCCTAAAACGTTGAACGAATATGTTGGGCAAGATAAAATTAAAAGCAACCTCAAAGTGTTTATAGAAGCGAGCAAAAAGAGAAAAGAGGCGCTCGACCATGTGCTTTTATACGGACCTCCCGGACTTGGAAAGACTACTTTGTCTCACATAATAGCTTCAGAGCTTGGTGTTCAGCTTCGCATAACAAGCGGACCGTCTATAGAGAGAGCGGGCGACTTAGCTGCAATTTTAACGAATTTGAATGAAAACGACGTTTTATTCGTGGACGAAATCCATAGGCTTAACAGAGCAGTGGAAGAAGTTCTGTATCCCGCTATGGAAGACTATGCGCTCGATATAGTTATAGGAAAGGGACCGTCGGCACGGAGTATGAGACTGAATTTGCCGCATTTTACTTTAATCGGCGCAACAACCAGAGCGGGAATGCTTACGGGACCGTTGCGCGACAGGTTCGGAGTTATATGCAGGCTTGAGATGTATTCTCCCGAAGAACTTGCCGTGATTGTTGGCAGGAGCGCCGAAATATTAAAAATCAAACTTTCGCGCGATGCGGCGATTGAAATTGCGGGGCGTTCGCGCGGTACGCCGCGTATTGCAAACCGATTACTTAAACGCGTGCGCGATTTTGCGGAAGTTGAGCAGAACGGAAAGGTTGACACCGCTTTATGCAAACGCGCTCTCGAACTTCTCGAGGTGGACGAGTTGGGGCTCGACTTTAACGACAGAAAGTATTTGAGCGCCGTTATAGAAAAATTCGGAGGCGGACCTGTGGGGCTCGATACGGTGGCGTCGGCGATAAACGAGGAATCCGTTACAATAGAAGACGTGGTGGAACCGTATTTGTTGCAGCTCGGATTTATAGCACGCACTCCGCGAGGTCGGGTATGTTTGCCCGCCGCATACAAGCATTTGGGAATAGCTCAGAACAACCTGAATTCCGGACAGATTTCGTTGCCTCTTGAATAAAATATAGGTTAAAAATGAAGAAAAGCGATTTTTATTACGATTTACCTCAAGAACTGATTGCTCAACACCCCGCAAATCCGCGCGACAGCTCGCGTTTGCTTGTGTATAATAGGGCAAAAGATTGTGTGGAACATAAAATTTTTTCCGATTTGCCCGACTACTTGAAAAAAGGAGACGTTCTTGTTGTTAATAATACGCGGGTTTTGCCGGCAAGAATTTTCGGCACGAAAGCGGACACGGGAGCAAAAATAGAATTTTTACTGCACAAGCGTTTAAATTTAAACGAGTGGGAAGTTTTGGCGCGCCCTATAAAACGTCTTAAAGAGGGAAGCGATATAATTTTTTCGCCTTCGCTTTGTGCGAAAATTTTAAAGATAGAAAGCGAAGGAATTGCAAAAGTGAGCTTTGAATACAGCGGAGTTTTCGAGTCGGTGTTGTCGCAAATCGGCGAAATGCCGCTTCCCCCGTATATTAAAGAAAAGCCGGAAGATTCCGAACGTTATCAAACGGTATATTCCAAAGAAGAGGGTTCGAGCGCGGCGCCCACTGCAGGTTTGCATTTTACGCCGGAATTGTTGGAAAAAATAAGGCTGAAAGGCGTTGAAATAGTGGAAGTGTTGTTGCATGTCGGGCTCGGAACTTTTCGCCCCGTTAAAGCGGACGAATTAAGCGAACATAAGATGCATAGCGAGCGATACGAAATTACTCAAAACGCGTGTAATATCATAAATTCCGCAAAGAAAGAGGGGCGCAGAGTTATAGCTGTCGGTACTACGTCTGTCAGAGTTTTGGAAAGCGCGGCTAAACGGCATGGAGAAGTTGTTCCGTCGAGCGGAGAAACCGATATATTTATTTATCCGCCATATCGGTTTAAAATAGTTGACGCTTTGATTACGAACTTTCATTTGCCGGAATCAACTTTGCTTATGCTTGTGTCGGCGCTTTGCGGCAGAGAGAAAATTCTCGAATTGTATGGTACCGCGATAAAAGAGAAGTATCGTTTTTTCAGTTTCGGCGACGCATGCGCTTTCTTTTGATTTAAATAAAATGCTTTAACGGAGTAAATAAGTAATATATGAATAATTTCGAATACAAAGAATTGCATGTTTGCAAACAAAGCGGAGCTCGCGTAGGCGAATTCATTACGCCGCACGGCAAAATTATAACGCCGGTGTTTATGCCGGTAGGAACGCAAGCCACCGTTAAAGCTTTAACGCCTGAGGCTGTGGAAAATACGGGAGCTCAAATTATACTTTCCAACACTTATCATCTTTACATGAGACCCGGACATAAAACGGTTGAAAAGGCGGGCGGACTTCATAAGTTTATGGGTTGGAATAAGCCTATTTTAACGGATAGCGGCGGTTTTCAGGTTTTTTCTTTGGCAAAGCTGAACAATATAACCGACAACGGCGTTGCGTTTAATTCGCACATAGACGGAAGCAAACATTTTTTCACTCCCGAACTTGCGATAGAAATTGAAAATTCTTTAGGTGCCGATATTATTATGGCGTTCGACGAGTGCAGCGAATACGGAGTCACTCACGAATATGCCGAAAGCGCGCTTAAACGCACTTTAAAGTGGCTAAAACGGTGTTATGACACGCATACAAATCCCAAACAAGTGCTTTTTCCCATAATTCAAGGGAATATGTACGAAGATTTGCGTCTTAAATCGTTGAACGAGACTTTGCCTTATGCAAAATGCGGAATAGCGGTGGGCGGATTGAGCGTAGGCGAGCCAAAAGATTTAATGTACAAAATAATGGATGTAATGCGTCCGTACTACCCTAAAAGTATGCCTCGATATTTGATGGGCGTAGGCAGCGCCGATTGCCTTGTTGAAGGGGTTTTGCGCGGAATAGACATGTTCGATTGCGTGTTGCCCACTCGAACGGCGCGTTACGGCACCGCAATGACTACTCAAGGGAAAGTAGTGGTACGCAACGCAAGCTACAAAGAAGATTTTACGCCGCTTGACCCGAATTGCGATTGTTATTGTTGCAAGCATTTTACCAAAGCATATTTGCGACATTTGATAAACGCGGACGAGATTCTCGGAGCGGAACTTTTGAGTATTCATAACATAAGCTATCTTACGAACCTTATGAACAGAATGAGAGAGGCTATTTTCGCCGATAAATTCGGGGATTTTGTCTCCGCGTTTCGTTTGTCGTCCGAATATTGCTAAAATAAAGTCGCAAACAAATTTCAACAAGAAAGATGTAAGTTTTTGCGTTTATTTGCTTGCGTTTATGCAAAGATTTTGTTATAATATTTCGGTATGGCTCGCACGGTCCGCTGTTTTATATTAAAATTCGGTAGAGCATGAACGTGCGTATAAGAACCCAAAGGAGGTATAGTCATGTCTAACAGTCTTATTGAAGCAATCGAAAAGGAATACCTTAAAGCCGAAGTTCCCTCGTTTAACGTGGGCGACGTAGTTAAGGTAGGCGTGAAAGTTGTTGAGGGAAACCGCGAAAGAACGCAGGCGTTCGAGGGAACGGTAATTGCCAAACGCAACGGCGGCGTTCGAGAAACGTTTACCGTGCGTCGCGTTTCGTTCGGCGTTGGAATCGAGAGAACTTTCCCGCTTCATTCGCCCCGTATCGAGAGCATAACCGTTGTTCGTAAAGGCAAGGTGCGCAGAGCTAAGTTGTATTATTTGCGTAAGCTTTCGGGTAAGGCGGCAAAAATCAAGGAAATTAAATAATTGTTTTCAAAAGTTAAAGGCGCGGAACCGGCGCCTTTTTCTTTATTTCGGCGTAATTCCTAAGACGCTCATTTTTAGGCTATTATCGTTAAACGCTTGATTATTTCGAAAAAGTATATTATTATAAAGAATAGGAAAAAACTGTTTTTATTGTATTAGTTGTTTTTTTCGAAGCGCATTAAAAAAATCGGAGTGAAAAACGTATGAACTTTTCGAGTGGGTTGCTTTCGGCTAAAGTCGCCGGCGTGCTGTATCCGTTATTCTTTTCTTTGCTTACTGCGGTTGCCGTAATCGTTTTTATATGGCTTATGGTTCGTTTTATAGGTAAAACCGACGCGCCTTCTTCGGCGGAAACGCCCGAGCAAGCAAAACGTATAAATTTTACGGCATTGCTGTTGATATTGCTTGTTATGGGGCTGATTTTAAGACTTATTTTCGCTTTTGCGGTTAAAGGATACAGACCCGAACTCAATAAAATTATATCGATGTTCGCATCGCTTAAAAACGGATTCGGCAATAATTACTCAACAAACATATTTCCTATAACATATTATATTTATTCTCTAATCGGAGCGTTTGCGAATTTGTTCGGGTTGGGCACGGAATCCGTTGTGTTAGCGGTTCTCATAAAGTTGCCGCTTATAATAGCCGACCTTATAACCGCGTTTATTCTTTTTAAACTTACAAAAAAATATCTCAATTCCGCCGCGTCAACGGTAGTTGCGGGATTTGTGTGCGTGTGCCCGTTGTTTGTTTTCGCGTCGGGAGTGTGGGCTACGCTGTATTCGCTGTTAGCCATGTTTTTGGTGCTCACGTTGTATTTCATTGTTGAAAAGAATTTTATAGCTACCGTTGGATGCTTTTCGGCGGCTCTTTTGTGCCATAAAGACGCGATGTTTTTGTTCCCGCTTGTGGCGGTATTTGTGATTTACGGACTTGTTAAAGCGAGCGTTTCAGTTCGCAAAGCAAAAGGCGTTACTTTCGGCGAGGTTCTTAAAAATCCTTCTATGCGCCCTGTTTTTACCGTTCCCGTAGCGATTGTAGGATTTTTGCTCGCTTCGTATCTTTTGTCGCTTCCCGTTGTTTATTCGTCTTACGGAGCAGGATTCTTTACGTTTATATACGAATTGTATTTAAAGCCGCTTGCGTCATTCGAAGTTTTCGGACGCAATTCGCTCGGCATATTCAATCTGTTTTTGCGCAACGGCGTGTCGCTCAACTCGCGTTTTCCGTCAGTTGTTTTCACCGTTTTGTTCGCCGTTATTATCACGGGTATTGTTCTTTTGGTTTATCTCAGCAAAAAGAACAGAGCTAATCTCATGTTTTTGGGCGGATATATAATTTTAACGCTTGCCACTTATTTCGTAGGCTTTTCGGAATTCAGTTTGCTTACGGCTATCGTTATTTTCATTATGGCGTTTTTGTTGATACGCGACAAACGCATAATTTTGATTTTCGGTGTTTTATCTATACTCGTAACTATTAACGCTACCACAGTTATGTCGTATGCGGGGTATTACAACAATCTTTCGGATTATTATGTGTTATCGGGAACGCCCGTTCTAAAAGGCGGGATTTCCGCAGTTACAATAGTTTGCTCCGCGCTTGCCGTGCTGACTCACTTGTATGCTACGGTAGTGCTTTTGGATATTTCGATGAGCAACAAAAGAAAACTTTTGCCTTATTGTGCCGACGCGGATTTCAAGAAAGCTATGGTTTCGTTTTTCTCGTTAAAAAACAAATAAGCGCGGTTAAATAAAGAAGTAAAACGCTCTTAAAAAAAAGACGAGGGACGGCAAATGCTTGCGAAAGTGAAAAGCTTCGGCTTAACAGGTTTAATAGGATACGAAGTTGACGTTGAAGTAGACGTTAACGCAGGACTTCCCGGCATTGAAATGGTCGGATTGCCGGACGCCGCCATAAGAGAAAGCAGAGAGCGTGTTCGCAGTGCGATTAAAAACAGCGCATATAAATTCGCGCCAAATAAAATTACAATAAATTTAGCTCCCGCAGATATTAAAAAAGAAGGTCCGCTATATGACCTTCCCATTGCGCTTGCGGTTTTAGCGGCTACGCAGCAGCTTAACGCCGCGCGACTTCAAGACACGGTATTTGTAGGGGAATTATCGCTCGACGGCTCTTTGCGAAGAGTACGCGGAATTTTGCCTATAATTCTCGCGGCAAAGAAGGCGGGATACAAGCGCATAGTTATTCCTTACGAAAACCGCAACGAAACCGTTTTCGTAGGCGGGGTGGAAGTGTTCGCCTTTAAATCGTTGGCGGAAGCGGCGGGGTACATATCGGGGCAAACGGCTGCTACTCCCGTTCCGAAAGCGGACGGCAAAACTATTACTACGCACGTCGAATATGCGGAAGACATGAAATACGTTAAGGGGCAGTACGCGGCAAAACGAGCGCTCGAAATCGCCGCAGCCGGCGGGCACAATATTTTAATGCTCGGTCCGCCCGGCGGAGGAAAAACTATGCTCGCTAAATGCTTGCCTTCGATTTTGCCCGAAATGACTCTCGAAGAGGCGCTCGAAACTACAAAGATTCATTCGGTTGCGGGTTGTCTCGGCTCCGACGAAGGGCTGATAACCCGCCGTCCGTTCAGAACTCCCCATCATACGGCAAGCAAAATAGCGCTTGCGGGTGGCGGTCCGTCGGCGCGTCCGGGAGAAATCAGCGTTGCGCACAACGGAGTTTTATTTATGGACGAACTGCCCGAATATCCGCGCGCCGTGCTCGAAATTTTAAGGCAGCCGCTCGAAGATAGGCAAGTAACGGTGTCGCGCGCTCAACGGACGGTGAGTTATCCCGCGAACTTTATGCTTGTTGCAAGTATGAATCCGTGCCCTTGCGGTAATTACGGCTCGTCGCACGGGGAGTGCACTTGCACACCCGCAATGATAGAGAAATACCATTCCCGTATTTCGGGTCCGCTTCTCGATAGAATAGATTTGCAAATCGAAGTAGAAAACGTTACATACGACGAGCTTATATGCTCGGAAGAAGCGGAAGATTCGGCTTCGGTAAAAGAGCGCGTCGATTTTGCGCGCAAAATTCAAACAGAACGATACAAAAATACGTCGGTATATTGCAACGCGGGAATGAGTTCGCGCATGATAAACGAATACTGCTCTCTCGATTCCGACGCACAGTCGTTGCTTAAAGACGCGTTTGCCCGTCTCGATTTGTCGGCGCGCGCATATACGAGAATATTAAAAGTGTCGCGCACCATAGCGGATTTGGCGGATTCGGAGAATATTTCGGCGGAACATATAGCCGAAGCGGTGCAGTACCGAAGCTTAGACAGAGGATATTGGAAGTAAATGGGCGTTACGGAAAATCTTGTTTATTATTGGCTCGGAATTTCGGGCATTACTTCGCGCAGGGCAAACGCTCTGTTGTCGAAATTCTCTCCGCTCGAACTTTGGGAAAAAATCGGAACCGAGCTTACGAACGTTTCCGCTTTCGGAGAACAAGCTTTCGACGCTTTAATAAGATACCGTAACGAAGATTTTTTATTAAAAAGCATAGAAAAGCTCGATAACATGGGAATATCGTTTATAACGTTCGATAAGTTTCCCGAACTGCTCGCTCAGCGAGAGGTTGACCCGCCCACTCTTTTGTATTACAAAGGCGATATTTCTTTAATAAATTCTAATTGCATAGGCGTGGTCGGCACTCGGGAATGCAGTCTTTACGGAAAAGAAGCGACGTACCGTCTTGTTACCGACTTGTGCAAATATAATGTAACCATAGTTAGCGGGCTTGCTCATGGCATAGACACTTATGCGCATAGAGCCACGCTTAAAGCGGGCGGAAAGACGATTGCCGTGCTCGGAAGCGGGCTTAACTGTATCGCCCCGCAGTCTAATTTCGGATTAAGCGAAGAAATAGTCGGTTCGGGCGGACTTGTGATAACCGAATATCTTCCGCGAAAGGAAGCCAATCGTTTCACATTTCCCGAGCGCAACCGAATTATAAGCGGATTGAGCATGGGCGTAATTGTTGTTGAGGCAGGTTTTAAAAGCGGCGCTTTAATCACGGCGGATTATGCGTGCGAGCAAAACAGAACTTTGTTTGCCGTGCCCGGCAATATAACGAGCGCAAGTTCGATAGGTTCCAACCGTTTGCTTTGCGACGGCGCCGTTCCCGCGCTTTCGGCGGAGGACGTTTGCGAAGCGTTAAACCTGTCTTTTCGCAAAATCAAAAAAAATACCCGCTCAATTCAGCTTGACATTTTTGAACAAAAGATTTATAACATACTACTGTCGGGTGAAAAGAATTTCGATTCGCTCGTGCTTTCTGCCGAAATGGCGCCGCAAAAATTAACGGCGCTGCTGTCTTTGATGGAACTTAAAGGCATAGTAAAAAGAAAACAGTCGAACATTTTTTGTTTGGCGTAAAGTGAGGAAAGTTCAACTTGAAATTAGTGGTAATCGAAGGTATAGGTAAAAAGGAAACTGTAGAAAAGTATCTCGGACCGGGTTACAGAGTTTTCGCCACCAAAGGACATGTGCGCGACTTGCCCGCAAAGACTCTCGCCGTAAACGTTAAAAAGGATTTCGAGCCAAAATACGTTATTATGGACGACAAGAAAGACGTTGTCGAGCAACTGAAAGCCGCCGTTTCCAAAGCGGACGAAGTTTTGCTCGCAACCGACCCGGACCGCGAAGGCGAAGCAATATCGTGGCATGTTGCGAACATTCTCGGAATACCCGAAGACAGTCCCGTTCGTATCGAGTTCAACGAAATAAGCAAAAAAGCCGTTCAAAACGCTTTAAAGAACCCGCGAGCAATAGACATAAATCTTGTTGACGCCCAACAGGCGCGGCGCGTGCTCGACCGTTTGGTTGGTTATAAGCTAAGCCCCGTGTTGTGCAAAAAAATTCAAAACAAACTTTCGGCGGGAAGAGTGCAATCGGTAACGTTGCGCCTCGTTGTGGAACGCGAGCGCGAAATTCTGAATTTCAAGCCCGAAGAATACTGGCCGTTTTTTTCGGTTTTAAAAAACCAAAGCGGCTCAAAAATCAAAGCGGCGCTTGCAACGCGTAATAAGCAAAAATTCAAAATACCCAACGAGCAAACTCTGAAAGAAGTTATATCGGAGCTCGACGGAAAAGAATACGAAGTTGTAAACGTTAAAAAATCCGTAACAAAGTCTAAGCCGCCAGCGCCGTTTATAACGAGTTCTATGCAACAGGACGCTCTCAATAAGCTCGGAATGTCTTTAAAGCAAACTTCGAGCGCTGCCCAGTCGCTGTACGAGGGCGTAGACTTACCGGGAGAAGGCAAGGTTGCTCTTATAACTTATATAAGAACCGACTCGACCCGAGTGTCGGACGACGCCATAAAAGAAGCCCGCTCTTACATTTCGGAAAAATTCGGAGAAAAGTTTATTCCCGCAAAGCCTAATATTTATGCTTCCAAAAAGAGCGCGCAAGACGCCCACGAAGCTATTCGTCCTATATCGCTCAGCCGCACTCCCGAAAGCATAAAAAACGCGGTGAACAAATACCATTACAAGCTGTATAAATTGATTTACGAACGCTTTATGGCAAGTCAGATGAGCGAAGCGACATATAATTCGCTGTCGGTGGATATAACGGCGGGCAACTACGGATTTAAAGTTACGGGTAAATCTCCGCTGTTTGCAGGTTATACCGCAGTGTATAATATGTATACCGACGAGAGCAAAGAGGACGAGGAAGAGTCGGGAAAACTGCCCGATTTGCACGAGGGAGAAAAACTCGGTTTCTGCGAATATAAGTACGAACAAAAGTTCACTAAACCGCCCGCAAGGTTTACCGAAGCAAGTCTTGTAAAAACTATGGAAGAAAAGGGAATAGGTCGTCCCGCAACCTACACGCCCACCGTAACGCTTTTGAACGCTCGCAGCTATACCGAGCATGAGGGCAAATATATACGTCCCACACAGCTCGGCATGGACGTAACCGACATGTTAATTAAATACTTCCCCGATATTATGGACGTTAAATTCACGGCGGGTATGGAAAAACGTCTCGACGAAATAGAGGAAGGCGGAGTTATATGGCAGCGCGTTGTTGGCGACTTTTACAACGGCTTCGAGGAAAAAATATCCGAAGCGCTCGGCGACACGTTCAGCCTTAAAGCTCCCGACGAAAAAACCGACTTTCCGTGCCCCACATGCGGCACTCTTATGGTGGTTAAAAACGGACGGTTCGGCAAATTTTTGGCTTGTCCCAACTATCCGAAATGTCGCACTACTTTGCCTTACGACGAAGAGACGGGGAAACCCGCGACTCAAACCGAAACGACCAACGAGGAATCCAACGTTAAATGCGAAAAATGCGGAAGAACTATGGTTCTCAAACAAGGCAAGTACGGTCCGTTCCTTGCGTGTCCCGGTTATCCGGAATGTAAAAATATCGTTAATATAGATAAGAACGGCGAAGCGCAGGAAAAAGTCGAATCGGCGCCGTGCCCTCAGTGCGGCAAACCTTTAAAACAAATAAACTCGCGCGGCTCCGTGTTTTACGGTTGCACAGGTTATCCCGAATGTCGGTTTACCGCAAACGCTCCGCTTGCCGAAGGCAAATGCCCCGATTGCGGAAGCCATTTGCTGATACGAAAGTACAAAGACGGAGTTTATCACGTTTGCGCTTCTAAAACTTGCAAATACAAAACTAAGGCGGATTAGCAGTTGGACGTAACCGTTATAGGAGCGGGGCTTGCCGGATGCGAAGCCGCGCATAAAATAGCCGAAAGCGGCTACTCCGTTAAGCTTGTCGATTGCAAACCCAAGTTGTTTTCGCCCGCTCACAAGAGTGCGAATTTTGCCGAACTCGTATGTTCGAATTCTTTAAAATCCGACGAACGCGGTACTGCGGGAGGACTTCTTAAAAACGAGCTGAGGGCGCTCGGCAGTTTTTTATTGCGCTGTGCCGAAAAGTGCAAAGTGCCCGCAGGAGGCGCTTTGGCTGTTGACCGCGAGCTTTTCTCAAAGAGTGTAACGGAAAGCATTAAAACGCACCCTAACATAACAGTTGCGTCGGAAACGGCGAACGATTGGAACGACGGCGAACTGACCGTTGTGTCTACGGGACCTTTAACGGTGGGCGGAATAAACGACGCTCTTAAAAGGCGGATAGGCGATTCTCTCGGCTTTTACGATGCGTCCGCGCCCATAGTTGACGCTTGTACTATAGACTTTTCAAAATGTTTTTCAGCTAACAGATACGGCAAAGGCGACAGCGACTATTTGAATTGCCCGCTTACAAAAGAAGAGTATTCGGCTTTCGTTGCCGAACTTGCGGGCGCGGAGCGCGCTAATCTTCACGAGTTCGACAAGCGGGAAATTTTCGAAGGGTGTATGCCGATAGAAGTTATGGCGGCGCGCGGAGAAGATTCCATTCGATTCGGACCTTTGCGCCCCGTAGGATTCGTTCATCCCGAAACGGGAAAAAGACCGTATGCTGTGGTTCAACTTCGCGCGGAGAACGCCGAAAGAACAATGTACAATATAGTCGGGTTTCAAACCAACTTGAAATTCGGGGAACAGAAAAGAGTTTTCGGAATGATTCCGGCGCTAAAAAACGCCGAATTCGTCCGTTACGGCGTTATGCACCGAAACACTTATATAAATTCGCCGAGCGAACTCGATTGCTATTCGCGGTTGAAAAACAGCAAAAATACTTTTATAGCGGGGCAACTTTCGGGAGTGGAAGGATATGTTGAAAGCATTGCGTCGGGACTTATTGCGGGTCTGAACGTTGTGCGTGCGCTAAAAAAACAGGAACCGCTTTTGTTGCCGCCCACTACGATAATAGGTTCGCTGTATCGGTATATAACTTCGCCCAATCCGAATTTTCAGCCTATGAACGCTAATTTCGGAATTTTGCCGCCGCTTGCCGAACATGTGCGCGACAAAGCGAAACGAAAAGAAGAATATTGCGCGCGCTCGGAACGCGATTTGCTCGAATTTAAAAAAGCGAACGATTTAATTGATTTATCCGAAAAAATGTAGTATACTTTTCGGTAATACCGATGAATTATTATAAGGCAAAATATTATAGGAGTTTATATTAGAATGGAACTTAGAGGAACGACTATTGTTGCCGTGAAAAAAGACGGCAAAACGGTTATTGCGGGAGACGGGCAAGTAACCGCAGGTCAAAGCGTTGTTATGAAGTCGAACGCTGTGAAAGTGCGCCGACTTTACGACGACAAAGTTGTTATAGGATTTGCCGGCTCTGTAGCCGACGCTTTTACTTTGAGTGAAAGGTTCGAAGGAATGTTGCACAAATACAGCGGAAATCTTATGCGCAGCGCTGTGGAACTCGCTCAGCTTTGGCGCGGCGACAAAATTTTGCGGCAGTTGGAAGCTATGATGATTGTTGCTGACTCGCGCGACCTTTTGGTGGTGTCCGGCGTGGGCGACGTAATAGAACCGGAAAACGGAATTTGCGCAATAGGCAGCGGCGGTAACTACGCGCTTGCGGCGGCTCGCGCGCTTGCCGAGAACACAAAGCTCAATGCCCGCGAGATTGCGGAAAAGGCTATGAGAATCGCCTCGTCGATTTGCATATTCACCAACGGCAATCTTACGGTAGAGGAGGTGTGATTATGGAACTTTCTCCCAAGCAAATAGTTACGGAACTCGATAAATATATTATAGGTCAGCAAGACGCGAAGAAAGCGGTTGCGGTAGCTCTCAGAAATAGATACCGTCGCAGTATGCTTCCCGACAATCTGCGCGAGGAAATAACGCCGAAAAATATTATCATGAAAGGACCTACCGGCGTAGGTAAAACGGAAATAGCGCGTAGACTCGCCAAGCTCGTTAAAGCCCCGTTTATAAAAGTCGAGGCCACTAAGTTTACCGAAGTGGGGTATGTGGGGCGCGACGTGGAATCTATGATACGCGACCTCGCGGAAGTGGCGGTACGTCTCGTTAAAGAAGAAAAGCTTGCCGAAGTGGAAAAAACGAGCAAGGCGGCTGCGGAAAAGAAAATTCTCGACGCTCTTGTTTCAAGCAAGAAAAAGCAAAACGCCGATATGCCCGAAAGCGCGCTCAGAGCACAACTTCAAGAAGACTTAAACGCGGGCAAGCTCGATTCGCACATGCTCGAAATAGAGGTGAACGACGCGCCCAAGCCTGTTGAAATTATGCCTGGCATGGGAGCCGAAATAAATTTGGGCGACATATTCGGCGGACTTGTTCCCAAAAAACGAAAAAAGCGCAAGCTTACGGTTAAAGAAGCGGTTAAGCTTTTAACGCTCGAAGAATCGGAAAAGCATATCGATATGGACGCTATAAACAGCGAGGGATTGAAACGTGCAGAGCAGCAGGGCGTTATATTTATAGACGAAATCGATAAAATAGCGGGCAAAGGAGCTTCGAACGGACCGGACGTATCGCGTGAAGGTGTGCAACGCGACATACTTCCCATAGTGGAAGGTTGCACGGTTATGACAAAATACGGAGCAATGAAAACAGACTATATTTTGTTTATAGCGTCGGGCGCATTCCACGTTAGTTCTATCAGCGACTTGATTCCCGAGTTTCAAGGGCGGTTCCCCGTATGCGTAGAGCTGAATAGTTTAACCGCAGACGATTTTGTGAAAATTCTTACCGAAACCGAAAACGCCATAACCCGTCAGTACGGAGCTATGCTCGGAGTAGACAATATCAAACTTTCGTATACCGACGAGGCTATTCGTATGCTTGCCGAAATTGCGGTGGACGATAACAACGTAAGAGAAGACATAGGCGCGCGCAGACTTCACACCATTATGGAGAAGTTGCTCGAAGACCTCAGCTTTAACGCGTCGGGCGACCATCCCACAGTTGAGGTTAAAATAGACGAAAAATACGTTTCCGAGCATCTCGGCGAACGTATGCGTAGGCATGATTTAAAGAAATATATTTTATAAAAAGCAGGTTACTATGATAAGCATTCCGAGAGGAACAAAAGACGTGCTCCCTTCCGAAAGCCACAAGTGGCAACAGGCGGAAGCTCTTGCAAGAGAAATATGCGCGCTGTATAACGCGCGCGAAATCCGCACGCCCGCTTTCGAGCATACCGAGCTGTTTTTGCGTTCGATAGGCGACGACACCGACGTAGTCGGCAAAGAAATGTACACGTTTACCGATAAGGGCGGGCGAAGCGTAACGCTTAAACCCGAAGGCACCGCGCCCGTAGCGCGCAGTTACGTTGAGAATTCTTTGGAAAGCGAAACTTTGCCGTTAAAAATGTTCTACTTTTCGCCTGTTTTCAGATACGAACGTCCTGCGGCGGGAAGGCTTAGGGAACACCATCAATTCGGCGTGGAATTTTACGGCGGCGACGCGCCTGAATACGATTTCGAAGTAATTTCTCTCGCATACGATTTTTTGATTAAATTCGGTATTACTTCGCTGTCGCTAAATATAAACAGCATAGGTTGCCCGAATTGCAGAAAAGCGTATAACGAGGCTTTGCGGTCTTTCGGAGAAGCGCACAAGGCTGAATTGTGCGAAACGTGCCATACGCGCTTAAAAACAAATCCGCTTAGAATTATCGACTGCAAAGTTCCGTCTTGCAAATCCGTTGTGGCGAACGCTCCGAGTATTCTCGATTATATTTGCGACGATTGCGCCGCCCACATGGAAAGACTGAAAACGTTGCTTACTGCGGCGAAAATTCCGTTTAAAGTTGATTCGGGAATTGTTCGCGGACTCGATTACTATACAAAAACAGTGTTCGAATTCGTTACCGACGCGCTCGGTGCGCAGGGCACTGTTTGCGGGGGCGGCAGATACGATAATCTTGTGGAATCCGTAGGCGGAAAGCACACTCCTTGCGTAGGATTCGGAATGGGAATAGAAAGGTTGATTTTGCTCAAAGAGGCGTTAAACTCGCCTTTTAAGCCCGAAAAACGTATAAAGGTTATGGCGGTGAGTCAGTCGCCCGAGTTTGCGGACGATTGCACAATGCTTGTTCGCGCTTTGCGTAGCGGCGGAATAAGCGCGGATTGCGACAGCACGGGAAGAAGCTTGAAAGCGCAGTTCAAATTTGCCGATAAACAGGGCGCCGAATATGCGGCGGTTATAGGCGAAAGCGAAAAAGCCAACGGCACCGTTACCGTAAAACGGTTGTCGGACGGACATTCGGAAAGTTGTGCGGTAAACGCGATTGTGGAATTTTTCGCAAGCAGATGAGCGACTTGAAATATAACCGTTTGCAACGTACCGAAAAGCTTATAGGGGCGGCTAACCTAAGTAAGCTCGTCAATTCGTCGGTTCTCGTAGTGGGGCTCGGCGGAGTGGGCGGTTGCGCTTTTGAAATGCTTGTTCGCGCGGGCGTGGGGAAACTTACCGTAGTGGATTGCGACACGTTCGACGAAACCAACTTAAACCGTCAAATTCTTTGCACCGTTTTGAATATAGGACGCGCCAAAACGGAAGCGGCGGTGTTGCGCGCCGCCGAAATCGCGCCCGATTGCCGAGTAGAGCAAAAGTTTATGCGGTATTCGAATGAAACCGCAGAACAAATTTTTTGCGAACGGTACGATTATGTTGCCGACTGCATAGACAGCGTTGCGGATAAAACCGATTTAATCGTTCGCGCTGTGCAAAGCGGCATTCCCGTGATTTCCGCAATGGGGTCAGGCAATAGGCTTGCTCCGCGTTTCGAAGTTAAAGACGTGTTTAAAACGTCGGGTGACGGACTTGCTCGCGTAATGCGCAAAAAGTTGCGGGAGGCGGGAATAAAGTCGTTAAAAACGGTGTGCGACGCGGGACTGCCTATAGTTGCCGACGGAGTGCCGGGCACAGTAAGCTATGCACCTAATGCGGCGGGTTGCTTAATGGCTCAACAGATTGTTACGGATATAATATGGAAAGAATAGAGTATTGCACCGTGCACGCGAGAAAAAAGAACAGATACTACGTTAAAATAGTAAAAAACGCAAAATGCGAAGGTTGCAAGGCGTGCGGTTTCGGGCGAAAAAATCATTTGATTTTGCCTGCGCTTTCCCAAATAGAATGCGAGACGGGTGACAGCGTTGCCGTTGCTATGCCCGAAAAACAAGTTAAAGGCTCTTACTTGTATTTATACATTTTGCCGCTTTTGTTCTTATTTGCGGGGCTTGTTATTCCGTTTTCATACGGCGAAAAAGCTATGTTTTTAGGCGGTGTAATAGGGCTTGCAATAAGCATTCCCACAGTATATTTTATTGAAAGACTTTACCGCCGCAGTAAAAAATATTTGCCTGTTATAGTAAGCAAAATAAGCGCGACAGAAACCGAAAAACCAAAAGAAGGAGAAGATAAATGATAGACCTTAAACTTATAGCCGCCACCGACCCCGAGTGTGCCGAAGCGATGAAGCGCGAGCTTGTGCGCCAGCGCGAGCATATAGAACTTATTGCAAGCGAAAATTTTGTTACGCCGGCAGTTATGGCTGCGGTTGGTTCGCATTTAACTAATAAATATGCCGAAGGTTACAGCGGCAAGCGCTATTACGGCGGTTGCATGTATGTTGACGAAGTGGAAGACCTTGCCATAGCGAGAGCTACAAAACTTTTCGGTTGCAATTATGCCAACGTACAGCCGCATAGCGGAGCAAACGCGAATTTGGCTGTGTATTTCGCTCTTTTAAACATAGGCGACACCGTGCTCGGCATGAATCTTGCTCACGGCGGGCATCTTACGCACGGCAGCCCCGTAAACTTTTCGGGGAAAAACTACAATATAGTGCCTTACGGAGTTAGCGACAAAGGCGAAACCATAGATTACGACGCTTTGGAAAAGCTTGCGAAAGAGAAGAAACCCAAAATGATTATAGCGGGAGCAAGCGCCTATTCGCGCGTTATCGATTTCAAGCGTTTCCGTGAAATTGCCGATAGCGTTGGCGCATATTTGATGGTTGACGTGGCGCACATTGCGGGACTTATTGTTACGGGAAATCACCCGTCGCCGTTTCCTTACGCGCACGTCGTTACAACAACTACCCACAAAACTCTCAGAGGCCCGCGCGGCGGCATGATACTTTGCAACGACGAAGAAATAGCGAAAAAAATAAACAAAGCCGTTTTTCCCGGCACGCAGGGCGGACCTTTAATGCACGTTATAGCGGGTAAAGCAGTCGCTCTTAAAGAAGCGGCTTCGCCCGAATTTAAGGCGTATCAAACTAAGGTTAAATCGAACGCTCAGGCTCTTGCAAAAGGTTTTATTGCGGAAGGCGTAAATCTTGTTTCGGGAGGCACCGACAACCATTTAATGCTTTTAAAACTTGCCGAACATAACACTACGGGAAAAGAAATAGAAGCGTTGCTCGATAAGTGCCGTATAACGGTAAATAAAAACACTATTCCAAACGACCCCCAGTCGCCGTTTATTACGAGCGGAATCCGCATAGGAACTCCGAGCGTTACCACTCGCGGTATGGGAGAAAACGAAATGAAAGTAATCGCTTCGCTTATTGCCCGCGTTATAAAAGAAAAAGACAGCGCGCTTGCGGCTGTCACGGCGAAAGTTGCCGAGCTTACCGAAAGGTTTCCGCTTTACGCTTCCGACGTGGCGGAATAAAGATATCCTGTGGGAGAAAGTAATTCATGAGCACAAATTCGGATTTCAGGCGGGTGTATCTCGACCATTCGGCAACAACTCCCGTCGATAAGCGGGTTCTTAACGAAATGCTTCCGTATTTTTCGGACAAGTTCGGAAACGCTAATTCAATTCACGGGTTCGGAGCAGAAGCCGCTCTTGCGGTGGATACGGCGCGAAGAAAAACAGCCGAACTAATTGGAGCGAAACACACCGAAATATATTTTACTTCGGGTGGTACGGAAGCGGACAACTGGGCTATTAAAGGCGCGGCTTTCGCCAAAAAGAGTGTAGGCAAACATATTATAACGAGTTCGATAGAACATCCCGCAGTTATTGCGTCGTGTAAGCAACTCGAAGCGCAGGGTTTCGAAGTAACTTATTTGCCTGTAAACGAAAAAGGACTTGTGAGTACCACCGAACTTAAAAAAGCTTTGCGCCCCGACACCGTTCTTGTGTCGGTTATGCTGGCAAACAACGAGGTCGGAACCGTTCAACCCGTGAAAGAACTTTGCGAAATTGCTCATAAAGCGGGCGCTTTGTTTCATACCGACGCAGTTCAGGCGATGGGAAGCGTTCCCGTATCGGTTAAAGATTTGGGCGTGGATATGCTTACGTTCTCGGCTCATAAGTTTTACGGTCCGAAAGGGGTGGGCGCGCTTTATATAAGGGGCGGCGTAAAACCCGATAAGTTTGTGGTAGGCGGGCACCAGGAAAGAACCATGCGCGGCGGCACAACCAACGTGCCTTGCGTTGTGGGAATGGCTAAGGCTTTGGAACTTGCTACCGAAAGTCTTGCGGAAAACGCGGCGCATATAAAAAAGTTGCGCGATTATTTTGTGTCGGAAGTGGAGAAAAAGATTCCGCATGTAATATATAACGGCGACAGAGAAAAGAGGTTGCCTCAAAACGCGAACTTTTCGTTCGAATTTATAGAGGGCGAATCTTTGCTGTTAAATCTCGACTTATGCGGAATAGCGTGTTCGTCGGGTTCTGCGTGTTCGTCGGGTTCGCTCGAACCGTCGCACGTTTTGCTTGCTATGGGGTTAAAACACGAGACGGCTCACGGAAGCATTAGGTTCACGTTCGGAAAAGACAACACAAAACAGGATGCGGATTACGCCGTTGAAAAACTGATTGAAATCGTAAGCAAACTGCGCGCTATATCGCCGTTGTTTGCCGAATTTAAAGAAGGGATAATAAATGTATAACGAACGTGTTATAAAAGAATTTTCAAACCCGCAAAACGCGGGCGAATTGAAAGACGCCAACGCCGTAGGGCAAGTGGGCAACGCTTCTTGCGGCGATATAATGAAAATTTTTATGAAAATCAATTCCGACAACGTTATAGAAGACGTAAGTTTTCAAACGTTCGGTTGCGCTGCCGCAATAGCCACTTCGTCGGTTGCCACGTCTATGATAAAAGGCAAAACTGTGGAAGAGGCTTTGAAAATTACTAACGCGCAAGTGGTTGAAGAACTCGGCGGTTTGCCGGCGCAAAAAATTCATTGCTCGGTTCTTGCCGAAGAGGCGATTAAAGCCGCAATAAACGATTATCTTGTAAAACTCGGAAAATAGAGTTAAGCGCATACAACCGTATAAAAATTTTCGCGTATGTTTATACTACCTCTAACGGAGGTAAGAAACGGCATGAAAAATTCAATGTTTTTAGGCTTGGCTTTGGGTATGGTTGCGGGAGCTTGCCTTGCGAGCAACAGCCAAAAAACTCGCCAAATGGTGAGCGGCGCCCAAGAGCAAATCAAAAGTAAGCTTTGCCCGCAAAACAACGAGCAACAAAACTGCGAAAACTGTCAGAACGAGCAAAGCTACTAATCGGAAAAATAAAAGAGCGGGAGTCGGAAAAAACTTCCGCTTTTTTATATGCGAGTTCGAATTCGAATTTTTGCAATGCTTAAATTAAGCAAGCGGTTGAAAAATCGCGTTATTGTAAAAAGCTTGCTTTTAGTATGTTTTAATGTTATAATGAAAACATGGTGTTCGAATACATATTATATTTTTTTATTTATTCGTGCGCGGGGTGGTGCGTTGAAGTTATACATGCCACTCTTAAAAGAGGTCGGTTTGAAAATCGCGGATTTTTGAACGGTTGTTTGTGCCCTATATACGGAATCGGAGCGGTGCTTATTCTTTTGTGCCTTACTCCGCTCAATATCGGGGTTTACGTTCTTTTTCCCGCTTCCGTTGCGCTTGCTTCGTTGTTGGAGTTCGTTGTAGGGTTCGTTTTGGAGAAGCTGTTCAAAACAAAGTGGTGGGACTATTCGGGCGAGCATTTTAACATTAAAGGATACGTTTGCTTAAAATATTCGCTTCTTTGGGGAATAGCTTGCGTGTTGCTTGTAGACGTAGTTCACCCGCCGCTCGCCAAACTGATTGCAAAAATGCCGAACCTTGCCGTTTGGATAAGTTGCGGCGCTTTGGTTGCGGGTATAGCGGTCGATATTGTTTTCACCGTTATTCAGCTTGCGGCGCATCAAAAGAATTATGCCGCCGTTGAAAAAATCTGTTCGGCGCTCAAAATTCCGTCCGACGCGGTCGGAGAAAGAATTTCGCAAGCTACTACCGACGCCGAGAAGAAATTAGCCGAGCTAAAACAAAAAATTCGTTCGTCGCGGTTATTTAAGGCATTCCCCGAGCAAAAGAGACGAAAAAAGAACGCTTGCGAAAACATGGAAATCGATTTAACCGAAAAAGAGGAATAAAATTTGAGAATATTGGCAATCGATTACGGTGACGCTCGAATAGGGCTTGCGTTAAGCGATGAAAGCGAAACTCTTGCAAGTCCGCTCGAAACGTATAAATCGCAGTCTATGCGAAAGGATATAGACGCAATAGCTGCGCTTGCCAAAGAGAAAGACGCGGGGCTCATAGTGTTGGGGCTTCCTATAAATATGGACGGCTCTCACGGCGAGAGAGCAAACAAAACCGAAAGTTTCGGCAAAGTGCTCGAAAAAGTCAGCGGCTTAAAGGTTGTGTACAAAGACGAGCGACTTACAACGGTGAGCGCCGAAAAAACGCTAATAGAATGCAATATGCGCCGAGAAAAGCGCAAGCAAGTTATAGATACTCTTTCCGCACAGATAATTTTGCAAAGTTATCTCGATGCGCAAAAACGTATAAAATAAAAAGACGGAGATAATCAAAATGGAAGAAAACAATGCGAACGTGGAAATTTTCGAAGAAGATTCGGTTATCGAGTTGTTTGACGAAAACGAACAGGCTGTTAAGTTTCTTGAAATCGCCAGCATAGAACTCGACGGAAAGTTCTACGAGCTTTTGCAACCCGCCGAGCCTATGGAAGGAATAGGCGAAGACGAAGCCGTTATTTTCGAATATACAGTAAACGACGACGCTCCCGACGAGCGTAATTTTACCCCGTTATTCGACGAAGAGCTTTTGGAAAGAGTGTTTAACGAATATCTTAAAGCCGTGAGCGAATACGACTGCGACTGTTGCGACGATTGTTGCGGGGATGATTGCCATTGCGGGCACGGCGAGCACGAGTGCGACGACGAGTGCGGTTGCCACTGTCATCACGAACACAAAGAGTAACAAGAATATTTTTAAACCCTGCCTAAAACATTTGCATATCTTTTTTTAATGTGATATAATTGTTCAGGTTTTGAATACACACCCGCTTCGGATTCGTTTTTCTGTTGCTTAAGGTAAATTTTTGCATGCCTTATTCCCGAAACGAAGTTGATGGGCGGGGAGGTACAAACAGGAGGTATAAAATATGGCAAACGTTGTTTCTATGAAACAACTTCTGGAAGCGGGCGTACATTTCGGTCACCCCACCAGAAAGTGGAATCCGAAGATGAAGAAGTACATCTACACGGCGAGAAATGATATTTATATTATCAATCTCGAAAAAACGGTAGGTCTTATCGACGAAGCGTACGCGTTCATCAAGGAAGTTGCCGCAAGCGGCAAAAACATTCTTTTCGTCGGCACTAAAAAGCAGGCTCAGGAAGCTATAGCTCAAGAAGCTACGAAATGCGGAATGTTCTACATGAAATCCCGTTGGCTCGGCGGCACGCTCACAAACTTTACCACGATACGTTCGAGAATAGAGCGTCTCAATAAGCTCAACCAAATGGAGAAGATGAACGAATTCAACGTTCTTCCCAAAAAAGAAGTTATTAAGCTTATTGCGGAACGTGACAAGTTGGAAGAAAATTTGGGCGGTATTAAAGATATGCGCACTTTGCCCGGCGCCCTTTTTGTTGTTGACCCTCAAAAAGAACATCTTGCGGTAGCCGAAGCGCGTAGCCTCAATATTCCCATTGTAGGAATTGTTGACACAAATTGCAATCCCGACGAAGTTGACTACGTTATTCCCGGCAACGACGACGCTATTCGCGCCATAAAGCTTATTGCGGGCGCAATGGCCGACGCCGTTATAGAAGCGCGCGAGGGCGAGGAGGGTCTTGCGGCTCGCCGTCAGATAGAAGCTCAAATGGCTGAGGAAAAGGCTCGCGAAGCCGCCGAAGCCGGCGAGAAAACCGAAGAACAAGTTGCCGAAACGGCTACCGAATCGGTTTAAGGAGGAATGAACAATGGCTTTTACTGCTAAAGACGTTGCAAAATTAAGAGAACAAACGGGCGCGGGCATGATGGACTGCAAGAAAGCCCTTACCGCAACCGACGGAGACATGGCAAAAGCGGCGGAATTTTTGCGCGAGCAAGGCGTGAATATCGCCGCGAAAAAAGCTTCCCGCGTGGCAAGTGAGGGCGCTGTTGCGGCTTTCGTAAGCGCCGACGGAAAAGTGGGCGCTTTGGCGGAAGTGAACTGCGAGTCCGATTTCGTTGCGAAATCCGAACCGTTTGTAGAGCTTAGCTCGGCGGTAGCCCGTCAGGTTGCCGAAACCGACCCCGCCGACCTTGACGCTTTGCTTTCTTCTAAGGTAGACGGAAATTCCACCGTTACCGACCTTGTGAATAACGCCACCGCGAAAATAGGCGAAAAACTTTCGGTTCGCAGATTTGTACGTTTTGCCGTTAAGAGCGGCAAACAGGAGTTCTATTTGCACATGGGCGGTAAAATAGGCGTCCTTTTGGAAATGGCTACCGACAAAGATTTAAATTCGAACGAAGAGTTTGCAACAATGTGCCATGATATTGCAATGCACATTGCCGCTTCTTCGCCCAAATACGTTTATCCCGAAGAAGTTCCCGCTCAGGAAACCGAGCACGAAAAAGAAATTCTTACCACGCAAGCGCTCAACGAAGGCAAGCCTGCCGCAGTTGTGGAAAAAGTTATTGCGGGCAGAATTAAAAAATTCTTTAAGGAAATTTGCTTGGTCGAGCAGGAATTCGTTAAGAATCCCGACGTAACTGTGGGACAGCTCGTTGCCGATTTCGGCAAAAAAGCCGGTTGCTCGGTTAAAATCGTTCGCTTCGCTTGTTTCGTTATGGGCGAGGGACTTGAAAAGAAAGTCGATAATCTTGCCGAAGAAGTGGCGAAGATGCAAAACAAATAAAACGCTTAATATTTTGACGGGACACCGAACAAACCGTTTTGGTGTCCCATTCTTTTATAAATAATATGGTAAACGCGAACGGCGTTTGCAAATTTACAATACCGAAAGCGGAGGATAACGGAATGTATAAAAGAATATTGTTGAAAATCAGCGGCGAGGCTCTTGCGGGCGAGAAAGGAGTGGGCATAGACCCCGAAACCGTTAAGCACGTTGTTTCGCAGCTTGTGCAACTTCACCGTAGCGGCATAGAAATAGCCGTAGTTGTGGGCGGAGGCAATTTTTGGCGCGGCAGACAGGGCACCGATATGGACAGAGTGACGGCGGACCACATGGGCATGCTTGCTACGATAATGAACGCTCTTGCTTTGCAAGACGCGATAGAAAAAGAAGGCGTGCAATCGAGAGTGCAAACCGCGCTTAGTATTCCGTCTGTTGCGGAACCGTATATTTTGAGAAAAGCGTTAAAACATTTCGAGTGCAAACGAATAGTTATTTTCGCATGCGGCACAGGCAATCCGTATTTTTCGACCGATTCGGGCGCAGCTTTGCGCGCCGCCGAAATTAAAGCCGACGTGCTTTTAATGGCTAAAAACGTAGACGGTTTGTACGATAGCGACCCGAAAACAAATCCTCGCGCTAAAAAACTCGACAAAATCTCGTATATGGACGTTATAAACAAAGAATTGCATTTAATGGACATTACGAGCATTACCATGTGTATGGAAAACAATATTCCTATAATCGCTTTCGGATTAAATTCCGAGCAAGGTCTAATTAAAGCCGCTATGGGTGAAAAAGTGGGAACAATAATCAGCTAAAACAGTTGTGTTGCCGCAGATTTTTTGATATAATAGAGAAAAACTTGCTCGCAACGAATTTTCGAGCAAGTTTGCGATATGCGGCTATTAGCTTAGTGCAAACGCAAAGGCAACTTGATTTTTATACAAGCCGTGCGATATTATAATTAAAAAAATGTTTGTCGGAGGAAGTTATGGCAATATCAAACCCTCAGGTTCAAGAAGAGTTTACACAATACGAGAGCAAACTCAATAAAGCTTTCGAGCATCTTAAATCGGAATTTCTCTCTATTCGCGCAGGTCGCGCAAATCCGCAGATTCTTAACAAAATCACCGTAGACTATTACGGAACGCTTACGCCGCTTTCTCAAATGGCTACCATCACGGTGCCCGAAGCCCGTATGCTCGTTATCTCGCTTTACGACGTGAGTATGCTTAAAGAAGTCGTTAAAGCGATTAACGCATCGGATATAGGAATCAATCCTACCGACGACGGAAAAACTATTCGCCTTGTGTTTCCGCAACTTACCGAAGAACGTCGCAAAGACCTTACAAAACAGGTTAAGCGCATTTCGGAAGACACCAAAGTTGTGTTGCGCAACGAAAGACGCGACATAATCGATTCGCTTAAAAAACTTAAAAAAGACAACGTTATAACCGAAGACGAAGTGGCTTCGTATGAAAAAGACGTGCAAAAAACTTTGGATAAATTTATTGAATCGGTAGACAAGTTGCTTAAAGACAAGGAATCCGAAATTCTTGAAATCTGAAAAAATTCCGCAAAATTTGCCGCGTCATATCGCCTTTATTATGGACGGAAACGGCAGGTGGGCAAAAAAGAGGTTCTTACCGCGTAAGGCGGGGCATAGAGAAGGCGTTAAAACAATGCGCCGCATAGTTGACGAATGCTTTAAAATAGGTATTCCTTATCTTACCGTATACGCTTTTTCAACCGAAAACAAAAACCGCCCGCAAGACGAAGTAAAAGCTCTTTTTAACCTGATGGAAGAGTATTTTACCGAGTTTTTAAACGAGTTGCTCGAAAAAAATATTTGCGTTCGAACAATGGGCGACACGTCATATTTTCCCGAGACTTTGCGTAATATTATTGCGGACGCTATCGAGAAAAGCGCTTCGTGCACAGGCGGAACGCTTAACATAGCTTTGAATTACGGCTCCCGCGACGAAATTTTAAGAGCGGTAAACGTTGCGGTTAAAAACGGAGCGGTGCTCGATTCCGACGCATTTTCTCGTTTGCTTTACACTTCCGATTTGCCGGACCCCGACCTTGTGGTGCGCACGGGAGGCGAATCGCGTTTGAGTAATTTTATGCTCTATCAATGCGCGTATAGCGAACTTTTTTTCACCAAAACGCTTTGGCCCGATTTTAATAAAACGCTCTTGTACGAAATATTAAACGACTATTCTGCGCGAGAACGCAGATTCGGAAAGGTTAAACCATGAAAACACGGTCGATTACGGCTATATTTATTGCGGCGGTTTACGTCGGAACCGTGCTCTTGTCGATTTACGTCAACAAGATTTTTTTCGATATTTTCGTGCTCATGGTTGCGGTGGGAGCCGGAATAGAACTTTGCCGCGCGCTCGACAAAAGGTTTTCGCCGCCGTTGGATATATTTGTGTTTTTACACATTTTTCTCGGCTATCTTGCGTTTTTCTTTATTTCCAAATACCTCGACGAAGGGCTTGGAATAGCGGGATTTTTCGGCGTTTTTGCACTTTTAACTGCAATATGTTTTATATGTTGCGCGGCGAGTAAGAAAAGAACCAAAAACAATGCGATTTCCACAGTGCTCGCAATGATTTATCCCGTAACCGTTTTGTCGTATATGCTCGGGTTAAACTATTTGCCAGCAGTATTTAGGGTAGACGCTATATTGCTTGTGTTTATCGTGTCTTGCTTAACCGACACTTTCGCTTATTTTGTCGGCTCTCTTTTAAAGGGACCGAAACTTTGCCCCAACATAAGCCCTAAAAAGACTATTTCAGGCGCCGTAGGAGGGCTTTTGGGCGGTGTTGGCGGCGCTATGCTTGTGTATATGTTCGCAAGGTTCGGTTGGTTGAAAACAGGACTTTTCGGAAGCGGAACTATTTCGAACGTAGTGCATTTTATTATGCTTGGATTGCTCGGTTCGGTGTTCAATCAAATCGGCGACCTTGTTGCGTCGTATTTAAAAAGAAAATGCGGAATAAAAGATTACGGCACTTTTATGCCCGGTCATGGCGGAGTGCTCGACAGAATAGACGGTATGATGTTTAACGCCGTAGTTATTTATATTTATTTGAGCTTTTTGATTATTTAGTATGAAACGGATTGCGCTTATAGGAAGCACGGGATATATAGGCACTCAAACTTTGCAGATTGTGGAAAAATATCCCGATAAGTTCAAAATTGTCTCACTTACGGCAAACGAAAATTCGGAACTTTTAATTGCTCAGGCAAAAAAATTTAAACCCGAATATGCGGGTATTTGCGACTGTAAACAATACCGCAAGGTTAGAGACGCTCTTTTGTGCGAAGTGGGTTGCGGCGCTGAATGTTTAAAAGTTGCGGCTTCGGTAAATTGCGACATAGTGCTTGTTGCTGTTGTAGGTTGCGTTGGGCTGACAAGCGTGCTTGCGGCAATAGAAAACGGAACGACCGTTGCGCTTGCGAATAAAGAATCGCTCGTCGCCGCAGGCAAGCTCGTTACAACCCGAGCGCGCGAAAAAGGTGTTAGCTTATTGCCCGTAGACAGCGAGCATTCAGCGATTTGGCAGTGTTTGCGTGCCGGGCGAGAAAGTGATGTTAAAAGATTGATTTTAACCGCGAGCGGAGGTCCGTTTTACCGATGCGACAAAAAGGAACTTCTTTCGGTTACTCCCGAAGCCGCAGTTAATCATC
Source organism: Pumilibacter muris (assembly GCF_943193045.1). Classification (GTDB taxonomy): domain Bacteria; phylum Bacillota; class Clostridia; order Christensenellales; family Pumilibacteraceae; genus Pumilibacter; species Pumilibacter muris. Next base: position 440,707 of record NZ_CALPCN010000001.1, on the reverse strand, counting down.
CCACCTGGCGAATGGGCAAAAAGATTTCGGTAGACAGCGCCACAATGATGAACAAAGGGCTTGAAATCATAGAAGCGCGTTGGTTGTTCGACACATTAAATATAGACTACGTTATTCATCCGCAAAGTATAGTTCATTCTATGGTGGAATTTTGCGACGGTTCGGTTATAGCGCAAATGTCGTCGCCCGATATGAGGCTTCCCATACAGTCGGCGTTAAGCTATCCCGAAAGATTCGAGTCCGACGTTAAACCGCTTGAATTTTGCAGCATGACGTTTTTACCGCCAAAAGAAGAACTTTTTCCGTTGCCTATGTTAGCTAAGAGGTGTTTGCAAACGGGAGGGACGGCGCCGTGCATAATGAATGCGGCAAACGAAGCCGCCGTCGCGCTGTTCTTAAACGGAAAAATCGGATTTACTCAAATAGGAGAGCTTGTGCGGAACGCTCTCGATTCGGCGAACGTAACCGAATACAGTTCGTCGGAAGAAATATTCGCAGTGCATAACGAAACTTACGAAAAACTTATGATGGACTATAATTAAAAAGACGGAGTGAGTTTTGATAGCTTTATATATTCTTCTTGCAATAGTAATCCTTTTGCTTATGGTAATCATTCACGAGTTCGGGCATTATATTGCGGGAAAAATTCTCAAATTTAAAATCAACGAGTTTTCGGTGGGTTTCGGTCCCAAACTTTTAAGCCGCAAAAAGAAAAACGGAGAAGTTTTTTCGTTGCGTCTTATTCCGCTCGGAGGCTTTTGCGCATTCGAGGGAGAGAGCGAAACAAGCGACAATCCCGACGTTCGTTCGTTTGTTGACGAAAAGCCGTGGAAACGAATTATAGTGCTTCTTGCGGGCGGTGTTTTTAACCTTTTGTCGGCGGTGCTGTTTTCGTTCCTGTTTATTTTGATTGTGGGCTACTCCACGCCGCATGTAACTCAACGGTATTATTCCGACGCTGAAAAGAATAACCCGTATTGCCTTTTGGAAGTTGGCGACGAAATAACGGAAGTAAACGGTAAGAAAATAAACGTTATGAAGTCGTTCGAAGATTATACTTCCGATTTAAAACTCGGCGACGAAGTGACCGTTACCGTAATTCGTAACGGGGAAGAAAAAGAAGTTAAACTTACGGTGCAAAATATTGTGCCGGGCGACGGAAAAGAAGCGTACAGCGGATTCGGTTTCGAATCTATTCGAGAATACGGAAACAGAAGCGTGGGCGACGCGTTCGTTTATTGCGTGCCTTTTACGGCTAAAATGTCGTGGACTATTCTCGGTAGCTTTTTCGATTTGATAACGGGAAAAGTCGCCATTACGTCAATTACAGGTCCTGTGGGCACTGTCGGCATGATGGCGTCGGTATCGGCGGCGAATTGGCGAAATATATTCGTATTGCTTCCGCTTATAGCGAGCAATCTCGGGTTGTTCAATCTGTTGCCTATTCCGGCATTAGACGGTTCTAAGGTAGTGTTTACCGTTATAGAATGGATACGCGGAAAGCCCGTGAATAGAAAAGTGGAAAATTATATTCACACGGTGGGACTTTTGCTTTTGATGGCGTTTTTGATTATAATCGACATAGTGGGCATGGTGTTGCGGTAGCGCGACGCAAAAAATACGGAGGCTGTTGTGCGCGAAAAAAGAAAAGTTGCGGTAGGTCGCGTTATTATAGGCGGAGACGCGAAAGTGTCGGTGCAGTCTATGACTAACACTGCGACTGCCGATTTCGATTCGACTTTGTCTCAAATCCGTGAGTTGGAGCGGGTCGGATGCGACATTATTCGGCTCGCGGTTTGCAACAACGACGATTTGGCGTCATGTCGCAAATTGGTGAAAGAAGCAAAAGCGCCTTTGGTTGCCGACATACAGTTCGATTGGAAACTTGCGGCGGCATGCAGCGAGCTCGGCTTTAAAAAAGTCAGGTTTAATCCCGGAAACATAGGTTCTAACGAAAACGTCAGAAAACTTACGGAAGTGTGCAAAGCGAACGGCACTCCCATAAGAATAGGCGTGAACGGAGGCTCTCTTCAAAAAGACATTGAATTAAAATACGGAAGAACCGCCGAAGGATTGTGCGAAAGCGCACTTTGTCACGCGGCGCTTTTGGAAAAATTCGGCTTTTACGATATTGTGTTGTCGGTAAAATCTTCTAATGTGAAAACGTGCACGCAAGCGTATAGATTGCTTAACGAAAAATGCGATTATCCTTTGCATCTCGGCATTACCGAAAGCGGAGCAAAGCTTGCGGGAATAGTTAAATCGTCAATCGGAATAGGCTCGCTGTTGTTAGACGGAATAGGCAACACAATTCGCGTGTCTTTAACGGGCAACCCCGTGCAAGAAGCGGAGGTTGCGAACAAAATTCTCGGAGCTTTGGGGTTGAAAAAAAATTGCGAAATAATTTCCTGTCCTACTTGCTCGCGTTGTAAAGTCAATCTTTCGGCGATATACGACGAAGTGGAAGCTATGCTCGAAAACGTGGCTTTGCCGCTGAAAGTGGCGGTTATGGGGTGCGTTGTGAACGGGCCGGGAGAAGCTGCGGAAGCTGATTTCGGAGTTGCGGGCGGCGAAGGAAAATCCGTGATATTCTCTCGCGGAAAAATTCTTAAAACGGTAAGCAACGAAAATATAGTTGCCGAACTGAAAAAATTGCTTGACGAACACATAAGCGAAAATTCTTGAGGAAAATATGGAAAAAGTGCTCAGCAAATTCAATGAACTCACGGAAAATAAGTTTGATTTTATCAAGCTTTCGTCTGTGAACGTGAACGTACGCAAATGCACTTGCGATTTTAATTTCATATATCCCGCGTCTGAAGAACAGACGCTTACCGAGCGCCGCGAATACATAGTAAACACTTTTAAAAAGCTGATTCAAAGCACGGCGCAAGTAAACATCAAGCTGAAAAAAAGTCATTTTGATTTCGACTTTTTCAAGGCGGACTTTTTTGCGTTTTTGGCGGCTTATCCGACGCTTTCGAACACTTTAACCGACAAAGACGTTTTGTGCGAGCCGCAAGACGACGGTTCGTATGTTATAAAACTGACGCTTGACGAGAGCGTGCACGATTATTGCGTTGCGCAAAAAATTCAAGACGACATAGAAGATTTTTTGAGCGCGAATTTTTGCGAGAAAATAATTCTCGAACTTTTATCGCGTGAAAACACAATAAAAGCGAGCGAAGAGCGTGCTCCGAAACTCGGAAACTACGTTCTCGACCGCCCCGAAGAGGGTAGGCTGATACGTCCGCAAAACGTCGAAGAGTTTATCGGGAAAATCATATATGAGCCCGCAGGATATATCGAAGACGTTACTGCGCCTAAGGAAGTCGCGGTATTGTGCGGAACGGTGTCTAAAATATACGAACAACAGCGGAAGCCGAAAGAGGGCGAAACGCAGTCGGATAAAAAGTTTTATAAATTTTCTATCGAGGATTACACGGGAAAAATTTCTTGCGTATATTTTCCCACTAAAAAAACGGTGGAGCAATTCGGATTATTGACGCAAGGGAAACAAATTGTTGCTCGCGGAAAAATAGACGAGGATACATACAGAGGCGAAGGGGCGAAATCTTTTATAATTAAAGACATTTCGTTTTGCACTCTTCCCGAAAATTTTGTTCCGAACAGGCTTCGCCGCCGAGTTCCCGACGAATATAGTTCGGTTTTTCCCGAAAAATATGTTGAAGAAAAGCAGTTTTCACTGTTCGAGGCGCAGGTTGAGGAAAAGAAAATTCCTCCGTTTATGCTCGGAAAAACTTTTTGCGTTTTCGATATAGAAACAACGGGTTTTAATCCCGACTCCGATAAAATTATCGAAATAGGCGCGGTTAAAGTTTGCGACGGAAAAATAACCGAAACTTTTTCCACGTTTATCGACCCTGAAATTCCCATACCCGAACGCATTACAAAGCTCACTCATATAGAAGATTCCGACGTTAAAGGGCAACCGCATGTCGAAGAAGTTTTAACCGATTTTTATAAATTCACCGACGGCGCTATTTTGGTGGGGCAAAACGTTCAGTTCGACCACGGGTTTATAAAAGCTTACGGCGCGCCGTTACACATATTTTTCGATAATAATCTTATGGACACGCTCTCTTTGGCGAAAACGTATTTTCCCGGACTTAAAAATTATAAGTTGGGAACTTTAACCAAATTTTTCAACGTGGAAAACAAAGGGGCGCACCGCGCTATATACGACGCGTGGGCAACTATGGAAGTTTTTACGAAATTAGCTGCAAAACTCGGTTGAAAACGCTTGCAAATTTCGGTTGATTGTGCTAAAATATATGTAGCTTTAAATTTATGCTTTGAGAGTGGGCGGTTCGCCCGCTCTCAATTCATGTAAAGGACGGAAGTGTGGAAAACGCCGTAGCTGAAAAAACAAGACAGGCGCTAACGCCCGTTATCGAGCGACTCGGGTTCGAAGTCGTTGACGTTGAATACGTCAAAAAGTCGGACGGAATGAATTTAACGGTTTATATATATATTCCTCGCGGCGTTACTATAGACGATTGCGAAACGGTTCATAACGCCGTAAATCCCGTAATCGACGAACTCAACCCGACTGACGACAAGCCGTATATTTTCAATATTTCTTCGCCCGGACTTGACCGACCGTTTAAAACCCAACGCGATTTCGAGCGCAATTACGGCAAAGAAGTGGAAATTAAATTGTATGCGCCGTTGCGAGGAAAAAAGTTTTACGAAGGCGTGCTTGTTGAAAAAACGGAAAACACCGTAAAAATTTCAACTCCTTCGGGCGACGAAAACATAGAACTTACAAGAGTAGTATTCGTTCGTCCGTTGGTTAAATTCGAATAAAGTGGAGGACAAACATAAAATGATAAAGAAAGATTTTTTCGCGGCTCTCGACGAGCTCGAAAGAGAAAAAAGAATCAAAAAATCGGTGTTTATAGAAGCGCTCGAAACGGCGCTTGTAATCGCATATAAAAAACACACGGGAACGAGCAAGGCAATAACGGTTAAGCTTGTGCCCGAGCGCAATACCATAAAGATTATAGCTTTTCAAACGGTTGTTGAGCAGGTGGAAGACAAGGACACGCAAATAAGCCTTGAAGACGCCCGTTTAATCGACCGCAAGTATAAAATCGGCGATATTGTGAAAGAGGAAATTTCTCCGAGCGATTTCGGCAGAATTGCGGCTCAAACCGCAAAACAGGTTATAATGCAAAAGTTGCGCGAAGTGGAGGGCGAGCTTGCATACAGCGAACTCAGCCAGAAAGAGGACGAACTCGTAACGTGCGTGGTGCGTAGGCTGGAAGGCAAAAACGTTTACGTTGAAATTAACAAGTTGGAAGCGGTGCTCATGCCGCAAGACCAGGCGCCCAACGATAAATTTGCGGTAGGCGACAAAATCAAAGTTTACGTTAAAAAAATAAAAACCGGACCCAAAGGTCCGCAGATTATCGTTTCGCGCACCGTTTCGGGATTTGTGAAAAGATTGTTCGAAATCGAAGTGCCCGAAATTGCCGCAGGTCTCGTAACTATTAAGTCGATAGTGCGCGAAGCGGGCTACCGCACCAAAATGGCTGTTTACAGCGAAGATAAAGACATCGACGCCGTAGGCGCTTGCGTAGGAAATCGCGGTATGCGCGTAAACGCGATTGTTTCGGAACTCGGAGGCGAGAAAATCGATATAATACATTGGTGCCCCGATATTTTGGAATTTATCGCGCGCGCTCTCAGCCCCGCCAAAGTTGTTATGGTGCAGGTGAACGACGAGGAAAAAACCGCGAAAGCCGTTGTTATGGACGAAATGTTAAGCCTTGCAATAGGTAAAGACGGACAGAACGCGCGTCTTGCGGCACGTCTTACGGGTTGGAAGATAGACGTTAAACCGTATTCGTCGCTTATGAAAGAGGATTCCGACGAATCGGGCGAAGAGGAAGAAACCGTTGCGGCGGAACCTGCGGCGATGCCCGCCGACGCGGAAACGGATTTGTTCGACGAGGATTTGGGAGAACTTGAGTAATTCCGAAATTAAAAAGAACCCTCAAAGAATGTGCGTGTCGTGCAGGCAAATGTTCGACCGCCGCGAGCTTTTAAGAGTGGTGAAATCGCCCGACGGCGTTGTGTCGGTAGACGTAACGGGCAAAAAGAACGGACGCGGAGCATATATTTGCTCTAACCCCAAATGTATTGATAAATCCGCAAAAGGACTTCTTGGCAAACATTTGGGATGCGAAATTCCGCCGCAAATATACGAGGAGATACGTTCGGCTTACGGTGATAAGAAACAAAGTTGATTCGTTGCTCGGATTTGCGGTTAAATCCGGAAAAGCGATTTACGGCGCCGACACGTTGGAATCGTCTAAAAAACGTTATCACATAATATTTTTGTGTAATACCGCAACCGAGAACACAAAAAAGAAAGTACTTGCGGTTGCGGAAAAAAAGCGTGTGCCGGTAGTGCTATCCGACAATATGTTGGAAAACGCGGTAGGCAGAAAAAACTGTAAGGTGGTTGCCGTGCTCGATAAGCAAATGTCGGAAGCAATGTTATTGAGGCTCGGAGAGAACTACCGTTTAATCGGTTCGGAGGTAAAGTAATTGACAACAACAGGCAAAAGTGCGGAAACCGAAAAAGAAGAAAGCAAATTCGGCAATATAAAACGGCTTAACGCTTTGAAAACGCAAGGCGAGCTTTCGGCACTGCTCGGCAATATCAAAGATACGCGTCGTAAGCTCGACGGGCTTTTGAACGCCTTTAAAGAGCGCGAACGTTTAATCGAAAAGCAGAAGAAAGAGGAGCAACAGAAAAAAGCCGAAGCTGCCGCGCCCGTAAAACAGCCTTTGCCTCTTCCTCCCAAAGAAGAAGAGCCGCTTGCGCCGCCCAAAGCTGCGGAAGAGCCCGTTAAAGAAGAGAAAAAAGAAGTTAAGGTCGAAGAGCCCGCGCCTGCGGTTAAGCCTGCGGAGCCGGTAATTCGCACCCGTCAGTTCGATGCTACTCCGAGTTATATTCGCGGCGTAATGAAACCCGTGCCTCCTCGTCCGCCGCAGAGCATAGCGCGCCCTTCGGGACCTCGCGGAACTCAGCCGCCGCGCACAGGCGCTTCTCGCCCTCAAACGGGCGGAGCAAAACGTCCGCTTTTGCCGCGCGCGGATATGGCGCCGCCGCCTTCTATTACTAACGCCCGCAAGCCTTTCGACAACAAGAAGAAAGAGCACGCAAAACAAGGCGACGATAAAAAGGGCATGAATAAGCGCACCTTGATTCGCAAGGGATTTATTCAAGAAGATTTCGACGAAGAGCGCATGGGAACGCGCAAGCTGAAAAACCGCAAGCAAAAAGAACAGCATGTGTTTGTTCCTACCAAAATAGAAAAAGCGGTTATAACAACCGAAAACCTCACGGTTAAAATTCTAAGCGAAAAAATAGGAAAACCCGCCAACGAAATCATTAAGAAGCTCATGGAGCTCGACATAATGACTTCGATAAACGACGTAATCGATTTCCCCACAATGGAGCTCGTTGCCAACGAACTCGGCGTGGAGCTTGAACTTAAACTCGAACAAACCAAAGAAGAGCAACTCGAAGCCGTTCACGACGAAGTTGACAACGAACAAGACCTTGTTAAACGTCCGCCCATTATCACCGTTATGGGGCACGTTGACCACGGCAAAACGTCGCTTTTGGACGCTATCCGCAAAACGGCGGTCGCATCGGGCGAAGCCGGCGGCATAACTCAGCACATAGGCGCTTATTCGGTTGTTTGCAAAAACGAAAAAATTACGTTTTTGGATACGCCGGGACATGAGGCGTTCACCGAAATGCGCGCGCGCGGCGCCAAAGTTACCGATATGGCGATTTTGGTTGTTGCCGCCGACGACGGTATTATGCCTCAAACAATCGAAGCAATCAATCATGCGGCGGCCGCTAAGGTACCCGTGATAGTTGCAATCAACAAAATCGACAAACCGGGCGCGAATCCCGAAAAAGTGAAGCAGTCGCTTACCGAATACGGTCTTGTTGCCGACGAATGGGGCGGCGACACTATGATGGTACCCATTTCGGCTAAAACGGGAACGGGTATAGAAAAACTTCTCGAAACTGTTTTATTCTTAGCCGAATACAATAACTACCGCGCAAATCCCAACCGCAGCGCAAAAGCCGCGATTATCGAAGCGAAACTCGATAAGGGCAAAGGTCCTATTGCGAACGTTATTGTGCAAAACGGAACTTTAAGAGTAGGGGATTATATAGTTTCGGGGTGCGTCAGCGGCAGAGTTCGCGCGATGGCGGACGATAAAGGTCGCGCCGTTAAAGAAGCGGGTCCCAGCACACCCGTGTCTATTCTCGGATTTTCCGAAGTGCCTAACGCCGGCGAAAACATGTTTGTGGTTTCCGACGAAAAAATGGCTAGGCAAGTTGTTGCCGAACGTGTCGCAAAAATCAAAAACGAGCAAGCTAATCAGGGCACTAAGGTCACATGGGACGACATGCTCAATAAAATCAGCGAGAGCGAGAAAAAAGAACTCAACGTTATTATCAAGGCGGACGTTCAGGGCTCCGTCGAGGCAATACGCGGCTCGCTGTTGAAACTTGCGAACGAAGAAGTTAAGCTTACGGTTGTTCACGGCGGCGTCGGAACAATCAACCATTCCGACCTTATGCTTGCCGAAGTTTCGAAAGCGATTATTATCGGCTTTAACGTGCGTCCCGACAACGAGTCGAAAGCTATGGCGGAACGCAACGGCATAGATATAAGACTTTATCACGTTATATACGAATGTATCGACGATATAGAACGCGCCGTTCTCGGACTCGGCGAGCCCAAATACAACGAAATTATTTTGGGTAGGGCACAAGTTCGCAACGTGTTTAAGATTACGGGCGTAGGCGCAATAGCTGGCTCGTATGTGCTGTCGGGCAAAATTGTTCGCGGAAGCAAGGTTCGCGTCTACCGCGACGGCGAAGTTGTTTGCGAAGGAACGATTACCACGCTCAAACGCTTTAAAGAGGACGTTAAAGAGGTGGGCGTCGAGCACGAATGCGGTATAAATATAGACGCGTACACAGATATTCGCGAAAACGACGAAATCGAAGCATACAATTTGGAAGCGGTAAAATAATAAGAGTATGAGTTACAGAGCCGAAAGAATAAACAGCGAAATGCGCCGAACGCTTTCGCAGATAATAGCAAGACTTAAAGACCCGCGTATATCTTCTATGGTCAGCGTTTCGTCGGTAAACGTGGCGAAAGATTTGAAAACGGCGAAAGTCAGCGTTGAAATCTTCGGCGACGACGAGCATACCCGCGAAACGTTCGATACGCTTTGTCGTTGCGCGGGGTTTATACGAAAAGAGCTCGCTAAGGAGTTTCACGATTTGAGAACTATTCCGGAGCTTACTTTTCTAATTGACAACTCGTTGCAGTACAGCGCTCAAATCGATAAGATTTTAGAGGAAATCAAGAAGAATGACGGTAATTGACAGTATAAAAAACGCGCAAAGTGTTTTAATAATCGGTCATCAAAGGCCCGACGGCGATTGTATCGGCGCCGGGCTTGCTCTTAAAAGAGTGTGCGAAAACCATTTTAAACCGTGCGATTTTGTATTTGATTCGCCGGTGCCCGCTCATTTTTCTTTTTTGCCGCGCTACGACGCTTTAAATAAACAGGTTTGCAAAGAATACGAGCTTGTTATATGCGTGGACTGCGCCGACAATATGAGAACGGGCAAATACATAGGGTATGTACAAAAAGCCGCTCATTCTTACAATATAGACCACCATAAAACAAACAATCGTTTTGCCGAAACTAATATAGTTAAAGCCGAAGCGTGTAGCACATGCGAAGTTTTGTTCGATATTTTGGAGCCGCTCGGAGAAATCGACGACGCCGTTGCTTATTATCTGTTTGTGGGGCTTTCGACCGACACAGGGCACTTTATGCACAGCAACACCAACTCGCGCGTGTTCGAAATTGCGGCGGCTTTGAGCTCGCGCAAAATCGAACCGCACCGAATTGCTTCAAACATTTATAAAAACGCCACTTACGGGAAAGTGAAACTGATAGCTAAAGCTATTGAATCAATGCGCTTTTTTGCCGACGGGAAAATATGCGTAATCAGCATACGGCTTTCCGATTTGGAAGAATGCGGTTGCGTGCTTGCCGACACCGAAGGATTGATAGACTACGGAACAATGCTCGGCTCGGTTGAAGTGGCTGTGTGCATAACCGAACAAAACACTCCGCAATTTAAAGTGAGCTACCGTTCGAAAGGGCTTGACGTGGCTGCCGCAGCGGGCGTTTTCGGAGGAGGCGGGCACAAGCTTGCGGCAGGTTGCAGTGTAAGCGGACATTACGAGGACGTCGTGCGGAAAGTCGTTAAATCCGTTACCGACGGAATGCCGCTTTGAAAGGAGTGCTTAACCTATACAAGCCTAAGGGAATAACAAGCAGCGACGCGGTTGTTTCATGCAGAAAGATTTTAGGCACAAAGGCGATAGGTCATATGGGTACTCTCGACCCTGCGGGCGAGGGAGTTCTGTTGCTCGGCGTGGGCAAAGCGACTCGGTTATTCGATTATTATTTAAAAAAAGATAAGGAATACGAGGCGGAATTTTGTTTCGGTTATGCCACCGATACTTTGGACGGAGACGGCATTGTTATCGAAACAACAGACAATATACCAAAAAAAGAGGATATTATTGCCGTATTGTGTGAGTTTGAAGGAAAACAAATGCAAATTCCGCCGCAATACAGCGCCAAAAGCATAGGCGGCGTGCGCGCTTATAAACTTGCACGCAACGGCGGCATAGCCGATTTGCAGGCTTGCGAAGTTGAAATACACCGCGTAGAACTAATTAAACAAACTGCGGAAAACACGTATCTTATGCGAATATGTTGTTCGGCAGGCACTTATATTCGAAGCGTTTGCCGCGACATTGCAAAACGTTTAAATTCTTGCGCCACAATGATTTCAATTAAGCGAACGGTATGCGGGCGGTTTTCCGTTGAAAACGCCGTAAGCATGGAAACGCTTGAAAAGTTGAAAGAGGAAGCTCTAATTTCGGTAGATGAAGCGCTCGAAGAATTGCCTAAACTAAATCTTCCAGACGATTTGTATGTTCCGCTTTGCAACGGTATAAAAATAAAAGCTTTAAGCGAGGAAAACGTTAGTTACGCTCTTTACTGCAAAGGCGAATTATTCGGAATAGCCGAAAACGTTGGCGAAATTTTAAAAATCAAAACGTATTTGAGAGACTGACAATGAAAGTGTTTACTTTAAATACCGAATGCGATTTGCCCGTATGTTTGGCGCTCGGATTTTTTGATTGCGTGCACAGAGGGCACGCCGCTTTAATATCGAAAACGGTGGCTTTGGCAAAAGAAAAAAATGCGCTGTCGTGCGTTATGACGTTTTCCGACAATCCGTATCCCTTTCTTTCGAAAGGCGAAAAATTGATATTTACTTTTTCCGAGCGAACTAAGCTTTTCGAAAGCGCGGGCGTGCAAGCTGTGTTTGCCGTTCCGTTTTCAAAAGAACTCATGCAAACTCCCAAACAAGAGTTTTTAAATTTGATAACTTCTCGGTTGAACGTTAAAGGCGTAGTGTGCGGTTACGATTATAAATTCGGAACAGGTGCAGAAGGAGACACCGAATATTTGGCAAGTTTTTGCAACGGGCTCGGCATATCGTGCAATGTGGTGCCGCCGGTAATGTATAACGGCTTGCGCGTTTCAAGCACTTTAATAAAATCGAAATTGCTGTGCGGCGATATAGAACAAGCCGCCGCATTGCTCGGACACAGCTATTTTATAGAGGGCGAAGTTTGTCATGGCAGAGGGGTGGGCAGACTTTTCGATTTTCCCACCGCAAATGTAGATTACGGTTCGGACAAGCTTTTGCCGAAAGACGGCGTATACGCCACCGTAAGCTCGGTTGACGGAAAGAAGTATAAATCGGTTACTAACGTGGGAAATAAGCCTACGTTTAACGAATACGGCGCAACGGTGGAAACAATGCTATCGGAGTTCGGCGGCGACTTATACGGGAAGCTAATCCGCGTCGAGTTTGTGCGCCGTCTGCGCGATATAAAAAAATTCGCCACGCCGCAAGAACTTAAAAATCAGATATATTCGGACGCAAGTTGGAGGTGAAAATATTATGTTGAGAATAGGACCTTCCGGAAATTCGGATTCTTTTTATGCGTCGGGGCATAAGCATACATACGAGGAAGCCGCATGGCTTAGCTCTCTCGGGCTCACCGCTTTCGAATATTCTTTCGGGCGCGGAGTTAAAATAGGCGACGCAGCTGCGGCTAAAATAAAAGAAGAATTTGAAAAATATAATATCGAAATCAGCGCGCATGCGCCTTATTACACTAATTTTGCAAACCCGTCGCAATCCATGATTGAAAAATCGGTAGGCTATATTTTGGATTCGGTTGTAGCTGTTAAAAAAATGGGCGGCGTTCGCGTTGTGTTTCATCCCGCAAGTTGCGGAGAGGCGGCGCGTACCGACGCAGTGAGTCTTGCAAAAAAGAACATCGAATATCTTATGCAATGCGTGCACGCGGCTTTCGATGCCGAATTTACCGATTATATTATTTGCCCCGAAACTATGGGGAAAATGCGTCAAATAGGGCGGGTGGAAGAAATTATCGATTTTTGTAAAGTGGATTCAAGGTTGTATCCGTGTTATGATTTCGGGCATATAAATTCGTATTCGCAAGGCTCGCTTAAAACAAAAGACGATTATAAAAAGATTATAGAGCTAACGGCGAAAGAACTCGGCGACGAGAAAACAAAAAACATGCACATCCATTTTTCCAAAATACAATACGGAGCGAGCGGAGAAATTAAACACCTCACTTTTGCAGACAATGTATACGGACCGGACTACGAACCGCTTGCAAGCGTGATAGACGAATACCGTTTAACGCCGTATATTGTTTGCGAATCGGACGGAACAATGAGCGATGACGCGCTAATTATGAAAAACTTTCATAAAAACGATTGAACAATCGGTAGGTTATATGGTATAATATATCCGAGAGTTTCGAAATAAGCTTTCGACGCTCTACTTAAAACGGAGGAAACAATGTTCGATAACAGCATAGACGCCTATTTGGTGAACTCACCCGCAAACAGACGGTATTTTACGGGAATAGACACGTCGGCGGGCGCGGTTTTACTGACGGCAACCGAAAAACTGTTTTTCACCGATTTCAGGTACGAAAATTACGCACGCAATACGTTGCGCGATTTCAACGTAATAATAGTTAAGCCGTCGGAATTTTACGACACTTTGGTGCGCGAACTTAAACGGCTTGACGCTCGCACAGTAGGCTACGAAGAGCTTTTCGTTACCGTAAACGATTACAGGCAAATGGAAACCGCTCTTTCCGATTTTAAACTCGAACCTGCGAGTAAAATTCTTGCCGATAAGCGAATCGTTAAAACGCAGGATGAAATCGACAAAATCGAGAATTCTCAGCGCATTGCCGAAAAAGCGCTTGCAAAAATTATTCCCATGATTAAACCGGGAGTAACCGAAAGGGAAGTTTCGGCGGAACTCATGTTTGAAATGATTAGGTCGGGCGCGGATTCGCTCGCGTTCGATAATATAGTGTCTTTCGGCGAGAACTCGGCTAATCCTCATCATCATCCGTCTGATAAAAAGCTTGAAAAAAACGAATTGATTTTAATTGATTTCGGCGCGAGAGCTAACGGCTATTGCTCCGACATGACGCGCACTTTCACGCTCGGCAGCCCTAACGACGAATTAAAAGCGATTCACGGAATAGTTTTGGAAGCCCAATCTTACGCTTTAAAACATATAAAAGCCGGTATGACGGGTATGGAGGCTGATTCGCTTGCCCGCGAATACATACGGGCGAACGGATACGGCAAAGAATTCGGGCATTCGCTCGGGCACGGCGTGGGTATAGAAATCCACGAAAGCCCCAACCTTTCGGAAAAGAGCGAAATTGTGCTTTCGCCCGGAATGGTTGTAACCGTAGAGCCGGGTATATATATCAACGGGCTCGGCGGCGTTCGTATAGAAGATTTGGTTGTCGTTAGAGAAGACGACGTCCTTAACTTAACAAACTTTAATAAGAATTTATATTTATAGGAGGAACTAATGGTTTCAGCAGGTGATTTCAGAAAAGGCGTAACGGTGGAAATAGACGGAAAAGTATACGTTATCGTAGATTTTCAGCATGTTAAACCGGGCAAGGGCGCGGCTTTCGTTCGCGCAAAAATCAAAAACGTGGTAACGGGACAAGTTTTGGAACAAACTTTTAACCCGTCGGACAAGTACGAAAACGCGCATATCGAGCGCAAAGAAATGCAATATTCTTATAATGCGGACGGTTTGTATTATTTCATGGATATGGAAACTTACGACATGCTTCCGCTTAACTATGAGATTGTTGCCGACGCTCTCAGATTCGTTAAAGAAGAAATGTGCGTAACGGTTCAGTCGTATAAAGGAGCTCCGTTCTCGGTAGAGCCGCCCAATTTTGTGGAACTCGAAATAGCCGAAACCGAACCCGGTATTCAAGGCGACACCTCGAAAGCGGGCAATAAACCCGCAAAGCTTGAAACGGGCTACAATATTCAGGTTCCTCTTTTCATCAATCAAGGTGAAAAAATCCGTGTTGACACCCGCACGGGAACATACATGGAGCGCGTGAAATAGCGTTTTAATAATTTTAATTTAATATCAAAACTTTTTAACGGTTGCGCGGCATTTTTGCGCGACCGTTTTTTATATTGCGGCAAATTTAAGGTTATACCTAAGAAAGTTTTAGAATACATTATACGGATGGTGCCGTATGTATTGGAAAAAATATTACCTGTTTCAGTGCTGTCCGCGCTTCGCAATTTGCGTTCGGACAAGCTTTGCGAGTTGCGCTTGCGTAGCGGCGGCGCAGTTTCGGTAAGTTACTGCGGGCGATATTCGTATTTAACAAGCGGCGGCATTGCGGACAAGCCCGAAGGGGCTTTAAAACTTACGGAAGACGACTTAAAACAAATAATGCTTAGAGCATGCGACAAATCGCTGTACGCCGTAAACGACAGAATATGCAAAGGCTATCTTACGCTCGACGGCGGAGTAAGAATAGGAGTGGCTGGCGAAACAGTGTTCGAGGGCGGCGCCATTAAAACCGTGAAAAATTTTACCGCTTTGAATATTCGCATTCCTCACGAAGTTATAGGGTGCGCGAATAAAGTGGAGCCGTATCTGTTTAACGGTACTCGCTACAAAAGCACCTTAATAGTTTCTCCTCCCGGCGCGGGTAAAACCACTATGCTCCGCGACCTTGCGAGAATCGCCGCTTCTCGCGTTGAGCACAACAACGTTTTAATTGCCGACGAAAGGGAAGAAATCGCGGCGGTATCAAACGGAAAACCGTCGTTAAACGTGGGGTTCAATTCCGACGTAATATCAGGTTGCACCAAAGAATACGCCTTTATGCACGGCATACGCGCCCTCAAACCGGATATTATAGTTACCGACGAATTATGCGGTAAAGACGACGCCGACGCCGTTGAAAACGCCGTAGCGAGCGGAGTTTGCGTATTTGCGTCGGTGCACGCAGATTGTTGCGCCCGACTTGCGGAAAAGAGAGGTTTCGAACGACTGTTGAAAAACAAGTCTTTCGAACGGTTCGTAGAACTGTCGGAAAGAAGCGGCGCGGGAACTTTGGAAGGAATTTTCAATCAAGATTTCAGTCCTATAAGGCGGGGAGAGCCGCAATGATTACAAAGCTTACTATAGTGTGTCTTTGCATGACGGCTTCGACTATGGTCGGACTTTGGAACACAAAACGTAAAAAAAGCAAAGTTTTATATTTTGACTCGTGCGTAAAGCTCACCGAAAAATTGATTGCCGACATCTCGTTCCGTCATGAAAATTTGTTCGCTATTTTAAACGAATACGCGCAAACGGACAAAACGGAGCTTAGTAGACAAATAGCGAAATTCGGCGCCGCGCCGTACGACAGATTCGAGCCTGACGGCAAATTACTCAAAGCGGAAGAAAAAAGGCTTGTATCCGATTTTTTTACTTCGCTCGGTAGTTCTGACGCCGAAACGCAACTGTACGAGCTTGAAAATTACAACAAAAGATTTTACGAGCGTTATTCGGAAGAGAACGAAAAGTTCAAAAGAACGGGGAACGTGGGGCTTAAGCTCAGCGTTCTTTTGGGGTTGGCAATAGGCATACTTATTTTGTGAGGTAGGTGCGGATTTGGATATAAACATAATTTTCAAAATAGCCGCAGTGGGAATCATAACGGCAATAGTCGGGCAAGTGCTTAAAAAAGCCGACAAAGACGAAATAGCCACAATAACGACGCTTGCGGGGCTTGTAATAGTTTTGTTCATGGTTGTTGACCTAATAGCGGGGCTTTTCGACACGCTCAGAACAATGTTCGGACTGTATCGCCTATGGATATAGTTAAAATTTCCGCTATGGGAATTGTCACCGCGTTTTGCGTAGTGCTGTTGCGCGAGCAAAAAAGCGAGGTCGCCATGCTTGTGGGAATAGCGGGCGGTTGCATAATTTTGCTTTCCGTTATAGACTATTTCACTCAAGTTTTTTCCACGCTTTCGTCTATTGCCGAAAAAACGGGTATTCCCACGAGCATTTATAAAACCGTAATGAAAATAATTTCAATAGGCTATATTGCCGATTTTTCGGCGGGAATTGTGGAAGACAGCGGACAAAAGGCTTTGGCTGAAAAAATAATTTTAGGCGGAAAGCTTATAATTATGGTGCTTGCTCTGCCCATTATAACAATGCTTTTCGACACCATAGCGGGAGTGCTCGCATGAAAAGAAAGTTTGCCGCAATTATAGCCGTGCTTTTTTTGTATCTTTCTATGGCGTCGTTTACATACGCGGAACCCGTTCGCGCCGACAATTCCGAAGCCGAAAAAGAACTTGCCGACAACGTGAACGATATAGTTGACAATCTCGATTTGGCGGAGCTTGAAGCGTATCTTGCCACACTTTCCGAAAGTCAGCGTGCGGTTATAGGAACAAGCGGACTAAAAGACAGAATCAAAGCCGTTATTTCGGGAAATCTTTCCGACGATTACGGTTCTTTTCTGTCGTATATCGCAAGCGTACTCGGCGTAAACATAGTAAACTATTTGCCTATAATAGTTTCGGTTATAACTATTGCGGTGGCGTATAGTCTAATGAGTTCTTTGAGAGGCAAATTCGCTTCCGATTCTGTGCAAAACATAGTTTATTTCGCCTGCGTGGCGCTATTGATAGTTGTGTTGTTTACTCAGATTTTTTCGCTAATTGCGGCTGTGCGAAAAACCGTGACCGAACTCAGAAACCAAATGAGGATTACATTTCCTATATTGCTTACTTTAATGACGGCGGTGGGAGCGGGTTCGTCGGTAGCCGTATATAAGCCGGGAGTGGCTATTTTAATAGGAGGAATCGCCGAACTTATAACGGTGTTTATTATTCCGGCGTTCATAGTGTCTATCGTTATGACAGCCGTCGGAAATTTATCTGACGGAGTGAAACTCGGCAAGCTTTCGGGATTCTTTTCAAACGTTTCCAAATGGTTGCTCGGAACGGCTTTTTTCGTTTTTACGGCGTTTATGGCTGTGCAGGGCATTACCGCGTCGGTCTACGACGGCGTTTCTGTTCGAACGGCAAAATTCGCAATAAGCAAATACGTTCCCGTTATAGGCGGATACCTTTCCGACGGGCTTAATCTCGTTATATCGGGGAGCGTTCTCGTGAAAAACGCGGTAGGCACAACGGCTATAGTTTTGCTCTTTTTGTCTGTTATTCCCACAGTTGTGCAAATTCTTATGCTTGTGCTTAGTTTGCATTTTGCGGGCGCGGTAATAGAACCGCTCGGCGACAGCAGAATGAGTTCGCTTGTGTCGGCGCTTGCTAAAAATCTTACTCTTTTAGTGTCGGTAGTGCTTGCAATCGCGTTTTTGTATTTCATATTTTTGTTGCTTATAATTTGCACGGGGAATCTTGCGTTATGAAAGCGTTGGGCGGATGGGTGCTGAGCATACTCGGAATAGTGGTAATAGGCGCGGTTATAGACCTTGTTTTGCCGTCGGGCAGAATGAACAAGTATATAAAATCCGTGTTCGCGGCGGTAACGGTTTTAATCGTTATACTTCCTTTGCCGTCGCTCGTTAAAAACGGTTGTTCGCCCGACGGTTTTCTTTTGGGTGAAAACGTTCAACTGCAAGATAAGTACATAAGCTATACCGAAGAACTCAAAAAAAAGTCGCTTATCGGAGGGCTGAAATCCGCGCTTGAAAGCGACGGAATAAAGCTCGGGGATATAGAGATAGACGGCGATTTTTCGGCCGCCGCGCCGGAGATAAAATCGGTGCGAATAAATTTGAGCCAAGTTGTCATTGTCGGACAATCCGAGCATATAAATAAGTATGAGCTACTCCGAAATAAGGTTTCCTTGTATTTGGCTGTCGATAAGGACGTGATTGCGATTTATGAAAACTGAATCGAAAATTAAACAATTTATTGCGTCGCTTAAAACAAAAAAGCACTTGGAAATTATTATCGCGGTTATTGCGGTTGCGGTTATGCTCGTAATTTACTTTTCGGCAAGAGCGAACGACGCGAAAACGTCGAATAGCGACGCCCCGACGGTTTCCGCAGACTATTGCGGCAAAACCGAACGCGAACTTGTGTCGGCGCTCGAAGCAATGAAAGGGGTGGGCAAGGTCAAAGTTGTGGTAAATTGGGAGAGTAGCGTGGAAAAAATCATAGCCTACGCAACCTCCAACTCGGGTAACAACGTAACCACTACGCCGACTGTTATTCAGATACAGGGAGCAAGTTCTCCCATTATTCTGAAAGAGGTTTACCCCAAAGCGCTCGGCGTAATTATAATCTGTCAAGGAGGAAACAATATTGCGGTTAAATTGGATATTATGAATGCGGTTTCCGTTTTGCTGGATATTCCGCAAAACAAAATTAACGTGTATGCCATGAAGTAATCAACGAATAAAAATCAAAATTGGAGGAACAATTTATGTTAAGCAAAAAGAAAAAGATTTTCATACTTGCCGGTATGGTGGCTCTTTTGGTTGTTACGGGCTGCTTGAATATATTCCTGAACAACAGAGCAACTAAGGCGAGCGCGTCCGATAGCGTAAGCTACGGTAACTTTTTCACCACTTACCGCACCGACCGCCAGACCACGCGCGACCAAACCATAATGTATCTCGACGCAATTATAAACAACGAGGCATCCACCGCCGAAGCCGTAGCCGACGCCGAATCGCAGAAGCTTACGCTTACAAAAAATATGGACCTCGAACTTGTGCTCGAAGGACTTATAAAAGCTCTCGGATTCGAGGACGCAATCGTCACGGCGTCTACCGAAAATATTAACATAATCATAAAATCCGACGAGCTTACCGAAAACGAAGTGGCTCAGGTGCTCGACATTATAGTTTCCGAAACCGACAAAACCGCGCTCGATGTGAGAATTATTCCCGTAGAATAAATTTAGTGCGTCTAATTGATTGAACTTTTCGGCTTGCTGTGTTATACTAATACATAAGAATAAAAACAGGAGTGCCGTATGCCTCTCAAAAGCCGCTACAATGCTAATTTTACGGGCGACGTAACTTATGGTCGTAATTTAATATCGTCCATAATTGTGCTTGCAGTGCGTGAAATTAAAGGCGTTGCATCGTTGCAGGGAAAAGGCATACGCACAGAAATGTTCGGCAACACCGTAAACGTGGACGTTTTCATTAACGTGGAATTCGGTGTAAGTTGCTCCGACGTTGCGTTCCGAGTTCAGGAAAATATAAAGCGCAGCGTGGAGACAATGAGCAAATACAAAGTGGGCGTTGTTAACGTAAATATTCTCGGTCTTACGATGCCCGACGGTAACGCTCAGTCGCCGATGTAAATTTTGCCAAAAGCGTTAACTATAGGCTTTAAGCGATTAAGGCCTATAGTTTTATTTTTTCAAGAGGGCGTATGAGTAGAAAATCATCAAGAGAAAACGCGTTCAGACTTGTGTACGAGTATATAGAAACAGGCGAACGCAACGATTTTACAAAAGAATTGCTTTGCGCGAAAGACGAACCGTCGGACGCGGTTTTTACCGAAGAATTATACGGCGCCGTTATCGAAAATTACGATTTTTTGAAAAGCGTAATAGAAAGATACAGCAAAGATTTTTCGTTCGAACGCATATATAGAACCGATTTGGCGGCTCTTATGATTTCGGTTTGCGAGCTTTTGCTGAGAGTGGACGTACCCGAAAAAGTGTCGGTGAACGAAGCCGTAGAGTTGAGCAAAACGTATTCTACTGAAAAGAGCGCCTCGTTTGTAAACGGAGTTTTGGCGTCGGTTATCGCTAATAAAGAAGAACTTAAAAAGGAGCTTGAACATGACGGCGAAGATAATTGACGGAAAAGCAATAGCCGCGCAAGTTAGAATGCGCGTAAAAGAACGGGCGCGCGAATTATTTGAGCGGAGCGGCAAAAAAACGCGTCTTGCCGTAGTTATGGCAGGAGATAATCCCGCAAGCGAAATTTATGTGCGCAACAAAATAAAAGCGTGCGAAGAAGCGGGCATAGAGTCGCAATCTTTTCGCTTGTCTGCCGACGCTTCCGAGCAAAAAATAATCGAACTTGTGGACAAGCTCGATTCCGATAATTTGACGCACGGAATTTTGGTACAGCTTCCGCTTCCGACAGGAATAAACGAGCGACGCGTGCTCGAAAGAATATCCCCGCGAAAAGACGTGGACGGTTTTCATGCCGTAAACGCGGGAAATCTTATGCTCGGAAACGATTGTCTTGCGGCATGCACGCCGCAAGGTTGCATAGAGCTTATACGCTCTACGGGAATAAATATAGAAGGAAAGAACGCGGTTGTGGTGGGCAGAAGCAATATAGTAGGCAAGCCTATGGCAATGCTTTTATTGCAAAATAACGCCACAGTTACAATAGCTCATTCAAAAACGGAAAATCTTGCAAGCATAACTTCACGCGCCGATATTTTGGTGGCGGCGGTTGGCAAAAAAGAGTTTATAACAGGCGATATGATTAAACCGGGAGCGGTGGTTATAGACGTTGGAATGAACCGCCATGACGGCAAGCTTTACGGCGACGTAAAATTCGACGAAGCCTCTCGCGTAGCGGCTTTCATAACTCCTGTGCCCGGCGGCGTGGGACCTATGACAATAGCAATGCTTTTGGAAAACACCGTGACGGCGGCGGAAAATGCGTGAGCGAACACTCACGGTTTCGCAGCTCAACGAATATGTTAAAGGCGTTTTCGAAGACGAGCTCGTACTGCATAATTTGAATGTTGAAGGCGAGGTTTACGAATTTAAGGCTACCCCTACGGCCACGTTCGTAACTTTGCGAGAGGGCGACGGAATACTGAATTGCGTTTGCTTTGAAGCGATTGAAAAATTAGAGCTCGGCGAAAAGGTTTCGTTATTCGGCAACGTTACATTTCACGGCCGCACGGGGCGAATTTCGTTCGCTTTCAAAACCGTTAAAAAAATAGGCGTAGGCAACATATTAGCCGAATTTAACGCTCTGAAAGAAAAACTCGCCGCAGAAGGGCTGTTCGAAAACAAATTGCCGATAACCGCGCCCGTTACAAACGTAGCGATAGTAACAAGCGAAACCGGAGCGGTAATTCACGACTTTGTTAAAACGCTTTATCGTAAAAATAAGTTTACGGCGCTTACCGTGTTTTCTTCGCTGGTGCAAGGTAAACTCGCGGCAGCCGACATAGTTAGAAAATTGCAAGAAGCCGATACGAAAAAATTCGATACGATTGTGATTGCTCGCGGAGGCGGAAGCGGCGACGATTTGAGCGTGTTTAACGATGAAAGCGTCGTGAGGGCTGTGTCCGCTTGCCGAACTCCCGTAATATCGGCGGTAGGGCATGAAACAGATTTCACGTTATGCGATTTTGCCGCATCTCTGCGGGCGGGAACTCCGAGCATGGCGGGCGAATATATCAGTCGCAAGAACGAAGAATTTCTCGAAAGATTCGGCGCGGCGGTTATGCGGTTAAAACACGGAATAGAAAAAGCTGTGTCACGCAAAACTAACGGAGTTTATCGCGCGTCGGCGGAGCTGTCTTACAAAAGCAAAGTGCGTCTTGAACAAATGCGGACGGCTGTGTTCGGATTAGGCGCAAAAATGAAAGATAGCGTTACCACGCGCTTTGAAAATGCCGGCGATTTCGTGCGATCGCGTTCCGAAACGCTTTCCGAAACGGCGTTGCAGAATTATAACGAAGCCTCCGAACGTATGCGTCTTTTGTCGGCAAAACTTGACACGAACAACCCTTTGCGAATTCTATCTATGGGATATGCTAAGCTTTACCGAACGGACGGTAAGAACGCGACGCTCGACAATATTAAAGTAGGCGACGAATTTAAAGCGGTGCTTGCGAACGGAAAGCTTACGGCAAGAGTTACTAAAATTCAGACGGGAGAAGGGAACAATGAAGCTTGAAGAAACTTTGAAAGAACTCGAAGAAACGGCGAACAAGCTCGATTCGAAAGAACTTTCGCTTGACGAAGCTATAGCTTTGTTCGAAAGCGGAGTAAAACTTATTAAGTCATGTATGGGTATGCTTAACGAGAGTAAGGGAAAAATAGACGGTATAATAAGCGATTTGGATAATCTGCTAAAAAACGGCGAAGGAGAGTAATATTGAGTTTTACCGAAGAATACAAAAAACGCAAAGAAGAATTCGAGGAATATTTACGACAATTAACCTACGAATTTCAAACTTTGCCTTCGGAGCTTTCGCAAGCCGTAACTTATTCGCTGCTTTGCGGCGGTAAAAGACTGCGCCCCGTGTTGTTGCTCGAAGCGGTGCGAATGTTCGGCGGAGAACCGAACGGCGTCGCAGTGAATTTCGCTCTCGCAATCGAATGTATTCATACTTATTCGCTCGTGCACGACGATTTGCCATGCATGGATAACGACGATTTTAGAAGGGGGCAGCTTACCTGCCACAAAAAGTTCGGCGAAGCGCTTGCCGTGCTTGCAGGCGACGCTCTTTTAAATTTGTCGCACGAGCTTATTTTGGGCGCGATAGATTTGGAAGATAATAACCGCGACGCTTTAATAAAGGCGGGAGCGGTAATAGCGAAAGCGGCGGGCGGAAGCGGTATGGTAGGAGGGCAGTCCCGCGATATTTTAACGTCGGCAACTGAGAGAACGATTGATTACGTCTACGAGAAAAAGACTGCGGCGCTAATATCGGCGGCGCTTGAAGCGGGCGCTTTAATAGGAGGCGCAACTGCGAAAGAAGCGGCGCAACTCGGAGAATTCGGAAAAATTTTCGGATTCGGGTTTCAGCTTAAAGACGATTTGCTTGACGGGGAAAACGATTCTCAAAACACATATCTTAAACTTTTCGGCAAAGAACAAACGAAAAACGCACTTAAAGAACACACTGTTGCGGCGACGAATATTTTGCATGGCGTTAAAAACTCCGAGTTTTTAACCGAGCTCACAATACATTTTATGGAACGGACGGAATAATATTTGAGCGATTTGATTCAACAAGTTAATTCACCCGCAGACCTCAAAAAAATGACGGTAGGAGAGTTAAACGAGTACTGCAACTGTTTGCGCAAGTATATAGGCGAAACCGTTCGCAATACCGGAGGACATCTTGCGTCAAGTCTCGGCGCGGTAGAACTCGCGGTTGCTCTGCATTTTGTTTTCGATTGCCCTGCGGATAAAATTTTATGGGACGTGGGACATCAAGCTTACGCGCACAAAATAATAACGGGGCGTAGAGACGCGTTTCCCTCTCTTCGTTCCAACGGGGGAATTTCGGGCTTTCCGAGAATGAAAGAAAGCGACTGCGACGCTTTTACTATGGGGCACAGCTCAACATCATTGTCGGTAGGTTTGGGGCTTGCAAGGGCTCGAGACCTATTGGGGCAAAGCTACAACATTGTGAGCGTTATCGGCGACGGAGCGTTCACAGGCGGTATGGCGTTCGAAGCTTTAAACGATATAGGCGCGTCTCAAGCGGGAATGACTATTGTGCTGAACGACAATAAAATGTCTATATCCAAAAACGTAGGCGCAATGAGCGAATATCTTTCAAAATTGCGGCTCAGCAAACGTTATTCCCGACTTAAACGAACTGTGCAAAAAGGCGTGCTCGGTATTCCTTTGTTCGGCGAACACATATATAAAGCGCTCGACAAAACAAAAGACGGAATAAAGGCGTTGCTTCAAAACAATAAAATGTTCGAGCAAATGGGAATAAAATATTACGGTCCCATAGACGGGCACAATATAGGCAACTTAATAGAAATATTTAAACAAACTAAAAACGAGTGCGGACCGTCGCTTATTCATATAGTTACAGAGAAAGGAAAAGGGGATTCCGCAGCGCAATGCGACCCGTCGAAGTTTCACGGAATTCAGCCTGTGGGAGCGAATAAAGAGCCGTCGTTTTCCGATGTTTTATCGCGTTTTTTGTGCGAGGAAGGAGAAAAGAATTCGTCTATTGTTGCGATAACCGCCGCTATGGCTGACGGAACCGGGCTCACGGCTTTTTCAGAGCGATTTCCAAACAGATATTTCGACGTAGGAATTGCGGAACAACATGCGGTTACTCTTGCGGCAGGACTTGCGGCAGGCGGGCTAAAGCCGTATTTTGCCGTTTATTCAACGTTTTTACAACGCGGTTTCGACCAAATACTGCACGACGTTTGTATAAACAATCTCGGTGTCACTTTTCTTATAGACCGTGCCGGCGCGGTAGGCTCCGACGGCATAACGCATCAGGGAATATATGATTTGAGCTATCTTTCTATGATTCCGAACATGACTATTCTCGCGCCGAAAGACGGCAACGAGTTTTATAAAATGTTGATTTGGTCTCAATCTTTTAACGGTCCGCTTTCAATAAGGTATCCTAAAAATTATGCATTCGATTCCGAATGTGCGGATATAGAATACGGCAAATGGGAAGTAGTGGTTTCCGAAAAATCTAACATTTATATTTTAGCTGCGGGAGGACGCGCTTTGCGCGCCGCGCAAGCCGTAGGCAATTCAAACGTTATAAACGCGCGCTTTATAAAACCTCTCGACACCGAATTTTTAAATTCAATAAATAAAGCTGGAAATATAATAATTACTGTGGAAGACAACGCGCTTAGCGGCGGGTTCGGTCAGGCGGTAAATTCCTATTTAACGTCTTGCGGATTAAAGGCGAAAATTTCTTGCATAGGATATTCCGACGAATTTTTAGATGATTTTTCGGTTGAACATTCGCTGGAATCGGCGGGCATAACGGCGAACGGAATACTTTCTGCAATAAAAAATTTAAAATAATTTTTAAGTTTACAAAATAATTTTATTCAATAAACTTGAATATTTATAAATTTTCATGTATAATAAAAGCATGAAAGTGGGCATATACACAAATATTCATAAAGACAAAAATCTTTCGGTTACAAAAAAACTAATCGAAAGCTTTTTGAATTGCGGCATCGAGTGTTACGCTTACGAGAGTCTTTCTTCTTATGTTGTTTGCAACGGATATTTTTCCGAATCCGATAACGTTAAACTCGATATGTTGCTTGCCGTAGGCGGCGACGGAACGCTTCTGAGTATTTCAAAATGGTGTGCGGTGCACAAAATACCCATACTCGGAGTAAATCTCGGGAAACTCGGATTTCTTACCGAAGCGGAACCGAACGATTTAGATACGCTTGCGAAAAACATAGTTGCCGAGAACTATTCTGTTGAAAGAAGAACAATGCTTTGCGCGCAGCTTGACGACAGAAAGTTTTACGCTTTAAACGAAATCGTAATCGCTCGCAGAAACGTGTCTAAAATGATAATGCTTAAAGTTAATATACAAGACGCTCCCGTAGACAATCACTATTGCGACGGCTTTATAGTAAGCACGCCTACGGGTTCCACAGCCTATTCGTTGAGCGCGGGAGGTCCCGTTATAAGTCCTACGGCAAACGTTTTCGCGCTTACGCCAATAAATTCCCATTCTATGCATTCGCGCCCCATAGTGCTCGGCGACGACGAGAAAATCGACATAACGTTGCAAGCGCGCGCGAACGATGCAATGGTGATTGCCGACGGAAAAAACGTTTGCGTGTTGCCCGAAAAGAAAACTATTCGCATATATAAAGCGCCCAAACACGCGTTATTTGTTCGACTCAATAAAAACGGATTTTACGAACGTCTTTTGAGAAAACTCAACACTTGGAGTTTAACGCCGGGAGAGGAGGTATAGAGAACTGTGGCAAGAAGCGCCAGGCAAATGAAAATTTTGGAACTGATTACCGACAACGTTGTGGAAACGCAAGACGATTTGGCTCGCATGCTTAAAGACGCGGGCTTTAACGCCACGCAAGCAACGATTTCGCGCGATATTAAAGAGTTGGGAATAGTTAAAATGTCTATCGACGGAAAGCGTCAAAAATATGTGCGCGAATTCGGCGACAGAAGCGTTTCGAACGATAAATTAGTGAACATATTTAAAAACGCCGTTATATCGATTTTGTACGCGAATAATATTGTGGTGATTAAAACAATGTCGGGAAGCGCTAACATTGCGGGAATGATGCTCGATAGGTTGGAAAATCCCGATATTTTGGGTTGCGTAGCCGGCGACGATACCGTTATGGCGGTAACTAAAAACGAATCCGTCGCGCGCGAAATCACCGACGAGCTCTCCGAGCTTATGGAGCAATAGCCGATATGCTTACGAGATTAGTTGTTGAAAATCTTGCCCTTATAGAAAAACTCGAGCTCGAACCTTGCGGGCAACTGAATATATTGAGCGGCGAGACCGGTGCGGGTAAATCCATTATAGTAGACGGCATTATGCTTTTGCTCGGCGCTCGCTACGATAAAACGTTGTTGCGTTACGGCGCCGAGAGCGGTTTGGTTGAAGGCGTTTTCGATTCTACCGAGCGAGCTTGCGAAGTTATGCGAGAGTTCGGGTTCGACGAGGACGATTGCATTATTATAAGCCGAAAGTTTCATTCCGACGGTAAAAACGAAATTCGCATAAACGGCAGAGCCGCCACAATAGGCATGTTAAAACAAATAACGGCGACTCTCGTTGATATATACGGACAAAACGAATATCAATCGCTTATGCGCACGAGCGAGCATTTGCGTATTCTCGATTATTTTGTTCGCAATGAGATTAAAGAAGACAAAGCCGAATATTTAAAAACTTATGCCGAATATAAAGAAACCGTCTCGGCGTTGAACGGAATAGGAAACGCAAGCGAGCGCGAACGCGAAATAGATTTGTTGCGGTTTCAACTTGCCGAAATAGCGGATGCAAACACGTTCGAAACGGAAGAGGACGAGCTAATCGAACGGAGAAATATTATAACTTCCGCCGAAAAGATATATGCCGCGCTCGGAAAGGCTACCGAAGTTCTAACGGAAAGAGAGGACGGCTCCGCAAGCGAGTTGCTTTCCGAAGCGCAAAGAGAACTGTCGAGTATTTCTCATCTTAAAAGCGCGTATTCCGAGCTATACGAGCGGCTTCAATCGGTTGCAATCGAACTCGAAGACGTTTGCGACGGTATTGCGGACGAGTTCGGTTCTATGAATTTCGATATGAACGAGTTAGACGAGCTCGAAAAAAGACTCTCTTTTGTGCGAGCGCTCAAACGCAAATATGGAGCCTATGCCGATATGCTCGCATTTAAGAAAAAAGCTCAAACCCGTCTCGACTATTTGGAAAACGCCGACGAGCACTACGAAACATTATGCGCCAAAAGAAAAACCCTGCTAAAAAAACTGTACGGGCTTGCCGAAAACTTGCATGTGAAACGCGAGAAAGGCGCCGCAGAATTTTCGAATAATATCAAAGCGGAATTGCATGAGCTCGGAATGGAAAATTCGGATTTCAAGGTTGCGCTTCCCGTTTTTCCTTCGCTTGAAGAATTTGAAAATATTTTCGGAACAAACGGAGCCGACACAGCCGAATTTTATTTGTCGCCAAATGCGGGACAGCCGCTCAAATCATTGATAAAAATTATATCCGGCGGCGAAATGTCGCGTTTTATGCTTGCTTTAAAAGTTATATCCAACGAGTCGGATACCGTTCCGACTATGATTTTCGACGAAATCGACGCGGGTATAAGCGGAATTACTGGAAGAGTTGTTGCAAAAAAACTTGCCGCGATATCTCGCAAGCATCAAATTTTGTGCGTGTCGCACCTCGCACAAATAGCAGCAATGGCAGACGCTCATTTCTATATTTCGAAGCAATCGTATAACAATAAAACGGTTACAACCGTTGTTCCTCTCGACAATAGAGGTATGATAGACGAAATTTCCCGTTTGTCGGGCGGCAAAGGAATAAGCGAGCAGTCGGACACCAACGCTTCCACAATGAAAAAGTGGAGCGACGAATTTAAAGCCACCATAAAATAACCGAACAAATTGTTGCTGTTTTTACAGCCTTTTCCTTAGGGAAAGGGCTTTTTTGTCGCATATTCGCAAAAACTAACCGCCACACTAAATATCATGATGAAAAAAGCCGCCTACCGCAACTATTTTTTAATAGCATGTTGTTTGTTGCTTGTGTTCGCATTTAATGCCTATCATGTTCCCGAAGCGCAATCTGCGGGAAGCGAGCCTGCGCGCATAGTGTATCTCGGAGGTTTTCCCGTAGGGGTGGTTTTAAAACCGAGAGGAGTAATCGTAGTGGGACCCGCGACAGTGGAAACAGAGCTCGGCAGTATGGTGCCGAAGCTACCCGTGTATGGCGGCGATATTATAGAAACCATTGACGGAAAACAAATAAATTACGCATCGGATATTCGCTCGGTTTTAGACGAAACAATAGGAATGAGCGTAAATTTGGGCGTGAGACGAGGGACCGCTCTACTTAGCATTCCGCTCGGACTTATTAAAGAAGATATGACGGGCGAAAAGCGGCTTGGGTTGCAAATACGCGAAAACATAGCGGGAGTAGGCACAGTAACATACGTTAAAGAGGACGGCTCGTTCGGATGCTTGGGGCATCCTATACTATTAGAAAACGGAAGCATGGTGCCGTGCGTTACGGGCGAGGCGTTCGATTGCAAAATATTAGGATACAATAAGGGGGTACGCGGACGAGCGGGAGAACTCAAAGGCGCTTTCACAGGCAATTCTCCGCGCGGAACGTTATGTAAAAACTGCCAAAGCGGCGTGTTCGGAAAGTTTAACGATTTTAAAGGCGAAAAACAAATAGAAGTTGCAAGCCGCAAAAGCGTTACGGCAGGCAAAGCGACTATACTTTCCACAATAGGCGACAGCGTAGAAGAGTATTCGATTGAAATCGTTAAGGCGTCCGCTCAAAATTCCGTTTCCGATAAAAGCATGATAATTAGAATAACCGACAAACGGTTGATTTCCTCTACGGGGGGAATTGTGCAGGGCATGAGCGGCAGTCCCATAATTCAAAACGGCAAACTCGTGGGGGCTGTAACGCATGTGTTCGTTTCAGACCCTACTAAGGGTTACGGAATTTATGCCGACTGGATGATGCAATAATAGGCATAACGCAATAGTATGTTTGTCATACTATTGCGTGTTTTGTCATATTTTTGCGAATAATGCAGTATAAATTAAACATGTATAGAATAAACACGTTTAATCTTATATTAGACTTCCGCGATTTTTTAAAGTCGAATCGCAAAACTTTGGTAGTTATTATAATAGTGAATTTGCTTGCCCTTATTCTCGGAATACGGGCGGCGTTTGCGGTTTGCGACGCGGGGGTATATTTATACGCGCACCCGACTAACGTATTTAAACTTTTAACCGATAAAACAAGTATTTTCGGATATTTTTTCATTAGTTTAATAACTTACATAACGGTTTTAACGCTAATTGTTTTATCGTCGGTAAACTTTTTGCTTTCGTATCTTGCGCTTGCCGTGCTGTTTTTCAGGTCTTACCTTTTTTCTTTGCACCTGTGCTTATACATAATGTTTTTGAAGCTGTCGGTTCTTCCTTTTGCAATCGTCTGTTTGATTCCATGCTATATAGTGAGCATGTTTTTGTTCTCCGCCGTTGCCATTCTTTCAATAAACAGAGCGCGCGACGCGAGGCTTTACGGAGCGGGGTGCGGCAATTCTTTTCCGCTGTATATGCAAAAGATGATAATTCCCGCTACTATGTTAGTAATACTAACTGTTTTATGCGCAGTTTTATCGTATTTTTTAACGTTGGGTATAATTTTATAGGCATATATACATACTTAGAAAAAACGGAGGAAAATACGAATGAAAAAATTTACTGTTATGGCGATTGCGCTGTGTCTGTCTTTATCGGTGCTCGGCGGCGCGGCGATTACCGCCGACGCATACGCCGTAGAAAATTCGGGTCTCGATATTAAAGCCAAATCGGCGGTGCTTATGGATTACGACACCGGAACCGTAGTGTATTCAAAAAACGAGAGAGAGCGTTTGCCGATTGCAAGCATGGTTAAAATAATGACGCTCACCCTTACGCTCGAAGAAATAGACTGCGGCAACCTTTCGCCCGACGACCTTGTTACGGCAAGCGAAAATGCGGCAAGCATGGGCGGTTCGCAAGCGTTTTTGGACGCTCACAGCGAATATACGGTGAACGAACTAATAAAGAGCATAGTGGTTGGCTCGGCTAACGATTCTTGCGTGGCGCTTGCCGAACACATAGCGGGAAGCGTGGACGCTTTCGTTCAAAGAATGAACGAAAAAGCCGCTAAGCTCGGCATGACTGACACTTGCTTTATAAACTGCACGGGACTTCCCGGAGCCGAGCAATATTGCTGTGCGCACGACGTTGCGCTTATGACGCGCGAACTTATAAGCCACGAACGCTTTTTCGAATATTCGGGAATATGGATGTTCGACTTTAAGCACCCGAGCGGAAGAACTACTCAGCTTTCCAATACAAACAAACTTATTCGTGCCTACGAGGGTTGTGACGGCGGAAAAACCGGGTTTACCAACGACGCCAAATATTGCCTGTCGGCAACCGCGAAACGCGGAGAAACCCGTTTAATAAGCGTAGTTTGCGGCGCTGAAAGTTCCAAAATTCGCAATGCGCAAAACGCGGCATTGTTTAATTACGGATTTTCCAACTACGAAACCAAAAAGGTGGTTGCAGGCGGAGAAGTTCTCGAAGGCGAAATTAAAATAAACGGCGGAAAAGAAGATTATATCAAAGCGGTGCCCGCTCACGATAAATTTGTTTTCGCAAAAAAAGGCGAGGTGAAAGATTACGAATACGAAATGGAGTTTCTTTCTCTTTCGGCTCCAGTAAAAGCGGGCGACGCGGTGGGCGTGCTTAAAGTTAAATGCAGCGGAGAAACTCTTTGCGAAGTCGGGCTCGTGTCCGACAGAACTGTTCGCAAGTCCACCTATATCGACGTTGTAGACGAATTTATAGCCAACTGGTAAAACGGGAACAATTTACAACAAATTATAATTTAAGCGCGTTTTCGGCAGAAAATGCGCTTTTTTACTTTATTGCCGAAACGGGGCTTTTAGGGTTTTATTTTCTGCGCGCCTTAAACGTTTGACTTAAACGGCGGAAAATGGTATTATTAGTACATTCTGTATTTAGGAAATATATATGAAATTGCGCGATACTTTGAAAATAAACGAAAAAGGTCGTTTGGAAATCGGCGGCGTGGATTGCACCGAACTTGCGGCGCAATACGGCACTCCTTTGTATGTGATGGACGAAGCGTACATAAGGAGCGTGTGCAGGGGTTATACAGAACTTCTTTCGCGCAAATATCCCAATTCGAAAGTGGCGTACGCTTCGAAAGCTTTTTCCACGCTCGCCATATATAATATAGTTCGTAGCGAAGGGTTGGGAGCCGACGTTGTTTCGGGGTGCGAACTCTTTACGGCGATTCGCGGAGGCATGCCCGCTTCGGATATATATTTTCACGGAAATAATAAATCCGCCGAAGAACTCGCGTTTGCCGTTCGTGAAAACGTTCACGCGATAGTTATAGATTCTCTTTACGAAATAGAATTGCTCAACGAAATTGCCGGACGTCAAGGCAAAAAGCAGGGAGTGCTTGTTCGCGTAAATCCCGGAATCGACGCGCACACCCACCGTTTTATTCAAACGACGCGTCCTGACAGCAAATTCGGATTTTCAATTTCCGACGGCACCGCAGCTAACGTCATTAAAACAATAGTTTCGAAAAAAAATCTTGAATTTACGGGAATTCACTGCCATATAGGTTCGCAAATTTTCGAATTAAAACCGTTCGAACTTGCGGTGGAAAAAATGACGGACTTTATAGCGGCATTGTCGCATAATAATATTAAGGTGCCCGAGCTCAATCTCGGCGGAGGATACGGAGTTACATACACGTCAGAAGACAAACCGCTCGCGCCGTTCGAATACGTTGACGCAATCGTGAACAAGTTGAACGAATGTATTGCGTCGAAAAATATAGCCGCGCCAAAGCTTGTGCTCGAACCCGGACGCTCGATAGTGGGGGAAGCGGGAATAACGCTTTATACTGTGGGCGCAATAAAAGAAATAGAGGGTATTCGCAAATATGTTGCGGTAGACGGAGGTATGTTCGAAAATCCTCGCGTTTCGTTGTATCAAAGCAAATACGACGCCGTTTTTGCAAACCGAGCTCTCGACAAGCCTTGCGAAACCGTTACAGTAGCGGGCAAATGTTGCGAAAGCGGCGACGTGCTTATTGAAAACATCGAACTGCCCGCCGCAAAATCGGGAGATATTCTCGCCGTTTTCACAACGGGCGCATATCATTATTCTATGGCAAGTAACTATAACCGCAATCCCGTGCCGCCCGTAGTGTTGGTTTGCAACGGCGAAAGCGATTACATAGTTAAGCCGCAAAGTTACGAAGACATAGTTTCGCGCGACTCTGTTCCGTCGCGTCTCGGAGAATGCAAATAAGTGCTTTATTCATCTTTTGACATAGCGAGCATTTTGCTTGTTGCCCTTGTGGTGGTAATATCCATGATTTTGCACGAACTCGCGCACGGTTACGTTGCGTTGTGGAACGGCGACCCCACTGCGAAAGTAAACGGGCGACTCACAATAAACCCGCTCGCTCATTTCGATATCATCGGATTTTTTATGCTCATGACGGTAGGCTTCGGATATGCGAAACCCGTTCCGATAAATCCGTATAATTTCAAACATCAAAAACGCGGTATATTCACCGTTGCAATAGCGGGAGTTACGGTCAACTTTATTCTCGCTTTCTGTTCTTCGGGATTGTTCGTTTTGTTTTCGTGGCTCAAAACAAAGTTTCCGGGCGCGGAGACCGTACTATCGTATTTCAGCGATTTTTTCTATTTCATGATAATAGTAAACCTAAGCTTTTTCTTTTTTAATCTTTTGCCCATTCATCCGCTCGACGGTTTCAGAGTTATAGAAGCGTTCACACGCTACAATAACCGAGCGGTGCAGTTCTTCCGCAAATACGGACAATATTTTTTACTTACGTTGGTTGGAATAAGCATAATAGTCGATATTTTCAATTTTCCGTTTTGGCTCGACCCGCTCGGCATGTATATTTCGTATTGTAGGGAAGGAGTTTTGTGGCTATTCGGTAAGTTCTGGGGAATTTTCCTGAACTTCGGCGGATTTTATTAAGGTGATATATGGAAATCGACAACACGACAAAACAAGACGAAATACAAACGAACTCTTCCGAGCAAAACGAACAAGCAAATGCAAACGATAAGCCTACTCTTCCCGACGGCGAAGAATATAACGAATCGTCATATAAAATAAGACTCGAAGCGTTCGAGGGACCGCTCGATTTACTTTTGCATCTTATTAAAGCGGCTAAAATTCAAATTAAAGACATATTTGTTTCGCAAATAACCGAGCAATATATGGAGTACATAGCCGAGCTTAAAGAAGTTGACCTTGAAAACGCTTCCGAATTTATAGAAATGGCGGCGTGTCTTATAGAAATCAAATCGAAATCGCTTTTGCCGAAGCCTCAGGAAGAAATTCCCGAAGAAGAGGATACCGAAAAGCAGCTTATTCAACGTTTGGAAGAATACAAGCTTTATAAAGAAGCATGCCAAAAAATGAGAGAACAGGAAACTGTGGGCATACATTTCCGACCGCCCGATTCGAGCGTGGGCGAGCCGCGTTTCGTGCTTAAAGACATGACTATGGAAGGACTTATGAAAGCCCTTCAAAAAATGTTTCTCAAAATGGAGAAGCGAAACATAACGAAAAAAGAACGCAGAATAACTCTCGACAGATTTACGGTAGCCGAAAAAATGTCGCATATAAAAGACTTTATGCTTTTGCGCGATACGGCGAAATTCGACGAGTTGTTCGAAGACGATTATTCTAAAAGCGAAATAATCACAACATTTCAAGCGCTTTTGGAACTTTTAAAGCTTCAATTCGTGCGAGCCGAACAAAAAGAAATTTTCGGCGAAATATTACTGAAAAAGGTGGCGTAGGCGCCGTTTGCCAAAAGATAAATTCGTGAACGCGAACGCGCGTTCGTTCGAAAAGAGTGCTACGGAGGACGGAACAAACAATGGAAATAGAACAACTAGACGAAATTATAGAAGCGTTGTTGCTCGTGTCTGGCGAAGGCATAAGCATGTCGGAAATAGTGGAACTGTTGGAACTGCAACAGAGCGAAGTTAAACAGTCGGTTGCAAGGCTTAAAAAGAAATACGGCGGCAAATGCGGCATTCATTTATTAAACTACAACGGGAAAATTCAATTCGGTTCAAACCCCGCATACGCCGACGCGATTAGCAGCGTGCTTAATCCCATTAAGGAAAAGGAATTGAGCAACGCCGCGCTCGAAACCGTTGCGATAGTGGCTTATAAGCAACCCGTTACACGTCTTGAAATTGAACAGATTCGCGGCGTTAATTGCGATTACGCCGTTCAAGTGCTTTTAAAGCACAATCTTATAGAGGTTGTGGGGCGCAAAGACGTTGTGGGTAAACCTTTATTGTTCGGAACTACCGATATGTTTTTAAAGCGTTTTCAAATAGAGAGCATAGAGCAGCTTCCCGACTACGAGCAACTTCTTGCGAGCATAAAAGTTCTTGAAGAAGGGAACGCCGCAAAACCCGAAGAAGTCAGCCTTTATAACGAATTCGAACTGCCGGAAGAAGAGGAGACGCCCGACTTTTTGGAAGCGGAAACGGATTTGCAAAAAATCGGCTGAGCTATGCGCGCGAATAAAAAAACTTTAACCGAAAAAGACTAACAGTAATATGTTGGTCTTTTTAGTTGTTACAATACTTATTTTAAGTTTGTCGGCGGCGCAAATTCGCGTAGGATTGAACTTTTATCTCAATCTTTTCGGAAACGACGGCTTTATTAAGATTTATCTTTTCGGCATAAGAGTTTTTCATGCTGCGGTTCACTTCGAGCACGACGAGGAAAAACGAAACAACCTTGTAATCGAGCACGGCAAAAAAAGCGGCAAAATACATTTGAACACCGACGTTAAAGATAAAAAATCCATTGCGGCAATGCTTAAAAATCCCGCATTCGAAAATATGCTCGTTGAAAAAGTTTCGGCTCATTTTACAGCCGGGAGAACCAACGATTCCTTTTTTACAATAGCGCTTTTGCAATCTATGCGGGTGCTGTTTTATTCGTTTATGGCGCCTGTTAAATGCCGTTACAGCGTGGATATAACGGAATCGTTTACGCCCGTTTATAACAGAGACGTACTTCAAACCGATTTTATAGGCATAATAGGCATATCTATTGCAGATATTATTGTCAGTTGCATAAAAAGTATTTTCAAGCAAACGAATAACACGCGAAAACAGGAGGTCGCACGCACATGATAGTACAAAACAACGAACATCCCGTAGAGAGAGTGATGGACAATGCGTTTACCAAAATACGCACTTTGGTAGACGCAGACACGGTTGTCGGCAATCCCGTTACCACCGCCGACGGAGTAAGCATTATTCCGCTCAGCAAAGTTACTATGGGCTTTTTGACGGGCGGAGGAGAATACAGCGACATGGCTCAACAGAATTTGTCGGAATATCCGTTTGCGGGCGGAAGCGGCGCCGCCGTGTCGGTGTCGCCAATAGGTTTTTTGGTAAGCGACGGCAAAAGCGTCAAAATAATTAAGATGGACGATAAAAATCCGTTCGACAAAATACTCAATTTGATTCCCGACGTAATGGAAAGTTTGCTCGATTCGGGAGAGAAATGCAAAAAATGAAAGCGCGGCAAATGTCAATCTGCTGTTTTTTGATTATAGCGGCAATGCTTTTGTTACTGCCCGCAACTTTGAACGCGGGCGCTCAAACGCAAGGCAACGCGGAAACGAGCGCCGAATGTATGGCGGTTATCGAGAGTTCTACGGGCAGACTTCTTTATTCAAAGTCGCCCGACCGCAAACGTCCTATGGCGAGCACCACTAAAATCTGCACCGCAATCACCGTTCTCGACAACTGCGACGATTTGGAAAAAACGATTACGGTTCCCGATAAAGCGGTAGGAGTAGAGGGCTCGTCTATATATCTTCAAAAAGGCGAAAAAGTTAAAATAATAGACTTATTATACGGTTTAATGCTTCGTTCGGGCAACGATTGCGCCGAAGCTCTTGCCATAACCGTAGGCGGTAGCGTTGAAAAATTCGCCGAGCTTATGAACGCTACGGCGGAAAAAGCGGGCGCGAAAGACTCTAACTTTGTGAATCCGCACGGACTGCATAACGACGAGCATTACACTACCGCTCGAGACCTTGCGCGCATTACCGCCTATGCTTTTAAAAATCCGATTTTCGCAAAAATAGTCGCCACTAAAAAATATACTATGGCATGGGAAGGGAGAGACTATCCCAGAGTGCTCGTAAACAAAAACAAAATACTTTCCACTTACGAGGGCGGCGACGGAGTAAAAACGGGATTCACGAAAAAAGCGGGACGTTGTCTTGTTGCGAGCGCCACAAGAAACGGTATGAGAGTTATAGCGGTTGTTTTAAACTGCGGACCTATGTTCGAAGATTGCGCCGCGCTTATGGACAAAGCTTTTTCTGAATACAGCTTGCGCGACCTTACCGAAAGCGCGGACTTAATTAGGCGCATTTCGGTTTCCGACGGAAAAACGTCGGTTGCGGAAGCCGAAGGTAAAGAAAAGTTTTTCTATCCGCTACGCGACGACGAACTTTCGGACGTGAAAGTTGAAGTATTTCCCGTATCCGAGCTTACGGCTCCTGTGAAAATAGGAGTTCCTGCGGGAAAATTTACTGTTAGCCTACAAAAACAGTTGCTTTTTGAGGGAAAATTATATACTATTAGTAGTGTCGAAAAGCGCGGATACGTTGATAAGCTCAAAGACGTAATCGGCGCTTGGTGACAAATAGTTATCGGAGAATGTAAACATTGAGAATAAACAAATATCTTGCCGAATGCGGTCTTGCGAGTCGCAGAGCAAGCGAACAAATTATAACTGCGGGGCGCGTTAAGCTTAACGGCAAGATTGTTACGGATTTGGCAACAGACGTTAGCGAAGACGATTTCGTGACTGTTGACGGAAAACGCGCCCAACCCATACATAAACATATTTATTTAATGTTGAATAAACCGAAAGGATATATCACGAGCACAAACGACGAAAAGGGCAGGAAAACCGTTATGGATTTGCTCGATAAAAAATTCGCAAACAAGCGCATTTTTCCGATAGGGCGGCTCGACTACGACACCGAAGGTCTTTTGTTGCTGACAACCGACGGCGATTTGTGCAATCGCATTTCTCATCCGCGAAACGATATTTCCAAAACGTACGTCGCAAAAATAGAAAACGAGGTAAGCGAAGAAGAACTCAACAAATTGCGCGGCGGAGTAATTCTCGACGGCGTAAAGACAAAGCGTTGCCGAATTACGGTTCTTGAATTCGATGGAAAACTTACGAGGCTCGAAGTTGTTATCAGCGAGGGGCGAAATAGGCAAGTGCGCAGAATGTTCGAATCGATTAACCGCGAGGTAGTGTTCTTAAAGCGAGTTGGGGTGGGAGAATTAAAACTCGGCGGCTTGGGACGCGGAGAATGCCGCGAGCTTAAACCCAACGAAATTGATTACCTTAAAAAGGTTTAGAAAAATTCTTTTAATTTTTATTGAAATGCAGGCGATAATCGCTTGTATTTTTTTTATACTTACGTTATAATATTATCGTGGAAATTTTGGGTTTTTAGCCTGAAAAATATTTCGGAGGCATGAAATGAGTAACGCGATTTTTTCAAATATGACAAAAAACGCGGAATTGGCGTCGAAAGAACTTATGAAAACCGTTTTATCGGTAGTCGATGAAAATTCTTTCGTGGAAACGGACAAATTTATATGCGACAATACGGATTTGGGTGAAGCTACCGGCGAAGGCGTTGTCAGTGGTTTTGCCCATATTTTCGATATTAGGGTTGGTTTGTTCGCCACTAATTCCAAAGTGCTTAAAGGCAGTATAGGAAGAGCGAACGCGAGAAAAATCGTTAAATTGATTGATTCTTCCGTTAGCGCGGGATTGCCCGTTATAGGTATTCTCGACACTGCGGGAGCGCGTTTCGGCGAAGGCATAGACGCTATGGAGGGATATGCCGCAATTTTCGCGGCGCTCGGCGACGCATACGGCGCCGTTCCTACGGTAATGGCGGTGAAAGGCGCCGACTTCGGGCTTTCGAGCTACTATTGCGCGGTAACGGATTTGTGCGTGGCATACTCCGGCGCGCAAATAGCAACGTCGAGCCCGCTTATTCTTGCGGGTAACACGAAAGCCGACCCCGCGAAAATCTGCACGGGCGCATATCTCGGCGAAAATTCCGACGTTGTAACCAACGTCGTGAAAAGCGATAAAGAACTCAAATCGGTAGTATCGTCATTCCTTAATATTGCGGTTTCTCCCGTAGTCGAATCTGCCGACGACCCCAACAGAACTGCAAAAGCGGCGGCTTTGAAAACTGTAGGCGATACTTTAAATGAGATTTTCGATAAAAACAGCGTGCTTATGTTGCGCGAAAACTTTGCCAAAGAAGTTAAAACAGGATTTGCCCGTCTCGGAGGCATCGCGGTAGGATTTGTGGCTACCGACGGTAAACTCAGCCGCGAGGGCGCGGGAAAAATAACCGAGCTTTTGAACACTTGCGAGTCATTCTCTCTGCCCGTTGTAAACGTCGTTAATTGCGACGGAGTTGTAACTACGGCGGAAACCGACGGGCAAACTATTCGCGCCGTATCCGACATGCTCTTTACTTATAACGGAATATCCGTTCCTAAACTCGCGCTTGTTTGCGGCGACGCAATCGGGCTCGGGTACACGGCGTTCGCATCTAAAAGTAACGTTGATTATTCGGTTGCATGGGCTAACGCCAAAATAGGCACCGTTTCGGGCGAAGCCGCCGCGCAACTCTTGTATAAAGACGAAATCGCTCAAGCAAAAAATAAAGAGCAAGCGGCTAAAAAGCTTGCAGAGTCGTATGCGGAAGAAAATATGCTCGCGCCCGCTGTAGCTAAAAAAGGGTATCTCGACAACGTTATAGAGCCCGCTTTGTCGCGCCCTTATATGATTGCCGCGTTGCAAATTTTCGCAAATAAGGAGTGAACGGTATGACGGACGTTTTAAACGTTGCGCTGTTAGCGGCAAAAAGCGACACTTCTTTGGGCAAAGCGGCTATTATAGCGGTTTTGGGCATTGTAATCGTTTTTGCGGTTCTCGGCGTCTTGGTTGGAATTTTAACACTCTTTAAGTTGATTTTTAATGTTAAAATTTCAAAGAAAAGCAAAAAAGCCGTAACGTCGGCTCAAAATGCAACAAAAACAGAAAGCGAAACTGACGACGGCGAGCTTATTGCCGTAATTGCGGCGGCTATAGCATGCTTAGACGGAGAAGAAACAATTCAAGCGCCGTTCAAAATCAAAAGTATAAACAGACTTAAATAGATAAAATAACAACTCTTTTTGGGAGGAATTGAAATTATGCGTAAATTTAACATCAGCGTAAACGGTAAGACTTATGCGGTAGAGGTGGAAGAAGCGGAAGGCGGCGCAAGCGCGCCCGTAGTTGCCGCCGCACCCGTTGCACAGGCTCCCGCGCCTGCGGCGCCCGCAGGAGGCACTGCGGTTAATTCGCCTATGCCCGGTCTCGTGTTGAAACTTGCGGTTGCCAACGGCTCCACCGTTAAAAAGGGAGACAAAATCGTTGTGCTCGAAGCCATGAAAATGGAAAACGACATAGTCGCTCCCGTTGCGGGAGTTGTAACGTTTGCGGTTAAGCAAGGCGACAACGTTGAAACGGGCGCAAGGCTCGCGTCTATCAACTGACGGAGAAAGCTCAATATGAACATAATCGACATGCTCCAAAGCCTATGGGAGAGCACGGGCATAAGGCAAGGCACGCAATGGGAGAATTGGGTTATGATTCTCGTGTCTTTCGTGTTGTTCTATCTTGCCATAGCGCGAAAGTTCGAGCCGCTTCTCTTATTGCCGATTGCATTCGGAATGCTCATGGTAAATATTCCGGGTGCGTCCGACGTGCTCTTTTTCAAAGGCTATTCACCCGAAAATCATACTCTTCCGTCGGGAGAAACGGGCGGTCTTTTCTACTATCTGTATCAAGGCGTGGATAAAGTAATATATCCGCCGCTTATCTTTCTCGGAATAGGCGCTATGACCGATTTCGGACCGCTTATTTCCAACCCGAAGAGCCTTATAATAGGCGCGGGCGCTCAGCTCGGCATATTCATAACGTTTTTCGGCGCGGTATTGCTCGGTTTCAAAGGCGCTGTGGCTGCGTCGATTGCTATTATAGGCGGAGCCGACGGCCCTACCGCAATTTACTTAAACCAACAGCTGAGTCAAATGTATCCTCAGTTGGGCGTAGGAAACTTTTTGCCCGCAATAGCCATAGCGGCGTATAGCTACATGGCGCTAATTCCCGCAATACAGCCGCCGCTCATGCGCTTGCTCACAACAAAAAAGGAACGTAGCATACGCATGGAACAGCTTCGTCCCGTTTCGAAAAGAGAAAAGATTATTTTTCCGATAGTCGTTGTGTGTTTGGTAGCGCTCATTTTGCCGCAGGCATTGCCTCTTATCGGTTGCTTAATGCTCGGTAATCTTTTAAAAGAAAGCACGGTAACGGAGCGACTTGCAAAAACCGCGAGCAACGAGCTTATAAATATAGTTACTATTATTCTCGGGCTTATGGTTGGCGCAAAGGCAATCGGTCCTACTTTCTTAAAACTCGAAACGCTCAAAATAATAGCGCTCGGTCTTACGGCGTTCTGCTTCGGTACCGTAGGCGGTATTCTCGTGGCTAAGCTTATGAACGTAATATCCGGCGGTAAAATAAATCCGCTTATAGGCTCGGCGGGCGTATCTGCGGTTCCTATGGCGGCGCGCGTTTCGCAAAAAGAGGGGCAGAAATACGACCCCGACAACTATTTGTTAATGCACGCAATGGGTCCTAACGTTGCCGGTGTTATAGGTAGCGCGGTAGCTGCCGGCGTATTGCTTGCAATCCCTTGGTAAAAAGAATTCATTCTTTCCGTTTAATTCGAACGGATAAAAGGAGAAGACAATTATGGCAAAAGTAAAAATTATGGAAACTATATTGCGTGACGCGCATCAATCGCAAGCCGCCACGCGTATGAGTATAGACGAAATGCTTCCTATATGCGACAAGCTCGATAAAGTGGGGTATTACGCCCTCGAAGCATGGGGCGGTGCAACTTTCGATTCATGCCTTAGATATTTGAACGAGGACCCGTGGGAGCGTTTGAGAAAGCTCAGAAAAGCTCTTCCCAACTCAAAATTACAAATGCTGTTGCGCGGGCAAAATCTTCTCGGCTACAAGCATTATGCCGACGACGTTGTAGATAAATTTTGCGAATTGTCGGTTAAAAACGGCATAGATATAATTCGTATTTTCGACGCGCTTAACGACCCCCGCAATATGCGTCAGGCAATCGAGAGCACAAGAAAACACGGCGGAACGGTCGAGGCGGCGATAAGCTACACCACAAGCGAAGTTCATACTGTGGATTATTTCGTTAATCTTGCGGTTGAGCTCGAAAAAATGGGCGCGCAGATAATATGTATTAAAGACATGGCTAACCTATTGCTTCCGTATACGGCATACGAACTTGTAAGCCGCTTAAAAGAAAAGGTTACCGTTCCTCTTCATTTGCATACGCACAACACCGCAGGCATAGGCGACATGACGAATTTAAAAGCTATCGAAGCGGGGTGCGATATAGTTGACACGGCGTTGTCTCCTCTCGGAAACGGCACGAGCCAACCCGCAACCGAATCGCTTGTTGCAACGCTTAAAGGCACGCAATACGATACGGGAATAGATTTAACGGCGCTCAACGAACTTACGGTTTACTTTAAAAAGGTTGCCGAGCGTCTTTCCGCCGACGGTTTCCTTAGCTCGCAAGTACTTAAAGTAGACGTTAACGCGTTAATTTACCAAGTGCCCGGCGGAATGCTAAGCAACCTTATAAGCCAGTTAAAACAGCAGGGCGCGTCCGACAAGCTTTTGAGCGTGCTCGAAGAAGTGCCGCGCGTGCGCGCAGATTTAGGATACCCGCCGCTCGTTACTCCGTCGAGTCAGATAGTGGGAACACAAGCCGTTCTCAACGTTGTTACGGGCGAACGTTACAAAATGGTTACGAAAGAAACTAAGGGTATGCTCACGGGAGAATACGGAAAACTTCCGATAGAGCCCAAACCTGCGGTTATTAAACAAATAATAGGCGATGCCGAAAGAATAACGTGCCGTCCTGCCGACAGAATCGAGCCCGAACTCGATAAACTTCGCGGCGACATTGCCGAATATGCCGAAAGCGAAGAAGACGTGTTGACTTACGCGCTTTTCCCGCAACTTGCCGTGCCGTTCTTTAAAAGAAGAAAGGCGGCGAAGCACGGTGTAGACGAAACCATTTACGGCAAAGATTCTCCCGTTCATCCCATATGAGAATACTTCTCACGAACGACGACGGAATAGACGCCGAAGGAATACGGGCGCTGTATAACGAGCTCTCGAAAGAGTTCGATTGCATAGTTGTGGCTCCCGACGGCGAAAGGAGCGCAAGCAGTCATTCGTTGAGTATTCATAACGATTTGTTCTACCGAAAAACGGACGCGGGATTCGCAGTGTCGGGCACGCCCGCCGACTGCGTAAAAATCGGGATACTGCATTTGCTCGATTCTCTGCCCGACGTGGTTATATCGGGAATAAACAACGGCTCTAATCTCGGTTCCGACATAATGTACAGCGGAACCGTGTCAGCCGCTTTCGAAGCCGCCTATTTGAACGTGCGCGGTATTGCCGTAAGCTTATCAAAGCACAACGCGCCACATGAATACTATGAAAAAGCGGCAAAAATGTTGCGCGATAATTTAAAAATGTTTCTCGATTTGCCGCTTGGAAGCGAAACGGTTTTAAACGTGAATTATCCTGTTCGCGCGCCGTTTGTTGGAATTGCCTTCACCAAAGCGGGCATAAATCTTTATAACGACACTTTTGTGGCGGGAGAGAACAACGGCGGTTGGCGGCTTAAAGGCGTGGCTGTTGAACACGACT
Organism: Pumilibacter muris; assembly: GCF_943193045.1. GTDB lineage: Bacteria > Bacillota > Clostridia > Christensenellales > Pumilibacteraceae > Pumilibacter > Pumilibacter muris. The sequence goes on along the minus strand of NZ_CALPCN010000001.1, from coordinate 397,109 downwards.
TGAACGAATCCGATTGCGACGTGGAGTTAATCAAAAAAGGTTATGCAACTGTCAGTCCGTTAAAACTCGACCGCAACGACTACGATTGTTTGGCGCGACTAAAAGAGATAAAGCTCTAAACGGAGACTATGATTAAAGGATTTTGTTCGGTTTTATGACAACGCTCAAAACTTTAAAAAAGGAACGCGTTGTAATTATCGGAGCCGGTGCCGCCGGTCTTATGGCAGCCGGCTCTATTCAGTATTGCGATATAACCGTTTTGGACGGCAATGAAAAAGCGGGCAAAAAAATTTATATTACGGGAAAAGGCAGATGCAACGTTACAAACGATTGCACGCCCGCAGAGTTTTTTAACAGCGTCGTAACTAATCCGAAATTTCTTTTTTCGTGCATATACGGCTTTACGCCGCAAGACACTAAGGAATTGCTCGATTCGTTCGGCGTCCCCACGAAAACGGAACGCGGCAACAGAGTTTTTCCCGTTTCGGACAAGTCGAGCGACGTTATAAAAGCTTTATACGGCAGAGCTCAAAAAAACGGTGCGAAATTCCGATTTAACGAAAAAGCAACTTGCATTGAGCGCGAGCGCGGCGGCTTTCGAGTGCATACGGAGCTCGGCGAATATCCGTGCGAAAAACTCTTACTTGCAACCGGCGGAAAAAGTTATCCCGCAACAGGCAGCACCGGCGACGGTTATTGTTTTGCAAAAAGTTTAGGGCACACTATTATAGAACCCAAGCCGTCGCTTGTGCCTCTTTTAATAAAGCAAGACGTGTCTCCGCTTGCGGGGCTTACGCTTAAAAACGTTTCCGTTACTGTTAAAGCTCAAAAAAAAGCTTTTAAGCAATTCGGCGAACTTCTCTTCACTCATCGCGGAGTAAGCGGACCAACTGTGTTAAGTCTTTCGGCTTATATAGCCAAACTCAGTTATCCTGCGGAACTTTGCATAGATTTAAAACCAGCGCTCGACTTTGAAACGCTCGATAAGCGAATAGTAAAAGATTTTTCGGAAGCGTCGAACAAACAGCTTAAAAACGCTCTCGGCAAATTGCTTCCTTGCGCAATAATACCGTACGTTATAGAGCAAAGCAAATTGAGCGCAAACCGAAAAGTTAACGAAATTACCAAAGAAGAGAGGCAAGCTTTCGTCTACGCAGTTAAAAATTTGCGTTTCGACGTTAGCGGCGCCGAACAATTCGAGAATGCGGTTGTAACGTCAGGCGGCGTGAGCGTGAAAGAAATAGAACCGCGAACAATGGAAAGCAGAATAATAAAAAATTTATATTTTGCGGGCGAGGTTATAGACGTAGACGCGCTTACAGGCGGTTATAACTTGCAAATAGCTTTTGCAACTGCACACGCGGCCGCAAAAGCCATAAGCGCGGAACTTGCCTAATAGAATTATAAAAAAACGGAGATAATCAAATGAACGAAATAATTGCGGTGCGAGGAGCAACGACAATCGAGCGCGATTGCGAAGAAGAAATTGTTTTAAAAACAACCGAACTCATAAAAGCTCTTATAGACGCAAACGAAATAGGTGTAAAAACGCGTTGCGTTTCCGTTGTTATCAGCACAACTCAAGATATTCGTTCGTTTTATCCCGCGCGGGCAATACGCGAAAGCGGACTTATAAACGCGCCTATGTTCAGTTGTGCCGAACCGAACATAGAAGGCGCTTTGCCGCTTTGCATAAGAATTATGCTCACGCTCGACGGAGACGTCGAACAAAGCGCCAAACACGTTTATTTGCACAACGCGCAAACGCTTCGCCCCGATTTAAAATAATTCAAAGGAGAACATTCTAATGAAAATAGCAATCGACGGACCGGCGGGCGCGGGTAAAAGCACAATAGCGAAAAAACTTGCGGGCGAGCTCGGTTTTGTGTATCTCGATACGGGAGCAATGTACAGAGCGGTCGCGCTTAAAATGCTAAACTTGCAAATAGAACCTACCGACTCGAAGCGGGTTGAAGAAACACTTGAAAAAACGGCGATTGAAATACGTTATGAAAACGGCGTTCAAAAAGTGTTTTTAGACGGCTGGGACGTAAGCGAAAAAATACGCGAACATGCAGTGTCGAAAGCGGCGAGCGACTTTTCGGCTTTATCGTGCGTCAGAATAAAAATGGTGGAGTTGCAACGCGAGCTTGCCGAAAAACGCAATACTATTCTCGACGGGCGCGACATAGGAACGTTCGTGTTGCCTAATGCGGAAATCAAGTTTTTTCTCACCGCATCGGTTGACGAACGCGCAAAGCGCAGACACGCGGAACTGAGCGCAAAAGGAATGAATTGCTCGTTTGAAGAAATAAAACGCGACATAGAGCAACGCGATTACAACGATTCTCACAGAGAGTTCGCTCCGCTGAAAAAAGCGGACGACGCAATTACGGTAGACACAACCTCGATGAGCATAGAACAGGTTGCGGCACACATGCTCGCAATAGTTCGCAAAAAGGAAGCATGAGAAAATTCTATAAATTCATACGCGGCGTCTTTTATTTGCCGTTTAAAATATTTTATCCCACTAAAGTGCTCAACAAGCGCAACATGCCTTACACCGAGCGTCTTATTTCGGTAAGCAATCATTACACTTGGAAAGATATACCCGTGCTTGCCATAAACGTTCCCGGTTACCGCAGATTTATCGCAAAAAAAGAAATAGGTAACAATAAGCTTGTTCGTAAACTTGCCGACATGCTCGGAGTTATTTTTATAGACAGAGGCAAAGCCGACATGCGGGCAATACGCGAAAGCATAGGAGCGCTTAAAGCCGGCGACGGTCTTGCGATATTCCCCGAAGGTACTCGCAACAAAAGCGAGGACGGAGGATTGCAAGAAATTAAAGGCGGCGTAACTTTGCTTGCCATAAAAGGCAACGCGCCAATAGTGCCTATGATAATCGCGAAAAAAGAGCGCGTTTTCAGAAAAAATTATATTTATATAGGAGAACCGTTCGACCTTGCGGAATATCAAGGACGAATGCTCGACGGAGACACTCTTTCTGCGGCAAGCGACAAAGTTGCCGCACACATGCAAAGAGCGAAAGAGGAAATGGAGCTCTTTATTAAAGAGAAACGTTGGAAAGAACAAAAAAAAGCTTTTAAAGCTCGTGTCAAACACATAAAAAAACAAAACGCGTTATCCAAAAAGTCTTACGCCGCTTATTTAAAACAAGCTAAAAAGAATGCGCGGAAAAAGAAGGCGGCTAACGCATGAAGCTTTTGTTCGCAAAGAACATCGGCTTTTGCTTCGGAGTGCAAAACGCTGTTGATATAGCCCAAAAAGCGGGCGATGCCTACACATACGGGCATATAATACACAACGAGCATGTAATAGAAAAACTGCGTAAAGCGGGCGTAAACGCCGTAGAAGAGCTTGAAACGCTAAAAAGCGGCGACACTCTTATTCTGAGAAGTCACGGAGCTCCTAAAAGCGTATATGAAAAAGCCGAAAAAGCGGGAATAAAGCTCATAGACGCAACATGTCCGTTCGTAAAAAAAATACACAATATAGCTTCCGAAATGTCGGGAAAAGGTTATCATATAGTTATAGTGGGAAAGGCGTCGCACCCCGAAGTTGTGGGAATACAGGGGTGGTGCGGCGGTTGCAGCGTAATAGACGAAAACAGCGAGCTTAGCCCTTTGCTGAAATACGACAAAATTTGCGTAGTTGCTCAGACCACCCTCGAAAGTGAAAAATTTTCCGATATTATAAAAAAAATTGTCAAACTCCCGTTCAAAACAGTTGAAATCTTTAACACAATTTGCTATACTACTATTAGGCGTCAAACTGAAGCCATGCGTTTGGCTGCGGTTTGCGATGCCGTTCTTGTCATAGGAAGCAAAACAAGTTCGAATACGAACAAATTATTCGCTATCTGCGCGGCAGAGTGTGAACATTGCTATCATGTTGAGAGCGCTGCCGAATTACAAAATATCAATTTTAGCCCGTTTGCCGTAGTAGGAATAACGGCGGGGGCGTCAACTCCTTCGGAGTTGATTATGGAGGTAAAAGAGTATATGAGTCAACAGTTTGAAGAGGTTCAAAGCCAGGAATTTATCGACGCGGTGGAAGAATCTCTCATCAACTACAAAGAGGGCAAACGCGTGAAAGGCACCGTTATCGGCGCAGACGAAAAGGGCGTTCACGTTAACATCGGCGGCAAGAAAGACGGTCTTGTTCCCAAAGACGAGGTTTCAATCGACGGCGACTATAACCCTGCGGATTATTCCGAAGGCACCGAATTGGAAGCGATAATAATAGCAAAGCAAGACCCCGAAAGCGGATGTGTGCTTCTTTCCAAAAAGCGTGTTGACCAAATCAAAGAAGGCGATAAGGTTGTTGAAACGATTCGAGACGGAGCCGTTTTCGAACTTGTTGCCGATAAAGTTACAAAAGGCGGCTTGCTAGGCAAGCTCGGAACCTACACGGTGTTTATTCCCGCTTCGCAAATACGCGAAGGCTTTGTTAAAGATTTAAAGCAATTCGTAGGAAAAAAACTTCGCTTAACGGCGCTCGAAATAGAAGACGACGAAAAGCGTCATAAAATAGTTGCTTCGCAAAGAAAAGTTCTTGAAACCGAAAGAAAAGAACGCGAAGACATTTTCTGGGCGAACGTTCAGCCGAACGTTATCGTTAACGGTAAAGTTAAGCGCGTAACAAACTTCGGCGCGTTCGTATCGGTAGACGGTTTCGATTGCTTGGCTCATATTGTGGACCTTTCGTGGAATCACATTAAAAAGGTTGAGGAAGTTCTCACAATAGGCGAAAGTTACGACTTTTTGGTTCTTAACGTAGACCGCGAGAAAGGAAGAGTTTCGCTCGGCTATAAGCAGCTTCAAACGCATCCGTTTGTTAAATGTATAGAAGAGCATCCCGTTGGAAGCGTTTGCAAAGGTAAAGTGGTAAGCATAGTTCCTTTCGGCGCGTTCGTAGAACTCGCTCCCGGAGTGGAAGGACTTGTTCACGTCAGCGAAGCGGCTCACAGCTTTGTTAAAAACATAAACGAGGTTGTGAAAGTCGGCGACGAAGTTGACGTTATGATTCTTGCTGCCGACGAAGCGGCTCGCAAAATAACGCTCAGCATAAAAGCTTGCATTCCCGAAGAACATAAAGAAGAGGAGAAAGCGCAAGCCGACGAGCAAAAGAGCGAGAAGAAGACCAAACGCGCTAAATCCGTAAAACAGGAAGATGCGGAAGCGGGAAGCGAATGGAACGAAGATTTATCGAACAATCCGTTTGCCGACCTGTTGAAAGGTCTTGGAGAAGACAACAAGTAAGTTAAGCAAAAAATAGGCGGCGTTTTTAAAGCGCCGCTTTTTTATTTTACAAGCCGACATATTTATGTTATAATCAGTAGCGTAGCGTTTTCTGAAGGTTGCTCACACTTTAAAATCGAATATCATATATATACGGTATGATTTTCGATTTACACAACGATTTGCCTACGGCAAAATTGTCAGCAACCGAACGCATACGCCTATTAACGGGAACTGTCGAAACAGTAGTGTACGCGTTTTGGACGTCGGAACTCGCCGAACCGTTAAAATTTATCGCCGACGGCATGCGCGAATTAGGCGGAACTATTCCGTTTGCAATAGAAGACCTTTGGTTTGTGAACGAGAGCAATATAGACGCGGTTTGCTCATTGCGTCCGGTGTATTGCAGTCTTACGCACAACGGGCGAAATTCTCTTGCCGGCGGCGCGCTCGAAAACGGACGGCTTACTTCTCTCGGAAAATTTGTTGTTCGCAAACTAAACGACGCCGGAATTGCGGTAGACGTTGCCCATCTCGGAAAAGAAAGCTTTAACGAGGTGGCGGCTCTTGCCGAAAGGCTAATCGATTCGCACACGGGGCTTAACTGCGTTTGCAATCATCCGCGCAATCTTTCCGACGAGCAAGCGCAAATCATACTCGAACGCGGCGGAATTGTAGGGCTAACCGCAGTAGCCGATTTTTTGGGCGGCAATGAAGCCGACGACTATGCGGGCACAATAAATTCGTTCGTGCAAAAGTTCGGAATAGACGGCGCGTGTATCGGAACGGACTTTAACGGCACGCAACCGCTTAACGAACTTACAAACTATAACGATTTCGAAAATATCGCAAACAAACTTCTTTCGTTCGGATATACCGAAAACGATATTTCGAAAATTTTTTACGATAACGCAAACAATTATTTTAAATACAGGAGACAATAGCTCAAATGAACCGCGAACATTACGAAAACCCGCTAATCACAAGATATGCTTCCGCCGAAATGTCGGCGATTTTTTCCGACGATAAAAAATTCCGTCTTTGGCGAAGACTTTGGATAGCTCTTGCCGAAAGCGAAAAAGAACTGGGTTTGCCCATAACGCAACAACAAATCGACGAAATGAAAAAATATGCCGAAACGATTAACTACGAGGTGGCGGAAGCGCGCGAAAAAGAAGTACGCCACGACGTTATGAGCCATGTGTACGCATTCGGCACACAGGCAAAATCCGCAATGCCTATAATTCATCTCGGCGCAACGAGTTGCTATGTTACCGATAACGCCGAAGTATTGATATTGAAAGAGGCGCTCGAACTTACAAAAGCCAAACTTGTCGCGGTTATGGACAAGCTCAAAAAGTTTGCCCTCAAATATAAGAGTTTGCCAACTCTCGGATTTACCCATCTTCAACCCGCCCAACTTACAACGGTAGGAAAGCGCGCCACGTTGTGGCTTCAAGACCTTTTAATGGATTATGAGAATCTTAACCATTTGCTTGGTTCGCTAAAACTTCGCGGCGTTAAGGGTACAACGGGAACACAGGCAAGCTTTTTGAGCCTTTTCGAAGGCGACGGCTCGAAAGTGGATAAACTCGAAGCGCTCGTAACCGAAAAAATGGGACTAAAAAAGTCGTTCGGCGTTACGGGACAAACCTATCCGCGCAAGCTTGATTACAACGTTACCGCAGTGCTTAGCATGATAGCTCAAAGCGCCTATAAATTTGCGGGGGATTTGCGCGTTCTTCAAAACATGAAAGAAATGGAAGAGCCGTTCGAAAAATCGCAAATCGGGTCTTCCGCTATGGCGTATAAACGCAATCCCATGCGCAGCGAAAGAATGTGCGCTTTGGCTCGCTTTGTGATTTCGGTTCCCGTAAACGAAGCAATGACTTCGTGCACACAGTGGTTCGAGCGCACTCTCGACGACAGCGCCAACAAAAGAATTACGTTGGCTCAATCGTTTTTGGCGCTTGACGGCGTGCTTAACTTATACAACAATATTGCGGATAATATGGTTGTTTACGAAAAAATCATTCGCAAACATATAATGGCTGAACTTCCGTTTATGGCAACCGAAGAAATCCTTATGGAATGCGTAAAGGCGGGAGGCGACCGTCAAGAGTTGCATGAGAAAATTCGTTCTCATTCTATGGAAAGCGCCCGTCTTGTGAAAACCGAAGGAAAAGACAACGATTTAATCGAACGCGTTAAATCCGATAAGGCTTTTTCGGCGATTCACGCGAAAATAGACTCTATTCTCGCGCCCGAAAATTTTACGGGAAGAGCGTCGGAACAAACGGAAAAATTCATAAAAGAAGAAATCGAACCGGTGCTTAAAGCCAACGCCGCATGTCTCGGAATAACTGCGGAAATAAACGTTTAAACGTTATCCGAGCGCTACGTCCATAAGCATCATAACCATAAAACCCGTTATGCAACCTATGGCGGCGATATTCTTGTTTTCGCGGCAAGCTTCGGCTATAAGTTCGCTCGCAACTACGGCAATCATCGCGCCCGCAGAAAACGACAGGCAAAAGGGCAGCGCGGCTTTTATAGCGGTGCACATAAAAAAACCGAGCATGGCGGCGCACGGTTCCACAATGCCGCTCAGCTGACCGAATAGAAAAGCTTTCGAACGGCTGTATCCGTCGCGTCGCAAAGGAAGCGCTACCGACGCGCCTTCGGGAAAGTTTTGCAATCCTATGCCGAGCGCGAGAGCAAACGCTCCCACAAGGGTGCTTGCGGGTGTGCCTACAGACACCGCTCCGAAAGCTACGCCCACGCTCATTCCTTCGGGAATATTGTGTAAGGTAATAGACGACACCAAAAGTATGCCGCGCTTTTTCGATTCCGCGCCCGCTTCTTGCTTTAAGGTAATACTTTTGTCGAGAAGTTTTGAAACGCCCACAACGAAAAGCCCGCCCGCCAAAAATCCGACGCACGGGAATAAATACGGAATATATCCGAGTTCAACGCTTAAATCGATAGCGGGCGACAATAGCGACCAAAAAGAAGCCGCAATCATTACTCCTGCGGCAAACCCCATTAAAACGTTCATTACGGCGGCGTTTACTTTTTTGAAGAAAAAAACGAGCGCGGCACCCATTGCGGTTATAAGCCAACAAAAGACTGACGCGCCCAACGCAAGCCAAACAATCGGTATGTTATTCGTAAAGTTCATCGTAAATCTCCATTTGTAAACTGAAAGCAAAGACAACACCTGTGGTCTTATTATCAATTTATGCCGATATATGAACGCGCGCAACGAAAAACACGGTTTAAATCCGCATAATTATAAAATAGCGGTTTAAAAGGCGCCAACTGTTTGACAGACAAATGTCTCCGTGCTAAAATAAAACGGCAAACAGTTATGATTCGACATTTTTCTTTTTAAAACCATTATAACATATAAACTTTTCGCTAAAAAATTCGGAGGTGACATGGGCAAAATATTATTCGCCAAATTGAAAGAAGCTTTGTTTTCCGTGCTTCCGATAACTTTGATAGTTTTTATTATATCGTTCACTCCGCTCGGCAAAAATTTTACGGTGCGCGAAATGGCGGTTTTCGGTGTTTCCGCCGTGTTTTTGGTTTTGGGCATAGGTTTGTTCAATTTGGGCGCCGACCTTGCCATGACCCCTATGGGCGAACATGTGGGCACAGGTCTCACAAAGTCTAAAAAACTTAAAATTTTGCTTTCCGTAAGTTTTATTATGGGTGTGCTCATAACTATTGCGGAGCCCGATTTATCCGTTTTGGCGAAACAAGTTGAAGCCGTTATGAACAGCACGTTGCTGATAGTTACGGTGGGAGCGGGCGTCGGAATATTTTTAGTAATATCGATACTCAAAATAGTATTTCATAAAAACCTTTCTTCGCTTTTGATGTTTTTCTACATGATGTTGTTCGCGTTTTGCGCAATCATGCTCGAAAACGGAAAAATGGGATTTGTTCCACTCGCGTTCGATTCGGGCGGCGTAACAACGGGACCTATAACCGTGCCGTTCATAATGGCACTCGGCGTAGGTATCGCCAACACAATAGGCGGGCGCAATTCCAACGAAAACAGCTTCGGGCTTATTGCTCTTTGTTCGGTGGGCCCTATGCTTGCGGTAATGCTGTTGTCGCTTACGTCGAAGGGCGAGCTTACATACGCGTTGCCCGACTATTCGATGAGCGCAAATCTCGGCGTTGCGTTTTGGAAGACTGTGCTCGAAACTCTAATCGAAGTTGCGAAAGCGCTTGCCTTAATAGTGGTATTTTTCGCAGTATTGCAACTTGCCGTATTGAAATTGCCCAAAAAGAAATTATTGCAAATAGCAATCGGCATAGGCTACACTCTTGCGGGACTTGTAATATTCTTAACGGCGGTTAAAGTGGGTTTTATGCCTGTGGGCTTTAAGCTCGGAAGCGAAATTGCGGGCAAAAGCAAAATATTCGCCGTTGCAACAGGACTTATTCTCGGCACCGTTGTTGTTCTTGCCGAACCCGCCGTTCACGTTTTAAACCGTCAGGTAGAAGAAATAACGGGCGGAGGAGTTACTAAGCTTCAAATGCTTATCGCGCTGTCGATAGGCGTAGGACTTTCGATAGCCTTATCTGTGATACGCATAATATTCAACTTTTCGATATTATACTATCTTATACCCGGTTACTTGATATCGCTTGGGCTCTCTTTCTTTGTGCCTAAGCTATATACCGCAATCGCTTTCGACTCCGGCGGAGTGGCAAGCGGACCGCTTACTTCGAGTTTTATTCTGCCGCTTGCAATAGGCGCGTGTTCGTCAATCGCGGGAGAGGCGAGTATTCTCGGGCTTGCGTTCGGAGTTGTGGCTATGGTTGCAATGACGCCGCTAATTACCATACAGATGCTCGGTTTCAAAGCGGTAATGTCGGCAAAAGTAAGAAACAAAATAACCATGAAGCGTATTCTTGCAGCCGACGACGAGCAAATTATTTATTTTGAGTGAGAGGTGCCGCAATGTCCGAAAAATTCGATGAAATTAAAAAAAAGCGCAAAAAGAAAATATCTGAACTTAAAGAAGGGCATAAAAAGCGAGTATCCGAAATAAAATCAAAAATCAAAAATTCCGTTGCGAAAAACAAACAAGCAAATCCAAACACCGTAACGCAGAACAGACTCGAACTTTTAGTTACAATAGTGAACCGCAACAAAGCCGAATTTTATATCGACTTGTTGCAGTCGTTTGAAGTGAACCTGCAATTTTTGGCGTTGGCGCACGGTACCGCCGACGAACGAATGCGCAGTTTTATAGGTCTTACCGATTCCGATAAAACCGTGATTTTCAGCGTAATTCAAGAAAACAAAATTCCCGAAGCGCTCAATACTCTCGACGAAAAATTCAACACTATTAAAAACGGTAAAGGCATTGCCTACACTATTCCGCTCACAAGCGTTATAGGAACTCTTATATACGGCTTTTTAAGCAACAACCGAATGGCGGTTAAGGAGAACAAATAGCATGGAAAAAACGGCTCACGAACTCATATTGTGTATCGTAAACACCGGATTTTCGGAAATAGTTATGGACGCCGCCAAAGAAGTGGGAGCGCGCGGCGGCACGGTTATTCATGCAAGAGGAACCGCGAACAAAGAAGCCGAAGAATACTTTCATATAACGATACAGCCCGATAAGGAAATCGTTATGATACTCGTTGCTTCCGAAATCAAAGACAACGTTTTACATGCGATTTATCAATCGGCGGGACTTAAATCCGAAGGGCAGGGAATAGCGTTTTCGATGCCCGTAAATCATGTTGTGGGGCTGTCGGGCGGAGTTAAAATGCCTTCCGTCGATAAAGAGAAACTTGACGCCGACGTTGCGGAAAACGACGAAAGCGAGCCCGAAAACTTGTCGGAACCCGAACAAAACGACTAATTCTAAAAAAGCTTTATGTTTATACGCTCAGTACCCGTTGCCTAATTGGCAGCGGGTTTTATTTATTCCTCATATTTAAAGCTTTTTCGGGGAATATTCTCCTGTTTGTTTAAATTCCGTGTATTATTCCGCAAATCGAGAAATTCTTGTGGTTGTAATAAATTCTATAAATTGATATAATACACGCATGAGGAATAAAGTGTGAGTGCGGAATTGCCGTAACACTTTAAGGAGGTACGATTTGTTCAATATAGAAGTGGAACATCTTACAAAAGATTACGGCTCGGGACGAGGCGTGTTCGACGTGTCTTTTTCGGTAGGCAAAGGCGAAGTTTTCGGCTTTCTCGGACCGAACGGCGCGGGTAAATCGACAACAATACGCCACCTTATGGGATTTTCAAAGCCTCAAAGCGGAAGCACGCGTATTTTCGGCAAAGAAACGTTTGAACGTTACAATGAAATTTTGGGTAATGTGGGATACATACCCGGCGAAATCGCTCTGCCTGCGGGGCTTACGGGATGGGAATTTATACGCATGATGCAAAACTTGCAAAAGTGCAAAAACGACAAGCGACTCGACGAGCTTTTAACTCTATTCGACCTAAACCCCGAAGGCGAAACTAAGCGAATGAGTTTGGGAGTTAAGAGAAAGCTTGCCGTAGTCACCGCTTTTATGAGCGACCCCGAAGTGCTGATTTTAGACGAGCCGACAAGCGGGCTCGACCCCGTTATGCAGGAAGTGTTCGTCGAGTTTATAAAGAACGAAAAAGAGCGCGGAAAAACTATTTTGCTTTCAAGTCATATTTTTTCGGAAGTGGACGCCACCTGCGACCGCATAGCGATTATTAAAGACGGAAAAATAGTTTCGGATTTTGTTGCCGACGATTTAAAGCACGCAACAAGAAAAAGATACGAACTTGATTTTTCCGACTTGGCTTCATGCGAAAAATTCGTTGGCGAAGCGCAAAAAAGCAACATTCTCAAAATTGTCGAGCGAGGCGAGAACAACTCGAAAATCACCGTAGAAACGGAAGACAAATACATAAACGGCGTGATAGAAATGTTGTCGGCTTATCCCGTGCGCGGATTCGGGCATAAAAAAGAAACGCTCGAAGACTATTTTATGAGCTACTATAAAGAAGATAAAGAATTCGGAGGTGCGTTACAATGACGAATTCCGTAATCGAGATTGAAAACTTAACAAAAGACTACGGCGAAGGGCGCGGAATTTTCGGCATCGATTTGCAAATCCGCAAAGGCGAAATGCTCGGCTTTGCCGGCACTAACGGTAGCGGCAAAACTACGACTATCCGCCACATAATGGGTTTTTTGCGTCCTACTTCGGGAAGCGTGAAAGTAGACGGAAAAGAATCGTGGACCCATTCGAGCGAAATCGTGAAACGAATCGGCTATGTTCCCGGCGAAATAGCTTTTCCCGACCTATCGACGGGCACAGAATTTTTAAAAAGTCAAGCCGAGTTTCTTAACGTTTCGAATATGAACTATGCCGAATATTTAATCGAGAAGCTTCAGCTTGACCCGCGCGCGCCGCTCAAACGAATGAGCAAAGGCATGAAGCAGAAAACCGCGATTGTAGCCGCTCTCATGGCAAACCCCGACATTATTTTGCTTGACGAACCAACTACGGGGCTCGACCCGTTAATGAGAGACGCATTTCTTGAAATAATCAATAACGAGCACAAAAACGGAAAAACGATTTTTATGAGTAGCCACATGTTCGGCGAGCTCGAAACAACGTGCGACAGAGTTGCTCTCATAAGTAACGGAAAAATAGCAGACGTTGCCGATATGAACGTAATACGGAATCGAACGGAACACGAATATAAGATAGAATTCAATAACGAAGCGGATTATTTGAAATTCAAGCAAAGCGGCTACGCTGTTGTGCGAGACCAACCGCAATATATGCAACTAACCGTTTCCGTTTCCAACGACGAAACGTCGGAGCTATTCAAATCGTTAAAAGGCAAAAACGTTAAGTTTATAACCGAAGCGGTTTATAATCTTGAAAAACATTTTAAAAACGTGTTACACGAAGAAAAGGAGAATTCAAACAATGTTCAGTAAATCGTTATTTAAACAGTCGTGCAAAGCGAACGGCTTAATGTGGACAATTATTACGGTGGCGGTATGTTTTATGTTGTGTTGCGTAATGCTAATCGCGGGCAACGGCGAACTCGGCGAAACAAAAGTTGCAATAGAGGACGCCGTCGTTCAAGGCGAGCTTACTTCCGAGACGGAGAGCAGAGCAATAAACTACTACGAAATCACCGACGGCGCTCTTAAATTTTTCGACACAAGTTTTTCGAACGCTATGGCGGATACGGGAAACGTCAATTCGTCTTACGCTATTGCGGCAAACGAGCTCGGCTCAACATACTATGCGCAGCTACTCGAAAAAAACGGCTATTCCGCCGATTCGGTTGAAGGGCAGGAACTTAAAGGCGTGGTGTTTTACGCAATAAACCCGCCCGAATTAGACGCAAGCGGCAATCCGACGGGAGAAAATCAATTCGATAAGTTTTTCGATTACGAAAGCTTGGGAGTTGCGGCTCCCGACTATAAGCCGTATTTGCAAACTCTTACAAGTCCTAATCACGAAATCGAGCGCGCCAAATACGCAATGACTCAATCAAGCGTTTTTCTTGCGGGCAACATGGTAAAGCAGGAAAACGTTGAGCTGATGTTAGCTCAACTGAAAGAATACGGAATAACTCAACAAAAATTCCACGAATTCGGTTTCGATAAGTTTGATTTTGTTAAAAGTCTTGCCGAAAACACTATTGTGGATTACAGAGCGAATTTGCAATATAGGTTAGACAACAATCCCGATAATAAATCGGAAAGCGAAATAAAAACCGAACTCGCCGCCGAACTCTCGGCAGGACTTCTTGCGAGTTTGCCCGACAACGTTGCGGACGCGCTAAAAGAAATAGGCGCCGCCGACTTATACGGCACGCTTGTGGGTTCGATTTTCTTTAAAATGGCGGGATTACTGCTTCCTATTATTTACATGATTATGACTTCGAACGCGCTCGTTGCGGGGCAGGTAGACAGCGGTTCTATGGCTTATGTTTTAAGCTCGGGAACAAAGCGCAAAGCGGTGGTATTCACTCAGGCGGTGTTCCTAATCAGCTCTATTTTCGCAATGTTCGTTTTAACAACAATAACAAGCGTTATATGTCTTGCGATTGTAGACGTGAACACGGGGTTAACGTATGGCAAACTTTTGCTGATAAATTTGGGAGCATTTCTCGTGATGTTCGCAATGAGCGGAATATGCTTTCTCACTTCGTGCGTATTTAACCGAAGCAAGAATTCTATGGCGCTCGGCGGCGGATTGAACATGTTTTTCCTTGTGGCTACAATGCTCGGACTCTTCGGCTCGCCGGTGCTTCCTTCGATTATCAGAATGAAAGCTCTTAACGCGTTTAACTATGTTTCGCTTATATCGCTGTTCGACGTGGTGTCCATTCTCGAAGGCGGGCTCGCGTTCTTATGGAAGCTTGCAATACTCGCGGCGGTGGGAACGGTATGCTACATAGCGGGAAGTTTGCGCTTTGAGAAAAAAGATTTGCCGTTATAAAACGTTTGTAAAATTTCGCGTTTATGTGATATAATGAATATAATCGCTATATGCAAAGGAGTGGGGAGCTTGAATTCAGTACAATCGGAAAAATACGACCGCAGGGTTGTTAAAACAAAAAAGGCAATAAAGAACGCGTTTATAAAGTTGCTTGCCGAAAAGAATTTTAACGAAATTACCGTTAAAAATATTGCGGACGAAGCGGACATAGACCGCAAAACGCTTTATAACCACTACGGCGGAATTTTCGAAATACGCGACGAACTCGAAAACGACCTTGCGGAATTACTCGACCGCGCCGTGCGCGAACTCGATTTCGAAAAGAATATCAAGAATCCTCAGCATATTTTCGAAATTTTAACCGACATTATAAACACCAACCTCGAACTTTACGGGTGCTTGATGAAGCTTAACGCCAACTCGCATATAGTACGAAAAATAGACGGCGTGCTAAAAAGCCGACTTCGCACGGCTATGGAACAAAGTTCCGTTTTCAACGAGCCGCGAAACCTCGACCTTTGCACCGATTTTATAACTTCTGGACTGCTGTCGGTATATCAAAATTGGTTTAATTCCTCCCGAAGCCGACCGCTGAAAGAAGTTTCGGAAGAAGCGGGGAGACTTGTGCTTTTCGGTTTAAAAGATTTTGCTTCGGTTTAACGGTTAAATTTTTTTCGCATAAATATTCATTTAATATTCGCAAAACGCACATAATCGCTTGACAGCGCTAAAAGGCTGTGATAAAATGTACTTAAAATCGACAAGGACGTCGGAACTGTGTTTCGACGCCCTTTTTCCATTTCCGGAGGCTTAAAAAATGAAAAAATCGTTAAAAGTCTTGTTGCTCTCTCTTATGGCGGTGCTTATGTGCGGAGTCGCGCTTTCGGTTACCGCTTGCAGCAGCAAGCAGACCTACACGCTTACTTTTATTTCCGAAGGGACGACCCACGCCGAAATTACGGCAAAAGAAGGCGCAAATATTACCCCCCCCCGCGAACCTGAGGCTCAAAATGCGGGATACGTTTTCGACGGTTGGTATTTAGACGCCGACTTTTCGGGCGAGCGGCAAACGGTTCCGTCGGTTATGCCGCGCGAAAATATTACATACTATGCAAAATTCGCGGCGCCCGCGCAACTCACCGTAAACAACGGAAACGGCGCCGAACCCATAACCTACAACGTTGCCGTAGGAACCAACGTATTGCAATTTCTTTCCGATAAATCACCGTCGGCTTCGGGGCTAATTTTCGGCGGTTGGTTTTCGGGCAACACTCAGCTTACGTCATCGTCCACCGTGCCTGCGGCGGGTCTTACCGTAAGCGCGAGATATAAAATAGAATATACTGTTAAAGCTTATAAACAAAATCAACTCGGCACATACTCCAAAACTCCCGAAGAAAGTAAGGCGACGGGGTGGGTGGATTCCACGCTCACCGCTTCCGACGTCGATTTTGCGCATTTTCAAGTTGACGAAAGCCAAACCGAATACATTAAACTCACGTTAGGCGGCGAAAACGTTTTCACCGTTTATCTTAAAAGAAACGTTTATAATATTTATTACGACCCCAACGAGCCGGTAGGAGAATCGGTTGCAGGTAATATGACGCCCTCGTCGGCTATGTACGAGCTTCCCGTTACGGTATCGGAAAATCTGTACTCTATAAGCGGCTACCGCTTTGCAGGTTGGGCTCTTTCCGCAAGCGGCGACGCCGACGCCTCGTACAATCCGAATTTGCATGTGTTGCTTGAATCCGACGTTGTGCTTTACGCCCGTTGGGACAAGGGCTACACCGACCGTTTCGGCGGCAACGATTTGATTTATTTGCCCGAGCGCGAAGAAAACACGGTTTATCTCGAACGAGAAGGACTTGACGAGAAAAAGGGAAGCTACAATCCCGAAACGCGCGTGTTCACGTTCGAATACGAAACGGGCGGAGAACTTTCGGGTAAACTTGCGATAGACGGTTCGTTCGCGTATTACGGCGACGAAAATCCGGGCACTTACAAGTTGATAAACGCCTATTCTTCGTCGGAATTTACTGATAAAAACTGGACTTTAACGCTCGACAATTACGACGGAGCAGTGCTTAAAACGGACGTTGGCACTTTTAACGGCAACTATTCGATAGATGCGGAAAGCGGCGATTTTCACTTTGTTGCGGATGCGGGCACTCCCTCGACTTATGCAGAGTTCTATTTTACGATAGGCACGTTCGGAACAAATGACGAGCTTGCTTTTGCCGTGCGCGGCGAAGAATACGGAATACATTATTCGCTTGACGGATACAGATTCAGCACCCCGATAGTTTTATTCGACGGTTACGGAACCGCCATGTATATGACGGAATCTTCCACGCAATACGGCACATACAACTTTGCGGAAAACTTCGAACAATCCAAAGAAATAGAAATTTCTTTGCTTGCCTACGATAAAGAAAATTCGCAATATTATATTAGCGAAGTGGCAACCTGCAAGCTTCTCGGAAAAACGGAAGCTACCGACACCACTACGGGCGAAGTTTCGGAAGTCGGAATTTTGAAAGTACGCGATAAAGCGGTGGGCAAATACGCGCTCGGAAGCGGGCAAGACGTTACGCTCGAACTCGACGGTTACGGCGCCGGTTGGTATCTTAATTCTTCAAAACGCGAAAACATATCATACACGCTCGACGGCACAATAGTCAGCTTTACGCTTAACAAAAACCGTTATGTGTTTAATCTCGATTTAGAAGAAAAAATTTATGACGCCGACGTGGGCAAGGAACAAGGCAAATACTTGTTATATGTTCCGTTCGAAGAGCAACCGTATACAACAACTCTTACCCTCGACGGCAAGGGGAACGCGGTGTGGTATGTGAACAATATGGCGTCGGGACGCAAACAAGGCGCTTATGTTTACAACGAACAAACAAATTTGGTGACTTGCACCGCCGACGGTATAGAATACGTCTACTTACTCGACACTGTAACTTGGCACGATTCCGAATACGCCGTTTATATGGAAAAACTTACGGTTGTGTTAAACGAAAATAAAAACGACGAATCGGAAGTTTGGCCAAACGGCAGTTACGGAACAGAAGTAACGCTTGAACTCGACGGCTACGGCAATGCCCGTTACGGTAGCGCTGAGGGCGCTTATTCGCTTGAACTCCGTAAAGGATACGATGAAATTTTCGTTCTGTTCTATCAAAATACAGAACTTAAACATACGTTCCTTGTAAAACATTCCGATTCTTCGTATTTATACGAAACAAATGCGGCGGTAGGGGAATACTCGTCGTTCAAATTTGACGGCGTAAGTTTTAAATACGACAGTTACGCGCTCCGTTTGTTTGAAAACAACCGAGCGGAATTGCTAGTGTCTAGTTGGAACGGAACTAAATCAATCGGCGACGGAAAATACGAAAGCAAGGGCGACGGAAAAACATATACTTTCACATTAAACGACCCGAGCGTTACGCAAGTTGAAAGCCTTAAAAAATTCGATTTCATTTTCTCTAACGCGCCTAACGGCACGCGCGTGTATATAGCGTATAACGAAGCAATCGATTTCGATTACCAAACCGAAGACGGCACGGAAATTCTTTCTTTCGACGGCTACGGTTACGCGACTTATACGGTGAACGGCTCGGATATCGTTTCATCGAAATTCGAAATACAGTGGGGAAACTATAAACTCACCGACGGAGAAACCGAATACAGCTTCACAACATACGAAAAAGACGGTGTAACTTATTTTGTGCGCGCAGGCAAAGAAGCTCGAATTTACACGCTTTACGACCCTACGGGAACCGAAAAGCAACAAATGATTATAGACGGCAACGGAAAAGCCGAACTGTTTCGTTATAACAGCACCGACGAAAAATACGAAACTTTAGTCTATGGCACTTATATGCCGACCGAACGCGACGACGAATGGGAATTTATATCGAGCAATAAAAATTTGAGTTCCGATTTCAGATTTATTCTTCCGTCCGACGCTCCTTATATCGCTTTCATGAAATACAACGAACTTGCCGACGGGCGTTTCGATTCGCAAGACTGGACTATTCTCATTCTCGACGGTTACTACGGTTACTATACGGGAGCCAAATATATTGAAGCGAAAGGCGTTACCCATATAGGAACATACACGGCGGAAGGGCAAAGCGGAAACGTGGTCGTATTTACCGACAGCACCTCGAAAGCAAAGTTTAATCTTAAACTTTCCGAAACAAACACGTTTAAACGTTTGGGCGACGAGCGGGGCGATTATGTATATTACGTTCCCATTACCAACGCTATGTATTCCATGCCTCTTATCACGCTCGACGGCGAAGGCGGCGCAATATTGCAACTAAACAACATAACTTCGGTAAACGGCAATTACGCGCTTTACGGCGATTCTCGCAACGAATACACGTTCACTTATATTGAGGACGGCAAAACCGTTTCTTTCCGTTTCCGTACTTCCACATACGGTTCCCGTCTCACATTCCTGCTTCACGACGATAACGCCGACGGAACCTTTGCGGGCGCCGACGGAACTCTTGAAGTAGACGGTTACTATAACGGCATATACACCGACGCAAACGGCGTTAAATTCACAGGCTACTATGTGTCTGCTCGAGAAATTCCTTTGTCGAACGGCAAAGACTTTCTCATGACGTTCGTAGGCTTAAAAGAGGGCGGAAACATAGACAACGAGCAAGACGTGGCAATGCTCGTCTGCATAGTTTCGCACATTAACAACACTCTTAAAAGAGTAGGCGAGGAAGCGGGCTTCTACTATGAATATCGTCCTACCACAATGGGAGTATACCGCGTTCAACTTCTTTTAGACGGCGACGGAAACGCATATTTGCAAAATCCGGATAAAGACGGCGAATTCGAAAAAGGCACCTACACCTTAGATATAGAAACGGCTGAGGGAAGCTTTACGATAGGAAATGGGAAAGCGATTCCGTTCCGTCTTATGGAAGTACAGACTTCGCTTTCGGGCTCAACGCTTTGCTTCGTTAAATACGACGAAAAGCTTGCGGGCGAATACAGCTCGGCGGAACTCGGAACTCTTACGCTCGACGGCTTCGGCGAAGGTGTGTATGTAAACGCGGCGGGCAACACGTTTAACGGCGTTATAACGGGCATATACGAAACGGAGTATATTACTGACCCCACGATTATATTCACACCCATAGGCGACGACGGCTATGCGGGCGACGAATTGTTCTTTAAACTTAACCGCAAACAACTTTCGTTTAAAGCGGCGGGTAACGAAGTAAACACCTATTACGGTTATAGGGTTGATTCGCTCGGCGGAACATACAATCAAAACCAACAGCTTATTCTCGACGGCGACGGAAAAGCCGAATACTACGAGCTTGAAAAAACAAGCGAGCTCGAAGGCGAATACGTTTTGGTAGCGGCGGGCACCTATACGGTTAAGAGCACCGAAACAAACGAAAGCGGAAATACTACCGTTACCTACACTTTCGTTTCTCTCGACGGAAATACTACATTCGACTTTCAATTCCGTTATATTCAAGAATACTTTATGGGCGGACTCGTTCCTTGTTTTGCAAAATACGACGACAACTTTAACGGCACCTATACGGGCACCACAACCGACGATTTAGGCAATACCGTAAACAATTCGCTTACAATAAACGGCTACGAGCTTGCAACCTACACGCTTGGCGAAGAAACTTACAGCGGCACCTATTCTATTAGCTACGAAGACGGAAAAACGCTCGTTAAATTCACAGCGCGCAACGAGAAAGGGCAATCGATTGCAACGGCAACATTCTCTATATCCAACGACGGAAAAACGCTTACGGTTGTAAGCGCTTTAAAGGGCAAGTAATTTATTTGAAAAGAAAAAAAGGAGAAGTCAGTTATGAAAAACAAGGCAAAAACTTATTTGTTGCCGTTTGTATGCGCGTTGTTTATTGCGTGCGCAGGATTGTTCGTTGCATGCGGAAATTCAAACAACAAGAATAACGGCGGAGGCGGCATCGAAATTCCCGACGAACCGGCAACTTACACACTTACGTTCATTACCGACGGCGGAACGAAAATTGCGCCCATAACGGCAAAAGAGGGAAGCTCCGTAACTCCGCCCGCCGACCCCGAAAAAGACGGGTTCGTTTTCGGCGGTTGGTATCTTACGCCCGAGCATAGCGGTAATGCGGTTACGTTGCCCACCACAATGCCGAGCGAAAACAAAACTTTTTATGCGAAGTTTTTAAGAAAGTACGTTTTGGAATATAACGCCAACGCGCCCGAAAATACTACGGCAAGCGGAACAACAGCAAGCACCGATTGTGTTGAGGGCAAACCCGCAGTAATTGCCGAAAACGGTTACTCTATTGTAGGCTATCTTTTCATGGGCTGGTCTACTTCCGCAAACGGAGACGTAAACGTAAACGCGGATTTCACGCTAACGCAGAACACAACCGTATATGCCGTATGGAACAAAGGTTACAGAAATAAAACGAAGCAAGACGACTACTTGTTTATAAGCGGCGACGAAGCAGTATTGTTGCACAACGGAACGAAATCGAAAGGAACGTACAATTCCGAAACAAAAATTTTCTCGATAACCGCAGGCTCCGAAATTATAGACGGGCGCCTTTTCGAAGACCAAACGTTTTCTTGTTTCGGTGAAAATTCTTTCGGCGTACATTCTCTTTACAATGCTTATACAAACGAGGAGGCAAGCACAGCCGAAACTCTCGAGCTTTTCGACAACGGAATTGCCACGCTTAACGGCAACGTTGCGGGAAGTTATACATATCTCAGCGACGGTAACTTTATGTTTGCCGCAACCAACGGCTCGTCGGAATTCATATTTAAAGTCGCTACTTTGAGCGTTGAGAATGAAGAAACGCTTGTTTTCTATAAGCAAGGCGCCGAAGAGGGCGTATATACGCTTTACGGCGGCACAAGCGTTCTCACGCTCGACGGCTACGGAAAAGCGACTGTGGGCAGCACGGAATATGCGTATACTCCCGCAGCTAACGGAACTTACTCGCTCGGCACTTCTAAAACCGTTAAATTATACGGTAACGAAAATTATGTTGAATATAACGAAGCTTTGAACAATACGTTTACCGACGGAACCAACACATTGGAACTTGACGGGTATGTTAATGCAGTATTAAACGGCAAAAACGGAACTTTCTCAATATCTGTTAAACGTGGCTTTGAGTCGGAACTCTATGTTCGCGTTATTACCGAAACCGACGATAAAATATTTAAAATCGACGGTACTGCGATTATTGAAACTACCGCCGAAAAAGGAAAATACGAGCAATTTGCCTACGGAAGCATGTCTATAGGCGGCGCAAACTATGAAATGACGTTGGACGGTGAAGGGAACGCCGAGATAGTTAAAAAAAGCATACCTATTAAAACTATCGTTGCAAAAGGAACATATGCAAAAGTTGGCGGTTCCGACTTATGGGAATTTACGCCCAACAGTAGCTACACAAGCTACGGCTCCTTTAAATTCAGATTCTTCTTGCATTCCAACGGACGGACTATGTTTGAAAAATATGACGAGCCGTATGTAGGCACATTTGCAAAAGGGGCGGATACTATAACGCTTGACGGTTACGGACACAACGCTGTTTATGTAAAATCAGGAGTTACCACTGAATTCGATTCTTATACATTATCGGGCAATGTTCTTAATTTAAACGGAACTCGATTCGTGCTGAATACCTCTAACAGTACGTTTAAAATAGAAGGCGACGAAAAGCTAATTCCCTATTATTACAGCGCTCAAAATAAAGGTACTGAAAGCAAACCGAGCGAAAACGATTTAAGAATTAAACTTGACGGGCTTTCAAGCGCGACAGTTTGGAAATACACTTTTGATTATAATGCTTTCGAAAACGTTTGGGAAGAATGCGGAAAGGGCACTTATGCCATGTCAGATACTTTACCCAACGTTTGGCAATATACAAAAGTTAGCGGCTCGCAAAATAGTTTCAATTTTACTTTAATGGGTAATAAGTTTATACTCGAAAACGCTTCCGCAGTAAAAACTTATAACAATGCGGACGGCACGACTCTCGAGTTCGATTCGTTTGCTTTACCTATTTATACCGATTCTGACAGCGTTACTCATACGGGCATTCCTGTTTCTTATGATACGTCGGTGGACAATATTTTAAAAGATTTAATTAAGTTTACCGATGCCAACGGAAATACTTTCGCTTTTAAACTCAATAATTCCGACACCGATAACCTTACTTTCTCAATGATAAGTAGCGAATTCGGGAAATACGAGCGTGGTAATAATCCCGCAGGTATGTCATACATATTAAGTCTTAACGGAGAAGGTAGCGCTTCTTACGGCACTTATACGGGAACATATGAGAAAATTCAAAATTCTGCCGATATATGGAAATTTACTGAAGTTAGAGCAGAAAGCGACACGTCGGAACGTGAGAACACAGTATTTACATTCAAGCTTATAGGCAACGAATATTTTATGGAAGACGTTGTATATTTCGAAAACGCCGAATATGCTTTAAGTAATTCTATCCTTAAACTTGATACTTTCGGTTTTGCGGAATATACCGACACGCAAGGCAATACCATAGTAGGCAAATATAAAAAAGCCGAAAACGGTTACGTTACGTTCACTGCCGAAAACGGCGACACTATTCTTTTCCGTTGTTTTGATTCGCAATTTGTGATTCCCGGTGTGGAAAAGGGGAGCTACACGCTTAGCGGCGGAACTTCGACTTTGGAGCTTGACGGGGAAGGAAACGCAATATTCGCCGACGAAGAGAGCATAAACGGA
Source organism: Pumilibacter muris (assembly GCF_943193045.1). Classification (GTDB taxonomy): domain Bacteria; phylum Bacillota; class Clostridia; order Christensenellales; family Pumilibacteraceae; genus Pumilibacter; species Pumilibacter muris. The sequence goes on along the minus strand of NZ_CALPCN010000001.1, from coordinate 373,544 downwards.
ACATATGAATACTTTTTAGAAACCGACGATTATGCTTTCAATTCGGATACAATTTCATTCCGTTTCAAATTTGCCTCTAATAATAAGTACATTGTGGCATATAAATACGCATATCGTTACGTTGGCGCAAACGACTTTAACGTTCTAATTCTCGGCGAATACGGCGATGGCTCATTCATCAATCAAATGGGAATCCCTGAAGAAGGCACTTACGCTGTAATAAGCGAGCAAATAGTAAAATTAAACGGCAAATATTACAGAATTGATTTTTCCGCAAAAACATTTACAACCGAAACAGAAGATTTAATTATTGACGGAACAACACTTGTGGCATATCAGGGTAATAATATAAACATAGTTGTTCCTAATGAAGTTACCGCCGTTTTACCTAATGTATTTAATGTTTGCAAAGATTCTCTTGTTTCTATTGAACTTGGCGGAATAACCGAAATACCCGATTCAATGTTTTTAGGATTTAAAAAGCTTGAAAAGGTGATAGGACATAATATTACTTCTATCGGCGATAATGTTTTTTATAATTCCTATAATTTAAAAAATATAGTTCTTGAGTTACATGGCAATAATATTCCCGAACTCGGAGAAAATCTATTTTATCGTTCAACCGATTCTCACAAAATTCTGTTTGATACTTTCGCCCTTGCGCTAAATAGTTTTAATGCAACTAATTGGGCAAAGTATGCAAATTATGTTTGCTATGCCGAAGAGGTTCCTACATTCTATTGCGAAAGCGATTTGAGCATAGCCTTTAAAAACGGTCAAGCGGCGTTGTCGTCATCAAATAAATACCTATACAAAGTTGAAGGTAATCAAATATCTTTCTATAAATACAATTCGACTGCAGAAAATAAATACACGGTTACAACCGTTGACATAACAGACAATCGGTTTACTTTCGAAGGTAAAAATTTTGTTAAAGAGGGCACCCCCCCCCGAAGCTATACCGACGCCGACGGTAACGAACTTACAATCAACATGGGCGCAAACCTTACCGCAGTGTATAACGGAAATACTGTTCCTCTTAACGCCACAAGCACGGGCGTAAGCTTCGAGTTTGAGGGCTACATTTACACAATCAAGTATACCGATTTGAACAACGAAACAAATACGTTTACGGCTACAAAAGCGTTTAAAGAGGTAATCTTTGATTTGAAAGGAAACGACGGAACAAGCGCAGTAAAAATCAAACAAACAGCTCCCGACAAATTCGAACTTAGTGCAACCGCTACTTTCTTGGTAGACGGTTCTAAAGTAACAATTAGTGTAAATTCAATTAGTAAAAATTGGGGACGTTTTTATTCTCATGTTTTCAAAACCGAATCCGGTTATGTTGTCTATGAGTTAATAAATGCAAAAGCGTATTATCTAACATTAGTTGACGAAAGCAATTTTAGCTTCACTGTTAAAAATGGAATTATTCTTAAAGATACTAATCATTCTCCACAAGGCGCTGTGTCGGTATTTACCGATTCAAACGGTGAAATTGAACATGTTGCGTTACTTTTTCCCAGCACAGAAACAGGTTCTATAAGTAGTGGGGCTATGTATGGTACAAAAGCAGATTGCGAAAAGCAAGAAAACGGTTCTTACATATTTACAAATGTTTGGTGCTATAATAGTTGGACATTAAAATATACGTTTACTGTTACAATTGCCATTACGGACGGCATACCTACAAGCGTAACAATTATAGGAACTCAAAACTAATTAACTTAAAAAAACGGCGACTCGCATTTGAGAACCGCCGTTTAACTTGATAAAAAATAAAGCAATAGGGAATAATCTTTTTAAAATAAATATGCCTTGCCGCTATCGGCAAGGCATATTTATTGGTTTAACACAGAGGGTGGGGTTCAACCTCTATCGTTACTGGTGCCCGAAACCGGACTCGAACCGGTACGATGTTTCCATCACGGGATTTTAAGTCCCGGGCGTCTGCCTGTTCCGCCACTCGGGCAAATAAAAAAGCCCATACTATTCGCGCTTACAGCGGTAATGGGCTTATTGGAGGCACCACCCGGACTTGAACCGGGGGTAAAGGCTTTGCAGGCCTCTGCCTTACCACTTGGCTATGGTGCCGTATATCATATAATATGCGTTACGACCCTGAGCCGTTACCGAATATTTGGAGCGGAAGACGAGATTCGAACTCGCGACATTTGCCTTGGCAAGGCAACGCTCTACCACTGAGCCACTTCCGCATGGTGGGAGCTACAGGGCTCGAACCTGTGACCCTCTGCTTGTAAGGCAGATGCTCTCCCAACTGAGCTAAGCTCCCATGTCCCACATGCTTATATAATATATCAAAAATTTTCATAAAAAGCAAGGGATTTTAACAACCTTTTTCAAATTTTTTTCTTTTTAGCCGACATTTATTTACAGATTTTGCACGCTTAAAAACGAAAGCACTGCATAAAATAAGGAAGAGGACTGTGATAAGATGTTTCAATTCGGTTTTAGTGTGGCAAACGAACATGAAAATTGGTTTAGAACAATGGAAGAAGTTTTCGCCATTAAAGTGAAAAAAGCGGGCGGAATTTTTGCCGACGTAAAAAACGAACACCGCACTTCGGTTAGCGTGGCCGGGGAGCCTAACAGCAAAACAGCTTTATTAAACGAACTTAAAGGCTGTTTTACAGACATGTTCGCCACAGTGGTTAAATACGATTATCTGAAAAAGAAAATCAAACTGCCGCTCGAACGTAATTCGTATAATCTGCTTTTGCATACCCTTGTGGCATTCGACCGCGAAAACGAAAGGGAGTTGATAGAAAACGAACTTGTTATGCGCGACGGAATCGCGCTCGACGGAGTTTTTTATTTTAAGCTCGGAGAATTGCGCGCAAGGTGGGACGAAATTGCCGAACTCGCAATGGCAAACGCGTCTTACCTTATAGACGAAGATACTTTAAACGAATTGATTCGTTTTTTAATCAGCGCGGTAAATCCCAAAATCATGCGGCTCGAAGTCAGTCAGCAGGACAACCGCTATAACGTTAGCGCGCATTTGCCCGAAAGCGAATTCGAATACAACATTATAGGCACAGAGCAACTTTTGCTATATTTAATAGACATAGCCCCGCTCGAACTGAAACTTCACGGCAATTTCACCGATAAGCGGCTGTATGACAAACTCATTCACATATTCGACGCAAAACGCGCCGATAACTGCGAAGCAAACAACAGGAGATAAAAAAACCTTTTAAAATCGCTTGCTTTAATTTGTAAATTATGATACAGTTAATGTATTGAGTTTTTAGGAGTAATTATTAAAACATGTTAAATTTGCTTGCTATTGAAGGACAGACGGTTATTATGCTCGTTCTGTTGGCTGTTATGGTGGTTGTGCTTATAGTGCTTCCCATGTTCACAAACAAGCGCCGTAACAAAGCTATTAACGACCTGCACTCTTCGTTGCGTCCCGGCGACGTTGTTAAGACCGTAGGCGGCATTGTGGGAACAATAACGGAAATACGCGAAATAAGTCCCGTAGACAAAGAAATGGTGGTTGAGACGGGCGTAGGCGACCGTAAATCGACTATGGTGTTCGATGTTCAAGCCGTTTACCAAGTGCTTAGCAAAGTGGATGCGCCCGTAGAACCCGCGCCTTTCGAAGAAAAGCCCGAAAAAGCTGCCGAAGTTGCCAACCCGACGGAAACGCCTGCCGAACAACTTGCGGAAGAGTCGCTTTCAAACAACGCTGAAAACGCCGCAGAAGAAAAGCCCGAAGAACAATCGGAAGTAAGCGAGGCGGAACCGCAACCCGAAGAAAAACCCGAACCCAAAACGAAAAAGCCGAGAGCCAAAAAGGCGTAACGGTTTAAAAAAGACAAGCAGTAATAAACGCAAACACCTTCGCATATAATTAAGTATCTGTATGCGGAGGTTTTTTTATGGAACACGAATTAAAGAAAAGCACGGCGGTAGTCGAAATAATCAAGGCGCTGATTATTGCGGTAATACTGTCGTTGGTGCTGGTTTTGGTGGCTGCGCTCGTTGTTAAGCTGTTCAATATTTCGGACGGCGTAATTCCTATTTTGAACCAGGTTATTAAAGGCGTTAGCATACTTCTCGGTTGCGTAATCGCTTTAAAAAGCCGTCCCGGTTGCTGGCTTCGCGGAATTATTATCGGCATACTCTACATTGCTCTCGCGTTCGTAATATTCTCGCTTCTCGACGGCGAATTCGTTTTCGGCTTGGGTATTTTGAACGACGTGGCTTTGGGCAGCATTACGGGCATGGTTAGCGGTATTTTGGCGGGACTAAAAAAACCGCGCAACTAAACGCCTGCCGTTAATTTAATTCTACATGCCGAAATCACTTGCTTTTATTGCAAATTTTAGGTATAATCAAATAGTAAGAATTTTAGTCGGAGGTTATATCGAAAATGAAACACATAAAAGTTATTGCCGAAAAAACGGTTGAATGCGGTAACGGCACAGGATGCGGAGAATGTCAGGCAAGTTGTCAATCCGCTTGCAAAACGAGTTGCACGGTGGGGAATCAATCCTGCGAAAGAAAAATAGACAGAATTCGTAAAGAGGACAATAAGTAAAGCCGACTAAAAGTTTTGCTTAAAGAGTATACATAGGATGGTTCACACCTTTTCTTGTTTGGGGCAAAATTTTTTGCTCGACGTTGAAAGCGGCACGCTTTGCCGCATAGACGCAAACATGCGAAAATTTATCGATTCGGTTAACTCTCCGAGCGGCGTAATCGGCTCTGGAGAGTTTTCGCGTTTGCGGAAACTTTATCCCGAAGAAGCCGACGAAGTTTCCGAACTTGTAAATAAAGGTTTGCTGTTTACAAAAGCGTCAGATTTTGTTCCGCCCAAACCGGACGGCACTATAAAATCGATGTGCCTTAATATTTGCCATAACTGCAATCTTGCCTGCGCTTATTGCTTTGCCGACGAAGGAAAGTATTCGGGGCAAAAAGCGAGCATGACTGCCGAAACCGCTTGCCGCGCGCTCGATTTTCTTGCCGAGAAGAGCGGAACTCGCCGCAACCTCGAAGTGGATTTCTTCGGCGGCGAACCGCTTATGAATATGAGCGCGGTATATGCGGCAGTCGAGCACGGCAGAAAACTGGAAAAATCGCACGGCAAAAATTTCAGATTTACAATCACAACAAACGCGCTCGGATTGAACGACGAAATTTCAGATTTTCTCGATAAAGAAATGTATAACGTCGTTCTCAGTATAGACGGGCGAAAAAACGTCCATAATCAAGTGAGGAAGACGCAAGGCGGAAAAGATTCGTTCGACGTAGTTTTGCAAAACGCTTTGGCGTTCAGACGCAAAAGAGGCGACAGGCAATATTACGTTCGCGGAACGTTTACGGCGCTCAATAAGGATTTCGCAGCCGACGCGTTGGCGCTTGCCGATTACGGTTTCGATAAACTTTCTCTCGAACCCGTTGTGTTGCCCGATTCGCATCCGCTCGCTCTCAAAGATTCCGACTTGCCAGAGCTTTTCGAGCAGTACGAATCGCTTGCGGCGGAATATTTGAAGCGCCGCAAAACCCCCGAAACATGGTTCAGCTTTTTCCATTTTATAGTAGACCTAAAACATTCGCCGTGTCTCAGCAAGCGTTATTCGAGTTGCGGAGCGGGCACAGAGTATGTTGCGGTAACTCCGTCGGGCGAAATATATCCTTGTCATCAATTCGTTGGCAACGCCGCTTATAAAATGGGAAACATAGAAAGCGGAGAAATCGATTCCGCTCTTTACGAAAAATTCTGCGCCAACAATCTTGCGTATAAACCTGTTTGTCGCGACTGTTGGGCGAAGTATCATTGCAGCGGAGGTTGCGCCGCCAACGCCGTAAACTTTAACGGCAACATATCGTCGCCTTATAAAACGGCTTGCGCGCTAATGCAAAAACGGCTTGAATGCGCATTAGCGGTGTATTGCTTGGAAAACGAAGAGTAATCCGCTATCTTTTTTGCAACTAACGCTAATATTTATTTGACTAATCTTTCCATTTTGTTATATAATAGTTCTATTGCATGCAGGAGGCTCTAAATGAAGAAAAAATCGTCAATCATAAAATTATCTATAATTGGCGTTCTTACGATAATCGGTTTAATCATGTCCTTTTGCACGTTTAATTTCGGACTCACCACGTTCAAGTCGTTCGGCAGCGCTATAAAGCTCGGACTCGACCTTAAAGGCGGCGTGTATGCGGTATACGAAATGGACGGCTCCGAAGACACAACAAATCTTTCTTCGCGCATGGCGGGCACGAGAACGCGCCTTGAAAACATGCTCACGAGCAAAGGTTACACCGAAGCAACCGTAGTGCGCGAGGGCAGCACTCGTCTTAGGGTAGAAGTTCCCGACGTAGACGATCCCGGAAACATTTTCGATATTATAGGCAAGCCTGCGGAGCTTCGCTTTGTGCTCGACAACACGGGTGAAATAGTGCTTACGGGCAAAAACGTTTTAAGCGCCGAAGCCACCTATGATAACGGCGAACCCGTTGTGGCGTTGTCGCTCGACAGCGCGGGAACCGAAGCTTTCGCAAAAGCCACAAGCGAAAACATAGGACAAACTATGTCGATAATATCGACGGTAGACGGCGACGAAACAAAAATATCTTCTCCCAAAATCAATTCGGCAATATCCAACGGCAAAGCGATTATAAACGGCATGGGAAGTATAGAAGCGGCTCAGAACCTTGCCGACCAAATCACTTCGGGGCAATTCGAAGTTAAGTTGTCGCTTTTGGAAAGCAGCACAATTTCGCCCACGCTCGGAGAAAAGGCGTTGTTATGCGGTATTATAGCCGGTGTTTTGGGTCTTGCGCTCGTAATGGCATTCCTAATTGTGCGTTATCGCATGCTCGGTGTTGTAGCCTCTATTGCGCTGTTGCTATACGCCGACTTAATGCTTTTGTTCCTTGCGATACTTCCTTGGGTGCAGCTCACTCTTCCCGGTATTGCGGGTATAATTTTGAGCATAGGCATGGCTGTTGACGCAAACGTTATTATTTACGAACGTATTAAAGACGAATTCAGAAACGGAAAATCTATGCTCGCATCGTCGCACGCAGGATTTAAAAAAGCCACGAAAGCGATTATAGACAGTAACGTTACAACTATTATAGCGGCGGTTGTGCTTCTTATATTCGGCACAGGTTCAATTCAAGGCTTTGCAATAGCGTTGCTTGTGGGTATTATACTTTCGCTGTTCACGTCTATGCTTATAACGAGAAAACTCGTGAAATACTTTATTGCGGTTATGCCCGACAAACCCTCTTATTTCAGCCTTATACGTAGCAAAAACTACGAGAATTTGAAAGCGTCGGAATCCGCCGTACCCGAAGAGGTAGAAGTTACGGAAGAAAAAGCTCCGCTTGAAGGGGAGGTGGCTCATGAAAATATCTAATCTTATGAACTGCGATTTCAAGCTTGTGGAAAAAAAGAAGATTTGGTTTATAGTTCCCGCTTGCATAATTGCCGTAGCTATTGTAATGATGATTATTTTCGGTTGCGTAACGGGCGAGCCTTTAAATCTCGGAATGGACTTTCAAGGCGGTTACACCGTTAACGTAAAACTTTCCACTAAGCTTACAAGTTCTACTGCGGCTTCGTATAAATCTGAAATCAAAGAAATTATCGAAGGACTCACCGACGAAAACGGAAATAATTATAATATTAAAGTTTCGTCTATGCAGGAACAAGGTTCGGGTGAATCGGCTTCCGTTTACGTTCGCTACAAAGCTCCTCACGGAATAAGCGACGAAGTTATGGAAGACGAAATAAATCCCGCCATACAGTCGGCTTTGCAAGAGAAAATATTTAAAATTGTTCCTACGCTTGCTTGGACCGACGACAAAACTTGCACGGTAGACTATCAAAATTTCTCGCTTGTGGAATCGACTTTCGATGATATTAAATCGAAAATACAAGCTCTCGCCGCAAAGACGGGCGCCACAATATCAAGCGTTGAGAAAGTAACAAGCGACAATCAAGACGCGGGCGTAAAAGCGTTAACGGTTAAGCTTTCGGCAAACAGCGATGCTTTTAAAAACGCTCTTTCCGACACGGTTTCGATTAACGACAAATATTCGGGTCAAGCGGTGAAAGGCGATATTATAAGCGCGACGGTAAGTTCGGAGCTTTTAATAAACGCGTTGCTTGCAATCAGTCTTGCAATCGTTTTAATGCTTGTGTATATTGCGTTCAGGTTCGAAGTGTCTAGCGGCGTTTCCGCCATTGTGGCGCTTTTGCACGACATTCTTATTATGTTTTCGTTCATGGCGATTTTCCGCGTGGAAATCAACAGCACATTCATAGCGGCGTTGATTACCATTCTCGGTTATTCGATTAACAACACTATTATCGTGTTCGACCGTATACGCGAAAACACCAAATCGGTATTCCATAAAAACAGCACGGCGACGCTCATTGCAAACGCGTCTATTAAAGACACTTTGGTGCGTTCGATAAACACATCGCTCACAACCTTGATAACAATCGCTATGGTTGCTATTATGGGCGCGGCGTTCCAAACTTTCTCGCTTTCCGTGTTTGCTCTTCCCATAATAGTCGGCTTGCTTGCGGGTACGTTCTCGTCTATATTCATTTCGCCTTCTATTTGGGCAATGTGGAAAGACCGCAAAAAAAAGCTGCCTAAGGCCGATAAAAAAGAGAAAAAACTCAAAGAAAACACGACGGCTTTGGCATAAAACATTTACAATAAATTTTAAAGAAAATAAGCCTTCACAGTTTTTGGAGGCTTATTTTTATAAGGAAAGACAATGAACTTACAGCCCGTAAAAAGAAATAACACAACTGTAAACAAAGAAGAGGTTGCAAATCTTTGTAATATTTTCGGATTGCCGAAAAGACTTGTGGAATTACTTATTTTACGCGGTATAAACTCGGAAGAAAAACTTAGAAAGTATCTCAATCCCGACATTTCAAATTTATATAATCCGTTTGACATGAAAGGGATGAGCGAAGCGGTAGCGCGTATTAACGAAGCTATTGACCAAAAACAAAAAATAGTTATATACGGCGATTACGACGCCGACGGTATTTGCGCGTCGGCTATTTTATCGTTATATTTATCGTCGCGCGGGCTCGAAGTGTACGTTCACATTCCCAACAGAGCGGGCGACGGCTATGGACTTAACGTGGAATCCATAGAAAAAATTATCGACGAGTGCTGCCCCGACCTTATTTTAACATGCGACTGCGGCATTTCCGGAAGCGAAGAAGTTGCGTACGCTATGGATTTGGGAGTTGACGTTATTGTTACCGACCATCACGAAGTTGCCGACGTGGTGCCCGACTGCATTGTGGTTAATCCCAAACAGAGCGATTGCAAATATCCCTGTTCTTTTCTTTGCGGCGCAGGGGTAGCGCTAAAACTCGTGCAAGCTCTCGGAGGAATAGAAAGCGCCGAACAATTTTTCGATTTAGCGGCGGTTGCCACTATTGCCGACCTTGTGCCTTTACTTGACGAAAACCGCTTAATAGTTCAACTCGGGCTGAAAAAGCTTGAAGAACAACGCAATCTCGGGCTTAAACTGCTGATAGAAGAGCAAAAGCTTACATATCCCGTCCTCAGCGGCGACATAGCGTATAAAATAGCGCCGAGAATAAACGCCGCAGGCAGAATGGGCGACGCTTACAGAGCTTTTGAATTGCTTACAAGCACCGACACGAAATATGTTCAGGAAATTATTGCGGCGATTAACGAAGACAATTCCAAACGCAAAATTCTTTGCGACAAACTCTATTCCGAAGCTCTCGAAGATTTAGCTCACGAAAACCTTATAGACAACCGCTCGGTTATTCTCAGTAATCCCGAATGGGAAAAGGGAATAACGGGTATACTCGCGGCAAGGCTTGCGGGCGATTTTCATCGTCCTGCGTTTGTAATGGTAAGCTCCGGAGAATATTATAAGGGGACTTCCCGAAGCGTACACGGAATTAACATATACGATTTGCTTAGTTCCGTTTCGGATATTTTGGTGGAATTCGGAGGGCACAGCCAAGCCGCAGGATTTTCGATAGAAGAAAAAAACATTCCTCTTTTCAAGACGCGCGTAAACGAATATTTAAATTCGTTTCCCGCCGAACTTTTCGGAATGACGCAAGAATACGATTTGGAGCTTGACGAGCGTGAACTCGATTTGGAACTTGCGAGAGCGCTCGAACTTATAGAGCCGTCGGGAAATAGTAATCCCAAACCTTTATTTAAAACCACCGTAGAAAAGCTGGCGGTAACACCGTGCAAAAACAACAGAATTCATACTAATATTACGGGCGAAACAGGGTTGCAAATTCTCGCGTTCAACTTTTACGAACAAAATCAATTTTTGTTGGGAAACGGCACAAAAGATTTGATTTTGGAATTGCAACTAAACCGATTCGGCGGAAAAGAAACGGCAAAAGGTTTTCTTAAATCCGCTGTTCCGTCAGAACTGTATATAAACGATACTGTGGCAAAAGCCAACTATTTAAAAACTTTGGCTTACGGCGCGTCGAAACAAAGCGATTATATAACATACAACTACGACGAACTCGAAAAAATCGTAGGCAACAAGTTGTTCGGCGTGCTCATTATAGCAGGTTGCAAGCAAACTTACAATCAATACGCTTCCGCAGTTAAAGCGGAACGGCTGTTGAACGAATTTCTATATTCCACAAGCATAAACAACTATTCACGCATAATAGTTTCGCCCGAAATTGACGGAAATCTTATGCTTTCGGGATACGATACCGTTGTTTTTTTAGACACGCCGCCGCGATACGCTTTGCCGTTGTTGTTTGCTAAAAAAACTTCCGCAAAAATTTACGTTCCTAAAAAAGACAACCAACAAACGTTCTACGAAGGAATAGTTTGCGAAAGAGAAGCATTCGGCGCGTGTTTTTCGGCTATCCGCAACAACCGACATCTTTGCGCCGATAATATATTATCGTATTACAAACTTTTATCCGCGCGTGAAAACCTAAACATGAACATGTTTATAGCATGCGTTACGGTATTTGCGGAATTAGGATTCATTTCTATAAATAAAACTCCGTTTTCAATTTCGGTAAATAAAGACGTAAGAGCCGAACTCGGAAATTCTTCCGTATACAAATTTTTGTGCGAAAACGTAAAAAATCGGCAAAACGGTTAAAATGGCTTTGAGGATAAAACGATAACATGCCTAAGGAAAACTTACAAACTCGCTATAAGTCGGTGTTTACCGCAAGTCAAGTCGAAATTCTCGATAGAATTTTCGAATACGCTTCGTGTATGCACAACGGGCAAGCGCGCGATTCGGGCGAACCGTATATCACTCATCCGATTTCGGTAGCAAATATTTTGCTTGATTTGGGACTTGATTACCAAACAATAGGCGCGGCGCTCTTGCACGATTGCATAGAAGACACGCCCGCAACCGAAGGGGAAATCCGTTCGAAGTTCGGAAACGAAATTTGCGAACTCGTTATGGGAGTAACAAAGCTCGATAAAATTACGTTTAAATCGAAAGAGGAAGAACAAGCGGAAAATTTCAGACGCATGTTTTTTGCTATGGCAAAGGATATGCGGGTAATTCTTATTAAACTTGCCGACCGTTTGCACAATATGCGCACCATAGCGGGAATATCGGAAGAACGCCAAACCGCTATGGCAAAAGAAACTCTCGAAATTTACGCGCCTTTGGCATCGCGTTTGGGATTAAGTTATTTTAAATGCGAACTCGAAGACTTGTGTTTAAAAGTGTTGCACCCTGCGGTATACGATTCTCTCGTAAACGAAATTTCGCTCAAACGCGCCGAAAGAAAAGAGCTCGTAAACCACATTTGCGACAGACTTACGAAATTACTCGAAGAATTGAATATACACGGAGAAGTGAGCGGACGCCCCAAGCATTTTTACAGCATCTATAAAAAAATGATGAACAACAACCGCACTTTCGAGCAAATCTACGATTTGACGGCTGTGCGTGTTATTGTTGAAAACGTGCGCGATTGCTACGAAGTGCTCGGAATGATTCACACGATTTGGAAACCCATTCCCGGTCGGTTCAAAGATTATATAGCCGTTCCCAAACCGAACAACTATCAATCGCTTCACACTACCGTTATGACGAGTTACGGCATGCCGTTCGAAATTCAAATTCGAACATACGAAATGCACAAAATCGCCGAATACGGTATAGCAGCACACTGGAAATACAAAGAACACAGAGCCGCAGCAAACGATTTCGACGAAAAGCTTGAATGGTTGCGCGGAGTTATGGACGAAGCGAGCGACATTGCAACGGGAGCTCAGGAATTTTACGAATCGTTAAAAATAGACCTTTACAGCGGGCAAGTGTTCATTTTCACACCTAAAGGCGACGTGGTTGTGCTTCCCGAAGGTTCCACGCCTGTGGATTTTGCTTATAACGTTCACAGCGCGGTGGGAAACAAGTGTATAGGCGCAAAAATCAACAATAAAATAGTTCCGCTTGAAACTAAACTCACAACGGGCGACTACGTTGAAATAATTACTTCGAACAATGCGAAAGGACCGAGCCGCGACTGGCTGCGTTTTGCTAAAACCACTCAAGCGAAAAACAAAATACGAGCGTTTTTCAAAAAAGAGCAAAAAGACGACAACATAAAGCGCGGCAAAGAAATGTTGGAAGAAGAAGCCAAACGGCGGGGCTACACGCTGTCGCAGCTACTTGTTCCGAAGTGGCTCGACATAATAATGCAACGCTATTCCATATCTTCTATGGACGATATGTATGCGGCAATAGGCTACGGCGGTTTCACAGTTAACCAAATTCTTCTTAAACTAATTGATTTTTACCGAAAAGAAGCCGAATCGGCAAAACAGCCCGAAAAATCGCAATCGTCAGTAAACGAGAACGCGTCGCACGGTATAATCGTTAAGGGGCACAGCGATTTGTTGGTGAGAATAGCGCGCTGTTGCACTCCTGTGCCGGGCGACGAAATAATAGGCTATATTTCACGCGGGCGCGGCGTTGCGGTTCACCGAAAGAGTTGCCCGAACATGCGGAACGCCGAACCTTACCGCCTTATAGAAGCGCATTGGGCAGGCAGTTTGCATGCGCCGTTTGTGGTTGCTATGCAGGTGGAGGCGAAAAACAGCAGCGGTTTGCTTGCTCAAATAACCACGCTCATATCCGAATTGAAATTGTCTATTCACAGTTTAAACGCGCGCGTAGATAAAAATCAAACCGCGATTATAAATTTCGGAGTGAAAGTAACCAAAATCGAGCAAATAGACACGCTTATTAAAAAAATAGAAAACATTCCCGAAGTGGAAAAAGTATTCAGGAGCACTTCGCTATAATGGTTATAAAACGCGTAACTGTGGGCGACATAGAAGAAAACGCTTATATATTAGACTACGACGGCGACAGCGTGGCAGTTATAGACGCGGGTGCCGAATACGAGAAAATCAAGAGCGCAATAGGCGAAAAACCGTGCACGCATGTTCTTTTAACTCACGCGCATTTCGACCATATTGGCGCGGCGGCAAAATTCAAGCTTGACGGAGCGAAAATTTACTTGCACCGCGACGACATTAAACTTTTAAACGGAGTAGGCAATTTGTCGGCAATGTTCGGAGAAAAACTCGACGAATTTTCGCCCGACGTTATTCTGTCGGACGGAGACAATATTCGGCTCGGAGAATGCGACGTAAAAGTTTTATCGACTCCCGGCCATACCGACGGAAGCGTGTGCTATATAGTAGGCAAAACGATATTAAGCGGCGACACGTTATTTCGCATGTCTGTGGGGCGAACCGATTTTCCTTCGGGTAACGCACAGAAGCTGTACGATTCGATAGTGAATAAATTATTTAAATTAGCCGACGAATACGAAGTGTTACCCGGTCATGGCGAAAAAACCACTCTCGGCTTCGAGAAAAAGTATAATCCTTACTTATGTACGAACTGACGACAAACCGTAACGATATACGCAACGAACTAATCGAAATAATTCGCTGTTTTGTTTCCGACGCCCTCACGGATTGTTCGGTTAATTTTACATATGTTGATAACGAGAAAATCGTTTTATATATTTCGGTAAACTCAAAGCGCTATATATATTCATATCCCAAGCATTGCGAATCCGATAAAATCGAATACGCTCGCGCCGACGTATATATTTGCAAGCTGTCGCTTTACAGAGCACTTTCGGATTTTTTCGATAAAACGCTTCCGTGGGGAAGTCTTACGGGAATACGTCCCACACGGCTCGCCGCCCGAATGTTGAACAACGGTGTTCCGCTTAGCAAAATATCCGAAAAGTTGCGCAACGATTATTTTGTATCCGAAAACAAAGCCGAACTTACGGTAGAAATACTGAAATCACAATCTGAACATATACCCGACAGACTTTCCGTTGCAGGCGATGGCAATTTTAACAACTCTAATCTTGTGAATCTGTATGTTCATATTCCGTTTTGCCCCACACGTTGTTCGTATTGCTCTTTCGTATCGGAAGGAGTGGAGAAAAAAGCTTGGTTGCTCGCTCCGTATGCAACGGCTCTTGCGGAAGAAATACGTCGTACCAAAGATTTGATACGCTCTCAAAACAAACGTATTTTCTCGGTATATGCGGGCGGCGGAACGCCGACTACGCTCGAGCCCGAATTGCTTTTCAAGGTGTTGAAAGCCGCGACCGAAGACGGCACGGAATACACTTGCGAAGCGGGACGTCCCGATACCATAAACGAAGAAAAGTTGCATGTAATGAGCGAATGCGGCGTAAACCGAATAAGTATAAATCCGCAAACGTTACACGAAAAAACTTTGCGAAAAATAGGAAGGGCGCATACGGTTGAACAATTTTTTAACGCCTACGAACTTGCGGATAAATTCGGATTCGTTAAAAACGTTGACCTTATTGCGGGACTCGACGGCGAAACTCCGGAAGACTTCGAATATAAATTTAACGGCATTTTAAAACTTATGCCCGAGAATATAACCGTACACACGCTTTGCTTAAAACGCGGCTCGGCGAACGCTCAATCAGAAGCGGTTCGTTCCGAGCGCACGCAAGAAATGGTTAATTATTCCGTAGGCGCTTTGAAAGCTCGCGGCTATTCTCCTTATTATTTATATCGCCAAAAACAAACTACGGAGAACCTCGAAAACATAGGTTGGTGCCGAAACGGTTTTTTATGCGTAAACAACGTAACCGTTATGGAAGAAACTCTTTCGGTTTATGCCTGCGGCGCGGGAGCGATAGGAAAGTTGATAGCGCCGGGACGCATTCAAAGAATAGCCAACCCGAAAGACGTTTTAATGTATTTGGAACAATTCGAAGAAAGAATGCGTAAAAAACAATTATTTTATCAAAATCAGTTTACAATACTTACATGATATGGTATACTAATTTATGTACCTTGATACTCGGAGTTGTGCGCTCTCCACGCACTCACACTCAGTTTTAAGGCGAATAAATATTTAACGGAGGTTAAAACATGGACAAGGAGACTAAGGCTGAAATTATCGCCAAATTTGCGACGCACGAGGGCGACACGGGAAGTCCCGAAGTGCAGGTGGCTTTGCTCACGCAACGCATAAACCACCTCACCGAACACCTTAAAGTGCATCACAACGACCACCATTCGCGCAGAGGTTTGTTGCAAATGGTAGGTTCCAGAAGAAGTCTTTTGAACTATCTCAAAAAGCTCGACATCGAAAGATACAGAGCGCTTCTTGTAAAATTGGAACTCAGAAAGTAAAAACAAACATCGAAAGCAGGAGCCGACCGACGTTGTTGGCTCTCGCTTTTTAGTTAGCGCGGCAAAACGACGCGCACGGGAGAAACAAGGAAAGGAGAACATGGAACATGAGTAAAGAAGCACAAATTTTCAAAACCGAAATAGGCGGCAGAGAAGTAACCGTCGAAATAGGCAAATACTGCGGACTAAGCAACGGCTCTTGCATTATCCGTTGCGGCGACACTGTGGTAATGACGAACGTAACAATGGCTGAAACGCCTCGACCGGGAATGGACTTTTTCCCGCTCGGAGTAGACTTCGAAGAAAAAATGTATTCGGTGGGAAAAATTCCCGGCGGATTCAAAAAGCGCGAGGGAAGAGCGAGCGACAAAGCTATTCTCACAAGCCGTCTTATAGACCGCCCCATACGCCCGCTGTTTCCCAAAGGTTTATTTAACGACGTTAGCGTTGTTGCAACGGCGCTCAGCGTAGACACAAACATTCCGCCCGAAGTTTTCGGAATGCTCGGTTCGAGTATTGCGCTTTCTATTTCGGACATACCTTTCGCGGGTCCTACGGGCTCTGTGGTTGTGGGTTACGTTAACGGTAAATACGTTATTAACCCCGACAACGTGCAACGCGCCATGAGCGAAATGCACGTTTACGTCAGCGGCACCGCCGACGCCATAATGATGGTTGAAGCCGGTGCTCAAATGGTGAGCGAAGACGTCATGCTCGGCGGCATACTGTTCGGACATGAGGAAATCAAAAAGCAAGTTAAGTTCATTAACGAAATCGTGAAAGCGGTGGGCAAGCCCAAACGCGAAATGGAACTGTACAAAGTTCCCGACGATATAACTTCGGAAGTTCGCAAGTTTGCGGACAAGCTTCTCGATAAAGCTCTCGAAGAGACCGACCGCCAAAAGCGTCAAGAAAAGCAAGACGAAGTCGATAAAGTTACACTTGAACATTTTGCAGAAAAATACTCCGAAAAAGAACGCGAAATAAAAGACGCGCTATACTATTTCACAAAAGAAAAAGTGCGCGAAAAAATTCTTAAAAAGGGTGTTCGCCCCGACGGAAGAAAGCTCACCGACATTCGCGATATTTGGTGCGAAACAAGCATATTGCCGAGAGTTCACGGCTCGGCGGTGTTTACGCGCGGACAAAGCCAAGCAATGACCACCTGCACGCTCGGCACAATCGCCGAAGTGCAAAAACTTGATAATCTCGACGAAGAAACTTTCAAGCGCTATATGCACCACTATAATTTCCCGCCGTATTGCTCGGGCGAAGCCCGTCCGCTTCGCAGTCCGGGACGCCGCGAAATAGGACACGGCGCTCTTGCCGAACGCGCGCTCGAACCCGTTATCCCCGACGAGGACGCTTTCCCGTATGCCATTCGCACGGTAAGCGAAATACTCAGCTCAAACGGTTCCACGTCGCAAGCGAGCGTTTGCGGCTCCACGTTGGCGCTTATGGATGCAGGCGTTCCCATTAAAGCCCCCGTAGCGGGTATCGCAATGGGACTTATTAAAGACGAATCGAGCAAAAAGGTTGCTGTGCTTTCCGATATTCAAGGACTCGAAGACTTTTTGGGCGACATGGACTTTAAAGTTGCGGGTACCAAAGACGGCATTACCGCAATTCAGATGGATATAAAAATAAAGGGAATCGACGAACAAATTCTTCGCACCGCTCTCGAACAAGCAAGAGTGGGCAGATTGTATATTCTCGACAAAATGCTTGCGGTGCTCGACGCGCCCCGTCCCGAACTCAGCAAATATGCGCCTAAGATTATAAGCTTCAATATTTCGCCCGAAGTAATCGGCGACGTAATCGGAAAGAGCGGCAAAGTTATTAACCAAATCATTGCCGAAACGGGCGTTAAAATCGACATCGAAGACGACGGACGCGTATTTATCAGTTGCACCGACGTCGAAATGGCGGAAAAAGCGAAAAAAATCGTTCTCACCATTGCGGAAGACGTCGAACCCGGTCAGGTGTTCGAAGGAAAGGTTGTGCGTATTCTCGACTTCGGGGCGTTCGTTGAACTTGCTCCCGGAAAAGACGGCATGATTCACATTTCAAAGCTTTCAAAATCGAGGGTCAACAAAGTTACCGACGTTTTGAATTTAGGCGACACCGCAAGAGTGGAAGTTATAAAAACGGACGAAAAGGGCAGAATAGACCTTAAACTTATAGAAAAACTTTAAAACAATCGTTTGCAAGAAAAAGTCCGAATCGGGCTTTTTCTTGTATTAAACGAGTTTTATATACTTTTTCGCGCATTATCGGAATATATTTAGAAAGGCGGGTATTTACCCGAATTTTTTTCGAGGTGTGCGCATTTTGTCGAACAAGGTTAAATTTTTTCGTTACGTCGTGGCTAATTTGGCAATCGCCGTAGTTGTTGTGGGCTTACTCGCTTTCACGCTGTCGGGCAAAACGGTGAGCGCCGCAAGCGAGCAGCCGCCCGTTTATAAGGGCGAAAGCAAAACCAAAGTATCGCTTATGGTAAACGTTTATTGGGGAACCGAATTTATCGACGGTATGCTTGATATATTCGAAGCCAACAATGTTACCACAACTTTCTTCGTAGGAGGAATGTGGGTTGCCGAAAACGACGCATTACTGAAAAAAATATACGAAAAAGGGCATGAAATAGGCAATCACGGCTATTTTCACAAAGACCACAAAAAATTAAGCGCCGAACGAAACGCCGAAGAAATCGGAGTTACTCACCGTCTTGTTAAAAGCGTGCTCGGTATCGACATGAAGCTGTTTGCCCCGCCGTCGGGTTCGTTCGGCAAAACAACGTTAAAACAAGCGGAAGCGCTTGGATACACCACAATAATGTGGTCGAAAGACACAATAGACTGGCGCGACCACGACACCGAAAAAATATACAACCGCGCCACTAAAAACCTCGAAGGCGGCGACTTGATTCTTATGCACCCCACGAAAAACACCGTAGAGGCGCTCGACCGCATAATTAAATATGCCTTAGAGCATAATTTGCAAGTGTCTAAGGTGAGTGAAACTCTCAAATCCGACTTATCCGAATAAACGCGGTAAACAAATCGAAAAATATGTTTGGAGGCAACAAATGAACG
This sequence comes from Pumilibacter muris, assembly GCF_943193045.1. Classification (GTDB taxonomy): domain Bacteria; phylum Bacillota; class Clostridia; order Christensenellales; family Pumilibacteraceae; genus Pumilibacter; species Pumilibacter muris. Next base: position 354,709 of record NZ_CALPCN010000001.1, on the reverse strand, counting down.
AATTGATAAAATATTCCAACGGGCTCAAATTAGTGGTGAACAACAATCCCGCCGTGCGCTCGGTAGCCGTAGGCATTTGGGTGGGGGCGGGAAGCACGCGCGAAACGGAAGAAAACAACGGAATTTCGCATTTCACCGAGCACGTCATGTTCAAGGGAACCGACAAATATACGTCTTTCGATATAGCGAACGTATTCGAAAGCATGGGCGCCGCAATAAACGCTTTCACAGGAAAAGAAGCCACTTGCTATTATGTTAAATCAATCGACGAATATGCGGAAAAATGTTTCGAAGCATTGGCGCATATTTTCACCCGTTCATCTTTCGACGCCGACGAGCTCGACAAAGAGCGAAAAGTAATAACCGAAGAAATCAATATGGTTGAGGATTCGCCCGAAGATATTTGCTACGATTTGCTTGCCCAAACTCTGTACGCAGGCAGTTCGCTCGGCAGAACTATTCTCGGACCCGCCGACAACGTTAAACGCTTTACTCGTTACGACGTTTTGGCTTATATGGACGAGCTGTATACCGCCGACAACATAGTTGTGTCGGTAAGCGGCAATATGGATTCTTCGCAAGCTGACAAACTCGTTCGCAAATACTTTTTAGACGAAATCCGTTCTAATAAATGTGCGGCGAAAAGAACGGGTAAAATCGAAGTAAAGAGCAACAAAGCCGTGCGCATTAAAGATTTCGAGCAATCGAACATAGGCATAAGTTATCCTTCCCTCGAATTTATGAATCCGCGCAGCCCCGTTCAAAATGTGTTCAGCATAATTTTCGGCGGCGGAATGAGTTCGCGTCTGTTCCAAAAAATACGCGAACAGATGGGGCTTGCTTATTCCGTATATTCCGCTCCGCTTGCCTATGTGAACAACGGAAACTTTAATATCATGCTCAACATAACGGCGGCAAACACCGAAAAGGCGGTTAGCGCCGTTAAAAAAGAAATTGAGAACGCTATATCAAACGGAGTGAGCGAAGAAGAGGTGCAACGCGCCAAAATACAACTAAAATCCGCTCTCGTATTCTCCGAAGAAAACATACAAAATATTATGAATGCGCAAGGCAAACTCATGTTGCTTGCGGGCGAACTTTATAGCGTAGACAAGCGTATTAAAGAAATAGACGCAGTAAAAAAAGCGGACTGCAACAAATTTATTCGTGAAACACTAACACCCGAAAAAGTATGCGCGGCATACGTTGGTAAAGAACCTAACACCGACGTTTTGAGCATTATAAAGGGGGAATAGAATGGACAAGCTTGACGAGATATTTTCCATGCAAGCCGCGCTCGACGGTTTTATAGCAAAGTCCCGAAACCTCGAAAACAAATATTCGAAATCGGAATGGTTGCAAAAAAAATCGTTGGCACTCATAGACGAAGTGACAGAACTACTTAACGAAATTAACTACAAATGGTGGAAAAACGAAAAACCGATTAACGACGGCGCCGTTAAAGAGGAACTGTGCGACATATTGCATTTTTTCGTGAGCATGTGCTTAGACGCGGGAATGAGCGCCGACGAGTTACATAGAATTTATCTTGAAAAAAACAAAGAAAACATTGCGCGTCAGGAGGGAAAATCGCAAAAAACAGGTTATAAGCTCAACGTTTAATGCTAATTTTGTAAAATATTATTCCGCTCGCTTTTAAGCGAGCGGTTTTTATGTAATAAAATTCCGTCAAAAAAATTTGATAAAACAGCCTATTTTAATTGAAATAACGGCTTTATTATGGTATAATTAAAAGCGTTCAAAGTTTAAAAACGGAGTTAAGAAAATTGCCGTCTAAAAAATACAACAACGGAAGACGCAGGGAAAAAGCCGAAGGCGAAAGCGATATTTTAGGGATAGTTCTTGTAATTCTCTCGGCTTTTATCTTGCTTTGCATAATCGTGCGCCCTATTTTAGGCGTTATAAGCAAACTTATTTATGGCGTTACAACGGGCATTTTCGGAATATTCAGCTATCCGCTGTTTTTCAGCACCTTAATTCTCGGTATAGCGCTCATACAGGGGCGCAAAGCGTCGCTTGCAACTCGCTATAAACTCGGAATTGTGTTTATGGCTTTGAGTCTTATGATAATTTTGCAACTCGCAACAACCCACTCTATGCTCGGAGAAACGTTTTCCTCGTATGTGTCGGGCGTTTATTCAGCAAAACTGACTGCAGGCGGGGTATTGTTCGGCGTTGTTGCATACGCCGTTCAACGGTTGATTACCCCCGTAGTTTCGTACATTGTTTTTTCTTTGCTGTTTATTGCGGCGTTTACGTTTTTTATCGCGTTGCCTTTATACGGCAAACGCAAAAACGATAAAAGAGCGCAAACGCCCGAACAGGCAAACAATTCGTTTGTGAAAGGACAAGCCGCGCCCATGCCCATTCGTCCTATTACGGATAACACGCTTTATGTGGCGCAAATAGTTCCCACTCAGCAAAACCGCCTTATAGCGGAACAAACTCCGCTCGGCGAAAATTACGAACTTCCGCAAAAAACTCAAACGCCCGCTATAAACTCCGCCGCGTCAAACGGCTCTTTATCGCAATTCGAGCCGTACTCCAAAGCGCCGAAACAAACCGAGCGGTCGAAAGCTTACGAAACGCTTTTCGGCAATCGTCAGCAATATGCGCCATTACCCAAACCAACGCCGATAGACTTCAACGATGCGGAGAAAGAATACCTTTCAAAATTCGTTTTGCCTCCTCTTACGGCCGAACCCACAGTTAAAGACAATACTGTTCAACAGCAACCGAAAGCGCCCGTAGAACAACAGCCAAAACCCCAAAAGCGCGTGCACGCGCCTGAATTGCCAGAAGTTCCTATGGTTCCGCCCAAAGATTTCAGCGAGCAAATAGTGGGCGGAGCGGGCATAATAAACGGCGAAATTTTATCGCGTCAGCTCGAAGAAAGCAACGCGCCCATTAAATCCGAAAAAGACAATTCTGAACTTCCAAAAGCGGGAGCGTTCTCCACTAAAAAATTAGAGCCCGCTGCAATCCGCCCCAAAGAAAGCACGGAAGCGGAAGAAGAATACGAAGAGCAGCCCGCCATTGTGAACGGCGACTATTTCGGCGCACCCGCAAAACAGTCTAACGCAAGCGCCGCAAAAACGCCTTCGTTTACAAACTCGGTAAAAGAAAAGAAACAACAGCAAAAGCCTTTCGCACCTTTGTTCGAACCGCCGCTTAAAGGCTTCGACGATTTTTCGAACGCCTCTTCGCAAGAAGACGAAAACGATTATTTGGAACCGATTATAACCGCTTCCGAATATGAAAAACAACATACGCCCGAATCACGTTTTCAACAGCTTTTAAACGAAGAACGCGAACGCGCGGCGGCTACGGAAAACAAATCCAAGCGCGAACCCGATTTATTCCAACGTAACGACTCTGCCGAATCCGCTCAAAACGGATTCGAACAAAGTGCGGAGCCGTTTATCGAGCTTCCGAGCGAAGAAGACGAAAGCCTTATTGCCGACGTTGACGATTTGCCCATAGAGCCGCAAGAACCTGTAACGGAATCGTCGTTTAAAATTATAGAAGAGCCGCTCGATTTGTCGGAGCAATCTCATTTCGACGGAAACGACAACACGGGATACTACGAACCCGTTTCTTTTTCGAGCAAGCCGCCAAAAACGCAAGAGCAACCCGTTGTACGCTCTACAAATCAGCTTAAAATAGACGACTACGTTGCCGTTGCGCCGCAACCGCCCGTAAAACCCAAAAAGAAAAAACACTCTCGATACAATCCGCCCGACATAGACATGCTTATATCGTCGGACGCTTCCATTCCCGAAAATTTCAACGTCGCGTGCGAGGAAAAAGCTCGCATTTTGGAGGAAACGCTTCAAGAGTTGAAATTGCCCGTAAAAGTAACGGGAATTACTCGCGGTCCCGCAGTTACGCGATTCGAACTCGAAATGCCTCCCGGCATATCTATTAAACGCATAGAGCAATTTTCCACCGACATAGAGTATAATCTTGCGAGTAACGGGAAAATTCGTATTGAGGCGCCCATTCCCGGAAAGCGGGCGGTAGGTATAGAAGTACCAAACGAAGAAATCGACATTGTGCGGTTGCGCGAAGTTATTTCGGCAAAAGAATTTCACGGTTCTTCGTCGCCGCTCACTCTTGCGCTCGGAAAAGACATTGCGGGCAGCATCATAGTTTGCAATCTTGAAAAAATGCCTCACCTTTTAATAGCGGGAGCTACCGGCAGCGGAAAATCCGCATGTCTCAATTCCATAATAATCAGCATACTTTATAAGTCATCGCCAGAAGACGTGCGCCTAATTCTAATCGACCCCAAACGCGTTGAATTTAACATGTATCAGGGGATTCCGCATTTGCTCGGCGCCGACATTATTAACGACGCGCAACAGGCAATTAACGTTCTTACATGGGCGAAAGAAGAAATGGACCGCAGATACACTTTGTTCGGTAATCATCGCGTGCGCAGTTTGCCCGAATTCAATAAGTCGGAAGCGGTGAAGTCGGGCGAAGAGCAAAAATTGCCGTATATAGTTTTGATTGTAGACGAGCTTGCCGAACTCATGCTTGACAACAACAAAAAAATACTCGAAAGCAAAATTATGAGTATTGCGCAAAAGGCGCGCGCCGCAGGTATTCACCTTATTCTCGCTACCCAACGTCCGTCGGTAGACGTTATTACGGGAACTATTAAAGCGAATTTGCCCAGCCGTATTGCGTTCACAGTTAAGAGCAATATGGACTCTCGCACCATTCTTGACGAGGGCGGAGCGGAAACTCTTTTAGGACGCGGCGACATGCTGTATTCGCCCGTAGGAATGGACGAGCCTAAACGCGTACAAGGCGCTTTCGTTACCGACGACGAAGTTATGGCAATATCGGAATACGTTCGCGTAAACAACGAAGCCGACTTTGACGAAGAATTCACTTCGGCTATAGAAGTGAAACCCGTAGAATCCGATTCCGACGACGATGACGAAGAGGACAGCAAAGAATTCGACAGTCTTATGCCCGAAGTTCTCAAATGCGTTATCGAATCGGGCTCGGCAAGCACAAGCATGATTCAGCGCCGTTTCAGCGTAGGATATGCGCGAGCAAGCCGAATAATAGACCAAATGGAACAGCACAAGTTTATAGGTCCGCTCGAAGGTAGCAAACCGCGCGCGGTGTATATATCGCGTGAGCAATATAAAGAACTATTCGGAATCGAAATATGAGAAAGAGCGTAGGCGTTATTACGTTAGGTTGCGACAAAAACAGGGTAGACACCGAAAATATGCTTTACCGCTTACGTTTGGGCGGCTACGATATTACCAACGACGAACAAAGCGCCCAAATAATAATAATAAACACTTGCGCGTTTATAGAAGCGGCACGAAAAGAAGCAATCGACGTTATTTTGGCGGCTGCGGCATGCAAGTCGGAAAAGTGTGAAAAACTTATAGTTACGGGCTGTCTTCCTCAAAAGCACCTATCGGAGCTAAAAGAAGGATTGCCCGAAGTTGACTGTTTTCTCGGCACCGACGACTATGAGCGCATTTGCGAAATTATAAGTTCGCTATACGGAGAAGAAAACTCCGTTAAAGACGAACCTACCAAACTTACCCGAATTTTAACTACGCCGCCTCACTACGCTTACCTTAAAATTGCCGACGGTTGCGATAACCGTTGCACGTTTTGCACAATTCCGTCTATTCGCGGAAAATACCGCTCGCGCAATATTGAAGATGTTGTAGACGAAGCGGAAGAGCTTGCGGAGCAAGGCGTAAAAGAGCTTATTTTAGTTGCTCAGGACGTAACAAGATTTGGCGCGGACATTTACGGCGAACCTAAACTGGTGGAGCTTATACGGCGTTTAAGCGCCTTAAATATACATACTTTGCGCCTTATGTACTGCTATCCCGAATTAGTAACCGACGAGTTAATCGCGGAAATTGCAAAAAATCCTAAGGTGGCAAAATATGTTGACGTTCCCATTCAGCATACCGACGACAAAATTTTAAAACTTATGAACCGTCGCAACAGCGGCAACGACGTTAAAAAACTTTTTTCGAAACTGCGAAACAACGGCATAACCGTGCGCACAACAGTTATGGTAGGATTTCCGCAGGAAACGGAAGAAAGTTTCGAAAATTTAAAAACGTTCATAGCGGAATATAAGCCCGAGCACGTCGGCGTTTTCGCTTACAGCAAAGAGGACGGCACGCCTTCGGCAAAACTGAAAGGACACTTAACCAAACGAACAAAAGCCGAAAGAGTAAACGCAATAGGAGAGTTGCACTTTAAAAACCGCAAAGAGTATAACGAATCTATGCTCGGCAAAACTCTCGAAGTTATTTACGAGGACATAGACTACGACAGAAATATGTTTGCGGGGCGTACCGAATACGACGCCCCCGACATAGACACAAAAGTATTTTTTACCGCAGATTTTGTGGAAGCGGGAGAATACTACAAAGTTAAAATCACAGGCTACGACGGTTACGACCTGTTAGGAGAAAAAACCGAATGAATTTACCCACAAAGCTGACATTTTTACGAATGATATTGATTCCCGTATTTGTCACGCTGTTTTTCGTTAATTTTCCATTTCACTGCGTGGCGGCAACGGGAGTGTTCGTAATAGCAAGTTTTACCGACTTTTTAGACGGCAATCTTGCAAGAAAATATGACCAAGTAACAAATCTCGGTAAGTTTCTCGACCCCATTGCCGATAAAATGCTTGTAGCGTGCGCGCTGTTCGCTATAGTATTGAAAACAGGCAAATTTCAAATTTGGACTACCGTTTGCGCCATGATTATTTTATGCCGAGAACTTATGATTAGCGGATTTCGCATAGTGGCGAGTTCCAAAAACGTCGTGTTGGCAGCGGACAAACTCGGAAAAATAAAAACCGTGCTGCAAATGTGCGCGCTTATTTGTTTGCTTCCCATAACCGACCTTATAAGCGCGGCGAAAAAAGCAAGTTCTTCGTGGCAAACTTTTATTGACATAACATTTTATATAGGCTTCGCGCTTTTGGCGCTTTCCACAATTATGGCGATAGTTTCGGGAATAAATTACATCGTTAAAAACAAGCAGGTGCTTAAAGACTGAAATGGATATAGGCATACTACAACTCGGCGGAGGCGAATGTATATCCGACGGAAACTCGCCCGATATAAACCGCGTTTCGCGCAAGCTTTGCAAGCACGGATATTTTGTTAAGATGAGCGTGTTTTTAGCCGACTGCGAAAAAACAACCGACACCTTCGAGTTTTTAACAGCCCGCTGCGATGCTGTTTTGATTTGCGGAAATACGGACGCCTTTCGCAATGCGATTGCCGAAAAATACGAATCGGCTAATTCTCTCGAAATATTTGTTATAGACGACACGCCTTGCGCGGTTTCCAAAAGTTGCGACAATAGCTTTATTTCAAACACGCTTATTCCAATGCTTAACAGCAAATGCAAAACGTTCTACACTTCGAGCATTTTTAAAACGTTTGGAAAAACGGAAGAACAGCTACGTTACATACTCGGAAATTTTATCAAGAACCGTAACAAAATCGTTTTTAAATTCGACACCGAATCGGACGGTTGCACAGTGAGCGTGCGCTATTCCAACAAAACGCAAAAAAACACCGTGAGCGAACTTTTAAGCGGCGTAACGGAAGCTTTAAAAGATTGCACATATTCCTACGAAGACGTAACCTTATCCGAAAAAACGGCGCAAATGCTTATTGAAAGCGGAAAAACTCTCGGGCTTGCCGAATCGTTTACAGGCGGCAATATAGCCGCGTCGCTCGTAAAAACGCCAGGCATAAGCAAATCGCTGAAAGAGGGAATTGTTTGCTATTCGAACGATGTTAAGGCTAACCGTTTGCGCGTTTCGCAAAGGGCGCTCGATAACTGCGGAGCCGTAAGCGACGAAACGGCTTATCAAATGGCGGCGAACCTTTTAATGGACGGCAATTACGATTACGTTATTGCCACTACGGGCAATGCGGGCCCCACATCGGAAAAACCGAACGAAGCGGGTTTGTGTTACATAGCGGTAGGCGACAGACATAACATAGATATTTATTGCCACACGTTCGAGGGCGACAGAACGGAAGTAATCGAAAAAGGCACTAACTGCGCGCTTTTTAAGCTGTGCAAACTTTTAAAAAGCAACGCGCATACAAATAACGCAAACACACAAAACGACTAAAAGACAAACAATAAGGAGAACATAAAATGGATAAAGGAAAACCTATAATCGATTATAACATGACAAAGGAAGAGCGAAAAAAAGCGCTCGACGCGGCAATAGCGCAAATCGAGAAGAACTACGGAAAAGGCTCTATAATGAAACTTAACGAGTCGAAAGTTACCGCTGTGGAAGTTATCCCCACAGGCTGCCTTAGCGTAGACCTTGCGCTCGGAATAGGCGGACTTCCGCGAGGACGCATTATAGAAATATACGGTCCCGAATCAAGCGGAAAAACCACGCTTTCGCTTCACGTTATCGCGCAAGCGCAAAAGCTCGGCGGCACCGTCGCTTTTATCGACGCCGAACACGCCCTCGACCCCGTTTATGCACGCAATTTAGGAATAGACACCGATAGCCTTTATATTTCGCAACCGGATAACGGCGAACAGGGGCTCGATATTGCCGAAGCTCTTGTGCGTAGCGGCGGCGTAGACGTGGTTGTTGTAGACTCGGTTGCGGCGCTCACCCCCAAAGCCGAAATAGACGGCGAAATGGGCGACAGTCAAATCGGCTTGCAAGCAAGACTTATGTCTAAGGCGCTCAGAATTTTGGCGTCGGTTTGCAATAAATCGAAAACGTGCATTATATTTATAAACCAACTGCGCGAAAAAGTTGGCGTAATGTTCGGTAATCCCGAAGTTACTCCGGGCGGCAAAGCGCTTAAATTCTACGCAAGCATACGTCTTGATGTACGCCGCGTAGAGGGTGTGAAAGAAGGAAGCGAAGTTGTCGGCAACCACACCAAAGTTAAAGTTGTTAAAAATAAGCTTGCTCCTCCGTTCAAAACAGCCGAATTCGATATTATTTTCGGAAAAGGAATTTCCCGCGAAAGCTGTATCGTAGACTTGGGTCTTGAACACAAGCTGTTTACCAAAAGCGGTTCGTGGTTCAGCTACAACGGCGAACGCATTTGTCAGGGTAGAGCCGCGCTTATGAACATGCTTGCTTCAAAACCCGAAATGGCAGACGAAATAGAAGCCGCAATTAAAAAGATTACGGAAGAGAAGAACAAAACTCAAGACGGGCAAGCGCCCGACGACGCAAAAGCCGAAGAGAGCGAAGAATAAAAAACGCTTTATATTAGCCGCACAATTCAAGCGGTTGCGCGGATTACTTGACTTTTGTTACCATATGTTGTAATATAAGAGTCGGACAAGTTTCGCTGCGTTTGCAGCGGAAAAAAGTCCGTCCGTATATTAAATCATCGACGCGAACACGATGAACACTATACTTTATAATAAAAATACTGAAAGGAGGTTAAAAAAATGTTACGGAATTTATTATTTTGCGCGTCAACGTCAACAATTTTGGCGATAGTGTTGCCGATAGTTGCGCTGATTGCGGGCGTAGCGGGCGGCATAATCGTAAGCATGGTTATGCAAAAGAAAAAGCTCGGCGACGCGAAGCAGTCGGCAAACAAGATAATCGAAGAAGCGTACAACAAAGCGAAAGAAGTTCAATCACAAGCTAAAAACTCGCAAAAAGAAGCTATTTTGGAAGCTAAAGAAGAAATCCAACAGCTTAAAGCCGAGTTAGACCGCGAGCTTAAAGAACGCCGCAACGAAGTTCAAAGAAGCGAGCAACGCATATCGCAACGCGAAGATGCTCTCGAAAAAAAGGAAGACGCCCTCGAAAAGAAACTCGAAGCGGTGGAAAAAACAAAAGCGTCTATCGCCGAAAAAGAAAGCCGCATAGACGCGAAAAAAGCGGAAATCGATTCCGCGCACGAACGTATGCTCGGCGAAATCGAAAAAGTATCTCAACTTACGCGCGAAGAAGCGAAAGCGCAGCTCTTTAAAGAAATAGAGGAGGACGCAAAACGCGACGCGGCTAAACTCGTACGCGAAATCGAAGCCGAAGCAAAGGAAGAAGCGGAGAAAAAATCGCGCTCCATTATAGCTACCGCAGTTCAGCGTTGCGCCGTAGACCACAGCGCCGAAATCACAGTATCGGTTGTAAATCTTCCCAACGACGAAATGAAAGGGCGCATAATAGGCAGAGAGGGGCGCAATATTCGTGCGCTCGAAAACGCTACGGGGGTAGATTTGATTATAGACGACACTCCCGAAGCGGTGGTTCTTTCGGGATTCGACCCCGTAAGACGCGAAGTGGCGAGAATAACTCTCGAAAAATTGATTGCTGACGGGCGTATTCATCCCGCGCGCATAGAAGAAGTTGTTGAGAAAACCCGCAAGGAGCTCGATAATCAAATTAAAGAAACGGGCGACAACGCAACTTTCGAAGCGGGCGTATTCAATCTTCATCCCGACCTTGTGCGCCTTTTGGGCAGGTTGAAATACCGCACAAGCTACGGGCAAAACGTTCTTAAACATTCGCTCGAAGTATCTTATCTTGCGGGGCTTATGGCTGCCGAATTAGGTGCCGACGTTAAGTTGGCCAAGCGTGCCGGACTTTTGCACGACATAGGAAAAGCCGTAGACCACGAAGTTGAGGGCACGCACATAACCATAGGCGCTGACCTTGCCAAAAAGTATAAAGAAAGCAAAGAAGTAATTCACTGTATTGCGGCTCACCACAACGATATAGAGCCTCAAACGGTGGAAGCTATTTTGGTTCAATGCGCCGACGCAATAAGCGGAGCAAGACCGGGCGCGCGCAGAGAATCGCTCGACAATTATGTAAAACGTCTTGAAAAGCTCGAAGAAATAGCCAACAGCTTTAACGGCGTTGAAAAATCGTTTGCAATTCAGGCAGGACGTGAAGTTCGCATCATAGTTAAGCCCGAAGTGGTAAACGACAACGCAACCGTTTTTATGGCTAAAGACATCGCCAAAAAAATAGAGAGCGAGATGGAATATCCGGGTCAAATCAAAGTGAACGTTATTCGTGAAATGCGTAGCGTGGAATACGCGAAATAAACACAACTCGCAGTATATTAAAAAAGATACTAACCGTTCGGCAAAACGCCGAACGGTTTTTCTTTACACCTATAAACTCAATGTTCGGTTTTCAAGTTAGCCCATTTAGAGTCGCGCATAAAAAAATCATAAAACACACAAAACTATAACGAATAAAAATTCTTCGGAGGCTACTGTTTGAATATTTATCTTGAAATTATTTTAAGAACACTGTTCACGATTATAGTTCTGCTCATTTTAACCAAAATCGACGGTGCAAAACAAATATCGCAACTTAGCTTCTTCGACTACGTTATAGGCATAACGGCGGGAAGCGTTGCGGCGGTAATGTGCGTAGAACCCGACTTGCCGCTTTGGGCAAGCGCAATATCTTTGGCAATGTTTATGCTCAGCGGCGCTCTGTTTTCTTTTCTTTCGCAAAAAAGCATATTGTGCCGCCGCTTTTTAGAAGGAAATCCCATATTCGTAATCGCAAAGGGCGAAATCCTTTATAAAGGACTTAAAAAAGCGAGGTTTTCAGTAAACGACCTTATGCGCGAACTCAGAAGTCAGGGATATTTCGATATTACGGAAATCAATTATGCCATACTCGAAACCAACGGCAACGTTTCCGTTATGCCCAAAGCGCTCGCACGTCCTGCAACAAACGAAGACGAGGGCAACGAAGTGCAAGACGACAGCGTTCGCGCCGACGTTATTATAGACGGCAAAATTCTTAAAGGCAACTTAAAGGCTTTCGGCAAAAACGAGCAATGGCTTACAACAACGTTACACACGCAGGGAATCGCGCACATTAAAGACGTTGCGCTTGCGTCGCTCGACTCCGACGACAACCTTTCGGCATATCTCAAAAACGATACCGAAGTGGCAAGGTCGGTGTTTCAGTAAACGCAAGCAAATAATTTGAGAGAGGCAATAACAATATGAAACATGGCATTACCGAATTTTCGGACTTAAAAAATTGTAACGAAAAAGAAACGGTTATAGCAATAAAGGAGATAAAAAATGAACGCTGTCGCTAATCCCATAGAAAAACGTAACGAACGCTACGGAAAATACGTTGATTCCGTAACACCGAAATCCGGAACCGTAAAGTCGTTGTGGAATTCTTTTTGGATAGGCGGCATCACATGCTGTATAGCTCAAGGAGTGGGCGACATTTACGCGTTGATTTTTCCGAATTTTTCGGAAGATATGATTGTTAATATCACGTCTATGACGATAATTACAATCGCAATTCTATTTACGGGACTCGGCTTTTACGACGTAATTGCCAGAAAAGGCGGCGCAGGATGCTTTTTGCCCATTACGGGCTTTGCTAACGCCATATCCAGCGCTTCTATGGAATTTAAATCGGAAGGCTTGATTTTGGGAACAAGCGTTAAAATGTTTTCGGTTGTAGGTCCCGTAGTGGTGAACGGCATTGTGTGGTCTACGGTGGCGGGCATACTTAATTTGCTCATACTCGGGAGGTTATAATGCAAGGTACGACAATTCACAAAGGCACTAATTGCAATTTCACAGCCACGCCGCAAACGCTTAAAAAGAGCGTTCAAAAAGAAGCGAAAAGCACTCTGTTCTTTTCAACTCCCATACACATAGTTTCGGCAAACGCGGTTGTAGGGAACAAAGAAGCGCAAGGCCCTTTAAAAAGATATTTCAGAAGAACGAAAGAAGACATAAAAATGGGCGAAAAAAACTTCGAGAGAGCCGAAATTCTCATGTTCGACGAAGCTGTGCGCGCGTCTCTTAACGAAGCGCGGCCGCTTGTGGGCGACGCTCAACTTTTAATATCGGGCGACCTTTTAAATCAAATGACAACTTCGAGCTATGTTGCGCGCAATCTCGATTTGCCCCATTTGGGCGTTTACAGCGCGTGTTCGACATACACCGAAGCGCTTTCGATAGGTTCCGTTATGCTTGACGGCGGATATTTCGACACTGTGGCATGCGCAACGGTAAGCCATTTTGCCACAGCCGAACGTCAGTTCCGTTATCCGCTCGAATACGGTTGCCAACGCCCGCCTTACGCGCAATGGACGGTTACGGCGGCAGGCTGCTGCGTAATATCCACAAAAGGCAACGGTCCCGTTATAAAATCGGCAACGCTCGGAAAGGTAATCGATTTCGGGCAAAACGATTTGTCTAACATGGGCGCAGCTATGGCTCCCGCAGCTTTATCCACACTAACCACGCTTTTTAAAGAAACGCAAACCTCGCCCGAAGATTACGATTTGATTTTAACCGGCGATTTGGGAAAACTCGGCTCGGATATTTTGCGCGACCTCATGCGCGAGGAAGGCTATTATCTCGGACAACAGTATTCCGATTGCGGCTGTCTTGTTTACAGCGTAGACCAAAACTGCTATCAAGGCGGAAGCGGCGCAGGATGCAGCGCGTCGGTAATAAACGAATTCGTATTGCCGCGAATGCTTGCGGGCGACTATAAAAAAGTGGCGTATTTGGCAACGGGAGCTCTTATGAGCACTCAAAGCTGCTATCAAGGCGAAACGATTCCGTGCGTAAGTCACGGCATAGTTATAGAGAGGGAATAAATATGAGCATCTTAAACGGAATTTTTACCTACGCGAAAGTTTTCGCAATCGGCGGGCTTATGTGTTCGCTCGCGCAACTACTCATAATAAAAACCAAACTGACACCCGCAAGAATACTCGTAATCTTTCTTTTGGCGGGAGTCGCGCTCGAAGGTTTCGGTATATATAAACCTATAAACGAATTCGCGCAAGCGGGAATAAGCGTTCCCATTATCGGCTTCGGCGCATCGCTCGCTCGCGGTTCCATAGAAATGGCGCGACAAGTAGGGTTTATAGGCGCGTTCGCAGGCGGACTCGTTCGCACGGCGTTCGGCGTGGGAGTGGCAGTTGTGGCAAGCTATGCCGTAACTTTAATATTCTCACCCCGTTCAAAATAAACTAATTTTTATACCCGAAAAAAATTTTTGTGTGTCGTTACACCGCAAGCCGCATATATATAATGTATGGCAAGGTGTCCGTACTACAAAAAAAGACGAAAGAAGAGAAAAAAGCGCATTTTACTTTTAACTCTTCTTTTTCTTATAGCGGCGATATACGCTTTCACAGCTATATTTATCCGACCTGTTATTCGCACGGTGTCGAGAGAAGCGATAAAATCGCTAACCGTCGATATCGTGAACGTGTCGGTTGCCGAAGTTATGAATTCCAACCCCGCGTTTTTACAACTAACGGAAGTTATTAAAGACAACGCGGGGAATATCGCTCTCATTCAAACCAATTCGGCGGCGGTAAACATGCTTGCGCGAAATGTAACCGAAAACGCTCAAAACAACTTGAATTCAATAGGCGACAGCGGCGTTAAAATTCCGTTAGGTTCGTTATCCGGCATTTCGTTTTTGGCGGGACGCGGACCCGACATAAATATTAAAGCCGTTCAAGTAGGAAACATAGACACTGACTTTTCTTCTCAGTTCTTACCCGCAGGCATAAACCAAACGATACATAAATTTTTTATAGACGTAACGGCTTCGGTGAATATAATAATTCCCGGAGCCGAAAATAAGGTGACTACCGTAACCAAAGTTTTAATAGGGGAAAGCATAATAATAGGTAAGGTGCCCGACGTATATTTCGGAAACCAAGCCTCCGACCTTTTGTTTAATCTCGTGCCTTAACGTATTATTGCCCAACTTGCCGAAAATGAATTGACAATTTCTTTCTACTGTGATACCATATTGTTAAATACGACGACTGCGGCACAAGAAAAGCGCAAACTATTTAACAGAGAGCGTTTCACGGCTGAAAAAACGCAAACGCGCCCAAAATATTCCCCGCACGAGTACGCTTGCCCAACTTGCGAATTGCAATTGTAAGCGAGCGCGGTGGCTCCGTTACAGCCGCTTTGAGGTCGAATTTTTCAATTCGACGAACTGAGGTGGTACCGCGTAGTTTTTTAACGCCCTCGGAATTATTTCCGTAGGGCTTTTATTTTTTGGAGGATAGTATGGAAGAAAGCGTTAAAATTTTAACCGACGAAAGCGAAGCGAAAATTTCGTCATGCGCAACAATTTCGGATTTAAACGACATTCGCGTGCGCGTGCTCGGAAAAAACGGCGAGCTTACCGCGCTTTTGAAAAGCATGAAAGATTTGCCGCCCGAAAAGCGTCCGCAAGCGGGTAAGATAGTAAACGCCGCGCGCGAAAAACTTGAACAAGCTATTGCCGCAAGACAAGCCGAGCTCGAACAAATAGAACTCGACAAGCGTCTGCGCGACGAAAAAATAGACATATCAATCGATATGCGCCAACCTGCATCGGGAGGGCTTCATCCTCTCACAATTATGCGAAATAGAATTACGGAATTTTTCTCGTCTCTCGGCTTTGTAATTGCCGACAGTCCTGAAATCGAAACCGACTACTATAATTTCGAAGCTCTGAATATTCCCGCCGACCATCCCGCGCGCGAAATGCAAGACACTTTTTTTATAACGGAAAATATTTTATTGCGTTCTCAAACTTCGGCAGGACAAGTCCGAATGATGGAAAAGGTAAAACCGCCCATTAAAATGCTTTCTCCCGGACGGGTATTCAGAGCCGACGAAGCGGACGCAACCCATTCGCCCGTGTTCCATCAAGTGGAAGGGCTTGTGGTGGATAAAGGAATAACCATGTGCGACCTTAAAGGTATTCTCGACTTATTCGCTCAAAAGTTTTTTGGAAAAAATACCAAAACGCGTTTTCGCCCCTCGTATTTTCCGTTCACCGAACCGAGCGTTGAAGTTGACGCTTCATGTTCGCAATGCGGCGGAAAAGGATGCCGCGTGTGCAAAGGAACGGGTTGGATAGAAATTCTCGGCGCGGGCATGGTGAACCGCAATGTGTTGCAAAACTGCGGAATAAATCCCGACGAATACACAGGATTTGCTTTCGGAGTGGGGCTTGACCGCATAACGAACATAATTTTCGGAATAAACAGTTTGAGAACGGTTTTTGAAAACGACGTGCGTTTTCTCAAACAATTTAACTAAGGGGAGGGAACCTTAAATGAAATTGCCGATAGGATGGTTGAACGATTACGTTTCGACCGAAGGAATAACGCCCGAAGAACTTGCCGATAAACTTCTTAACATAGGCTTCGAGGTGGAAGAAATAATACACACGGGCGAGGGTATCGACCGCGTAGTTACAGGCAAAATACTTAACATACAAAAACATCCCGACGCCGATAAACTTTCGGTGTGCAAAGTGGACGTAGGAAGCGAATCTTTAACGATTGTGACGGGCGCCAAAAATATTTCGGTTGGCAACACAGTGCCCGTCGCGCTCGACGGCGCAACTCTTCCGAACGGAGTTCGCATTACGGCTTCGCCTTTGCGCGGCGTTATGAGCTACGGTATGCTTTGTTCGGGTGCCGAACTCGGCGTTGACGATAACGTTATAGAAGGCGCGGAGGTCAACGGTATTTTATTGTTGCCAAATATTACTCCCGGCACAGACATAAAAGACGCGCTGAGATTAAACGAAACCGTTTTGGATATATCGGTAACGGCAAACCGCCCCGACTGCCAATGCGTATACGGGATGGCGCGAGAAATTGCGGCGATGCTCGGAAAAAAATTGAAACCGCTAAACTTAAAACATGCGAGCGTCGAATATGCGCAAACGCCGACAGTCGAAGTAAAAGACGACGCGTGCAGCAGATATACTTGCAACGTTATTTCGGACGTGAAAATAAAAAAATCGCCCGAGTGGCTCCGCGACAGACTCAGATATGTGGGAATCCGTCCTATAAACAACGTGGTTGATATAACTAACTATGTTCTTGCCGAAGTCGGACAACCGTTGCACGCTTTCGACACATCGTTTGTGTCGAAACTCGGAATAATAGTGCGAAAAGCCGAAAACGGCGAACAAATAACCGCCCTCGACGAACGCACATATACTCTTAACAATAATATGCTCGTGATTGCCGACAACGAAAAAGCTCTCGCCATAGCTGGCGTTATGGGCGGAGAATACAGCGGCATAACCGATGCGACTAGAAACGTTTTGCTTGAATCGGCAAGGTTTGCAAAAGGCAACATACGTTCAACTTCGCGAGCGCTCGGATTGCGCTCCGATTCGTCGGCGCGTTATGAAAAAGGCGTTGACTACGAAAGCGTAGACATAGGACGCGAGCGCGCTCTCGCTTTATTCAGTATGCTTAAAGCGGGAAAAGTAACTTGCGCATTTGCCGCAGAAAACCGCGTGAAACCTCAAACCAAAAAAATTAAAACTTCGGCAAAGAAAATTTCGGAATTGCTCGGCATAGAAGTTAAGCCTAACGTAGTCGCTAAAATTCTAAAAGCGCTAACGTTTAAAGTTGAAACCGGCGGCGACAACTTAACAGTCGAAGCACCGCTTTTCAGAGAAGATATAGAAAACTATACCGACCTCGCCGAAGAAGTGATACGCTTTTACGGCTACGACAATATAAAATCAACGTTTATGCCGTCGGCTAAAACTACGGCGGGGGGATTAGACACCAGACAGCGAAACATAGACTTTCTTAAATCGCTTGCATGCGGATTGGGCGCCTACGAAATATCAACATATTCTTTTATAGCTAAAAAGACTGCCGATAAGCTCAATTTACCGCAAGACAGCGTATTGCGTAAACAAATAGAACTACTCAATCCGTTAAGCGACGAATATGCCGTTATGCGCACGCAGCTTGCTTCGAGTATGCTCAACGTAGTGGCGCACAATTTCAGCAAGAAAAACAAAGATTTCCGATTGTTCGAAGTAGGAAAAACTTATATAGCGCAAGAACTGCCTTTAAAAGAACTTCCGCAAGAACACGACACTCTTTGCATGGCGTTCACAGGCGAACAAGAAAGTTTTTACACAATGAAATATGCGGTAAAAGAAATTCTTCGCAGATTCGCGGTTGCGCCTGAAAAAGTCGAATACGGAAAAAAATCGTATTACCATCCCGGCATCAGTTGCGAATATTATTTGAATGGCGCAAGTTTTTGCTCTTTCGGTAAGCTTCATCCTCTCGTAGCGAAAAACTACGGAATTTCAAACGACGTTTACATTTGCGAAATGAATTTAAACGGCTTCATCTCCCGTGAAATTCCCAACGTGAAATTCGCTCCGTTGCCTAAATATCAAACGGTGGAGCGCGACCTCGCAGTAATCGTGCGCGAAGAAGTTCCTGCGGGTGATATTATAAAAACCGCAAAAAACGCCGACCCTTTATGTGTTCACGCCGAACTGTTCGACGTTTACAGAGGAGAACAAATAGAAGCGGGGCATAAGAGCGTTGCTCTTTCGTTTACGCTCTCTTCTCCCGAAAAAACACTCGCCGAAGAAGAAATAACAACCGCCTTTAATAACGTGCTGTATTCGCTTGAACGCGAGTTTGGCGCAAAGCTTCGCTAACCGCGCTATGGAATTACTCGCGCCCGTAGGCAGTTTCGAAGCGTTGAAAGCCGCAGTCGTGTGCGGAGCGGACGCCGTGTATTTAGGAATGGAAAGATACGGCGCCAGAGCCGACGCAGGTAACTTTAACAACGAAAATCTTACGCGAGCGTTAGAGTTTGCTCATTTACGCGGCGTTAAAGTTTACGTTACCGTAAACACGTTAATTAAAGACAGCGAGTTATCCGATGCCGTGCGCGCGATAAAATACGCTCTGCAAGCGGGCGCCGACGCTTTTATAATTCAGGATTTAGGGCTTATTGCCGAACTCAACAAAAGCGTTCCCGAAGCCGTGTTGCACGCGAGCACGCAAGCGGGCATATGCAATGCTCACGGAGCCGCTTTTGTCAAACGTTTGGGGCTTTCACGCATAGTGGCTGCCAGAGAATCGATAGCCGAAGATATTGCGGCTATAAAGCGAAATACGGGGCTTGAAATAGAGTTTTTTTGTCAGGGCGCTTTGTGCGTCGCATATTCCGGAAACTGCTATTACAGTAGCTTGGTAAGTGGTTGCAGCGGCAACAGAGGCAAATGCCTTCAACTGTGCCGCAAAAAATATTCCTTTTCCAAAGAAAGCGGTTATTTTTTATCGGCAAAAGATATATGTCTTTTGGATAAAATAGAGAAACTGAAAAGTTTGGGCGTGGATTCCCTTAAAATCGAGGGGCGATTGCGCACACCAGAATACGTTGCCGAAACGGTTTCGGTCTACCGAAATGCGTTAGACGGAAAAAGAGACGCAAACGCGCTTTCACGTCTTAAAAAAGTTTTCAACAGAGGGGATTACTGCTCCGCTTACTTTATAAATCCCACCGAAAACATAATATATTCTAAAGCTCAAAACCACATAGGTTATAGAGTGGGGAGAGTGTCGGCCGTTATAGGCGGTAAAGCAAAGCTCGAAACCAACGAAAAACTCGAAAACGGAGACGGCGTAAAGTTTTTGCGCAACGGCATAGAATCGGGCGGAGGAGCAATAGACGGAAATCCTACGGGGTTTCGCGGCGACGTGAAAGCGGGCGACGAAGTGCGCTTTACGAGTTCTGCCGCTCTCAAAAAGAATGTGCTTTCGCTTGACGCGCGCATACCCGCTTCTTTAACTTTAACGCTGAAAGAGGGAAATCCCGCTGTGCTCGGTATGAACTGCAAAAACCGTTCGGTAACAGTGGAAAGCGACATAAACGCCGAAAAAGCTCAAAACAAAGCGCTCGACGAAAAAGAAGCGTATAACGCAATCGGAACTCTCGGAGGGACGGAATTTTCACTCGAAAGTCTTAACGTAGAATTATCGCCCGAAACGTTTTTTCCCGCTTCTCAAATAAAAAGCTTGCGCAAAAGCGCGGTTGAAACAATGAGAAACGACTTATTAAAATCAAACCGCAAAAAGCCCGTAAAGCGCCAAAATCTTTCTTTTCCAAAAATTGATTGGTTTGAATATTCCGAGCCTTCCGTATTTGTTCAAATACAAAGCGCCGCCGACCTAAAAAAGATAAAATTTGATTTCGATTACGTTATTCTTAATCCGTCCGATTATTCAGATAACGAACGTATTGCAAACGACTGCAATTTATTAAACGGAGAAGCTCTGCTTAATTTGCCGTTTATAATTCGAGGAAACGACGTAAAAACAATAGAAAAAATTCGCGCGCTTCCTTTTCTTGCGGTTGTGGCAAACAATATATCTCATTTGGAACTTTTCCGCGAAAAAAAGATACTCGGAGGTATCGGATTAAATCGCCTTAACCACTCGTTCTCAGGCAAATTTATAAACTCGCTCGAAGCCGATTATGAATTAGACGGAATAAGCTACGCATACGGCAAACCTCCGCTTATGCATTTCGCGCACTGCCCGCGCAAAAATCACGGCGGAAACTGCGGCGACTGCAAAGGTTACGTTATTCCTTTAACCGACGACAAAGGGGAAAAATTAGAATTCAGACGAATAAAAGAACATTACTGCTACGGAATATTAGCTCCTACGTCGCCCTTAGTGAATTTTCCCTCCGACAAAAACAAAAGTATACTTATAGACCTATCGTATGCCTCAGAAGAAGAGTTTGACGCAGTGAACAAACGCATACTCGACGGAAAACCGTATTCTTTAAAGCGCATGCGCATAAATCCGCATAGAAAACTTCAATAAAGATATGAACGAAAAACTAATAAAAGTATTGGAATTTAACGAAATACGCGAACGGCTGAGTAGGCACGCGGTTTCTGCGCGCGCAAAAAAAGAAATTCTTGCGCTGACGCCGTCGCACGACTATGCCGAAGCAAATCGCAATCTTGCGCTAACCAACGAAGCGTACATTGTTAAATATAAATATCTTGCAAGCCCGGTTTCGGAATTCGACGATATTTCCGAAATTCTCGACAAGGCGAAAGCGGGGGCGGTTTTAAGACCGGGAGAGCTGCTGAAAACCGCAACTGTGTTACGTTGCGCTCGTATTCTGAAAAACGATATTTCGGCGCTCGGAGACGACGTTGCGGGGCTGAAAGAGCTTGTCGGCCCCATTTTGCTCGACAGAAACCTCGAAACGCAAATAGGTGACGCCGTTGCAAGCGAAAACGAACTCAAAGACGACGCAAGCGAAAAACTGCGCGAACTTCGCCGCAAAATTCACGGAGCAAATGCCAAATTAAAAGAAAAACTGTCGAGCTACACTCGCAACAATAACGTTAGCAAATACTTGCAAGACAATCTGGTAACCGTTCGCACAGGGCGTTTCGTACTTCCCGTAAAATCCGAATGCCGCTCTATGGTGCCGGGCTTAATACACGACCAGTCGAGCAGCGGTTCCACCGTTTTTATAGAACCTTTTCCCGTTGTGGAACTTAACAACGAATTGCGTTACTTGCAAATGGAAGAACAACGCGAAATAGAGCGCATTTTGGCGCAACTCAGCGAATATGTTGCTCAAAGCTACGAATTGTTGTTTTTCGCATTAAACAGATGCACCGAACTCGACATAATCTTTGCAAAATGCGCATATTCGGTAAGTTTTAACGGCACAATGCCGTCGCTAAATAAAAACGGCATAATATCGTTGAAAAACGCGCGACACCCGCTTATAGCGCCCGAAAAAGTGGTTCCCGTAAGCGTTGAAGCGGGAAAAGATTACGACATGCTGGTGATTACCGGTCCTAACACGGGCGGCAAAACGGTATGCTTGAAAACAGTGGGGCTATGTTGCCTAATGGCATACAGCGGAATTATGCTACCGTGCGAAAAAGAAAGCGAAATAGCCGTTTTCGACGATATATTCTGCGACTTAGGCGACGAACAAAGCATAGAACAGTCGTTAAGCACTTTTTCCGCTCACATAGTGAACATAGTGGAAATAACAAATTCGGTCACTCCCGAAAGCTTAGTGCTTCTCGACGAGCTCGGCTCCGGAACCGACCCTGCGGAGGGAGCGGCGCTCAGCGTAGGAATAATTAAATATCTCGAACTAATAGGTTGCAAAGGCATAGTAACCACTCATTTCAACGAGCTGAAAGAATATGCTTTACTATCGAAAAAGCTTATGAACGCCTGCATGCAATTCAACGAAAAAACTCTGAAACCGACATATAAACTTATGGTGGGAATACCGGGAGTAAGCAACGCTTTAAAAATAGCGGGCACTCTCGGACTAAACGACTATATATTAAATCAAGCAAAAGACAGCATAACCGAAGAGCAGGCAAGATTCGAAACCGTACTGCGTCAGGCACAGTATACCAAAATGCAGGTTGAAAACGAAAAAGAAGCGTTAAAAACGGAACGCGAGAACTTAAACGCAGAACGCGCACAGTTGGAAACCGCACGAAAAAAAATCGAGGAAAAACAGGAAAGAATACAAAACAACGCTAAAGCCGAAACAAACCGCATAATAGGAAATATGGTTGCGAAAGCTTCGGAACTGATAGAAGAGCTCAAAGAGACAATTAAAACAGCCGACGAAGAAGCCTTGCGGAAAGCGCGCTCAATACGTTCTGCGCTCGAAAACGTGAAAAGGGAAAGCGACGAAAAAATACGCCCCGCATACCAAGCTTTTTCAGACGCTAAAGCTAAAGTAGGGCAAACGGTAGTCGTTAAATCGCTTGATTCCGACGGCGTTTTGTTGGCGCTCGCGGATAAAAAAGGACTGTACAAGGTGCGCGTAGGCAATCTGCAAGTTGCGGTTAAAGCCGACGATTTAGCGCAGCCCATTGCTTCCGACACAAAACAAACGGAAAAAGCGAAAAAACAACGGTTAGTTAAACGCGAAGTTATTCAATCGCCCGCAGAACCTTCTTCAATCGAGCTAAAGCTTTTGGGATTAACGGTTTCGGAAGCTATCGAACAACTCGAACCCGTTATTATTTCGGCGCAATCGGGCAGTATTATGCGCATAGTTCACGGCAAAGGAACGGGAGCGCTCGGAAAAGGTATTCAAGCATATTTAAAAACGCGAAGCGAAATCGCGTCGTATCGTTACGGCCGCTACGGAGAGGGCGACACAGGCGTTACAATAGCCGAAATAAAATAGTTCGGCTAAACACTTGAATTTTGCCGACAAATTTAGTATAATTTATATATTAAGTCGGTTAAAAGGTTTTATTTATATGTCAAACGGCAAAATTTTAATAGTTGACGACGACGACAATATATGTCAACTGCTAACTTTGTATTTGGTGAAAGAAGGCTACGGCACTTCCGTTTGCCACAACGGCAAAGACGCGATTAAACTTTTAAAAGAAACTAAATTCGACCTCGTGCTTTTAGACGTGATGATGCCTCAAATGGACGGCTATATGACGCTTACGGAAGTACGAAAATTTTCCGATGTTCCCATTATAATGGTGTCGGCAAAAGGCGAACCTATGGATAAAATCAGCGGGCTCGACTACGGCGCCGACGATTACGTTACCAAACCTTTCGAGCCGCAAGAGCTTCTTTCGCGCATAAAAGCATTATTAAGGCGCACTCAGGCGCACACGGCAACCGAGAAAGAGCCCGAAAATTCGGACATTCAGTTAGACGACCTCTATATCAGCATAAAAAACTATATTGTGAAAGTCGGCGGAAAACCTATTGACATGCCGCCAAAAGAAATCGAGTTGCTTCATTGCCTCGCCTCGCAGCCTATGCAGGTTTTCACGCGCGAGCAACTGCTTCAAAAAGTTTGGAGTTCCGACTATCAAGGCGACGCCAGAACAGTTGACGTTCATATAAAACGGATTCGCGAAAAGTTGGGTATGGGCAAAAGTTGGCGACTCAATACGGTCTGGGGCGTGGGGTATAAATTCGAAGTGTTATAATTTATGAAAGTGTTCAATAAATACGTTTTCAGAAGCATTATTTTTGCGGTTGTGCTTGCGGCAACAATATTTTGCCCGTTGTTTTTTTTGCTTCCGAAAATGTCCTCGCCGTTGCAAAAAGCGCTTCTTGCGGCGATTGTATGTGTTGCAGCGGCAATCGAAGCCGCCGTGCATATAAGCGTTAGCTATAAACTGACTGTCGAACCGGTAAAACTCATAAACGAAACGGCAAAAAAATTAGGCAACGGGGAATACAACGAACACACAAAAATTAAATTTGCCGACGAGGAGCTTAAAAAACTTGCAAAGAGCATAAACAACATAGCCGACGAATTCGAAAACCTCGAGCAAATGCGAAAATCGTTTGTTGCGAACGCTTCGCACGAACTGCGCTCTCCGCTAACCTCTATGCAAGGCTTTTTACAGGCAATTTTAGACGGAACAATCGCCGTAGAAGACAGCGAAAAATATCTTAAAATTGTTCTCAACGAAACAAAACGACTAAATTCGTTAATAACTTCTATGCTCGACCTGTCGCGTATGGATTCCGGAAAATATCCGCTCGTAATGTCTCGGTTTGAAATAAACGCGGTAATCCGACAAATCGTTGAACGTTTCGAACCCAACCTTGTAAAAAAGGAACTTCAATGCGATATAGACTTCGCGCAATCGGCAAACTATGTGTTCGCCGATAAAGACAAAATAATTCAAGTGCTCGTTAATCTTATAGACAACGCAATTAAATATTCGCCCGCATATTCTCGTATACTCGTTACCACCCATGTGCACGGCGACAAAATTTACATTGCCGTTAAAGACAAAGGCTTCGGAATAAGCAAAAAAGACCAAATGCTTATATGGGACAGATTTTACATGGCGGATAAAGCTCGAACTCCCAACAAGAGCAAAGGCACAGGCTTAGGGCTCAGCATAGTAAAAAAAATAATCGACGACCACAAAGAAGCTATCAGAGTGGAAAGCAACAAAGGCGCGGGTTCCGCATTTATATTCACTCTCACGCTTTTCGACTCGTCTAAACACAAAATAGACAACGGAACGTTGCAAAAGGCTTAATAAAATATAATTTTGCGAGGAACGCATTTTGGAACTTTACTGCGAACAGAACGTAAACAACACAAGTATAGACAAGCACAGAAAACGCAACTCGATTTTATCCGTGCTTAGAAAAGTTTTGTTGGGCATAGGAATTGTTTTGTTGTTTTTTCTGCTCGGCTTCGGAGTGAACATAGGCAACGGAATTGTTACCATCATTTTAGGCGTGGCAATCAGTTTATTTGCAGCCGCTCCTTTCGTACTCGCCTTTGTGTTTTTAGGCAGATATCTCAAAAACGTAAGCTCGGAATACGATTATATTCTGAACGGCGGCATACTACGCATTGTAAGAGTAATTCAACGAAGCAAAAGAAAATTGATGGCCACAATCCGACTTGATTCCATAGAGTCCATAGGCAAAATTTCAAGCGAAACTTACGAACGGTTCGCCGCGTCAAAAAACCTTAAAAAACAATACGCCGTTTGCAACTACGACGATGAAGAAGCAATAGTGTATGTACGATACAGAAACGAAGGAGAGGACTACTTGCTGCATATAGAACCCAACGAAGAACTTGTGTCGTCTATTAGGCGAAGCTTGCCGCGAATAAGCATAATGGACAAAAGCATGAACAATCTTAACCCCGTGAAAAAACAATGATTTATTTAGATAACGCGGCAACAACAAAACCGCTCGAAAGCGTAATAGCGGTAATTGAAAAATTTTATAGAGAACTGTATTATAACCCTTCCGCGCTTTACACTTCGGCAACAAACGTAGCTTTCGAAGTGGAACGCGCCCGAACCTACATAAGCGAACAACTCGGCGGAAACGGAAAAGTTTTTTTTACCTCGTGCGCAACCGAATCAAACGCATGGGCTTACGGTAGCGGCGTCAAAAACAAAAAAGGCAATGTTGTGGTATCTATGGGCGAACACGCTTCCGGTTATGAAAACGCAAAAGCGCTGATAAGCAAAGGATACGACGTTCGATTCATTAAACTGCAAAGCGACGGCAGAATCGACAACGCCGACTTTTTGAAAAAAATAGACGAAAACACGACTTTTATTTCGGTTATACATTGCAGCAACGAAACCGGAGCAATAAACGATTTAAAAAAACTTTCAGTCTCCGCAAAATCGGTTGCGCCGAAAGCAATTTTTCACAGCGATGGGGTTCAAGCGTTAGGGAAAATTCCCGTGAACTGCAACGAACTCGGCATAGACTTATACAGCGTCAGCGCGCACAAAATAGGCGGAGTAAAAGGGATAGGCGGCTTGTGGGTTAGAAACGGCTTGCGTTTGAATCCGCTATTGTGCGGCGGCGGGCAAGAGTTTGGAGCGCGTTCGGGAACCGAAAACACAGCGGGAATAGCAAGCTTTGCCGAAGCGCTTTCGGTTTTCAAAAACAACGACAATAAAAAAATCCGAGCGCTACGCGAAAACATGAAATCCGCATTGTCGGCTATAAAAGGCGTAGAGTTTAACGACTGCGAACAAGTTTCGCCGTATATATTGTCTTTTTCGGTTGCGGGAATAAAATCCGAAATAATTCAACGGCTGTTAAGCGACAGGGGAATACTCATAGGTTTAGGCTCCGCATGCGCTTCAAAGCATCGTAATAATCGCATATTAGAAGCTATGGGCAGAAGTATGACACACATAGAGGGCAGTATGCGCATTAGTTTTTCGCAAGAGACTACCGATACCGACATTAAAACTGCCGCAAGCGCAATATGCGAATGCGTTCGTAATTTTCGCGGATTTTAACACTCGCAAATATATATTAAGAGGAACCGATTTGGAAAACGTTATTGTTATTCGCTACGGCGAACTTTATCTCAAAGGTAAAAACAGAGCTTTTTTTGAAAGACTGCTCATTAAAAATATCAAATACAAACTTAAAAATTTTAATTGCGAGTTGGAAGTAGGACGCAGCCGTTATCTTGTTAAAAATTATGCGGCGGAAGCGGAAAACGAAATTATCGCGGCACTCGGCACCGTATTCGGCATACATTCGATAAGCGTAGCCGTATGCGTACCCAACAACTACGAATCGCTTGAAAAGCACGCTGTAGCGGCGGCACCGTTATCTGGAACTTTTCGAGTAAGCGTAAATCGAGGCGACAAACGCTATCCCATAACCTCCATAACGCTCGCCGCCAAAATCGGCGATGCGATTTTGCGGTCTAACCCTAATTTAAGCGTAGATTTGCACAATCCGTTAAACACCGTTTGGGTTGACGTAAGAGAAAACGGAACCGCATATATTTACGGTAAAATAATAGGAGGCTTAGGCGGAATGCCGGTGGGAAGCGCGGGAAGAGGACTGCTTTTGCTATCCGGCGGCATAGACAGCCCTGTGGCAGGCTATATGATGGCAAAACGCGGTATGAGTTTCGACGTTCTGCATTTCCATTCCTATCCTTACACAAGCGAACAAGCCAAAAATAAAGTTATAAAACTTGCTTCCGTCTTAAAAAAATACTGCGGCAAAATAAGAATGTATTGCGTATCGGCAACAAAAATTCAGGAAGCGATTCACAAAGACTGCTCAGACTCATACATGATAACATTACTTCGCCGCTTCATGATGCGGATAGCCGAAAAAACGGCGCAAAAACTCGAATGCGGGTGCATTATAAACGGCGAAAGCTTAGGGCAAGTGGCAAGCCAGACGCTTGAAAGTATAACGGTAACAAACGACACAGTTAAAACCATGCCGATTTTCAGACCGCTTATAGGAATGGATAAACAGGAAATAATAAATATCGCGGAAAAAATGGGTACCTACGAAACGTCGATTCTGCCTTACGAAGACTGTTGCACAGTGTTTTTACCCGAAAATCCGGTAACAAGACCCACAATTTCAAAAACGGAAGAAGAAGAAAAAAAGATTTTAAATTACGACGAACTTTTAAGCGAGGCTTTCGACAATCTCGAACTCCTCAAAGTCTTCTGAAAAATCGTTAAATTCGAAAGGTAATTCTGAAGATTCGGGATACGAATATTTTGAAGGAAGATTGCTTTTTGAAAAATATTCTTGCTTGCAGTAGCGTTTGGGCAACTCTGGCGACGCAAGGTAAACTATTCCTTCGTCTAACAATTTTTTATTATCAATCGCAAGTCTTTCAACGGTATTCGGAACCTCGAATTTACTTTTATCGTTTAAAATTTCAAGAACGGTTTTAGCAACCGCAGCAGGCTCTCTTCCGCCGTATATGTTTTTGCCTTCGCCGTCATTACCGAACCATACCGCAACGGTATAGCGGGGAGTATATGCAACGCAATATGCGTCGCAATTTTTATCGCCGCGTTCAACAGTTCCCGTTTTTGCGGCAACATTACTAAAACCGCTCAATTTTTTAGCCGTTCCGCTTTCGGCGCATTTCATAAGCATATCCGTCAGCAAAAACGCAGTATCCGTTCTCACAGCGCGCCTACCGTCCGCGCTTTTTTTATTGTATGCGTTTTTTTCGTCTATCGAAATCGAGCGCACATATTCACTTTTTTTATAAACGCCGCCCCTTGCCAAAGTAGCGTAAGCGTCGGCAAGACTTTTAAGAGTGACGCCTTCGGTCATGCCGCCGAGAGCCACAGCAAGCCCCGTGTCTTTATCCGAAAACCTTAACCCGAATTTTGACGCCACCGACTTAGAATAGGGCAAACCGCACATATCGGTAAGCTTAACTGCGGGAATATTCAAAGAATATTTCAAACTCTCCGCCACTGTCACATTTCCGTAATATGTGTCTCCGAAATTCTTGGGCTCGTATCCGTTAAAATCGGTTCTCTCGTCTTTTATTATCGAAACGGGATACACCGATTTTTTTTCAAGAGCGGAAGCATAACTGACAAAAGGTTTTATAGCGGAGCCCGGCTGACGCAAAAGGGTGGGAGTTCCGTAAACATTCCCCAAATCGCATAGTATTTCGCTTGCCATATTATCCACAATAATCGCTCTAAAATCATGCGCCCCATTCAGTAGTATGTTAGACATACTACTGAAAATCGCGTCAAATAACCGTTTGTTTATATTCGCAGTTATACGCGGCTTCTTTTCGAAGACCTCTTCGGGCAGGCAGTCGAGCTTTTCCGCCGTTTCGGCAATTACGTTTTCTATATACACCGACAACGGATTTTCACGAGGTTTATTCACTTTAAGTTCTTTTTTCTTTTCGATTTCAGCCTGTTCTTTGGTTATTTTACCGTTATCAACCATTCTTGAAAGAACGGTATTGCGGCGCTTTTCGGCTTGAGCAAGATTCGTTACGGGGTTAAAGCGCGACGGATTGTTGATTATCCCCGCAAGCGCGGCACTTTCCGAAATATCAAGTTCAGCCACGTTTTTATTAAAATATGCGCGCGCCGCTTGCCCGATTCCGTAAACGTTATTCCCGAAATATAAAACGTTTAAATAAGCTTCCAAAATTTCCTCTTTCGAATACTCTTTTTCGAGTTGTTTGGATAGTCTTATTTCTTGAAATTTTCTCGTAAAAGTTTTTTCGTTCGATAGGTGGGTGTTTTTTATAAGTTGTTGAGTAATAGTGGAAGCCCCTTCCTTAAACTCGAACGACAATATATTGTTTTTCGCGGCACCCAGCATTCTAATATAATCTATTCCGCCATGAGAATAAAAACGCTTATCTTCTATACTCACAAACGCGGCTTTTGTTTGCTCGGGAACATCTTCGAGCGAGGTGTATATTCTGTTCTTGCTGTATATCCCGTCGGCAAGCACGTCACCCTCAGAATCGTAAATCGTTACGGTTTGACGAATTCGGTTAAGCTTATTTATGTCAAGCTCACGCCAGCCGAATATTTTAACTGCGGGGCTTGTAAGAGTAAAAAAGGCTATGCAAGCAACTGCCAAAATTACCGCAATCGCAATACTTATTCCTATAAGCCAACGTTTCACTCTCATGCAAATAGTATTGCTATATTTATAAAATTCCATACAATCAAGCGTTTTTACTATACATTTTTTTAATTTTCCATTATAATAGTTACGGAGGTTTTATGAGCAACTCCTATAAAATTATAACATACGGCTGCCAAATGAACGTTCACGAGTCCGAAAAAATAGCGGGCATGCTTGAAAACGAGGGTTTTACACCAACAGAAGATACCGACAACGCCGACGTTGTTGTGCTAAATACCTGTTGCGTGCGCGAGAGCGCCGAAACACGCGTTCTCGGTAATCTCGGCATTTTAAAAAAAGCAAAAGAACGCAAACCCGACATGAAAATAATAGTATGCGGTTGTATGACTCAGGCTGACGGAGCAGCCGAAAAATTAAAAAAACGTTGCCCATTTATAAACGCGATTTTAGGCACCCATAATCTTTATAAACTTCCCGAATTATTGCATGACAAAGCCAAAAAAACTCGCGTTGAAATAACGCAAGAACATGGTATTAACGAAAATATACCGATTGTGCGAACTTCAGGAATAAACGCATGGGTTAATATTATGTACGGGTGCAATAATTTTTGTTCGTATTGTATTGTTCCCTATGTTCGGGGAAGAGAACGCAGCCGCGAAAAAAACAATATTATATCCGACGTTAAGCGCCTTATAGCCGACGGCTACAAGCAAATAACCCTTCTCGGACAAAACGTAAACTCTTACGGCAACGACTTGCAAGAAAAAAACGAAAATTTTCCATCTCTTTTGCGCGATTTATCCGGTTTGGAAGGCAAATTCAGAATTAAATTTATGACCTCGCACCCGAAAGACATTAAAACCGAAACGGTAGATGCAATAAAGGAAAGCGATAAACTTTCGCACTTTGTACATATGCCCGCGCAATCGGGAAGCGACCGAATTTTACATTTGATGAACCGCAAATATACTGCGGCGGAATACATGGCAAAAATCGATATGTTGAAAAACAAACTCTCCGACGTGGGATTATCGGGCGATATCATGGTAGGATTTCCCACCGAAACGGAAGAAGATTTTGCCGACACTTTAAAGCTCGTATCCTCAACGGAATACAATAATTTGTATACGTTTATATATTCGCGGCGCAGCGGAACACCTGCGGCGTCAATGGACGGACAAGTTCCCATAACGGATAAAAAACGACGTATTCGAGAGCTTATAGAAACGCAATTTTCAATAGGAAACCGCCTTGCCGAAAAGTGCGTAGGGAATACCTACGAAACGTTGTGCGCCGAGTATAAAAACGGCAAAATAATCGGAGAAACAAATTGCGGCAAAGCCGTAACATTCGCAGGCGACGCAAATTTAATAGGGCAGTTCGTAAACGTTAGAATTACGGAAAACAAAAATTCGAAACTGTACGGAGCTATAAAAAATGAGTAACAAAAGAGACAATGAAAATTTTTTGCTTATGACAACCGACAACGTTGACAGAACGCAACTTTCGTCTATGATGCAAGCATACATAGACCTAAAAAAAGAAAACAAAGAGTATATAATATTATATCGTTTAGGCGATTTTTACGAAATGTTCTTTGAGGACGCCGTATTGATAAGCCGCGAACTCGAGCTCACTCTTACAAGACGCAAATGCGGACTTAACTTTCCCGCTCCTATGTGCGGCGTACCGTATCATGCCGTAGATTCGTACATTGCAAAGCTTATTCAAAAAGGTTATAAAGTTATGATTTGCGAACAAAGCGACAAAACCGACGAAAAAGGTTTGGTTGTTCGTGAGGTAACTCGCATAATAACGCCGGGCACCGTTACCGAAAGCAACATGCTCACCGAAGATAAAAACAATTATATTGCGGGAATTTATTACCACGACAACGCGGTAGGCATATCTTGGGCGGATATATCGACGGGAGAATTTAACCATACTTATTTCGATAGACAAATAGCGTCGGGACTAAACGACCTTTTGGCAAGAATAGAACCCGTCGAAGTAGTTTGCAACGAAGAAATGTTCGCCGAAAGCATTAACCTATCCATCGTTAAATACGGGGGAGTATGCCCCTTCACAACGTACGACGAATCGGCGTTCGAATACGAAAACGCTTTTGCCGCACTAAAAGCTATATTGCCGACCGAAAACATTTCGGCTATAAAAAGCGAACACAGCATACGGGCGGCAGGAGCGCTTTTAACTTACATACAAAACATGCAAAAGTGCGCGGTAGCAAATATTAGCTCTATAAAAAACGACGAAAACGACAAATATTTAATCATAGACGCAAATGCCCGTTGTACCCTCGAACTCACAAAAACGCTTTCAAACACAAAAAACGCCTCTTCGGGTTCTCTCATGTGGTGTTTGAACAGAACCAAAACGGGTATGGGTGCCCGCATGCTACGAAAATGGATTGAGATGCCGGAAATAGACGTAACAACTATAAATATGCGTCTTGATTTTGTGGAAGAACTTACTAAAAAAACCGTTGAACGCAAAAAATTACAAACTATTTTGGATTGTATGTATGACATAGAACGCCTTACGAGTCGTTTAACTCACGGAAGGATAACCCCCGACGAATTTATGGCTCTCGAACGTTCGCTCAGCAATATGGAACCGTTGCAAAAACAGCTCAAATCGTTTAATTGCGAGTTGGCGCAAAACATATACTCAAATTTGCCCGAATTCACCGAAGAATGTCAGTTAATTCAATCGGCATTACAGGAAAAACAGAATAGCATAGAATACGAAGTTTTAAACGGAAAGAACAAAAACGCTAAAACAAATTCAAAAGTAGAACGCATTTTTAAAAACGGATACGATGCCGACGCCGACAAATTCGAAAATCTTATAATAAACAGTAATCAAATCTTACAAGAAATCGTTGCGTCCGAGAAAGAAGAAACAGGCATAAAAGGGTTAAAAATAGGTTTTAACAATGTTTTCGGTTATTATTTGGAGGTACCAAACTCTCAAATAAATTTGGTGCCGTACCGCTATACAAGAAAGCAAACGGTAACTTCGGGCGAAAGATACATAACCGAAGAGCTCAAAAATATGGAGGAAGAAATTCTTAACGCCGCCGACTCTTTGGAAAAAAGAGAAGCATTTCTATACGTCGATTTAAAAGAAAAGATTGCTTCTCATCACGAAAAATTCCAAAATGCCGCAAAGTACGTTGCAATTCTCGATTGCCTTGTTTCATTCGCAGCCGTCGCAAAAGAAAACAACTATATTAAACCTAAGGTAAACAACGGCAAAATCATAAAGATTAACGAAGGTCGGCATCCCGTAGTTGAAAAACTCCTTAAAGATGAGGACTTTGTTCCCAACAACACATTTATCGATTCGGGCGACAACAAAATTATGTTGATTACAGGTCCCAATATGGCGGGAAAAAGTATTTACATGAAACAGGTGGCGCTTATTTCCATAATGGCGCAGATAGGCAGCTTTGTTCCGGCAAATTCCGCCGAAATCGGCATAGTAGACAAAATTTTTACAAGAGTGGGAGCAAGCGACGATTTAGCTTCGGGACGAAGCACTTTTATGGTGGAAATGTCGGAAGTTTCGTACATTCTCGAAAATGCGACCGATAATTCTTTGATTCTTATGGACGAAATCGGAAGGGGAACTTCCACATTCGACGGATTAAGCCTTGCAAAAGCAATAATAGAACATCTTTCGCAAAATTTAAATGCCAAAGTTTTGTTTTCCACTCATTACCACGAATTAACAGACCTCGAAGAACGGTTGACGGGGATAAAAAATTATAAACTTACCGTAAAAGAAGCAAACAATACGATAGTTTTTTTAAGAAAAGTTATGCGCGGAAGCGCAAACCGCAGCTTCGGAATAGAAGTGGCGAGCCTATCGGGACTGCCGAACCAAATAGTGAATCGAGCAAAAGAAGTTTTAAAACAGCTTGAAAACTCGGAATTACAAAACGAATCGACTTCTTCGGGAAAGCAAATTTCGTTATTTGTTCCCGACGGAAAAACTCATGAAATAGTTAAGATTTTGCGCGAACTCGACACCGACAATATAACGCCGCGCACGGCGTTGGATATTTTAAACGACTTGAAAGAAAAGGCGACAATCAATGAGTAAAATAAACATTCTCGACAGCTCGGTTTTTAACCGTATTGCGGCGGGAGAAGTAGTTGAAAATCCGAAATCGGTAATTAAAGAGCTTGTAGAAAACAGCATAGACTCGGGAGCAACGTCTATAGCAGTAGAAATTCGCGGAGGCGGAATAGAATATATTTGCGTTACCGATAACGGAAAAGGCATAACCAAAGACGATTTGCCCGTTGCTTTTATGCCGCATGCAACAAGCAAAATAAGCAATATAAAAGACCTTGAAAATATTTCCACTTTGGGATTTCGCGGCGAGGCTTTGCCAAGTATCGCCTCAGTTGCCGAAGTGGAAATGGCGTCGAGAACACAAGATACCGAGCTTGGGTATAAAATAGCTCTTGTAAACGGAAAAATCGAAAGCGAAGGGGAGTGCGGCATACCCTACGGAACAAAAGTAACAGTCAGAAATCTATTTAAAAACGTTCCCGCGCGAGCAAAATTTCTTAAAAAGCCTCAAATGGAAGAGAGCGCCGTTACCGAGTTCATTTCAAAAATTATACTTTCAAATCCGTTTTTAAAAATTAAATACATTGTAAACCGCAACACAGAATTGCAATCGGACGGCAACGGCATCGAATCCGCCATATTAACTGTATACGGCGAACATTTTTTGCAAAATTTAACTCAAATATCATATAATATGCCAGACATATCACTATTTGGTTATATATGTAATCCCGATTTCACAAAACACAACCGCACATATCAAACTTTAATAGTAAACGGTCGATATATCATAAATTCCGAAATATCTTACTGTATTCAACAATGTTATCAAAATTATTTAATGAAACGGCAATTTCCCGCTTACGTCTTGTATTTGAATATTCCCTCCGACATGGTGGACGTAAACGTTCACCCCAATAAGCTCGACGTGCGTTTTGCCAACGAAAAGCGATTAAAAGGAATAATATACAACACCGTAAAAACAAAAGTAGACGAACTTGCAATCGCGCCGACTTCGTTTTCTACGGTTACCGAATTTCCTTTTGAAAATAATTTAACAGCATCGGAGCTAAGCGCGGAAACCGCTATTACAAAAATTTCGGAAGAACCGCGAATTTCAATAGAACAAGGAATTACTTCAATAGCCGAACCGAGCATAATTCGCACAAAAATAAACAACTTTATACAAAAGGCTACTTTTAACAAAAAAACACACATATCCGATAATCAAGGCATTTCACAAAACGCAAACAATGATAACACGAACAGCAATTTAAATACAAACGAAACCTTTTTAACGAACGACCTCGCAGAATCCCGATATGCGGGCAAACTATTTAATACTTATCTTTTCGTGGAAAGCGGGGAAAACTTTTACATTATCGACCAACACGCCGCGCACGAAAAGCTTTTGTACGACAAATTAGT
Source organism: Pumilibacter muris (assembly GCF_943193045.1). Lineage (GTDB taxonomy): Bacteria > Bacillota > Clostridia > Christensenellales > Pumilibacteraceae > Pumilibacter > Pumilibacter muris. The sequence continues at coordinate 319,385 of NZ_CALPCN010000001.1, read as the reverse complement.
TGCTCAAACAGACAAAAGCGAAATGGCAATTCAAGATTTATTGCTTCCTTATATTTTTGACGTAACGCCGACGGAAGCAATAATCCTTTCAGAAAATTTAGAACAAATCAATTCGTGCGGATTTAAAATTGACAAACTGCACGGCAATTCGTTTTCACTTTACGCGCTACCCGTATGTTGTTGTGAAATGAATTTTAAAAAGTTTATTTCCGATTTAATGAACGACATAACTTCAAAAAAGAACCGTTCCGATTTTATAAAAGAAAGTCTAATGCAAGCTGCATGCAAAAGCGCGGTAAAAGGCGAAATGGATTTAACGCAAAACGAAATAGACAGCCTTATAACCGATATGCAAAAATCGGGGAGTGCAAAATTTTGCCCGCACGGACGCCCGACGGTAATAAAATTTTCCAAATACGAGTTGGAAAAATTCTTTAAACGTGCATGAATAAGTTGCTTATAATAGGCGGGCCTACCGGAATAGGAAAATCGGAACTCGCAGTTAAATTAGCCAAACGTTACAATGCGGTAATTTTGAGCGCCGATTCCGCTCAGATTTATAAAGGCATGAATATCGGCACCGGGAAAATAACCGAAAGCGAAAAATGCGGTATTTTACATACTATGATAGACATAGTAAATCCAAACGAAGATTATTCGGTACAAAATTACTGCAATGATGCAAAAAAAATTATTTCACAACTCCATATTAAAAACCGCCTGCCCATTGTGGTGGGCGGCACAGGGCTATATATCAACGCGCTAATCAACGAGCAAAATTTTGCCGACGCAAAACCCGATTATGAGCTTCGAGAACGGCTTCGCGCCATATGCGACGAAAAAGGCGCTGCGGAACTACACGCTATGTTGCAAGCGGTAGATAAACAATCTGCAGAAAAAATTCCTGTAAACGACGTTAAACGAACTATTAGGGCGCTTGAAATCCACTCGCAAACAGGAAAAAGCAAATCGCAATCCGTCACGCAAAAAACTTGCCCTTACGACGTTAAATTCTTTATTCCCGAAATGGATAGAACAAAACTGTACGAGCGAATAAACCTACGGACAGACGCAATGATTGAAAACGGACTGTATGACGAGGTTCTTTCGCTTAAACCGTTTTGGGAATGCCGTAGCATGCAAGCAATAGGTTATAAAGAGGTTATCGCGTCGATAAAACAAAATATAAGCTGTGCCGAAACCGCAGAGATAATTAAACAAAATTCACGTAAATACGCTAAACGACAAATTACTTTTTTTAAATGGATTAGTTCCGAAAAAACTTATGTTAGCGAAAATTTTTTTGAAAACACAATTAAAATTACCGACGAATGGCTGAACGGAAATTAGGAGATATGGTTATGAACACAGAACGTTTAATAGAAGAATGCGAAAAAAATTCCGCTCAAATTTTTGCCGCAATAGACGGGATAGCATACAAAAATCAAGTAAGAGTTTTGCAAGCTTTTAAAAAATTTAAAATAGCTCTGCGGCATTTTGCGCCTACCACAGGCTACGGCTACGACGACACGGGAAGAGACACCCTTTCGGAAGTTTTCGCGGAAATTTTCGAAGCCGAGAAAGCAATAGTTTCTCCGATGATTACGTCGGGCACACACGCTTTAACGCTTATGCTTTTCGGAATTTTGCGGCCGGGCGACGTCATGCTGTCGATTACAGGCGACGTATACGACACGTTACAAGGCGTAATAGAGGGAAAGGGTACAGGTTCGTTAAAAGATTTCGGAATAAAATATGAAAAAATAGAACTTGAAAACGGCAATTTTAATTTACCCGACATTAAAGACGCAATAAAAAAATTGCAACCGAAAATGATTTTTATTCAACGTTCGCGCGGATACAGTTGGCGAAACGCTCTTTCCGTAAGCGAAATAAAAAACGTTTGCAAATTTCTTAAAGAGCTTGCTCCGTCGCTAATTATAGCCGTAGACAACTGCTACGGAGAGTTCACGGCAGAACATGAACCGACAGCGTTAGGCGCCGATATTTGTGCCGGCTCCATGATTAAAAATCCGGGCGGGGGACTTGCCCCCACAGGCGGATATATAGCCGGAAAATCAAATTTAATCGAAACCGTAGGGTATAGGCTGACCGCGCCAGGAGTGGGAACTGAGGTAGGCTCATACGCAGCAGATTACCGTCCGTTTTATCAAGGTCTTTTTATGGCGCCGCACGTTACGGCGCAAGCTCTCAAAGGAGCGGTATTATTCGGAGCGGTATTTTCAAAGCTCGGATACGAAACTTCGCCGACCGAAAACGATATTCCCAACGATATTATTTGCTCAATAAAATTTGGAAACAAAGAAGATTTAATAACGTTTTGCAGAACCGTTCAATCGGTTTCGCCGATAGACAGCCACGTTGTTCCATATCCTTGGGACATGCCCGGTTACGGCAATCAAGTTATAATGGCTGCGGGAACGTTCGTTCAAGGAGCGTCAATCGAACTCAGCGCGGATTCGCCCATTAAAGAACCGTATATAGCATATTTGCAAGGCGGTTTAACTTATGAGCATATCAAATTTGCAGTAACTCAATGCGCCGCTCAAATTATTGCGAAAAACACAAAATAGGGAGTTGTATTACACGCATACTACTGCGATTTTACATTATTTATCGTCGGAAGGTTTATGCAAACTTACGACATCGGCGGCTTTTTTTCTAATATCTTCGCTCATCTCGGCATAATGTTTTTTGGTAGTATTTACGTCGCTGTGCCCGAGTACATCGGCAACAACATATATATCTTGTGTGGCTCTATAAAGCGACGTTCCGAACGTGCTACGCAGTTTATGAGGCGTAATATTTTGCGAAGTAACAGTTTTGCTGTATTTTTTCACAAGATTTTCAACAGAACGCACGCAATAACGAGTTCCTTGATTTGATAGAAACATAGCATCCGTCAGTCGCGCTTTTTTTCCGAAAGCATCGTTAGGGGAGTTCATTTTTTCTTGCAACCATTCCAAATATTCAATTAACGCCGATTTTACTTCTTCGGAAAAATACAAAACGCTTTTATTGCCGCCTTTTCGCGTAACAGTAAAACTATTGTCGTCGAAATGAAAATCTTTTCTATTTAATCCAACAAGCTCGCTTACGCGAATACCTGTGCCTAAAAACAACGTTAAAACAGCCGTGTCACGCTTAGCATATTTTTTTTGATAGCTTTTTTGCCTTTTAGTCAAATTATTTCCGTGTTCAGCTTCCGACAACAACAAGTCAACTTCGTCCGGATTTAACCGTATAATAGGTTTTTGATGCAGTTTAGGCAAATCGACTTTTGCACAAACGTTTGAAGATAATTTGTCTTTCTTAAAATAATATTTAAAAAACGAACGTAACGACGACAATTTTCTTTCTTTGGCTCTTTCTTCGCAAGAATAGGATTTTCCGTCAACCGTATAGTGCGACAAATAGTCTAAATACAATTCTATATCGAAAGCTTTCAATTTTTCTATATTATCTAACGAAATTTCAAGTACGGGAATATTATATTTTTTCTCACTCAAATAACGAAAAAACACCTTTAAATCATACGCATAGTTTAATCTTGTGAGCACGGTTGTGCGCATTTGTATTCCTATAAAAAATTCGTAAACAAAATCGGGCAATGTGTCCAAAATTTCACGCAGACGTTCCATGCCGTGCTCATTTCGTTCTTTAAAGTAATTGTCTCCGTTTTTAATACTCATGTTAAAAAATTTATCTCCAAAAAAAACGTAACAAATAGCCACAAATATTATAACATAAAATTAGCAAAAGCCAAAACTTTTTATAACATTTATATAATTTAAGAATCAAAGGGTTGAAAAATTGCTTTTTTATACTCTATTTCCACTATTTTCACCGATATTATTCGCAAAAGAAGACTTTTGCGAATAGTTTAGTTGGTTAAAAATATAAAAATCCCCCTCACTCTTACCTTTCTCAACTACTCGTCCTGCCCAAACACTTCAAAAACCGAAGACAATTTTACTATAAAATTTTTGTTTCCCGAGAAATGTTGCCCCAAACTGCAATTAAACTTAGCGCTAACGGAATCGCGCATGTTTACATAGTTTTTTTCAATGTAATACGAAATTTTAGTTCTTAAAGCGTCTTCACTCAAATTGCAATGCGATAACTCGGCATAAGCTTTTCCGATTTTCAAACGCCCGCCCTGTAAACTTACCGCGATTAAATTAGCCAACGCATTCATTACGTCTATTGGAACTTCAACAAATCCTATCCGCATCAAAAATTTTTTGATTTTGCTTTGAAGTTCGGTATTTTGAGAAACAACATAATTGCGTTCGTTTTTACCTTCACGAACAATATTCCACTTGTCGAATATAGGCGATATTCCGCCAAGCACAGTATCTTTTTCGCTCATCGTAAAATCGATCTCCCATGAATGCAAGACTTGTATAGTTTTACAACTTTTTACAAAAAATGTCAAGCGTTTGTTATTTCGCTTTTTTATAACCTATACTTCTACCCTATTGAATTCTTTCATAATAGGCATACTTTCCGCCTTTTTCAACTATAAGTACGCCGTTTCCGTATTCTACCCCGTCGCAAGAAAAAAGCTTTTTTAAATTATTGTCGAGAACGGTGACAAGTCCGTTCTCATTACAGAAAAACATTCTACCCTCGTAAATTATTTCTTCGCAGTCGTAAACGTCCCCTTTTGTCGGAGAATAAATCTTATCCTTTCCGTTTTGAGAAATTATAAAGTAGCCCGAAACCGATTTTTCGTACTTTATATCGGTAAATATAGCATCGGTTAGCCGTTCAAATTTATCGTTTAATATCCCGTATTTTCCACCGGATTCGTAACAATAAAATCCGTAACTTTTATTCCCGATACGCATATTATCCGTACCGAACAACTTAGTTCCGCTTTCGTCAATCACCACGTTTTCGCCGTTCGGCATTACCGCCGTTGCCGTTCCTTCGCTGAACGAATGCGCAACAACATAGCAACCTTGCAAAATTTTATTCGCCGACAAATCGACATAACCGAATTTTGCGTCTTGTAATTTTACAACAACTTTTCCCTCGCAAGGCAAATTCGCATAAAATAAACCGCAAGCGGTAAGAGGTAAAAAATTCAAATCGCAAATATAACCGTTTGAAAATAAATATTCTCCGTTTAATAAAGTAGCATCTTTCGAATTACATTTTTTAATCAAAACGGCTTCTTTCGAATCGTATCTTGCATAAAAAGTTTCGGCATATTCGTCAGATATTGCTAAAATCGTATCGTCCGCAATATTGATTTCCGAATAAATCGGCGCTAAAAGTTCAATGCCGAAAACGTTTTTTACTCCGAATTTTCCGTTTGATTCAAAAGCGTATTTCCCTCCCTCAATTTCAACTTCGCTCAAATTCTCGGCAATTTGCGTCAACGTTCCATCGCGACGCAAAACGTAATTTTCGTTTTCTTTTCGAACAAACGCAATGCCGTCGCAAAAAGCTTTTCCGAATGAAAAGTATTCGTCTACAACAGGTTCGAACCCTTCGATTTTTTCCACTTTTAATCCAGAGTCTGCGGAAGAATATCGTTTATAGTCCTTTAAAAACGCTTCATAGCCTTGAACGTTTCCCACAACTGTATAACCGCACTCCAAAAAGCAAGCGCTGAATGCAACTAATATAAATAGACATAATCTTTTTAACGCCATAAATTTATAAGCATTCCCGCATCTTTCAAACACGAAATCGCCTCCTTATAACGCGGATAAATCGTAGCAACCCCTTTCCAAAAATTGCGCGAATGATTATGCTCTACCGTGTGCATCAACTCGTGAACCGCAACATAATCGCATAAGCTTTTCGGCAACATTATCAAACGCCAATTCAGCCTTATTCTATTCGCGGAATCGCAACTCCCCCATTTCGATTTTGCATTAGTCAAAGAAAAATTGCTGTAACTAAAGCCATAATGTTCGCCGATTTCTTTTAATCGCTCGCCAAGATAAGACTTTGCTTCACGCATATAATATTTTTTTACGGCTGCTAAAAACAAATCGGAGCATACAAAAACTCCGTTTGAATAGAATTCCTGAGGTACAAATAAATATTCGTCGTTAGACCAAATTCGCTTTTTATCGGTAACGCGCGGAACAAGGCGTTTTCCGAAATACGGAAATTCACGTCCTTCGAATACGTCGGAATAGCGTTTCATGCGGTCGGAGCTTTCGGCGAGCTTACGCAATATCCATATTTCTTTACTTGCCACAAAATTGTCTATAACTTTAAAATCCGTTTTTAACGGCGCCCTTACGCTTATTTTCCCGTCTTTAACATATATAGTTATGCTTTTGCGTTTAGAGCGACTTACCGAGTATTCCATTATCGCCACTCTATACTTGCCCGAAATATAGGATTTACGCGAGTATTACCGCTCGCCTCAAACCAAGAAGTTTTCCCGTCGGTTTTGGATTTTACGCAGTATTCATTCCCTATTTTCATTTCGCACAAAAAATTAAAATCGAACGCTTTAATTTCATGTGACGAGTAAAAATCAAAATCGCAACAATTAACCATAATGTCGGCATAACGCGCATTGTTCATATGCCCGTTTCTGTCCAAATCGGTTATTTTAACTTGCCCTGCGCTACTTTTCACATCTCCTACAAGAGTATCCAAAACCGGAAGCTGAGGGTTGCCTTCCGGAACCGCATATTTAGGATTGTACGCCGAATCGTCGTAATTAAACAACGGCGAACAACGCCTAACCGCTTTCGATTTAATATCAAGCACGCACCACCGAGAGGTTCCGCGAATTAAACTTTCGCCCGAAACGTCTGTTATATAATAATCCCTAACTGCGTCCACCAAACCGGGCTTATGAGGATATGTAGTTATAATTATTTCTTCACCGAGCTTAGGCGACTTATCTATTATGGCGCTGAGTCGGTTTAATACCCAACACAAATTTTGTTCTTTCATTTCCCCGTAGCCTATTCCGATTTCCGAAGCGTGCACCGTAGCCAAATCTTGAAAATACTCCATAATAGCGCTCGGCTTTATTCTTTCGAGAAAGTCAAATTCGTCTACCGCCGTAACAATTTTTTGACTGTGCTGTAAATAATTCGACATGCCGCCCTCCGTTTAAAAAGCGCAAACCGCTTTAATTCTCAAATATCTCTCAAATAGTATACAATATCGACAAAATTCTTGCAAATCTTTTTATATTATTTTAAAAAATTACTATGCCTTAAATAGTATTCCTATTGACAAAACTGTGAAAAAAGTTTACAATAATAATAGAATAATTTAAGGGGTTTGTATGGAAAACACTATCCAAAGCGACCTGATAAGAGGGCACATAAACACTATTATATTAAAAGCCCTTTTCGACGGAGACCGCTACGGCTACGACATTGTAAGAGAAATCGAGCAAAAAAGCAGCGGTCAGTACAAACTGAAACAACCGACATTATACAGTTGTTTAAAAAGACTTGAAATTCAAGGATTTATCCGCTCTTATTGGGGCGCAAAATCCAACGGCGGACGAAGAAAATATTTCACGCTTACCGAAATGGGGCGCGAACTTTTTATTAAAAATCAAAGCGAGTGGGAATATTCCCGCACGGTTATCGATAAATTGATTTCCGACCGTGAAGTTGATTTATCCGCCCCGCGTCCGGAAGCTGAAAGCGTTGCGTCGCAATACGACGAACAGGAAGCATCTTTTAACGACGAGCCGGAAACCGACGAAGATATTTCCGAAATTACGGATAGCGAAAATGCTGAAACCGAAAACCTTTCCGCTAACGAAATACAGGAAGATGACGAGAACGTTTCCGCATTGCACGAGCAACCCGACGAAGAACAACGGCAAGAAGTTGTTTCGCGTGCAGTGGAATTTTCGGATACGACTGCTATTATGGACGAGCTGTTCCGCTCAAGATTGAATTCCGATGAAGACGCCAGCTATGCCGAAAAACTTGTGTCTGAAAAATATGTTTCCGACAGAACCGACAACAACTTTTCCGCAGAAATGTATTTCCGCGATTTCTTCGACGAGTCGGAAGCCGAACAAGAAGCCGAACAATCGGAACCCGAAAACGAACATTCGGAACAAACTCCCCCTCTTGTTTCTCAAAACGATGAGCAATACGCGCAACAATATAATAGCTCGGGCTACGAGCCGCACATAGAAGAAACGTTCGAGCAAGAAGAACAGAAGCCGGAAAACATATTTCTCGACTATCACACTTCTTCTATTGCAAAGCCTTACGAAAGCGGCATAATAGAAAGAGAATACCGCAACATACTCGGCGATTTTTTAAACGCAAGCTTTGTAGAACGCCCCGCTCCTCCTCCCGAAGAACCAGAGCAAGAGCCGGAAGAGCCTATTGCGCAAGATACATACGTTCAAAATCAACCCGCTCCCGCTATGCAAGAAGAGACGGGCACAACCGCTTCGATAGCTCAAGCTTCCGCAACAGAACAATATGAAGAACCTCAAACGGCTCTAAAAGATAGCGCGGAATCGGAATATAACGAAGCTACCGAACAATATACGAACGATGCCGACGTAAATCGAAAGCTTAACCGTATTACGGGAGAAGTTCGTGAAATGGGCGATAACGTTGTGATTCGCACTCACAACAACAGTAGTTCAAAAGAATATAACAACGCTTACTATTATCTTTCCAACAAATTGATGATTGTTCATTACGGAATTTTATTCGGCATAATGATGTTGGAAATTCTGTTCTCCGCTATATTCGTAAACATTGTTTTGCATGCCGGCAGAAGTTCAGACAAATGGTTCTATATTGCGGCAGTTTTGATAGCCGTCGCCTTCCCCATAGTAGCTTTTGTTAAAAACTTTACGGCTCCCGACAAACGCAAACGCATAAATTTCAGTTTAAAAAACTCTTTAATTTACCGATTGATTGTTATGGCGCAGTGCTTCTTGATTATTTACTGCGCAAACGTAATAGGCGGCATGGAACTCGGCTTCGAGCTAAAATACATTACGACGCTACTGTTACCCGCATTGCTTTCGGTCTGCTTCCCTATAAGCGCTTTAATATTTAACGCATTGTTCAAATCGAAAAAGTTTGCGGTTGAACATTAAACACAAAAGGACGGTTTGTAACCGTCCTTTTTATGTGTTGACATCCGATTTCTTTTCGATTTTTTTACCGTGCATTTCTCCGCTTCCTTTTTTGCTCATGAGTTTTTTCTTTATTTTATTTACCACAAAAAACAATATGATAACGGCAACAAAAATAGCAATCCATACGGGAATTCCCCAACCGCGAAACGGTATAATGGTGCCGCTTCCGAAATAGCACATAAATGCTATCATAACGGGACGAGTGAGCGATATAGTTGTTAAAAAATATTTAAAGCTCATGGTGGTTATTCCCGCTACCAAACAAATTATGTCGTCGGGAAAAAACGGAAATAACATCATTACGGCAAATAAGAATTTTCCCCTTTCGTTTAAGAGTTCCGAAAATTTGTCGGTCTTCTCTTCTCCTATCACCCAAACAGCTAATTTACGTCCGAATATTTTTCCTAATAAAAAAGTAATTACAGAACCGACCAACGTGCCGACCGTCATAAAAATAAACGCGTAAGTCGGGCCATACAGCACGGTTCCGAGCAATGCGATAATTGCCGACGGTATCGGCAAAAATATAACCTCAAAGATAACCAGTCCGATATAAACAAGTATGCCCCACTGCTTTGTGCTACGCACAAACGTAAGCAAAGCGTCCATATCCTTGAACTTATAAAGCCAGCCTGCGGCATCCAACGCCACATAACACAAAAGAATCAAAGCGGCGAATATCGAAACCAAAATAAAAAATTTGTATACGGTTTCATGCGACTTTTCGTTAATACTCGGAACAGTCACGCCCAAAGAAGCGAACAAAACTATCGCGCACAATAAAACCACTCGCGGCAAATCTTTAAAATAGACGCACGACAAAGCAAGCATGCCGAGATTCAGCAGCGTAATCAAAATCTTCGCTACGGTAATTTTAGACAGCTTTGTCATAATAACAGTATATGATTTCAAAGCCTTTTATATTATAATTTGCGATTATACGGTTAAATTTTAAGCGAAAAACATATCCGCAGTCATATCTAAATAATTTGCCCCGCCGTATTTCGGAAACTGTTTTTTTACTTTTAGCTTAAAATCGCTTGAATTGTCACAACTTGCGGCAATATCTTTCAACCGTTTTAAATAGTCGATTTTTGTTTGCGCATCTTTTAAATCTTCGGGCGTATAATGCGACGTAAGGATAAGCGAGTAGCCTTTTTCAATGTATTCGCTAAGTTGCTCTATAAGAGCGTCCGCATGCTTGCTGCCCGCCACAATAGAATGGCAATCGTGCCCGAGCATGTGAGTGTATACGGCGTTTATTTCGGGAATTTCCACATCGAACGCTTCCGCTGTTTGCTTTATTATAAAATCAATCCCCGCAAGCGTTACTTTGCCCTCTTTTATTATATTTGTTATTTCATGAACCGAGCTGTCGAAAATTTTTCCGAACATATCAGAAAAATTGTCTATCAAAGCCTTTCCTCCTCCCGCTGTCGCATAATCTTTCGCTCTTTGCGTGGCATACTTCGGAATTTGAGGCAAAAAACTTGCGCCGGCATAAGCAACAAATATGCCGATTACATGCATATTACTTATATACTTATTTAATGCGGCAATATTATCGAAAAAACACGGCGGTTCGATTATAACAGCTTGTCCGTTCTTTTCCAAAATAAAAACCTCGTCGCTTATCAAATCGTCAGTTCCATAAGCGTGCAATTTTACTTTTCCGCAATCGTAGACGTGCATTTCCCCCTTTTCAAGTTTAACGGTAGAATAGTTGTTCTTGTTCATTTTTTAACCTCCGAAAAATTATTTCGTAACCTTTCGATTACAAACAAAGTATAATGACTCATTAAATAAAAAACAAGAATGTTACTTTTCTATTATCCGATAATAAAAAGGTAACCTTAGTTCCCTTTTTAAACTATTGACTTTTTTATCATTTCCAACAGCATTACCCGTTTCCCACGCCGATATTGTTGCTTGTGTAACTCCGATTTTCTCGGCAAGTTCCGGTTGCGTAAGTTGCTTTTGTTTTCTTAACTTTCGAAAATTCATACCGCCTCCTAACTTACAAATTTGATTTGTAAACTTATTATATACAAATTGTTTTTGTATGTCAAGCATTTTACAAAAATAATTTGTAAAAATTTAATTTGTTTTTATTGCAATACACAAATTGCTATTGTACAATTATAATTAGTAATTGAAAGGGGCTAAATACATGGAACGACTTCGAGAGCTAAGAAAAGAGCTGAAAAAAACACAACAGCAAATGGCAAAATTTTTAGGAATTACACAGCAAGCATATGCCGCATATGAAAATAACAAAGCCCAACCCCCTATTGATATTGTCAATAAGCTTGCATCGTATTTTAATGTTCAAACCGATTATCTTCTCGGGCGCACCGACTCCCCCGCTCCACCATACCCATCGGGCGGCATAGAAGACGTGCGCACCGAGCTGAAACGTTTGGGAATCGACGGAAACGACGAAGAACTACATTATCTGCTAAAAAAAATCGGGAGCCTAACTCCCGAACAAAAACAACTCATTATTACTATGATAGAAAATTTTAAGGACTAACCGAGACCATGAATTACGAAGTACATAAAGAACTGTTAAATTTATGCCTTAGCACAACGTATCAGCTCGGCAAAGATTCATCCTTGAAACTTTTATATTACACACAATCGCACCCAGACGAATCATTCTCTTTCGCGCAAACTCTTTCGCCAAACACCATTCAATCATTTTGCGACAAATACAAATTCTCTTTCGAAGACCATAGTATAGAAGATGAAGAACGCTTTTTAACGGATAGATATAATGGGTTAATCAACAAATCCTACTTCTTCGATTTTCGAGAAATCAATTCTACTAATTTAAAAGAGCATAGCTCTCTTTTAGAAACTCATTTTAAATATCAGGCATTAGGCTCACTATATTATAGAGTGCGAAAACAGTCGAGCGATTATTACAATAAATGTATTGAATTTTATAAAAACGGCATTGACTATTATTACTCAAACTATGACGCATTATATAAAACAAATTTTTTGCCAAGAGTAGTGTTCGAACTCTTGCCTATACATGTAAGTGACTTATATTTAGCCCAAAAAGATTTTGCGGCGGCAATAGATATATGCGAAACAGCTCTTGCAAAATCATTTATTAAAGATAAAAACGCCTATAAATCTGAAATTTTACGAATAAAACAAAAACAAGAAAAAGCTCAAAAATAAAAAAGCTCCCAAGCCTATTGAATAAACCGCGCAACATCAAAGGATAAGCTTATGACAAACAAAGCAGTAATTGTTCAAGGAATAAATGTTACATATAAGCACATCGGCAAAGAAGATTATATCTCTATTACCGACATTGCTTGCATGCGCAATCCAAAAGAGCCGAAAGACGTTGTAAAAAGCTGGATGCGTAATCGTTCAACATTAGAATATTTAACCCTTTGGGAGAATTTTTATAATCCCGATTTTAAAGGGGACGAAATCGACCCCTTATTTGCTTTGACAGGTCGGAATGACTTTACCATGTCCCCCACACGTTGGATAAGTGAATTTAACGCCATAGGCATAATCACTAAACAAGGCAAAAACGGCGGTACTTTTGCGCATCAAGATATTGCCTTTAAATTTGCAAGTTGGATTTCTGCGGAATTTGAATTTTATTTAATCAAAGAGTTTCAGCGGCTCAAATCACAAGAACAAAAAGCATTAGAGTGGTCGGCAAAACGCGAACTTGCAAAAATCAATTATCACATACACACCGATGCAATTAAAGAAAATCTTGTCCCGAATCTTAGCGATGAACAGTTAAGATATGTTTATGCGGATGAAGCCGACTTACTCAACGTTGCTCTCTTTGGAAAAACGGCAGCTGATTGGAGAAAAGAAAACCCCTCATTAAAGGGAAATATACGCGACTACGCAACTATCGAGCAATTACTTGTAATAGCGAATATGGAAAGTTACAACGCCATTCTCATAGAACAAAACATACCTCAATGCGAACGGCTGCTACAACTTAATAACATGGCAAAATCACAACTTCGTGTTCTGCAAAATATCAATACAAAATTGCTTGAAGAATCAAAATAAAGCTCCCGACCGAAGCCGAGAGCCTGTGTTGTAGTATTATGTAATACTTACATAAAATAAATCACTTCCAGAATGAACGCGATATATTTACGGTCTATGCCTAATTCGTCGCATAATTCAAGTAGCGCGTAGTAGATTCTTTCATCTTCCACCTCACTTTCTCCTTTCGTTTATTCGAGAGCGCTACCGGAAGACTATTATACACCATAATTTGTAAAATTTCAATGGGTCTCTACAAAATAATATACAATTTTTTAGAACGCATGAGGATAAGTTTATGGCAACACCAAAATTAGAATCAAACGGAAAGACATGGGCAATCCGCGTAACTTACACAAATTCAAACGGGGTTAAAGAACAAAAACATCGCGGCGGATTCAAAACAGCAAATCAAGCTATTGCGTGGTCGGAAAATTATCGTAACGCCGCCGAAAAAGCACTTACGACTAAGAATGACTTAAAATTTTTTGAGCTATGCGATAAATTTATGGCGGTCAAACGAGCCTACCGAAAAAAGGGCAAACCTCTCGCCCCACGAACTATTGCGGATTATGAAATTTATATCGATATACTTAAAAAAAGTTTTGGCAATATTTTGCTAAGAAAAATAACTCCTACATTTTTGCAAGAACGCTATGACATGTACTCCGAAACTCCATGCAAGCAAGCACATATAGAACAAACTCTTTCAGCTATATTTTCATTTGCCGAATTGCAGGGATTTACCGAAAAGAATTTGTGGTTAAGAGTAGTTAAATCCGAATATGCCCCCAAACCGGAAAATCAAGTTTGGTACAATGCTGAACAAATTAAAATCCTTTTACAGTATCTTAAAACCGAGCAACCAAAATATTATGTTTACGCTAAACTCCTTACTATTACGGGGCTACGACCCAACGAAGCAACTGTAATCGAAGAATCCGATTTTCGTTTCTCCGTCAAAGACGATATATATTTTCTAAACGTAAACAAAGCACTTTCTATCGTTTACACAAAAAACGGCAGATTTACCGAAATAAAAGAACCGAAATCAACGGCAGGTCAACGCGAACTTCCCGTTACTTTACTTGACTATGACGACATTCATGCCTTTAAAATAAAAAATCGAATAAACTCCCCTTATCTTCTTGTAAACGAAAAAGGCAAACAGCTTACGGAAAACTCATTTTACCAAGCCATAAATCGTACAACAAAGAGGCACAATCTTCCCCATATTACGCCTTATGGTTTACGCCGCAGTTTCGCAAATCTTAATAAAAGTGCAGGCGTTGACCCATTCACGGTAGCTAAGCTAATGGGACATAGCGACGTTGAAGTTACCAACAGACATTATTTCAAAGACGATATAGAACTAAATAAAAAAGCGGTTCAAGCAGTTTCGGCATCTTTATCCAATGATTAAATTTGCATTTGAGTGCAAAAATTTGACTATACCACCTGTTTGTGTTATACTGTTTTTGTCGCAAATCAGCGCCAACAATAACCTACGGTTTTTTGGTGCAATAAAAATTGCACCGAAAATTGCACCAAAACTATGCTAAATCGCCCCATTTTACGCCGTTTATTCGAAAGTGCTCAAATTAGCAACAACAAACAAATTCCACGCTAAACGCGATATATAGGGTAATAAAAAAGCAAATACACTATATTTAGTATATTTGCTTTGGCAGGGGAGACGCGATTCGAACACGCAACCTACGGTTTTGGAGACCGCTACTCTACCGTTGAGCCACTCCCCTAAGAGTTCTTATATTATAAACAAAATTCACGGATTAGTCAATTAAAATAAGGAGCATTATGAAAAATTATAATTTGGCTGTGCTTGGTTACGGAAACATGGCGCAAGCAATAGTAAAAGCGCTTTGTTTACCTGAAACGCAAGAAAAGTTCAAAAACAAAAACATAAATTTAAGTATAACCATAACCGACTCAGACAAAACAAAACTTGATAATTGCACGTTAAACGTGGGCAAAACCGCAGCTCCCGAAGCGGCGGTAGAAAATGCCGAATTTGTTTTATTGGCTGTTAAACCGCAAAATGCCCCTTCCCTACTTAATAACCTATCGTTAAGCGGAAAAACCGTAATTTCGATTATGGCGGGAACTTCAATCGCAACGCTTAAAGAACTTACCCGAAGCAATAAAATAGTGCGCGTAATGCCTAATTTGAACGCTCGCGTTTCGGCGTCGTACAACGCATATTCGTGCTTAAATATAAATAGCGATGAAAAAGAGTTTATTTCGCTTCTTCTCAATTCTTTCGGAGCCGTGTCCGAAGTTGAAGAAGAAAAACTCGACGCTGTAACAGGACTTACAGGAAGTTCTCCCGCTTTTGTTTTTATGCTCGTTAAAGCATTTGCCGACAAAGCCGTAAGTTGCGGCTTTTCCCCATCGGAAGCTCGCAAAATGGCTGTTACGGCAGTAGCGGGAAGCGCGAAACTCATTGAATCCGAAACAAACACCGAACTAAACGATTTAATCGATTCGGTTTGCAGCAAAGGCGGAACTACGATAGAAGGCGTAAAATATTTGCGCGAAAACAATTTCGAAACAACATTGCAAACCGCCGTAGAAAAATCGATAAACAGAGCAAAGGAGCTTAGCGAGCGTAAATGAAAAAAGTGAGCATATATACCGACGGCGCATGCAGCGGCAATCCGGGCGCGGGCGGCTGGGCGGCAATTTTAATATACAACGGCTACGAGAAAGAAATTTCCGGTTATATGAAAGAAACCACAAATAACCGCATGGAGCTTTTTGCCATAATACAAGGACTTGCCTCTTTAAAAGAGGCTTGCGAAGTCGAAGTATACAGCGACTCCGCTTATGCCATAGACGCTATCAACAAAGGTTGGCTTGAAAACTGGAAACGAGCAAATTGGAAAACAGCCGATAAAAAAGAAGTTAAAAACCGCGACTTATGGAACGATTTAAGCCTAAAAATCAGCCGACATAACGTTACTTTTATAAAAGTTAAAGGCCACAGCGACAACGAATATAACAACCGTTGCGATAAACTTGCAAGAGAGCAAATTAAAGCCCGTCAAAATTAAAAAGCCCGCTTAAAGCGAGGCTTACAACACACGTTATTCAGCTGTCTTTTTTTATTGCTATCGCGGTAGAAATTATTGCAAAGAGTAAATGCAAAGGTCCGAGCACTACGCTCAAAACTATAAAAATTATCGTTCCCAAGCACCCTCTGAACCTCGAAAAAAAATCAAGCAAGAAAGTACCTATCGACATCACGGCGCTCGCCGCGCCCCAAATAACCCACGATTTCCAATCCCAATTCAATATCACATAAATTAAGCCCGCCACAAATACGGCAAGGGCTATGATTATCCATATCGTTCTGAAAACTTTTTTCATACTGCCAACTCCTCTGTTTATCTTCCCATAAATAATAATATCATTTACACAAAACAGTGTCAAATAAAAACGTATTATTATGTCAAAGTCCAACAGTTTAACGTTCATTATTAAGTGAAAGTAGGTGCAGGAGGCTGCATCTATGAAAAACTTAGAATTCGAATTTAAATTTGCACAAAGACTTGCCGAGCTTATGAAAGAAAGCGGACTCACGCAACGCCTACTCGAACTCGAAACAGGCATTCCGAACCAAACTATTTCCGCATATTTGTCAGGCAAACGTAGCCCGTCGGCAATAACTCTCGGAAAACTGGCAAAATATTTCGATGTATCGGCAGATTATCTAATCGGAATATCCGATTATTATTAACGAAACACAATACATTAGGCAAGTTCAAACAATTCGCAAATCGTCAAATTGATAAAACGAATCCAAATATTCCACCAAATACATTATAAAGTCGGAAAGCGTAGGCGATTTTGTTATAACGTAAGCGTTGAACAAATCGTTTATTCCCGACAACTTATTCAAATTATACGCCCTTTCAATAGCAAAGCGCATGCTGCGTTCCACCGACGCCGCAGTGGCGTTATTTTCGGCGCCGAGCTGTTCGCATAACCGCAACATTGTTACATCGCCGGGTCTTTTTTCGAGTTTAATCATTATTGCCGAAGTTAGATATCTGTATCCGTTGCTTTTCGGCGTAACTCCCAAACTGATTAACAGCCGCTGAACCGTCATTCTTGTCACTTGTTTTTCCATTGTTTACTCCTAAGTTGTATTGTGAATATTTTAACAAATTTTGTATCTTAGGTAAACGATTTCAGCGGCAGTATTTTTCACCTTATTTTGTCAATTTTATAAACTAACCTGCATTTTTCTTCTGTTTTCTTCCTTTTAAGCACAACTTAACAATATTATGCATAACATACTAAACTAAATTAGGC
The DNA here is from genome assembly GCF_943193045.1 of Pumilibacter muris. Taxonomy (GTDB): domain Bacteria; phylum Bacillota; class Clostridia; order Christensenellales; family Pumilibacteraceae; genus Pumilibacter; species Pumilibacter muris. The sequence goes on along the minus strand of NZ_CALPCN010000001.1, from coordinate 301,864 downwards.
TCAATAATTTCTCTTGCGCTCGTTCAAACTCCTTTGTTCGAGAACTTTCAAAACTTCAGAAAACTCCAAACCTCTGTCGTTCATTAAAACAAAAGTATGGTAATATAAATCCGCAAGTTCGCATGCAAGTTCTTCGTTATCCGATTTCATTGCCGCTATAATAGTTTCCGAAGCCTCCTCGCCTATTTTTTTGCAAATTTTTTCAACGCCTTTATCAAGTAAATAATTTGTATACGAACCGAGCACAGGGCTTTCCCGCCGTGACGCGATTGTGTTTATATCCTTTTGCAAAACGGCAATGTTCGGAATTTTTTCAAACTCTTTAACGGAAGTATAAAAACAGCTGCGATTTCCCGTATGGCAAGCCGCCCCTTCTTGTACAACGCGCAACAGTACACAATCCGAATCGCAGTCGGTCAATACCTCGATAACCTTTTGAAAATGTCCGCTTGTTTCCCCTTTTAGCCACAACTTACCCCTACTACGACTGTAATAGTACGCCTTTCCCGTGCTTAAAGTTAAATCAAAAGCTTCTCGGTTCATATATGCCTGCATTAACACTTCGTTTGTATATGCGTCAACCGCAAGCGCAACAACAAGCCCGTCGGAATTAAATTTGATTGCCAAGTTAAATCTCCTCCGCTGTTTTCACCGCTTCTTCAAGCGAAATTCTGTTTTCGTATAACGCTTTGCCGAGAATAGCCCCGTACATTTTCATATTTTTAAGCGTCGAAATATCTGCGATTCCGCTTATTCCGCCGCTCGCTATTATGTTTAGACCCGTTTTCTCAGCCATACCTTTGCAAGCATCGGCGTTCACACCGGTAAGCGCTCCGTCTTTCGAAACGTCTGTAAAAACGGCATAACGCGCGCCGTGAGCAAACATAACTTTGCCGAGTTCAAACGGCAAAATATTCGATTGATTAAGCCAACCGCGAGTTGCAACGCGCCCGTTTTTCACGTCTATTCCACACACAACTCTCTCCGCTCCGAATTCAACAACCGCAAGCCGTATCAATTCGGGGCTTTCACAACAAACCGTTCCGAAAACCACACGACGCACCCCCGCGCTAAGCCGCGCTTCCGCGTCGTCCAAAGTTCTCACTCCACCGCCCGTTTGCACGGGAATACCCGCAACCGCCGCTATTTCTTTAATAATTTCAAGATTTTCGGATTTGCCGCTTTTGGCAGCGTTAAGGTCAACAACATGAAGGTATTTCGCACCGTTTCCCACCCATTTCAACGCCGCACTCACTGGGTTACCGTATTTTGTAACGTCAGAATAATTTCCGTGCGTCAAACGAACGCACTCGCCGTTTAATATATCTATAGCAGGAAATAAAATCATTCGAGCACACCTTTGCTACTCGGAACGCTATTCCCGACTATTGCAACGGCATCGTGCAACGCGTGGGCAAAAGATTTAAACACGGCTTCGGCAATGTGATGCAAATTGTTGCCGTATAAAACTTCGGTATGAATAGTCAGCATGCCGTAAGAGCTTACCGCTCTGAAAAATTCCTCTACAAGTTCGGCGTCGAACTCCCCGATTTTTCCTTTCAGTCCGTCGCAACTAAAAACGAAACACGGTCTGCCGCTAACGTCTATAACCGTGCGTGCAAGTGTTTCGTCCATAGGAATATACGACGTTGCATAGCGAGCAATTCCGTTCTTGTCGCCAAGCAATTCGTGCAGTAACTTTCCTATTACAATTCCCGTATCTTCCACAGAATGGTGAGCGTCCACATTTAAGTCACCCTTAACCGTAAGTTCCAAATCCATTCCGGAATGGCTCGAAAACAACTCAAGCATGTGGTCGAAAAATCCGATACCTGTATTCACCGAATATTTTCCCGTTCCGTCAAGGTTCATTTTAACCGATATTTGCGTTTCTTTCGTCCGTCTTTCCTTTTGTCCCGTCCTCATTTTATCTCCTTTTCTCGTCTTACTTTAATCGAATTTGCGTGCGCCCGTAATCCCTCGCACTCGGCAAGTAGTTCTATGTCTGACGAACATGCAAATAAAGCGCTTTTTTCGTATTCAATTACGCTGATTTTTTTAATATAATTGTCAACGCTTAAAGCCGAGCAAAATTTAGCCGTACCCGACGTTGGCAAAACGTGATTAGTTCCCGCATAATAATCACCGAGAGGCTCGGGCGAATAATGCCCCATAAACACGGCGCCGGCATTTATAATCTTACTAAGCCACTTTTGCGGATTTTCAATGCAAAGCTCGAGATGTTCGGGAGCTATCTTATTCACCGTGTCGAACGCTTCATTAAGATTATTAACAAGAATAACAGTGCCGCAATTTTCAAGAGACTTCGTTGCAATAAGCGATTTAGGCAGTTTTTTTACTTGCAATTCTACTTCTTTTTGAACGGCTTCGGCAAGTTGTTTGCTACTTGTTATAAGCACGCTCATAGCTAATTCGTCGTGTTCCGCTTGCGAAAGCATATCTGCCGCCACAAATTCGGCATCGGCAGATTCGTCGGCGACAATTACGATTTCACTCGGTCCCGCTATCATGTCTACGCCCGCAACGCCGTACACTTCGCGTTTGGCAAGCGCGACATATATGTTTCCCGGTCCGCTTATAACGTTCGCTTTCGGCACCGATTCGGTGCCGTATGCCATAGCGGCAATCGCTTGAGCTCCGCCTATTTTAAAAATTTTGCTAATCCCACATTCAGATGCCGCAACCACAGTTAAAGGATTGAGTCCGTTAGCCGCAGGCGTAGTCATTATAATTTCGGGCACACCCGCAACTACAGCAGGCAAAGCGCACATTAAAACGGAACTCGGATAAGACGCTTTTCCTCCCGGCACATAAAGCCCCGCACGCTCAATAGGCCGATATATTATACCCGTAGTTTTACCGTTTATAGTAACAATATCGTCGTTGCGTTTTTGCCGTTTGTGAAACTCTTCGATATTTTCTTTGGCGCGCCGCAAAGCCGCAAGCTGTTCTGCCGAAACCGCCTTATATGCGGCGTCTATTTCCTCCTGCGTTACCCTAACCGAACCGCCGTTCAACTTAACGTTATCAAAACGCTCGGTATATTCAAAAAGCGCTTTATCACCGCCTTTGCGCACCCCTTCTATAATGCCTTTAACGGTTTCGCGCGCTTTCTCGGTATCAAGTTGACTACGGCAAAAAACGCGTGATAAGTCTTCGCTCCCTTTTAAAATCGGTATCATACGGTTTTCTCCTCTATTATAGCGGAAATCTTCTCTATAAGCGGCATAATCTCCGCATTTTTGGTTTTTAAAGACACCTTATTCACAACAAGCCGCGCCGACAGTTTGCATATTTCTTCCAAAACGGTTAAACCGTTCGCTTCCAAAGTTTTGCCGCTTTCAACAATGTCTACAATAACGTCGGAAAGCCCAATTATGGGTCCAAGTTCCACAGAACCCGTGAGTTTAACAATGTCTACGTCCATTCCCTTAGAAGCGTAAAATTCCCTTGCAATATTCACATATTTGCTGGCTACGCGCAGATTATTTTGAGTAATGCTTTCGCTTTTGCGCTCAAATCCCGCCACGCACATTGAGCACAAGCCGAACTTCAAATCAAGCATTTCGTAAATGTCTTTGCCCTCTTCGAGCAACGTGTCTTTTCCCACAACGCCTATATCGGCAACTCCGCGTTCGATGTAAGTAGGCACATCGGCAGGCTTGACAAATATAAATTTGTATTTTTCGTCGGCGTCGCAAAGCACAAGTTTGCGAGTATCTTTCTTTAACGGCGCACAATTCACCCCGCATTTTTCAAGAAGTTCAACGGTTTTTTCGGCAAGACGACCTTTCGCCAAAGCTACGGTTAATTGTTTCATTTTTCTTCACCGCCCACGCTAATCCGTTCGGCCCTGCCGCCGCTAATTATTACCGCGCAAGGAATTTTCTTTGCCGCGCAATAATCCAAAAGTTCTTTTTTCCCGCATTCGAATCTTTTTTCCACAACAAGACCGTTCTCGCGCAGTGCCGCCACATATTCGTACTCGAAACCGCAGTCTTTGCCGTCGGATATGTACGCAATGTCAGGCGACGCGCACGACATGAGCTTTCCTTCCCGTTCCAAAGCAACCAAAAGCCTCTTAATTCCTATCGAAAAGCCGACGGCGGGCTTCGAGGCACCGAACTCTCCGCAAAGAGTATCGTATCTTCCTCCGTCTAACAGCGGAACTCCGAGTTTGCCCGAAATACCCTTCATAACAAGCCCGGTGTAATATTCTCCGCGTAAAAGTCCCAAATCTATAGCAACATACTTATCGAGCCGAGCCGCTTTAAGCGCGATAAGAATTTGCTCCAAACGGTTAAGTGCTTGCGCGCTTTTTTCGTTGGCAATTTCTTTCCGAGCTTTGTTCAACACTTCGCAACCGCCGAACAACGTGGGCAATAACAAAAACTGCGACACAAAACGCTCTCCGACTTTCTTAGAACTTAAAAACATTTCAACGCCGAACATGTCTTTTTTATTCACAAGTCCGCGCAATTCCTTAGCGTCGCACTCGCTCATGCCCGCCTCGTTTGTAAGTCCGTTGAAATAGTCTACCTGCCCGAGTTCAAGCATAAAGTCGCAAAGCCCCGATTCGCGCAAGCCCTCTATGGCAACCGTTATTGCCTCTACGTCGGCAGACACGTCGCCCGCGCCCAAAAGTTCTACGCCCATCTGAGAAAATTCACGACTGCGCGAAGTGTAAGAATCCGAAAGATATTCGTAGCTGTTCGCGGCATAAAAAACCTTATCCACGCCGCCGAGTTTTGTTGCCGCCATGCGGCAAATTTGCAACGTAGGGTCGGAACGAAGCGTTAAAAGGCTTCCGTCGGCATCGGTCATTTTAAACGTTTTATTAGCCGAATCTCGGCTCAATATTCCGCCGTACACATCAAAATATTCCAACGACGGCGTTTCCACACGCAAAAAGCCGTGTTTGCGAAAAATCTCCGACAGCTTTTCCTGAATAATAATTTTATTGTAACACTCTTGCGGCATACAGTCTTGTACGCCGAAAGGCAGTTGAAGATTTTTCAAGTCGGTTCCTCGCAAACGTATATTTTGTCTATTATAAAGGTATAACCCGAACTTGTCAAGTCAATTTGCAAAATTCAAATAACTTAACTCTAAAATTTTCCATATTTATATTACCAACCGCGCAGAATTCAAAATCAATTCATTGTTATGGCGCTAACGTATTCTTCGGCTCCGTCTTTAAGGCAAGCCCTAAGCTTTTGTCTCGCTTCCTCTATGCCGAGAGTAGCCTCCGAAATCGCTTTGGCGGCTTCTATAAGCTCCGAATCAATCTTCACGGGCAAATCGTTGCTTTCTCCGTGTTGGCGCGTGCCTATAAAGTCTCCGGCGCCACGCTGTGCAAAATCATACTCCGATAATTCGAAACCGTCGTTACAAGTGCAGAAAAATTTCAATCTTTCGGGAACGTCGCCCGCAAACGGCAGAAAACAATAACTTTTTAAAGTACCGCGCCCCACTCTGCCGCGCAGTTGATGCAACTGGCTTAACCCGTAACGCTCGGAATTGAAAATTATTATATTCGTTGCGGCGGGAACGTCGATTCCCACTTCTATAACTGTAGTCGAAATCAATATTTGCGTGTCGCCGCATATAAACTTATTCATTATTTCCGACTTTTCGGCGTCTTTCATTTTTCCGTGAATAACGCCTAACGCCGCCGACGGGTATTTCGCTTTAAGCAACGAATACATTTCGGTTACCGACACAAGCTCTTCTTCGTCGTCCGCTTCTATACGCGGACATACTATATAAGTTCTTTCACCGAAAGACGCGCGCTCGTTTACATATTCGAACATGCTCTCGAATTTGTTTTCGGGAACAATCCTTGTTACTATCTCAGGACGCCCCGACGGTAAGCCGCGAATAAACGACTGTTCAAGCTCGCCGTACATGCAAAGCGCCAAAGTTCTCGGAATGGGAGTGGCTGTCATAACCAAAATATCCGCACCGACAGCCTTATTCTCAAGGTTTCCGCGTTGGTTTACACCAAACCTTTGTTGCTCGTCGGTTATTATAAGCGCAAGTTGGTTAAATTCAACACCGTCGCTTATGAGCGCATGAGTGCCTATAATAATATCCGCAGCCTTTGTTCTTATTTTGAAAAGAGCGTCGTCTTTCTCCTTTTTTCCCATACTTCCGCACAAAAGAACCGCGCGGGCACCAAGCTTTTCCAAAAACGCGATAGCCGATTTATAATGTTGTACAGCCAAAATTTCGGTTGGAGCCATGAGCACGCTTTGATAGCCGCAAATATACGCGTAATACATTGCAAGCAACGCGACCGCCGTTTTTCCGCAACCCACGTCGCCCTGCAAAAGTCTGTTCATAGGCACGTCTCCGCGCAACGATGTCAAAATATCTTCGAGAGCGGCTTTTTGCCCGTCGGTAAGTTCGAACGAAAGAGCTTTCACGGCTTTGCTAAGCGCATCCTTTTCCGCAGAATAAACAAATTTTTTTCCATGCCCTTTCGCCGACTTTGCAAGCGTATACATACTTAGCGTATAGCTCAGCTTTTCAAGCGATAAAACTCTTGCGGCAGCATACGCCGACTCCACGCTATCGGGGCGGTGTACCTGTTTAAAAGCATCTCCGAGAGACGGTAAGTTATATTTTTTTCTAACGCTGTCGGGAATGTATCCGAAAACTTCCGCACGAGACAACAGCATATCCACAGCTTCCGAAAAAACGCGCTGAGGAATTCCCGGAATGTTTCTGTATAGCGGCAAAACTCCATTTCCGCTCGGATGAAACATTACGGGCGCACTCAAAGAAATTTTATTGCGGAACTTTTTGATTTTTCCCGTTACATATACCGTCTTACCGTTCGGAAGCGCGGACGCAATATATTTTTGATTGAACCAAACAGCCTCGATTTCTCCGTAGCAAGTGTTTAAAACGACTTTCGTCATTTTTAATCCCTTGCGTAAATATTGAATTTTAGGCTCGTTTATAACCGTGCCGCATACGGTCAATTCGTCGCCGTCGTTTAATTTCGAAATATCCGATTTTTCGGAAAGATTAACGTACTTATAAGGAAAATGCAACAACAAATCAAGCGGACAGCTTATTCCCGCCGCTTTAAGCTTTTGTATTCGGCTTTTTCCCATGCCTTTTATATCTTCGAATTTCAATACGCAAACTCCGAAAAAAGGAGCGGTTGCCACCGCCCCTTAATTGAAAACAAAATATTTAACGCAATATCGGCATTATATCCTTACGGAAAAATATTATTCCAACGAAACGATATAATAATACAACGGCTGCCCGCCGTAATGAATATCTACGTCGCAACGGTTGTACTTTTCGGAAAGTTCTTGCGCTATTGCGTTGGCTTCCTCTTCTTTCACTTCATTTCCGAAATAAAGCGTAATATTGCTAACAGAGCTATCCATTAGCTTATCAACAAGCTGTGTGGTAACGTTTTCCACCTTTTCGCCTTTCGCAACTATCGATTTAGAATCTATACCTATTATATCGCCCTCTTTAAGGTCGAAATTGTCTACCTGAGTGCTGCGAACCGCATATGTGACCATGCCCGTTTTAACGTTGCCTATAGCCTCGTTCATACTCTGCAAATTGTTTTCGAGGTTGTCTTCGGGATTGAACGCCAAAACGGCGGAAAGCCCCTGCGGAACGTCTTTCGTGGGAATTATATGCAAATTACGTTTAGTAAGCGCTTTCGCCTGTTCTGCGGCAAGTATTATATTTTTATTGTTCGGGAAAACGAACACGTCTTTGGCGGGGACCGCGTCGCAAGCCATAGCAATGTCTTCCGCGCTCGGATTCATCGTTTGCCCTCCCTCCATAACGTTGTCTACCAAAAGGTCTTTAAATATGTTCGTAAGACCCTCGCCCGCGCAAACGGCAACAAGACCGTAGGGTTTAAGTTCTTCTTTCTTTCTACCTATAAGCGCTCTGTTCTGTTCGAGCATGTTCTCTATTTTAACGCGGTCTATCTCTCCGAGTTCGAGCGCATAAGTTAAAACGACGCCCGGTTCGTTGGAATGAACGTGAACTTTAACCATGTTGAGGTCGCCTATAACCAAAACGCAGTCGCCGATTGTCATTAAATTTTCACGGAATCTGTCTATATCCGCTTCGGTGGTCTTTTTCTTTAAATGCACAATAAAGAACTCGGTGCAATATCCGAATTCTATTTCCGCCAAATCGTTGTAGTCGAAATGAGCCTGCTCGTCGTATTTGCTTCCGCTACCCGCGTTAAGCGTGTCGTCGAACGATATATTCGTATCTTCCTGACCGATAAGAGCGTGGTAAAAACCTTGAAAAATTATCAATAAACCACGTCCGCCCGCGTCTACCACACCCGCCTTTTTAAGCACGGGAAGCATTTCGGGCGTTTGTTTAAGCATTTCCTCGCCTGCGGAAATTACGCTTTCGAAAAATGCGGAAACCTCTATGCTCTTTTTGGTAATGCTCTTGGCATGCTCGCTCATTGCGCGCACAACAGTTAGAATAGTCCCCTCTTTGGGCTTGGTTACGGCTTTATAAGCCACTTCCGTGCCCGCCGCAAGCGCTTTTGCAAGCGTTTTCGAAGTTATTTCTTGGTTTTGCGCAAGTACCGAAGTCATGCCTTTAAGTATTTGGCTGAGTATTACTCCGCTATTGCCGCGAGCGCCGCGCAAGGCGCCCTTGCTTAAAGCGTCGCTCAAAGCGTCTAAACCGTTAGACGGGCAATTAGAAACTTCTTTCGCCGCCGACAGCATCGTAAGCGACATATTAGTGCCCGTGTCTCCGTCGGGAACGGGAAATACGTTCAGCGAATCGACGTGCTCTTTATTTGAATCCAACAGCTTAGCGCCGTTTAATATCATCTTACGCAAAATTGCGCCGTTAATTGACTTTTGCATTGTATCCTCCAACTCATGCAGTTTACGCGGGTTCGGCGGGAATCAACGTACATCCGTACTTAACTTTGTAATTTATTTTATACTCTAATGCCGACAACGTTTACGTTAATCGTGTCGACTACCATACCCGTAAACCGTTCAATATCATATTTAACAGATTTTTTAAGCGATTGAGCAACCGCTTCTATGGATACGCCGTACTTTATAATAACGTACAAATCAATAAAAATTCTGTCGCCGCTCGTCATTACCCGAACGCCGCGCGAAAGTCTTTTGCGCTTGAACAAATCCGCCAAACTATCGGAGAAACGCTTGGAAACGAGGTCAACTATTCCGTAACATTCCAAAGCCGTGTTACCCGCCACTTGCGCTATGGCCTCTTCCGTAATTGTTATTCTACCGTATGCATTGGCAGTATTTACGCTCAACTGCAAGCCTCCGCTTAATTATATGTATCCACATGTTATATTTTAACCTATCCCAAACTTTTTTGCAAGAGTTTTTACAAGAATTTCGAAAATTGTACGGTATTTTGTTAAAATAAAGGGGTAATTCGATTGATTTATTCCTTAAATTGTGATATTATTTTAAGGCAAGTAAAAAATATCGCGCCCGGAGGTGTTAAATAACAATGAGCAGAGTTTGCGTAATTTGCGGAAAAGGCAAGGTTAGCGGCAACAATGTGAGCCACTCGAACCGCCACACAAAACGTACGTTCAGCGCTAACGTTCACAAGGTGAAAATCGAAATCGACGGCAAAGAATCTAACGAATACGTTTGCACGCGTTGCCTTCGCACCAACATGAATAAAAATTCGTGAGCGCGTAAAAAAATCGAACACAAACAAAAAGAACCGTTTTCTTTTAAGTGAACGGTTCTTTTTATGTACGGCACTACAACCCGATTACTTTTTGTTTCTGCAAAACAGTAACCGCAGAAATCCCGACAGAAACTTAGGGGCCTTAACGCATACGATTCGCATATATACCTCCCGCTTTATTCTTGAACAAAGACCAACGCCGTTCCTCCGTCTACCGCAAGCTCCACGCTCTCGCCCACGCTCGCGTTAGACACTCCCATAACGTAGTCGTCTTTCGCAACCCAAGCCGTTTTGCTCATGGTATAATCGGACAAAGCGTACTTTAGTCCTTTCATATATAATATATGCACACTGTCGGTAAAGGGTACCACAGAAAAAAGCGCTCCTTTTTTCAGCCGCAATGAAAAATACCCGCTAACAAGATATGCGTTAAGAACGCCGCACAACCTTGCGCGCACACCGCATTGCTCCGCCAAAACAAGCAGCAAATAATTGCTTTCCGCCATATCCGGTCTGCCGCCGTAACCGCCGAAAATGTCTATTTCGGCAAAACCCCTTTCCGCCATTATTTTAACAGCCAAATAACCGTCGGTAAAATTCTTGTCGGTCGGAAAAGAAACGCATTCCACGCAGTCGCCTACTTCGTCTCGGTTTAATGAATCGAAATCGCCCACTACCACGTCAGGCAAAAAAACATCTTTAACATAACTGTATGCGCCGTCGGTGCAGTATACTGCCGAAACGCTTCCGTTTTTTCTTTCGGAAAGCACTTTTTTAAGCGCTTCCGCAGTAGGCGGCTCGCCGTTCAAAAATAACGCGCCTTTCATAGCGAATGAAACTTCTCCACTATTTTTCGAGGTTCCTCAGAAGAAAACAGCGTGTTTCCGGCAACCAAAACGTCCGCTCCCGCCGCCGCAACTGACGCGGCGTTGGCTTCGGTTATCCCCCCGTCGATTTCAAGCAAAGCCGAACTTTTCGCCGCCTCGCGCATTTGTTTCAGCTCACGCATGCGTTCAAGCGATTTTTCTATAAATTTCTGTCCGCCGAATCCCGGATAAACGCTCATTAAAAGAACAATGTCGCACAACGGAAAACATTCGTAAAGAGCCATTGTCGGCGTGTCGGGACTTATTACGGCTCCGCATTTAACGCCCGCTTTTTTTATGCTTTCTAGCAATTCGATAGTTTTTTCGGTAGCCTCGACGTGAAATGTAAGAAAATCGGCGCCTGCGTCTATAAACCGCGAAACATACCTTTCGGGCTTGTCTATCATAAGGTGCACGTCGAGAGGCAACGAGGTATGCTTCTTTATATCCGAAATCATTTTGAACCCGAAAGTAATGTTGGGCACAAAAATTCCGTCCATAACATCGCAATGAATCATGTCTGCACCGCATTCTTCCATTCTCGCAATTTCTTCGTTCATTTTTCCGAAATCGGCGCTTAAAATAGAAGGCGCAACCAAAACTCTATTTTTCATAAGTAGTTCTCCATGTTTTTCTGCCGTTTTTATCTTTCAATTCTTTATATATTAAACAATACCTGTCGTACCGTTCTTCGTTCAGCTTTCCGTCTTGCACGGCGGCGCGAACTGCGCAATCGGGTTCTACGGTGTGAGTGCACATTCTGTATTTGCATTTTTCCGAAAGCGAAACGTATTCTTCGTAATATAAATGTAAATCCGACGGTTCAACACTGCTTAAATCGAGAGCGCCGAAACCCGGTGTGTCGGCAACGTAAGTGTCGAGTTCGGTTCTTATAAGTTCCACTCCTACGGTAGTGTTCTTTCCCCTTAGAATTTTTTCGCTAAGCTCGCCTACCTCTCGGTTTACCCCGCATATTCGATTTACGAGCGATGTTTTGCCGACTGCCGATTGCCCCGCAAGGCACGAAAATTTTCCGCGCAATAATTTTTGCAGTTCCGCCGTATCTCCGCGCGAAGCGGACACGCAAAGCACCTCGTCGGCAACTCCGCTATATTGAGCGAATATCCGAGCGGTAAAACCGTCGGGAACTATATCCGTCTTGTTCACGCATACCGCAGTGCGTATTCCCGCCTTGCGAGCGCTGACTATCATTTTGTCAACCACTACAAAGTCGGGTTCGGGAACGGGCGCAACAGTTATAACTATACAGTCTACGTTCGCAATGGGCGGACGAATTAGTCTGTTGACGCGCGGTTCGATTGCGGCAAGCACATATTCTTCCGCAACTTTTTCCAACAAAACCGAATCGCCCGCAACAGGCAAAACTTCGCGCTTGATTTTTTTGCGCGATTTTACTTCCACAGTGCCGCTCGGAATAGCAACGGCGAAGCGGTCGGACAATATTTTAATTACCCTGCCTCTTATCAATATAACTCCTTCTAAGCTGCCCGCAAGCTCCGCCCACATCATTGCCGAAAGAACGGCGAACCGTAGCCGACACGTTAAGTTCATTCAACTTTTTCGCAAAACGTTCCGCCTCTTCGTCGGAACAGCCTTGCATTCCCTTTTCTTTCACATAATTAAGTTTAATAAGATTGACATGACTCGGATAGCCGCGCGTCAACTCGGCAAGTCTTTTGCAATCGAAATAGCTCATGTTTTTACCTTTAACGAGCGAATATTCGAATATAATTCTGCGCCCCGTCTTTTCGAAATAATACTTTACCGCGTTTATTACTTCGTTTAAAGTATACTTATTCGCAATAGGCATTAGCTCGCGTCTACTCTCGTCGGTTGTAGCATGCAGCGACAACGAAAGAGTTACCCCGTAGCCCTCGTCGGCAAGACGCCGAATATTTTCCGCTATTCCGCAAGTGGATAACGAAATCGAACGCATACCGAAATCCAAAGCGTTCTTATCTGTAATCAAACGCAAAAACTTAGTAACGTTGTCGTAATTATCGAGCGGCTCGCCGCTTCCCATAAGCACTATATTAGACAGTTTTCGTTCGGTGACGCTCCCGCCCAAATACTTATTTACCGCTATTACTTGCGCCGCAATTTCTCCCGCCGACAAATTGCGCACCAAACCGCCTATACCCGAAGCGCAAAACGAACACCCCATTCTGCACCCCACCTGCGTGGAAACGCAAAGCGTGTTTCCGTAAGCGTGAGGCATATAAATTCCTTCTATAACGTTACCGTCGAAGCATTCGTATAAAAACTTTACCGAACCATCGGAAGAATTGAATTTTTCTTTAATGTGCAACGGTTGCGCTATATATTTTTTAGACAGTTCATTGCGAAAAGCATTAGGCAGATTAGTCATTTCCGAAAAATCGGCGCCGCTGTAAATCCATTTAAATATTTGTCCCGCGCGGAAAGACGGTTGCCCGAGCGCCGCAACTTTTGTTTTCAACTCCTCTAAATCGTAATCCGCAATCAGTTCCAAAACAATCTCCCGAATTATAACGCAATCTTTTTCATTGCCGCCACAAAAAAACCGTCGGTGTTGTGAATATGCGGAAACAACTCAACAGCGTTTTTTTCTTCGTCACAGTATGGCGACTTTATCTTTTCTATTGCAAAATTTGCGTTTTCTTTTAAAAATTTGCTAATAATATTGTCGTTTTCTTCCTTTATTATCGTGCATGTGGAATAACACAACCTGCCGCCGTTTGCAACGTATCGGCTTGCCGTTTGCAAAATAGCGTTTTGTATCTTAGTCAATTCGCTTATATCGCCGGGAGAACGGTTAAACAAAATGTCCGGCTTCGAACCCGCAACTCCTATCCCGCTACACGGAACGTCGCAAATAACAAGCTCGAATTTGTTTTCCCATTCCGGACGAAAAACGGTCGCGTCGTTTTGCATAACGGATATATCCGCTCCCGCCTTTTTAGCATATTTTTCAATCAAACCTACTCTGTGAGAATGAATATCGCAAGCAATAAGTCTAATTTTTGCAATAGAAGCCGCAAGAACGGATTTCCCGCCGGGAGCCGCGCACAAATCGAGGGCGCAATTCGGTTTTATACCGTATAAATACGCATATACGGCGGCAACCGACGAAGCCGACTGCACAAAATATTCGGTGTTGTCGATTTTATCAAGAACTTTTCGCGGCATATAGTAGCCTACCGCAGTTTTCTCAACTCCGCAAGCCTCCCGCGAAGCTTCGGAATCCAACCCGTATTTTTTTTCGAACGACTCGGGTTGCGTTTTCAAAAAATTAACTCTTATATGCGTGCGGCGCTCAGGCTCGTGCGAAAGAAAATCCTTAGTAAAATCGTAGCCGTAATCTCGCGTCAACAGTTCGCAAAGCCAAAGCGGGTAGCTGTATTTCACCGAAAGATAATGCGCCGAACCCGCTTGTGGCAACTTAACTTCTCCGAATTTCCTCAATGCGGAATTTACAAATCCCGAAGCGCCGCCTTTGCCTAACCGCTTACATAATTTAACGGTGTTATCGACAGCCGCATAAGCGGGCACGTTCATATTTTCCAAAAGATAATATCCCATTTTTATGACGGTTGCCACCGACTTTTTGGGCTTATCTTTGGCAAAAAAACCGAGAACGTAATCGTAATACACATTACGTTCCAAAACGCCGTAAAACATTTTGGTTACATACGGTTTGTCGCTTTCGGCACAGAACGCAAGAGCGTTATTCAATTCTATAGACGCGTATGCGTTGTCACGAAAAACTTTCATTAACAACTCGTAGCATACGCAATCTTTGTCTTCACGCATTTTTAAGCACAGTTCCCTTTTCTATTTTGTGCCCTCTCAAAAATTCGGCAATACCCATTGCCTTCTTTCCCGGTAGCTGAACAACGGCGAGCTTAATCGACCCTACGCCGCACCCCACAAACATTTCACCGTTTTCAACCGTAACCGAACCGGGCTCGCCGCGTCTATCGCATTCTTTCGCCTCGTAAATTTTAAACGCCGCACCGTGCAAAAACGTGCTTGCAACAGGCCAAGAATTATACGCGCGGATTTTATGCGCAATTTCGCGCGCCGATAGCGTCCAGTCTATAATTCCGTCCGCTTTTACGATTTTTTTGCAATACGTCGCCAACTCCGAATTTTGTTTTTTAGGCGTTATTCTGCCCGCCGCATATTCCGGTAAAGTTTCGGCAAGCAGTTTAGCGCCCGCGTTCGACAGTTTTTCCGACAAACTGTCGGCAGTATCCGTTTCGGCGATTTTCACCTCAGCAACCGAAACAATATCGCCCGTATCCATTCCCAACTCGGTTTTCATTATAGTTACGCCCGTTGTCGTTTCGCCGCACAGTATGGCGGACTGCACGGGAGAACTTCCTCTGTATTTGGGCAAAAGAGACGCGTGAACGTTCAAAATTCCGAAAGGCGGAACTTCGAGCACTTCTTTGCTAAGAAGTTGCCCGTATGCCGCAGTAATCATAATTTGAGGCTCCAATTCTTTCAATTCGGTAACATGTTGCGAAATTCTGTCGTATTGCAAACATAATATACCGTGCGAAAGCGCATAACGCTTAACGGGCGTGGCAAGTATATTTCCTTTTTTATCTTTTTCTCTGTCGGGTTGCGACACAACCGCAACAATTTCATGCCCGCCGCAATAAAGAGCATCCAAAATCGGAACGGCAAATTCGGGCGTTCCCATAAAAATCAAACGCATCAGTCTTCACTCTCCGCTTTGTCTATAAATAAAACGCCGTCAAGGTGGTCAATTTCGTGACAAAAAGCCACCGCCGTAAAGCCGTCGACTTTATAGAGTTTTGTTTCTCCCGTTCGGTCTTGCGCTTGCACCGTAAGCTTTTTAGGACGGCAAACAATCCCGCTCCTGCCCGGACAGCTCAAACACCCTTCGGCTCCGCGCTGTGTGCCGCTCGATTTCAAAATTACGGGATTCACAAGTTCGTATTTTGTTTTGCCTCCGTCTACCGACACTACGCAAACGCGGCGCACTATTCCTATTTGAGGCGCCGCAAGCCCCACGCCGTCCGCTTTAAACATTGTTTCAAACATGTCGTCTATAAGCACGCCGAGATTAGGACCGAAATCGGTCACTTCTTTTGCTCTCATGCGCAACACTTCGTCGCCTATTTTCACAATTTCTCTTATAGCCATTTTTGTTTTCCTTTTACCGCACGTTTGTGTTTTAAGATTATCGTCAACTCATATTGCTCGGATTGATTTCAACGAAACACAGCGTTCTGCCGCCCGTATGCGAATCCGTAATTTCGTATATTTTTTGAATAAGCCTGTTAAAATCTTTAACTATCCGCGCAATAATTTGCACTCGGTATTTGTCTTGTATTCTTTTTACGGGCGATTTCATTGCCGAAAGATATGCAAAACATTCTCCGTTCTCTCGCGCAAGAACGTTTATATCGTCGAAATCCGCTTTAAGCACCGAAAAAGCGTCCTCTTCGGATTCCGAAGTAATCAATATACGCACAATTTTGGAATATGGCGGATATTTTGTTACTTCGCGCAAATTATTTTCTTTTTCGTAAAAACCGACGTAATCGCCTCTTGCGGCAAGCCTATACACATAATGATTAGGCGTATACGTTTGCAAAATAACTCTGCCTTTTTTTACGTCGCGTCCGGCTCTCCCCGCAACCTGAGTTATAAGCTGAAATGTGCGTTCGGACGCGCGATAATCGGCAAAGTGTAAGCTCATATCGGCGTCAACTATTCCAACCAACGTAACATCGGGAAAATCGTGCCCTTTGGCTATCATTTGCGTTCCCACAAGAATATCCGCTTCTCTGGCGCCGAAAGAACGCAATATTTCAAGATGGGCGTCTTTATTTTGCGTCGTGTCGTTATCCATTCGCAAAATTTTTTTATCGGGAAACTCTTTTTTCAACAGTTCGGCAACCTTTTGCGTGCCTATGTATCCTTGACGCAAATGCGGACTGCGGCATTTGGGGCATACGTCCAAAGGAGCGTATCTGTTGTTACAGTAATGACACTTTAAAACGTCCTCTTCTCGGTGATACACGAGCGACACGTCGCAACGTTCGCACTTGGCAACGTAACCGCACGAAGAACACATGACATACGAAGAGTAGCCTCTGCGGTTGATAAAAATTATAGCTTGATTTCCGTTGTCCATGCAATCAGAAAGCTCGCTTTTAAGCCGCCTCGATAAAAAACCGTTGTTACCGCTGCGCAATTCCTCACACATGTTTACAATTTCGATTTCGGGTAACGGACGGTTGGCAATACGTTCGCGCATTTCGATAAGCTTATATTCGCCTATCTTAGCTTTATAATACGACTCGACCGACGGAGTGGCGCTTCCGAGCAATAAATTGCATTTGTTGTATCTTGCGCGGAACTCCGCGACTTCTTCGGTGGAATATCGAGGATTGCTGTCCGAAACATAACTGCCGTCGTGCTCCTCGTCTATTATTATAAGCCCCACATTACTCAGAGGCGCAAAAATTGCCGAACGAGCCCCCACCGCTACGCGTGCCTCGCCGCAAAGCAACCGCCGCCATTCGTCGAAACGCTCGCCCGCGCTCAATCCGCTGTGCAAAATAGCCACGCTGTCGCCAAAACGCGCTCTGAAATTTCTCAACACCTGCGGCGTCAAAGATATTTCGGGTTCGAGCATAATCGCCGTTTTACCTTGTTTCAACGCGTCGGCTATACAACGCATATAAACTTCGGTTTTTCCGCTACCCGTAACTCCGTGCAACAAAAAATTTTCGTTTTCGCTTCCGCAAACGGCGTTAACGGCATTTTGCTGCATTTCCGTTAAAGTATATTCTTGAGCCGAACAAACTATTTCGGAATACGGCGTTCTACGCTCCGCTTTTTCGAAAACCTCAAACACACCACGTTCTATTAAATTGCGAACCGCCGCCGCCGAAAATTCCCTGCCTAAATATGCGGTGTCAACTTCGGCACGGTTTAAAACATAGTCGAACACTTCTTGCTGGGTTTTTGCAGTCGGACGAATAAATTCGTTTCGCTCTCGTTTTGCAAACTCGTCGGCAACGCGCACATAACGTTTTTTTAATTCCTTAATTCTGCCGCCGCGCATTTGCGACGGAATAAAAAGCCTTAAAGCGTCAACCACCCGCAAATGATAGCGAGAACACATAAAACGCATCAATTCGAGCATTTCTTCGCCGATTACGGGGCGGTCGTCAAGTGTTTCGCAAACCGCTTTCAATTTATCCGACGGCACGGAAGTGGTTTCTTTGATACCTATAACATATCCTTCGATTTTTCGGTTCCCGAAAGGTATTAGCACTCTGCTGCCTTTTTGCAAATTTTCGGAACACGAATAATCGAAAATTCGGTCAACTTCCGAGTTGGAAATGTCAACAATCACTTCGGCTATCATTCTATAATTCTTTTATTTCGTCCAAAATAATATCCGCAAGCGCCGCTTTGCTCATAAGCTCCAAACTAACGGTTTTCTTTTTTGTGATAATAGTTGCAACGTTTGTGTCAACCGAAAATCCCGCGCCCGGCGCGAGCACATTATTCGCAACAACCATGTCGGCGTTCTTCCGCGCAAGCTTTTCTTTCGCGTTCTCTTCAAGTTTCTCGGTCTCGGCAGAAAATATAACGAGCTTACGATTCCCCTTAACTTTGCCGAATTCGGCGGCAATATCCGGATTTTTTTTAAGCGACAACTTTAACTCGTCGCTTTTTATTTTTCCGTCCGACACTTTTTGAGGAGTATAATCTGCGGGAGCCGCCGCTTTAATAACAATATCCGCTTGCTCGGATTTTTCAAGCACGGCTTTTCGCATATCGGCGGTTGTCTCCACCCGAACAATATCTACGGGCACATTGGGCGCTACGGCGTCGGTAGCGGCAACGTAAATTACTTTCGCTCCGCGCATAACCGCAGCAGCGGCAATCGCCGCGCCCATTTTTCCGCTCGAACGATTTCCGATATAGCGAACGGGGTCAATCGGCTCGCGGGTGCCGCCCGAAGTGACGAGCACTGTTTTTCCGCAGAAGTCGTTTTTTGAGTTCAAAACGGCGCAAATTCTTTCGAATATGTCTTTGGGCTCAGCCATTCGCCCTTTGCCGTCGTCGCCGCAAGCAAGGCGTCCTACACCCGATTCTATAAACAAAACGCCGCGCTCGGCTAAAATCTTAGCGTTAGCGGTGTAAGCCGCGCTTGTAAGCATTCCCGTATTCATGGCGGGAGCAAGCAAAATCGGACTTTTGGTAGCCATAAGCGTAGTGGAAAGAAAATCGTCGGCAATTCCGCAAGCAAGTTTTCCCGCAAGATTAGCGGTGCAAGGCGCAACCACGAACAAATCGGATTTTTTCGCAAGCGAAATATGCCCGATTTTCCAATCGTGCGCACGGTCGAACATATCGGTTATCGCGCGGTTGCCGCTAAGCGCTTCGAAAGAAAGCGGCGCTACAAAGTTTAAAGCATGTTCGGTTAAAACCACATGCACATCCGCGCCCGCTTTTTTAAGCAGACTTACAAGCTCGCAAGACTTATATGCGGCAATACCGCCCGTAACGCCTACGGTTACTGTTTTACCGGAAAGTCTCAATCAATCGTCCTCGTAACGCGCTTCAACCGAGCCGTCGTACACTTCTTGCGCGGCAAAAGAAACCGCGCGCTTATTTTCCGCATTAAGCATCTCGATTTTCTTATCAAGCAAATAACGGGTGCGCTTAGTAAGCAAGCATACGAGCGCATACTTGCAACCAACTTTGTCAACCAACTTGTCGATAGGCGGGTCAATCATCATAATAATTTATATCTCCGTTTTCAATTTTCTAACATTTTAAGAATTTTCTTTTCGTTGCGCAATATATTGCAACGTTCCGCTTCTATTATGTTTATAACGTTTTGCGTCGCCGAAGTAACGTTGTCGTTAAAAACTATATAGTCGAAATTTTTATACTGAGCAAGTTCTCCGCGAGCGCTTCCTATTCTTGTAAGCAAGCTGTTTTCGTCTTCCGTGCCTCTTCCGCGCAATCTTTGCTCTAAAATTTCAAACGACGGCGGCATTATAAAAACTGACACGCATTCGGGATATTTTGCTTTTATCTGCTTTGCGCCCTGTATATCTATTTCAAAGAACACGTCTTCGCCTTTTTCAAGCATAGCAAACACGGGTGCCTGAGGAGTTCCGTAAAAATTTTTGTAAACTTCGGCAGTTTCCAAAAATTCGCCCCTCTCTTTCATAATACCGTATTCTTTAACCGTGCGGAAATAATAATGCACTCCGTCTATTTCTCCGGGACGCGGCGCGCGCGTAGTTACGGAAATAGATTTTTTCAGTTCGGGCATTCTTTCGGTTACCGCATTGTAAACCGTTCCCTTTCCGGCTCCGCTCGGACCGGAAAGAACTATCAACAAACCTTTTTTCATATGATTTTTATTCCACGTTGCGTATTTGCTCTTTTATCTTTTCAAGCTGGTTCTTCATTTCCACAACCAACCGAGTAAGCTCCATGTCGTTTGACTTACTTCCCATTGTGTTTATTTCTCTGTTCATTTCCTGCGACAAAAAGTCGAGTTTTCTACCCTGCGGCTCATCGCTTTCCAAGCACGAAAGAAATTGATTTAGGTGCGACGAAAGTCTGCTTATTTCCTCGTTTATATCGCATTTATCAGCAAAGAACGCAACTTCGTTTAAAAGCCTTGCCTCGTCTACGGGAACGTCTTTCAAAATCTCGCTCATACGTTGTTGCAATTTGTTTCGGTAATCTTCTACAACTGCGGGAGCGCGTTTAATAACAAGTTCCAAAGCGGCTACAATCGAAGCGGTAAGACGGGTTAAGTCTGCTTTTGCCGACGCGCCCTCGCATTCGCGCATTGCGTTGAGTTGTTCCGCCGCCTCAACAGTTGCGGCGCGAGTGAGCTCTTTTATAAGCTCGGGGTCGTCTTTCACAGGTTGTAACGAAACTACGTCGGAAGAACGTAACAACGCAGTAGCTCCGAAATCTCCGTCGAGCATAAATTCGTCGCGCAAACGTTTTGCGGCTTTCACATATTCGGAGGCAAGAGCCAAATCGAGTTTTAACTCCGCGCTTGCGCCCGACGCGTTTTCATACGAAAAATATACGTCTACGCTTCCGCGTTTTATGCGCTTACCCACTTCCTTGCGAATTATTTCGTCGCAGACCGCAAACGACTTACCCAAACGGGAATTTATTTCCAAATATCTGTTGTTAACGGCTTTAAGTTCAACCGTGACGGTTTTTCCGTCGCGCGAACTCGTGCCTTTGCCGTAGCCGGTCATACTTTTCATATTGCACCGTTCCTTTTTACCGCACTGAATTCTTCCGCAAATAATTTTAGACGAACTTTTATAACTCGCCCATAAATAGTATAACATTTTCGGAATTATTTTTCAAGCGTTTATAAGCTCCCTGAACTCTTTATCTCCGATTATTTTTTTGTCGAGCTTTTTCGCCTTTTCAAGCTTGCCGCCCGCATCCTCTCCCGCTATAACAATGTCAACGTCTTTGGAAACGGTGTCGGCTACGGTCGCGCCTTTTCTTCTTAGCAATTCCGCCGCCTCAGTACGCGACATAGATATTTTACCCGTAAGCACAACTTTTTTACCTGCAAAGTAACCGTCGCCCTCCGCTTTTTTAAACAAAGGATTTATACCCAACTTTTTAAATTCGGCAATCAAATCGCCGTGAGAACGAAAATATTCTGTAATACTCGCCGCTACTATTTCTCCTATTTCGGGAATTGCCACAAGTTCCTCGCACGTTGCCGCCGCCAAACCGTCTATATTCCCGAAGCGTTCAGCCAAATCGCGCGCCGCAACTTTTCCTACGTTAGGAATGCCGAGCGCGTTAATAAAATGCGGCAAATCCGCGTTTTTGCTCTTTTCCACCGAACGGAGAAAATTCGCAATCTTTTTTTCTTTAAACCCGTCGAGCTTCGATAACTCGTCCGCCGTTAATAAATACAGTTCGGTTGCCGAACGCACTCCCAACTTGCCGTAAAGTTGGGCGAGCGTTTTTCCGCTAACTCCGTCTATATCCATACAATCCTTAGATGCGAAATGTTCGAGCCTACCGCAGATTTGCGGCATACACCCCGTTTCGTTGGGACAAAAGATATGCGCGCCGTTTTCGTACAGTTCGGCTCCGCATGCGGGGCAACTCTTTGGCGCCTCTATGGGAGAACCGCCTCTGTCTTCCGCAATACCCAAAATTTCGGGAATCACGTCGTTGCTTCTGCGTAAAAAAACCGTACTTCCTATTTTCACTTTTTTTCGCAATATGTCGCCGAAATTGTTAAGCGTAGCTTTTGATATTGTTGCCCCGCACAACTGAACGGGCTCCAACATTGCAAGCGGAGTAAGCTTGCCTGTACGCCCCACCTGCCACACAACGTCTTTAAGTTCGGTAGAAGTTTCTTCCGCTTCGAATTTATAGGCGATAGCCCATCGAGGGAATTTATCGGTGTAGCCGAGCTCTTCGCGCAAAGCAAAATCGTCAACCTTAAC
Source organism: Pumilibacter muris (assembly GCF_943193045.1). Lineage (GTDB taxonomy): Bacteria > Bacillota > Clostridia > Christensenellales > Pumilibacteraceae > Pumilibacter > Pumilibacter muris. The sequence goes on along the minus strand of NZ_CALPCN010000001.1, from coordinate 279,744 downwards.
CACCATGCCGTCTATCAAAAAATCAAGCTTATCGCGCTCGACTTCTTCTATAATTTTTATGATTTCCTCAATAGAATCGCTCTTCCAAATCGCGCCCGTTTTAAAATGCTGTTCATGCAAAAAATCGAGCGACTCGGATTGCGTTTCAAGCTCTCCGTCGGATTTGTAGTTCACGTTATAAAACAATATGTCAAGATTACGCTTGGCGGTAACTTTCGGGTCGAGATTGCGAATAGCGCCGGCAACTCCGTTGCGCGGATTTTTTAAAGGTTCGTCGGCGGTTTCGTTATATTTGCGGAAAGCACTCCAACGCATTATGCCCTCGCCCTGTGCTTCAAGCACTCCGTTATAAGGAATTGTCGCCGGAACCGATTTAATAGTGCGCACCTGTTCCGTCACGTCTTCGCCAACGCTTCCGTTTCCGCGCGTAGACGCGCATTTAAACTTTCCGCTTTCGTATGTTAAACACAAAGTTAAACCGTCGAGTTTATGTTCGAGAGTATACGCAACCGCTCCGCCCGCAGCCTTTTTTATTTTCTCGTCGAACGCACGCAATCCGTCGAAACTGTTGCACTTATCCAAACTGTAAAGCTTACGAATATGCGTATGCTGAACAAATTCTTTAATCGGCTCTCCGCCTATTCTGCGCGTAGGCGAATCGTGAAGCACTCTGTTTTCAATTTTTTCGAGCGAAACAAGTTCGTCGTACAACGCGTCGTACTGAGAATCCGACACGATGGGATTATCGAGAACATAATATTGATAGGCGTATTCGTTGAGAGTGTTAACAAGCTCTCTCATTCTGTCCATAGAAAGCGTTGCTCCTTTTCCGGCAAAATTACGAGCGCATATTCTAATCGCTCAGTTGCAACGGCGCATATTCAAGCGCCAACGTAATCTTTCCCACCTTAGCAAATTCAACCTGCGCATATTTTCCGTTGTGTTCTTCGGTTACCGCAACTATCGTGCCTTGCCCGAATTTGGGATGAATAACTTTTGCTCCCGCAACAAAACCCGCAGTGTCGCCTTGTTGCTTAACGGGCGCTTCGCTCGGACGTTGGCGAATGGGCGTAACGGGATTTGCGCGAGCCGACGAATAGCTTCCGCCGTATTGAGAACCTCCCGAATAATTTGTGCCCGTATTAGACGGAAGTATCCCCGCTTCTTTTAAAAATCGAGCCGCAAACATTTGTTTACGCTGTCCGTAAAGAAAGCGCGACGACGAATATGTTACGAAAAGCTTTTTCATTGCGCGGGTTATAGCCACATAAAACAAACGGCGCTCTTCCTGCTCGTCGGTGTTGGCGTCTAACCGCAGTATGGGAAAAATCCCTTCTTCCATACCCACAACGTAAACGACTTTAAATTCCAAACCTTTCGCACTGTGAACGGTGGCAATACTCACATAGTCGCTTCCGTCCATTTCTTCGGTATCCGAATACAAGCTAATCATTTGCAAATAGTCGTCAAGCCCTGCGCCTACGTTATCTTCTTCGAACTGTTTAACCGACGCGGCAAATTCTCCGACATGCATAAGTCTGTTTCTGTTCTCGTCGGTGTCGTCGCCGTACAATACGTTAAGTTGCAACACCGACACAATGTAAGTGACAAGTCCGTAAATATCGGAACTGTTCTTTTTTTCGTAAAGCGCTTGCAACAATTCCGAAAATCCCGTCAATTTTTTTATCATAGCAACGGGCAAATCGGGATTTGTTTTAATGTTCGTTATAACATCGAAAAGACTTTGTCCCGTAACGGCGCCGTAATTGCGAAGTTGCGTCACTGTGCCGTCACCTATTCCGCGCTTCGGAAAATTTATGATTCTAATAAGTGCTTCGTTGTCGGACGGATTGCAAAGCACCTTCAAATAAGCGAGCAAATCTTTTATTTCTTTGCGCTCGAAGAATTTGAAACCGCCGAAAATTTTATGCGGTATTCCGTATTGAATCAGCTTTTCTTCGAAAGAACGGGAAAGCGCGTTCAACCGCATTAAAATCGCTATATCCGAAAATTTGTATTTTCCGCTGCGCACCAACCCTATAATGCTGCTAACGACTGCCGAAGCCTCTTCGGTCTCGCTGTTGGCTCTGAAAAACTCAATCGCATCGCCGTCGCCGTTCGCAGTCCACAAAGTTTTATCAAGACGCGAGGTGTTATTCTTTATAAGCATATTCGCCGCCGACAGAATATTTTGCGTAGAACGGTAATTCTGCTCCAACTTATATATTCTGCACCCCGTGAAATCATGTGTAAAATTGAAAATGTTCCGAAAATCGGCGCCGCGCCACCCGTAAATACACTGGTCTTCGTCGCCTACCGCAAATACATTGCCGTACTTTGAGCCGATAAGACGAACAAGCTCGTATTGAACGGTGTTAGTGTCTTGAAATTCGTCAACGTGTATATACCTAAAACGGTTTTGACAATATTCGAGCGCGTCCGCATCCTCTCTTAAAAGCCTATATGTAACAAGCAATAAATCGTCGTAATCGAGAGCGTTGTTCTTTTTAAGCTCTTTTTCGTATTCCGAATATATGACGCAAATTTCATCGATATAATCGTAATATTCGTAAAGCTTTTTATATTCTTCGGGAGAATTTCCCGCATTTTTGGCGTCGGATATAGCCCAAACAGCCTTTTTGCACAATTCGTCTCCCTCGTATTCCTTAGCCTTTATTATATTTTTAACAATGCGTTCTTTTTCATCTTCCCCGTATATCGAAAAGTTTTTACCGTAGCCTATTCTGTCGATAAACTTTCGCAAAATTCTTACGCACATTGAATGGAACGTTGAAATGAGCATTCCGTCGGTTGCGTCCGCAAGCATCGCCGACAGTCGCTCGCGCATTTCGTTCGCGGCTTTATTAGTGAATGTGATAGCCAAAATATTATAAGGTTTCACCTGTTTTTCGGTAACCAAATAGGCTATTCTATGCGTTAAAAGTCGGGTTTTGCCGCTACCCGCGCCCGCCGTTACAAGCACCGCGCCTTCGGTATCAAGCACAGGTTTCATTTGTTCTTCGTTCAATTCGTTAAGACTAAAACTCATAAAAAAAGTTTATCACATCGGCGCAATAAAGTCAACCGCTTTTGCCGACGCGCTCGCGGTAATAGCGCTCTCTCATTTCCCTGAATTTCTGCGCGAGACGCAGAACATAACGCTGGCGGTTGTCGGCGTCAAGACGCTCGTATTCGCTCTTGTCTATTAACTGACCTATGGGATTAGTGGCGTTCTCGTCTTTTTCGAGAATCGCGCAAACTTTGCAGTAAAAAAGCTCTTCCTCGTCGGCTTTGTCGGCGCAAAGCGCTCGATGCTCGTCGCGTTTCACTTTTTCATGTTGCAAATCGCGCACAAGTCTTTCGCTGTCGCCGTTGCCGCTCATTTCTTCAAGAGTCTTTTGCCTCTCTTCATACATACGTTGCCAATACCCCATTTTAAGACGCTGTTTAGCAAGGAGCGCCCGCCGTTTGAGTTCGCTGTAACCGTTTGTGCTTTTGTCCGTCATAATATTTGTCCTCCCGTGAATTTGTATCCTAATTATATCACAGGAAAAAAGTCTTGCGTCTTGTTCGACAAAACTCGCACTAACACGACAAAATAAAATATATTTTTTGCTCAAACCTCGAATATTTTTCTTTTGCGCGAAACACCCGCATTACACAACTACTAATACATGCGGCTATATAAAAACGGAGCACGTTTTGTGCTCCGTTTAATTTTGAAGTTAGTTTTTGGAACGCTTGCGAGCGGCTTCCGATTTCTTTTTTCTGCGGACCGACGGTTTTTCGTAATGTTCCTTACGCCTCATGTCGCCCATGATATTGTCCTTTTGGCACTTACGTTTAAAACGTTTTAAAGCGCTGTCGAGAGATTCGTTTTCACCGACTTTGATTACGGACATTCTGTTACACCACCTTTGCTCAAAGAACGTTTATTTTATTACCAATAAATTATACTCAACCGCGAGAATAATGTCAATCGTTTTCAAACGTTTTTTCGTTTAAAGACGTGGAAAATCCATTTTTTGCCCGCCGAGAATATGGATATGCAAATGGAAAACGGTTTGCCCGGCGTCGTCGCCTTGATTTATAACAAGACGGTAGCCGCCGCCAAGCCCGAGTTTTGGCGCAATTTGCGAAATAGCGCTCATAATATAACCCAAATCGTCGCGCTCCGACGCCGTCATTTCCGACAAAAGTTTATAGTGTTTTTTAGGTATTGCCAAATAATGCAGATTAGCTTTGGGCTCTATGTCTTTAATAACGATAAAACGTTCGTCCTCGTAAAATCTTTCGGACGGTATAGCTCCCTCTAAAATCGAACAAAAAACGCAATCTTTCATAATGTTTCAGCTTTAACTCCTTCTTTATATATATTTTTTAATTTAACGGTTTTCAATTCGCCTACCGGCAAATCGGAATACACTTTAATATAGTTCGCGGTATATCCTACGGATTCGCCGCACTCGTAAGTTTCGGCATACACTTCGGCGCAAGTTCCGAGCAAACTTTCGCAAAACTCCCTGTGCATTCGTTTTCCCGCTTCGATTAAACGGTTCGCCCGCTCCTGTCGCACTCTCTTGGGAATTTGCGCAAACCCGCACGCTTTCGTTCCTTTTCGTTCGCTGTAAGGAAAAACGTGCATATCGGAAAATCGCACCTCTTGAACAAAAGCTTCGGTTTGGGCAAATTCTTCTTCGGTTTCGGCGGCAAATCCCGTTATAACGTCGGTTGTTATTCCCGCATAAGGAAACACCTTGCGAATTTTTTCCACCTGTTTTAAGTAGTATTCGGGAGTATACTTTCTGTTCATTCGTTTAAGCACGCTTTCGCTACCGCTTTGAAGCGACAAATGAAAATGCTCGCAAAAACCGTTTTCAGCCATTGCATATAGCAATTCGTCGGTTATAACGGTGCATTCGAGCGAGCCGATTCGCTTCCGCACGGGAACGCGACCGAGAAGGCGCACAAGCGCCGAAAGACTTTCTCCGATGTCAAGACCGTATGCCGACGTGTTTATGCCCGTCAACACTATTTCTTTTGTCTGCTCGGCGGCAATTTCCGCTTCCCGAACAATGCTGTCTGGCTGCCTGCTTCTGCTTCTTCCCCTTAAATATGGAACAATACAGTAAGAACAAAAATTGTTGCAACCGTCTTGAATCTTTATGTAACTGCGCGTTTTGGTGTGCTTTGGAAAAACGTTATCCTCGAATTCTAACGGAAGCTCGCTCACTATTGAGCGCGAGCCGTTCTCTTCGTGCTTCAAATCTTCGAGAACAAGTTCAACCAAATCCATTTTTTTGCTTGTGCCCGAAATCAAACGCACGTTGGGCTTGTCCGAAAAAGCAACGGCGTCGTTCTGACTACTGCAACCGCAAACGTACACTTTGGCGGCGGGATTGAGCTTTAACACTCTCGACACAGTCTGACGCGATTTTCGGTCGGCTTCGCCCGTAACCGAACAAGTGTTTAAAATATAGAAATCGGCTTGTTCCAACTTATCGGTAGCGTCGATTCCTTTTTTGCAAAATTTCTCAATCATAGCTTGCCCTTCGCACTGATTAACTTTGCACCCCAGTGAAAAAACAACCGCTTTCATTCCCATTGACCCGCCTCATACATTATTGCCGACAGCACCGCCACATTAGCGGTTTCGGCGCGTAAAACGCGTTTTCCGAGCGTTACGGGAACAACCCCGAGTCCTTGCAATACCTCGACTTCATCGCCGTGAAAGCCCCCTTCGGAGCCCACAAACACCGCAACGCTTTTCACTTTGTCGAACTTTCCGCGCAAATAACTTTTTAGCGAAGGGGTTTCCGCTTTTTCGTAAGGAAACACAACCAAATCGAATTTATCCAAAATTTGCGCGGCAACCGAAAAATCCACTGCGGAATAAACCTTAGTCAGCACGCTTCTGCCGCACTGTCTCACGGCTTCGAGCGCAATTTTATTCAGCCTTTCGATTTTGATATTTCGTTCGTGCCCTTGCACATAGCGCGTTATAACGGGATAAATTTCTTTTACGCCGAGTTCTGTCGCCTTTTGCACAACAAACTCGTTTTTGTCTCCTTTCATTACCGACATAAAAAGCGTTACGTCTATATCCGGCTCGCTTATATTTTTTTCGCGGCAAATAAATTCGAGTAAAGTTTCGTTTTTGCGAATTTCTTCAATCTTACAAAAACAGTCGTAACCGTCGCCGGTGCATAAAATTACCTCGTCGCCCGTTTTCGCTCTTAGCACAACGGAAAGATGCTTATGATTTTCGCCTGTCAACTTTAAAGGAGCGTTCGTATTTTCAACAAAAAATCGTTTCATTTGTTACACCTGTCGCAAACTTTTCGCCACAACATTCCCCGCCATTCTCCGTCGCTTTTTTCTTCCGCAAGCTCGAATAATTCCGAAAAAGCGCTTTTAACATCGCAAGCGCGCGAATGAATTATTCCGCTCATAATAAGCGAACCCCCGTTTAATAAATTTGCGAAAAACGCGTTTCTAAGCGATATTAAAACGTCGGCAGTTATGTTTGCCAAAATAACCGAATATTTTTCGTCTGCGGTTTCGGATAAACTGCCTTCCGCAATACAAGTGCGCGAAAGAACTTTGTTCAGTTCGCAGTTGTTTTTCGCGGCTTCAACCGCCTGCGAATCTATATCCGCCATAAAGCAATATTCGGCGCCGAGTTTAAGAGCCGCAGCTCCCAAAATTCCGCTTCCGCAACCAACGTCGGCACAACGTTTGCCGCAAACGTCCGTTTTTTCCAAAAACTCCAAGCATAGCTTTGTGGTTTCATGACTGCCCGTGCCGAACGCCATTCCCGGATTTATTCTCACTTGAATTTTATCGCCGTCGTATTTCAACCACTGCGGAACTATCGCAATTCTTTCGAGTTCGATGGGTTTGTAATACTTTTTCCACTCGTTTTCATAATCTGCGGAATCGATTTTTTTCAATTCGAGTTCGAGCGTTCCGGCGTTTATTACTTTCATTGAACGCAATGCGTTAAGTTTTTCGTGCAAATCCGAAAAGTCGGTGTTTTCGGGATAGTAGCCGCTAACAAAAACGTCTTCGCCGCCAACAAACAACGAGCCGTCGGCATAGTCCCATTTGTGCTCGCTCAATACCTTTTTAACGTCCTCGTAATCGTTAACCGTAACCCCTTCGCTTCCTAATTCAATTAAAAGCACCGACAGCGTGTCGGCAAATTCGCTCGTAGTAGTTACGGTAGCTTGATAATATTTCATCTTTTATTCCTTAATTTATGTATTATGTCTAACATATAATTTCTACCGCTAATAAAAAGTCCCCATCTGCAACAGGGACTTTTTACGGTTAGACTATTTTTTGAAAAACTCTCTCGCTTTATCGTATTGGTCGGGTTTGAAAGACTCGTGCAACTCTTTGATTTTGTTTTTCTGCTCTTTGGTTAAATTTTTTGGAAGCTCGATGTCTATCGTTACAAGTAAGTCGCCCGTAACGCCCTTTTTAGCGTTTTCTATTCCGTGCCCTTTCAACTTAAAAGTTGTTCCGCTTTGGGTTCCTTCGGGAAGCGGAAACGCCACTTTCGCGCCTTTAAGAGTGGGAACGTAAATTTTATCGCCGAGTAAAGCCTGCGTAAACGTTGTGGCAACCTCAACCGCCAAATCAAGCCCTTTGCGTTTAAAGAACTTATGCGGCATAACGTTAACCATTAAAACAAGATTGCCCGCTTTGGCTCCGTTGCGGCTTCTCTCTCCTTCGCCCGGCACCGTCATAATTTGGTTTGGCTCTATTCCTGCGGGGAAAGTTATTCTGAGGGAAGTGTTCTTTCTAAGCAATCCTCTGCCGCCGCACGAAGGGCACGCTTCTTTAATTATTCTGCCCGTGCCGCCGCAGACATTACACGCTTTCATGCTCACAACTCTGCCGAACGGGGTTTCCTGAGCAAAACGCACTTTTCCCGTGCCGCCGCAGTTATTACACTTAACGTATTGAGTGCCGCCTTTGGCTCCCGTGCCGCGACACGAAGAACACGGCTCGAAACGGTTTACCGAAATATCTTTCGCAACTCCGAACGCGGCTTCTTCGAACGTGAGAGTAACGTTCATGGAAATATCGCCGCCGTTGGAGCCGCCGCCCTCTCTTGCCTGACCGTTGAACATGTTCACAAAGTCGTCGAAGAACGAACCCGCGCCGCCTGCGCCGCCGCCGAAATCGGCTCCGCCGCCTCCCGACGAGGGCTTATCGTACGCAGCCCGCTTTTGCGGGTCGCCGAGAACCTCGTAAGCTTCGTTCACCTCTTTAAAAAGGTCGGCAACAGCCTTATCACCCGGATTAAGGTCCGGGTGATATTTCTTGGCAAGCTTTCTGTATGCCGATTTAATTTCTTCGTCGGAAGCGGTTTTAGACACTCCCAACACGTCATAATAAGATTTTGCCATTACTCTAAGCTACCTTTCCGAGCGCCGCAATGCGCCCGTACTCCAAAATCAGTTGTTGTCGTCTATTATTTCGGCGTCTTCCACAACGGTATCGTCGCTCGAAGCGCCCGCGCCGTCCGTAGCCGCGCCGCTCTCATAAAGCTTTGTGAACACGCTGTTGCTCACCTTTTGCAAGCTTTCCACAGCGTCGTTTATCGCTTCAAGTTCGTCGGTTTTAATCACCTCGCGCACGTTTGCCATTTCTCTTTCGAGGTCTTCCTTATCGGAGGGCGATATAGCCGAGCCGTTGTCTTTAAGGAATTTCTCTATATTGAATATAAGCATATCGGCATGGTTCTTCGATTCTACAACCGATTTGCGCTTGTTGTCTTCTTCCGCAAACTGTTCGGCGTCTTTTATAGCCTGTTGAATTTGCGATTCGGTAAGGTTGGTGGAAGCCGTGATTGTAACGCGTTGTTCCTTGCCTGTTCCTTTATCGCGCGCAAAAACGTGCACGATGCCGTTGGCGTCTATATCGAACGTAACTTCTATTTGAGGAACGCCGCGCGGTGCGGGAGGAATTCCGCCCAACTCGAAACGCGCCAAAGTTTTGTTGTGCGCCGCGATTTCGCGCTCGCCTTGAAGAACGTGAATGTCAACCGAAGGCTGACCGTCGGTGGCTGTGGAGAACACCTGCGATTTCTTTGTGGGAATAGTCGTGTTGCGCGGGATAAGTTTTGTAAAGATTCCGCCCACCGTTTCTATTCCGAGCGAAAGCGGAGTTACGTCGAGCAAAAGCACGTCTTTAACTTCGCCCGCAAGCACGCCGCCTTGAATAGACGCGCCGATAGCCACGCATTCGTCGGGGTTTATGCCCTTGAACGGTTCTTTTCCGCTGAGCTTGCGCACCGCTTCCACAACGGCGGGAATACGGGTTGAACCGCCTACCAAAATAACTTTGTCTATATCCGCTTCGGTAAATCCCGCATCCGCCATAGCCTGCTTTGTAAGCTTCATGGTTTTTTCAACAAGAACTTGCGTAAGCGCTTCGAACTTGCTGCGGGTAAGCTCGTATTCCATGTGGAGAGGGCCCGCCGCGCCCGACGTGATGAACGGAAGACTTATAGTTGTTTTCTGCAAAGTGGAAAGCTCGATTTTCGCTTTCTCGGCAGCCTCTTTAAGACGCTGCATAGCCATACGGTCTTTGCTGAGGTCGATACCGTTTTCGTTTTTGAACTGTTCAACTAAATAGTCCATAATCTTCTGGTCGAAATCGTCGCCACCCAAACGGTTGTCGCCCGCAGTGGCTATAACTTCGAACACGCCGTCGCCGATTTCCAAAATGGAAATATCGAACGTGCCGCCGCCCAAGTCGAAAATAAATATTTTGTGGTTGTTGTCTTGCCCTTTGTCAAGACCGTAAGCAAGAGCCGCCGCCGTAGGCTCGTTGATAATACGGAGAACGTCAAGTCCCGCGATACGACCGGCGTCTTTCGTAGCCTGACGCTGCGAGTCGGTGAAATATGCGGGAACTGTTATAACCGCCTGCGTAACTTTTTCTCCGAGATAAGCTTCGGCGTCTTGTTTAAGCTTTGTAAGAATCATTGCCGAAAGTTCTTGCGGCGAATAATCCTTACGGTCTATGCGCACTTTGCGGTCGGTGCCCATATCTCTTTTAATGGAAATAACCGTGCGGTCGGGGTTTGCCACCGCCTGACGCTTAGCCACTTGCCCCACAAGACGCTCGCCGTCTTTGGCAAAGCCTATAACCGAAGGAGTGGTTCTTGCGCCTTCGGCGTTGGGAATTACCACAGGCTCGCCGCCTTCCAACACCGCAACGCACGAGTTGGTTGTTCCCAAGTCGATTCCTATAATCTTACCCATGTTTTTTATATCCTCCAAAAAATTCTTGTTTTTTTTATTTAGGTTGTTCCTATTTTGCCACTTTTACAACGCTGTGCCTAATAATGCGCTCGCCCATTCTGTATCCTTTTTGGAATACCTCCACAACCATATTCACTTTGTCGGGGTCTTTAACCTTAACTTGCATAATGGCGTTGTGAAGGTTGGGGTCGAACTGTTCGCCGAGCGCGGGAATTTCGGACACACCGAAATTCGAGAGCATTTCGGTGATTTGGCGGTAAATCATTTTTACGCCTTCCGCAACTTTTTCGTCGGTTATCATCGAAATTGCCTGTTTGAGCACGTCGAGCACCGGTATCACCTTTTCGATTACCGCCACCATGCCGTCCTCTTTTTGTTTTTTGTTTAACTCGGCATTTCGTTTGCGATAGTTGTCGAAGTCGGCTTGCATACGGTTTACGAGATTTGCGAGCTCTTCGCTACGGTTCCTCTCCTTAGTTGCGATTGTTTGCGCCACAGCGAGCTGTTGCATAAGCGCAGAAAGCTGTGCCTGTGCGTTTTGCTGTTGCGCTTTCGCGTCGTCGGAGCGTTCCTGTACGGGGACTTCTTTCATTTCCTCTGCCATGTCTTACCTTTCTCCTGACCTCTCCTTTATTTTTCGTTACTCTTCATCGTCTTGGAGTTCGTCTACGTCCGAACGACTTTCGTCGCCCGCATACGATTCTCCCGCATGTTCGGGTAACATATTTATTGTTTTTCCGATATAATCGAGAACGGAAATAACTTTTGGATAATCCATTCTAATCGGTCCTATAACGCCCGCCTGCCCTATGTTTACGCCGTTTACCGAATAGTTTGCAGTTACTATCGCGCATTCGGGCATTCCCTCGCGGATTTCGTTGTCTTTCCCTATCTTTATGGAAAGATTCATGTCGTCGTTGTTTTTGAGCACAGGCACAAGCTCTTCTTTTGCGTCAAGCAATTCAAGCATTGCTTTCGCTTTTTGTAAGTTAGCGTATTCGGGCTGTTCGAGTATTTTTGCGCTCCCTTCCAAAACAATGTCGCTAATCATTTCTTCATGACTGTAACTTTTAAGAATTTTCAGAACCGTTTTAAATACTTGCGTGTATTCTTTTTTAACCTGCTTTATCAAATGGTTTGGCTTTATAACTTCGCTCACACTGTGGTTGGCAAGCACGCTCGTCATAAATTCGCCGGTAGTTCTGCAATATTCGTCGTCTACGTTTGCGCCGAGCGACAACGTGGCGTCTTTGAGAATACCCAAACTCGTAACTATAATCACCAAAGCGGTGGTATCGGTAAGCTTAACGATTTTAATGTTTTGGATAACCGCGTCGTTTATATCTTGCGCGTAAGCCACGCTCGTAAGATTGGTTATTTCGGAAATTACTTTCGCAGTGCTCTTTAAAATATCGTCAAGCTCTGTGATTTTACGGTTGAAATAACGTTTAACCGTTTTAAGCTCGCTTCGGGTGAGCTTGCGCTTCGGCATCAAACGTTCAACATAAAGCCTGTATGCCTCAGCGGTTGGAATACGCCCCGCCGAAGTGTGAGGCTGAACGAGGTATCCCATTTCTTCGAGCGCGGCAAGTTCGTTGCGAATTGTGGCGGTGCTTAACGCAGGCAAGTGCCGTTCTTTGATTTCGGCGCTTGATATAGGTTCGCACGAGTTGATATACCCGTCGACAACCGCTTGCAGAATTTTTTCTTTTCTGCCAGACAAGCCCAAATTCGTATCGCTCCTTAATGTTTTTAATTAGCACTGTTACCGCGCGAGTATTAGCAATCGACACCTTAGAGTGCTAATATAATATAGCATATAGCGCGCCCTATGTCAAATCTTTGCAGCCGTTTTCAACAAAATATTTGCAGTATAATTCTAATTTTTAAAAATACCGAAATCACACAAGCCGCACTATTATGTCGTTCATAACGTAATACGCTTTTTCAGAAAGTTTGAAACCTTTTAGAGTACGTTCGAGCATTCCGAGTTTTATCAGTTCGTTTAATTCGCGGCTTTTAAGCTGCTCCCACTCACAGCCGCACAGCTCGCTTGCCCTGTTCGAATCTATTCCTTCCGCAGTTCTGAGTCCGAGCATAACGTATTCTTCGAGCGCATCCGACGCGGTAACAGTCTCTCTCCGTTCGTCGCGCAAGCCCGCTATATATCCCGCTATATCCGATGTGTTAAAAGAACGCCGAGTTCCGTCGTAAGAATGTGCCGCAACTCCCAACCCCACATACGGGGCGAGTGTCCAATATTTTTTGTTGTGCTTACATTCGTAGCCGCGCTTACTGAAATTGCTCACTTCGTAACGCTCGAAGCCGTAACCTTTAAGTTGCAAACAAACTTTTTCGTATACGTCGGCCGCAGCGTCGTCGTCAACCTTATATCCGCGCTCGTATAAAGGCGTGCCTTTCTCCACCGACAAAGCATATACCGATAAATGCTTTATATCTTGTTCGCACAAAGTTTTAACAGACGCAATAACGTCTTTTTCGGAAGAGCACGGCAAACCGAGCATTAAATCACAACTCAAATTTTCGAAACCGAACAATTTGGCACGCTCAACCGCCGCCAAAGCTTGTTCGGCGGTGTGTCTCCTTCCCGCTGCCGCAAGAATGTCGTTATTAAGCGACTGCATGCCGAAACTTATTCTGTTTACTCCGCACTCGCCCGCCTCAGCCGCAAATCCGTCGGTAAAACTGTCGGGATTAGCCTCAGTAGTAATTTCGCAATCTGCGGAAAATTCCGCACATTCGCGCAACGCTTTCACAATTTTTTTAAGCAGACCGCCCGTTAAAACGGAAGGCGTTCCGCCGCCGAAATATACCGAATCGACTGTTCCGCTTACACGCTCGCGGATTTCGTGCACAAGCGCTTCAACATAGTCTTTATCGCTGTGCTCGCAAACGCTCGACACAAAGCCGCAATAGGCGCACCTACTACGGCAAAACGGTATGTGAACATAAATCCCCTGTTGGGCTGTGTCTGTTTTCATATGGCGACTTATGCGGAATAAAACATTATTTGTCGTCGAGTTTCAGAACCGACATAAAAGCCTCGCTCGGAACCTCTACCGAACCGACTTGACGCATACGCTTTTTTCCCTCTTTTTGCTTTTCAAGCAATTTTTTCTTTCTCGATATATCGCCGCCGTAACATTTGGCAAGAACGTCTTTGCGCATCGCTTTAACGGTTTCTCTCGCTATAACTTTGTTCCCGATAGACGCTTGAATGGGAATTTCGAAAAGCTGACGCGGTATTACTTCTTTCAGTTTTTCGGCAATGGAACGTCCGCGAGCGTAAGCTTTATCACGGTGCACTATTATGCTGAGAGCGTCGCAAATTTCGTTGTTAAGAAGCACGTCGAGCTTTACAAGCTCTTCGGGCTTATAGCCTTTCACCTCGTAATCGAGGCTGGCATAACCGCGTGTGCGCGACTTTAAGCTGTCGAAAAAGTCGTACACAATTTCGTTGAGCGGAATTTCGTATTCGAGTTGTACCCTGCTTTTATCAAGATACACCATGTTGATATACGTTCCGCGTTTATCTTGGCAAAGTTCCATAATGGAGCCTATATATTCGGGCGGAGTAAACACGAGCGCCTTAACATACGGTTCTTCTATCCTATCGATTTCAGACGGATTGGGCAAATTACCGGGATTTGTAACGGTAACCATTTCGCCGTCTGTTTTATAAACTCGGTAATTAACGCCCGGAGCCGTAGTAATCAAATCGAGGTTAAACTCGCGCTCCAACCTCTCTTGAATTATTTCCATGTGCAACAGCCCCAAAAAGCCGCAACGGAACCCAAAACCAAGCGCAACCGACACTTCGGGTTCGAAAAACAACGCGGCGTCGTTAAGCTTAAGCTTTTCGAGCGCGTCTTTCAAATCGTTGTATTTACTGCCGTCGGAAGAATATATTCCGCAATACACTACGGGCTGAACCTTTTTATAGCCCGGACACGGTTCGGCTGTAGGATTGTTTGCGTCGGTAATCGTGTCGCCGGGCGCCGTGTCGGCAACGTTTTTTATGCTGGCGCAAACGTAACCCACATCGCCCGCAGAAAGCGCTTCCCATTCGAGCGGCTTCGGATTGAAAATTCCCACTTCGGTAACGTCGAACTCTTTTCCGCTGTGCATCATGCGGATTTTTGTTCCCGATTTAACTTGTCCGTCTATTACTCGCACAAGGCAAACCGCGCCTTTGTAATTATCGTAATACGAATCGAAAATCAACGCTTTCAAAGGAGCCGACTCGTTTCCCGAAGGAGGCGGCACGTCGGTTATAATCTTATCGAGAACGGCTTCGATATTAAGCCCTTCTTTCGCGCTTACTAAAGGGGCTTCGTCGGCGGGAAGCCCTATAACGTCTTCTATTTCTTTTTTCGCCTCTTCGGGGCGGGCGCTCGGCAAATCTATTTTGTTTATTACGGGAATAATTTCAAGATTATTATCTACCGCAAGATAAACATTGGCGAGAGTTTGCGCCTCAACGCCTTGCGTTGCGTCCACAATGAGCACCGCCCCCTCGCAAGCCGCAAGCGAGCGCGATACTTCATAGGTAAAATCGACATGACCGGGAGTGTCTATGAGGTTCAACTCGTATTCCTCGCCGCCATACGAATATTTCATTCTCACGGGGGTAAGCTTTATGGTGATACCGCGTTCCCTCTCTATATCCATGCTGTCGAGAATTTGTTCGGTAAGCTCGCGCGACGACACCGTTCCCGTTCTTTCTATGAGCCTGTCGGCAAGAGTAGACTTGCCGTGGTCTATATGCGCTATTATGCAAAAATTGCGAATGTGCTTTTGCCTTTCCATTTTGTTCCTCGTTTCGGACTTTTTACCATTGTATTATAAGCGAAAGCGCGAAAAATAGCAAATAAAAACAGCCTTTATATTTGCATTTGATTGCGTCAAACAAAAAAAGATGATATACTATAATAAGGCTATGCCACTAAATAGGTTTAAACGGAGTTAATATGGATTTAAAGAATTCCCGCCTCTTCACAACGCCGATTGCTCACAGAGGACTGCACAGCGAGGAGGTTCCCGAAAATTCTCTGCTTTCGTACGAGAAAGCCATAGAAAAAAACTTCCCGATAGAAATAGACGTCAGAATTATAGACGACGGCACCGTTATAGTTTTTCACGACGACACGCTCGGCCGCATGACCGACAAAGACGGCTATGTTTCCAACCTTAAATCAACGGACTTGCCGCAACTCAATTTGCTTGGCACCGACCAAACCGTTCCCACTCTCGAACAGGTGCTCGAACTCGTGAACGGAAAAGTTCCCCTTTTAATCGAAACAAAAGTTTCCGCGAAAATCGGCGACCTCGAAAGCAAAGTAATCGCCATGTTGAAAACTTACGGCGGAGAATTTGCGGTTCAATCGTTCGACCCGTATTCGCTCGAATATTTCCGCAAACACGAGCCCGATTTCGTTCGCGGGCAACTTTCGTCGCTCGGAGCGGGAAGCGGACTTTCTTTATTAAAGCGCAACGCTCTGCCCCATCTTAAAGTGAACCGTATATCCGAACCGCACTTTATATCGTATTTGTTTTCAGACCTTCCCAACAAATACGTTACAAAGAAAAAGCTTCCGACCCTCGCATGGACGGTGCGCAGCAACGCCGACTACGAAAAAGTTAAGCCTTACTGCGACAATATAATTTTCGAAAGGTTCTTGCCCGAAAATCAATGAAAGAATTTTTCCGCGCACTAAAAAGCAAGCGGATACGCCGCGAATATTTAAAGTCAATCGCCGTCGGAATAGTTTCCACAGTGATAGACTTTATTATAACCGCTTTAATACTTTATATGGCGGGACACGAATATTACAGCGGATTTTTGGGCGTTTTCACAGGCGCCACCAAAAGCGGCGCGCCGTATTCTCCCCCTATGTCTATTTATATAACGTCGATAGTGTTGAGTTTTATAGTTTCTATTTTGTTCAACTATATAATGAGCGCGTTTTTTGTGTATGAATACGGCAACGTGGGAAAAAATGCGAAAGGTTTTACAAAATTCGCAGTGTTCGCTTTAATAGGGCTGACAATCACAACGGTAGGAAGTCTTATTTGCTCAAACGTTTTCGGTCTTTCGGGAAGTAACGTTTGGTGGATAAAAATAACCATAGCGGTTGTTGTGTTTATATTTAACTTTTTCACAAGAAAGTATTTCGTTTTTAATATCGCCCTAATACGCGACGACGAAAACACAATAAATTTGTAACAACGCTTATTTTTAAAAACGCGCCTCTCGGCATAGAGAAGCGCGTTTTATTTTATTTTGAATCAAACTTCAATCTCGTCTATTTTTCTTTCGCAGTTTTTATAAAACATAACATACATTATTGCCGCCGCCGCAACCGTTACCGCAATCAGAGCGCCCAAACTTACAAGATTCGCAACAGTGCCCGACACCGAACCAGAACGCATTACAACGACGTTTAATGCGCCGCTCGCAACTGCCAAGAGCATGGAAACGAACATGCACCCGAACACGGTAATCATCACGTTTTTGTTATGTTTAACGGCCTCGTTCGGAGTAGTCCATTTCAATTTCGGATTATTCACGTCAAGCAGCATGCCGAAGTGCACCGCCGCAAAATTATATATAAGCAAAAATATCAAAGAACAAACAAAGAAAGAAATATTAAAATCGAGTATAGCCATAGCCACAGAGCCAGAAACCGAAGAAATCGAACTTATAATTATATACACATACGATTTGGCTTTAAGCTGCGTTTTATAGTCTACGGGTATAATTTTTGTGTAATAAAACTTTTCACCCTCGCGGGAAAGCGCGGTGGCGGGTCCTGCGTTGGTTCCCACGCTCATAAACATTACAAACCACAACATCATGAATTTCATTACGGTTCGCATTATTTGAATTTGAGCCTCAGACTGGCTCGCCATCTCACCCGCCGCCATAGAAGTCTTTGTTGTAAGCCCGAAAAACACTACGATTATAGGACACATCACTATGCCGAGCAAGCAATTAAGCGCAAACGCAGGAGTACGCAAAATTTCGCGCCACTCTTTTTTCATTAGAGCTTTCACAGTGCCCGAACCGCGATAAGAAACGTTTGCCGTTTTATTTCTTTTCGCTCCTTCGAGCTGTCCCGAAGCGCCTCTGCGGTATACCGTGCTGCTTATAAACAACACTAATGCGCCGAGAGCTACAACTATTCCGAAATAAATCGCAAGATTAACGGCTACCGACGCCGCCGCGCCCAAACCGAAAACAGGCGTAGCCGTCATAGCGCGAGCCAAAGCGTAAAGCGGATACATTGTGCTCGCAATCTTCCGAAACATATCTTGCATTCCGCTTAAATCGATTTCTTGCGGGTTGATGTTCTGCATTTGCGAAACACCCGCATAATACAACCCGAAAAAAGCGCCGAATAACACTATTACCACAATAGAGCCGAGCGCGCCTCGATTTTTTAAAAACGACACAACATACATTACGGGTATTGAAATTATAGCCGCCAAAACAAGCGGAATTACGGGAGTGAACAAAACGGCAACAGGCAATAAAACATAGAAAATCGCGGGAAGACTCATAACTATTCCCGCCGCTATAAGGCAAGGAATCATTATAAGCGCCGTAACCGCAAGCTCCGTTAAATATACTATCGTAAGTTTTGCCGCAAATACGGTGGCAGGCTTAATGGGCAACGCAAAGAAAAACTCGGTGTCTCTCGAAAAATACAAACATGTTAAAACGGTGACTATTCCGAATATTAAAACAACCATAAGCCCCGTTGCGAGAATCATGGAAACAAATTCGCTTTGTAACGAAAAAGCCGCAAACGAACTGCCCATAAAATAAATAAGCGTTATAAACAAAAACGAAACTGCGGCATAAGTTATTAAAAGCCCGAACACCACAAGCAGCATTTTACCGAACGACTTTGCCTTAGCTCTGTCTCTGCGAAACATATTTTTAATAAGCAGCTTTAAAACGGAGACGTAGTTATTCATGACGCCCTCCCGCAACCGAAAGGAATATGTCTTCAAGCGAGCTATCGCCTTGCGCCGCTTTTATTTCTTCGAGGTTTCCCGCAATAATGAGCTTGCCTTTAACTATTATCCCTATTCTGTCGCAAATTTTTTCCGCCACTTCGAGAACGTGAGTTGAGAAAAACACCGTTTTTCCCTCAGCGCAATGAGCGCGCATCAATTCTTTAAGTTGAAAAGCGGATTGCGGGTCAAGTCCCGTCATCGGCTCGTCGAGCACCCATAAATTCGGATTATGTATCAGCGCCCCTATAATGCTTATTTTCTGCTTCATGCCGTGAGAATAAGTTTTGATTTGAGAATCGAAAGCGTCGGTAAGTTCGAACTTTTCCAAAAGCCTGTCCGCTCTTTCCTTTCTCGTAGCAATATCCACGCCGTAAACGTCAGCCATAAAGTCAACGTATTCCCTTCCCGTAAGCTTATCGTAAATCACATGACTGTCGGAAACGTATCCTATGTTCCTTTTTGCATCGTTGCTCTGAGTTTTTAAATCGTAACCGCAAACCGACACGCTCCCCTCTTCGTATTGCAAAATGCCCGTAAGTATTTTTATTGTGGTAGTTTTGCCCGCTCCGTTAGGACCTAAAAAGCCGAATATTTCACCCGGTTTCAATTCGAGGCTTAATCCGTCTACCGCTTTCACTTC
This sequence comes from Pumilibacter muris, assembly GCF_943193045.1. Classification (GTDB taxonomy): domain Bacteria; phylum Bacillota; class Clostridia; order Christensenellales; family Pumilibacteraceae; genus Pumilibacter; species Pumilibacter muris. The sequence continues at coordinate 260,775 of NZ_CALPCN010000001.1, read as the reverse complement.
GCTTTTTGCGTAAGACTTGCTAAGATTTTCAATTTTCAGCATTTTTATGTTCTCCTTCAGTCGATTTTTTATTTGCAATTTCTTGCATGAACTTTTTTATATCCTTTTCTCTGCCGTTGTCGCCCGGACGATAAAAAACTTCGTCTTTGAGAGAATCTGGCAAATACTGCTGTTTAACGTAGCCGCCGAAATCGTGCGGATACAAATACTCTTTTCCGTCGTCCACTCCGTGCGGATACGACCTGTCGCGCAAATAATGCGGCACGCGCGCGTCGCCGCTACGGCGAACCGCGTCGATAGCGGCAAACATAGATTTTTCCACCGAGTTCGATTTTGGCGCGGTGCAAACGTATATAATAGCGTGCGCAAGAGCTTGCCTGCCTTCTGCCAACCCCAAACGCTCGTAAGCAAGATACGCGTTCACAGCAACCGTTAAAGCGTTGCTGTCGGCAAGACCGACATCCTCGTTTGCATGAACGAGCACGCGCCTGAACACAAGCAAAGGGTCGTAGCCCGCTTCTATCAACCTAAACGCCCAATATAATGCGGCGTCGGGGTCGGAACCGCGCATCGACTTGCAAAAAGCCGAAAGCATATCGTAATAAAGGCTTTGGTCTACCGAAATCGCCTTACGCTGAACCGACTGCTCCGCAACCGTTAAATCAATCACTATTTTTCCGTCGGACTCAGGCGGCGACGATAAAGCCGCAAGTTCGAGGGCGTTCAACGCGTTGCGCAAATCGCCGTTCGCGCCCCACACAAACTGATTCACCGCTTCGGGCGAAATTTCTATGTTATATGCTCCGAGCCCGCGCTCGCAGTTTGTAATAGCTCGCGTAATTCCTTCGCGCACGTCGTCGTCGGAAAGCGGCAACAGTTCGAATATTCTGCAACGCGAAACTATTGCGGGCGTCATGGAAACATAAGGATTTTCGGTTGTGGAACCTATAAACACTATGCTTCCGTCCTCTATTGCAGAAAGAACGCAATCCGATTGAGCTTTGCTCCAACGGTGACATTCGTCTAACAACAAATACGTTTTTTTGCCGTACATTCTGCCGTTTTCTCGCGCTTGCTCTATCACCTTTTTAGCGTCGGCAACACCGCTCGACACCGCGTTCAGCTTAACGAATTCTCCTTTGGTGTTCGCCGCCACTATGGAAGCGAGCGTCGTTTTTCCCGTGCCCGGCGGTCCGTAAAAAATACACGAACCTAAACGGTCGGCGCGTATAGCGCGCATAAGCAACGAATTTTGATTGAGAATGTGTTTTTGCCCCAAAAACTCGTCGAGACTGCGCGGACGCATTCTGTCGGAAAGCGGCGCATTCAACTTGGCGGCGGGCATAAAATCGAATAGGTCCATTTAATAATATTGTACCCCCCCCCGCAAATTTGTCAAGCGAACGAAGGCACTTTTCCTTATTTTTCTTTCTCTATTTCGATTATACTATTTTTCGGCTATTTTAGCAACCGTATTACGGCGATATTTTTGCCCGAAAGTCCTTTTGTAAGACGAAGCGACGAAGTGTTGTAAATAACTTCTCCTATACGCACGCGCCAATCGCCGCCGTTAGAAGAGTTTATTATTTTAACTTTTATATTTTCCGAACCGAAAAGAAAGTTTACATTAAGTTCTTTGGTTTCTTTTGGCAAACGCGGACAAAAACTTACCACGTCGCCGCGCACCGTTATTCCGGCATACTGCGTAATCAAGCATTTATAAAGCCATGCCGCAGAGCCGGTATACCATGTCCAACCGCCCTTTCCCGCAAGTTCTCCTCCGTAAACGTCGGCGGCGGAAACATACGGTTCAACGCAATAATCCTCAGCATCAGATTCGGTTTTGCATCTGTTGGCAGGATTAAGCCATTTTAAAAGCTCGTTAGCCCTTTCCGTCTGCCCGTTTTGGAACAGTGCCCAAACATACCAAACTGCGGCTTGCGTATACTGCCCGCCGTTTTCACGAACAAAGCACGGATAGTCTCCTATATACCCCACTCCGTCCGACGAAGTAAACGGAGGGTCGAAAAGACGTATCAACTTATTTTCGCCGTTGCAAAGCAAATTGTAAGCGGAATCGAGCGCCGTCTTTTTTTGCTCCGCGCTTCCTATTCCCGCTATAACGCTCCAACTTTGAGTTAAAATATCTATTTTGCACGCTTTGGATTCTTTTGAACCGAGCGCGGTTCCGTCGTCGGCATACGCTCGAAGAAATCTGTCGTCTTCATACGAATCGCACACCGCGCCATAAAGCGCTTTGCCGATTCGGCGTAACTCGTCGCAAAGTTCTATGTCTTTAACGTAAGGCAAAAAACGTTCTATAACGTGATACAGAAACATAGTGCACCACACGGTTGTGCCTATTCCTTTTTCGCCGACTTTATCCATAGCGTCGTTCCAATCGCCGCCGCGCATTCTCACAAGTCCGTTTTCTCCGAAATCGCAAGATATTTTAATAGCCCTTAGGCAGTGCTCCAATAAAGACGCTCTTACGCCCGACTCGTTTGCGGAAGAATAAACCGAAGCGTCTTGCGGCGATATGGGAACGTCGCTTAAAAACGGCACGCTTTCGTCGAGCACCGCCGCGTCGCCGGTTACGGCAATATACTCGCAAACAACATAAACAAGCCAAAGCCTATCGTCGCACATGTGTGTGCGCACACCTATCGCAGGCGGATGCCACCAATGTTGAACGTCGCCCTCTTTGAACTGATGTCTTGCGCATCGCAATATGTGCTCGCGCACGAGAGCGGGAACACAATGCACGAGGGCGAGCCCGTCTTGCAGTTGGTCTCTGAATCCGTAAGCTCCGCTCACCTGATAAAAACCGGTTCTCGCCGCAAAACGACTGTTGTATACCTGATACGGCAACCATTCGGTTAAACGTCCGTGCTCGCCGTCGAAAGTGATTTTGCTTAACCGCGAGTAGTAAGAAACGGTTTTTGCAAATTCCTCACAAGAATTGATTTCCGAAAAATCGGTTTTTGCGGACGAAATCGAAAACCTTACGGTTTTCATTCCGCCGCTCGGCACAACCGCCGACGCGACTATTCCCCAATAATCCATGCCTTTGGAAATTGAGTCGAACACTGTTAAATTGCCGTTTTCGCAATCGACGCCTACGGGAACTGTTTTCCCGTCGCAACAAACGTAAGCTTCCAAACCGCTGAAACCGCAATGCAAATACAAGCCTCTGTCGAACGGCGAACATTCAAGCGATGGCAACGTGTTGCGGCGAAAATCGCCGAGAACGGGTCGCACGGCAAACAAAACCGCAAGCTTTTTAACGGAGTCGGTTTCGTTCAACAACCTCACTTCGTACATTTTCTTATTTTCGTCGCGCGCAACGTAAACTCTCGTATTAGAACTTAAACCGTGATTACGACAAATAAACTCGCTGTATCCGAGTGCGTGAACGGTGTAATATTCGGCTCTCGAATTTTGCGACGGTTGTTTGGTTAAAGAATAACGTTCGCCGTCGTATTCCACCGCCACAAATTCCGAAACGGTTTCGGTTACGGGGTCGTTGCACCATTCCGTAAGCTTATGCTGACGGGAATTTTCTCCGAATGTGAAGCCGCCGCCGCTTTCGGTTATCACAGTTCCAATGCCGCCGTCCGACATAATGTTGCACCACGGCGCGGGAGTATTGCGTCGTGTAAGCTCTACGGCATAAGAACCGTTTAAAGTAAAGCCGCCTATGCCGAGCGGTTCGGCAATTTCGGGCGCGCAAAACAACTCTTTACATTCGGACAAACAATCACTTTCCTCTCGTTCGTCATTCGTCAATTTTTTCACCGCGTCGCACAACGCGACGGCTTTCTTACAACTTACAGCGGGTTTATTACGTTTCAGTAAAGAATAAAGCTCACCGTCGCAATTCAACACCCGAACGCAGCCGCATACGCTACGCAATCCCGAGCGCTCCACTTCTTTCTCAGCGTCGAAATAAAACGACGGATATTCTCCGCGACGTTTTCGGCAAAACAATACGACGTTAAAAGAAAATCCAGCTTCGCAAAGCGTGCGTAGGTCGGACAAATAAGACATAAGCCCGCATGCGCTCGCGGCAGTAATTTCTCGCACTATTGCTGGTTTGTCTTGACTCACGCCGTCGGCGCAAACGGCTTCGTATTCGCCCGCCGCAAGCGACGCCGCTATAGCGCGCGCCCGAGAAGAAACGGCGCGGGCGAGCCTACGCGAAGCTCCGCTCTGCCGAGCCACGCAATCGGGCGACAACGCAAGACGCACTGCATAATCCGCTTTTTCCACAGTATCCGCAACCAAAAAACAACATGTAAATTCGCAAGTTTTTCCGGTAGCCACAGTAGCCGAAAACTTACTTGAAAGAACGGGATTAAGATTTTGCCCGAACGCAAGTCCTCTGCCTCTGTTATAAAACGCGCATTTATCCGCCGAATATATTACCGCATTTTCCGTTTGCACGCAGTGCATAACAGTAACGCTGTCTTTTCTTCTGCGCGCCCAAACGTAAGTTCCGTCGCCGCCGGAAGCCGTGTCTATAAACATTCTCGAATACGCGGGGTGAGACTCGTAGTCTTCCACTCTCGCCAAAATCGGCTCGGCGCACGACGAAAAAGTGACTTGCTTATCTTTTGCCGAAACGTTCCTGTAACGCACCGTAACCGCCACAGACATAGGCGACGGCAAAACTTCGAGTCGGGATTCGGCAATAAACCCGTTGCCGCGAACGCTCCACACCGCGCTCTCTCCGGAGTAAAACTCCCCGCCGAGCAGATTCGTATTTTCTCCGTCGTCGGCAAAAACGCGTATGCCCTGCAAAAGTCTTTTTCCGCAATATTGCACCCAAGTTTCCTTTTTATTCGCGACGCATGTCATGCTTGCGGCTTTGCACAAATATATTCCCGAATTCTCTATCGGTTCCGCTTCGTCGGAAATTTCGTAAATTCTTTTTTTGCGAGCGTACGACGCCTTTTCTTCGCCGCACAAAAGTTTTGCGGCGCGCCATGCGGGAATCGTTTGCAACCGTTTGCACAGGCAATCCGCTTTTTGCGCGTTGGCGCACGCCGCCATAATCATACCTTGATGATGGGTCATATAACTTTTTACGGGAATATTGCCGCAAAGCGACTCGTAAAAACCCCATTCGCCTTCACACCCCAAAGCGGCGAGCGCATGCGCATTTCGCAAAAATTCTTTTTCCTCGCAATACGGCATAGCAAGAAAAGCTCCGTAAGGAGCTACGGGCGGATTTTCGGGAACCGCACTGTGCGCTATTGACGGCACTCCGAACGCACGGTATAAATTGCCGCCTGCATCGTCGTATTCGTTATAACGACATTCTGAAACTCCCCACACCTCTCGCCCGAGCGATTTGGCATACGCAAGCTGTGCGCGCACGGCGCCGTTCATAGCTTGCCCGAGCAATGTGTCGGCGCTCGGAGCTATAAACAGTCTGCTCATCAAATATTCGAACATTCCGCCGGTCCAACTGAAAACGGTAATAGCGCCTCCGCTCTTAACCGCATGCCTGTCTAAATTGCCAAACGCTTCTTTTTCGGTTTTTCCGTAACCGCACGCCACAAGATAAGTCAGCGCGCTTTCGCTTCCCAAAAGGTCGTAATGGTTTTCCGTGCAAGATTTTAGCTCGTCATCGTAACCTATATAAAAAAGTTTCCGTTTAAAGTCGTATAGCGCCGACAAATCGGTTTCGTCTATAAGTTTGTTTATTCTGCAAAGCAATTCACCGTCGGCATAAGTTGAAGCAAGGCTCAACGACGCCAAAAAATTGCCGCTGTCCACTGTGGAAACAAACCGCTTAGGCAACACTTTTAAGGTGGCGCAATCATACCAATTATAAAGATTGCCCTTATATTTTTCGCACCGCTCAACAGCCGAAACTATACGCTCGGTATAAGAAAGCAATCGGTTTTTATCGATTATGCCGAGTTCGTAAGCCGAAGCGTATGCCGTGAGCGCCATTCCTATATTAGTGGGCGAAGTGCGCGCGCACCAACCTTTTAAATTATCTTCCTGATAGCAATCGCACGGAAGTTCGTGCATATTTTCCTGCGCTTCGAAATATGCGAACGTTTTTTTAGCGGTATCGGTCACGAAAAAGCTTAACGCGTCCGACGGAGAATTCTCCGCCTTTTCCCTGCTTATAATGCGCGGTATTGCCGCGCCCGCCAAAAACAGCGCCGCTAACGCATAATAAAACGCCGAAAGATTAAATAGCGCCGTAGCCGCAGTTACGGTAATCGCGGTTATTACGTTAGGTAAAAAAGATATTTTCCCACGAGTGTGCGCAAACACGCTCCATTCTAAAAGTTTTCTTTTAACGGCAAGTCGGTAGAGCGTTACCGCCACAGCGCACAGCTTGTGTATCGCCACAGTGGGGAGCGTTGCAATCTCTATCGCGCAACGGGCGAATTCAAGCGCGGTTTGCTTAGGATAACCGAAAAGAGCAACAAGCGAAAACAAAGCTCGCAACAACTGCGGCAGTGCGAACAAAATAAGCGCTCCGACCGACAGCGGAGAGAAAAACGACAGGACAAAAACCAAAATTTGCGCAATCGGCACAAGCGAAAGCACAAGATTTTGCACTATGGCAAACGACACCGCAAGAGGCAAAGGATTTTTCATTCGCGCGCCGTCTTTGTTTTTTATATGCGGCATGGCATAAGGCAACAGTTGCCAGTCTCCTCTCAGCCACCTTTGTTCGCGTGCAAAACTGTCGGCAAACGATTGCGGAAAATCCTCGCTCGCGTTCACAGTGCTGTCGTAGCAACCCGCCACGCTCCCCTCTATAAAATCGTGGCTCAATATTCGATTATCAGGGAAAAATCCGTCGAGACGTTCGGAAAATGCCGCCACGTCGTAAATTCCTTTTCCTGTAAAATTGCCCGCGCCGAACACGTCGAACATCAAATTGGGGCGCGCCGCTCTATATCTGCCCGGTCCCGTTTCGCCCGCATATAATTTTGCATAAGCGCTGTTTTTCAGCGCGACCTTACACCCTAACGACACTATCGCAACTTCGGCGCAATACGGATGAGCTTTTGTTCCCACAAGCTCGGCGCAATCGTATGTGAGAGTGTCGGAATCGAGAGTTATTGCAAATTTAACTTTCGGAACGTCGCCCAGCCTCAGCGCGAAATGCTCTTCTCCCGTTAACACAAAGCGGTTAAAGTCTAAAACGGCTCCCCGCTTTTTTTCATATCCCTGAAAATATTCCTCGCCTTTTACCCTTGTTCTTTTCCTCACGATTACGCATACTCTCTTGCAAAGCGCACCGAGTTTTTCATATTCATTTTTCACATATTCGTTAAGCGACGAATCGGAATCGGCGGATTCGCTATCGCTTTTCGGATAGTCGAAAAGCAGACAATACGAAAAAATATTTTCCGAGTTTGCCGCCGCAAGTGTTTGCAAATGTAAAAAAGAATCTTGTATGTCGCGCTCCGACTTTGCAAGACACGGCAACAATAACGCGGTCGAGTGCTTTTCCGCGCTAAGGAACTCCAAAGCGTAAGAAGGCAAACCGCGCCTTTTAACGGTATGCGCCGCAATCAATCGAACTGTAAAGCCTATTCCGTATAGCAAAATAGGAAGCGAAATCACAGCATAAGCCCAGCCGAAACGCGGCATAAAAAATCCGCAAGCCGCAGCCGCGCCGAGCCACGCTAACACTATTGCGAAAACGTAAAGCCGCCCCACCGCGCGAGAACGCACGCGAGGCAAAATATATTCGGAAATGTCCTTTCCGTTTTTTCCCGCGCGAAATAAAATTTCGGAAGCGAGGCTGCTTTCCGACATTTTACGCTTTTTCGCTTCCGACGAAATAAGCGATAAGTACATATATTTAGTGGACGACGACAACATTGAAAACGTAGGGTCGCCACCGTCGAGCACCGCGAAAGCGGACGAAAGAGAGCACACGAATTCGTCGGTCATGAACGCGTTAATCGCGTGCAACGACGATAAAGCGGCGGAAATTCGCGCGTTGTAACTTGCCGACGCGAGCACAAAGTTTTCCGCTCTGCGGCGCGCGTTTTCGTCGTCGGAAAAATTCGAAACGCAACATTCGGAATTTTTCATTCTGCCGAAAACATAGCTGTCGTAACGCATAAGAGAATAATCGGTTTTACCCGTTTTGGCGTCTTGTTCTCCGCGCGAAATAAGCTCGCCCATGCGCGCAATCTTATTCGCATATATTGCAAGATATTCGCAAAGAGCAAACTCGGTCATATCGGCAAGCGCAGTAATTTCCGCAAAAGTAAACGGCGTTTCCGAAGAATAAGCGCGAACGGCTGACTTTACGGCGTCGCGCGTAACAACTCCGCCCACACTTTTAACAAACAATTCGCAAAAAGAATACAATCGGGGCACACCGCGCACATGCGGAAGTTTTGAAAACTTTTTGCGCGCCGATTTAAGTTTCGAAAGAGTTTCGTCTATATAATAAAAGCCGTCGTAATACGTCTTTTCACACAGTTCGAGCTCGTAACCCGACTTAAATCTTTCGCCCGTTTTTTTGCGCGCCGAAATAAGACGCCGCCCTATTTCGCGCGTTCCTATTCCTTTACCGCCGCACACGCGCTTTGCGCCGAACGCGAGCGACGACATCATATAGCCGAGCTTTTCGCCCGAAAGTATGCCTTTCACCGCAAATTCGGGTTCGGGAGACTTATTAAGCAGCAAAAACAAATAAACCGCAAACAAGCTTGCAATCAACACACAGAGCACTATTTCCATAATTGCGGATTATATCCACATACGACATAAAATAAACGCGAAAGATACTTAAACCTTTCGCGTTAACGGCGAGTATGACCTGTAAGCCGAATTCTGTCGAGAACGGTTATCTGTCTAGCTCCGCCGTTGCCGACGGAGTCAAGCGATTTCGGAAGCGGTCGGAACAAACCGTAGCTTCCATATCTTGCACCGAATGGGGTTTACAGAGCCTCTCGCGTCGCCGCGAGAGCGGTAGGCTCTTACCCTACCTTTCCATCCTTACCCCGCGCAAAGCGGGGCGGTTTATTTCTGTTGCACTTTCCTTGAAGTCGCCTTCACCGGTAGTTAGCCGGCATTCTGTTCCTGCGGTGTTCGGACTTTCCTCGTGCGCTCAGGCACGCAACCGTTCGGTCATCTCGAATATATTATATCATTTAATTTGCGGTTTTGCAAGAATATTTACGCAAGTCGATTTCTTTCAGATTAAAAAACGCTCACTTTTCGCGCTAATCTCCCGCGTTTAGCTCTTTGGCGATTTTATCAATCGCTTTCTTCTCTATGCGCGAAACGTAACTGCGCGATATTCCGAGCATGGCGGCAATTTCGAGCTGCGTGTACGGGCGCGGCTGACGTATGCCGTATCTCAAACATATAATTTTATGCTCGCGTCCCGAAAGCGTGGAATCTATAACTTTCAAAACCTTTTCGAGCAATATTCCGGTTTCCACTTTTTTGAACACGCTTTCTTCTTTCATAGGTAAAATGTCCATTAAAGTTATTTCGTTGCCCTCTTTATCCACGCCCACCGATTCGGCAAGACTTATGTTTCCGCGATGTTTTTTGTTCGCCCGTATGTACATAAGTATTTCGTTTTCAATACATTTAGCCGCATAGGTCGCAAGCTGACTTCCTTTGCCGTATTCGAAAGTTTCTATGCCTTTAATAAGCCCTATGCTGCCCACCGAAATTAGGTCGTCGGCTTCTCCCGCATTCGAATACTTTTTAACTATATGCGCCACAAGTCTTAAATTATGGCGTATCAACTTTTCTCGCGCGGCAGCGTCGCCCTGCTTGGTTTTTTCTATGCAATCGCGCTCTTCTTCGGGAGAAAGGGGCTGAGGAAACGAACCCTTGTTATTCACATACGAAGTAAAACAAAATACTTTGCTTAAAAAAGTGAGAAAACTCTCGAAAATCATTGTAAGGCACCTCTCGTCGCAACGGTTAAAGGCGACCATACAATATATGTATTTTTTTGTCGAATTTTGCCTGTCCAAACAAAAAAACCTTCGCTTTTTAAAAAAGCAAAGGTTAAAACGCTCGTGGCTTGAACTTATGAGAATTTTCTATATAAATTCTATGATTTTTTGCGTAAAATATCGCCCGCAAAAAGCGGGAAAGGCGTTTTTATTACAAGCGACTGTTGAACAAGCTTTGCATCGGAAACCCTTTCTCCGCTTTCGGAAAACATTTCCGACACGCGAAAAACTTTTCCGAACGAGGCGCTCGGCGACAAAATTTCAAGCTCGTCGCCCTCTTTAAAACGATTGCGTTGCTCTATAACCGCCTCCGCGCCGCCCGAAGATTTTACTAACGCGCACATTTCGTATGTTTGAGTAGGTTTTGCCGATTCGCAATATTGCTCCGCAGCGCCGAAATAAAACCCAGTGTTAAACTTTCGGTGACTCGTTTTATATGGCTCGCAAAGCAAACTTTCGGGAACCGCGAAATTTTCGGGAGACTTTAAATATAGGTCGATAGCGCGGCGGTAAGCGTTGGTTACGGTTGCAAGATAGTACGCGGTTTTCGCGCGCCCCTCTATTTTAAAACTTGTTACGCCCGCCTCGACTAGCTCTTTAATATGAGCAAGCATATTCAAATCTTTACTGTTTAAAATATAAGTGCCTCTGCCGTCTTCGCTCACGGGGAAATATTCTCCCTCGCGCGTTTTTTCCATAATCGCGTATTCCCAACGGCAACTTTGAGCGCATTCGCCTCGATTGCCGCTGCGCCCCGTAGTTACGCCGCTTAAAAGACACCTTCCCGAATATGCCACACACATAGCGCCGTGAACGAACGCTTCGAGTTCGACATTGGGCGGCAACGCATTGCGAATGCGTTTTATATTGTTTAAACTCACTTCGCGCGCAAGCACTATTCGCTCCACGCCCTGCTTCGCCCAAAATTTAGCGGCTTCGCCGTTTGTAGCGTTTGCCTGCGTGGAAAGATGAATAGCCAAATCGGGGACTTTTTCACGCAAACAGGCTATTATTCCCGCATCGGAAACAATAACCGCGTCAACTCCGATTTCGTTTAAAAAACGGGCGTATTCCGTTATTGCCGGAAAATCGTCGTCGTAAGCGTAAATATTTAAAGTAACGTATGCCTTTTTTCCGCGCGCATGACAAAATTTTACCGCATCGACTAATTCCGAGTCGGTAAAATTGTCGCAAAACGCTCTGAGTCCGAACGCTTTTCCCGCAAGATACACCGCGTCGGCACCGAAATTTATTGCGGTTTCCAACTTTTCGCGGTTGCCTGCGGGCGCCAAAAGTTCAATCATAAGTATCCACCGTAAAACCTTTAAAGCGACTCCTCAGTTTTAACGCTGAGGCTCACGCCGTCGCCAACAGGCAATACGCTTGTGAGCAACGAGCCATCTTCCATAAGCTTATGTAAAAACAAATCGAGCTTTTTCACAAGCCCGCCTTTGTGATTTTTTATTTCCCGCTCTCCCGAAACCATTCCTTCGTATAACACGTTGTCGCAAAACAATACGCCGCCTTTATTTAGCAATCTGCTCAAAAAAGGCAAATATTCGCAGTATTGCGCTTTCGGACCGTCGAGAAAAATAAAATCGAACTTGCCTTTTAAGTTGGGGACTATTTCGGTAGAATCTCCAACATAAAAAACAACGTTGTTCAAAAGCCCGGCGTCTCGGAAAAACTCTTTTGCGGTAGCAATGCGCTCTTCGCTCATTTCAACCGTGTAAAGCTCGGTTTCGGGCAATGCGGCTCGTAGCATTACAATGCCGCTGTAACCTATCGCGGTGCCTATTTCGAGAATACGCAACGGCTTTTTCAGCATAACCGCCTGACGCAAAAACGCCGTTGTTTCGGGAAGCAAAACGGCTATAATGTTTTTATCCGCATAATCGGTAATTTTCCGCTCCACCTCGTCGGCAGCACGAAGCGACAAAAGTTCGCGTATATATTCGCTTGTTTTTCCCGGTGTTTTAAACGGCATAAAACGTTTTAATTTTCGAGTATCAGCGATAAAATCATGGGATTGCGGTGAGTTTTGCGGAAAAGAAAGCTTTTAAGTTCTTTGCGAATTGAATTTTTAAGTCCGTTGTAATCGCCCGCAACTTCTTTAACGTCGGTTTGCGCAACAACTTTTCGAACTATTTCTTTCGCTTCTTCGAAAAGGTCGTCCTCTTTTTGATATGCGAAACCGCGCGACGTAATTTCCACAGCGGTAACTTCGCCCGAAACAGTGTTTACGCCAACAACAACCACAAACAATCCGTCTTCCGAAAGATGCTTGCGGTCGCGTAGAACCACGCTTCCCACGTCGCCCACGCCAAGCCCGTCAACCAAAAGATAGCCTGCGGGAACGTTGTCGGCAAACCTTATTGAGCGCTTTGTCACCTGCACGCAATTTCCGATGTCGGTAAGAATAATGTCCGACGAAGGCATGCCCATACGCATAGCAAGCTCGGCATGTTTTTTAAGATGACGGTATTCTCCGTGAACGGGTATAAAAAACTTGGGCTTTATGAGCGAATGAATAAGTTGCAGCTCGTCTTGACAAGCGTGCCCCGAAACGTGGACTTCGGCAAGGCGCTCGTATATAACGCGCACGCCGTGACGGTACAAGTTGTTTATAACGTTGTAAACCATTCTTTCGTTGCCGGGAATAGGCGACGCCGATATAACTACGGTGTCGTTATATCCTAAGCGAACTTTGTTAAATTCGTCGCTCGCCATTCTCGTTAAGGCGCTCATAGGTTCGCCCTGACTACCCGTTGTAATAATAACAAGGTCTTTATCTTCCACCTTGTTGATTTTTTCTATGTCTATAACCGCTTCTTTATCATATTTAAGTTCGCCTATTTTGGCGGCGCATTCGGCAACGTTTATCATGCTGCGCCCCGAAAAAGCGACTTTGCGCTTATACTTTGTCGCAAGGTCTATTATTTGTTGCAGACGGTGAATATTAGACGCGAACGTGGCTATAAAAATGCGACGGTCGGAATTTTCGGCAAAAATATTGTTAAGCGAATTGCCTACCGTCGCTTCGCTCATAGAAGAACCTTTGCGCTCCACGTTTGTGCTCTCAGCAAGCAACAACAAAACCCCGCGCTGCCCAAGCTCGGCAATGCGTTGCAAATCTATCATATTGCCGTCAATCGGCGTATAGTCAACTTTAAAGTCGCCCGTATGAAAAACCACGCCTACGGGCGTTGTGATTGCAAGCGCGCACGACCCCGCCACAGAGTGGCTCACGCGCACAAACTCCACCTTAAAATTCTTTCCGAGCGTAATAACGCTTTGCGGTTTAACCGAAATAAGGTTTATGTTTTCCATTCTGTGTTCGCGGAATTTCGATTCTATGAGCGCAAGCGTTAAACGAGTGCCGTAAACGGGCACGTTAAGTTCTTTTAAAATGTAAGGCAAGCCGCCGATATGGTCTTCGTGCCCATGCGTGAGCACAATGCCGCGCACCCTGTCGCGGTTAGCCGATAAATACGATATGTCGGGAATAACCAAATCGACGCCCGGCATGTCTCCGTTGGGGAACGCGCTACCGCAATCCACAACAATAATGTCCTCGCCAAATTCGAGAGCGGTCATATTTTTGCCAATCTCTCCCACGCCCCCAAGAAAAATGACTTTGAGAGCCGGTTCTTTGCTATTAACTTTTTGCAAACTATCCTCCTGTTCTTATAATAAAAACTATTTATTATCGTTCCATTTCTATTATATAGGAAAAGTTTGCAATTAGCAAGACAAAAAGCGGCTATTTATGAAAAATTTTTGGAAATATCCGCAGAATCGTGCTGATTGTGCGCAAAATCCGTCGCAAGCGGCAACGAGTAGCCGTCGCCTATAATTTCGCGGTAATGAAATCCCCTAACCGTAACGCCCGCAAGCACAACGCACCCCTCTATGTTCGCGTCCGACGCAACGGCGGCGCCCTCGCCTACTATGCTGCGTGAGCATCTGCCCGTAAGCAACGCCGAATATGCCGCGAGAGAATTCTTCTCGCTTCCCACTCTGCGCGAAACCGTGCGGTAACGGTGCGGAACAAGAGGAAAAAAGCCCCCTTTGAGCATGCGAAAATTCGCTTCATAGTAAGCTTGCGGCGAACCTATATCCGACCAAAAACCGTCGTGAAAATACGCGTTTATCTGCCCTAACACCACAAGACGCGGAAACAAGTCTCTTGCAAAATCGTATTTTTCGCCGTAAGGAACATATTTAAGAGCGGCGCGGCTAATAATGTACACACCGCAATTAACAATGCCGCCGTCTCCCATGTCCGACGGTTTTTCGGTAAACCCCGTAACGGTGCCGTCGGGAGCGTATTCCACAAGTCCGAACATGCGCGGGTCGCGCACTCTGGTAACAGCCATTGTAATAAGCTTGCCGCTTGCCTTATGGCTTTTCAACATGGCGGCGTAATCTATGTTTTCAAGCGCGTCTCCGCTTACCACGATAAAAGTGTCGTCGAGCTCTTCCATAGCCGCGCGAACCCCTCCTGCGGTTCCGAGAGGCACGTTTTCCACAACGTGGCGGGCGCGGAGCCCGGAATAGCCCGAAATCCATTCCGTTATCTGTTCGGGATAATATCCGAGCGTTAGCACGGTGTCGTTTATCCCCGACGCATGAAGGTGGGAAATCACATAATCGAGCATGGGTACGTTTGCAATGGGAAGCATGGGCTTGGGAGTTGAATCGGTAAGCGGCTTTAATCGGCTGCCGAATCCTCCCGCCAAAATAACGGCGTTCAAAAATACTACCTCTTTCTTTTTTCGATAGTATTTGCGTAATTTGCCGAGTTCTATCCCGACTAACGAAAAAACGACGGCAAAATGCCGTCGCTTTTAAACTTTAAATTACTTTTTGTTTCGTCCGTCGTTCTTGGGAGCCGAACGTGTGGGCGGCGCCGCAGGGCGTGTGCCGGGAGCAGGGCGCGCGGGCGGTCTGTTGCCTTCGGGACGCGCTGCCGAACCGCTCGGAGCTTTTGGCGCGCTTCTTTCGGCAGGACGCGGTTGCGGCGCTGCGGCTACGCCGTTTTCGCAGCTTTGCGCATGTTTGGCATTGGTCGGAGCTTTTGCTGAGAGCGCTTTTTCGGCGCTTTTCTGACGATGTTCTACGGTGTCGGAACTTTTGCGGGAAGCGCTTTGAACCTCCGCCGTTTTCTCATTCGACGCAACCTTTTTTTCGGATTTATCGGCGTTTTCCGCTTTTGCTCTCGCCTTCTCCTCTTTCGCCTTTTCCACTTTCTCGTCGTATTTGCGCATCACTTTGTTTCCGTATATCGCCTTGCGGAATTTCGGCAAACAGAACGACAACACAATAAATGTTGCAAGAAGCGCGAACAACAACACAAACACGGTTATAGTTATTGCGAGAGCCTTTTCTTTGTATATGTTCGGCGCGTTCAAAAGCTGAGCGGTATACGACATTCCCGCAAAACATAAGTTAAATTCTTGATTAGTAAGCGTAATAATTTCCACAGTGTGCTCCTTGTTTGCCATTCCGCTATGGCTGAATACCAACCGCTTTTTAGCGGACTCTTCCGCGTTTAGGTCTATTTTTCCCGCTTTTTCTCCGTCTATATAAACTTCGGCGGAACCGTATCCTATGCCTTTGTTTGCGTAAAGCGATAAACTTTCGCCCTTAAAGCGCAAAACAAGCTTTTCCTTTTTCTTTTTAGCCACAAGCAAACCGCTTTGCATATTTTCGATTCTGCGGGAATCTTTCCACCCCGAAGTTGCGAACAAATCGGAATTAGTGAGCGGAATAACTCTCTGCGTTTCGGCGGTTACTCCCGTGTCGAGCTCGGATATAACCGTAAACGCGCCGCCCGACGTGGAATTGACCACAAGCTTCCAATACCGCCCGTGAACTTCGGGAAATTCGAGTCTCGCAACTTGTTTGTCGTATTTGAGCCATGTGTTTTCTTTGCCGTCGGCGCCGTCCGCGCCCGAAGCAACAAGCTTCCAATTCTCGTTGTCTTCCGAAATAAAAAGTTCGAAAGCCCGTATATACGAATTAGCGTTGTTACGCGTGGTTATTTGAAAGAAATTGAATCCTTGCGAAACTCCTGTGTCAAGCACAAACACATGCGGCATTTTAGGCACGGGATTAGGCTTAGAGCCGGCGTAAGCAGTGTGGTAAATAGTTCCCAACTGACCGTCTATAAGGTAACTCTTTCTCTCAACTATTCGTTCGTCTATAAATTCTCCCGTTACTTCATCGTAAAACTTAACCGATTCGGTGTTGCTGTTGTGATGGTCGGGAGCTTCCAAAATGCTCCATTCCGACTTAGGCGACGAAACCGAGCCGAGCGACAATTCGCTTTTTTTAGACACAAGATATTCGGGTTCGAAAACATAATTTTCGGGAACGGTCTGACCTACCGTAGCGGGATAATATATTCCGGATAAATTTAGAGCTTTGCTCTCGGCAGCCGTTTCGCCGTCGCCTACGAACACGTTAACTTCGGCAAAGCCTTTGCCGCCCGCGTTCAAATTGAAAATTTCGAAACAGTAAATTTCACCCGCACTCAAATTCACCGAAAATTTGTTTTCTTCGGTAAAACTTTGAACGTCGCGCTTTATTCTCAATTTTTCTTCCAAAGAGTCGAAACTCGCACCCGCTTTTAAAACTGCCATATCGTCCGCTTTAAAATAGAAAGTGTGTTTTCCGCTCTCGCTCGCCCGGTATCCGAAGCGCGAAATCTTAACGTCGTTTTTGCCCGCAACCGCATTATAAAAACTTGCCACCCCGCCGCCTAACTGCGAATACACGTTCGGAGTAAGCGAACCGAGCTCGGCTTGCGCGGCGTCTAAATCGCGCGCTGCAAGTCCGCTGTAATGAGTTATTTCGGCAACGTTCACATTTATGCGAAGAGTAACGTCTAACCTGTGCAACTGTCCGTTTTCAAGCCGCACGTTAAACGAAAATTTATCGCGCGTGTAAGGACGGGAAGCAAACTCGTATTCGTATTTGCCGTCTTCGATAAGTTTCAGTTTTCCCGTTTCGGGCTGAGAAACCGAAACGATTTCAAACCCGCCCGTTGATATCGTTGTGTTTTTAAGGTCGAACTCTGCCGACTTTCCGAAATTCAAACGCCAGTCGCCGCCCGTATGCAAGCCGTCTATTCCACCCGCATACAAATTTGCTATCGGCTGATACGTTTCAAGCGACGATATATATTCGAGTTGCTCTTCGGTGAACGCGCTGTCGTCTACGTTAGCCTTGTATTGCTCGTTGAAATATTTTCGGCAATCAAGCCCGTACACAAGAGCGCACCTGAAAATAAAGTCCGCGCGCTTGTTAGTTGAATACGACAATACGCTTTTATACGTTTTCAGAAGTTCGTAATATTTGTCTACTCCGAAACTGTGCATCAAATTGACGTACATGCTGAGCATTTGAAAATAGTCGTAATTCTTAAAATCGGCTTTGCCCGTAATTGCAAGCGAACTTTTTAAATTCGAATACGGATGAGCCACAAAACCGTGTTCGGCGGAAATATAGCCGTTTGCGTCGCGATAAGTGCCTATATCGAGAATTTTAAGATACGCCAAACAAGTGAGCGCGTTGTTGCGCACCTCTCCTTCGGCAGGTTCTCCGAACCCCCAAATCGAACCGAAAGCCGCACCGTGATTGTGCCCTATTTCGTGCAGTATTCCCCAAGTTCCGCCTTTTAAAAGCCCTTGATAGTTCATAGCCGCGCCGTACCAACTCGACGGACAAGCATATTCGTAGTTTCCGAGTGCTACGGCGGCGCCCGCAGGCACGCAATAATCGAACTTAACAAAGTTTTTGCGGTCGTGAGTTCCGCCCGTAAAAGTTTCGTTTATAGAGAAGAAACTGTGCCAAAGCATGGCAAGCTTGTCGATTTCCTCAACCGTGACGCTACGCATATAGCTTGACGGACCTATTAGCTGACCGTTTTCGGTATCGAGAATGGAATACACTCCCGGCGCGTCTTTTAAATATTCGTCGAAGTATTCGGGCGTGGTTACTCCCAAAACATAATGAGGCGTTTCCACAGCTCCGCGAATTGTGAATTTTACGTCGTTATACGAGGTGGAAGGGTCTATTAAAATCAATCCGCCGAACGGCGAACCTATGGTATATTCGCCGTCGGCTTCGAACGTAAAACGCGAACGAATCCACGGCAAACGGTTTTGATAGCGGTCGCCCGCCAAATGCGGGTGAATTTGAATGGCGGGAATTGCTTCCGCAGGTTTTTCTACGGCAGCCGCCGCTATAATGTCGTTATTGTAAAAATAATTGTCGTCGGCGTCTTTTTCTTTTCTTACGGTACAACCGAGCGACGTAATCGCTCCTCCGTCTACGCCCGAACGCCACGCCATTGAATTCTGCATCCCGGTGAGCATGGCAATTCTTTTGCCTTTGCGCAATCCTTCGACTTTAACGGTAACGGCTTCGCCCGCAGGCAAATAAAGCCCCGTAACGTGATACGAGCGGTATGTGGGGTCGATAATCACAACTTTCTCAACAGCGTTGTCGGTTCCCTCAACTTCGCCGTAACACGCGTCTATCGCAGGGTGCTTATAAAGATTTTCCTGCGTGAGTTCCCCTTTTGCCGACATAAGCTCCGCCTCGCGCGTAAGGTTGTAACCCTGACTGTGAAGCATATAGCGGTAATACTTTAAATACTGCTCCTTCGACACTCCGAGTTCCACTTTATCGGCAAACATACTCGCAACTATCGAATGTCCGGGCGTAGGATAGCCTTTATCGAACACGAAATTATTCTCGTATTTGCCGCCGCTTGTTTTGTCAGCGCTAAGAGAATAACTGTCGGGCAATATTTTAACTTCGGGACGTTTTATGCCGCGCTCGGTAACGTACATGGTGTCGGCGCGCATAGTAACCACCGTCTCCGACAAGTCGTTGTAGTCATACGTTTTAAGAGCAAGTTCGTCGGAAAGAGTGAGCTCCGCTTCTTTTATCTTGTAGCTCTCTTCTTCCGTTTGCTTACGGGAGCACCCCGCGAGAGAAGGCAACAAAAACGCAAACAAAAACATTGCCGCAATAAAAGCGACAACAGTCTTTCGTACCCAAAACACTTCACGAGTTCTTTTAATTTTAACCATATACTCCGCAACAAAAATGTTTTATATATTTATACGCTTATTATATACTCTAAACGCAAATTTGTCAATACAAAAAAGCCGTTCAAATTTTAAAACGCGCTATTTCGCACAAAAACGCCATTTTTAAATGTTTAACTCTCAGTTTATTTAAGCTACAAAAAAAGGAACCCGCAAAGGTTCCTTTTTCTTGTGTTTTTGTATTTACGGCATTTTTTTATAAGTCTTCGTCGTTAAAGCCTGAAGAAGGAGGCGGCAACTGCGAAGATTGATTGTTGGGCGCCGTTCCCTGCGTGTTTTGAGGAGCGCCGGGATTGAGCCCTATTGCCGCGTTGGGGTCGGGCGCGCCCTGACCGCTACCGAGCATCATGCCGGGATTCTGCGGCGCCGCTCCCGGTGTGGGAGGCAAATAGCCGTAAGATTGATACGACACGGGCGACGGTCCCGCCGCAAGCTTGAGCATTTGCTCTTCGAGTTCCATTTCGGAAACGAGCAACGCTTCGATTTCTTCGCGCATTTTCTTCTTCTTGCGTATCGCTGCTATTATAATGATGAGTATTATAAGGAACAGCAATATAGCGGCGAAGATTATTATGAACAGCAACGGATTAGATTGCACGCGCGAAATCATGCCGATAAAGAAGTTGGGCGAAGGCAAATCGTCGTTGAAAATCGTGAACGAGTAAGAATAAGTCGCAACCGCGTCGGCAACCTTAACCTCAACTTTCGTGTCGCCCTTGCCCTTAAAGTGGAATCTGAGCGAATTGTTTTGAGTATCGGTTGTAACGCTTATAAGAGTAGACTTAACTGTTTTCGCCGACACAAACCTAAGCTCGTCGCCTTCGGCGTCTTCGAACATTAAGCTTACGGGCACCTCGTATATGCCTTCCGCAGTCATTTGGTTGGCTTTAACGAGAGCTTTCTTTCCGCCCTCTTCCTTGTTGCCGAACGGCTCGCGGAAGTACGGCGATTTGTTGTCTACAACCGTAATTTTAATGGGCACTTTGCTAACTTCGGAAGCTGACGTTGCGGAATTGCCTACAACTACCGACACCAAAGCCATAACTTCTTTGTCTTTGTAATCGCCGCGCAAACTCCAAACGTCGGAGCCCTCAACGTGAATAACGGTTACCGCGTTATCGGGGTTAGAAGTGAGTTCCACGCCCGTAATAATATAACCGGTGCTCTCGTCGCCGTCGGTGTTGGGGTCGTCGAACAACGATTTAGCTGTGAGCGGCATTGTTCTGCGCCAGTAAAGCTTAAATTCGTTGGTTTCCACTTCGTTCGGATTAGGCTTAACTTCGATTTCGATTTTAACGCTAATCGCCTGGCTGTCTTCCGCGCCGGAGTTGCCGCCGTCGTGAACGGTGAGAACAAACTCCTGAACGCCGTATAAGCCCGCCTGAGGCGCAACGGTGAAATACTGGTCGTAAGTTACGAACGATACCATTACGCTCGGCTTTTCGTTCTCGTCCTCGAACACGCTCGACGGATGCCAGTCGTCGTCTTCCATAGGACGCGACGCCGCGCCCGAAATCGTGATGAACGTGGTGGGATTTTCGGGAAGCTTATCGCCGTAATCCTTAACGTCGTCGGGGTTTTTGTCGGTAACGAATTCGAATATCGAATGACGCTCTTGCGGGAACACGTCGGAGCCTTCGGGCACCGTCTTGCCGCCTTTGAGCACTATTCTCTTGCTAACGCCTTCGGTCTGCGTACGGTCGATAGGCTTGGAGTTGCCAACCACGAGCGTTATTGTGAGCGAACCCGTTTTCGCGCCCGACGAGTCTTTAACTATAAGCGTCACCGAATCTTTCGCTCCGCGCTCGTAAGAGTTCGTTTTAAAGCGAAGCACAAGATTGTCGGCGGTAGTCTTAATGTTGAACCGTTTGGTTTCGGCATCGGCAACGTTAGACGTTACGGCGCCCGCACCGTTTTCAAGCCAGAAACGTCCGTTCGCGTCGCCCGAAAGCTCCGCAAGCCCCACTCTGCCAACTCCGCTTTCGGGATTGACAAACGTAAACGTTTCTTTGTATTCGGTGGCTTTCGCATCATAGTCGGTGTCGTCGATAAAGTCCATAAGTGGAACTTCAAGCCAACCGTCTTTATGTTCGAGCAAACCTTCGGTTTCGTCTTTGCCGAGCGTAAGAGTAAGGTACGCGTCGGTTCCGCCGCCGTCGTTATCGTAGGAATAGAACTTCGAATTATATTTGCCGTCTACGTTTTCGGCGTATTTGAACTTGGGC
This sequence comes from Pumilibacter muris, assembly GCF_943193045.1. Taxonomy (GTDB): domain Bacteria; phylum Bacillota; class Clostridia; order Christensenellales; family Pumilibacteraceae; genus Pumilibacter; species Pumilibacter muris. The sequence continues at coordinate 239,448 of NZ_CALPCN010000001.1, read as the reverse complement.
GCACTGTTGCTTATGCCTACAACGATTTCCTTTTCGGAAACGGAAGATTCGTTTACGTCGTAAGCCGCAACCGCGAATTTAAGGTAAATAACGTCGTTTCCGTGTTCTGCCACTTCAACCTTATGACGCACCGTTATGGTGAAGCCGCCGAACGTTCCGAGCACTTTGTGCGCGGGGTCGTTCGCACGAACGTAGTCTATTTTTCCGGGCACAACGCTAAGCGCGTTTTCTGCGGAAGCGCGCACGCCGGGTTCGTTAATGTGGCTGAGGCTGTTCGCGCCCGTCGAATCCAACGTGAACACGTCTAAGAGCCTCATGGTTTTATAGGTGAGTTCGTCGCCGTCGGGGTCGGTGAATAAAGCCACGTCGGTATCCACCTTGTTGTAAAGCAAGAAGTCCCAGCTGCTGCCTTTGGTTCCGTTCACTTCGAAATACGAGTTTCCGTCGCCGCGAGCGTTAAAGTTGGAGTCGGTTACTTCAAGCGGAATAGCCGCCGAGTTTTCAACGCGCAACTGCGCAAGCGCCTGAGCTTCGTAAGCGTCGGCTGCGGGCGGATTAGCGGGGTCAAAGAAGTCGGTGGCGCCGCCCGTGCTGCGCTCAACGAATTTCTCAACCTCGATATAGAACTGGAAGCCCTCTTCTTTGGAGTTCGCTATAAGAGCCTTGCCGTTGGTAGCCTTTGCGGGAACCACATAGAGCACGGTTCCGTCGGGAGAGAACGTCAGCGAGCTAATAAATTCCTGCGTAGCCTTGTAGTTTTCGGAGCCGCCCGAAATATCGGTGCTAAACGCCTTAGAATCGGCGTCGGCTGTAACGCGCGATATAGTATGCTTAGCAACTATCTGCTGAGCCTGTTTGCCTTCGGCAACAAGATTTGCAAATTCGGTGCTCGAAAGCGCTTTAACGGTTGTTTTAGCGTCGTCGCCCTCGCCTTCGGTAGCGTAGTAAAGCATAGAATACACGGTAACGCTGTAACGCGTGCGGTCATAGCCCGCGTCGGCGTCGAACGTAAGTCCGCCCTCGCCGTTCTTCGAAACTACGGGAATAGCGTAGGCTCCGTTGGCGGCGGTGTCGGTAACGCCCGCAACCGCAATTTTTTGAGCGGTCGCATTAGAAGTGTGCATCTGCATTTCGGACGGATAAACGTGAATTCTGAGCTCTATTTCCACAGCGTCGGAAGTTTTGGACGAATACGGGTCGCAAATATAGAACACTACCGTATCATACAAATTATCCGCCGAATTGTTGGATTCGTTGTGGAAGTTTGTGGCGGTTACGGTGAACATGGTGTTGCGCGTTGTAAGCGTTGTTCCGCGTTCGTATTTAAGCGATATCCACGGCGTGGAGTTCGCAACCATACCCGAACTGCTTCCTGCGGGAGTCACCATGAACGGGTCGCTTCCGCTTCTGCCGAGCAAATACATAACGTCGGTGTCGCCTTTGTCTTTATCGATGGCAAAGTCGCTCGTGCGCATGCTTATGCTCTCGCCCACTTTCATTTTAAGGTCGTATATGTTTTTGTTGTTGTCTATCTGCTTCTTGTTGTGGCTGAGGCGCTCTTTGTAGCTACCCATGTTCGCGCCGAGCTTAACCGTGTTAGGGTCGTTAGCAAGCGTGATTGCCTTAGGAGGAGTGGATTTAACTGTGATTTTGAACGTGTAAACCACGCCGAGAGGACTGTCGCCGAGCGAAGCGTTACCGTCGGTGAGAGTTACCGAAACGGTTACGTCCTCGCACGCGCCGAGCGCCTCGAACATAACTGCGGTATAGCCCGATATGCTTCTTTGTTCGGTAGAAGATTCGTAGCGCGTATAGTTGAGCTTATCGACTTTAATCATGCTCTTGCCGTTGTCGCTCACCGAAACGCCGCCGTCTTTCGCGGTATGGTCTATTCTCAACGTCCAAGGAGCGTCGTCGGTAGCCATAGCCATGTAGCCCAAGCTCTTCTTTGGTTTGCCGCTGGTATCCTCGTAGCCGTTGTTAGACTTTCCTATCTGAACGTGCGGGGTGTCAGCGCCGAAAGTCCAAGCAAGTTTGTCGGCGTCGAGCATAGACATGTATGTGCTGTTCGAGCTGACTTGCTCTTTCATGTCGGCGAAATACGTTCCGTCGTAGCTGTTAGCGGTGGTTTTGCCAACCGTGTTGGAGTTCCCCGCGCCCTTAATAAAGTCGGTCCATTGCGTTGCATACAGGGTAAAGTATTGCCCCGTTTCCATTTCTATATTGCGCACGCTCTGAGCGTAAGCTGTAAGCGTGGGAGCGGCGTTTGCTATATGCACCTCTATAACCGCTTCGCAGAAGCTACCGCTGTCTTCGCCGTAGTAACGGTCGGCAAAAGTAAGTTTAACGTATGCCGCAATGTCGGTTTGGCTGAATCCGAACACGCGTTTATTAACGGTTATGGCAAAAGTGTTCGAACTGTTGTCTACCTTGACGGTTATTGCGCCGTCGTGGTCGGTTCCGCCTTTGGGAACTTCGAGGAATTCAACCTTAACCAAGTCGCCGTTTTCCCATGCGTGCAAATAGTCGCCCGTGTCGCGCACAATCGAATCCGAACTGCCGAGTATTTCGCTCTTATTAAGGTAACGGTTCGAACTTGTGCTGAACACCATGTTCGCGTCGTAAAGAATTTCGGAGAAGCCGTAGCTTACCGTTTTACCCGTTCCGAGCGAAATTCTGCGTCCCGCATAATTTTTGCCGCCCACAACCGTTCCGTCCTCGTTTTGAACTCCGCCAACGTTTATAGTTTGGTCTAAGTTACGCGTAAGAACTTCGGGATGCGAGTTTCTAACTTCCACGTTAAGAGTTATAACGTCGAACGCGGAATCGCTGAAATGCGTCCTATTCGACGCGGTGCCAACAGAAAGGCTGTCGTACACCATAACTTTTAAAGGATAGTATATTTTCTTAACGGTGAACGAGCCGTTATCGAAATCGGTGAATTCGACTTTAAGACCGCGCGCAGCCGCTTGGCTCACTATCCATTCTTTGTGTGTGCCTTTGCCCGTAGACGTATCGGCGTCGTAAGCTTCTTTGCTGTAATCGAAAGTTGTTATATGGCTGGGTACTATTGTAATCGACTTACTGTCTATGCCCGAAGGCGCAACCGTGAAGTAGTTTGTATACCCTTTGTTAATAGAGTTTTTCACCGTGCTGTTTAGCACCGTTTCGCCCGTAGACCTATCCAAAACGTCGTCCACATGTCCGCTCGTTTCGTCTACGCCGAAATACTTTCTCACGCGCTTATATGCGTCGGTATGCAAAGCCTGCGATTTTTTCTCCATAGCGGCGATATAGTTGAGTTCGTCGGAGGTAAAGTTCGCCGTCAACGAATGAGCAAAGAAATATACGTCTTCGCGGTAAGACAGCGGATTCGTGTTTCCGCTCATAAAGAACGTGGCTTGGTCGTGCGAACTGTCGGAAGCTATAATTTTGTAGTTTTCAAGTCCGCTGTTCATATATTCGGCTTCGTCAATGTCTTTATTAGACGAAAGTATAACGTTGTAGCCTGTGGAAGCGTCTATGGCAATATCGTATTCCATGTTGCTTCCGCCATCTTCTTCATCCATTTGAAGCGGCGTGTTTGCAACCGTAAGAGGCACCGTAATGTTTATCGGGTCTATATCGGTAGCTCTGCTCCATTTTTGCCCGTCGGGCGACGACCACAACGTCATGCGAACAATAAGTTTGAGCGAACCTACGCTGCGAACTTTGTTCTTTTTAATAGTAACGCCCTGTTCGTCTTCTAAAAAGTATTGTGAGGTTCCGTTGTTTACGGCAATGGGATTTATTTTGTTGCCGCCGGAATCCACGCCGGTAGGAACCAAAAATCTTTGCTGTCCGTCAAGATACTTGGATTTTTGGTTAATCATGTTGTCGGTTACACCGAAAGTAACGTAAGGACAGTTGTTGTTTTCGCCGTAAAGGTCGCTTCCCGTCCACGAACGGAAACCGTCGGAAATCGTGAACGCTTCCAACACCTTAGAGGGGTCTTGCGAACGGAAATCGGCAATGTCGTAGTAGGCGGCATACCTCTGGGCGGTACCGCGCGCGGGCTGAGTTATGTTGTTCATTGCCCACGAGAAGTAGCTCACGGGAACGGCAACCGAGCCGCTTGCGCCAACGTCTATGCCCTCGTAACGGAAAACGTCGGGAACGCCTTCAACTTCGGTATAAGTGTAGTAATCGTTGTAGTATTTTGTGTTCTTATCGGCGTCTTTGGCGGTCCACACGTTGTTCATGTTTACGCCTTTGTTCGAATCGGTGCTCGCCCAACGCGTCATATTGTCTATGATGCCTTGCGCACGGATTTTCACCGAGAACGAGAATATGCCGTTGGAGTTGTAAAGGTCGGTAATGGAAATTTTCGGCTCGTAAAGTCCGCCCGAAGTAGGCGTGCCGCGGTCGCCCACATAAGCGTTGGTGCCGCTCACCGAGTGTCCGCCCGCCGTAGCTTGCTGCGTGCCTACCGGCATAGAAAGTACGCGGTTTCCGTCGCGCAATCTTATTTTAACCTGTATTTCCTGAGTGGGCGTTGTGGTTAAGTTAAACGCCACAATCCAGTTAGAGGTTACATGCGTAATTGCGGGGTCGGTGGTCATGTTGCCGTCATCGTCGAAGAACAAAATTTGAACAATATTCTGCTCTTTAAGATAATCCTGCCCATGATTGTAAAAGTCGTTTACGCCAACCGCGCTCTGCCCGTCTATCGGGTTGTTCGCGTCCGACATAACGTTAAAGGTTTGCGGCGTATTTCTGTTGTCGAGGTCGGCGGCGTGGAGCACAAGTCCTTGCGCTTCGTCGGGGTCTTGAGCAATATACCGCACTTGCGAACTCGTATAGTTATAGTTGGCGGGTTTGCCTAACGCGGTAAGTTTCGTGTTTACCGCCGTTTTATACAAATCCATAACTTTGTCGTTAGACGCGATATAAAGCGGTTTTTCAACGCTCGTATAAGCGTTGTTTTGGGTGTGTTCCTTACCGAAAGGATACACGTTGGTATCTTCGCCCTCTTTGAACAGGTTGGCAACTATAACGTTGGTGCTATCCGACTCGCCGCGCCACAAATACGAATGCGGCTTAGTGTCGTCTTCGCGGGTGTCTTCCATAGCGTTGCTACCCGTCATATCGGCGTATTCGGGGGTGGAATTGTGCACCTCTACCTGCAATATATATTCGGCGTCTTTATACGTTCCTATGGCATCGTCCATAACGTAGAACCTAATCCACACGCCGCCGGGAACGCCTTGCGTACTCGAAAGACCGCGAATAATAAGGCAGTTGTTGTAACCCGAACGGTTATTCGAGCCGGCGCCTATATAGGCGTTTACAAACACGTTTTGGCTCTTGCCTTCATCGTCTAATCCGAACGGAACAAATTCGCCCGAACCGTTTTTGGTGCCCACTTCTATGCCGACGTGTTCTTGAACGGTGGTAAATTTAACTCTGTCGCCGTCGGGGTCTATGAAAAGGTCGTTAAGAGTGTATTCGCGCACGTTGTAGGTGTTCGAATTGATTACGAAATAATCGAGAATAACTTCGTCGCCGCTTTCGCCGTGAGTTTTGTTAGACTCCGCGCTCGAACTGTTTGCAAGCGCGGGAGAAGCCGAAAGGTTTATAATTCCCACGCTCGGGCGAAGCACCGGCAACGAGTTGTCTACTTTTAAATGAATTTCCGCAGTAGCGGTTTCGCCCGCCGAATTTGTTACCACATAGTTAAACGATAAGAAACCGTTAGACGGAGTTTTGCGACTCGCGGTAATTTCGAAATATTCGGCGCAGTTCGGCGTTTCTCCAAAATATTTAACGGTGCCGTATGTGCCGCCGCCCGAAACGCTCGGATTTTGGTCTACCGGCGCAACCGTAAGTTTTTTAAGCTTAAAGTCTGTTACCGGCGTAGTGCTCGCAATGGCGTCGGCAGCCGAACTGCCCGCATAAACGGTTATGTTTTTGTTCACGCCCGTAAGCATTTCGGAATGCCCCGCAGAGTTGGGAACCGTGTTGAACGACGCAATAGAACCGTCGCTGTTCAAATTGTTCACCGTGTAGGTGTCGGGGTCGTAGAACAAGTCGTAAGGGCTAACAAGCACCTTATCGCCCACTTGCATAGTAAATTCGAACACCGCAACCGTAGTATAATCGGTTTTGTTGCGAGTTGTGAGTCCATTGCGTTCGTTATAGCCGAGCGGAGTTGCAAGGCTGTTGTTGCGAACCGAATTATCCGAACCGTCGGCATTGAAAGTGCTGAACGGAGTGTTGGTTACGTTCACGGCAATGGCAACCGTGCCCGCACTGTTGTGCGTGTCGGTTACGTCTACGGGCACTTTCAAATACGAACCCATAGTAGACTTTTTAAGCGTTATAGCCAAACCGTCGAACCCAACATAATGAACGGTGTTGCTCGCATAGGTAACGTCCATAAAGTATATTATTCCGTTACGGTGAAGCGTTTCTATTTCGTCGTCGGTAAGCCCGAGCAACACGCTCGTGCGGGCGTAAAGCCTTACGCGCGAAATCGTAAAGAATTCTTTAAAGCCGTCGAGAACGTTGTTTCTGTTGGCATACGCGGGGTCATCGGTGGGAAGTCCCGCAGTTATTTGCGTGTTGGTGGCGGAACGCGCGTCGGGCGTGAGGAAAACAGCCTCGCGTTGGCTGAACGACGCAGGAGCACTGTTATCCGCCGAAGCGTCTAAAATAGCGTTTGTGCGCGAACCTACAGGCGATTTGAACGTTACCGTTCTGCCTGCGGATTTATACAAACTGTAGTTGTCGGCATCGTAAGCAAAAGGCATAACGTTTTTGCCGCCGTTTTGCGCAATAGAGTTCGTTAAAAGCGCAGCCTCGTCGCCGCCTTGAACGAACGGGGTGCCTATTCCGAAGTAGTTATAGCTTGCGTCGCGTACTCCGAAAGGAGTTACGTAATGAGTGCTGCCCGCCGCGCCCGATATAGACGGAACGCCCGAAATCTGCGGAGCAGCCGATTGCACGGTTACGGCAATCGGGAACCAAATTCCCTCGTCGTCGGGAGCGCCGCTGTCTATTACGCGCACCAAAATATAGAAATGCCCTACTCGGAAGTTGCCGTCCGTTTTTTGAGCGTTCGCATATTTAAGCCTGCTCGCCTTGTTTGCAACAAGCGTTATTTCGGTGCGAGCGTTCAAAGCAGAGGTTTTCGCGTTAAGGTAGTAACCCAAGAACGAAACGTCGTTATTGCCTTGCGTTTGCGAGGACGCAAAGCCCGCGTCGCCCGCAGCATTGTTTACCTTATAAATATATTCGGCGTTAAATCCCGTAGGCGCGTTAGGCGTTTGGGCGGTTGTAAGCACTGTGTCGCTCTTGTTGCCGTAGCTCGTGTTTGCCATAACATTATAGTTAGAACTCGAGTTCTTGGGCGTAACAACTTTGCCGTAGGTATCAACGAGAACAAATTCGTTGGTGGGCACAACAACGTCGGCAATAGTTAAGGTGTTGCCGTCGGGGTCGGTGCACAACGCCGACACGTTTATGCTTTGCGATTCTCCCGCCCTAAGCGTTATATTTTGCTCGGTGGCGTTAAGTTCGGGGCGCAAATTCTCCACGCGGTACACAATATCTACCGCAACGGTTTTTTGCACCACGCCCGAAGATTTATCCAAAAGCTGAACCGTTACCGTGAGAACATAGTAATAGTTGCCGGGCGCAAGTCCGGGTTTTGCCGAAAGCACTATGTCGCGCTTGCCGCGCTCGTAGTTGGCTGTTGGCGTAGACGAACCGTTATAATATGTTGTGGTTACCTTTTGCCCCCACTCCACCTTAGTAAAGTTAGAGCTGTTGGTTGCGCCCGCTTGCGTGTTGATTGCGTTAGAGGCGCCGGTATCGGCATTATACCGCGTTGTTTGGTAAGTTACCGTTGTGGATAGCGCCACCGTTTCTTCGCCCGGAACGGTGGAAGCGTACATGTTATGAATATTTACCGTTTGTTTTTTGGTGGAAACAAGCGGCTCGCCGAGCCAAATAGTGGGTCGGTTGGCTCCGAGAGGGTTATAAATGGCGTTAGCCGCCGTTGCGCTACCCACGCTCGTTGTGGTGCTCAAACCTCTGCGAATGGGGTTTCCGCTCGCGCTTGTGCCGTTTGTATTCGTGGTTAATTTGAAATCGCCCGAGCTACACTGCAAAGTCATCTTAACCCAAACGTCGTGGCCGTGACTGTCGGTAACTTGAATGTAGAACGCTTTCGTTCCGCTCCAATATCTTAAAACTCTGACGCTGAACGTTCCGTTCCCCGCCGTCATAGCCCAAGTAATCCAGTAGTTATTGCCCGCAACCGAGTTTGCGGGAGTGGTGGTTGCCGCGCTCATATAAATGCCCGCTTTGCACACCACAGCGTCGCCGTCGGCGTCCGCGCAACGGAGCGAATCAGCCGCCGTCGCAGTGCCCGCAACCGTAATAGTTTTGTTTGTGGTACGGTTTACCGTTATTGTTGCGCTGTTGCCGCCGTTTTGCGTGGGAGCAACGTTCATTTGCGTTATGCGCGCATAACCCGCGCCGCTGTGCCCCGTTTCGTTACCCGCACCGGGTGCGCTACCGGGCGCGGAGAAAGTTTGCGTGCCGTCGTAGCACGTTTTATTCACACCCAAAGCGCTAACGAGCTGAGAGTTTCCGATATAGCCGGAACCGCCCGCGCCGCCGCCGTCGCCTATAGACGCGCCGCCGCCGTACCAGCCGCCGCCGCCGCCGCCGCCGTCGTCTTTTGCCGCAGAACCGACCTGAGTGGTGTCGCCGCCGCGATTTCCGCCTTGCCCGAACGTACCCGCTCCATTACCCGTGCCGCCGCCGTCCTGACCGCCGCCCGTGCTACCGGCGCCGGGTTTTCCCGTAGCGCCGCCGCCCGCGCCGCCGTTATAGTTTCCGACGCTACCGGCATAGCTGTTTCCGCCGCCGCCGCCGCCGCCCGCAACGATAAGAATATTATCTTTCCTACCCGTGCCGATTGCCGCGATAGTTCCTGTGATTTTAGCGATATGGGTAGCGCCGCCGCCCGCACCCGACGAACCTGCCGTACCGGCATGACCGCCGCCGTTATAACCGCCGCCCGTGCCTGTTCCGTTACCGCCTGCGCCGCCTACGCCAACATACAAAGTAGTGTTTGACGCCGCGCTGAACATACCTACGGAATAGCCGCCTCTGCCGCCTATGCCTGTGCCGTCGTTGCCGCCTGCCGCGCCCCAAACTTCGAGCTTATAATAGCCCGCAGCCATGCCGGTAAGCGACTGAATTCCGCCGTTATATGGGAAATTCCAATACTTATAGCCCTGAGAGGTTGTGCCGTTCGGCGAAGAGTAAGCCGCAACGCCGTCTACGCGCTCGTCCATTCCGTCGGACTCGACAGTAGTTCCCGCCTTGCCTGCCTGAGCTTGAGCATAGTTCACACCTAAAATGCTCGCGCCCGAAACAGCCAAAAGCACCGCCAACATAACTGTCAGCAACAACGGAAGCAACCGCTTTTTCGCTTTTTCTACCATAGATTTATATTCCTCACTTGTGTGGTTTTTACAAAACATGTTTAATTTCGCTCTCTCCGCCCTCTTTGCCGTAAAAAACGCAAATTCGCGCAAGATTGCTCGGAATAGCGTTATTATGTGCGCATGTACGCACTTTCTCACGCTATATACTATATAATATCACTCAAAAGCGGTTTTGTCAACAGTTTGTTCATAATTTTATGAACAAATTATGAACAAATTCTAAAAATTTGCCTTCGATAGTAAAAAATAACAGTTTCGCAGTTATGTCATTGCGAGGAGCGCGCAGTGCGACGCGGCAATCCCCTACACGGAGCGTAAGCCGTAGCGTTATTCGTTTAGTGCAAGAGATTGCTTCGCTACGCTCGCAATGACAGTATGGTTTACGCTCGCAATGACAGCTCGTAGAAAATGGTTTTACGCTCGCAATGACAATTCGCAGAAAGATTGCTTGCGCTCGCAACGACAAGAAAAAACTTACGTTTTAAAAAGGGCGGGGACACAATCGAAAAGTGTCCCGCCCCTTTGAGCGTTTTCGCCTAAGCCTTTTTCAATCAAAAGACCGGAATTACACAATAGCGCCACGTTGCGGCGCACCGCAATAAATTTAAAATAATCCTTTTGCTAAATATTCCAAATTGCTCATCTTTTCTTCGAGTTCGGAAGCGATTTCACTGCAACGAACGGTGTTTTTAAGAGAAGTAAACATTAGTTTTATTGATTTTAATTCTTTAAAGCCGAGAGCGGCATTGAACGCGTCGGCAACTATGAGCAATTCCTCGCGCTCTTTAATAGAAACGTTTTCGCTCTTTGCCACAACCGACATAAGCTCGCAAGTAACTTCGCCGAGCGACGCAAGCAAGCTCTCGTCGGCAACGCTGTTTTTTGTGTCGGCAGCGTTTTCTGCGCCCGCACCGTTCGCGGGTTCTAATACCGTAGAAGCCACCGCCGAAAACCGTTCCGACAACGCGCCTTGCCCGTCTCCGTTTTTAACCGCCGAAAGCGAATCTTCCTGCACAGTCCGCCCTATTAAAGAATCCACAAAAAAATCGGGCTCGCTTGTGGGCGGAATAATAATGCCCGGTTCGGGAGCCTGCGACGGCTCGGCATAACCCGAATCGGCGCTTACAATCTTTTCTATATAATCGGGAATACTTACCGACGCTGTGGGCGCGTTCTCGAACACCGCGTTGATATTCTCAACGAACGGCTTAACTATTTTGCGAAAAAACGCTCTAAGCTCGGTGTTTGCGTCGGCGTCGTAGAAATATGTATGCAAAAGTTTTTCTATGTTCAGCTTGCCCGTGTCGATTGCAAAAAGCATGCAAAACGCAAATTTGATTTGCTCGTAAGGGTCTGTCGGCACGGCTATATACGCTCTACCCGCAGGGTCGCGCAGTTGCGCCGCTCTAAACTCTCCTATAAAGTTATAGCCTTCGGTTGCGCTCATCAAAAATTCGTAGAGCGGACGCGAGCCCGCCACGCTTTGCAACAGTTTAGACAGTTTACCCGAAACGATTATGTAAGTGGCGTTCATAAGTTCGCTTGCCGCCGCGTTAAACCGTTCGAGCGACTTTGTTACGTCGTTTTCCATTGCGGAATAAATTTGCTTTCTGTCCATATAATAACAACCCCTATTGCCTTCTTTCGATATTAGTGTACCATATTTTCACTGAGGAAACAAGCACTTTTTTTGCGATAAAAAAATAAATATAAAAATATTTTGTAAAACGATTGCATTTTTAGCCGTTTTCGTTTATACTGACTGTAACAAATACTAATCTTAGGGAGGAATATAGTTTTGAAATCTTTGCAAATTTCTTTGAGTATGGCGGAGAGCGTGAAATCGTTTGTGAATATCGTGAACAAATACCCTTACGATATAGACCTTCACAGCGGCAGATTTATGATTGACGCAAAATCTTTGCTCGGAATTTTCAGCCTTGATTTATCGAAGCCGCTTGTGCTTGAAATTCACAGCGACAAATGCGACGACCTTGTTGCGGAAATAGACAAATTCATAGTTAAATAAAATTTTTAAGTTTGTAAAAAGGGCGAGACACTTTTGTGCCTCGTCCTTTTCTTTATCTTTTTATGTTTGGGATTGCTTCGCTACGCTCGCAACGACAACTTACGCACGGTTAGAACGGGTTGCCGTTGCGGTGCGCGTCGTGGTTGCGGCGCGCTTTTTGGTTTGGCTTCCGCCTTTGCCGCCGTTTCCCGAATTGCCGTTTTTCTTTTTCATAACGAAGTAAACCGCAACGCAAGCGCCCGCCGCCACAACTACCACAGCGATAATTATGCCGACTATAAGCCCGGCTTTGCTCTTTTTCGCGGGTGACGCGGTAACGATTTCGTGCCCCGCCGCTTCAATCATATCGGCTTCGGTAACTATAATTTTGGGTTGAGCCAACACGATTCCTCTTTGGGTGCAGTCGTTTGCCACGCGTTCGGATATGAACGACACTTCCACAATATTGCCGCCGTCTTTAAGGTCGGAGTACGCAATTTTAAGCTCACCCCCCCCCGCAGCCATATCGCGTTCCGCTCCGTTTATAAGCACGCGGTTCACTTTATAGCCGCTGTCGGGCGTAACGGTGTAGCTTACTCCGCTTTCGGTAACCGTTTCTATAACGGTTCTGTCAAGCTTTCCGCCCACTCCGTCTACACTCGCGTAAATGTTTTTAGAAGCTTTAACTTTGCTCGAATCAACCGCGCAAATCATAAACGGGCTAAAGCTTTTAACCGTTGCTATTATTCCGTATTCGGAAACAACGCAAGGAATTTCTTCCACCGTGTCGATTGTGCCGTCGGGCTTGCGCGTATAATGATAAACCGTAAAGGTAACGCCCGCGTCTTCGGGTCCGTAACCTTCGGGGAACCCGAAACCGACTTGCATGTAGCTTCCTTTGGGAACCTGACGCACAACGCCGCAAAGCTGCAAATCTATTTGATAAGTGGAGCTCGCTTTAATATCCTCTTTGTTTATGTCTATTTCGGAAGATTCAAGGAGTTTATCTTCCATAACTTTGTTTTCCGCGTTGCTCGGCTCGTTTACAACAAGCATAAGCTGACTGCGTTGGTCCCCCGCTACGGGTTGCCCGTTTTGGTCTTTAAATTCGGTAAGCGACATGTCTTCCGCGCCAACGAATTGGGGTTGACCGAACACCTGCAAATAAAGTCTGCCGTCGTTAAAAACTTTCGAGCAAACAACTTGCTTCATTTTAAACGTGTAGCCGCCGCCGGGCTCGGGCGCTTTCCCGCTATTCTCGCCCACAACGTTCGTGGGCGCAAAGTCGTACATTTCGCAATTATGCGCATAGTATTTGCTCGGCGTGAACGTAAACGAAATGGAGTTTTCGTCGGGATTCCACACCACGTTTTCTATGGTAACGTATTTTTCTATGTCGTTGTGCGACGCATAAACTTTAACCGACACATCGGCGTGCGTTTTGCCTTCTATGGGAACAAGTTTTTCGCTGTACACAAGCTTAATGTCCATAGGCTTAAAACTCTTGATTGAGCCGAGTTCGTAAGGAATTTTCGTTTTAACATGCGGCGCGGGTTTATATGTTCCGAAACCGTCGTTAGTATATGCGGAGCTAATCACAACAACGTGCTCTTCCGCAGTTTTAGGCAAATACGAATAGAATATTCCGTCGGGATTACAATCGAAAATACCTTGTTGAATTCTGAAAGTGGACGGATAGTGCGGTTGAATACTATATTCGTCTATATATCCGAATCCGCCTTCGCCGTGATACCATGCGGCTATTCCCGTCCATACGCCCCATACGCCGTCTTCGCCGCAAGTACGCATAGCCAAATATTTGCCCTCTTCTTCGAGCTGCAAAAAATTCTTGCCCTCGTAGCTTACTCCCAACGTTAGGTTAGTGCTCTTATCGCCGCCTACGTCCACTTCTTTGTAACCGAATTCAACGGTTCCGATAGTTCCTTCGTCTTTAAATACAAAGCCGCTCTTATCTTCGTTCACGCAGTAATTAAGCGGACGAAGCGCAGGATATTTGAGTTTGAAGCCCGACGAAGAAATAACTCCGTCTTCGAAATGCCCTACCGAAAAGAGCTCCTCTCCGCCCAACAAATATTTTTTAAGGTTTTTGCTCGAATCGTTCCAGGTAACGTCCACGCCATACCACAGCCCGCCGACCTGAACCGCGTTCCACATGTGAGCGATATATCCCGCTTCGTCGCCTTCCGACGAAACGCCCGAATATCCGTTGCCCTGAACGAGAACGCAAGGAATATCAAGACGGTCCATAACAGCTTTAAACGCGCGGGAATAGCCGCCGCAAAGAGCTTTTCCGTTCACAAGCGAACCGTAAGCCGTGTTCACATTTCCGTCTTGAATTACTTCGCCCGAAAGCCCGTCTTGGCGAGCGCCGTAATCGTATTCTGTTTTTTCGGCAATGGCGGCGTTCGCAAATTCTATTTGCGTAACGGGGTCCGCTCCCGCCGCTTTCGCGTCGGCAACGATTTTATTGATTGCCGTTTCGTAGTCTTGTATTGCTTTTTCCACTTCGGCAACGCTCGAAAAAGCGTTGTCGATATAGTAGCTTTCAGCCGTGCCGGTGCTTACAAAAGCAACGTATTTGCCGTTTTGCATTCCCGCGCTGAGGTAAAGTTTATATACGTCTATGTAGAACAAATCGGGATTATCCATGTAAAAAGCGTCGCGCGCCGCACCGAAAGCGACGGGAATTTTAGGCGAACTGCCGTCTACATAAGCCGCAACGTCGGATTCCGTAAGCACTCCCTTGCCCACAAGGTCGTATTCGCCTTTGCCATCGGTAAAGGTTCCGTTTTCCGCCATGCTTTTCATTACTCCGTAGAACTGTTGCGCCATAGGGCTCTTTTTCAATTCTTCGTAGTAGTAGGTTCGTCCCACGTTTTGTGTTTGCGTTTCGGCAGTTGCCGTCGCCGCGTTTAAAAGTCCGATTCCCGCAAAGAGGACGGACGCAAACAACAGAACAGCGCACAATGCCGAAGCACGTTTTGTGTTTGTTTTCATTTTAACCTCCAAAGAAATTGGTACTGTGTGATTATATGCCACAATTTTGAAGATGTCAATTAAAAAACACCCCTTTTTCAAGAATTTAAGGGTAAATAAGCTCAATTTAACGCCTTTTTCGGCGGTTTTTAACCGCCCTTTGCGATTTCGAAAAAAACTTGCCGAAATCGCTTGCGTTCTTTTGCGCGACTGTGATATAATTACAAAGCTTGTGAGTTTGCCACCATAGTCTAGCGGTCAGGACGTTGGCCTCTCACGCCGAAGTCAGGGGTTCGATTCCCCTTGGTGGTGCCAAAAATTCCGTTATGCTTTTTTGCATGACGGGATTTTTACATTATCAAGCGAATTGAAAACAATGAGTAATTTTGGAATCGGTTCGCTTAGCCGAGCACACAGTGCACGACGCGAACGTTAGCAAATATTTCCCTGTAAGCTCCAAAAATCCCGTTATGATAAAGCATAACGGGATTTTTTAACGTGACGAAAATCATTCTATAGCGAACAATTACGCTTTTTGCCGAGCGATTAAAAGCTTTATTTATCGTTAAGGCAAGCGATACCCGGCAAAACCTTGCCTTCGAACAATTCGAGCGACGCTCCGCCGCCTGTGGAAATATGCGTAACTTTATCGGCAAATCCAAGCTGCTGAACCGCCGCCGCGCTGTCGCCGCCGCCTATTATTGTTGTGCATTTGCCGTATACGTCGGCAAGAGCTTGCGCTACGGCAATAGTGCCCTTTGCAAGAGTGGGATTTTCGAACACGCCCATAGGTCCGTTCCAAATAACCGCCTTTGCGCCCGACACTTTTTCGGCGTAGAGTTTGCGGGTTTTCTCGCCTATATCCATACCCATCTTTTGAGCGGGAATTTTATTCGAAGGAACGATTTCCGTTTCGATTGCGCCGTCAATCGGGTCGGGGAAATGCGTGGTTACAACGGTGTCTATCGGCAAAACAAGCTCTTTGCCGAGTTTTTCGGCTTTCGCCATCATTTCTTTGCAGTAGTCTATTTTCTCCTCGTCGAGAAGCGATTCGCCAACCTCGTAGCCTTTAGCTTTAAGGAACGTGTAAGCCATGCCGCCGCCTATGATAAGCGTGTCGCACTTGTCGAGAAGGTTTGATATAACGTTGAGCTTATCGGCAACCTTAGCTCCGCCCAAAATAGCAACGAACGGGCGCGGCGGATTTTCGAGAGTCGCAGCCATAACCGACAACTCTTTTTCAATCAAGAAGCCGCAAACTGCGGTTTTAACTATGCCGTATTCAACTATTGCGGCGGTAGACGCATGCGAACGGTGCGCGGTACCGAAAGCGTCGTTCACATAAATTTCGGCGTCGAACGCAAGTTCTTTGCAAAAAGCCTCGTCTTTTCCCTCTTCTTCCCAGTGAAAGCGCAAATTTTCCAACAAAACCGCTTCGCCGTTTTTAAGAGCGGCGCGTTTAGCTTTTGCGTCGGGTCCCACCACGTCGGACGCGAAAACCACTTTACCGCCCGTAAGTTCGTTAAGACGCTTAGCAACGGGTGCGAGAGTAAGTTTTTTAGGCTCGTCTTTTTTCGCTTTTTCTATAATAGCTTCGGCTGTGGTTTCTCCCGCCTCAACTTTTTTCTTGTCTTTTTTATTGAGCTTAACTTCGTTCGAGAATATCGAATGAGGTTTTCCCATGTGCGAGCATAAAGTTACTTTCGCGCCGTTATCGAGCAAATACTTTATTGTGGGAAGAGCTCCCACTATGCGGTTTTCGTCGGTAATAACGCCGTCTTTCATAGGAACGTTGAAATCGCAACGAACCAACACTTTTTTGCCGCGCACGTCAACGTCTTTAACGCTTTTCTTGTTCATGATTTTCTCCTTTTTCAGCGAGCTTACATATTTGGCCTTTTTAGCGCCCGCCCGCTTTATTCTTTGATTTTTTTAAAAAAGTTATTTGTTTTTTACTTTTATAATTGTGTTCATAATGTAATCGTAAGCGGATTTCAACTCGTTCAAGTCTTTATAGTCGTGCGCGTACACTTCAACAAGCGCAGGCACGTTCACATTGAATTTTTCAAGTTCGCGGAAAAACTTTTCGAAATTGAATTTTCCTTTGCCGGGAATTGCAGTTTCGCCGTTTTTATCGACGTCGCACAAATGAATCGTTGAAATTCTGTTTCCCATAGCGTCGAGGAATTTAACGGGGTCGTGCCCCGCCTGCAACGCTTGCTTCACGTCGAGCGTGGTGAAAAGGCGCGGACACTGTTTTAACAACTGACGAAAATATTCGGGCTCGTTCGCATACGTCCAGTGCACGTTTTCGTAGCTCACGTTCATGCCGTAGCTTTGCGCTATTTCTATAAGTCGATTCACCCGGTTGCCGAGTTTTATGTAGTCGAACTTATAATCGCGTTTTTTAATTCGGGTAGGACCGTGAAAAGTGTAGAACTTTGCACCCAACATATAGCCCGCATAGCAAACTTTTCGAAACAGGTTTTCGGCGTCGGCGCAGACGCGTGCGTTACCGCTGAAAAGTTGCGGCTCGAACTGTGTGCTCAGGCAGTGCACCGAATGAACGTTCACATTGCCGCGCCGTGTTATTATAGCGTCCACGAACGGCTTTTCGTATTCCGAAAAAGTGTTTAAAAAAACTTCGGTTGTATCCACTCCCATCTGTCTCAAAACGTCGAACGCAGATTCCGTCTGCACTCTTCCGAAAAGAGACGCGGTGGAAATTCCAAGCTTCATAAAGAACCTCTTTTTTCCGTTTTGGCACATTATACCACAAAGACATTATTTCGGCAACTAAAAAATCGCACAATATCTTTGCGCGGTTCAAGCCGATTTTCGGTGATTTTGCACGCAAAATCGGCTGACGCGCCAACAACTTCCTTTTCTTATATAATATAGTCGCTCTTATGAACAGCCGCGTTCACTTCTTCGAGCTTACTTTCGTATCCGCTTCTGCCGAGCATTGCAAACGTCGCTTTTTTGCCCTCTTCAACGCCCGGTTGATTGAACGTGTCTATATTCAAGAGAGCGCCCGCAAACGCCGTTTGATACATAAAGTACATGAGTAGTTCGCCAACAGTTTCTTCGTTTACGGCGGGCAGATAAACTGTGCAATTCATTCTGTTCGCCTTTTTGAGCGCAAATTCTGTGGCTCTTCTTTCGGCGTTTATAAGTTCGTTCATTGTGTGACCTTTCAAAAAGTCGCACGCGTTTATGGTTTTATCGTCGTTGATTACAACTGTTGTGCGGAATTCGTCTACCGCAAGGAACGTTACAACTTTATCGAACGGACCTTCCGTATAGAGTTGAACCTGACTGTGCTGGTCGGTAACGCCGAGCGCTTTCGCGGGCGTTTGCCCAGTGTGAACGGTTTTTCCGTTCAAATCAACCGCTTTACCCAAACTTTCAGCCCAAAGTTGGCAATAAAAGTCCGCCATAAATTTGAGACTGTCGGCATACGGCATTAAAACTCCTATGTTTTTGCCGCGAGCCATAGCTTCAACTTGCAAAAACGCGGTCATTAGCGCCGGATTATTGCAAACGTCGGGTTCTTCCGCAGATTTTGCGGCGGCGGCGGCGCCTTTCAACATAGCTTTAACGTTTAGCCCGAGCGCGGCAAAAGCCACAAGCCCTACGGGACTAAGCACGGAAAACCGTCCGCCGACTCCCGCGCCCACTCCGTATATCTTAAAGCCTTCCGACTGCGCAACGTTATAAAGCGTTCCTTTTCCTATCGTGGTGGTAACTATAATATGTTTTTTCGCTTCTTCTGTTCCCAACTCTTTTTTGAGCGCGGAATATAATATAAGGAACTGGCTCAAAGTTTCGCTCGTTTCGCCGCTTTTGGTAATCACGTTGAAATACGAAGTTTTAAGGTCGAGAATGTCGAGTAAAGCAGCCATACGTTCGGGGTCAACGTTGTCTTCCACATAAAGCTTGGGCGCGTTGCGTTTTTCTTTGGGAAGCTCGTTGTGGTGCAAATGCAAAAGAGCGCTTGCCACGCTGAGCGGACCGAGCGCGCTGCCGCCTATGCCGAGAATTACGAAACTTTCGGCTTTTTTGCCCACAGCGCCGCAATACGAAATAAGCTCGTCGAGTTCGCTTTCGGGCATAAACGGCAAATCGCACCATTCTTGCCAACCTTTGCCGCGATTATCAAGCACCGTTTTTTGAGCGGCGGCGATTTTACTCGCGTTTTTGGAAAAAACAGCAGGTTTAAAACCCTCTTTGCCGATAGCTTCTTCCATCATGTTGTTGTAGTCGAAACGGAGTTTCATTGTTATTTGCTTCCTCCCTTTTATTGCGCGAAGCCTGCGCATATTTTTGCTTTTATATTATACTCCTTTCTACGGCGAAAGACAAGAAAAAAGAACCGCTTTTACCGTAATTCCCATAGGGAATTTTAGGTAAGCCGCAGGTGAACAAGAATTAGGCGTGGCGTGAAGCCACGCCTTTTCTCTTGTCTTGGTTTAGTTGCTTGTGTCAGTTGTAGGTTTCGTCATCGTCGAAGAACTGCGGCTCGATTGTGCCCACGAAATTATAGACTATTTCAACGGTCTGTCTGTAATGTCCGTTTATTTTCGTTTTCTCGTGGACGATTACCTTGTCAATGAACGAACGCAGAATTTCGGGCGTGAGTTCTTCAAAATTGCTGTACTTGTAGATGAGTAGCATAAAGTCGAGAATTTTATCGTCTTGCGCTTTGGCTTTCTCTATTTCAGCTTTCAAAGTCTTAACCCGCTCTTTCAGCGTGGCTTGCTCGGCTTCGTATGTATCGCTCATTTTCAAATACCGTTCTTCCGAGATTTTACTCGTAACCTTATCTTCGTATAGGCTCTCTATAATCTTGTCGAGCTTGTCAATGCGTTCTTCCGAAGTTTCTATTTCGCGTAGGTTCTCTTTGAGTTCCTTTTTCGTTTTCGCTTCGGCGTCCTTGCGTAAGGTCTGTAAAAATTCTTCGTTGTGGTTCTTGGCAAAGTGAATTGTACGCTTCAAATCGTCCTGTATGATTGCCAACTTACCCCCAACCAATTCGAGCAAAAATTTTTTGCTTTGCATAACAACTGATGTACATCAGTTGTTATGCATTCAGCCACATTCCATCTACTTTTTTGTCTACTCTCTTTCTCTTTTTTGTGTCTATTTCCTTGACTATTGTCCAACACTTAATAATTGCCCCCTGCAAGGGCGAGCTTGGCTACTTGTAGCCTAGTGAGATATGGATATGCTCCGAATATCCTGTTTGTCCGTCCGAGCGGTACTGTTTGATTTTGCCGTGTCTTGTTCTTTTGCTTACCATTTGCTTGCCGATTAAGGCGGTCTTATTGTCATTGCGTTTACCTCCGTTTGAGAACAATTAATATCTTCGTCCACGCAAGAAAGAGCGGGAAAGATACCATAAAAAAGGCGCGAAAAAAGCCGCTGATAACTTCTTGTATCACCGACTTCTAACCGTGTTTAGCAACATAATGTGCTCTATGATGGTTGGTCATTCTATTAAGTTAGAGAATTGATTTTAGTGCCGTTTTCCGAAAAAATCGTACACTTATAAAAGCCTATCACGGCTTACGAATTTTGCGTAACAAAACAAAACTTACGCCCTTTCCGTAAGCTAAGGCACGGGCGGCTATACTGCCCAAACCTTCCGCGTCCTATGAGCTGTCGCTCATTGCGGAATCTGCCGAACTCATAACCGTTATCCGTTCGGCACACCCTTTCAAAATGGTACAATATCACTCATTACACTACTGTGGTATGCTATGTATTTTATCACTATGACAGTATAAAGTCAATAGATTTTCAAAACAAATGTTTGCGATTTTTGGAAAGTTTTGTCGAAAAGCGACTTTCTAAAATTCAACGGTAAACTTACTGCCCTCGCCAAGCGTGCTTTCGACGCTTATTTTCCAACCGGATTTTTGGCATATCTTTTTGGCAACGGCAAGCCCCAAACCAAAGCCGCCGTTTTTACCGTTGTGCGATTTGTCAACCGTGAAAAAACGTGAAAATACTTTGCTCATATTTTCTTCCGCAATGCCTATTCCCGTATCTTCAACAGTCAGCCCTTGATAGTTAAGCGTAACCGTTATACTGCCGCCGTCCTTATTGTATTTAATGGCGTTTCGCACGAGATTTCCGAAGATTTCGCTTAATCGTTCGTGTCTGCTCATTACGATTACGTTATCGTCTATTTTTTCCGTTATCGTAATATTCCTTTTGTCCGCTTCGGGTTTCAATGCGGCAATCGTTTCTTTTGCAAGCGCGGAAAAGTCCACTTCGTAAGGGGGTAAATCGTCATTGTCGATTTCGCTGTAATTGATGATACAAGCAATCAAATTTGTAAGGC
The DNA here is from genome assembly GCF_943193045.1 of Pumilibacter muris. Taxonomy (GTDB): domain Bacteria; phylum Bacillota; class Clostridia; order Christensenellales; family Pumilibacteraceae; genus Pumilibacter; species Pumilibacter muris. The sequence continues at coordinate 218,591 of NZ_CALPCN010000001.1, read as the reverse complement.
GTTCGCTCTGCGTGAGTATTGTTTTATACGCTGTTTTCGTTTGGCTTTCGCTCATACCGCCCGCCTGTAACAATTCGGCGTAGCCGTGAATCGACGTAAGCGGCGTATTCATCTCGTGCGTTACGTTAGAAATAAATTCGTCCTTTGAAACACGCGCTTTTTCCACAAGCTCTTTTTCCGCTTGTATCTCGCTCATTTGCCTTTGAATGTTGCGATTGCGCTCGTTGAGAATATCGGCTACGGGTTTGAGTTCGGAATATTTGCTTGTAACTTGCGGATTGTTTGCGGCGTCGCTTGCAAGTTTTTTTACGGGCGTTAAGATAAAGTGCGTTGATACAAAGGCTATAACGGCGCACAATACTATACACAAGATGAAGAAATACAGTAATATAGGTAACGATTTTGCGAAGATACTCCAATCGGTATCGGTAAATATAGCAATCCGCACCAAATATTGTCCGTCGAAGTTTTTGCAAAAGTACACCATATTTTTACCGAGCGTAGAACTGCCGCGCACGGCAAAGCCTTCTCCGTCGAAAATAGCGTCTTTTATTTCCGATCTGTCTGAATGGTTTTCCAAATCGTCTTCGGCAATACTGTCGGCAAGTACGTTACCCTGCGCGTCCATAAACGTAACCCTTGCGCCGTTCAATTTTTCCGAAAAGGCGGCGGCGTTTTGTTCGTTCAAATCGTCCAAATTCAAAGTTTCATCAAAGCTGTTCATATAAACGCGCAAATATTCTTTGCTGTCGTCTATGGACGATTTATAATAAACTTGCGTTGCCGCAAAAGAAAAGACAAAAAGACAGGCAAACGTAATTCCAAGCGATAAAATCCAAATGCGCCATTTCATAATTTGTACCCCACACCGAATATCGTTTCAATCTTTACGCCGAGCTTGCGAAGACGGGCAACGTGATTGTCGAGCGTTCGCGTTTCGCCTACGTCGTACCCCCAAACTTCGGTTAAAAGTTTTTCACGGGATAAAACTTTTCCGTGATTTTCCATAAAATATTGTAATAGTTCAAATTCCTTATGATTGAGCGATACTTCTTTGCCGTCGATTTCGCAGACGAAAGTTTCAGAGTTCAGCGTAACATTACCAACCGACAAAACGCTTTGTCGCTGTTTTCCGCGCAATCTTGCGTTTACTCTTGCCGTAAGTTCCAATACGGAAAAGGGCTTTGCTATATAATCGTCCGCGCCCATATTCAAACCGTTTACCTTATCTTCTTCCTTTGATAGTGCGGAGAGCATAATACAGCTTACGGCAGGAAATTTCTCTTTGATAAAACGCAGAGCGTCTAAACCGCTTCCGTCGGGTAACATTATATCAAGCAATGCAACGTCCGGCTGTTCGCCCAAAAGTGCGGCGGTAAAAGATTTCAAGGTTGAAAACGCCTTGAAATCCAAGCCGTTCATCTCTAATGCGACCTTGATTAGTCCGCAAATGCTTGTATCGTCTTCTAAAATAAAAACCGTACCTTTCATAATATCACCTTGCTTTAATTATATCATTTTTTGTTTGATAAATAAAGTGTTGAGAATATGCCGCTTGTAATAAAATTGTAATATCAACCAAATCTGCCGTTGATATAATCGTCTGTTTTTTTGTTCTGCGGATGAGCAAACAACTTTTTCGTTTCGTCCATTTCTATCATTTCGCCCAAAAGGAAGTACGCCGTATAGTCGGCTATTCTGAACGCCTGCTGCATATTGTGCGTTACCATAATAATAGTCATATTCTTTTTGAGTTCCATACATAATTCTTCGATTTTACCCGTCGATATGGGATCGAGCGCACTCGTCGGTTCGTCCATTAAAAGAATTTGCGGCTCAACGGACAGCGCACGGGCAATACAAAGCCTTTGCTGTTGACCACCCGAAAGACCGAGCGCGGATTTATTCAACCTATCTTTTACTTCGTCCCACATAGCCGCGCCTTTGAGCGAGCTTTCAACTATCCCGTCCAATTCGCTTTTAGAGCGTATTCCGAACGTGCGCGGACCGTATGCGATATTATCGTAAACACTCATAGCAAGCGGGTTGGGGCGTTGGAATACCATACCCACGTTTTTCCGAAGGCGCGACAAATCTGTTTTCCTTGCGTAAACATCGGTGTTGCCGATTTTGATTTCACCCGTTATTTTACAGCCTTCGATTAAATCGTTCATTCTATTAAGCGATTTTATGAGCGTGGATTTGCCGCAACCGCTCGGACCGATTAAAGCAGTGAGTTTATTTTTCGGAAAATCCATATAAATGCTTTTTAACGCGTGAAACGAGCCGTAGTATAAATTCATTTCCTTGACCGAAACGGCAATATCGCCGCTCAAATCAAATTGCTCTATAATGTGTTTTTTCATATCTTTTTTCTCCGATTAAATAACCATTCCACAAGTGAAACGAGTAAGTTAAGTATGATGACGAATATAAGCAATATGCTTGCCGTAGCGTAGGCTTCGTTTACTTGCAAGCCGTTACTCATAAACTTCCATACGAGAACGGCGAAACTTGCCGCGCTATCACCGTAACCTTGCGGAATAAAAGTAGATGCCGAGCCCACCGTAAATATGAGAGCCGCGCTTTCGTTTACAATTCTTCCGATTGAAAGAATAATCGACGTTATAATTCCCGTAATTGCCTGCGGCAGAACGACGACGAAAATCGTCCGCAGTTTTCCCGCGCCGAGAGCGTAACTTGCTTCACGCATACTGTCGGGCACTTCCGATAAACTTTGTTCGGTGCTGCGTATAATCGTCGGCAAAATGATAAGAGCCAAAGTAATACCGCCCGCCCATAGAGAATAGCCCATATTCATACCGATTACAAAGAATACCATTCCGAACAGCCCGAATATTATCGACGGAATACCGGCAAGCGTATCGACGAACAAGCGTATCACTTTAACGAAAATGCTTCCTTTCTTTGCATACTCGTTCAAAAAGATTGCCGCGCCTACACCGAGCGGCAAAGCAAGCACCAGCGCAAGACATATAAGCATTGTAGTTGATACAAAAGCGGGCGCAAGCGTCGTGTGTGCGTTACCGCTTTCCCCGAACATAAAATCAATACTCAAATGCGGAAAGCCTTTTACGAAAACGAATATTACGATAAATGCAAGAACGAACGCAACCAGCAAAGAAATAACCCAAGAAACTATCCATAGCGCGTCGCAAGCGCTACCCGTGCGACGATAGCTTTTTAACGTATCTTTCTGATCGCTTTCTCTCAATCTACGAGAGAAGAATTTATTGCCGCCCTTGCCGTCCTTTTTTACAGCCATAAGACATAAATTGAGAATAAGTATAAAAATCAGTAATACGAACCCGTCGGCAATAAGCGCAGACTGTTCGGACGGCGTTGCATAACCCCAATTCTGTACGATATTGCTTGTGAGCGTGGTAAACGGCACGAACGCACCGAACGGATAACCCGAACCGTTACCCACTATCATCTGAACAGCCATTGTTTCGCCGATTGCCCGACCTATGCCGAGTATGATTGCCGATATAATTCCGCTCTTTGCGGCGGGCAGCAAAACTTTCCATACCGCTTGATTTTTTGAACAGCCGAGCGCAAGCGCGCCTTCGTAGTAGTGCATAGGTACGGCTTCCAAACTGTTTTTGGTTATGGAAGTTATTGTCGGTAATATCATAACCGAGAGAATAAGCGTACACGCCAAAAGTCCGAAACCCGCATTATTCGGGTGGAATATATCGACGAGTAGCGGCATTAAAAATTTATACCCGAACAGACCGTACACGATAGACGGAATACCCGCAAGCAAATTTACTATCTGCGTATATATCTTTTTCAGTCGTTTAGGGCAATAAAATACAAGCCAAATCGCCGTAAATACAGCAAGCGTACCGCCGAGCAGTACGGCGCATACGGTAAGAAAGAACGTGCCGACAATCATTCGCCATATTCCGAAAGTTTCCGATTTTGCCGACCATTCCGAACCGAAAATAAACTTGAAAAAACCTATATCACGAAAAGCGGGTATGCTTGCATAAAGCAAATAACCGATAATCGTAAACACGGCAAGAATGGAAAATGCCGCAAGGGCTATAAATATTGCCTTTGCGATATTTTCCTTTGAAAAAAACTTTGCCGTTTTTATCTTTGTTAGCGTAGTCATATCACTTTACCGAAATATAACCCGCGCCCGTTATAACCGTTTGAGCTTCCGCACTCATAATATAGTCGTAAAAGCCTTGTGCCGCCGCCGACAGCGTTCCGTTTTCTTTGAGTACGATTACGAAAGGACGTTGCAGAGCATAAGTGTTATTCATAATGTTTTCCACCGTGCAAGCAACACCGTCTAAACTTACCGCTTTAACCGTATCGTCCAGACTTCCGTAGGAAATATAACCTATACTGTTCGTCGCGGTTGCAATGGTTGTCTTTACGCCGCCCGTCGAAGTGATTTCTGATACGACTTTATCGCTCGTTCCCGACAAATATTTTTCTATTTTCATAAGGTCGTCGAACGCCTTGCGCGTGCCGCTTCCAGCTTCCCTTCCGATTGCCGCGGTAATGGAAGAGTTGGGGATTGACGTGCCGTTTTCGTAAAGAGCTTTTACGTCCGCTTTGCTTACGTCCGTTATATCGCAACTCTTATTGACGATAAGCGCGATTCCGTCCATGCAGAGCGTATAACCTTTTACGCCCGTATCTTTTTCGGTCAAATCTCTTGAAGCCATACCGAAATCGTTTAATCCGTTTTGTACGTCTTTAATGCCCGTGCTCGAATCGGACTCATTGATTTTTATACGGATATCGTGCGTCTTTTCGTATTCCGCCGCAAGTTTTTCCATTATGGGTGTAACGGAAGACGAACCCGAAACGGTAATGCTTTCTTTTTTACTGCCGCAACCCGTCATTGCACCGAGTGTTCCGCATACCAACGTGGCAACGCAAAGCGCACTTGCCAAAATTTTGCCTACTTTTTTCATTTTGTTTCTCCTTGAATTTTTTATTTTTGTCATTTGACAAGTATAGAATAGCAAGAAGAAGTAACAAAGTTAGTCAGTCAGTTGCAATAAATTTGTAAAAAGAAACAGGACTTCGATTTGAAATCCTGTTCTTTTTCATCGCTTGAAAGTGCAACTCTTTAAATTTAGTTTTTTAATCCCCTATGGGAATTGCGCTTTTTTCACGGTTCTTTTATACTTTATTAACAAACGGGCTTTTTCGTTCTTTTACGGCAAAGCTTCAATTAAACCGTAATCACCGTCGTGACGTTTGTATAACACGTTCACTTTTTTGGTTGACTTGTTGCTGAAAACGTAGAAGCTGTGTCCCACGAGTTCAAGTTCTTCTATTGCGTCATCCACCGTCATGGGCGTAAGCTCATAAGATTTGCTGCGAACAACTCCGTGCGTTTCCTCTTTTTCGGCTGCGGGAACGTAAGCCGCGTCAAGCTCTTTGGAGCGCACCTTTTTGGATTTTGCTATAAGTTTAGAACGGTGTTTAATAATTTGCTTTTCAAGCTTCGGCAAAGCAATGTCTATATTTTCGTACATATTGCCGCTCGACACTTCGGCGCGCATAACCGCGCTGTCGAGCACAATAGTAAGCTCCAGCGTTTCAACGTCGTTAGCTTTTTTAAGCAGTATTTTAACTTTGGTGTCGTCCTCAAAAAACTTGTCGAGTCGTTGAACCTTTTTGGTAATCACGTCTTTGAGTTTTTCGCTGGGGGTGTAGGTCTTTGTTAAAAACTCGATTCTCATAATTCGTCCTCCTAAGATGTTGTTGGCACTTTCGTACCTTGATTATATTGTAACATAAAATTCAAAAAATGTAAATAGGGTTTTTAAAATTTAATGTCTAATATTGAAAAAAAATTTGTATTTTGTATTTAAAAACCTCTATTATGACACGCATAATAGAGGTTTTTAACATATATTTCGGTCAAATATCAGCTTATCTTCACTTGCCCGTCGGCACTTATGTCAACCGTAACCGAACCGCCGTCGCGCACGTTGCCTGCCAAAAGCGCTTCGGCAACGTTATCTTCAACATATTGCTCAATCACACGGCGAAGCGGACGGGCTCCGTATTCGGGGTCGTAGCCGCGCTTTGTTATAAAGTCCATAGCCCCGTCGGTGAGTTTAAGCGATATCTCGCGTTCCGCAAGCGACTTTTCCACCTTTCCGAGCATTATAACGGCAATACGTTTTATATCTTCGCGGCTGAGGTGGTGGAAAACGCTCACAACGTCTATTCTGTTTAAAAATTCGGGTTTAAAATGCCTTTTCAACGCTTCGGTGAGAATTTCTTCGGTGCGCTTTTCGTCGGGCGCGTCGGTTGATTGCGACGAAAACCCGAGACTGCGATTGTTTTGTTTTAGGTCGGAAACGCCCGCGTTACTCGTCATAATTATAATAGTGTTTTTAAAACTGACCACTCTGCCCTGACTGTCGGTCATTCTTCCGTCGTCGAGAATTTGCAACAAAGCGTTATATACGTCGGGATGAGCTTTTTCTATTTCGTCGAATAAAACAACCGAATAAGGCTTTCTGCGCACCTGTTCGGTAAGTTGCCCGCCGTCGTCAAAACCTACATATCCCGGAGGAGCGCCTATCAGCTTACTTACGGAATGCGATTCCATATATTCCGACATATCGAGACGAATTACGGCGTTTTCGTCGTCGAACATAGCCTCGCCGAGAGCTTTCGTAAGCTCCGTTTTGCCTACGCCGGTAGGACCTAAGAACAAAAATGTTCCTATAGGGCGGTTAGCGTCTTTTAACCCCGCGCGGGCACGGCGAATCGCTTTTGCAACGCTTACAACTGCCGAGTCTTGCCCTATAACGCGTTTATGCAAAATTTCTTCGAGGTGAACAAGCCTTTCGGTTTCGGTTTCGGTGAGCTTCGTAACGGGAATTTTCGTCCATTTACTCACAACTTCGGCGATTTCCTCAGTTCCGATTGCAACCCCGCCGCGCTCGGCGTCTTTGCTCCAACTCAATTTCAACTGTTCGATTTTTTTGTTGATTTCATTCTTGCGGTCGCGTATTTCGGTTGCAGCTTTATAATCCTCGCGTCCGAGAGCTTCTTGCTTCTTCCTTTCGAGCAAACGCAATTCTTCTTCGAGCTCTTTAACCCCGCCCGGCACGGTGTTGTTCCCAACTTTCGCCTTGCTCATGGCTTCGTCTATAAGGTCGATAGCTTTATCGGGTAAAAACCTATCCATAATATAGCGGTCGCTGAGTTTTGCCGCAGCAACAAGCGCCTCGTCCGAAATTTTAACTTTATGGAAAGCCTCGTAATTTTCACGAAGTCCGCGCAAAATTTCTATTGTGTCGTCCACGCTAGGCGGCGCGACTATGATAGGCTGAAATCTTCTTTCGAGCGCCTTATCCGTTTCTATGAATTTGCGGTATTCGTCGGTTGTGGTTGCCCCTATCGTCTGCATTTCTCCGCGCGCAAGATACGGCTTTAAAATATCAGCAGGCGACACTTCGCCGTCTTTGCTTCCCGCTTGCGCGAGCGTATGCAATTCGTCTATAAACACTATAATATTTTGTTGCGATTTAATAAGGTCTATTGCGTTTTTGAGCTTTTCCTCCAAAGAACCGCGATATTTCGTTCCCGCCATTAAAGAACCCAAATCCAAGCTGAAAACAATTTTGTTTTTAAGAAGCTCGGGCACGTTTCCTTCCACAATGGCATTGCACAGTCCTTCCACAACCGCGCTTTTGCCAACTCCCGGCTCGCCTATAAGCACAGGATTGTTTTTTGTTTTACGGCAAAGAATTTGTATAATCCGCTCGATTTCTTCTTTACGCCCTATAACGGGGTCTATTTTATGCTCGCGCGCCCGCCGGGTCATATCAATTCCCAAATCGGCAAGTTGCGCCGGAAGAGCGGCTCCTCCGCCCGCCGACGTACCCGAAGCGTCGGTACGCCCCGAACCTATAGCCATTCTGAGCCGTTGCAACACCGCGTTCACGTTCATATATTTAGAAACTATTCCGTATGCCACCGAAGTGGAATCTTGCAACATACTGTATAAAAAATGTTCGGTGCCCACGAACGTGCCGCCGTTGCTCTGACTTATTTGTTGAGCCGCCATAAAAGTGTTTTGCACACGGTCGGTAAGGTCGGGATTAACACCCGCCACATGGTCGGAACTATCGAACAACATTTCAAGAAACAGCGGCGCCAAACCGCCGTCGCGCAACAGTTTGCCTGCCAAACTGTTCTCAACCGTAAGCAATCCGTACAACATGTGTTCGGTGCCGATTACAGGACTGCTGAAACGCACCGCCACTTCGCGCGCGTTATCGAGCGCTTTTTTCATATTTTCCGAAACGGGAAATGCCATAATATTTACCTCCTGCGGAACTTATCCGCCGTTTCACTTTTCGGAGCGCAACCGCTCCGAACATAATTTTTAAATAATTTTATAAACTATGCCAGACATAATTATAAAATTTATTGCTTTTATGCTATCTTTTGCAAATGCTTTTTAAAGTTTTTGCAACATAAGCCGCTCGAAAAGCGTCGCGCTCTTCCTCGCCGAGCGGTTTGCCGCTTAAATTAAGTATATTTGCCGGTTGAGCGTCGGTAACAAGTTTTTCAAAACGTTGGGCGTCGCTAACTTTAAAAAGCTCGTAAAACACACCGAGTTTAACCATAGCGAACAATTTCATAAACTCTTTGCTGTCGAGCGTGTAAGCGTTGCAAAGCACCCCGTAAGAACGGAATATTCTGTCTTTCATCGCGGTAACGTTTTCTTTAAAAAGTTGCTCGCGAGCATGCAATTCCGCGTCGGCTATATGCCCTATCGACGCTTGAACTGAACCGAGAATTTCCTGTTCGGACACACCCAAAGTTTTTTGGTTGGATATTTGATATAAATATCCGTCGGCATCGCTCCCCTCGCCGTATACGCCGCGAATCGTCATATTAAGCCGAGCAACGGCGCCAACGCACTGTTCGAGGTTGCGCGTAATGCCGAGACCGGGCAAAAACATCATTGCCGAAGCGCGCATGCCCGTGCCGATATTAGTAGGACAGCTTGTTAAATATCCGAGTTTGGAATCGTAGGCAAATTTTATCGATTTAGAAATATCGTCGTCAACAGCGTTTATTTTACGATATGCGCCGTGCAAGTCGAAACCTTGCAAAATACACTGTTCGCGTATATGGTCCTCTTCTCCAACCATAATACTTACCGTTTCGCTGCCGTTTATAATGGCGGCGCCGTATTTTTTATTTTCCAACAAATCCGCGCTTATTAAATGTTTTTCGCGTAACACCTCGCCGTCTATATCGTCAATCGACTCCATACGGTAAAGCGCGTAATCGCCGTCGCCGTTTTCATCCGAAACGGAATCGGAATGTTTATTCACAGCGTCGCAAACCTTTTTCGCAAGCAACAAAGCTCGCTCGTCGTTCAATTTGTAAGGATACGGCAATCCGTCGGCATTGCGTGCAAGACGAACTCTGCTCGTTACAACAACGTCGTTATAATTTCCGTTCATAGCCTTATTCTCCTTTTAGCTGACGCATTCTGTCGCGTATAATGCCCGCTTGCTCGTACTCTTCGAGTTCAATCGCTTTTTCAAGTTCTTTTTTAAGTCGGTCGTATTCTATACTAACGCTGTTTTCAACACCCAAAGGCACTTTCCCCACATGACTCGCGTCCCCTTGCATGCGTCTTATGACAGGCATAATAATGGGAGCGAACTCTTTATAGCAGTTAGAACACCCCACAAATCCCGTTTTAAGGAATTCGTCGCCAGTAGTTCCGCACGACGGGCATATAAAATCGTTGCGCGCCGACAGACGCGGCTCGTCGAAAAATCCGCCCAAACTCCCGAAAAGATTGCCGAGCCCCGATATTTTCATAAGACTGCCGCCGTACTTTTTTTGGCACTCGCCGCACAAATGTCGCTCGGTTGTTACGCCGTTAATTTTTTTTATGGAATGAAAAGTAGCTTCGCGTTTTCCGCATTCGTCGCATTTCATAAATCTTTTACCTCCCTTTCTACTTATAATATAAACTCAATTTCTCGGCTGAACGCCGTCTTCCGTAATTTTAAGCAAGTATAGCAAAACGGACTTCATAATACTCGCGCGCAAACCGTCTTTGGCAAGCGTCGGCGCAACAAGCGCTTTGTCTGAAAGCACAACTTTCAATATTTGCGCTTCGTTTCCGCTCAAAAGTTCTTCCGCCTCCATTCGGTCGAGAATTTGACAAGCCCTGTTATAAGAAAGCCCTTCGGCTATCGTATGCCCTATAAGCTCTTCGAGCATTTCATGCGGCGGCTGATTTATGCGCACAACCGTAATAAATCCTCCCCCGCCTCTGCGCGATTCTATCGCATAGCCGCGTTCGGGGGTAAACCGAGTGCTTAAAACATAATTTATTTGGCTCGGCGCGCATGAAAAATAGTTCGCAAGTTCGTTACGGCTAATACTTAAGCTGTCGTCGTCGCCGAGAGTGTTCAGCAAAAACGCTTCTATTAAATCGCTTATATTTGCCATTATGCCCTCCTTAGCCGCGCATTGCCATAATTATATTATTGCACGGCAACGGCAAGTAATTCGTCGGCAGTCTCAAAAGTTTGACTTTCTTTGACCTTTGACTTTCGAGCATATTATAAACCCCCTTTTCGAATTTGTCAAGGGGTTTACAAAAAATTTTTTATTTATTTTTACGTTTTTTGTAAGTTAAGCTTATTCAGCCCCACAACACAGTTTAAAAACTCACTCCGAAAACTTTTCGATTTGCACTCCCGCTTCGCCCAAAAGCTGCAAAGAAAACTCGTCGGGATACCCTTCGCGGTACACTATTCTCGAAATTCCGCTGTTTATTATCATTTTTGCGCAGATTACGCAAGGTTGGTGCGTGCAATATAGCGTAGCCCCCTCAACGCTTAACCCCATGCGCGCGGCTTGAATAATCGCGTTTTGTTCGGCATGGGTGGCATAACACACTTCATGGCGGGTTCCCGACGGAATGTTCAATTCACGCCTAAGGCACACTCCGCGCTCTTTGCAGCTTTTAACTCCGCTGCTTGCTCCGTTATACCCCGTTGTGAGTATTCTTTTATTGCGGGCGATTACTGCGCCCACCTGCCTATTCTCCTGAAAACAGCTCGACCACGAAGCGACCAAATCCGCCACTTCCATAAATCTTTTATCCCATTTTTTATCCGCGTTCATTTGCGCAAATCCTCTTCTAATTTAAAATTTATATATATTGTAACATATTCGAAAAGGTTATTGCAAGCAAAAATGTGCCTACCCCCGTCCAAGCAAAAAAATTTGTAAAAATTTATTGAAATTCCTTGACAAACGCGATTTTACGGCGTTATAATATGCTCGAAAGTCAAAGGTCAAAGAAAGTCAAACGATTTTGACATACTTTCAAGCTTAAAACCGACCCCCGTTTCGTCGCAAATATTTTTCGATATAATACGAGCGGCAAACGCCTTAAAAATACTTGCTATTTTTTGTCTTTTAAGCTATTATATTTAATGTTTGTGTTAATAATCTATTCAGGAGGATATAAATCATGAAAATCAGACCTTTGTTCGACCGAATCGTAATAGAACCGGTTGACACGGAAGAAAAGACCAAAAGCGGCATAGTGCTTCTTGCGAAAGACCAAGAAAAGCCGCAAATGGCAAAAGTTATTGCCGTAGGACCCGGCGGAAACGTTGACGGCAAAGAAGTGGTAATGGAAGTTAAAGTCGGCGACAAGGTGCTTTATTCCAAGTATGCGGGCAGCGAATTTAAAATCGACGGCAAAGAAGTCACGATTATGCGTCAGAGCGACGTTCTTGCCGTTATAGAATAATTTTCGGAGGAAACCATTATGGCAAAACAAATCAAAACGGGCGAAGAAGCAAGAAAAGCGCTCGAAGCGGGCGTTAACGCGCTTGCAAACACCGTAAAAATCACACTCGGACCTAAGGGCAGAAACGTGGTGCTCGGCAAAAAATACGGCGCCCCCCTCATCACCAACGACGGCGTGACAATCGCCAAAGAAATCGAACTCGAAGACCAATTCGAAAACATGGGCGCTCAACTTGTGCGCGAAGTAAGCACTAAAACAAACGACGTTGCGGGCGACGGCACTACCACCGCCTGCGTGCTTGCTCAGGCTATCATACGCGAAGGGTTGAAAAACGTTGCCGCCGGCGCCAACCCCATGATTCTCAAAAAAGGAATCGCTTCCGCAACTGCGGTTGCAGTAAATCACCTTAAAACAATATCCAAAACGGTTGAATCCGAAAAGGAAATTCAACAGGTTGCAAGCATTTCGGCAAGTGACGAAACCGTTGGTAGCCTTATAGCCGAAGCAATGCAAAAAGTAGGCAAAGACGGCGTTATAACTGTTGAAGAAAGCAAAACTATGGACACCAACCTTTCCATTGTGGAAGGCATGCAGTTTGATAGAGGTTATGCTTCGGCATACATGGTGACCGACCAAGATAAAATGGAAGCGGTGCTTGAAAATCCTATGATTCTCATTACCGACCGCAAAATAAGCACCATTCAAGAAATTCTCCCCGTTCTCGAACAAATCGTTAATCAAGGCGCAAAACTTCTTATTATTGCCGACGACATCGAGAGCGAACCCCTTGCCACTCTTGTGGTGAACAAACTTCGCGGAACGTTCAACTGCGTGGCGGTTAAAGCGCCCGGCTTCGGCGACCGCAGAAAGGAAATGCTCAAAGATATTGCAGTTCTCACAGGCGGCACCGTGATTAGCGAAGAAACGGGTATCGAATTTAAAGACGTAACCGTAGATATGCTCGGCAGAGCCAAGCAGGTTAAAGTAGACAAAGAAAACACCACTATTGTGGAAGGCAACGGCAAGAGCGCCGACATTAAAGCGCGCATTAAATCAATTCGCGCTCAAATGGAAACCACCACTTCCGACTACGACAAAGAAAAGCTTGCCGAACGCCTCGCTAAACTTGCGGGCGGCGTGGCGGTAATCAACGTGGGCGCCGCTACCGAAGTGGAAATGAAAGAAAAGAAACTCCGCATAGAAGACGCTCTCGCGGCAACCCGCGCGGCAGTTGAAGAAGGCATGGTGCCCGGCGGCGGCGTTGCTCTTCTCGGCGCAGTACCCGCTATTAAAAAACATGTTGAAACCCTTGCGGGCGACGAAAAAACGGGTGCTACTATTGTGCTTAAAGCCCTCGAAGAGCCTATCCGTCAAATCGCGCACAATGCGGGCGTAGACGGAGGCGTTGTGGTGAACACCATTCTTTCGTCTAAAAAAGCCAACTACGGCTACGACGCTCTTAAAGACGAATATTGCGACGTTGTTGCCAAAGGCATTATCGACCCGACTAAGGTTACGCGCTCCGCTCTTCAAAACGCGGCGAGCGTGGCAGCAACCTTCCTCACCACCGAAAGCGTTGTTGCGGATATTCCCGAACCCGAGCCCGCAGCTCCCGCAGGCGGCATGGGCGGAATGTATTAAGCCGTAACAAAAAATAAGTAATATAGCAAAAAAAATGCACGGCAAGCGAATAAAACGTTCGTTTGCCGTGCATTCTATTATTACAAGGCAAAGATTTTTCACAAAATTTTTTAACTTCTACCGAATAAAAACGACGCCCTATTATCCGAAAATTAAGACTTTTGTCTTACCGAACAACGAAAAAAGGCGCCGCATAAAACTTTTATGTGATATATCGGCGCCTTGCGTAAATATAAAAGCTACCGTCTGAAATAATACGGTAGCTTTTTTTGCGCTTTCAAACAAATTTTAAAACAAACGTTACACAGGTTGAATATTCACCATTCCGTTATCGGCAACCACCTTAGACCGCCCCACAGGCACTATAAAAAAGTATTTTACCGTACTTTTTTTATCGTCGCAAGGCATGTTCAAATGCACGGTAACGTTAGCGTGCGCGTCTATCATAAATTCGCACCCGCCGCTCGAATCCAAAAAGTTTCTCACAACGAATTTGCCGCCCTCGCCGCGAAAAATGCTGACGTCGTCAACAATCAAAGTGGTTTGCAAATCGTTCACTTCTATGCTGTAAGAGCGTCCGAGCATTCTAAGGTTAGAAAGCGAATGGTTTCCCTCCACAAACGTGCCGAAACGCAACGAGTTCGTTTTTAAGTCGGGACGGAAATACTCCAAATCGAGCAATTCCTGCAAGCCTATCATTGCAAGCATGTTGCCGTGCGCGGAAAGATATTCTTTGGATTTATAGCGTTTTCCGTTCGGAAGATACAAGGAATAGTTTTCCACGTTGTCGTTTTCGTTGTTCTGCCAAAGTCGCGCGGATTTATACGCCACCATACCCGCGATTTCGTCTAAACCGTAGCGGCACAATCCGTGATATATTATATAATTTACATACGGCACTATACTGCCGCGATATTGCAAAAACGGCGGATTGCGATGCCCGTTGTTCGTCGGCTTCCCCTTTTGCCCGTATTCTCGGTTGTTTATGCTTAGAGTGGGAATTATATAATTGCCCCAAAAACGCGCTGTGTCGGTAAGATTGCAGATGAGCGCGCCCAATTTTTGCGGAGTGTCGACAGCGCCGGCTATGAGCGGATAAAAGCTATTTGCGCCGTAGCTGTGCGCCCACTGCCCCGTAACGTACCGCTCCATATATATTCCCTCTTCATCGTTCCAAAATATGTCGTTTATCACCTGCACAAGGTCGCGACGGGCTTTCGCATAACGTTCTTCGTTGGTAAGCCCCGACATATAACAAATCCTCTCTAATATATCGAAAGACAAAAGTTTTAAGCACGTTAAATCCAAACTGTACATTTGCATTGTGTTGTACTTTTCTTTAAGCGGCGAATCCGTCCATTTGTATGCAACTTCTTTCTTGTCGGAACCGCATACAACGGGACGGGGGTCGGGCGGATACAAGTCGGCAAGCTTGTTGTATAGCTTCAACATTTCGGTTTTTTCCGGCGAATGAGCAAGCACATGCCACACCGCGAGCGACGCCATAACTTTGTCTTCGATAGTGTAATTAAGTTGATTTGTAGCTTTGTCTATACCCGTAAGGCACCCCAACACCGCGCAACAATTTTCTTCGAGACCTCTTATATCGAAATGACTGTTGAGCACCGAACGCTGAGGTGAATAAATTTCGGTTAAAAGATACGGATAATATATGCGCGACCAAAGCACCGAATTTAGCATACGTTCGGCGGGCGCGCCGAGTATTCCCGTGCCCATAGTTTTATTTACGCCGTACCTCAGCTCCGCCGTCTCTATTTGGCTTATTATTTTATCCATGCGAGGAACGTCGGAAGAAAATATTTTCTCGTCGCCCACAGCCGCGTAAACGTAAACGCTCGGCTGGTTTTTGTTTATAACGAATTCCATTATGGCTTCGTTAAACGCTCCGTTGGCGCTGTCGCTCGGCTTATTAAAGCTTTGCGCCATAAAATATTCGCGCTCGGGTTCGGAATCGGCAACCGCCAAATATCTGTCGGTATATACCGCGTTCGCGTCGCTAAGCGCGATATTGCCCGGAATGACGGCAACGTAAGGGCATCTTCCCTGAACGTGCGAATCCTCTATGCTTAGTTCGCTGAACGCCGTGTAAAAAGGATAAAAAATAACTCTGACACGAAGCTTTTTGCGCGCCGAAACTTGAAGTATTATGCTTTGTTCGTTATGTTTAACCCATTTCGCGCTAAGCGCGCCGCTCGCAAAATGCGCAAAGCTACCGTCGGCGGTGTTGGCGCAACTCGCGCTTAGGTTATTCACAAAATCGTCGTTATCGAGCCACTTTTTGCCGTCGAAACAGCAAACTTTTATGCCCCACATCGAACCGTACTTTCCAACGAGCATTGCGCCGTTTATTGCGGCGTAATCGTATCCCACCCCTTGCAAATATCTGCAAGGATAGTTTTCGTCGGTTATTTCGGGACCTTCCCTCTTTTCTTCGTAGAACTTATCGTTAAACGGAGGGCGGAACGCAAACCCGTATTCTTTGTTTATATAACGCATTTATTCCTCCCGTCAGTGCAACAGCCGCGCCGATTGCGGCAACGACAGCGCGACGTCGTTAGAACCCGTAACTATAAATTCAAGAGGTTTTACTACGGCGCTAGGCACAAGATAAATTCTTTTGTTTTTCCATTCCTTTTCGAACATTCCCGAAAAATATTTTCCCGAAAGAATGTTTTCGGTAACAACCGAATTAAGCGTGACGACGGCGCTCTGAAAATCGTGCTCGGCAAAAAGATTTTTAATTGCCGCCCTAAGTTTTCTTGCAACGTAGTCGCCGTTAGGCATAACGCCCGACCCTTTACAGTGAGCGCACGGTTCGAGCAATTTTGTGGAAAGTTCTTTACCCACCTTTTTGCGCGTCATTTCCACAAGCCCGAGTTGAGTCATATCTTGCACTCTCGTTTTAATGCGGTCGCGGATTACCTCGTTTCTCAGCGTTTCAACTACTGCGGCTTTGTGTTCCTCGTTTTGCATGTCGATAAAATCAACGACTATTATTCCGCCTATGTTGCGCAGTCTCAGTTGCCTCGCTATTTCGTGCGACGCTTCCATATTAGTAAAATATACCGTCTCTTCTCTGTCGGCGCCCGCAGAAAAACTTCCTGTGTTTACGTCTATCGCGGTGAGCGCTTCAACTTGGTCTATAATCAAGCTCCCGCCGCTCGGCAAACTGACTTTACGCTCCAAAAGCTTATCAACCTGCTCGCCTATGCCGTAATAGTCCCACATATCGTACTTGCTTTCGAAAAACTCCACTTTATGGTGAAAATCGGAATTCAATTCTTTTAAAAGCGTTTTCAAACTTTCTACAGTTTTCGCTTCGTTGCACACTATCTTTTCCACGTCGTTGCTAAGCATATCGCGCACCGAACGGTACACCAAATTGTCTTCGCTGTGCAGCAGCGCCACTCCGTCGCAAGAGTCGTAGGCGGCTTTGATTTTATCGAACATTGCCTGCATACGTTTTATTTCCGCAATAATATCGCTTTTTTTCGCGTCTATGCACACCGTGCGAGCAATCAAGCCGCCGCTTTCCGGCTTATGCTTTTTGAGCAATTTCGTTAGCATATCGCGGCGCTCGGGAGAAGTGATTTTGTTGGATATTCCTATAAAGTCAATCGAGGGCAAAAAAACGACGTATCTTCCGGGTAACGAAATGTTCATAGTAAGGCGCGCGCCCTTTTGCCCCGACACCTCTTTCGTTACCTGAACCATAACATACTCGCCCGAATTTACGGCAAGCGAACCCGGCACAAGTCTCGCAAGGTCGGCGCGGTCGTAAAGAGTTTCGCCAACGTTCAAAAATCCGTTTCGCGGTAAGCCTATATTTACAAAAGCGGACTCGAGCCCTTGCAGAATGTTTTCTACCCGACCTTTGTAAATATTGCCAGTTAAACGGTTATTCTCTTTGTATTCGATGTGAAATTCTATAAGTCTGCCGTCTTCCATAAGCGCGACGCTCGACATAAAAGATTCCACGTCAATCAAAATAGAACGCTTCAATTACAACTCCCAAAAAGTATAGTGTCCAAATCGACGAAATTACAATCGTACATATTTGTTTTTATAATGTCGTAGCCGCACGTTATGCCGTATATTTTGCACAGCGAATTAGTAAGCCTATCAGCTCTGAGGTTTTTATTTCCGCAACTCAACCTCAACTTTACGGTGCGTTCGTCGCAAACGCGCAAAAACGATATAAGCGGTTTAACGTCTTTTTTAACAAGCTCGCCCTTTTGTTCGTAAGATATAACGCATTCGTCGAGTTCGGCAAAGCTTTCAACCGCCCGCAAATTATCTACTTTGCCACGCATAGTAACTGTATAATCGGCAAAGCACATGATTTTCGCCACATTAGGGTCTTTTTCCGCTCTTGCCGCCGCCGTTATTTGGAGCCCCGACGGCAAAGATTTATTGAGCTTTTCCGCAAATTCGTTAGGTTCTTCGTTTACATACGCGCAAAAATATTCGCACTCGCTTTCCGTGCCTATCGGCAAAGGCTGCCCGAAAAATATTTTCATGTGCGGATTAAATCCCTCGCTGTATTCCGCTTTAACCCCTATACGACGTATTCCCATAACAACGGCGCGCAGAGTGTCGAGGTGAGGAACAAACGAAGCATTTCCCACACGCTTATATTTGCAAATCAGCATTCGTTCCCTCCCGCGCAGTTTATTTTAAACGCAGAAGGGTATTCTTTGTTTATTCCGCAATTATTGCAACCTTTTCTGCAATCCTTAGTCAGTTCGCCGCGACGCGATTTTTCACGTTCGCGTAACAAAAATTCGCGCGAAATTCCCGCTTCGATTCTCTCCCACGCGCAAGGAATTTCAAGACTCTGTTCGCCGCAATAGTCGTCAGGCTCTACGCCGCAACGCTCGAATGCGTCCATCCATTTATCATAATCGAAAAATTCCGTCCAACTGTCGAAAATACAACCCGAATCGTAAGCCGCTTTTATAACGCCGTTCATTCGCTCGTCGCCACGCGCGAGAGTAGCCTCTATTCTCGACGTTTTTCCGTCGTGATAGTTGTATTTCACGTTTAATGGTTTAAGCGCGTTTTTAAGCAACGCTTGCCTCCGCTCTATTTCAGGTAAAGAAATTTGAGCTTCCCACTGAAACGGCGTAAACGGCTTAGGCACGAAAACCGACGTAGAAACGCTAAGCGACAACGGCTTGCGCGATGAGGCATGCGACTTATAACAGTATTTTATTTTTTTAACAAGCTCCGCAATGCCGAGAATATCTTCGTCGGTTTCTGTGGGAAGCCCAAGCATAAAATACAGTTTTACGGCATGATAGCCTTTTTCGAAAGCATATCCGCACGACGTAAGCACGTCGTTTTCCGTAACGTTTTTGTTTATCACATCTCTAAGACGTTGCGTTCCCGCTTCGGGCGCAAACGTCATGGAACTAAGCCTGCCCGTAGCCACAAATTCGGCTTCGAAACTGTCAACTCTTGTAGACGGCAACGAAATATTAACGTGCCGCTCGTCGCAAACGGGTTTTATTTTCGCAAGCAATTCCCTTAAACAAGGATAATCGCAAGTAGATAAACTCGAAAGCGTGATTTCGTCGAAACCGTTGTTCGCAATTAGCTCTTCGGTATAGCGTTTAAGCGTTTCGGGAGTGCGCTCTCTCACAGGTCGGTAAATCATTCCCGCCTGACAAAACCTGCAACCGCGCGTGCAACCGCGAAATATTTCGAGAACCGAACGCGAAAACACGGCTTCTATATTCGGTATTTGCACCTTTGTGGGAAAAAACGCAGTTTCCAAACTGTCTATCACCGCGCGGCGAACCTTTCCAGCGCTCACGCCGGGCACAAACATTCCGTCTATTTCGGCAATACGCTTTAACGTTTCGTTTCTGCCCCATCCTTCGCGTTTGCCTTTAACAATAGTGTCGGCAAGCAAACTAATCGCCTCTTCGCCGTCTCCTATGCTGAAAACGTCTATAAAATCGGTTAGCGGCATTGGGTTTATTACGCAAGGTCCGCCTGCCACTATAATGGGCGACGCTTCGCCGCGTTCGGCGCGCAAAACAGGCACCCCGCCGAGTTCCAACATTGCAAGCACGTTTGTATACGACATTTCGTATTGCAAGCTGAATCCTACCGCGTCAAATTCGCAAAGCGGCGTGTGCGTCTCTTGGCTGAAAAGACGCATCCCGCGCGATTTAAGCTCGGTCAACATATCGCTCCACACCATATAGCAGCTTTCGCATGCGGTGTCGGCTCTGTTATTAAGCATATAATATAATATTTTAATGCCGAGATTGCTGTGCGCCACCTCGTACACATCGGGAAAGCACATCAAAAAGCGCAATTCGGCGTCAGACCTTATATGAGGCGTGTTAAATTCGCCGCCGCAATAGCGCGCCGGCTTATCCACTTTAAGCAATAAATCTTTTATTTCGGACTTCATTGGCACCCCATAAGTTCGTAGACGGCGTACATAAATTCGCTGAATGCGCGAGCGTCTATTTTAGACACGGGAAAAGGCGCCACTCCGTCAACAAAACGCTGCCCGCCCAAACGTATAACGTCTTTTTCCGCATAAAAGCGAACTCCTTGCGCTTGAACGGAATAATCGTCGCTCACTGCCGAAAAATCAAGCGGCGCAATTCCGAGCACGCATAAAATTCCGTCGCGCGCAAGCCCCACCTGCGAACAAAACCCGTCGGAATTGCGGTTCAGCGGCTTAAAACCGTATTTTTTCATCCCCGCTTTAAATTTACCCGTGCCGAGCACCGTGCCCGAAACGCCGAAGCAACCGTTGCTTCGTTTATCGTCCGCCGACGGAAAATACGCCTTTCTCTTTATTTGGTTAAACGGCTGTTCAATATCCAACCTGCGCAAATATTCGGTTGAAGAATTTAATTCCACCGGATGCAACACCTTTATTTCGCAACCGTTCGGAATGTCATACGGTCGGTTATCGAGGTCGAGCACTTTCCCCTCGTCCACTATTGCTATGCCACGCATAAAACCGTTTTCGTACACGCTGAAAAACAACGATTCGGCAATTTTCAAATAAGGCGCAACAAGCCACTCCGAGCGGAACTTTTCGCAAGAAACCGACGTTCCGTGCACCATAGCATCGTACAGCACATTTTCCGCAACCTTTTTCCCGTCGTTTTCCTTAGGCTTTCGGCTTGCCGACATGCTGCTTTCAATCAAAGAAAGCACAGATTTCGAATTTTCGGTTTCGTGCAATTCGCGCAAAAAGTCAAGAACTTCGGAAGAATTTTTAAACGACAACAGCAAACGCGTAGCCGCCACTTTGCCGTCGTTTTTCAACGAACCGTACATGGGGCGCACTATTTCGAAAACTTCGTGTTTATACCCGCGCAAAAAGTTTCGCAACGCGACTTTATTCACTCCCTTTCCGAAAACCGCAAGCTCGGTAAGTCCTTTAAGAGCGCGTTCTTTATCCACGCTCAACATTATCGACGCAAGTTTAAAGTCGGGGTCGTTAACCGTTAAATACTTCCATGCGCTGTCGTAGTCCGCTTTCGCAAGTTTAGTTAAAAAGCGCACCGCCGAAACTTGCCAAGCGCGCAATTCGCTTTGCTTTTTCGCGGTTGCGGCGCAATACATAAACGGAACCAAACGCCCTTCGCTTATTCCGCAGTTTTCGGCAAGCTGCATAAACAAACTGAAATATCTTGTGTTGATGTTTGTTGTTCCGCTTGTTACGGCAACGTAATCCGCGCTCGAATTTTGCATGTTCACATGACCGTTTATATGTCCGCAATATATGAGCTTCAAAATCTGCTCGTACCGACATTCGTCAAGCAAAAATTCCAAAACACGCTTTCTATCGGAAGCGGAAGTTTGCGCCGAAAAAAAACCTCGCCCCGCAGGCTCTACGGGCGAATTTTCGTTTGGCAATAATTCAATCATTTGCGTATACGTCATCGGTAGCTCCAAAAATTTTGCCGTTCGTTTCGCGCATGTGTGTTTTCTAACAGTATACCACACGAAACAAAAGTTTTCAAGCTATTTAGGCGAATTTGCGTTTATTTCTCAGTTTTTGCGCCCTACCGATATATTTAAATTATATTTTTGTAATTTATTTGAATACCGACGGCGGCAAACTCGATAAAACCGTGTCGGTCGAAAACGCTACAAGACAGCTTTCGAGCGCGGTTTCGGTTAAAACGCCCACCGTTTCGAGCTTGGAGTTTACCACAGTAAATTTATGATAATAATTGCCGTTAAGCATTTTTCCGAGCGCGCGAAGCGTAAGGCTGTCGGCAACCATAATTTCGCGCACCGCAAGTCCGTGTTTGAGTTTCTCGCTTCTGTAAGCCATACTGTAAAGCCTTTGGTATTTTGAATTTTTATCGGGAAAAACCGTTCCCGACAGAACGAAAAGAGCCATAAGCGCAAAAGTAAAATTCACGCCGTAAACCATAGAAATCACAAAAAGCGCGGCAAAACACGCGCATGCCGCAAAACCGAAAATCCGCACGATTTTATACGCCTTTTGGCGCGGCAGTTTGCGCGACATAACGGCCAAAACGGCTCTGCCGCCGTCGAGAGGAAAAATAGGCAAAAGATTTGTAAGCGCAGTAAAAACATTTGCGAAAGCGAAAGTTTCGGTAAAAAAATAAGTGGACGGAGCCACCCACCACAAAGCGGAAACAAACACCGCAAGCAAAACGTTCGACGCAGGACCTGCAACCGCAATCCAAAATTCGTCTTTGGGGCTAACCCCTTCGAAATTACCGGTGAGCGAAGCGCCGTAAGGCATTATCTTTATGCCGACAAGCGCGTATCCCAGTCGGCGAGCAACTTCGGCATGAGCCATTTCGTGCATTACAACAGCCACAAAATAGCTTATAAGCGGAAGCCCGTTTCCCAAAATAATCATAACCGCCGCAAAAATAAATACAAGCGGCGATATTTTAAACTTAGTCACCCGCGTCCTCTATAAGCTCGGTTATGTAATCGGCGGCGTCGAAACACACAGCGTCTTTAACCGTATCGGTTACGGCGGCGCACTTTTTGCCTCCGAGCCATTTTATACCGAACAACGCGCAACCTATAACGGTGGCGATTACCGCTTGAAGCAACAACGTTTTCCAAAATCCCCGACTATGCTTTTCTTTTTTCCGCACGATTTCGTCGTTAGCGCTAAGCGTGCTTTCCACCTTGTTCATTCCTGCATATTTGTCCATTTTTTTCACCTCGAAATATGTATATGACAACCTTTTAAAAAATATAAACAAAAAGCCCGACCGTTGTCGAGCGTGTTATTCCGGCTTTATTCTCAATCTTCTTCCCGCAGCTTTAACCGTTATGTCCACCTTGCCGCCGTCTATAAGCGAAAACGCTACTTCGAATTTTTCCAAAGCGAAAAACTTTTCCAAAACGGCACTTAAATCGCTTTTAAGAAGTTGCGCAGTCGCTTCGTCTAAATTGCCTCTGTCTCGAAGAAAAATTCCTTCAAGTCTATTTTTTACGTTATTTATGCCTGACATACTACCAATTTGCACTGTTTTATCTGTTATCGAGTAATGTTATACGATTTTTTTAAGCGAACGCTTGAGCCCGCCGAAAAATCCGCGATACTTTTTGGTGACGTCGAAAAGCTTGTCGGTGCCGAGCAAAATATTTTCGGCAAGCATGTCTATCGCTCTGTCGCCGTCCGTTTTTCCCCTCTCGTCGGTAAGAAAGCAGTTGTATGTGTTTATCGCGTCGTCTTCGGGTAAAACTCCTATCGGAGCTATTTGCAACAACTCGGATATATCGCTACAGCTTAATTGCTCCTGCCCCAAAATCATATCGCCGCGCGCTCTGTTCACAACAAGGCTCGCTTTAATTTTATAGCTTTTAATTATTGCCACAACCTTGTCGGCGTCGCGCAACGCCGAAACATGCGGAGTGGTTACAACCAACGCTTCGTCCGCCGCAGAAACGGCGCGATGAAACCCCACTTCTATTCCCGCAGGACAATCTATAAATATGTAGTCGAACGACTGAGAAAGCGAGTTCACTATTGCGCGTAAATTTTGCCCGCTGATTTTGTCGCCGTCGTCATAGCTCGCTCCCGGCATTATAAACAAACCAGGCGCAACTAAATCTTCAACCAAAGCCTGACGCGGACGGCAACGGTTTTCAACCACGTCAAGTATATCGTACACAACTCGGCTCTCGGCGTCCATCACAACGTCGAGATTATTGAGTCCCAAATCGGCGTCCATTAAAACGACGCGCTTACCCTTTGTAGCAAGAGCGCGCCCCAACCCCGCAGTTACCGTCGTTTTTCCCACTCCGCCTTTTCCCGACGTTACCACAATAACCCTTGCCACCGCAAAAACTCTCCTTTTATCGTACAAAATCGCAAAACCCGGCGAAACTCCGTTTATGCGTAAAAAATACCCCGCAGACATGCCGTTATCGCATATCTACAAGGTATTATATCACACATATTATGTCGAATTATGAAATAAAGCGCCGAAAAACGAGTCTTAGGCTCGACTTTATATACTCTTTTATTCGTTTAAAACGTAACCTTTTTTTCGCATTACGTCAACCACTTCTTGGGCGCAAGCTTTGCACGTTTTAGCGTTAGACGCTTCAACCATTACGCGCACAAGCGGCTCGGTGCCCGACGCGCGAACAAGTATTCTGCCGTCGGAGCCGAGTTTATTTTCAACTTTTTTCACAGCCGCGCACACGTCGGAATCGTTTAGCACCGCGTCTTTATCGCCGATGCGAACGTTAATAAGTTCTTGCGGATACATTTCCATAGGTTCGGCAAGTTTTGATAGCGGAAGTTTTTTCGCAAGCATAACTTCCATTATTTTCAAGCTTGTTATTATGCCGTCGCCCGTAGTGGCGTATTTTGAAAATATTACATGCCCCGACTGTTCTCCGCCCAAACGGTGCCCGTGCGCCGCCATGTGCTCGTATACATATTTGTCTCCTACCGGTGTTTTGGCATAACTTATGCCCGCTTTATCAAAAGCTTTATATAGTCCGAAATTAGACATAACCGTAGTTACAACAGTGTCGCCCGCAAGTTTGCCGCGTTCTTTCATATACGTTCCGTAAATATAAAGAATGTGGTCGCCGTTCACCACGTTTCCTTTTTCGTCCACGCAAAGGCACCTGTCGGCGTCGCCGTCGAAAGCAAAACCGACGTCGAGCTTATTTTCGCGCACATATTTTCGGAGTCCCTCGATATGCGTGGAGCCCGCGTTTTCGTTTATGTTAAATCCGTCGGGGTTCGCGTTTATAACATGTGTGGTGGCTCCGAGAGCGTCAAACACCGACTTCGCTATGTTCCATGCGCTGCCGTTCGCGCAATCCAGCCCAACCTTTACGCCGCGAAACGAATACATTCCGAGCGATATAAGATAGCCTATATAACGATTTCTGCCCGACGCATAGTCTACCGTTTTGCCTATTTTGTCGCGCGTGGCATAAGGCAGTTCCGTTTGCTTTTTGCCGAATACTTCAAGTTCACCGTCTATATAGTCTTCTATAAGAGCAACGGTGGCTTCGTCTATTTTTTCGCCGCGCGAATTTAAAAGTTTAATTCCGTTGTCGTAATACGGATTATGGCTCGCCGAAATCATTATGCCGCAATCGAAAGCGTCTACCCGCGCAACATAAGCAACCGAAGGAGTCGTTGTAACGTGCAACATATATGCGTCGGCACCCGACGCGGTAAGCCCCGCAATCAAAGTATATTCGAACATATAACTCGAACGCCGAGTATCTTTTCCTATAACTATACGGGGAGCGGAATCGTCGCCCGCGCGACGCTTCAATTCCCCGTAATACCAACCGAGAAATCTTCCCACTTTATACGCGTGGTCGGCTGTAAGAGTGCAATTCGCTTCCCCGCGAAATCCGTCCGTTCCGAAATATTTTCCCATTTTTAAGCCTCTCGTATTTTTAGTATGTATTAAATATTTTGCGCGTTTCGCATAAAAACAAATCGCATTAGCGGGCTAATGCGTTTTAAAATTTACGTTTACGTTTGCTTTCCGCAACAGCGAACATGCGCTCGTTCGGCGCGGCGCCCAAACTCTCTTCCGGAATATCGTTAATTCCCAAAAGTTCGTCAGAACTCACGTCGAAAATTTCGCACAAACGCTTTATCTTGCCTATATCGGGTTCGGTTCTTCCCTGCTCCCACGACGCATAGCAATTTTGAGACACTTCCAAAACTTTGCTCATGTCTTTTTGCGTATATCCGCGCATTATGCGAATTTCCCTTAATGTCGAATTAAAGTCTTTCATACGATTATTATACTCCGCAAACGGCGCGCGTGTCAATGGGATTTTACTCTCCGCACAATTTCCATCGCACAAAATTTTTAATTTTTTTCAAAAAACTACCCAAAACGGGTTGACAATACCCATTTTGGGTAGTATAATAAAATCACAGTTACAAATTGCAAGCAAAGGAGAACCACAGTTTATGACAATAAAATCGGCAATTATGCAAATGTATTACGGAGAAAGAGGAAACTACGAGCTTACGCCGTTTAGCGAAGCCTACCGCGAACGGCTTAAAACGTATGTTCTGAACGATGAAAAATTTCGAAAAGCGCTGCCTCCCGACCTACTCGAATTGCACAAAAAAACCACCGCTTCGCTTGAAGCTCTCCATGCGGAGGCGGTGGAAAACAACTATTTGGAAGGTTTTCGATTCGGCTTTTTAATGGGGCTCGACGTAGTTTCGCAAACGCCGCAACAAAACGGCGACGAAACCCAAAAATGCGCTCAATCCTAAAAAAGAAAACCTTTTCCCGACTATTTTTGTATCAAAATTTCTTTGAGAAGTTGTTTGTCGCCAAGCAATTTACCCGCGCCCAAAATCGCGCAGTATGACGGCTCTTCAACCGTGCAAACGTTTACGCCGAGACGCTCGGAAAACACTTTTTCTATGCCGAGTATTTTGCTACCGCCGCCAACAACGTATATTCCCTTTTTGTTTATTTCACCCACTATTTCGGGCGGACACATATTTATAATGCTTTCCACCGCATCGGCAATTCTCAAATAATACGGCTTTACCACCCCGCAAATATTCGACGCGGTAACGTAAGCGCTTCCTGTGTTTTTTGTTTTAACGTTTCTGCCCGACACAAGCAATTCCGAAGTGTCGTTGTCGTACAAACTTCCTATTTCGTTTTTGAGTTTTCGCGCGGTGTTAAGCCCTATTTTCAAATCGTATTTTCCCGCAACAAAATCGATTATGGCTTTATCCATCATCTTGCCGCCGATAGTAACGCCGCAACCTGAAACGACTCCCGCCAAACTCACAGCCGCAATTTCGGTAGCGCCCGCGCCTATATTCACAATAACGCCCGCGCCCGCAGTTCTTACGGGAATATCAAGACCTATGCCGGCAAGCAATATGTTGTCTACCATTGTAACTTCGCTTATTCCCGCCGCCATGCACACGTCTTCGTATAGCGAGCGCTCCTCTATTCCGAGTCCCGTAGGTATTCCGAGTATGGCTTTGATTTTGGGAAAGAAAATATAGTTTTGCGGCAAAATCTTTTTAACAAACTCTTTAAGCAACAGTCCGCAAGCCTGCGCGTCGGTTATAACGCCGTCGGTTACGGGTTCTATAATGGTTGTCCGTTCGGGCGTTTTGCCGAGCATCTTTTCGGCTTGTAACCCGACCGCGCGCACTCGTTTGCCGCGCGGGTCGCCTATAAAGGCAATTACCGTAGGCTCGCGCAACACGATACCGTTGCCGGGCACATACAGCGAAGTATAGCCCGTTCCGATTTCGACAGCTATTTCCATTACAGCCATTCGATAAACTCCTTAAACGTTTTTTCCAAAGCCGCAACAGGTAATCCAACCACGTTGTCGGCGTCGCCTTCCACCCTCTCTATAAGCGGAAAAAGCTCGGAATCCTGCAATCCGTAACCGCCCGCTTTATCGAAAGGCGCGCCCGAATCGATATAATTATACACTATTTTGTCGATAAATGCACCAAAAGTAACGTAAGTTTTTTCAAAATTTACGACATTTTTCGCGTGATTTGCAACGCAATACCCTGTTATTACCTCGTGAGTACGTCCGCACAGCTTACGGAACATATTTTCGGCGTCTTGCGGCGAACGCGGCTTTCCGAGCACTTCGCCGTCTATGCTAACAACGGTGTCGGCGCCCACAACGGTTCCGTCCACGCGTTCAAGCACCCAAAGAGCTTTACGTTTGGCAAGCGTTTGAACATAATCGGCAACGCTGCCGCCGCAAAAAGGCTCTTCCTCTGCAGCAGAGGGAAAAACCGTAGCGTGAAGCCACGGTATTTTTTTAATCAACTCCGCTCTGCGTGGAGACGCGGAAGCAAGTATTACATTATAGAATTTCAAGATTTTTTCTATATGCGCGGGCAAATTCGGCGCCTGCCGTAAGCGCGTCTTTTATTTCAAGCGAACAATCGCCCTCAACTTCGGTTTTCATAATAACGCTGTCGCCCAAAACGTCGCAGTTAAGCATTTTCACAGCGCCCGACATAGGTCTGTCGAGGCTTTCCGCTATGCGGAGTATAACGCTAAGCTTCATAACCGCAACCAAATCTTCTTCGCGTAATAAATCTTTGTATTTGTTCCATTCCGCAAGAGGAAACTCTTCCATACGGTGCCCGTAAGCGACAAACGCCGCAAGCACCAAATCGCGATGAGATATACCGTATAGATTGCTGTTTAAAATAAAATAGAAAGAATGTTTCGGATGGTCGTAATACTTAATACGCATACCCGCGTCGTGCAACAGTGCCGCAACACGCAATACCTTAACATACTGACGGGGCAACTTATGAAGCACTCTGAGCTGCTTATAAAGTTGAATAGACAAATTGCAAACGTGCTCCGCATGAGGAATATTTACGTCGAAATAGTGCATCATGGTATACACAGAGTGCCCCAAAACATCCGAAATAGGTTTTTCCATAGTTGTGGGCACCGCGTGGTTAAACATTATTCCTTCGCGTATTCCCGAACCCGACACAACAAGGTTACTAAATCCAGTATAATCGAAAAAGCCTTTAATACAAGCGAGAGCGGAGCTGAATATATCCGCGCGCTCAACGCTCAAACCTTTTATTTTTGTACGCTTGTCCGCGTCGAGAACTTTAACGGTATCGTAAATCGAATTGAAATCGCTAACGCTTATATTATAGTTGTGCACCATATCCAACGGGTAGCGTTTCATTCGTTTGCAAATCTTCGCAAGATTACGGAACGAACCGCCAACACCCACGAACTGAACGTCGGGGTCAAGCTCTTTAAGCCACGCAATTTGAGAAAACTGGTCGTAAACATAAGTTTCAATCATTTTCGACTGCTGTTGCGGCGAAAGATTGGGGTCGTTAAACAAATCGCTTAGCGTAATAGTGCCGAACGGCAAAT
This sequence comes from Pumilibacter muris, assembly GCF_943193045.1. Classification (GTDB taxonomy): domain Bacteria; phylum Bacillota; class Clostridia; order Christensenellales; family Pumilibacteraceae; genus Pumilibacter; species Pumilibacter muris. Next base: position 189,707 of record NZ_CALPCN010000001.1, on the reverse strand, counting down.
TCTCGCGGTTCAGAACGTTGCGGCGGTTGTAGTGTATTATTTGAGTGCTGCTGCCGCTAATATCCACGATTACCGCTTTGGGCACGTCGAGCGAGTTTATAACCCCGTGATAAATATGTAGCGCCTCTTCCTCTTCGTTGAGAACTTTGAATTTAAAACCGCATACCGAATTTATTTCTTCCAAAAAGCTCTTTTGATTTTTCGCGCGACGCACCGCGTTGGTGGCTATGGCATATACCTTGTCCACACAATAACTGTCGCACAGTTTGCGGAACATTTTCAGCGTTTTAACAGCCTGAGCTACGCGCGAAGGCTTTAAAAATCCGTCGCGCTCCATATCCTGACCGAGCCTGACGGATTCTTTCAATTCGTCGAACACAACAAAATGCCCGTTGGGCAATATGTTTGCAATCACAAGGCGAGCCGAATTACTGCCCAAATCAATAACCGCTATTCTTTCCACTTTTTAACCTCTCTTGTCGCTTATATTTAAGACGGAATTTTTTTATAATGCTTTAAATTTTGCCGTATTATTTAACCTTATAAAAGTATAACACAGATTTTAGCCGTTGTATAGACCCTTTTTTAAAATAAATTAACTAAAAATTACTAACAGCTTTCGTGCAAATTTTACAATAGATAACGTTTTCGACACAATTTTCACACCTAACAAGTTTTGTTTAACGTTAAAACGCGCGCGAAATAAGGCGAAAATATTTGCTTTTTTGTCGGATTGTGATATAATATAATAGTTATGCATAGTAAATCGAATAATGTGCGTAAGGCTGTAATAGCTTTTGTCGCGTTCTGTGCGGCGCTTCTGCTTTCAAGCTTTTTGGCGGCAGGTATCTTTTCGCGCGCCGAAGAACAATCCCCTACTAACGACGGCGCGGCAAAGGTAATAAAGCATTCGTCCGACACAAAATATTTCTACTTCGACTACCCCACCGCAATATATGCCGACGGTAACGGCTTCACGGTTGCCGACGGAGCACAAGCGTATGCGTTCGACAACAGCGGAGCCGCAACCGCGCTAAACGGCGTCTTTTCGGGCGCAAGTTTTAACAATACCGAAAAATTCGCGCCCGCAGGCGATTTGTGCGTTATGCTTTCTAACGGAGAACTTTTTGCGGGAAATCGCTCTCTCGGCAATTATTCCGACTTTACGGTGCTCGACGGAAAACTTTACGCCGTGCACGCCGCAACCGAATCGATTCACGAATACGCTTTATCCGCGCTCGGAGTTCCCGCGCCTGACGAAGACGCCGAAACGGTTGAACGCAAAGAACACTATGTTGCGGGACGCCCTCTTAAAATAACGAACGACGGAAAGAGGATTTATTTGTCGGTTGCAAACCGCCATTTAAACGACGTTTTTTGTTTTATTCCCACCGAATCGGATTTGGGAACTCCCGCCGAATGTATTGCCGCCACGCAAGAAATATTGAGCATGTGCGGAAAGCACGACGGCGGAATAGTTTGCCTTACCCGAACGGGTATAACGAGTTATTCCTACGAAAACGGCAGACTTTTCGAAAAAAACACCCTCACGGCATACGACACCGTTTCTATTGCCGTTAGCGGAAACACCGTGTACGGCATAACCGACTTAAACTCCGTATATAAAACGGAAAACGATTTTTCAAACCGCACGGTAATTTTGGCGTCCGCTCACGACGAACTCGGATTTTACAACGCAAATTCCGGCGTGGCTTCGCGCAAAGACTTTATTGCGGTTGCCGACGAACGCAACAACAGAATACAAGTTTTGCGCAACGACGGAACTCATGAAATACCGAACGTTGTTCGCCCAAAAGCGGTTGCAATAGACTACACGGGCAATATTTATGTAGCCCATAGCGTAGGCAAAATTTCGGTATACGACGGCAACACCCTGCTTTTGAAAAGACAGCTCGATTCCGAAGCGCCGGGACAATCTCTAATAACCGATTTAAAAATCGATACCAACAACAATCTTTACGTTTTATGTTCCAACCGTCAGCTTTACCGCATTAAAGCGAGCGCCGACAAAACGGGCTCCGACGAATTTGTTTCGATAGGCACAAACGTAAACACAGCGCTTACCATCGCTCAACTCGACGATAAAATTTACGTTGCCACCACCGACAACACAATAGATTCGTTGGACGCCGAAGGAAACCGTAATATAGAATTTTCTTTCGGAAAAGATTTACACCTCAAAGACTTTTGCACCGACCACTCCAACAGCTTTTATTTGCTGTTTTCGGACGGAAAAATCCGTAAGTTTAAAGACGGCAAACAAACAACCGTTTATGAAAACGCGGGGTTAATAGGCGCCGAAAAAATAGTGATGAACTCGGTAAAGCTCGATAAACTCGGGCTCGAATACGGCTCGCTTTTGTTCTCCGACACTGCGGCGCATGCGCTGAAAGGGCTAAGCGGAAACAATTTGGGCGTGAACGAAGGTTTTCAAATATCCGACGAAATGCCGAGTTTCGAGCAAGAAAACATTGACCCCGACAAACTTGACGAGGTTTCGAACTCGAACGACGGCATAATATTCGAAGTTTCGGATTGCTATGTGTATCCCCGCCCCGCCGAACTCAACGGTCTCGTATTTTTGCCAAACGGTTACAAAGTTATAATTCCCCGTTTTAATCCCGACGAAAAGTTCAATTTCGTTATAGCAGATTGCGTAGAAAAAATCTCCGACAAGCCGATACGCGGTTACGTTTATACTTCGCTCATAAAGCAACAAAAGCCGCTCGAATACGGCGAGCCGCCGGCATCGTCGTGCTATCCGTATAAAGACGGCGTGGGAATATATAAATATCCGTCGCTCGATTTAAACGCCGCCGCATCGCTCGATAGAAATACTTCGCTCACTCTTTTGGCGTTCGTATACACCGATTCGACCTACGGCTACCGCGACAACTATTCGAACCATAAAGCGCAATGGTACCGCGTGAAATACACCGACGAAACGCTCGGCGAACGCGAAGGCTATATAACGGGCGACTTTATTTCGTTTTTCGGAGAAACTCCCGACAGCAGAGCGGTGCTTCCACGCTATAACGCAACGGTCGTTTCGAAATACGGCACAGCGCCGCACGATAAAAACGCCGAAGGCGAATTTGTTCCCTTCGCCGTGTTAAAACCGGAATTTGCGTTGCAAAACCTTGAAAAAGGCGCTCGCGTCGAAGTTGTTGGAAGCTTCGATTCCTCTAAGGAATTTACGCTTGTGCGCTACTATTGCGGCGAAGTTGACGGCACAATAGAATTTTACGTTAAAACCGACGACCTGAAATACGACGGCGTGAATAAAGTTGTGGTTATTGCAATAGTTATAATCATTCTTACGGTAATACTCGGAGCGATTCTCATAGCTCGAATGGTTTACGTTAAACGAACCCGCCGACTTAACGAAACAAAACTGTAATAAACTTTAAAAAGGACTACCGAAAAAGGCAGTCCTTTTATTATTGAATTTATTATAAACAAAACTATTCTTCGGCGGCAACATCGCCGCAAACTATTCTGCCTACGCTGAGTTCGTAGGCGGTTCGCACTTCCGATTCGGTTTCGGAGAGTTTTTTGGTATACTCTCTGCTTTGAATGCGCCCGAACACCGATATGCGTTGCCCGACTTCTATATCGCGCACAAAACGAGCGTTTCTTCCCCACGCAATACACGGGATATAATCCGATTTATTGTAAGCGCGATTCACGGCAAGCAACAGGTCGCAAATTTCGCGGTTAAAAGGCGTGGTGCGGTATATGGGCTCTTTGCATATATATCCCGACAATTCCACCGTGTTCGGGTTTTGCCCCTCTACGGCTTCGGTAAAGTCGCGCACGAACACAGTTAGCATAAGTTTGCTTTTCGCGTTCTCCATTTTGTTATAACTGCGGAACTGCCCGTTTAAAGCGAGCGCCGCCCCTTCGGACAAATCGACGCCGTTCATAAGCCGTTCCGAAACGGTTACGGGTATGTAGTCGCATTGAGTGCTGAGTCTCGGAACTTTGAGCACAAACTCGTAGAACCCTTCGCCGTATAATTCATGGCTGTATATCGGCGTTGAATTTACTGTTCCGCTTAGGTAAACTTTGTTGTTTTTCAGATAAGTTGTTTCGGGATTCATAGGTAATTCATCTCCTTATTTGGCGCCCCGTGTGGTCGATTTCATAGTTGTCTCTGTAAATGAGCTCTCCAATCGTTTTAAACGAGTAGCCTTTGTTTTTCAGACCTTCGATAATGAGCGGCAACGCCTGAACGGTGTTTTTGCCGTCGTTATGCATGAGCACTATGCTTCCGTTTTTCACGTTATTCAACACTCTTTCGGCTATTGCCTGCGCCGAAAGGTCTTTCCAATCGAGTGTGTCTACATCCCACTGGATTGTGTAAAGCCCTAACTTTTCGGCTTCTTCCAAAAGAGTGTCGTTGTAGTCGCCGAACGGAGGACGGAACAGCTCGACGTTTTTTTCGGTACATTTTTCGATTATGTTTACCGAAGCGGTAAGTTCGAGCTCTATTTGATTGCGCGACAGCTTAGGCATATGCGGGTGAGTGTTGCTGTGAGTGCCTATTTCCACTCTTCCGCTGTCTCCGAGTTTTTTGAGCATATCCGGATATTTTTCCGCCCAAAAACTTACTACGAAATAATTTGCCTTAATATCGTAGCGGGTAAGCGTGTCGAGTATGTCTTGCGTTTTGTCCGCGCCCCAGCTTGCGTCGAACGACAACGCAACCGCTTTTTCTTCGGTTTCCACCGAATAAATGGGAAGCTTTCGAGTAGTTTTGCCACCGTAAACTGCGGCGGCTCCCGTAACTCCTACCGTTCCCAACAAAAGCGCCAACAATACTGCAATTACCGTCGTTTTTACGATTCCCGACCTTTTAACGACCAAAAACCTCATTCCGTGCTCACGACTCCTTTATACTACTATATCCCGAACGAAATAATACGACCGATTATGTCGTATTTTGGGAAATTACAGCGATTACGCCGAAATTGCCCCTTCCGTCGGTATAGTCTATGTTTATGAACACGGAACGAGGTTTATACCTTTTTTATTTTAAAACAATACGCCGAGCGGCAAAATGCCGCTTACTTACTACTTAAATTATACCTTAACTTTATTCTTCCATTTTCCCGACAAATAAAATCCCATGCTAACGATAGCGCCGAGAACCCACCCTACGGGAAAAGACAAGCAAACCGCAGTAAAGCCCAAAAGCGGAGCGAACGCGAACGACACAACCACGCGAATAACAAGGTCGGTAAAAGTGGAAATCATAAACGCCGACATAAATCCCGAACCGCGCAAAAGTCCGTCGGTTATAACCTTATATGCCACAACGGGATAACCCGCCGCCACAAACCATAAAAATCGCTTGCCTAAATTTATTACGTTTGCGTCGTCTTTGCCGTCGGTAAAAAACGCCACAAGATATTTTCCGAGAAACACGAGAACCGCCGCGAACACAACCGCAAGCACCATTATAATGGCTATGGCGGCGGGATAGCCTTTTTTAACGCGCTCATAATTGCCCGCGCCCGTATTTTGCGCCGTATACGAACTTAACGCGTTAGACATTGTATTAAATATGGCGACGCAAAAAATATTCACCTTAATGGCGGCGCTGTAACCCGCTATCGTTTCGGTTCCGAAAGAATTTATAAGCCCTTGCACGCAAAGCTGCCCTACCGATATAAACGATTGTTGCAATATGCTCGGCACCGCGACGCTCGCAATATTTTTTAAAAGCGAAAAATCGAATTTCTTATATTTTTCGTCGTTTTTGATTTTTGCGATTCTAATAAACAAAGTCCCCATAGCGAGCACTCCGCTTATACCCTGCGCAATAAACGTCGCCCACGCCACTCCCGAAACGCCCATTTTTACCGCAGTTACAAAAACTATGTCGAGCGCAATATTGAAAACCGAAGAAAATATCAAAAAATATAACGGCGTTCTGCTGTCTCCCAACCCGGTGAATATAGCCGTAGCCGCATTATATAAAAACAAAAACGGTAAACCCGCAATATATATGTATAAATATGTGTTTGCAGACGAAAAAATTTCGGTAGGCGTTTGCAACAATTTTATAATGGGTTTGCAAATAATAAGCCCTACAACCGTTAAAAGCGCAGCAAGCGCCATTATGGCAATAATACTCGTCCATATTGCCGACTTCATTTTCGCAAGCTTTTTAACGCCGAAAAGTTGGGATATAACAACCGAACTCCCGACGCTCGCACCCATAGCTACGGCAAGAAAGAGCATTGTTACGGGAAATGAAGAGCCTATTGCCGCCAAAGCGTCTTTTCCCACAAACCTGCCGGCTATAACGCTGTCGGCAATATTATAGAGCTGTTGAAAAGCCATACTTAGCAGCATTGGTAACGAAAACGCGAGAATTACTTTTGCCGGATTCCCCGTAGTCATGTCTTTAATCATTTTATGCACGAATCCTTTTTCTGATTTTATCGATGTCAGCCGCAAAAGCGAACGTTAAAATTCGCCGACTTGTCTTTTTCTATTTTCTCCCACTCTTCGCGCGAGCCTTGATATTCGAGCACGGCGGGAGAATTCGCAAAAGCGCCGAGTCCTATTTTTTGCACGCTTTTAGGCAACACAACACACTTTAACTGCGAACAATCCGACAAAGCGTTTTCGGCTATTATTCGCACGTTGGTTCCCACCGTAACTTTTGTGTATAAAGAATTTTTTAAGGCGTTTTCGCCCAACGCATACACAATGTTTTCATACCATATATTTGGAATAGTCAATTCTTTTTTATTTGTCTTTTTCTCCGAAGAAGTTAACTGACTTGCATCACCGTAACCGTTAATAATTACTCCGACGGAATCTACGGTATACTTACAGTTCGCTCTTAAAAGAAATACTCCCCCTGTATACATCAAATCCAAAAACATAAGAATACTGCTTATAATAAAAAAGACACAATATGAAGTGCGTTTACAAATAAAAAACAAACTGCACGAAGTAATAAATATTGCGGCGAAAACGGCAAGTATGCAAAAGGTTACAATGGGCTCTACCCGTCTATTCTTTTTATCTCGCTCGCAATTAAAAGCAAGCATAGCCGCTTGCTCCTCTTCTGTTTGCTTTTTCGCGGCTTCTTCGGCTATATGTGCAGCTTTTTGCTCCTCTTCAAGCCGCAGAGATAAAAATTCTTTTCTTTTTTCCTCAAATAGCGTATCCGAAAGTGTTTTTCGCGCTTCGGCAAACTGTGCCGATTTTTTAGCGATAGCAACGGCGTCGTAACAATCGTCAAGCTTCGATTTACCCGCAAAAAATTTGCGCGAAGCCGCCGCAGTTGCTATATGTGAATAATTCTCTATTTCGTTCGGAACAACAAAATTCAAAGAACTTAACTCTACATTTTCAAATTCGAATTTTTTTCCGCAAGTAAAAGCAAAATTGCTCCCGTATTGCGCAAAAACCGTCTCGGAAGCAAACGCAAAACGACGAACGAAATCGGAAAAACATTCTTCATCCCATTTAACGGTTTTTGATATTCTATGCCACTCGTTTTCTACAACAATTCGATTTTCCTCACTTTCGGACATTGCGCACACCTCCGACAAATTCCGTATTTATTATATACCACAGCCGCCAAAGTGTCAAGTTTTCGCTTTAAAACGCAATAAAAAAGAACGCCGAGAAAAACTCCCGACGCTCGCTCTTCGCTTATTTTAAAATTTACTTTGCGGCTTCCATCGCCTTATTGTATGCTTCTTTCGCCGTATTCAAATATATGGCGGTGTCTTTGCTCAATGTGGCTCCTGTGGTTACTCCGCCTATAACGTTACGATTGCTTGAATTGTTCTCCGACTTTGGAAGCGCGATTGCGTTTTCCGAGCCGATTGCGTCGAAACCGTATTCGAGCAAATAATTTTCAAGCATATCCATATTGCCTACAAATCCGAGTCCGCTAACCTGACCTAAATCGCTGCCCTGCGTGCTCCAATAGCGAGAATAACGTTTGCGCATAGAGCCGTATTGCGTGTTAAACTTGTATTTGTCGGCAAGTTTCACGTCGCCCACAGCTTTGCCCTCTTCCGACTCTTTGCAAATATAAAGGTTGCCCGAAAGAAAGCTTTCGTAATACCAACGAACGCCTGCGGGCGTCTTGTAGTAGTTCATAAGGTCGGTTATACCACCCGTAGCGCCTATTTCGGAATATATTCCGTTTTCGCCCACCGAAAAATATTTGTCGCCGATACGCAAATATTTGTAATAATCTTTGCCGCTCACGCTAACGATTTCAGCGTCGGTTCCGAGCGCCGTGTTATTGTATACGTTGCTCGCGGGGAATATGTCGTCGAAAAGCACTCTTTTAACTCTTCCGAAGCCGTCGGTTATAACGGTGGCTTCGGTTACGCAGTTGCCGTGCCCGAGCGCTATCGCAGTTCCCGACGCGTTCTTTTTCATGTCGCTTTTTTCACTGCAACCGGTTACGGCGAAAAAAGTAAGCGTAAGCGCCAAAAGCGCCGCAAGTAATGCCGATAATTTTTTTAACACACGAATTTTCATGCTGTTATTATCGGCATTTTAACAGATTTTTAACCGTAATTTACTTGTTTTTCAATCTTTTTGCCGCATTGTCGTACATATCGAACGGCAAAATGCACTTTCGGGGACAAACTTCTTTGCATTTTTCGCAGCCTATACACTTATCGTAATCGATAGCCGCAAGATTGTTGGAAAGTTCTATCGCTCCCGTAGGACAATTTTTGGCGCATAATCCGCAGCCTATGCAACCGCGTTCGCAAACCGAACTCACTTCTTTTCCTCTGTGAGTGTTTGAACACGCAACATAAACTTTCGCGTCTTTGGGAATGCGGCCTATAATCTTCTTGGGGCAAACGGCAACGCAAGCGCCGCAACTCGTGCATTTAGGACTGTCTACTATTGCAAACCCCAAATCCCTATCAACCGAAATCGCGTCGAATTTGCAACTCTCGCTGCAACTCCCCAGCCCCATGCAACCCACTTCGCAAGCTTTGTTGCCGTCGGCTATGAGTTGAGCCGATTCGCAATCGCCGTATCCTTGATAATCGTATTTGTTCCTGCATTTGTTTCCGCCTATGCAATGAACAACAGCCACCGTTTCGCGGCTCTTTTCCTCGCTCATGCCCAAAATTTTGGCAATATTGGCTTTGTTTACCGCGCTCGTAGGATTGCATCTGTCGGGTTTTGCCTCTCCTTTAAAAAGGGCTTCGGCAAACGCCGCGCAACCCGGATAGCCGCAACCGCCGCAATTCGCACCCGCAAGATTTCGCTCTATTTCGTCTATTCGAGCGTCTCTGTCTATAGCAAGTTTTTCTCCCAAAAAGCTGAGACAAAACGCAAACACCGCCGCAAGCACGCCCACAACGAGCACAGGCAAAATATACGTCATAAAAAATTCCATACTAACTCCCTGTTTTACCGCAATTATAGCGGAAAGTTCTTTCGAAAGTTTCTTTAAACGTTAAAACGAAAATCCGGTAAAACCGCCGAACGCCATAGCCAAAATTCCCGCAATAATCAGCGCAATGGGAAAACCCGCGAAAGGCTTCGGAATATGCGTGCGGTTAAGTTTTTCACGAATGCCCGACATTAGAATAAGCACCATAGTAAAGCCTATTCCCGTGAAAAATCCGAAAACAAACGTCTCCAAAAGATTATAGCCGTAATCTATAACCATGTTGGCGGAACCGAGCACAGTGCAATTCGTTGTAATCAACGCAAGATAAATTCCGAGCGAATTATACAGTGTGGGGCTGAACCGTTTTAACACAATATCCAACAACTGCACAAGCGACGCTATAACAAGAATAAAAACGATTGTTTGCAGGTATGTGATATTCCAAAAGTCGAGCAACTTGAAAAGCCCGTAACAAACGATACTCGAAACGGTTATAACGAAGGTTACCGCAAGCCCCATGCCTACGGCGGAATCTGTCTTTTTACTCGTGCCGAGCAACGGGCATATTCCAAGCGTTTTGCTTAGCACTATGTTATCGGTGAGAATAGCCGACACAACTATCGTTATTATGCTTGCCACACTCATAGCATATTTCCTCCGTTAAACAGCAATTTCGATTTCGCGGCGTTACGGTAAATTCCAAGCAAGTAGTTGAAAAGAGCCATCAACAAACCGAGAGTTATAAATCCGCCCGCAGCCGTCTTAAACACTTCGAAGCCCGCCGCTATCAAAAGCATACGCACGCCGCCCAAAATAACGAGCGAACAAGTGAAACCAAGCCCCATACTCAAACCGTCGAGCGCGGAATATCCTACTCCGTTTTTACTCGCAAAAGCTTCCGCACGCCCTAAAATAATACAGTTTACCACAATCAAAGGAATAAATCTTCCGATTGACGCGTTAAGCGACGGCAAAAACTTTTCCAAAAACATTTTAACGAGCGTCACAAACGTTGCTATTATTATGATATACGACGGCAACCGCACCTTATCGGGAATTACCCGCCTAAGAAGCGATATGAACACGTTTGAGAACACAAGCACGAACGCAGTTGCAAGCCCGAGCCCGAGCGCGTTCGTTACGTTGGTAGACATTCCTATGGTTGGGCACATTCCGAGCACCAAAACGAACACGGGATTATTCAGCACTCCCCCGAGCGCGGTTTCTTTAAATTTTTTCATATCCATTTCGCGCTATTCTCCCTTTTCTTCGGAATTAAAACTCGCGGCATATTCGAGAGCGTTTTTCACCGCGCTTATAAGCCCTCTTCCCGATTCCGTAACACCCGTAGTGCCCGCAAGTCCGTTCTCAGGTAAGCCCGAAACTTCTTGAAGAGTTTTTCCAACGAATATTTCGTTTAACACGGCGTCGTTTCTAAACACCGACGAATCGTTATTGTCGGTCGGGTCGAACGAGTCCGTTCCGGGCACTCTGGCAACCTTTTCAACTTTGCCGCCCGCCACTCTAACCAATAAAGTTACTTTTCCGTAAGAGCCGCCGTCGCCGCGCGCTTCCACAACAACGTCGCCGTTGTCGCCCTTGAAAACGTTGGCTACTGTGGCGGTGCCCACCGTATAGCGAGTAAATTTGCTTGCGTCCGACACCTTACGCAACTGCGACAGCTTAGCTTCGTCAGTTTCTTCGGTAGGAGCCGAAGAACTCTCGCCCCTTGCCCGCGCAACAAATCCGTTTGCAATGCTTGCGGCGTCCGCCATACCGCGCAAAGAGTTGGTAGCGCCCGTAGACGTAGCTATTTGCGAATGAGTTATGTTGCCCGACATTCCTATAAACGCATCGAAAACATCCTGTCTACCCTCGAGTTTATCCCAATAACTTTCCGCCTGCGACTTTACCGCCACGCCTGAAATTTTATTGTCGTCGTCGTAGGCTATCAACAGCACGATTGCGTCTACATGCCCTTTTCCTTCGGCTTCAACCACAAGCGTAACTTTACCGGTGTTCACATTTTTGCTCGTATATAACGCTCGCACCTTTTGAGTGGAAGTTCCGTATGTTTTATTATAGGCGTCAAGGTCGGAAACGGCATAACCGCCCTTGCTCAAATCGACCAACTGTATATGCCTTTCTCCGAACGCCGCATCGTCGTCTACTCCCGTAGGCGCAATTTTGTTTATAAGCGAGCTTGTGGCTTTATCGAGAGTAATTTCAACTTTCATAAACTTATTTGCAAACGCAAGCAAAGAAACGCATACAAGCGCTATAAGCGCGAGCACAATAACGCATTTGAGCGTATTGTTCATAGTTTTGCCATTTCCGCCCGACGGCACGAAAGACTTTTTATCGCCGCGCAATTCTCGCGTCGTATCGTTCATCATCTTTTCGGCTTCGTGCTCCGATTCCGTTTTTTTCTGCGCAACTACGTCGCTCATGCTTTGATTCCTCCTTTTTCGGTCTCGTTATAAGGAAGAGGACTGTCGGGAGTTTTCAGCGGCTTTTCCTTAGGCTTTTTAAAATATCCGAAAGGACGAGGGTAAATAAATTTGTCTATAAGCGGCACAGCGGCGTTCATAATTAAAATAGCGAAACTCATGCCTTCGGGATAGCCGCCGAACACGCGTATAAGCATTGTGAAAAGAGCTATTCCCACGCCGAACAATACGTTTCCCCAAAAAGTGTTGGGACTTGTGGAATAATCGGTAGCCATAAAAACAGAACCGAACACAAGCCCGCCGCTCATAACGTGCGCCGCCATGTTGTTTATAAGGCGCGCGCCCGAAAGCTTATTAGGCAACCCGTCGAACAACAGCGCGAAAACAGCCGCGCTTCCCACTATTATAAGAGGTATTCTGAAATCGATTACTTTGCGGATTGAAAGATACAAATATCCCACCGCAAGCGCTATCATGCAAGTTTCGCCCGCCGCTGCCGCGCCCCGATTTCCTATAAACAAATTAACGAACAAATTGTCGGCGTTAGTAAGTTTATCGCCGCTAAGCCACGTTGCGCCCGTAGACGCGGGCAAAACGTTTCCGAGCCCCGTAGTGTTCGCCCATGTTAAGCCGAACGCCAAAAACAGAAACACTCTGGCGGTTGCCGCAGGATTTGCGAAATTCTTGCCTATCCCTCCGAAAAGCATCTTAATTAGAACGATTGCAACCAAGCTTGCAACAACGCATAAAATCAAAGTATCGCCGCTGAAAGCCACATAATCCACCGCGCGCACACCTTCTATGTTAGGCATAGCACGATAAACGTTAAAATCCCAAGATTTAACCGTTATAACTCGCGGCAAATTAAGAGCAAGAATCAATCCCGTTACAAGGCACGAACAATCCCAACATGACGAAGATTTAACCGCCTTTTTGGAAAAGTCCTTTTTCAAAATCAAAGTATACAGCAATTCGAAAGCAAAACAACTCCCCATGCACACAATCGCGTTTAAAAGCACATGATAGCCGAAATATAACACAGCCATAACGAGCGCGGGCGCAAGAGCTATAAGCACGTCGAGCATTATTCCGCGCGTCGTCTTGTTTTTTTGCACAACGTGCGGCGACGCCGAAACGGTAAGATTTTTCATCGTTTGCCTCCCTTTTCTCTGATTTTTTTCTTAGCAAGCCTCATACTCTGAACAAGAGGACGGCGCGCGGGGCAAACGAACGCACAACTACCGCACTCTATGCAGTTCATGGCGCCGTATTTTTCGGCGCCGCTTACGTCACCCGATAGAATACAGGCGTCTATATATACGGGCATAAGTTTCATAGGGCACGCTTTAACGCAACTCGCGCAATTTATGCACGGTCCCGACTGTTCCGAGTTAACTTCGTCGGCAGTTAAAAGAAGTATTCCGCTCGTAGTTTTTGTAACAGAAATGTCGCCGTTCGATTGCGCGAACCCCATCATAGGTCCGCCTATCAACAACTTTACGGCGTCGTCTCCTATTCCGCCGCACGCGTCGAGCACCGTCGAAACGGGCGTTCCCGTTCTAATCCAAAAATTAGCGGGAGTTTTCACTCCGCCGCCCGAAACTGTAACAATACGTTTATACGATTTTTCACCTTCTTCAACAGCGTAAAACACCGAAAGCGCAGTATGAACGTTGCACACTATAACGCCTACGTTCGAGGGCAATTTTCCAACGCGCACCTTGCGTTTTGTTACCGCATATATTAACTGTTTCTCCGCTCCTTGCGGGTATTTTGTGTGGCATAGCACTGTTTTTGCCGATATACCGTTATCGGAAGCCGTTTTTTCGAGCAGTTCGGCGGCGTCGGCTTTGTTCGCTTCAAGCCCCACAAAAAAGTTTTCAAGCCCCAAAGCGGCGGCAATATAGCGCGCTCCCAAAAGAAATTCGCGTGGATATTCTTTTAATATTCGGTAATCGCAAGTAAGGTAAGGCTCGCACTCCGCCGCGTTTATAATTAAAGTATCCACCTTGTCGCGCGGGGCAAGTTTTACCGCAGTAGGAAATCCCGCGCCCCCCATTCCCACTATTCCGCAATCGGCAATGCGTCGAACAATTTGTTCCGGAGCGGGATTTTTTAACGGCGCAAGCTTTTCTTCGTCGTACTTCCCGTCGTTTTTAATAATAACGTGTTCGCAATGCCCCGTAGCGGTAGGACGTTTTTCTATTGCCGTAACTTCGCCCGAAACAGAAGAAAACACTGCGGCGGAAATCGCTCCGTCCGCCTCGCCGAGCTTTTGCCCGACTTTAACGTAGTCGCCTTTCGAAACAGCCGCAATCGCAGCCTTTCCCGCATGTTGCGAAAGCGGAACGGCAACTATTTCAGGCGTCGAAAATTCAGATACAGCCGCGTTCGCAGAGCGCTCCTTATTTCCTTTGGGATGAATTCCGTGAGGAAAAGTTTCCAAACATTGCCTCCTTTAACCTAAAAGAGAGCGAAAGCGCTTTTCGGCTTTGTCGCTCAAAAATTTTTCCGTTTTCAAACGTTCGCTTGACAAAAATCGGAAATACTTTAAAAGTATATCATTTATAAACACTTTTGTAAAGACTTATTTTGTCTTTATTGCTCCGATTCTTCCGTTTTCTGATTTTAACCACTATTAACGACACAAGTTGATATATTCCGAGCACCATTAAAAAGAAACCGAAGTATTTAGACAGAGATTTTCCGCCCACATATTTAACTAATAAAGACGCCGGTATACTCGCCGCCACGGCGGGCAGCGCAACGGTAAGAAGATATTTGCAATCGAGCAACTTGTTTTTGGCATGGATAAACAGCGCGACAGCCGACATAGGAATAAAAGCAATTAGGTTTATAGCTTGCGCAATATGCTGTTCCGTTTCCGTAAAAAGCGTGAGTAGAGGAATAAGCAGCGTTCCGCCGCCCATTCCCATGCCGCCTATAACGCCGCCCACTATGCCGATTATTATATACACGAGTATTTTCATTTTCTATTTGACGTTTCCCACCGTAGTTATTTTAAGAAAAAAACGCGAGACGGGCGCCGACGCCAACCATCATTAGCGCGAATATTATTCCCACTACGAACGGTGGAAGTTTTTTAAGCAAGAGCGCCCCCGCCGCACCGCCCGCTATAACGCCGCCGCCCGTAGAAAGAGTTCCGGCAAGCGAAAAATATCCGTTCACAAGATAAGTTACGGCGCTTGCAATGCTTATCGGCAAAATTATGAGAATGGCTGTGGCGTGCGCCTTTTTAGTGGGCTCGCCGAGCACTTTTTCGAGCAACGGCACGCAAAGCATTCCGCCGCCGCCTCCGAAAAAACCGTTTACAAAACCTACAAGCAAGCCTCCGCCCACTTTAACCACCGTTTGAGCTTTCTTATTCACCTTTCAAAATTGTCTCCGAAAAATATTAACGTTAAAACGCTGTAGTTTTCCACTGCGCCGCATATACTTATTTTCCCCGCATTTAATAATGTTTAATCTTTCGGCGCACATTAAATTTTATTGTTCGATAAGTAAAACCGCTTGCAAACGCTCGGTTGCATGCAGGCAATATCCCTTGTATTGTAAAACAATAGAAAAAACGGCTTAAATCGCTTAAAATCGTTTGCAAAAAAAAGCCGTATAGTATATAATATTATAATGTATGCGGTATGGCGAATTTTGACGATGCCCGCATATCTGCTTAAATGAATCAAATACTACTGAAAGGTGACAAGATGGACAAAGCATTCAATCGTAAAACATCGCGGATTCTTTGCGTACTGATAAGTTTGGCGCTCGCGCTCGGCGTAATAGCCTCCGTAAGCACGGTCGGCTTGTGGGCGCGCGCAGAAGAAAGCGAAGACTTATCATTTCAAAGAGTTGCCTCGCACCCCTCGAACAATCAATTTTCTTCGAGCACAGGTTCCGCGCCCAAAACTCCCGACAGTTGGACGGGCGGCGGCATTAACGGAAAAGGCGAAGGCACCGCAATAGGCGGCGTTATGGAGCTCGATTCGTACGCAAGCAATAGAAACAGCTATAAGCTTGCCGAAGACTATCCCGACGAATTTCCGGATAACGTAGCTCCGGATTCTCCTTTCGGAGCGGACAAGCTTGAAGGGACAAACCGCAACGTTTTGTTCATAAACGTTCGCCCCGACGGAACTTCAAAAGGCACGGCTTACGGCTACACTTCAAGTAGCGTAACCCTTAACGCCAACCGCTTTTACAGAGTAAGCGCGTCCGTCAGAACAGGCAGCTTCGCAAAAGGCAGCGGCGCGGCAATAAGAATCAACGGGCTCGACGGCAACGTGGCTTTCTCGAACATCAACACGGTTGACGACCTCTATCCCCTTTCGGAAGCAAACAACTACGGTTGGAATTCCACCGACCGCTACGGTTGGGAAGATTTCACGTTTTTCGTGGCTTCGTCCTCTTACGAATCGCAGTCTGTAACAATCAGCTTGCAAGTAGGCGACTGCTACACGCAAGACGACGCAATTCATTACGAACCCGCAACAGGCTACGCACTGTTCGACAACGTTGAAATTTTCGAAATTTCGCCGTCCGAATTTTTATCCGCAGACGAATCCGACCACGTTAAAAAATTCGACTACTCCGCAAAATCGGACGAAGCGCTTGCAACCGAAGCGGGTTCGAACCTTGATTTTTATAATTCCGCAACGAAAGAGCCTTCGCTCGACGGTTGGCAACGCGTTGCAATAGGCACCAACCCCAACCTTTTGCCGATAGGCGTATACGACGCAAACAGCACATTCGACAAAGACAACGTTTACAATCTTACTTCCGACCCCCTTTCTTCCAACGGAAAATACAGGAGCGGCGACAGCGGAATTTTGGTGCTCTCCTCTTACCGCGACGGCGATTTCCGCTCGGTTGCGGTGGGTATGAGTTCGGGCAAATTCACGTTGAAACGCTATCATTATTACCGCGTTTCGGCATGGGTGAAAACTCAAGACATATCTGACGGAAGCGGCTCGGGCGCTACTCTCGCGCTTTCGGTTGTTCGCAACGAAGCCGACAAAGAATACGAGGGCGACAACCTGTTCCACACCAAAACCGCTTGCAACGGCAATTCCGAAAATAAATCTCGCGGCGGCTACGAATTCCATTCTATTTTCGTAAAAGCTTCGGTATTTAAAGACTATCAGGCGAGCGTTGAATGTTGGCTCGGAACGGACGGTAGCGAAAGCAGCGGAATCGCTATGTTCGACAACGTGACGATTGAAGAAATATCGCCCGAATTATACACAAAACACAGCGGAAACGGTTCTTCGGTTGACATAGACACCGCTGCGGGTGCGAACGGAAACACTTTCCGTAATTTCACCGACACCGGAATATCGAACGGCGAATTCTATCAAATAGGCGAATACGACGATTTTGCCTATCCCCTCGCCCCCGCCGATTGGACCAAACACACTCCCGACACGGTAGGCACAACAGACTATTCCTCGAACATGTCGCATATTAAAACCGAAGATATAATAAGCGGAATTATTCCCACCGACAAAGCGACATACGAAGCACACTATAAAGACTTCGGCGAAAACATAATCAATCCCCGCAACGGCGACGGCAGCGTTCTTATGCTGTACAGCAAAACCCCTACGGCGTTCTGCTACCGCTCGTCTAATTTCACCGTTACCGCCGATAAACCGGGCGCTTTAACAGTGTCGCTTTGGGCATACGGCATAGACGGCTACGGCGCAAGTCTTGTTCTTAAAAACGACGCGCAAGTAATCGCCACCATAGAAAACATCAAGAACACAAACGGTTTTAAAGAATACACGTTCTATATCGAACCTAATTCCGCCGATATAACAACTCTCAGCGTTGAAATTTGGCTCGGAAATATCGACAGACAAAGCAATTATACCAAAACTTCGTCCGGTCGCGTGTTCGTTGAACGCGTGTCTTACAAAGATTTGGAAGACGACAAAGCGGCGGACGGAACAACCGTAACCAAGAGCGCGGCAACTAAATTCTCGGAATTCAAGAAAGCTTATGCCGAAGCGAAGCACAACGGCAATTCCGAAATAAATCAAGCGGCTTATTCGTTTAAAACAATTGATTTCGACGCATTCGACGCTTACGACCCCTCTTATGTAAAATACGCTTACGATTGGAAACTTTCTGTTGACGCGGGAGAATCCTCTTCGGTACGTTACGGAATATTCGACCCCGCAGGTCCCGGCAACGACTCCACAGTAACCGATTCGTTTAAAAATTCGGAAGGCGGCGCGGGCTACGGCATACTCATGCTCGAAAACAAAGCTTCGGCGGCGTCAAAAGTTTCTTATAACGGTTCTATAGCGCTTAAAGCCGACACTTACTACAAAATTGACGTGTCGCTTCGCGTATCGTTCTCGGAAGCCGAGCGCAACAACGAAAAATCGGTAGGCGCAACGCTTTCGCTCAGCGGAACGGACTTTGCGTTTAAAAACATTAAAGACACCGCGATTAGGCACGGTTCCGATACCGATGCAACTGTGCTCGACGAGAATTTCAGAACGTATACGTTCTATATTAAAGCGGGAAGCACCGAATCGTCGGTTTCGCTCGCACTTTCGCTTGGCGACTCCACTTCTTCCTCGAAGTGGATTAGCGGCAAAGCTTATATGAATAACGTATCGTACACCGACATAACCAACGTGGCATACGACGAAGCTGTTGCCGCAGTTAAAGACGGCAAAGAATACTCGATTATAGCCGACCTCAGCACGCCCGACGACGCGGATTCCGACGACAATGCAAGCGGCGAAAAAGGCGAACTCGCTTGGTGGCTTATTCCCTCTATTCTGTTTGCGATTGCAATCTTGATAGCAATTATAGGATTTATAACCCGCAAGGCTATAGAAAAACGCGCGGCTAAGAAAGGCGTAATTGAAAAAACTGTGTCTTACGACCGCAGAGCAACTTTAAATCAAGAACACAACAAGAACGCTGACGAAGAAGAAAAAGTAAGCGAAGTTGTGGAAACAGGCACAACCGACGAACAGTACGAATCGTTCGACGACGACTCCACTGTTAGCGAAACAGCCAAACCCAAAGCTGAAACCGCTCAAGAAGTTCCTGCGGAAACCGTTTCCGACGAAGTAACCGAAAAAACCGAAACGGCTACGGAAGAAAAAACGGAAACAGAAAACGGAGAAGGCGCAACGGAAACTTCCGAAAACACCGACACAACGAAAATTGCGGAAGCGCCCGCACAATCCCCCGCTGCCGACGATGCAAACAAATCCGCAGACGATTCGTTTATAGACAGATTCGACGATTAACAAATTCGCAACTAAAACGCAACAAAACAAAAAAACTCGCAAGCTAATATAGTTTGCGAGTTTTTTTCAACGTTTTAAATCGGTTCACAAATTTTTATATCCTCCGCCCACCGCCACATTCTGCCCCGTAACGTAAGAAACTTCGCGGCTCGCAAGAAAACTCACAACCGCAGCCACGTCGGCAGGAGTTCCCGCCCTACATGCGGGAATTTCGTCGATTATGCCCTTGCGCTCCTCAACGGAAAAACGCGAATTCATAGGCGTGTCTATAAAGCCCGGACTTATGGCGTTAACCGTTATAAGCGACGGCGCGAGTTCTGCGGCAAGAGCCTTAGTAAATCCGATTACACCCGCTTTCGCGGCGCTGTACACAGTTTCCATTGCCGCCCCGCAAATTCCCCAAACCGAAGCTATATTCACTATGCGCCCGAATCTGTTCGAAACCATATCAGGCGAAAACGCCTTGCAAACATATATAGTGCCCAAAAGGTCTACCGAAACGGTTTGCTCTATGCTGTCCGCCGTTTCGTCGCACAGCAACCTATATGCCGCCGCACCCGCATTATTCACAACGGTGTCGGCAAAACCGAATGTTTTTTCTATTTGCTTTTTCGCATCGCATACCGACGAATAATCGGTTACGTCGCACTTTACAGCAATAGCTTCTTTGCCGCAACCGCATAGCTTGTCCGCAATAGCTTCCGCTTCTTGTTTTGCTTTAAAATATCCTACCGCAACTCTGTAACCGCAATCGACAAGACGCTTGCAAACCGCCGAGCCTATTCCGCCCGAGCCGCCCGTTACAAAAGCCGTTCTAACGTTTGTTTTATATTCCACTCCGTTTTCTCCCGAAAACTATTTTAATTCAAATTATCGGGCAAGTCGTTTTCAAACAATATTGTTTTCTTACCCGCGATTTCACTCGATTTTTTAACAGCCTCGTCGAGCGACGAACAAACTTCTATTTTTTCTTCGCTCATTCCTGCGTTTAAAGCGCCGCTTTTAAGTGCGGCGGCTCTGCTTCCCACAAAAAAGGCGTAATCCGCGCATCCGAAAACTTCTCCGCCGAGAACCTTGTTTGCTTCCTCTTCGCCGTCGCCCATTTCCACCAAACCCGGTGTTATTACAATTCTCGTTCCGTCAAACGCTTTCAAAACTTCGAGAGCATTTTTCGCTCCTTCCGTATTGCTGTTGTACGCATCGTCAATCACGGTAACCTCGCCGTTTTGAATTAACTGCAAGCGGTGTTCCACAGGTTGGAGTTTTTCCACTGCGGAAACTATTTTTCCGAGCGAAACTCCGAGTTTTAGCGCTACAGCCGCGCAAAGCGACACCACCGACGGAATATGCCTGCCGAGCAACTTTGTTACGGCGCGTTCGCTTTGCCCGCAGTGCGAAAGCGTGAACGCCGTTCCGAATTGCCCGAATTCAACATCGGAATACGACACCGAAACGCCCTCGTGTTCGGCGCCGCCCGCAAGCACTTTTTCCACACGCGTGCGTTCGAACATTTGTTTTGCACCCTCGTTATCCGCCGAAAAAAACGCCGTTCCGTTTTCGGGAAGTCCTTCCACAAGTTCGTATTTTGTAGCCCTTATAGCCTCTTCCGAACCGAAAGTGGCAAGATGTTGTCGCCCTACGGCGGTTATAATTCCCATACTCGGCGCAACAAGTTTAGTTAAACGCGCTATATCGCCTTTGTAACGAGCGCCCATTTCGGCTATAAAAACATTATGCTCTTCTTTTAACTCGTTGTTCACCACTTTGGCTATGCCGAGCGGAGTATTGTAGCTTGCGGGGCTGTACAAAACATGGAATTTTTCTTCGAGCATTGCGGCAAGAATGT
The DNA here is from genome assembly GCF_943193045.1 of Pumilibacter muris. Classification (GTDB taxonomy): domain Bacteria; phylum Bacillota; class Clostridia; order Christensenellales; family Pumilibacteraceae; genus Pumilibacter; species Pumilibacter muris. The sequence continues at coordinate 168,695 of NZ_CALPCN010000001.1, read as the reverse complement.
TTTTCGCCGTGGTTTTTCCGTAACTTCCCGTAATGCCTATTTTTATCAATTCTTTATTATTTGCAAGTTTTTTGCGCGCTTTAACCTCGTAATGCAAATTGTTAAGCGTTTCGAACGGAAACAAAATGTAATACGCAAGTAAAATAATTAACGGCACGAACAGAGGCAAAAGCCCTACTAAACTGTAACGAATATTGTTTTTAAGCAAAGTTCTTTCGCCGAGCATAAACAATCCGAAAGACGCCCCGCAGAAAATAATCGCCGAAAGTATGCTCAGCCGAACAATGCGGCGCGTTATTTTAAGCGGCGTTTTTTTCTTTTGCTTAGCCGTTACGCAAACGAATATAACTATACTCAAAAAATAGAAAAGCAATCCCAAATAACGAACCGCCGCATATTTAACAGCGCCGAAACAGCCTGTGTACACGAGCATGCACACAACCGAGAAAAACGCGACCGAAAAATACCGAATCACATAATCGGCTTTTGTCGATTTGAGCCACTCGAACAATCCGCGCACACGATAAGACGACAATTGCAGGATTTGCATTATCTTGAAACCCATAACCGTTAAAAGCACCGCGCTTGCCGCGCTGAATCCGCATATTAAAGCATAGTACATATCGTTTTTATCTCCGTTCTATTCGGTGAATACCTTAACCGCCGCATTAAACACGTCGCTTCTTTCGGCGTAAGCAAAATGACCTGCGCCTTCGAGCATAATAAGTCCGCTGTCTCGAATACGCTTCTGAAATCTGCGCGCCATATAGGGCGGAGTTTCTTTGTCGTCTTTGCCCCAAAACAGTAAAGTCGGAATGTCTATTTTAGGCAACAGCGAATCAAGATGAGTGTTTACAACTCGCACAAACACTTTTTTCATTGCGGGCGGCAATGCGACGTAGTCGGGGCTTCCCGCGTTTTCGGGCGCTTTTCCTCTCTTTTTCGCCGCCTTGTATTTGCGAACGGCAATAGCTTTTTTAAGCGACGGCTTCGGTTTAAGCCCCGCCGCCGACGTGAGCACCAATTTGCCCGCCGCTTTTCGCGCTCCGAGTATGAGAGCCACTCTTCCGCCGAAACTGTGCCCGACAATAGTAGGTTTAACGAGCCCCAACTCTCCCAAAACATATTGAACGCAATCCGCGTAATCGTATATTCCCCAACTTTCGGGCGGAAAATCGCTTTTTCCGAAACCGGGAAAATCCAAAGCATATACAGTTCTGCCGCAACGAATTAAAAAATCGAATATGCCGTTCATTGCGTCGCTCGACGCGCCCCAACCGTGTAACAGAACAACCGCGTTTTTACCGTTTCCGCTTCCTTTGCAAAAAATGTCGGTACCGTTATAACGCATGTTTTCACTCCGTGAAGTTTTTCGCGTTTCTCAAATTTCCTTTCGGAAAACCAACGCACTGCCGCTTTTGTAATAATTTTTGCGCGTGTTCAATAATTTAAACCCGAACGATTTATAAAGCGCGAGCGCCGCCTCGTTATGCTCGTTTACTTCCAAAAGAATTTCTCGCGCGCCTGAATAAGCGGCATGTTCGCAAAGCTTTGCGAGTATAGTTTTTCCGAATCCTTTTCTTCGGTTTTGAGCCGTAACCGCAATATTGTATATTTCGGCGGTTTCGAACACCGTTTTAAGTCCGCCGTACCCCACAGTCTCGCCGTTTACAATAAGCAAATACACCGCAGTGTCGGCGTCGGAAAGAGCTTCGCGCACAGTATTTTCAGACCACGCGCACTCTATGTATTCCTTTTCCATAGCCGCTATAACCGCGCTGTCGGCAACCGTAGCTCTGCGAAATTCAAACACTTTTCGCCCTCGCTTTTAAATCGCGTTCCGCTTGCGACTCGCGCACATATTCGGGCACAAGATTTTGCCATTCCCCCGCGCACTCCGAAAGTTCTTTCGCCGCGCGAAGCAAAGCCGAACAATCGCTGTCGGGCGGCACCGCGTTAGGCAACATGGTCGCAATTCGCTCGTCGGCGCACACAACGCCTTTGTAGCTCTCCGCTTTCGCTATCGCCTCATTCATAGGCACGCACAAACAATCGGTTAGCGGCTTTCTGTCGGCGTCATATTCGCATATATACGCGGTGCCGTTGCTTCCGTCGGTTACGCACAATATTTTTTCGTAACCGTCGGCTCTTTTATTATATGCCAACATTCTGAGTTCGTGAATGCCGAGCGCGGGCTTACCGAGCGCGTAGCACATTGAACGCACGGCGCTAACGCCTATGCGAATCCCCGTGAAAGAGCCGGGCCCCGTAACACACGCAATATAATTTAAATCTTCAAGCGTCAACCCCGCGTTTTCCAACAACTCGTTTACATGCGGCATTAAAGTAGCGGACGCGCACTTGCCGTCTTCTTCTCGAAAAAATCCACCGGTAGAGAGCGCAACCTCAACCGAATGACCCGCCGTGTTTAAAGCAAGATATTTCATGAGCGCGAGTCGAGTTTTATATGTTCGGTTTTATTTTTGCTGTAACGGTACAATATAAATTTATTTCCTATTGCCGCCACAAATTCGGCGCCCAACTTGCGCGCAGTTTCTTCGCCGGCTTCGCGCGGCGACACGGGAGCCGTTTTAAGCACCGTAATTTTAATCAACTCTCTTGCCGTTAACGCGGAATCGCAACCGCTTATAAATCCGTCGGTTATTCCGTCTTTTCCGAGTTGAAAAACCGACACTGCCGAAGCCGCTTCGGAACGAAGCGCGGCTCTTTGCTTACTGTTCAACAATTTCTATAATCCTCTCGTTTTCGTCTTTATATTTTATACTTACCGCAACGGTGCGAACGCGCGGCAATGCTTCCGCTATATTTTCCCACCATTCTATAACGCACACTCCGCGATTTGCGCCGAAATACTCGGTTAGTCCCGCTTCCTCCGCCTCGCGCCATCCGTTAAGCCTGTAAGCGTCGTAATGATACAACGTTATTCTTCCCTCGTACTCGTTCATCAGCGTAAAAGTGGGGCTCGCAACCGTGTCGGTAATGCCGAGCCCGAGCGCAATACCTTTTGTGAAAACGGTTTTCCCCGCACCCAAATCGCCCGAAAGAGTAATTATTTCTCCTCCGCGCATTTTTTTTCCGAGAGCGCGCCCGATTTCGAGAGTTTGCGATTCGCTTTCGCTAACGTATTTCATACCTTTTTATTTTATCACAACTTGCAAAATTTTGCAAGCGACTGAAACGAGCGCGCAAAAAAGTGTTTTAACGTCATAGCAAAAAAAACGAAGTCCGCTTTTTCGAACTTCGTTTTATATATTTTCAATAAAAATTTAAACTCTATCTGCGAGGAGCCGAATAGCGCGACGGCGGACGACGGCGAGCATAAGGACGCAAAGGCGGACGACGACGCGAGGCGGCTACTATTCTCTTCTTTTTCGCAGGCTTCTTAGCGGCCTTTTTCTTGGGCGCCGCTTTTTTTGGCACCGCTTTCGGCGCAGCCTTCTTTGCTGCCGCCAAAGCCGCAAGTCTTCTTTTAAGTTCGGAGACTTCCAAAACGTGACTTAGGTCGTCTAACGATTTTGTGAGAAGATACGATATTTCCGGACTGTTGCGCTCGTCTTCGTCGAGCACAAGTTGCACTGCAAACAGTTTTTCACGCAACGCGAAAGCGCTGTCAGAATCTTTAACGTCTTGCAAGCCGTTGCGTATCTCTGTTATTTCCGCTTTTCTGCGCGCGATTTTCTCGTTTATTCTATCCTTTTCAGCGCGCGCCGCTTCGTCGCGCATAGCTTCCTCGCGCTGTCTTATTCCTCTGCGCAATTCCATTTCGGCGGAATACATTGCGCGCTCGGTTTCGGCGGCAAGTTTTATTTTTTCGGCTTCCTCGCGCAGTTTTTCAGCTTCGGCAAGAGCAAGCTGAGCCTTGCGGTTCGCCTCTTCGGCTTCAGCTTTGAGCTTTTCGATAGTAAGCGAAGTTTGAGCGTCAATTTCAAGCGGCGCGGGTTGCACGAAAGGCGCACGAACGTCTTCGCACTCTTTAACAACGTCTGCTTTTTCGGTTGCAACGGGTTGCTCGAACACAGAGCGAGCGGCAACGCCGTCTTCGAAAATCAATTCTTGCGCAGGCTCCGCTTTCCGTTCTATTTCGTTTTCCGATTTAACTGCCGACGGTTCCCATAACTCGTCGTCGGGCTCGGTAGCTTTTTCTTCTTTTTCAGTCTCTTTTATTTCGGGAGCGAAAACGCTTTCCTCTTTCGCGTTTTCCAACGGCTCGAAAAGCGTATCCGATTTTAACGGTTGCGGTTGCTCCGCTTCCTCTTCTTTTTCGTTTTCTTGCGGCATCATCGCAATTACCGAATCGGTTTCTTCTACCGAGAAATTCGGCGCTTGTATTTCCTGTTCTGCAGGCGGCATAACGAACACACTCTCTTCCGACTTATTTTCGGGTTCGATTTGTTCTGCGGGCGGCTCGTCGGCCATAATAACGTTTTGCGCTTCGCTTAAATCCGAAGTTACCGAATCCGGAGTAGAAAAAATCTGTTCGAAAATCGCGTCCGTTTCGGCATCGGTCACCGCTTGCGGTTCGTCTACTTTAACGGCGTCGGTTCCGCCGTCGGCAAACAAAATTGTGTTAAGAATTTCGTCCGCCTCAGTATCCGAAATTTCGGCGGGAGCGGGTTGCGCTTCAAAAACCGCGTCCGACATCTGTTCCGACACAGGCTTTCCCTCTTCGGCAAAAATAATTTGATTGAACATTGCGTCGGCTTCCGCATCGTCAAAAACCGGCACGCCGCTATCGGTTCCCTTACACGCCGCCAAATCTTTTTGCAAAGCTTCCAACCGCGTTTGCAAGGTTATGCGTTTTTTGCTCCAACGCTCTTTTTCGTCGTCGGGAGCGGTAGTCGCCGCAGTATCCACAATACTGATTTGCAACCTTACCGCGTCGATTTCCTTTTGAATTTGTTCTCTGTCTTGCATTTTGCATTCCCCGCGCTTTTTGTACAAACGTCTTACTATATATTGTACTATATTATAGGCAAAAAGTCAATCCTTATGCGTACTTTCGGCGCGGGCAAATTCATGGGGCAAGTTTGCCGCTAATCTTCTTTATGCAACGAATCGGAAACCGACACCGAAGCCGCCGAAGCTGCGAGAGCTTCGGTTGCGGCTTGAATGTTAGAATCGCAATCGGCGGCAACCGAGTTATGCTCAACCGAAGCGGCAAGTTCTTCCGACGCCGTTTGCGCGTTAGAATCGTTTCGCTTTGTTCTCGGTGCAAACATGCGGTTTATAAGCTTATGTAAATGCTTATAAACAAAGAACGTTACAACGGAACAAACCGACAAACGCAATAAATTGAACGGCAACACCGAAAGCGGTAAATAAAAACGGTAAAAACTGCTTTTTGAAATATTGGGGAACAGGTTCGTCAGCATACCCACAACGGCTTCCCATCCGTAAGCTTTCGCATAGAACGGAATGAGCATAACTCCGTTTACAACCAACGCAATAACGATTTGGCAAGCGGTTCCCACAGCAAGCGCAATTAAAGCACCCGACTTTGTGCGATTTCGTTTATATATGAGCGACGCGGGCAAAACGTATGCTATTCCCATTAAAAGGTCTCCGAGTTCGCCAACCCCGGCAGTTGAAGTAAACGGCAACTTTAAAAGGCATTTAAAGACAATAATCAAACTACCCCATATAGGTCCCATCATAAATCCCGTTAGCATAGCGGGCATTTCAGAAAACTGAATATCGAGAAACGGCGGAAAAAACATAGGTAAAGGAAACTTGGCAAACATATAAAGTACAAACGAAATCGCCGTCATTACCGCCGCAACGGTAATATTTCTGGTAGTGAAAAACTTTTCGCGCATAAAAAAACCGCCTCCGAAATTTTACGGGGCGGCAAAAAAACATGCAAAAACGCAAAAACCTTATTTCATCCGGACTGTAACCGTCGGTCGGGGAATCGCACCCCGTCATGCGCAAATACGCGCTCGCGGACTATACCGCCGGTGGGGAATCACGCCCCGCCCCTAAGTTTGCAATATAAGAATACACCGTTTTCGTTTTGCTGTCAAGCGTTTTTTACACTCTGATTTTCAATCGATAAAAGGAGTAACGTTGTCGCCGTTGTCCCACAGTTTTTCCAAACGGTAAAACTCCCTCGCTTCTTCGTGTTGAATATGAACAATAACGTCTCCGTAATCAAGCACCGCCCACTTAGGCGAAATATCACGTCTTAACGGCTCCATTGCATGCTCTTTGCTTAGCTTTTCATCAACGTAGTCGGCCATAGCTTTAACCGCAGTTGTGGAACCCGCGCCCGCTATAACGAAACAATCGGCAAGCACCGTTTTTTGAGCAACGTCTATTATAACTATGTCGCGCCCTTTCTTTTCGGAAAGCTTTTCGGCAATAAAGCGCGCCAACACTTTGCCGCCTTTGTTTTTAAGGTCGTCGTATTCGGCTTTCGAGACTTTATTTTCAGACTCTTTCTTTTGCACTACGGGCACGGAGGCAAACACGGGAGCGGCTTTTTTCGCAGCCGAAGCGGCTTTGCAAATTTCGGCAAAACGTTTGCAAGCGAGCAAAGTTTCCTCGCATATCGGCTTTTTGCTCTGCTTTAACGCTTTAACGGTAGCTTTAAGCGAACGAAGCATAGCTCTGTTCAAATCTTTGGCAGCAACTCGGCGAAGCGACTCTACGCCGTCGTAATCGCGCCCCTCTTCTATTGCGTCGGCAAGATATACTATTTTATCGAATTCGGACATATCTGCGGCACCCGTAGTATGTTTTTCGATTGCCCCGACTATGCGCTCGTTGCATTTAAAATAATCGCGCGCAATCGCGGCGGAAACGTGAGCGTGCAACACTGCGGGCGCGTTTATTGAAAGTTCGTCGTATCGCTCCGCTTTAATTTTATGCTTTTTAAGCGTTTCGCCGTCGGCATATTTGCCTATATCGTGCAAAATAAGAGCGGTAATAACTTCGGCAACGTTTTCGCCGTATATTTTTGCAAGCCTTATTCCCGCTTTAACGGCGCGGAAAGTGTGCTCAATCCGCTCGTCTTTCAATCCGAAAATTTTATACGCTTTAACGAACGGCGCATATTCTTTATACAATCCGTGCTTTTCTATATATTCGGCAACCTCCGCAGGAACAAATTCTGCAGTCTTACCGAAAGCCGTAGCCGCCCGAACAAGACTCGACGCCTCGTCCGAAACGGTAAATCCTGCGGACTTGAATTTAAAGCCCAACTCTTTTAAACTGTCAAGCAATTTTTTGGGCGCCGCATATCCCGTTCTGCGAATAAGCAAAAAAGTCGCGCTCGCCGCAAGTTCGTCGGCGTCTTTCCATTCGGTAAGCCCCGAAACGCAATCGGAACCTATAACGAAATGTATTTCCGCTCCCTCGTATTTTTGCTTATAGTGGCGCACGGCGTCAATCGAATAACTTATTTTTTCCTGCTTTATTTCCCACTTCGAAACTTTAACGTTTTCAAGTTCGGCGGTTACTTTTCTGAGCATTTTCACACGCTCTTCGCCGCTCGCATTGCATCCCTCTTGCTTAAACGGCGATATATAGCACGGAAGCACCACTACGCGCGAAAACTTTTTGCTAAGCTTGCGTATAATTTCAAGATGCGCGTTTGTAACGGGGTCGAAACTGCCGCCTAAGATTGCCACTTTTTGTACTTTGTCTGCCATAATATTCCTCTTGTTGTAGTTTAAACCGCTTATTCCACAAACTCGAATTCAATGTCGAGTATGCGCACGGTGTCGCCTTCTTGCGCGCCCGCCTTTTTGAGCGCCTTAATAACGCCGTCGTCGCGCAGTCGCTTTTGAAAATAATTGAAACTGTCGTAGCTGTTAAGCACAACTCCTCTCGCCAACTCCTCTATCATGCCGCCGACAACTTCGAACGCTCCGTCGTCGTCGCGGCGCACCGAAAAGCCGGTTGTATCTCGCTCGGGATAAACGAACGGTTCGAATTCGAGCGGAGCTACGGGCGGAAGAGTTGAAAGCGTTTCCCACACGCAACGCAGCAATTCGTCGAGCCCTTGCCGTGTTACCGCGCTAATCGGAAAACATGGAACTTTCACCCTGCGCTTAAACTCGGTAACGGCGCGGTCGTCGGGTAAAAGCTCGGCTTTGTTTAGCGCCACTATTTGCGGACGCTTTGAGAGTTCGGGCGAAAAATCTTTAAGTTCTCGGTTAATATTTTTGTAATCCTCAACGGGGTCGCGTCCTTCGCTCGCAGATATGTCCACAACGTGAACAATAAGACGGGTACGCTCCACATGCCTCAAAAAATCTATACCGAGTCCCGCTCCTTTGCTCGCGCCGTCGATAAGACCGGGAATATCCGCAACCACAAATCCGTGTTCGTAATAGCGCACCGCTCCCAAATTAGGCGACAGAGTTGTGAAATGATAGTTGGCTATTTTGGGCTTTGCCGAACTCACCGACGACAAAAGCGTGCTTTTGCCTACGTTAGGATATCCCACAAGCCCCACGTCGGCTATCGTTTTAAGTTCGAGCGTCACGCATTTTTCTTCGGTTTGTTCTCCGAGTTGCGAAAAATGCGGAGCCTGTCTTCTGCTCGATTTAAAACGGGCGTTTCCTTTCCCGCCGCGTCCGCCTTTCAAAACGGTAATCCGTTCTCCGTCGGTAAATAAATCGGCAATAGTTCCGCCGCTTTCGAAATCGGTAATAACGGTACCGCGCGGAACCTTTATAACAAGGTCTTTCCCCGATTTTCCGTTGCAATATCTTCCGCTTCCCTTCTCTCCGTCGGGCGCGCGAAAATGCGACTCGTATTTAAAATCGAGCAGCGACGTCATGCGGGAATCCGCTTCGAAAATCACATTGCCGCCGTTGCCGCCGTCGCCGCCGTCAGGCCCGCCGTTGCTGACGTATTTTTCGGTGTAGAAACTTGTGCATCCGTTGCCGCCGTTACCCGCTCTTATATAAATTCTTATTCTGTCTACAAACATCTTTTCTTTTGCCTAACCGCAACTCGGCGACTCGACATATCCTTTTTTCTTTTTACGCAACCACTATTGCAAACCGAGCTTTTCGAGAATCGCCTTGCTCGCTTTTCTGCCCGCTCCCATAGCAAGAATAACGGTTGCCGCACCCGTAACGGCGTCGCCGCCCGCATAAATTCCGTCTACGTTCGTTTGCATAGTTTCTTCGTCTACAACTATTGTGCCCTTTTCTGAGGTTTGTAACGCCGCAAAACTGTTTTTTATTAACGGATTCGGACGAGTTCCGAGCGAAACTATAACCATATCGGTTTCTATATCGAATTCGCTTCCCTCCACAGGTTTGGGAGAACGACGCCCGCTCTTATCGGGTTCGCCGAGCGCCATTTTTACGCAGCGCATGCTTTTAACCCAACCTTTTTCTCCCGCGAACGAAACGGGATTCGTAAGCAAACAAAATTCTATTCCCTCTTGTTCGGCGTGATGAATTTCTTCCGCTCTCGCAGGCATTTCCTCTCTGCCTCTGCGGTATATTATTTTCACGTTTTCGGCGCCCATTCTCAATGCCGTTCGCGCGGCGTCCATAGCTACGTTGCCGGCTCCTATAACCGCAACTTTTTTGCCGAGTTGCACGGGAGTGGCGCTATTCGGCAAATATGCTTTCATAAGATTTACTCTCGTAAGATACTCGTTAGCCGAATATACCCCGTTAAGATTTTCTCCGGGTATGTTCATAAACATAGGAAGCCCCGCTCCGCTTCCTATGAATACGGCATCGTATTCGGCGGCTATCTCTTCGATAGGCAACGTTTTGCCTGCAACCGTGTTAAGTTTTATTTCCACGCCGCCGCCGCACAGTTTGTCGATTTCGGCTTGCACAAGCGATTTAGGCAAACGGAATTCGGGAATGCCGTACACCAACACGCCGCCCGCTTTATGGAAAGCTTCGAAAACAGTTACGTCCACACCGTGATTACTCAGCTCCGCCGCGCAAGTAAGCCCTGCGGGACCGCTTCCTATAACTGCAACCTTTTTGCCCGTCCGCGTCGCCTTTTGCGGCTTACCGCCGTGCTCGAGCATATAATCGCCTACAAATCTTTCAACGTTGCCGATTGCCACAGCGCCGTCTACACGGGCGCGTAAACACATTTTTTCGCACTGGTTTTCCTGAGGACAAACGCGACCGCAAATTGCGGGCAAACTGCTTGTTCTTCCTATAACAGCGCCCGCCTTTTCGAAATCGCCGGTTGCCGCCGCCGCCAAAAAATCGGGTATGTTCACCGACACGGGGCACCCCTGCATACAAGGCGCGTTTTTGCAATGCATACAACGCGACGCCTCTTCTTTCGCCATTTCGGGAGTATATCCGAGCGCAACCTCTTTAAAGTTGCGAGCGCGAATTTCGGGCTGTTGCTCGGGCATTTTGTTTCTCGGTTTTTTCTCGATTGCCATGTTATCTTTCCTCCCCCGTAAGCATGCAACGGTGGCGACTTTCGTGCTCGCGGTAAATCCTGCTTCTACTTATGGCTTCGTCCCAGTCTATAAGATGCCCGTCGAATTCGGGACCGTCTACGCAAGCATATTTGGTTTTGCCGCCGCAAGTTAGCCTGCACCCGCCGCACATTCCCGTGCCGTCAACCATAATGGAATTCATGCTTACAACCGTTTTGATTTTGAGTTCGGCGGTAAGCGCGCACACCGCGCGCATCATGGGCATAGGCCCTACGGCGAACACGCAATCGTATTTATTCGTAGCGGCAAGCCTTTTCAATTCGTCGGTAACAAAACCTTTGACTCCGCTTGTTCCGTCATCGGTTATAAGATACAAATTTTTTGCAGCCGCTTTAAATTCCTTTTCGTACATTAAAAGCGATGCCGTGCGCGCCCCCACGATAACGTCGGACGGCATACCCTTAGCGCGCAACGCTTTTGCCTGAGGATAAATAACAGCCGCGCCTATTCCTCCGCCTATTAACAAAATATTTTTAAATTCGGATAAGTCGGTGGGATTTCCGAGAGGTCCGACAAAATCGGAAATGAATCCGCCTTCGGGAATTTGAGAAAGTTTTATTGTGGAATAACCCACCTCTTGCACAAGAACGGTTACGGTGCCCGCCTTCGAGTCGTAATCGCAAATTGTAAACGGCACTCTTTCGCCGTCCTCGTCTACGCGCAATATTATAAACTGACCGGGATGAGCATGGCGCGCGACTTCCGGCGCCGAAATAACGTATTCGGTAACGTTTTCCGCAAGTCTTGTCTTTTTGATAATTTTGTTCATTATGTAGCCTCCCTTTTTTATTTTTATTATGCTAACGAGCCGAAACGGGCGACAGAGTGCAAAACGCCGCAACAGGGCATTTTCCGCACTCAGGCCTTTGCGACTTGCAACAATATCTGCCGTGAAAAATAAACAAGTGATGAGCGGCGGAATAATCTTCGGGCGAAAGAGACTCCGTTAAGTCTTTTTCAACGTCGAAAGGAGTTTTGCCTCCGCTGAGCCCGAGCCTGTGGCTCACTCGAAAAACGTGCGTGTCTACCGCAATGTTATTTCCGCCGAACGCAACGCTCATAACAACGTTTGCGGTTTTGCGCCCCACTCCGCGCAATGTGAGCAATTCTTCGAACGAAGACGGCACATTACCGCCGAATTTTTCAACTATATCGCGCGATGCGGCTATTATGCTTTGCGACTTATTGCGGTAAAATCCGCAACTGAATATTAAACGCTGCAAATTCTCTATATCCGCTTCGGCAAAATCGCGCGGCGTGTCGTACACTTTAAAAAGCTCTTTCGTAACCTCGTTAACGCGTTTATCGGTGCATTGAGCCGACAAAATAACCGCCACCAAAAGATGAAACGCATTGTCGTATTGCAATTCGCATTGCGCTTGCGGATACGCCGCAGCAAGGGCGGTTAGAATCGCGTTTATTCGGGCGTCGCGCGTATGTATAACACTATTTTCCATAAAATAATTATATCATACAACCGCGTTATTTGTCACGCGATTTATTGCCGACAAAATGAACTCTGGCATACCTTTGAGGCGTTTCTCCGTAATATTCGGTAAAGTCGCGGTAAAACGAACGCATACTCCCGAATCCCGAACTGAATGCGGCTGCCGTTACGCTTTCGCCGTTTTTCATTTTATCCAGAGCGTTCTCGAGCCGCACCGAATTGATGTATTTTTTCAACCCAACGTTTATAAACGAATTGAAAAGGCGCGAAAAATGGTAAGGGCTGTAACCGAACCTTTTGCTAAGCCCCGCCAAAGTAAGCTCTTCGTCGGAATGCGCTCTAATATATGTAAGAACTTCGTGGAATGTGTCTATTCTACCGCCCGTTCCCACTTGTGAAAAACCGAGAAAATCATGCAAAAGCCCGAGAAAAGCGTTAGTCCACCCTTCGCAAAACAACGGGTTCGCACTCTCGGAATTAGACTTATATAACTCTAACAAAGCCGAAATAGAGGAAAACAGTTTTTCGTCGTATACTATATGATGTTTAATAACCGCGTTTTCGGTGTATGCGAAAAATCTTCGCAAGCAATCGAGCGGAAATAACACTACTATCCCCTCGCCTCCGTTCACCGAATATGAGTGCACGTCGTAACTTCCCGAAACGCATATTCCGCCCGCGCGAACCGTTTCCGTTTCGCCGTTTAACGTAACGTTCACGAAATCGCGCATAACGCAAAGCACTTCAACCTGCGCATGAAAGTGCGGCGCAATACCTGCGGTTGTGAAAATTTCTATGTTGCGGTGCTCCAAATCGCGTTTGGATTCGTAAAAAACTCCCATAGACACATTATAACGCAATTTACGAATATATGCAAATAATTGAGCGCAATTTTTGGCAATAAAAACCAAGTTTATGGCGTTGAAATTTTTAAGCGAAACGAAGTATAATAAAGTTAAGTTAAATAAAATTTCGGAGGTTTACGGGAAAATGAAAATCGGAGTGCAAATGTATTCTTTACGCAACTATGCGGAAACCGAAGGCATAGAAAAAACTTTTGCGGCGGTAAGCGAATGCGGATTCGAGTGCGTGGAGCCTGTCTCCGGCGACTACGGAATAGGCTGCGAAAACGTAGGCAAACTAATGAGAAAATTCGGACTTGTTTCGTATTCCATACATTTGCCGTACACCGTTATGCAAACGCGCGACGAGCTGGAAAAATTTCAACAGATTTTCGGCTTTGATACTGCGGTAATTCCTTATATAGAACCTCGAAAATTTTACGACGAAGGCGAACTGAAACGAATAATAACGGGCGCGGCGGAAAACGCTTTAAAACTCGGTTTAAATCTTGCATATCACAACCATAATTTTGAGTTCGAACGGGAAAACGCGCTCTCCGAGTTGCCAAATAAATTCCCCGCCTTAAAACTTGAGCCGGATGTTTTTTGGCTGACGGACGCAGGGCGCGAGCCTTTAAAATTTTTGCGCGACAACGCCCGCAACATAGCTCTTATTCACGTTAAGGAATACGGCGAAAACGCGCAAGCCCCCAACCCCGTTGTAGGCGAGGGCAAAACCGACGCGAAAAGCATATTAAAGTTTGCAAAAGAACAAAATCATACGAGCGTAATTTTGGAATATGAAAAACCTTGCTCCGACGAATTAACGTATTTGAAAAGTTCGCTCGCATATATGAGGGAGGCAATAAAATGAGCGATTTAAAAGCTCTTAAAATGAGTATTTTAGGCTACGGCGGAATGGCGCAATATCATTTCGAACGGCTTTCAAAACTCGGAATTATAGAAATTACGGGCGTGTTCGACACCGACGAAAAAAGGCAAGAAGCGGCAAGAAATAAAAAGCTCGAAGCATATCCGTCGGTGGAAGCTCTTTTTTCCGACGTAAAAACCGACGCGGTTCTTATAGCCACCCCAAACGATTGGCACCGCGAATATGCGGTTGCGGCGGCAAAAGCGGGCAAACATATTATTTGCGAAAAGCCTGCGGCAATGAGCGCGTCAGAATTCGACGACATGACCGAAGCCGCCCAACGCTACGGAGTGATTTTGGCAGTGCATCAAAACAGACGTTGGGATAAAGATTATTTGGCAATGCGCGAAATTGCGGAAAGCGGCGTTTTGGGTAAAATTTACCGAATCGACTCGTTTGTGTGCGGCGCGAACGGTATTCCGGGCGGGTGGCGAAAAACCGCGAAAGCAGGCGGCGGCATGATGCTTGATTGGGGCGTTCATTTAATAGACCAAATATTCAATTTTAAACGCGAGAATCCGACTTCTTTATACTGCCGATATAGCAAAGCGCTCGGCTTCGACGTTGACGACGGTTTTGCCGCGAAATTCGAATACGCCGACGGGCTCACAGTGAACGTGCGCGTAGACACAAACACATTCGCAAAGCTTCCGCGTTGGATTATATACGGACGCGACGGCACAGCCGTTATAGAAGATTGGGATTTAAACGGAAAAATAATACTTCCCGTTTACGGCTCCGAAGTGGAAATTGTGGGAATAGAAGCGGGCAACGGTTTCACCAAAACTATGGCGTACCGCCCCCATTCGAGCGTAACCGAACGCGCAATTCCCACTCCATCGCCAGACTGCGACGCCTTTTATAAAAATTTCGTAGAGGCGGCGCACGGAAAAGAAAAGCCGTGCATTTCGACGGAAAGCGTAAGAAAAGTTTTGCGCGTTATGGAGCTTTGCAAACTTTCCGATAAAGAAAACACCGTTATAAAAAGCGAATTAGCAAATTTATAAAGCAATGTCACGCATACTATTTAAAATTAAATAAAAAACAATTAAACGGAGGGCAAAAAAATGAAAAAGTTAAAAGTAGGAATTGTGGGTTGCGGATTTATAGCGCGAGGCAAACACCTCCCCGCTCTTAAAAATTTAAGCGACACGGCGGAAATTACCGCGCTTTGCGATATTATTAAAGAGCGCGCCGACGACATGAACGAAAAGTTCGCAAACGGCAAAGCGAAAATTTTCACAGACTATAAAGAAATGCTCAAACTCGAACTCGACGCGGTTTACGTTTGCACGCCTAACGTATCGCACGCGGAAATAACTGTTGCCGCGCTCGAATCGGGCAAACACGTTATGTGCGAGAAACCTATGGCAATCAACTCGCGCGAAGCGCAGAAAATGCTCGACGCTCAAAAAAAGAGCGGCAAACTTTTAACGATAGGCTACCAAAACAGATACCGCAACGATTCCGTTTTCTTAAAAAAATGCTGCGAAGCGGGAGACTTGGGAGAAATTTATTTCGCAAAAGCCCACGCCGTTCGCAGAAGAGGCGTTCCCACTTGGGGAGTTTTTCTCGATAAAGAAAAGCAAGGCGGCGGACCGTTAATAGACATAGGAACCCACGCTCTCGATTTGGCGCTGTATTCAATGAACAACTACGAACCGCTTTATGCGTGCGGAACAACATATCACAAACTTAACAACGACACGCAAACGGCAAATTCGGGCGGCGATTGGGACCCTAAAAAGTTCACCGTAGAAGATTCCGCTTTCGGATTTGTGGTTATGAAAAACGGCGCCACAATTTTCCTCGAATCGTCGTGGGCGCTAAATACCACCGACGTGCGGGAAGCGTCGGTAACTCTCTGCGGCACGAAAGGCGGCGCCACAATGCCGCAAATAGGAAAACTCGAACTTAACGGCGTTAAAAACAACGCGAAATTCGCTTACTCCCCCGACTTTGTTGCGGGAACGTTCGCATACCTCGACGGCAAGCCCGCGAACGAAGGCGACTTGGAAGCGAAAACATTTTTAGACGCGATTTCGGGACGCGGAAAACTTGTTGTGTTGCCAGAACAAGCTATGGTAGTTACGAAAATACTCGAAGGCATTTACGATTCGGCGGAAACGGGCAAACCGCACTATTTCGAACGTTAGGAGGTTTAAAAATGAAATTAAGCGTATTCAGTCCCGTATTAGCCGATATGCCGCTATCCGACGCGCTTGCGTTTTTACGCGATTTAGGCGCGGAACAAATGGAACTCGGTTGCGGCGGCTATCCGGGCACGGCGCACGCCGACATAAACGTTCTTTCCGAAAGCGACGCCGAAATTAAAAAAGTGAACGATGCGTTCGCGCAAAACGAACTGACAGTGTCGGCGCTCTCGGTTCACGGAAACGGAGTTCACCCCAATAAAGAAATTGCCAAAAAAGCCACAAACGAACTCATTGCCGCAATTAAAACGGCGCGCAAACTCGGAACCGACAAAATCGTAACGTTTTCGGGCTGTCCGGGCGACAAAACGTCGTCCTGCCCCAACTGGATTACATGCGCATGGCCGAACGACTATTCCGAATTGCTCGAATGGCAGTGGAACGAAGTGCTAATCCCCTACTGGAAAAAAATTGCCGATATTGCCGACGGCGAAGGCGTTAAAATATGCCTCGAAATGCATCCCGGATTTTCGGTGTACGGCGTTGAAAGCATGCTCAAATTGCGTAACGCGGTCGGTAAAGCGGTGGGCGCAAACCTCGACCCCTCGCACCTTATTTGGCAAGGCGTAGACATCCCCGAAGCCGTTAAAGCGCTCGGCGACTCGATATATTTCTTCCACGCGAAAGACACTGCTATAAACGAGGCGAAAACCAAAGTAAACGGAGTTCTCGACACAAAATCTTATGCGAATATTCTCGAACGTTCGTGGCTTTTCCGCACAGTGGGATACGGCGACGCCGATTTCAAAAAAACAATAAGCGCCCTTGCCGCCGTAGGCTACACCGGCTCGATTTCAATCGAACACGAAGACAGCCTAATGCCGCCGAAAGAAGGATTGTCGAAAGCCGTAAAATATCTTAAAGAAATAATTATTAAAGACGCCAACACCGCTAACGCTTGGTGGATTTAAAATTACTAATATAAAAGCCGCGCAAGTAGCGCGGCTTTTTTCGTTAAACAGAAAATTTTTACGATGGAATCCATTTGGCATAAAGTTTCGTTTCGGTATAACATTCTATGTCTCCGTCAACCCGCGCTTGCGGCAAAGTGTCGGTCTCGAAATTCCAAACGGTTTCGCATTCGGGTTCGCGGTACCACCCTCCGAAAGAATATCCGAAACGAACGGGCTCCGGCGGAACAAAATTTATAACGCTCGAATAGTCGCAATCGTCTATAAAATAGTAACCGTAATTCGGAGCCGACTCGTAGTTGCACATATACGAAACGTTGGCGGCATACGCTTTTATTCCGTCGCCGAGAAACAATTCACTCGTAGTCTGCTGATTATCTGGCAAAATATATTGACTGCTAACATAAAGCTTGATTTTTTGCGAAGACTTAAAATAACTCAATTCGTGCAAAAAATTCTCGGTATAATTGTATAGAATTATCTTTTCAAGCTTTTCGCAAATAAACTGCCTACCGTAAAAATTCGTTTTCGGCATAAACAGTTTTTTCAAATTCTCGCTTTTAAGATTTCCCCTATAACCGCAACCTTGCATTTGATACAACGAGCGCACCGGTAAACCGCGAATTTGCAACGGCACAAGCACTTCCTCTTTGGTTTGAGCTTTCGGCGTAAAACCGTCTAAGCGCACATAATCGCCTTTAGACGTCCGAACAACTTCGTAATAAAAGTCTTCGGTAAACTCCGAAGCCCCTCCCGCAGGATTATAGCAAGACGCCGAACGCGACGCCAAAAACAAAAGAACAGTAAGCGCCGCCACCGACGCCAAAAAAGGCAATAATATTTTAACCGTTATGTCGCGCGCATTTTTCACAAGGCGTACTCCGATTTTATCTTACTGTTGTTATAACAACCGCAACCGAACTTTTGTCCCTAAAATCTTAAAACCGCCGTTTTATATTTCGAAAACGCTAAACACAATACTTATTCGGTGAATAAAATTTTTGTTTCCGTCAAAACTTTCGCCTATATCATAATCGTATTGCGAAACAACGGCTTCGCGCACGTCTTTATATACCTTTTTTATGTGATACGTCATTTGAGTTCGCGCGGCGTCAACGCTTTGCCTACCCTTTTCGGCAAGCTCCGCGTATGCCTCGCGCATAAGAATACCGTTGCCGCGCAAGTTTTGCCACACAAGCCAAGAAACCGAATCGAACACGGTTATCGGCATATTCGAAAGCCCTATTGTTATAAGGAACTTCTTGATTTTCCTTATATCGTAGTTCTCGGGCAAACGCTCTTCGCGCACTTCCGACCACTTAGAAAACAAAGGGCGTATCCCACCACTCGCCAAATCGGTTATACGACGCATATTTCACACTCCGTAAAAATTGAAACTGCGCCCTAAACGTTTATAGTAAAGCCGCTTAATTTCTTACGTTATATATTACGCTTTTTTACAAAATTTGTCAAGAAAACAAAAACTATATATAAAAAAATCGAAATAAAAACGCTGTAAAAAAACAACTCTCGCATTAAAAAAGCATGCTATAAAATTTTAATTTCAAGCAAACGAGCCTTATACCCTTTTCCCAACGATATATTAACTGAATGAGGCTCGAACGTAACTTTTTCCGAAGCCGCCGCAGGATACGCGATTCTAACGCCTTTCACGGTAATGTCGGGCAACGGAATTTTTATTTCGCCGTCGCCGCCCATATTCCAAACCGCAAGTTCCAACGTTTTGCCCGAAAGCAAACCGGAAGCCGCCTCTCTCTTGTTAAAATCGTTAAATCCGCAGGGAAAATAAGGAAGCGCTTCTCTCTTGAAAGCGACAAGAGAATTACATAATTCTATCCCCTCTTTAATCAAAGCGCGCTTTTCTTCGCTCAGCAAATGAACGGCGCTCGCAAGATGCATTCTTCCGAGCATGGCATTCACCATGTTCATAACAACCTGTTCGGTTGATACGCGCGCGTTAACCGTTTCGAAAGTATCAACGTCGAAAACGTCCATTCCGAGCGATTCCACAGGATAGCTCCAAACCGCCGCTTGTTCGGGCAACACCGCCGAAAAAATATTCGCCGCTATGTGCGGATATTTTTTATAGTCGGTTTGGTCGGAAGTTGACACAAGCGAATATGCCGACAACGTTTTATAATCGAGTCGGCAACCGCCGCTGGCGCACCCCTCGAAAATTAAGGCTGGATATTTTGCTTTCATATCAAAAAGCCAACCGAGAAATGCGTTCGTATGCTCAATAAGTCCGTCGCCCGCGCTGTCGGCGTTGCGTTCGTTGCCCGTGCCGCAATCTTGATTGTAGTCGAATTTCAAATATTCAACGCCGTAGCCCGCAATACGAGCAACGGTTTCCGACATATACTCGCGCACTTTTTCGTTGCGGAAATCAAGAAACTTTCGGTTCGACGTTACCGTCTTTTTTCCGTTGCGATAAAAAAAGGCGTCGTCGCCGTAATATTCTTCCATTTCGGAACATTTGCAACCTATTATTTCGGGCTCGAGCCAAAGCCCCGCTTTCATTCCGTAACTTTTTATAAAATCCACCGCCGCTTTTATTCCGCTCGGAAAGCGTAAATTCGACGGTTGCCATTTGCCCGCCTTTTGATAAATTTCGGTATACGGACAGTCGTCGTGCCACCCGCAGTCGATTACATAATACTTAGCCCCCAGTTCAGCCACCGACGGAACAAGCTTTTTGGTGCGTTCTTCGTTGGGATTATCCCAACTCAAATGCATATATTCGTTAAAAATAACGGGTAACTGCTTATCGGGCTTGCAAGCGCTCACTATATGACGGCGGTATTTCGTCATTTCGCCCACAACCTTATTTATGCTGTCGCCCGCCACTATGGCAACCTTTTCGGTAACAAAGCCGCCGTGAGGTTGAATAACCTTGCTCCACCCGTTAAAATTCGAGTTGGGTCCGCCTATATTCAAATAAATAAGTTTTTTATTGTCGGCAATTTCATAATACCAACTCCCCGCCGCTTCTATCTGAAACATAAAAAACCGTCCCGTGTCAGCGTCTTCGATTATTGCTTGCGGAAGCTCCTCTTTTGTAGACCAACTTCCCGTATTGCAACCCGAAATACGTTTCATGCAACGTTCGTTTCCGTTAAACAATCCCAAGTTATAAAACGAACTGCGAACCGGCTGACACTCCACATGCCAACTGTTATAAAACTTGTGCAAATACAAATTGTTCACGCTTTCGGTGCCGTTTTGACCGAAACCGCAACACACGAACGACGAAATATGTTCAAGCGTAATAGGTTTATCCGTCATGTTCGTAACGGTGTTCCAAACGCGAAGAACGTCGGTATCGTCATACGCCTCGAAATGCGTAGCAACCGACACAAGCTCGCTCGCTTGCACAATTTCCAACTTGTTTTGAGTTTCGGAATAAGAAATGTATTTAAGCTTGCTCCATTCGCTACTTTCGAACATTTTTGCTCCGCAATGCGAAGCGTGGTTTTCTCCCGCTATTTGCAATTCTACAAAATTGAAATTCGGAAGCTTTTCCGCGTCTTTGCACACAGCCGTTCCGAAACAATCGGTTAAAACTATTTTTCCGCCTACTAACGCGAACTCCAACCCTTTAAAGTGCATTTTCACGGCTATTCTCGTCTCCTGTTGTTATTGCCTTTATTATATAATCGCAAAGCTCGAAAGTCAAATTTTTAGCCCAACTCTCCCGACACGATTTCGCGCCCTATTTCTTTTATGCGCGACATAAGCTCGGGCCAGTAATTTTTATACTCTCTTTCGGTAAGCTTATCGAGCCCTATGTTGCCGAGAGCTTCCTCTTCGGGCAAAAACGTGTAGTAAGTAAAACACATAAGCCCGCCTTTGCACGGTAGTTTTTTTAAAGTTTCGTAGCAGCCGTTCAAATGTTCTATGCAATATTCCTCGCTCTTATCGCCTCTGTAATTCATTGTGCACGGAATCATCCACACGCGCAAATCCTTTCGGTTGCCCGTGCGTTCGAGCATAAGGCGAAGCACTTCGTTATAGTCTGCGTTCCACTTATGATACATATCGAACGCCACATCTGTTAAAAACCTTGTCGATTTCGGATTTATAGGCTCTATGTTGTTTATCGTCCAAAATTCGGGCGCGACTCCCGCTATCGAAAAACACACGAAAAATCTTTTTTCGGGCGCCGCTTCGGTGCGGAAATATCCCGTAAATTCTTCAAGCCAATCGTTTTTGATATTCCACAGCATGGGTTCGTCCATATAAAACCCTTCGACGCTGTCGTACCAACCGCGCGCTTTCAACTCGGCAAGCATAGCGTCCACGTTTTGTCGGAAATCGGCAAAAAATTCGGTTGTCGGATTAAATTCCGACTTGCTTTCTCCGTTGTCGGCAATAGTTACGTTGTTTATACTTTTAAAACCGAGATAAGTTACGCCGAGCCACGCTTTTTTATCGGAATGGCGCGTGATTTCGTTCATACTCACAGCAAATTCTTCGCTGCGGTAATCCGATTCCACTAAAAATGTGTTTATATAGTTGCTTTTCGCCGCCTCGAAAAAATACGAGGGGGCGCGCTCGTAAGCGGTGTGAAAAATGCCGAATAAAGTCTGTCCCATACTGTTCCTTTTCGTTACCGCGCGCCGCGCCCGTTTGAGCGCGGCGGGTAACGCGTTTATTTTTTTTTAATTTACGCCTTAGCTTCTTATTGATTTACGGTGATAAGGAAATCGTCGAGGTAAAAAATTCGACCTGTCGGAATAACCGCTTCCCAACGACGCAATCGAAATCTTTGCCTGAGTCAAGTCTATATCCGCCGCAAGCGCAAGTATTTCGTCTTTTGTAATGGTAAGCTCAGTCCAAGTGCGAGCGGGAATATTGAACGTTTTAACGGCTTGATTAACGTTTTCGCCGTTATTTACTTTAAAACCAAATACGGTACCCCCCCCCGAAGTAAGTTCGTTGTCGGAATCGAAGTAAATCCACACCGAGACTTTGGAAGCGTTCGTTATATCGAACGTTGCGGCATCTATTCCCTTAAACACAACGTTAGGCCAAACGCCGCCGTCTTGACGAACGGTAATTTTCAACGACTTATTTCCGCCGTGAGCCTGTTCGTCGCTAAGCGACACCGGCCACGTCCAAACGTCGTCGGCATTGTCTCCTATTCTATTCAAGTCGGCAGTCTTTTCAAAACTTATAGAGTTGGGGTCGGGTAATTCCTCGTTGTTTTTAAGCATAACGTCGTCTACATAGAACACGCTTCTGTTCTTATAGTCGGACGCGTCGTTGCCGTAAACAATAGTAACTTTGGTAAGGTCAAGATTAGGTTTGCTCTCTCTTACTTTCGCCACCGAAAGAGTTACTTCCGTCCATACCTTAGAAGGCAAGCTTACTGTGGAACCCACTTTATTCGCGCTGTTTATGTCTTCGTCGGAAACAAACAATGCAAAGCCTTCGATTGCCTCGTCGCCCGCGTTATATACCCACATTGAAATATAATCGTATTCCGAAATGTTCCAAAGTTGATAGCCGTTGCGAGCGAATATAATACGCGGCCAAGTTCCGTCTTTTGCGTGAGGAGTTATTTTAAGGCTACCCCCCCCCGTTTCGCCGTGCGAGAAAGTTGTGTCTATCTGGCGCGGCCAACACCAAGTGTCGGCGTCGGTACCGTCGGCATCCGAAAGATATGCGGGAGTATCGAACACGCTGATTTCGCCCGGCTCGCGTACCGAAACTTTCGTCGATTTAGTTTGTTTGTTTTCGCCCTCGCCCGCGCTTACCGTAACCGTGTAGTGCCCGCTTTCCGTAGCTTGAAAGCTTTCGGCAGGCATAGCCTTGCCCGAAGGCGAAGTTACGGTATAAGTCACTTCGAGTTCTTTGTCGTTGCCGTCGAGAGCGCCCGCCGCAGGAAGCTCCACAGTGTCGCCGAGCTCGTACACTTCGGTAGGCTCCAAAAGCGCAAGGTCAACGTCTTTGGAATGGTCCCACGCGGGCAAACCGATTACTTCGCGCCCTATATCGACGTAAAGATTTTTAAGAGCTTTATCGTAGTAGTCGCCCGAATTGTTAAAAAACGTATGAAGCCCGTAGCCCCAATCGCCCTCTATTCCGTCGGCAAACGAGAACGACACAATGCCCACATATCGAGGCTCTTGAATAGCTTCGGTGTACATGCCCTTAATGTGCTCCACCATATCGCCCGTTTGCTCGGGATTATCCGAGAAGCCTTTGGGGCAACCCCAAATCCACTGGTTCTGAAGCGCTTTGGATTTGAGTTTTTCAAGGTATTCTCGGCGCGTCTCGTCGTTCCACTTTCCGTAGCTGTCGTACATTACGTCGGTGCAATACTCGTTATACGACGCGTTCAATTCGGGATAGCCTTCGTATTTGGCAATGCCTATATCGTAACCCGTCATTGTGGTGATAACCTTAATATTCGGATATTTGTCGCGCAACATTTTGGTTACCGTGCGGAAAGCGTCTTCGGGCACGCCGTTCCAAGCGGGCTCGTCGAAGTAGAAGCCGAGAATAGTTCCGTCTTCGATATATTCCGCAATCGCCGTAGCGGTTTCGTTCCACACCTCTTCATGATTAGCCACAAGCGTCGCGGTGTTCGCCTGAGTAATCTGCCCACCGACGAACATGCCGTGAACAGAGAAAATCGCTTTCATGCCCGCCGCTTTAACAGCCGCAAGACTTTCTTGCGCGGCGGCATGGCTCCACGCCGAGTTAATCATAATCACGTTGGAGTTTTTAAGCGAAGCTATTTCGCTTATGTAAGAGCCTTGCGAACGGAAACCGTCTCCGTGAAAATAACCGAAATATTTCAGGTTTTCGTTTTTGTTTTCGGGCATTGTTTCCCAGTCGGATGAAATCACCGTATTAGTGTTGTCTCCGTCCGGTTTTTTGCCGCCGTCGTCGTTCGGTTCGTCCGTCTTGCCGCACGCGGTTGCAAACGCCACGCATAAGCATATAAGCGCGCTCAGCAAGATGATTAGCCATTTGTTTGTCTTTTTCATAGTCCCTCCAAAAAATAATTTATTTTGTTTAGCGGATTGCTCCGTTTCAACCTTTTAAGCCGCCCGCAACCGTGTTTTCCATAATGGTGTTCTGAAAACAGCAAAACACGATTAAAATGGGCAGAACCGAAAGAAGTATCGCGCAGTAGTAAATGGGAACGTTGCTTCGGTACGTTTGAATTATATCGAACCGATAAATGCCGAGCGCCAAAGTCGGCGAGTTTTTAAGATACAAAAACGGCGTGTAGTAGTCGTTCCATATTCCTATACAGCTCAAAATCGAAATCGACACAATGGCGGGCAAAGCTTGCGGTAAAATTATTCGCCAATACACTTTCCAATCGGATGCTCCGTCGATAAATCCCGCTTCCGCGTAAGTCCACGAAACCGACCTATAAAAGCCGTGCAGAATTATAAAGTTAAAACCGAAGCCGCCCGCATAAAGTGCCAAAATTCCCACAGGGTTGTTTAGTTGCAACTGCATAACAAGCTTATATGTTGCGGGAAGATTGCCCACTATGGGAATAATCATTGTGAAAATCGCTATTCTGTAAATAATCTTACTGCCCCAAAACGGGTATTTGGCAACTATATATGCCGTAGCGCTCGACACCATAACCGCAACGAACGTGCCAGCAAACGTTAGCCACAAGCTGTTTCCTATCATTCCGAGCATAGACGTGGCGCCTATTTTAAACTCGCGGAACGCCGTTATATAATTGCTGAAAAGCCATTGCTTTGGCAGTGCGAACACCTTTTCGTAATATTCGTCGTCGGTTTTGAGCGAACTCAAAAACGCCCACACGAACGGAAGAATTATCGTAACCGCATACACGAAAAAGAATACGAAAACCAACGAAAGAACTATTTTTTCGGTTCTCGGACGTTTTATAAAGCTTTTTAACATTTTTCAAACGCTCCTATGCTGTTCTATGTGTGACGTAACACATGCTAATACTCCACGTCCTCGAAAATTTTCCCGAGAACCCCTTTAACAATCATAACGAGCGGAAAACCTATAACAGTGAAAACGAGTCCTATTGCGGCGGGATATTCGTAGGAATTGCTTTGAACCTCGTTAAATATAAAGTAGCCGATTGTCATGGTTTTGTACTGCCCTTCGGTGAACAAAAGTATAGGTCCCGAGTTTGTGAACAGTCCCGCCGTAGCGAACACCAACAACGTGGAAAGCGTAGGCCAAATCATGGGAATTATTATCTGCACGAGTTCGCGCGTCATTTTAACGCCGTCGAGTTTCGCGTATTCGAGCACGTCGGTAGGAAGCCGGTGAATCGCTCCCGTAAGTAGCACAATGTTGCTTCCGAATCCCGTCCAAAACACATAGAACAGTATTGTTCCCATGCTGTATTTTTCGTCGGTAAGCCACTCCAAGCTAACGTCGCGCCCCGTTAAAGCCGATAAAATGGTGTTTACCGGTCCTTCCACCGCAAGCAGATACTTGAAAAGCGCCACCAAAACCGCCGCCGATATGATTGACGGAAGAAAGAATACAACGCGGAAAAACTTTGAACACGGCACCTTTTTATACAAGTAATACGCAAACAGAAGCGACACGGGAAGTCCTATTACAGTGCCCACCAAAAACAGCAAAAACGTGTTCGTTAAAGCAAGCGACAACTCCATATCGGGCATACGGAACTCGTGGAAAAACCTTTTAAAGTTGTCTAAACCCCAACTCACGCCCGTGCGAGTGGTGAGCTTGAAAGCCAACAAAATAGAATCCACGTTCACATAAACCCAGAAAATTGCGAACTGAATAAGTCCTATGCTAAGCATAGCACCTATAAAGATGCCTCTCCGTATCTTTCTGCTACGAAAAAAATTGCTTTTTACTTTCTCTCCGCTCATTGTTTAGCCCACAACTTTCATGTAGTCAGACCATTTTTCGGAAAGAAGTCTGCCTTCTTTATCGAAGTATTCTCTTGCCGAAAGCGCACCCGTTTTCTTGCCCATCGCAACTTCGGGCTTTTCGTTGCCGACGTAAGTATCGAGCCCCGCACGGTAATGAATGGGGTCGCGCGCCGAAGAATAAATGTATTTTGTGTCGCCTTGCATAATTTCGTTCACCGACTTGCGAAAGAGCGAGAGCTCTCCTTCCGCATTGATTTGCGAAGCGTTCACAACGGGCAAATAACTTCTCGATTCGCGCAACACGATTTTAATTCCCTCGTCGCTGTACATAAAACGCAAGAAGTCTATTGCCATGTCTTTGTTCACGCTAACTTCGGGAACAAAACCCACCGAGCTGTTTGCAAGAGTGAAAGTGTACGAACGCGCGACGCGCACTTTTTCGAACACCTCGTCGCTCACGCCGTCTAATTGCTCCGCCCCGTCGTCGAGCGCACCGATTATTTCACACAGTTTTTCGTCGGTAAGGCTAACGCCGCTTTCGCTCTCTATAACGCTTGCGAGCTCGGATATAACGGGAGTGCGAATCATTTTTATATTGGCTTTGTAGTCTGACGAGTTTTCCGCTTCCATTTCAAACCAATCGCCCGTAACATACATACACGCTCTGCCCTGCAAGAAATATTTTTGCGTTTGGTTAAAGCTGTTGTTCATGCTGCTCGAATCGCAATAACCGTTGCTTCTTTTAATAATTCTTTCGAGAACTTCGAACGCTTTGAGCTTTGCTTCGGGTCTGTACGCTTCTTGCGCATATTCGCCGTTTATTTTCACGTTTTGCATGTTGTTCCAAGTTTCGAGTCCGCCGTATTGCGCAATCCACGGATAGTAAAGATACCGCCAATATTCCACAGCTTCGCCGCTGTATATAAACGGATAAACAGTATGTTTAACGCCCGACACGGTAACTTTCGCTTGCGCCGCCGTAATTGCGTCGCACAGCGCGAACAGTTCGTCGGTGGTGCGAGGTTCGCGCCAATTCCCTTTGCCGAGCGCGTTATCGAGCGCGTCGGCGTTTAGAATGAGCGAACACGGTCCCGACGGAGAAGGCACGGTGTAATACTTGTTTTCGAATTCTTTCCAATCGCCGCCGTAAGTCATTTCCGAAACCACTTCGGGCATTATTTTGTCTTTAACGGTGGTGTTCTCTTCGTTTTCTCCCGCTTTGGGCGAAAGCGAATACAATTCGCTTATGTCCGCAAGAGAACCGTAGTTTTCGCAATACGTTCCCACGCCCACCCCGTCGATAAAAAACAAATCGACGTCTGTCATGTTGGTTTGAAGCGCCGTTACCGCCGTTTCGCGCACCAACGGATTGCACGTTACCACAACTTTGGCTTCGGGATTGTGCGCAATGTAAGCGTCTTTAAGCGCCGTAGCCCAAGTACTGCCGTAGCCGCCCTCGAACGACGCTATATTCAGCGTTCCTTTAACTCCTTTCAGCTTACCGCCGCAACCGCTCATTCCCAAAGCGAACACAACGGCGAGCAACGAGCTTAAAAGCTTGCACATTCTTTTCATGGTCATCACTTAACCTCCTGAATTTTTCGGTTCCGAATTTCGAAACGCAAATTTTGTTTTTTATTGTCTTACCTGAATACAGTATAACACAGCAAAAACGTCATTTCAAGATGTATTTTTGTGATTTTTTTCATTTTCTTTATTAAAAGTAAAGAAAATCACACTTAAAATATTGTTTTTGTATAAAAAATATTGTATAATAGCTTTATGATAAACGCTAAACCTCAATCATATTCCATATTTGCGGCGGCAAACCGAAACAAATGTTTTCAAGTAAGCGGCTATTATGTGCATTATTACAACTGCTTCGACATGATTTTTCACAGCCACGACCGCATTGAAATGATGTATGTGGTAATGGGCGAAGTGCAAATAGAATTTCAATCGCAAAGCGGAGAACAAGAAAAATATACAATTCTTCCCAACTCGTATATTTTCATAGACGCGAACGTTCCCCACAAAATAACAATCGACAATATAGTTACGAAAATATGCAACCTCGAATTTACGCTCACCGACGCTACCGATTATAACTTTACCATAAACGCGCTTTGCAATAAAGATTCTTGCGTGCGCGAATTTTTTCAACTTAAAAAACCTGTTACGCGAATATCCGACGACGGTCTTTTCGTGCAGAATATTTTAATGATTCAAAAATACATAGGAAACGAAATAAACAGACAAAACGATTCCTATTTAAACTATTTGCTAAGCGGAATGCTTCTTCTCATGGCAAAACAGTGCGATAAAGGCAAGAGCCACATGCCGGGAATGAGCTACATAAATAAAGCCGTAGGCTACATTCACGAAAACTATAACCGCCCTATCACTCTCGACGATATTGCGGACGTTTGCGGAGTGTCGCCCAACTATTTGAACCTTTTGTTTTCAAACAGCTTTAACGTTACCGTTAAAACTTATGTAAACAAACACCGCATTAACCGCGCAACTCTTTTGCTCACCTCTTCCGACCTATCAATCGACGAAATCCGCAAACAAACGGGATACAACAACAAAGCTATATTCCACCAAAACTTTTTGAAGTTCGTTGGCATACCGCCCGGAAAGTTCAGACGCAACAACCGCCAAAACAATATAGTTAAAACTCAGCTCGGCGAAGAAAACAACACTTATTGGAATTTGACACAGTGACAAATGTCATTGCGAGCGTAGCGAAGCAATCCCACGCATGGAACGACCACAGTAGAAAAGGCTGTCGAGAACGACAGCCTTTTTGCTTAACTATTAGGCACTTTGTTATTTTATTCTTTGCGCGCTTTTTTACGAACCGCAATCGCGCCCGCCGCTACCGCAATAGCTACAACGCCGAACGAAAGAGCAAATCCGCTTGCGGAAAGTTCTCCGCCGCATTTCTTGTTTTTGCTCTCGTCCGGCTTCTGCTGTTCGCCGTCGGTAGGCTTGTTGTCGTCGGGTTCGTTTCCGCCCTCCGACTTCTTCTCCACGTCGTTTATTTTTTCCTTAGCGTCCAAAATTGCGTTTGTCGCTGCGGTATCGCTCGTAGCGGCGTCGATTTTTTCGTGCGCTTCCGTTACGAACGCTTGAATTTTAGCCCAATTTTCGGCGGTGTAGTTGCCCTCGCCTTTTTCGTTGGCAAAATCGGTTATTTCCTTTTTCCAAACCGCTTTGTTTGCTTCGAATTCCGCCGCCGCAGTAACAACGGCGTCTATGTCGGCTTTCGCTTTTGCAACAACGGCTTCCACGCCCGAAGCTTCGGCTTCGTCTATCGCTTTAAGAGCTTCGTCGCATATATTGCGAAGTTCCGCCCATTTAACGGCGCTGTAATTGCTCTGACCTTTAAGGTACGAATAGCGCTCCAAGCCGTGCTTTGCGTTAAGCTTATCTTCGTCGGCGGTGTTGCTGTCGTAAATGTCTATATGCCCTAATTCTATTTCGCTTTGTCCGTCGGCGGGCTTATAAATATGCACGCGGAACTGCGGCGCGTCGCTTACCGCATTGAGCTTATATATAAATGTCAACTTAGTCCAACGCCCCGTAGCATAATCGCCGAGCTCGGTTTTAACTTCGGTTGCGTCAACTTCCCAATTTGTACCCACAAGCGAAAATTTTACTACCGTCGAGCTTTCGGGGCGAACGTTATTTTCAAGAATTTCTTCGTACGCCGTAACCGAAACAGTATCCTGACCTTGCAACTCATAATCAATATACGACTCTTTCGCATCCGGATTTGCTCCAAACACAATGCGGTCGGGGTCGCCGATTTTATCTTGCTTGTCGTTATTCACGGCAACATTATAAACGTCGGCGCGCTGTCCGTCGATTGCGTTACCATTGCAAATATCGGTGTAAACGGGAGCAATCGTAACTTCGTCTTTGGGCGGCAACTCGTTTGTATGCGTTATTTCCACTTTTGTGATTTGCTGCATCCACATTGCTTTAACTTCGCCCTCCACATAAGCGGACGGAATTACGCGCACCCATTCGGCTCCCTCTCCTATTATAAACGTGTATTCTTTTCGAGTCCAATTCTCGGACGGCACTTTAGCGGTGTTGTTTACTTCCAACACTCCACCGCCGCCTTGCGCAAAAACCATTATGGGGGCGAACGCGTCAACGGCTTCTGCCGCAAGGTCTACCGTAACTTTAATGAGATTGTGTCCGCTTACCGCATACTGCGCGTAGGCAAATTCGGCTCCGAGAGTTTCATCCCACAAGTTTTCGGCGGTAGGCGCAACTGAGGGAGCTTTGTTTGAAAAATATCTGCTATCCTCTCCGAAACCAACGTCGGAACTTTGCATGCTCATTCCGTAAATATCCGCAGTAACCGCGCCTTCTCCTCCCACTTGACCGCATTCGTCAATAATGGGCGAAATAGTTCCCCCCCCCGCGTCGTCGGCGAGCGCCGCAATATGCACGAATCCCGCGAACACAAGCGCGAGCGCAAGCAATAGCGTCGCAGCAATACACAGCCTTTGTTTTACCTTCATCATTTTAATTTTCTCCTTATAATTTTTTTCGGCGTTACGCCGATTATTAACGATAACGTTACGGCTCCGAGCGCAATCGCGGCAACTCCACGCTGCGAACTTACGTTTGCCGAGCAACCCGATTTTTTCGGTTCTGCGGGAGTTTGCGTTTCGTTCCCGTTCACCGAAGGTTTTTCGCTTTCTCCGCTGTTAGAACCGTTTTCGTCCGTCGGCTCGTTTGTAAGCTCGAATAGTTCTATAAACGCGCCGCCGCCGTTGCCGAGATAGAACGTGTGGGAATTGCTTTTCATTCTCACTTCTTTTTTTGTTCCGTTGGCATAAATTTTGAGTAAATACGGTTTGTCGAAATTAACGGTTATTTCGGGCATAACGTTTAACGACGGGTCGTTATAGTTCGCCAAAAGTAAAGCGTCGTTCTTGCCGTTAAAAAATGTTCCCGCTATAACGTCGTGCTTCGTTTGAACGCTTTTAATTGCCTTATGCTCTCTAAGCGGTTCTTTCACCGACTCGAAATTCGCGTTTTTCTCGCAGGCGGAACCTTCTATAAGCATTGTGCCCGTCCAACCGTAGTCAAGATATATGTCGGCAAAAAAACTTATGTCGGAGTTAAGCTCTTGAACGTAGTCGTATACCTTAGTTTTGTTTCCGCTAAGGTCGAACATTCCGGGCTGAGCGCCGAATTCTCCGTTCGCCATAGAAAGATAAGTGAACCACGTCAGCCCCTTAACGCCGTATGCAAGCGCGCTGTAAGCCTGAAAGCCCAAATCCGCTTTACTGCTTATGTTGCGCAAATACGCTTTATCCGACGGATTATAGTGCCCCGTAGACGCTATAATAGCGTATAGCTCGGCGTTGTGTTCTTTTGCCGAAACAGCCGCAGTTTGCAAATTAAGCAAATGCGTGGTTTTCATTTTGTATTCCGACGGCACTCTGCCTTCGAGCACATAATAATCGTATGAAATCCTGTTTTCTCCGATTGTGTCGAAATACTTGTTCAAATACTCTTCGTATTCCGAAATGGCGTAGTTAGGAAACAAATTCACATAAAATATTTTGTTCGGCAAAAGCGCGCTATATCTTTCCGCCGCTACTTTAAGAGAATCGAGCTCGTTATAGTTCGGTTCGTCCATTATAAAGTGCCCTGCAAAGCTTTCGTCGTTCGCGTAAGGCGCCACCATAGCGCGAGCCGAACTTTCGTTGTAGTTAGCGCTCTTTAAATAGGAGATAAGCGATTCGTCGTAAACAAGAGTTTTAATTCCGAGCTTTGCGCACACGTCGGTTAAACGTTTGCGGTAGTACATATTGTCGCCGCTCCACACGTTCGGCAAATTAAAGTTTATTCCGCTTGCGGCAAGTTCCGTCATGGCGTTTTCGAAATCCACCGAATCGGACATTCCGCTTTCGCCCACTTCGGGAGGAGTAATCCAGCCCGACACCGAAAACTTGCTATCGTTGATTTTCACCGTTTGAGTTTGCACGCTTGCGGAATTATACAGCTCGACACGCCCTAATTGCAAAAGCTCGGGCTCGCTCTGAGGATAAATATGTATTCTAAGCGTTTTGTCGGATAGCGGCGAATCGAGTTTATAAGTAAGCTTTATTCGAGTATAGCGCACAGGCTCTTCGCTCCGCCCTATTTCTACTTCGGTTTGAGTGGGCTCGGTTTCCCAATTAGTTCCTATAACCGAAAACTTAGGCAGCTTCGACTGAGGGCGCTTGTTCCCCGTTAAAATCTTTTCGTATAAGTAGACCACCGCAGTATCTTGTTCTTTAAGCGAATAATCGAGGTAACTTTCGGTAGCGCCGGGATTCGCTCCGAACACAGCCCTCGACGTATCGCCCACAGCGCCTACGTTGTCGGACAAAAGCGATATGTTAAACGTATCGGACCTTTGCCCCGCGTTTGCGGCGGAATCGATTTTGTCAACGTATTTTTCTACGCTCATAAGTTCGGCTCCTTTCGCAAAACTACGCGCGGTCGGCAACAACGCTACCGACAGCAGCACCGCCACCGCAAGCGCCGCTAACGGAAACAGTTTGATTTTTTGCATTTTTCTTAGTTCCTCCTTTTTCCAACTCCCATGCAACGAACACGGGAACGGCGCTCCAACCGTGACACAAGCTTCCCGCTCCGCCAAAGTCTCGCGCGCCCTTAATCGTTTCCCAAAACGTAGTTGCGCCGTGTTCGAGCATGTAACCCCATTTTTCGGCAACGTCTATCTTCACATATTCCTCGTAGCCGCCCTCTTCGAACAAAACCTCGTACTTAAAAATGTAATTGCTCACGGTAAGCGGCACAAGGTCGTTTTCGTTTGTTATCAAATCGAGCAGCTTTTTTCTTTCCTCCTTTTTCGCAATTTCGCTATACAGCGCCAACACCTGAGTGTATTCGCTCAAATGGCGTAGCTCTCCGTTTTCGCAATACGTTCTAAAAAGCCCGTCATTTCCGCAAAAAACTGTGCGAGCGCATTCGCGCAAATTTTCGGCAAGCGCGCGGTAACGCTCTCCCACTCCGCTATCGTAGCCGAGAACGTCGCAAACGTCAGCAAAACAGCTAAGCGCCTTCACCGCGAAAGCGTTCACGGGAAGAGAATATTTGTCGCGTTGTTCGCGTTGCTCGAAAATTTCCGTTTCGTTGTGCAGCCCTTCTTCCCACTCGAAAAAGTTCCATTCCGCAAGCGTGGGAATAAGCCCGTTCCGTACCGACGCTATGTAATGTTCAAGCATTGCGCGGGTGTTTTCGAAAACGTCGGCAAGCAGCGTCTTATCTCCCGTTTCGGCGTAATACTCTTTAAGCATAGGCGGATACACAAGCGAAAACGACGGTATCGAAAGTTCGCTCTCGCTCGGCGAAGTTATGGGAAGCGCGTTTTTTGAAGTGAGACGGTGCGCCATAGCTCTGAGCGCCGCCGCAGGCATTTGCGTTTCGCCGAACGCGCGGTAGCCGCATAAAATTTGCGTGCGGCTGTCCATAGCGTACTGCGCCTGTTCGCGCCACGGGCAATCTTCGTAATGCTCGTGAATACAACAGTCTAAAGTTCTAACCGCCGCATCGTAGATTTCACGCGAAACAGCGTCGCCGTTATATTTTTTGTATTCGTGCGGATATACGGCTTCGTTCACTCCCAAAAAATTTACGGTTATGTCGGTGCGGCTGAGTTGCAAATATCTGAGCCCGAAACGCAAGAAATATTCTCGGAACACGTTGCGTCCTTTTTTAAGAACGAATTTCACAGAAAAGTCGCGCTCGTGTATCGTTCGGCGCACGCCGCCGTCTATAACATGCTCGCCGTAAGAAACCGTTAGTTCTTTTTCCGAGTCGCTCTCTATATCGAAGCACAAATAGCCCGCATACTCACGTTTCGCGTCGTAAAGCCCGTTTCCCGAGCTTAAAAACGGCACGCTGTTGCTTGCGTCCAGCTTTTTAACGGGACGCGGCGCAAATTTGCGTTTCACGTCGCACACAACGCTTTTCGAAAATCCGGTAGCGTCGCCGGTTTTCCAACCGTCTTGCGCCCTGAAATCGTATTTAAAACTCATTCCCAACTGCGGCGTAATATACGGCAGATTGCCCGAAGCATAAGTTTTGGAAAGTCTCGACGGCACGCGCTTGTCGGAAACGAGCACCGTTTTTCCGCCCGCAATTACTTCGAATATTATCCCCTTGCCGTTAGCTATGTGGGAAGCGGTTGAATAATTTTTGGAAAGCGCCGACACGGCAAGCACGTTTTTTCCTTTATTCGCTTGCAAATAGTATTCGTCGTAAATTTTTTCGTCGGGAAAATCGGAATATTGATTGAATCCCGCAAGTTCGCCGTTTATAAACGCGGCATAATCCGATTTAGCGCAAATCCGCAATATTATTTCCGCAGACGCGGGCAAATCGAACTCGCATAAAAATTCGCCGTATTCGTTGATTTCGTTAGGGGAATCGGAAAGCCAAATCCATTTGGAGTTTTCAAATACCATTTTTTCCTCTCAATAGTCGGTGAATGTGGGTGCGGCAAAGTATACGGGATTTCTCGAAGAGCTGTTCACGTTAAACCCGAAAGCAACGTTTTCAATATTGTCGCGCTGAATACGAACGCGGAACGTGTACGCCTTGTTAGGTTCGAGAGGAGTTCCCGTAACGTCCTCGCCGCCCAAAAATACGTTGAGGTCGCCCTCTTGAGGAGTGCTTTCGCTCGACGACACGTTGCCGCTCGGCTCGTAACGCAACGAATAACCGCCCGTCCAAATCATGACGTGGCGAATATTCACGTCGGTGAACATTATGTCGAGGCGCATATATTGATAGTTTCTGTATTGCGAGAACGCTATTCCGCCGATTGCCACGCGGGTATCCCAAATAGCGTTATCCCATTCCGCAGCCGTTCCCGACGAATATGCAACCCAATATTTGTCGAACGCGTCTATGGGCTCCACACCCACGTCTAACCCCGCGCCCGTTTCAGCATAAACGCAGTTTAAAAGCGGAAGTTCTTCGGGCTGTTCGAATCCGTAAGTATCGGAAAAGTAATCTTCGGAACACAAAACCGCGTCGCTCAAATATGCGGTGGCGGCGGCGTTAAAAGCAAATCCGTATTCGAACGCTTTTTCTCCGCCGTTGTTTACTCCCTCGCCCGCCTTGTTAAGATTTACGGCAACGGTGTAAACAATGTTTTCGTCAAAGCTTTTTGCTATTTTGCCGTAAGCGTCGTAGAATACAAAGCAACTGTCTTGCGTTACAAGGTTGGGCATTCCTTTAATAACCTTTTTGTAGCCCGCAAGCCACAGCGAAGTTCCCTCGTTCGGCTGTTCTGTAAATTTTACTTTGAACAACATTCGGTCGAATTTGGCACTGTTGCCGTTCTCGTATGCGCCGCTTACGAAAACGCGGGATTGAAACCCGCCCGCCGTTTCGTAGCGGTACACGTTGTCGGATTCCGTAAAGCCGAGTTCCGTTTTGCCCGATTCTATAGGTATTAGCGCAGAGCCCGCGTGAGCAGAGTCTTCGAAACGCAGCGCGGCTTCCTCGCTCTTGGTAACCGTTACGCGCACCGTTATGTCTCGCGTAAAGCGTTGCCCTTTATAGCGCGTGTATGCCGACACAACCGCATTGCCGCGCGACAGCGCCGTAACAGTTCCCGTTTCGCTAACGCTCGCAACTTCGGGACGCGACGATTCCCACACAACGGGAACGTCCAAAACCTCGCTGTTCTCTTTAAACGTTGCGCTAACCGTTTTATTTCCGCCGACTTCGAGTTTTATATCGCTATCGCTAACCGATAGAGCGCGCCCCACTCGGTTGCGGCTCACAAGCACCGAACACTGCTTTTTAATCCCCGCGATTTCGCCCGTTATAACGGCGTTACCTACCGAAAGCGCGGTTATTTTTCCGTCTTGCACTACGGCGGTTTGCGGGTCGGACGAACTCCACGCAATATCCGACCTATCGGCGCCATCGAGCTTAAACGATAAGTCGTGCTCTTCGTACATAGGCATTTGCAAGTCGGTTTCCTCCAAAGAGAATTTCACCTCGCCGCAAGACGACAGCACCGGCAAACTCAAAACGAGAGCAAGCAAAACCGTTAACAATCTTTTAGTTTTCATAAACGCGCGACCTCCTGTGCGTCATTTAAGTAGCCTTATTTCGTATTTCAAAATTATTCTTTTATTCCGCCCATAGAAACGTTGCCCATTATTTTATTGTGAAAACAAAAGAACAACACGAGTATGGGCACCGCGAGTATGCAACATCCCGCAAGCTTCATGGGCGCGCTCGATATTGCGGGCTTATACGACTGGCTGTATTCGTACAGTCCGAAAGCGAGCGTTTTTATGTTTGGCATGAACGACATTGTCATGTAGTAATCGTTCCAAAAGTCGATAAATTTGATTAGCATTATTGTGAAAAAAGTGTTGCGAACGAGCGGCAAAATTATTTTTAGCATAACCATTAGGTTAGACGCTCCGTCCACATAAGCGGCTTCCGAGAAATCTTTGGGGAGCGCTTTAAACACTCCGTAAAATATAAGAAAGTGCATTCCTAAAAATCCCGCTTTCATAATCCACATGCCGAGCATCGAATCGTAAAGTCCCAAAGTTTTCACAAGCTGAATTTCGGACGGCAAGCTGCCCACTATCGGCAAAATCATAGTAACTATAACAATGCCGTAAATAATTTTGCTTGCAAAAAAGTTAAATCTTGCCGATGCATACGCCATTATGCAAGTAACCAAAGTTCCTATAAACGCCGAACCGAGCGCAAACAGCAACGAATTTAATAGCATTTCCCAAATCTGCACTGTGCGAACGCCTTTATTCGTGGTTATGCTCGACGCAAAATTATCCGCAGCGGTTTTATAATTTGAGAACAACCACTTTTTCGGAAGCCCGAAAGGATTGTTCAAGTAGTCGAGGCGTCCTTTAACCGACGTGAGCAACGACCACAAAAGCGGCACAACAAGCGATACAACGTAAAGCACGAGTATAACGAATATTACGATTGAAAGCGGCGACAATGAAAATTTGCGTTTTGTTTTTTCTTTCATATTGTCACCCCACGCTCGGTCCGAACTTTTTTGTAATAAAGTTAAACAGATACACTACGGGCACAGTAACAAACGTTAGCAATAAGCCGAATGCCGAAAGTTGAGGAAGTCCTGCGTTGGAGTTGTTTAACGTGTTTTTAACCGTCTCTTTATATAACCAATATCCTATAGTGAAAAACTCTTCTTCCGACGTGGTTCCGAAGAACGAAACCAAACTCGCCTGATTTATAAAAATTCCTCCGATTGCCACTACGAGCAGAGTTTGAACAGTTCCGAACACAAGCGGCAACGTTATTTTGAAAAACTCCGACACAAACGTTACTCCGTCGAGCTTCGCCGCTTCCACCACAGATTCGGATATGTTGTTCATTGCTCCCAAATAGAGCAAGATATTCACGCCGAAGCCTATCCACACGTTGTAAAATATTACGGCTCCCATCGTTGTGTCCGGATTTTGTAGCAACCCTTGAACTTCTTTGTGAAAAACGGTTTGAACAAGTTTGGGTATGGCGCTGTCGGCAAATTGCTTAAACATGGTTGCCATTGCGATAGACGAAATTATGCTCGGCATGAACAACAACACTTTGAAAACGTTTTTGCCGCGCGACGCTTTTTTATAAATGTAATACGAAAACAAGAGCGCGAGCACGGTGGAAACGGTGGTGCCCACCAAAAACACAAGCATAGAGTTTTTCAGCGCCTTTTTATAGAGCGTGAATTTTCCGAAATCGGAAAACAAATTTTTAAAGTTTTGCAACCCCACCCACGAATAGCCGCTGTCGGAATTATAACTTTTAAAAGCCAACAATACTGAATTGAAATTCACGCAAATATAGAAAATGAAGAAATGCACGAGAGGCAGAGTTACCAAACACGCGAAGAATATTCTGTCGTGCATGCGTTTTTTGCCCGCCCGTTTTTTCACTTCCGAAATCATAAGTCCTCCGGTAAACTCGGTTTAAATATCGGTAAATTTACTCTTCCATGTGTCTTCCGTCCAATAAGCCGAAAGTCCGTCGAAATAAGTTTTTGCCGACGCGCCGTTGTTTATCATTGCAAACGACGGGTATGTGTAAGTAGTGCCGCCTATTTTCGAAAGCCACAAGTTGGGCGAATACCATAAGTCTGTGGAATAATTTTGCATAATTTTACTGCGGCTGTACATTGTGGCGGTTACAGCGTTTTCTTTTAAATCGTACATGTTTTTGCCCCAAGGAGTGAGCGAAGAATATTCGTCGCCTATATCGAACTCGATAGGCATGCAAATGCTGTTTATTTTCAAATACTCCACGCACGATTCGTCGGTGAACATGAATTGAACGAAACTCTTAGCCAAATTCTTTTTATATTCCGCTATGTTCCCGTTCACAAATCCGTCGCCGACGCAACGTTCCAAAAACGTATACCGCTCGCCCACTTTATCGGCGGTAGCTTTGGGAAGAGGCAACATTCCGAAACGGCGCGTTTCCATAGAATCGCCGTCGCCGTATTCGGCGCTTAGCTCTAAAAACGTGCCGCGAGCCTCCGCTCCCCACCAGTTGCCCTCAATAAGCATAGCGGTGCGTTTGCGGTTAAATTCGGGGTGCTTAGACGTAAGGAACGCGTCTTGCGCGTCGGTGTTTCCGAAAGCGTTGCTCGTTGCGTCGTTTTTATTGAAGTACGACGGGTTCGACGTAAGACGCTCCAAAAATTTGAGCGCGCGGTATCTGCCCTCTTGCTTATAAAGTTTATAGCCGTTGCGGGCGCTTATTTGCTCGCTCGCCCCTATTTCCACATTGTCGCCGCTTACGCCCGACACAAGAGTCGTTGCGAGTCCGTCGTAGTTATAGTTGAGCTCCGTTTGTTCTTTTCCGTCGTTATCGGCGGCAAGAGCTGTTAAAAAGCTGCTAACGTATTCCTGCACCGTTCCGCCCCACATAACGGGCGTCATGCCGAGCGACACGATTTTGTCGCAAAGTTCGAAGAACTGTTCGTAAGTTGCGGGCAAACCGTTGTCGTACTCGGTTTCTAATTTTCCGTCGGGTCCTGCCGAACGGGCGTCGGAAGCCGACTTCACAAAACCGCCGTCTTTCGCAAAATACAAATTTTCCTGCTCGAAAAGGTCTATGTCGTAAACCAAACCGTAAAACGTGGTTGCTCCCGGAAATCCGTAATACTTGCCCTCTTCGTCGCGGTAATAATATTTTAAGTCGCTGCGGATTTTATCTTTCGGTTTAACGTCCGATTCCGAAGCGTCGGTTTCGCCGGTAACGAAATCGTAGTTCAGCGGCTTTTCGTAAACGTCCGAAATATCGGTTAACAGCCCTTTGCGCGCAAGATAGTTCGCGTTAGCCGATGTTCCTATAAACACTTCTTCGGTCATATCGGAAATGGTGTTTTCAAGTCCGTTATTGTAGGTGTTCATTAAAACTTTAACCTGAACGCCCGTTTTTCCCTCTTCGAAAGAATGTTCGGCATACTTTTGCTCGAAGCGCTTAGCCATAGCGTATACGCTGTCGGCTCCGAGCCCGCCGTCGTATACGCCGACGTAAAGCTGCGTTTTGGTGTTATCTATACCGTCGCCGCCGCCCGAACAGGCAACGCACGGCATAAGTAACGTTAACACAAGCGCGAAAACAGTCAACCTTTTTTTCATAATCTTTTCTCCTTATATTGTTTGCTAACGGTTTAACAAAAATATTTTTACAGTTGCAGCAAAACCGCGTCTCCGTGTTTTACGTTAAGCGTTAAACGACGGTTCTCCACGTTAAGCGTCGTTTTTTCGCCGCCGACGTAGGCGCTAACGCTCTTAACGTTTTTCGCCATGTTAAGCGTTAGCGTTATATCGTCGCGCGGGGTTGTGGGCGATATTAACACGCTTTTCTTGCCGGTATCTTTATCGCTGAAACAGCCTACCACATATCTGTTTCCCTCAACGCTTTCTATGCTTCCGAATTTTTTGAGCGGCGTGGAATAAATATCGAAACCGTTTCTGCGATAATCGTTAAACATAACGCCCACTGCGTCGCTGTTTAAAAGTATGTTTCCGTAAGACGAAAACTCCTTGTTCAACTCTTGCACATAATAATAACGTTCTGTGGGAACGCCGCCGCGCGTTACCATAGCTTCGCCGTAAGAATCCTGACCGGGCGTAAAGTAACAAAAATATTGAATACCCTTAGCGCCGAACGCAAGGTCCGAAAAAACCTGCCACCTTATTTCCTCGCGCGAAGGCTCGCGGCGGTTAGGCTCCGAAGGGTGCGTGTATGCAAGAGTCGCCGCAAAAGCCCACATGGGAATTCCCGCTTCGAGAGTTTTAACGCGCAACAAATCGAGGTTATAATAATAATCTTCCATTTCGGTGCGGTAACCCGGCGTTTCGGGGTTGTAGTCTATAAGCGGATAGCTGTCGTAAGAATACATATTCGGCGAAATCTTTTCAATCCAACTGTCAACATAAGATTCGTAGCCCGAACTTCCCGAACCCGCAACGCCGTAAGACGGAAGCATATTCACATACGCAAGCTTATCGGGGTGCTTTTCTTTATACGCGCCTATGAACTCTTTTAAAGCGTCGAAATACGCAACCGACGGCTCGTCTAAAAACAGTTGTCCCGCATAAGCCGAGTGAGACGCGAACTTATCTATTTGCTCCATAGTCGCGCTAACAAGTTTTTCGTCGGGAGCGTCTTTATACGCGCGTATATTTTCTTCCACCGCAATAGAGCTGTAAAGATATTTCAGCCCGAATTTTTCGCAGTAGTCGAGCACCGCTTGCACTTTCTCGTCGGTATTTTCGGAATAACCGAAACCGTTCACAACGTTTATTCCGCTTTCGGAAAGAAGTTTGAACTGTTCTTCCGTGCGGTACGCATCGGTAGGCGTCACCCACATGCCTACGGCAATATTTCCCAGCCCCAAAACGTCGTATTCGGCGTTAGTGCCAAGCGGCGCGTCTTTGGGAGCCGACGAGCAACCGCACAACATAAAAACCAACGACAGCATGATTGCATAAAGCTTTTTCACGGCATTTCTCCTCATGATTTTCTCCGTTTGAATATATTCGGATTATTTAATCATCAATTTAATTATATATCCCGACTCGTTTCGTAGCAACCCCTTTTTATCATCAAAAACACCGTTTTTTATGATTTCGGGGTATTTTTCCGCTTTATTATATATGAGTATTGACTTTTTCTACGTTTTAAGGTACAATTTGAATATTATGAACATACTCGACGAAACCGTTATAGACGCTAATCCGTTTACCCGACTGAACGTGTATTGTCCTGCGCAGCCGCCGCATGGGCACACATTTTTCGAGTTTGCTCTCGTTCTGAACGGAACTTGCAAACATTCCATGTGCGGCGGTCCGTTAAAAGAGCTGAAACACGGCGCGCTTGTTTTGATACGACCCGACGAATACCACGAAATCAGCTTTTCGGGAAAAGACTGCTTGTACCGCGACTATTACGCCACCGTAGACGCTATGAAAAATATTTGCAACGCCATAGGAGAAAACTTTTACCAAGAACTTACGTCGAGAAAAGAACCGTATATCACTAATCTTTCGGTAGACGAATTTAACGCCATATCGCACAAATCTTCGCTCTTCAACGGCACAAATCCCATAAGCGGCGAGCAAGCCGCTCACCTTTCGCAACTGCACAAAACGATAATAATAGAACTGCTCGGCTGTTTTATAGCAAAAAACATAACGGGCAACGGCGCCGTTCCCGATTGGCTCAACGACCTTTACATGCACTTAACTTATTTCGATTATATTTATCTTTCAATCGACGAAATAATAGCCAAAACGGGATATTCGCACAGTTATGTTTCGCAAATGTTTAAAAAGCACTTTAACACCTCTATAATAGCCTACCACAACAAAAATAAAGTTACTTATTCTTGTAAAATGCTCGGAAACATGAAAATTATAGACATAGCCACAATGCTCGGTTGGGAAAATCCGAAAAATTACACAATCGAATTCAGAAAAATATTCGGTTGTTCTCCCACTCAATATTTGAAAAACGGCAAAAAACAAAATATTATTTAGTGCAAATAAAAAAAGAGTTTTGCGGAAAAGCAAAACTCTTTATATTTACCGTGCGTAAAATTCAGTAAGAAAACAGCGATGTGGAAAGGTATCTGTCGCCTGTGTCGGGCAATAACACAACAATTAACTTGCCTTTGCTTTCAGGTCGGCGCGCCACTGCGGTTGCGGCGGCAAGCGCAGCTCCCGAAGAAATACCCGTTAAAAAACCTTCGGTTTTTCCGAGCTCTCTCGCGCATTCGAAAGCGTCCTCGTCGGCTACCGCAAAAACTTCGTCGTAAATTCCGCAATCGAGGTTTGCCGGCACAAAGCCCGCGCCTATCCCCTGTATGCCGTGAGTTCCCGCCATTCCGCCCGACAACACGGCGGACTTTAACGGTTCCACCGCCACAATCTTTATTGCGGGGTTCATGCCCTTTAAGAATTTGCCTACGCCCGAAATAGTGCCGCCCGTTCCCACGCCCGCAACAAACGCGTCAACTTTTCCTAAT
Source organism: Pumilibacter muris (assembly GCF_943193045.1). Taxonomy (GTDB): domain Bacteria; phylum Bacillota; class Clostridia; order Christensenellales; family Pumilibacteraceae; genus Pumilibacter; species Pumilibacter muris. The sequence goes on along the minus strand of NZ_CALPCN010000001.1, from coordinate 126,392 downwards.
GTGTCGCGCCAAATTTCCGGTCCCGTAGTTTTATAATGAATATCCGGATTCGCGGGATTTGAAAATTGGTCGGGAATAAAACTTCCTTCAATTTCGGCGGCGAGTTCGCGCGCCTTTTCGATTGCGCCGCTCATTCCCTTTTTTCCGTCGGTTAAAACAATCTCGGCGCCGTAAGCCTTTATAAGATTTATCCGCTCCGCGCTCATAGTGTCGGGCATAGTTAAAATAACCCTGTAACCTTTCGCAGCGCCTATACAAGCGAGCCCTATTCCCGTGTTTCCGCTCGTAGGTTCTATTATTGTAGCGCCAAGTTTAAGAACGCCGCTTTTTTCCGCGTCGGAAATCATCGCGTAAGCAACTCGGTCTTTTGCCGAACCCGCAGGGTTAAAGTATTCGAGCTTTGCGGCTATTCGCGCGTTCAGTTCGAATTTTTCCGCGTAGCGCGTAAGTTCTACGGTAGGCGTATTGCCTATCGTTTCGGCAATGCTCCTATAAATAGGCATACCCTGCGTTTAGCCTTCGAGTTTGGCAAGCTCTTCGTTTAGCTTACGCAAGTTTGCGCGCTCCAAATCGATTAACGACGTGAACACTTTGAAATATTCCGCGTCGGCATCGTTGGGCGTGGTATGATTCAAAAACGCTTCCAACAAAGCGGATTGCGACCTAACTCGCTTTTTTTCCAAATTCTCGATTTCCTGTTCGCTTTCGGCAATCGCTTTTTTCAAATCGCTTTTTCTGGACATTTTTTTAAACTCCTTTAATTGAGCTTGGCAAACTCATCAAATTTTAAATACCGTTTTAACACATTATTATCGCACATTATATCACTTTGCGGCTAAAATGTAAAGCTATTATTGCAACATTCTTATGCCGTTCACTGTGCTTTCGTAATCGGATTTAAGCTGCTCGAAAAGCGGCGGAATGTCGTCGCCGTATTCCGTTCTTCCTCTAAGCGCTTCGGTTAGGCGCTCGGCGGAAGCGTATAGCTTTGTAAGCGACAAATTCATGCAAACGCCCTTAATCGTGTGGGCGGCGCGAAAAGCTTCGGGCATATTTTGTGTTTTAAGCGAATCGCATAAGAGTTCATAACTCTTATCCTCCGCCACTTTAAACAAAAATTTCGTTATTCTCTCGTCGGTACGAAGCCTGCTCAAAACGTTGTCGTAGTCGGCACCGATTAAAGCGTAACATTCTTTAACGGTCATGTTTAAACTCCTTTCCCGTAGCGGGTAAAATATTGCCTTAGTTTTTATCAGTCGGCTTGCAACAAAGATTTCATCGAATCGTTGTAAAAGCTGAACGAATTTTTCTTATTGCGTTTAACTGTATACATAGCGGTGTCCGCCATAGTAAACAATGTGTCGTAGTCGCCGTCGTAACTTTCTACGCACGCCACGCCCATGCTTATGCCCACGTCGAATTCTTTAAAAGGCTCGGTGAGCTTTTTGAAAATTCTTTTTATTTGCGGTTCGACGGTTTCTTTATATTCCATAAAGAGAATAAATTCGTCGCCGCCCATACGCGCCGCAATATCGGTGCTTCGGGTGCTCGCCTTTATTCTGCTCGCAATCTCTTCCAACACCTCGTCGCCGAAAAGATGCCCGTATACGTCGTTGGCTTCCTTAAAGTTATCGAGGTCGAACACCGTTAGCGCATAGCGCTTGTTCTTGCCCTTGTTTTCCGATAAAATCGCAGAAATGCGGCGCTTTGCGGCGTTATGGTTGAAAAGCCCTGTGCGCGAATCGCAATCGGCTTTTTGTTCAAGCGACTGCATTGCCGCGAACTCCTCGTTTATATCCACTATTTTGCCTACCGCGCCCTCGAACTCGGGCATTTCGCCGTCGCTCCAAATAGCTTTGGCAATCACTTTGCACCACTTTTTGTCGCGGTTTATATTAAGCAAATATTTTTCGGAAAGCACAGGATTTTCGGGCGTGGTCTCTTTTATTTTCGCAACGAAATGTTCAAAGTCCTCGCGGGCGAACATGCGCGTCCATACCTTATTATTCGCAGGCTCTATTATTTTCATGGGAATGCCGAGCGATTCGGCGCCGAGTTCGGATAGCTTTATAAATTCGGGAACGGAATTGTATTCGAACACGATTTCGCGCGAAATATCCAAAAGGTATTGATATTTCATTCTCTCGCGTTCCAAAAGCTGTATAGACCTGTTCGACGCATCGCCGCCGTCAGTTTCAAGCATTTGCTTAACGGTGTCGTGAATAACGTTGTCGGTAGCGTGTCCGAAAGAAATCACGTTTAGTTCCGTTTTGAGCGATTCGGAAATGTCGTTCAAACATTCCAAAAGAAGCGGGCTGAACGCGCCGCATTCGCCGTTCAAAATCATTCTCATAGCTTCGTCGGGCGTGTACGGCGGCTTATAAACCCTTTCGCTCGTAAGAGCGTCGTATACGTCCGCCATAGCCACAACCTGCGCGGCAATGGGAATATCGTCGCCTTTTAGCCCGTCGGGATACCCTTTGCCGTCGTAACGCTCGTGATGCCAACGGCAAATCTGGTAGCCTATGCGAATAAGCGATTCGTTTTTTCTGAACGGAATGTCGCTGAGCATGTTTGCGCCTTCAACCGTATGCTTCTTCATTATTTCGTATTCTTCGGGCGTAAACCTGCCGGGTTTGTTTAAAATTTCGGAAGGTATGGAAATTTTGCCTATGTCGTGGAGCGCCGACGCGTTGCTTATAAGGCGAATATCTTTGTTCGAGAGTTCGTATTTGTCAGTCTTTTTAACAAGCCTTTCCAACAGCATTTTAGTGATTGCATGAACGTGCAAAACGTGCAAACCGCTTTCGCCGTTTCTGAACTCCACAATATGCGACAAAATTTCTATCATTAGGCTGTTGTCTTTTTCTTTTTCGTAAATTTGCGACGACAACAACTCCGACATTTCTTTTTGCTTTATTGTGAGCATAAAATTGCTCATGACGCGGTGCTTAACGGTACGCTCGTCGAAAGGGCGACTAATATAGTCGATTGCGCCCAAGTCGTAAGCCCTGTCTATATAAGCGCCCCCCGTTTCCGCCGAAATCATAATAACGGGTATAGACTTAATCCATTCTTTTTGATTCATTACAGACAGCACTTCGAAGCCGTCCATAACGGGCATCACAATGTCGAGAAGCATCAAAGAAATTTCAAGCTCCTGCTCGTGCAAAATTTCCATAGCCTCAACGCCGTTTTCGGCTTCCAAAATTTCGAAATCGGCGGAAAGCATGTCGGATAACAATGCGCGATTAAGCTCGGAGTCATCGACTATCAATATTTTAGCCTTAACGTTATTCATTGTTATTCCTCAACAAGTCGGCAACAATATTTTTTAATTTACACATATCGATAGGCTTAGCCAAATGAGCGTTCATTCCCGCGTCGAGAGCCATTCTCACGTCCTCGTCGAACGCGTTGGCAGTCATGGCGATAATGGGTATGGTTTTAGCGCACGGATGACTGCTCGCGCGAATTGCCCGAGTAGCCTCGTAGCCGTTCATAATAGGCATTTGCACGTCCATAAAGATTATATCGTATTGTCCGGGCTCCGACGCCTCGAATTTTTTGAGCGCCTCTTCGCCGTTTTCCGCGATTTCGCACGTCACTTCTTCTATGTCGAGCAACTCCAACAAAATTTCCGCGTTTATTTCGTTATCTTCGGCGGCAAGCACTTTAAGCCCTTTAATAGACGTTCCTTCGCTAACTTTTTCGGGAGCTTCCTTGTGTCCCGAATCGCGTATTTGTGAAATTGCATTTCTGAAATTCGAAACGAAGAACGGCTTAGGCAGGAAGTAATCTATTCCCGCTTCCTTCGCCTCGTCTTCGATTTCGTCGAAACTATACGAGGTAAGCACCATAATGGGAACTTCGTTGCCCACCTTTTCGCGTATACGCTTTGCGGTCTCCACGCCGTCCATGCCGGGCATTTTCCAGTCGAGCAACACAATGTTGTAGTCGTTGTTTTCGTCGTGAGCGGCGGCAACCATTTCAACGGCTTTCACGCCGCTCAACGCATACGACACATCTACGCCCGTATCCGTCATAAGCTCTTTTATGTCTATGCAAACTTCTTCTTCGTCGTCTACAACGAGAATACTTGTAATTTCGTTGTGAACCCAGAAATTCTCGTCTACCTTAGTTTTATTCGAAATGGCTAATTCGAGTTCTACCACGAACGAACTTCCTTTGTCGGGTTCGCTCGTTACCGATATTGTTCCACCCATAAGATTGACTATATTTTTGGTTATAGCCATTCCGAGCCCCGTTCCTTGAATTTCTTTCGTTGCCTCTTTGCTCTCGCGCGCAAACGGGTCGAAAACGGTTTTCACAAACTCGGGGCTCATGCCTATGCCGTTGTCTTTAACTTCGAACCGCAAATGAACGTGATTGTGCATTTTTTTGTCGAGCGATTCTATAATGAGCTCAATGTTGCCTTCGTTAGGCGTATATTTAACGGCGTTAGACAAAAGGTTCAACAAAATTTGATTTAAACGCAACTTGTCGCCGAGCACGAGTTCGGGCATGTGCCCTTTCGTTCTCACGTCGAAAGTTTGCTTTTTCGCTTTGGTTTGAGAAATCATCATCGAATAAACCTCTTCGAGGAATTCCGACAAATTGAATTCTTCTATATTGAGCGAGGTTTTGCCGCTTTCGATTTTGCTCATATCGAGAATGTCGTTTATAAGGCTGAGCAAATGCTGTCCCGATAACGCGATTTTACGAATATATTCGCGCACCTTATCGGGATTTTCCGCATCTTTTGCGAGCAACGCCGAAAATCCTATAATGGCGTTCATTGGCGTGCGTATATCGTGCGACATGTTGGCAAGGAAGTTGCTCTTAGCCGCGTTCGCCGATTTTGCTATATCGAGCGCAACTTCGAGGTCGGCGCTCATCTTGCGCTCTTGAGTACGGTCGGAGAACACTATAACGCAACTATCTATTCCGTTCGACATACTGTGATACAACGACATTCTGTATAAGTATACTTCGCCGCTCACAACATTTCTCATCTGTATATCGGTGGTCCAAGTGCGACCCGTCACCAAAGATTTTAATTTTTCGGTAGTAAACGGCGGATATTCTGCAACGGACGCGGCGAGCAAATGACGCACGTCTTTTTTCACGGCGGCGGCGTCGAGTCCGAGCACTTGCTCCATGTTGGTGCTAACGTAATCCGCTTTAAAAGTATCGGGAGAAAACAGTACGAAAATATCCTTGCTGTTCACAGTCAGTAATTCGAGCAAGTTTTCGCGCGACTTAACTTCGAGCTCTTTCTCTCTAACGCGTCTGCGGTTATTTAAAATAATCATTACCGCAATTACGGCGCCTATAACAAAGAATATGGAGCCCATAACCAACACCGTAATCGTTCTGAATCTGCTCATGCTGCTGTTAACTACATTTGCGGAAGCAACACCGAGAAGCATCCAATCGCCGAAGTCGATGGGAATATAAGCAAGATAATAATTCTCGCCGCCATGCTTGAAAAGCACGGCGTTGGATTCCTGCCCGTCTTCTATGCTCCAATCGGAAAGTATTTTGTTTACTTCGGAATCGTCTATACTGCACTCGTTTTTAAGAAACGACACATAATTTTCCCGCATGCCGAGTTTCGTGCTGGTTTGAAGCAAAACGGTGCCGTCGGGCAAAACAATGTAGCAAATGCCTTCTTCTCCGAACGACGTTATAGACAAAACGTCCACCATGTCTTTCGCGTTGAATTTTATGCCTATCGCGGCATACTCGAAGCCTTTATATGTGTTTTTTATAATAGGAACGGCAAACAACATAAACTGCTCGCCGGTGCCGTCTATTCCCACAACGCCGCCCTTATCGCTTTCGAGAAGTTCGTTAAGACTTCTTCTGAATTTCAGCTGTTCGATATTTCCCGACAAAGTTAGGCAATTAACGATATTACCGTACTCGTCGTCGGGGTCGGGACTTTGGGTCTCATTTCTGCTTATAAAATAAAACTCGGTGAACCCCCATTGCGACTGTTGGTCAACCATGAAAGTATTGAACTCGTTCTGACGGTCGCCGTCGCCGCTCTTTATCTCGTTGACCGAATTTTCTATATAGTTTTCCCAACTGTACATAAGCTTTCTGTGGCTAGACACAGATTGCGAAAATCTGGAATTTACTTGCTCGTAAATTTCCATTAAGTGCTCTTTGCTCTCTTTAAAAATGTGGTCGGACGCAAAAGCCGAATACACTATGGCGGTAATCACAACGGCAATTACACACACCGCTATTACCACAATGTCACGCCATCTTCTTTTCAACATTTTAGAAATCCTCTCGCAATTTTGTTAAAGCGCATAGCTTTTGTATTATAACATTATACGTTATTAAGTATAACATACCTTTTTAATTTTAGCAAGCGGTTTTAGAGCATATACTTGCGCGCTAAGGCGTTTAAACTTTACAATTTGCGCTGAATGCTTGACTAAACGCGCAATAAATACTATACTTTATGTTAAAGACTATAAACGCCCATAATTACATACGAGGTGTCGGATGAAAAACTACTACCAAATTTTAAACGTTAAGCAGAGCGCAACGAACGAAGAAATCAAATTGCGCTACCGCATGCTCGCCAAACGCTACCATCCCGACGTAAATCCGGGTAACGAAGAAGCCGCGAAACGGTTTGCCGACATAAGCGAAGCGAACAGAATTTTAACCGACCCACAGCTTAGAGCCGAATACGACGTGCAACTTAAAAACGCCTCAGGTCCGAAATTCACCACCGACGGTGTGCGTCATGTAGACGAAGCCACCCAACGCAATCTTATGGCTCAGGTGCACGCGCAAGTTCAAGCGCAAGTACAAGCGCAACTTACCGAAGTGAACGACCGCGCCTACAAAGCGGGATACGAACACGGATTTAACGACAGCCGCGCGACTTTTGATAAAGAGCGCATAAGAATAAGCAACAATTTGCGTCTCGCCCTTGCCGCAAACGAAAAATTCAAGAAAAAGGCTGCGGATTGCGAGCACGACAGAAGCGAACTCGAACAGGAACTGTTCGACCGCGACCGCGAACTTTCGCAAAAGAACGAAAAATTGCAAGACCTCGAAGCTCAACTTTCGTGGCTTAGAAAAGCGGCGGGCGGCGGAGCCGTAGAATCGGTTAATTCGCTTAAAGAGCAGTTCAGCGAATCGCAGCGTAAAATAAAAGATTTAGAAAAGAAAATAAACGATTTGCAATTAGACCCCGACGACGTTATAAGCTTTGCGGATTCTTCCGAAAGCCCCGCGTCGCAACACGAAAAACACAAACAAATTAAAGAGCAGCTCAAAGAACTCGATAAAATAACGAACGAGCTTTCAACCGAGTTCGCGGGAATCGAGGCGCAAACGGAGCTTAGGCGTCAGCTCGACGAAAACAACAAGTTCCTCATATCGATGGAGGCGAAAGCCAACTATTGGTCCAAAAAATCGAAAGCCGACCGTCGGCTCGCAAAACCCACTCTATACGGCACGCTCGGCGTTTTGATATGGGCGGACGATGAAGAAATTAAAGCCGCCTACGAGCACCTTTTTTCGCACTATGCCGGCAAACCCGACAACGAGAGCGTAAACAAACTGCAAAAACTCAAAGACGCTTACGAAGTTCTCTCCGACCCCGAAAAGCGCGCAGCATACAATGCGTCTATCGGTTGCACGACGGAACGCATAGCTAACGAACGCAAGCTCGTTAAAGAAAACGAACGCATACAAGCGGAATACCGCAACAAGCTCGCCGTTAAAGAATTTTGGGCGCATTTCGACGAGCTTTCCGCTCTCGCACTTGCAGGCGACGCCGACGCGCAAAATCTTTTGGGCGAAATTTACCATAAAGGCAAAAACGTGGAGCAAGATTTCGCGCAAGCCGTTTACTGGTTCAACGAAGCTATGGAGCAAGCCCACCCCGCCGCCATTTATAATCTCGGAGTGTGCTATTCCAACGGCGAAGGCGTTCGAAAAAATAAAATAATCGGCTCGGCGTTTTTCAGGCAAGCCGCCAACTTAGGCTATGAGCCCGACAATAAATAGAAAACGAATTCGCACTTTTATCACCAAAAAATCCGTAACCTAAGTTACGGATTTTTATTATACCTTTTATATCGATTTCACTTAAATTCGTTTTTCGCGTCGCGTTCGAAAAGCGTTATAAGCAAGTCTTTGGGGTGTATCTTTTTGGTAATCATTTCGTTCACCGCTTCGGTAAGAGGCATATCAACTTTAAGTTTATGCGCCAACTTACTTACGGCGCGGGCGGTAGCCACGCCTTCGGCAAGTTTATCGAACGGTTGCCCCAAAACGTAAGCCTCGCCCCACTTTCGGTTATGACTGTGCAACGAAAACAACGTAGTTTCGTAATCGCCCAAATGGCACAGCCCGTATGCCGAAAGCTCGTTGCCGCCGAGCGCTTTAATAAGGCGCGCAACTTCCCTCGCCCCGCGAGCCATGAGCGGACCTTTAAGAGTTACATAGTTTAGTCCGTCGAGCACGCCCGCCACAATACCCATAATATTCTTAGTGGCGGCGCCCACTTCGGTGCCTATTATATCGTTGCCATAGTAAAAACGTATTAAGTCGCTCTTAAACGAATCAGCCAAAAACTTTGTAAGCTCTTCGTTGTAAGAATCTATAACCATGCAGTTAGGCACGTTTTTGGTAAATTCCTGAATATGACCGGGTCCCGCCCAAACGGCGACGTTTTCTTTGGGTATGCCGCTCTCTATCGCAACCTCGCTCAAACGCTTGCCCGTAGTTTCTTCTATGCCTTTCATGCAAAGCACAAACTTTTTGTTCTTTATGTCGCGTTTGGCAATTTCGGACGCAAATCCGCGCAATCCCTGACTCGATATGCTTATAATAACTATTTCGGCGTGGTTTAAAGCTTCGTCGAGGTCGCACGACACTTTTATGCTTTCGTCGAAGCGCACATATTCGTTGCGTCCTGTGTTTTTTAAAATTTGATAGCTGTAATCGTTTTCGGGTCCGAAACTAATCACGTTATTTCCGAGACGATTATTATACCAGGCAAGGAACGAGCCCCACCTGCCGCATCCGAGTACCGATACTTTCATTTTCACTCCTTTTCGGCAAACGCCGAATTTTTTGTCGCGTTCTGCGCAATATATTCCACTTCAATCGCCCGAAATACATGATTTTGCGCCGACAAATCGAATAAACGCTTTTTGGCGCATTTAATTTTTAGGGCTGTAGTTAGGGCTTTCTTTTGTTATGGAAATATCGTGAGGGTGGCTTTCCACAAGCGACGCGCCCGTAATTTTCACAAAACGCGCTTTTGTGCGGAGCGACTCTATATCCGGCTGACCGCAGTAGCCCATGCCCGAACGAAGCCCGCCCATAAGTTGGAACACGCTGTCGCTGAGCGGCCCGCGATACGGAACGCGCCCTTCAACGCCTTCGGGAACAAGTTTGCCGGCGCCCTCTTGAAAATAACGGTCTTTGCTACCGTGCGCCATAGCTCCCAAACTACCCATACCGCGATACGTTTTAAAGTTGCGCCCTTGATAAATTTCGAGTTCGCCCGGACTTTCGGCGGTACCCGCAAACAAACTGCCTATCATAACGGCGTTGGCGCCTGCGGCAATGGCTTTCGTAATGTCGCCGCTATACTTAATGCCGCCGTCGGCAATAATCTTTTTACCGTGCTTATCCGCCGCCTCCGAGCAATCCATGATTGCGGTTACTTGCGGCACGCCTATGCCCGCAACAACGCGGGTAGTGCAAATCGAGCCGGGACCTATTCCCACTTTAACCACGTCGGCGCCGCGTTTAAAGAGCGCGTCTGCGGCTTCCGCCGTAGCTACGTTGCCAGCCACCAAACAGATTTCGGGGAACTTGCTTTTTACTTTTTCTACGGAATTCATAATATTAACGTTATGTCCGTGAGCGGAATCGAGCACTATGCAGTCTACTTTCGCGTCTACAAGCGCTTGCGCGCGGTCAAGGCAATCTTTGCTGCCGCTTATTGCCGCGCCTACAAGAAGTCTGCCGTTTTTGTCTTTTGCGGAGTTCGGATATTGAATAGCCTTTTCAATATCTTTAATGGTAATCAAACCTTTCAACACTCCGTTCTTATCAACAATCGGAAGCTTTTCTATGCGGTGCTTGCCGAGAATCTTTTGCGCTTCGTCAAGCGTTGTGCCTACGGGCGCCGTAACAAGATTTTCTTTGGTCATAACGTTTTTAATAGGCTGAGCATAGTTCGTTTCGAAACGCAAGTCGCGGTTGGTGAGAATACCCACAAGCTTACCGCCGCTCGTAATGGGAACGCCGGATATGCGGTATTTGTTCATAAGCGCGAGCGCGTCCGACACAAGATTATCGGGTTCCAAAAAGAAAGGGTCGGTTATAACGCCGTGCTCGCTTCGCTTAACCCTGTCGATATGCTCGGCTTGCTCGTCGATACTCATATTTTTATGTACTATTCCCATGCCGCCTTCGCGCGCGATTGCAATGGCAAGGCGCGATTCTGTCACGGTATCCATAGCGGCGCTGAGAAGCGGAATATTCAACGTTATTTTATCGGTGAGTTTGGTGCTTAAATTCACCTCGCTCGGTAAAACGTGCGATTCCGCAGGAATCAACAAAACGTCGTCGAACGTAAGTCCTTCTTTAACGATTCTGTTCATATATTATTAGGTCTCCTTAAAAATATCTTTCGTTTTTATTACGCGTTGGCGGGCGCTCTGAAATAGCTTAAATAATCGTTTAACATTCCCCATTCGTACCATTCGAAAATACGGCAAGAACTCAAATTAGCGCTGTTGCGCACGTCTCTGACAAACATATTATTCTGCCAATCTTCAAAACTCTGTTGCAAATCGGTTTGCACTTTTTCGTCGAAATAACGCCTGTTGCCAGAGAACACCGCCGTCATATTATGCATGGAACGCGAAAAATCCGACAGCGTTTTAACATAATAAGTATATTTAAGTTGTTGAGTGGCGGCATGGGTTACGTCGGCAGTAGCTTCCGCCGAACTCGGAATATATTTGTTTCCGTTCATTGTAAGCGATTTAACAAGCTCAACAAACTTCGAATAATTGTCGTTTATAAAATCGTACCAAACGGTGAATATGCTTTCTTTGCTATTGCCGGCATTGCGTACGTCGTCCTCTAAAAACAAATCGAACGGCTTGTCCTTGCCGGATAAAAGCGCTCTGCGAGAAAAATTGCCGATTTCGTTTTCGTCGATATGCAACAGTCCGTTTGGATTTGCGGCAATATCTTTATAAAGTCCGAGTTCGTAAAGTTCGGCGTCGATATACGTCGAGAGTTGACCGAACAACAAGAACACGTCCGCAACGGTGTTTTCGTTTTCTTTCGTCCAGTCCTCTATTTCGTTCCAACGAGTGGTTACCGTACTTAGCCTCGTAGTCATTTTTTCCAAAGATGCGCTCGTTTCAACAGAACGCGCCTTTTCGTCTTTTGCCAAAACGTACCACGATTTAAAAAGCGCCGTGTTAAGATAATCGGTGTAACTGTACACATGCGGACGCATACGCGGAGCAGTATGCAACAAATTGTAGTCGTCTATTTTTTTCGTTCTATTTCTAAACGAATTTTCTTCGCCGAGTAGCGAAAGGTCGTTCCAATAAATATATTCGTTTGCGTACTTATTCACTTTTTTAGCGTAATACACCGCGTCTTCCGACGCCCCGCCCTTTTCGCTCACGGCATCGTTCAAAAAATAAATCGAAGCGTTGGCGGCATAATAAAGCGCGTCGGCATATTTTCCGAAACCGGACGGCACTCGTCCGATTTCCGCGCTGTAATCGCTCGCGTTGCGGGCAATATATTTTTCGGCGCTTGCAAACGCCATTTCTTTCAAATCGAGTTTTGCATAAAACTTCATAGCGGTATACGGGAAAAACGACAAAAAACACGCGCACAACAACACGCCCGCAACCACTGTCCAAAAGGCCGAACGTACCGCTACCGCGAATATGTTGACCCGTTGTTCGTTTTGTTCGTTCTTAATATCGGTTTGGGAGTCAAACGACAAAAGGAAACTACCTCTATTACTCGTATTACTCCTAATTATATCACAAAACTTATAATTTGCAAATCGTTTTTAAACGATTTTTCGCGCTTTTTGCAACTTTTCACAAACGGCGGTTAAATTCGCGTTGCCGCAACCGCGCCGGTATCGCCTCGCAAAAGTACGGCGACGGTAACTTTGTCTTCGCCCACAAAAGAAACGTACCAAAAATAGCCGCCGTTGCCGTCTATCGGATTTTCCATAAGGCGCACATATATTTCGGCGTGAAGCTTTCCTTTCGAGCGGAACTTTTTCAGTTCGTTTTTAAGTTTGTCAAGCGCTATATCGAACGCTTTTTCGGCGCCTATCAACTCGCCTTGCACCGAATTTTTCAGCTCGAACGACTGCTCTCCGCCGCATATAATCGTAACCGCGAAATCGCTCGTTGCCGTTGCGGGAATATCCGCCGACAACGATTGCGCGAACGGATGCGGCAAAAGGTCGCCCTCGTAAGTCGTGCCGTTTATTTCGGTTTTATATCTGTAAGTTTTATCCGCCGAAAACACTACGGGCGTAACGGTTAAAACGGTGAAATCGCGTTTAGACGAACTTACGCCGTCGAGCTCGTAAGGTTCTTCGCGTATGCCGGATATTGCGGTAAGTTTATAATCCGCGCTTTCGGCGGCAAATAAATGCTCGCGTAATTCCGAAACGTTATCCATGTTTTTTTCGAGTTGCGAACTTGCGCAACCGCAAAACGCACCTAACGCAACCAACAACATGAGCGCTAAAACGCACGACCTTTTTAACAGTGCTTTCATAAAAAAATCACCCCGTAATATTCGCTACAAAATATATACGGGGCTTTTCGACAAAATATGAGTGATTTTTCGTTATTACGGAATTCGCAACGAAAGTATTTAATTTTCCTGCATCATAGACTTAACTTTCATAAGTCTCGTAAGGTTTCCGCGCTCGTTTTCGTCAAGTTTCATAAGAATGTATTTTATAGTCTCGTTGAGTTGCGGAATCATAACGTATTCGAGAGCGTTCACCCTGCGGCGGTTCTTCTCGATTTCATCTGCAAGCATATTGCACGTTTTTTCCACTTCGGCAAGCCGCAGCAATTTTTCGGTGAGCGTCGATATTTTTATAACGGCGGAATCGAGGTCGCTCGGAGTGCCCGCAAACGTATACGGCAACAAATCTTCGGGCGTGGGCATGGTAATTTTCACGTCGGGCACGTCTACGCCCATAATGTTCTTGGTGCCCGCCTCGAGCATAACTTCAACCTTAGGCATGGAAAGAGCTTGTTCTATGTCTTCGGCGGAAGAAACGGCGCGAGCCAACATAAAGCTGCGAAGCGCTTCCGCCACCTCTCCCTCTATTTCCTCTCGGAGCGATTTATTCAGGCGCACCATTTCCATAAAACGACGCACCATTTCGTCCGACTTGTCTTTTAAAAGCTTATGCCCGCGCGTAGCCGTTTTAAGGCGCGTTTTAAGGCGCCTAAGTTCCATGCGCGTGGGATTAACCGCAAGTCTCGCCATTTACGCTTTCCTCTCGGGCAAGTATTTTTCCAAATATTCGTCTTTAATTCGTTTGAGTTCGTTTTTAGGCAATATGGAAAGAAGTTCCCAACCTATAGAAAGCGTTTCCTCTATGTCGCGGTTGCAGTCGAAACCTTGCGATATATATCTGCGTTCGAATTCTTCGGCGAACTTCGCATACTTTTTGTCTACTTCCGTAAGCGCCGCGTCGCCCAAAATAGCGCTCAATTCTTTTGCCTCTTTGCCGCGCGCGTAAGCCGCGAAAAGCTGGTTCATGGTGTCGGCGTGGTCTTCGCGCGTTTTTCCCTTACCTATGCCTTTATCCTTTAAACGGCTCAAAGACGGCAACACGTCGATAGGCGGATTAAAACCTTTTTTGTAAAGCTCGCGCGAAAGAATAATCTGCCCTTCGGTTATATATCCCGTAAGGTCGGGTATTGGGTGGGTTTTATCGTCTTCGGGCATGGTAAGAATAGGTATTTGCGTTATGGAGCCCTCCTTGCCGCGTATTTTGCCCGCACGCTCGTATATGGAAGCAAGGTCGGTATATAAATATCCGGGATAGCCTCGCCTTCCGGGAACCTCTTTTCTCGCCGCGCTAACTTCGCGCATGGCTTCGGCATAGTTTGTTATATCCGTCATAATAACGAGAACGTGCATTCCGAGTTCGAACGCCAAATATTCCGCCGCAGAAAGAGCCATTCGAGGCGTGGCTATTCTCTCTATCGCGGGGTCGTTGGCAAGGTTCATAAACAACACGGTGCGGTCTATTGCGCCCGTCTTTTTAAAGTCGGATATAAAGAAATCCGCTTCCTCGTAGGTTATGCCCATTGCAGCGAATACTACGGCAAACTTGCTGTCGGTGCCGAGAACTTTCGCCTGACGCGCTATCTGCGCGGCAAGGTTTGCATGAGGCAATCCGCTCACCGAAAACACGGGTAACTTTTGCCCGCGCACAAGCGTGTTCAAACCGTCGATTGCCGAAATTCCCGTTTGAATAAATTCGTCGGGATAATCGCGCGCCGACGGATTTATAGGCGAGCCGTTTATATCCACACTCTTTTCGGGGATAATTTCGGGTCCGCCGTCTTTTGGGTGCCCCATTCCGTCGAACACTCTTCCGAGCATGTCGGGCGAAACTTTAAGCTCTATGCTTTTACCCAAAAATCGCGCCTTAGATGACGAAATTTTAAGTCCTTGACTCGCTTCGAACAACTGAACGAGCGCGCGGTCGCGGTTTATTTCGAGCACCTTGCCCTGACGCACTTCCCCGTTTGCCTGTTCGATTTCCACAAGCTCGTTGTATTTAACGTTTTCAACGTTTTCAACGAGCATAAGCGGCCCGACCACCTCTTTGATTGTGCGGTATTCTTTTTGCATTTTTTCCGACTCCTAAAACTTACGTTGTTTCGCAACTAAACCCTTTGTACTCAAATAAAAATTAAAATCCGTCGCTTTCTTTCAGTTCTCCGAGCTGCGCTTTCATGTCGGCGGAAATTGCGTCTACGGACGCAAGTTCGGCTTCGGGAACATATTTGCTTCTTCCTATTTTGTCGCGCGCGGGGATAGAAAGTATGTCGTCGAGCGACGCGGATTTTTCAAGCGCCTCTATTCCGAAACGGTAGTAATCTATTATCAATTTAAGCATTTTATATTGCTTTTCCATAGACGAATAAGTATCCGTTTCATGGAAAGCGTTTTGATGCAAGTAATCTTCGCGCACCGACTTTGCGGCTTCCATAGTAAGGCGGTCGCGCGGAGAAAGCGCGTCCATACCCACAAGGCGCACAATTTCATCGAGCTGAGCTTCTTCCTGCAAAATGCGCATAGCCGCCGCTCGGTATGAATTGCAATCGGGCGCAACATGTTCGGTATACCACCCCGAGAGCCTGTCGCCGTAAAGAGAATAGCTTGTGAGCCAGTCTATCGCGGGGAAATGACGTTTTGACGCAAGCGAAGCGCTAAGCCCCCAAAATACTTTAACTATTCGCAAAGTTGCCTGACTTACGGGCTCCGACATATCGCCGCCCGGAGGCGAAACCGCGCCTATTGCCGTAACCGAACCTACGCGCTCTTCGCTTCCCAAAAGCTTGACTATGCCCGCGCGTTCGTAAAACTCGGCCAGTCTACTGCTAAGATACGCCGGGTATCCTTCTTCGCCCGGCATTTCTTCAAGTCGGCCGCTCATTTCGCGCAATGCTTCCGCCCAACGCGAAGTAGAATCTGCCATTATCGCAACGTTATATCCCATGTCGCGGAAATATTCCGCGATTGTTATGCCTGTGTATATGCTCGCCTCACGCGCCGCAACCGGCATATCCGAAGTGTTGGCAATAAGCACCGTGCGCTTCATAAGCGGCTGTCCCGTTTTCGGGTCGGTAAGATGAGGAAACTCGTTTAAAACGTCGGTCATTTCGTTGCCGCGCTCGCCGCAACCAACATACACGATTATATCGGCGTCAGCCCATTTGGCAAGCTGATGCTGAACCACCGTTTTGCCGCTTCCGAACGGACCGGGAACAGCCGCAACGCCGCCTTTAGCTATCGGAAAAAGCGTGTCTATAACTCGCTGCCCCGTAATCATAGGTTGCGTGGGAGCCATTTTCTCGCGGTAAGGTCTGCCTATGCGCACAGGCCACTTTTGCAGCATAGTAACCGAGCGCTCCTTTCCCGACTTGTCTACAACCGTAGCCACAACGTCGTCAACAGTTTTTTCGCCGTCGAAAATCGCGGTAATTTTTCCCTCGACGCCTACGGGCACCATAATGCGGTGCTCCACAACCGCGTTTTCTTGCACCACTCCTATAATATCGCCGCCCGCAACTAAATCGCCTGCCTTTTTCTTAGCAACGAAATTCCATTTCTTAGTGTGGCTGAGCGCGCTAACCTCTATGCCTCGACCTATGCGGTCGCCGCTCTTTTTAACAAGCTCGTTCAAAGGGCGCTGTATGCCGTCGAAAATTCCTTCTATAAGACCGGGTCCGAGTTCAACCGAAAGAGGGGCGTTGGTTGAAACAACCGCCTCGCCCGGTCCTAACATGCTCGTTTCCTCGTATACTTGAATAGACGCCTTATCGCCGCGCAACTCTATTACTTCGCCTATAAGACGCTCGGAGCTTACGCGAACAACGTCGTACATTTTCACGTCCTGCATGTTTTCCGCCACAATGAGCGGACCCGAAACCTTAACTATTCTACCTTCCATTCTCTGCCTCCGCGCACATGCGCACCTTTTAAGGTAACAACCATTTAAAAAACTATCGTTCGTCGAATAAAATATCGGCGCCTATCGCCTTTTCAACGTCTCGCTTTATTCCTTTAAGTCCGAAGCCGTTGGTGCCCAAACTTCCCGGTATGGGAATAACCGCAGGATACGCGCGCGATTTAAGCTTGTTCAAAGTTTCCTCAACCTGCTCCGCAAGTTCTTCGGTTATAAATATAACGGCGTATCCGTCTTTGAGCTTTTTGAGCAAATCGTTTGTTTCGAACATACCGTTGGAACAAAACGTTTCCACGCCCACAGCTTTAAACGCGAGCACGCTGTCTTTATCGCCTATAACCGCGATTTTTCCGTTTTTAACCATTGCTGCGGTGTGCCTCCTATATTTTGCCGAAAGTTCTCAGACGCGAAGCAATTTCTCCGCGCGCGTTGTTTTTAATACACGTTAAAATCGTTTTAACCGTTTTATACTCGTTCAGTTGCTCTATAAAATAACTGACGAACGGCGAAAACGACAACATGTCTTCGGCGTGAGGTTGCCATATATTCGAAAGAAAATCGTCGGTTCGCGCTTCGAGCAACGGCAAATCGACGGTATCGCTTCCGTCGGCTATAAATCCGTATCGGGTTTCCGACACGACGGAAAGCGGATTTTCCGAACGGTAAATATCAACGACACAATCGAAAGAAATCTCGCCGCCCGAAAGAAATAAGTTGCCGAGCGCGGCTTCGCTCACTTTCAGAGCGCGAGCTCTGAGCGCGGAAAGAACGTTCGTTAAATCTATTTCTCCGCGCACAAATTCGCGCAACGATTTGCTTTTAGACTTTTTAGCGCAAAACAAATTGTCGGCGTACATGGCTTCTGTTAAACGAGCGTCTATAAGTTTAGGGTCGGGCTTAGCGTCCGCAAATTCGGTGTCGAGCCTATCTAACGCTTCCGCCATAAACTTAGGCAACGCCGCATATTCGCCGCGTTCTATACCCGCCCGAATTTCTCCGTCCGCCATATCGTAAACCGCGAAAGAAAGCGGTTTGCCTGAAACGCGCGCCTTGTAATAAGCTTTCGCATTTCCGTATAAAAACCTGTTTGTGAGCACCCGCGAGAGGTAAACGTTCGGCGACGAAGAAAAAACGTAGTCTATAAGCGCGGCGGTTTCCGAAGATATGAACGCGTCTATATCGTAGCTTTTCGCGTCAACCGTACCGCCGCCGTAACCGTAATCGCAAAGCATTTTCACGGCGTCGGAAAATTCCGCATCGAGCAAGCGGCGTATTTTTTCCGCGTCGAGCAGCTTACCTTCGTTATATTTAGCTACGGCGTTTGCGTAAATTTTCGTTACCATTTCCTAACCCGTACAGTCCTTTTCGCGCCTTTATTTAAAAAGCCGTTTTGCCGCGTTTGTAAGCGCGGTGTCGCGGAGCGACGCAAACATAGTTTCGAGCGTCAAGTTTTTGTCGCTCGTTTTTCCCGACAAAATAATTCCGCCGTTGCCGCCGTGCGTCTTTTCCGAAAGAGAAAGCCTCTTGCCGCATTTGTCGCCTAATGATTTGAGCCATTCGGCGTGCAGTCGTTTTTTGTCGCGTTCCGCCACTATAACGCTGTCGCCGTCGTCGGCGTATTTCTCTATAAAACCGCCTATAAACTCGCGGTAAATATGGTCGGTCATGTTAAGAATTTTTTTCGAGGCTTCTTCGAACGCCGCGTTGAGCACACGTTGTTTTGCCGCAAGCTCGGTTTTGCGCGCTTCGAGGCTCGAAAGAGTTTTTGCGCGCGATGCAATTTCGGCGGCGGCAGAACGAGCATCCGTTAACGCTTCCTCTCTTTTTCGAGCTTCTTCAGCCCTCACTTTTTCAAGCGCCGCGTCGCGTTCCGCTTTCGCGTCGGAAATAAGACCCGCCGCCGCTCGCTCCGCCTTGCTTATAATTTCCGCTATAATAGCTTCCTTTCCTTCCATTCCTATGCCCATAACCTTATGCAAAAAACGCTTTCCGCTAATTATAATCCGAAATATTTGCCTATCATCATAACGCCCAAGAACGATATAATGAACGCAAAAATAGCGAATATTTCAACGAGAACAGCCATTGTCATGGCATGACCCATTTGCTTATCTTGCTTTCCTACAAGATTTATGCCGCCGATTGCAACCGCGCTCTGCATGATTGCGGACCCGAGCCCTACAAGCGCGATAGGCAAGCAAAGCATGAAATAAGCGAGTCCCGCCTCTTTTGTGAGCACAACAGCGCTTCCCATAATGCCCGTTTGAATAAATACCATAAAGCCTATAACGAATCCGTATAAGCCTTGCGTCGCCGGCAAAAGTTGCAATAAAAGCACGCTGCCGAATTTAGTGGGGTCTTTGCTGAGAAGCCCCGCCGACGCCTGTCCCGCGCGTCCCACGCCCACAGCCGAGCCTATGCCCGAAAGCACTACGGCGATTGCCGCGCCCAACAATGCCCAAACTATACCTGTCATTTTTCCGTTTCTCCTTTAAATGTTTTTACTTTTATTTAACCGACACTCCCGTGCCTAAATTAAACTGTTTTTTCCGCTTATCCGAAGCGAACGTATTTCGTTTTTTCTCCCATAGGGCTGAACATTCTGCCGTCGCCCTCGTAGAACTTGCCGTAAAACTCCAAAAATTGCAGACGCGCGTTGTGAACGTAAGCGCCCAAAACGCCTATTCCCAAATTGAACGCATGCAACGGTATTAAAATTATAAACCCTATAACGTATCCCAACACGGGAACGGGCATGGTGAAAAACAGACTGCCGAGCGTGTTGAAAGCAAGCCCTATCGCGCCGCTCGCAAGCCCGAGCCCGAAAAGTCGCGCGTAGCTAAGAAGGTCGCTCAACAAATTCACAAGCCCGTAAAGCCCCGAAAAGCCGCCCATTATTTTGGAAACCACGCCTTTATTATGGCGTCCCGCAGTACACAAAATTCCCACAAGCGAAACTATAATCAGCGCAAGCCCAACTGTGGTAAGCGGCGCATTCGGTTTTATAAGCATATCAAGCGCTATGCAAGCAAGCCCGCCGAACAAAACGAATATAAACAAACTGTCGAACACTGCGTCGAGCGGTTTTCCGTTACGGAACATTTTCGCCGAATGAAGAGCGTAACCCGCAAGAAGTTGAACCGCGCCGAGCGCTATTGACACTCCGAGCATCATAAGCGGCTCTTCCATAGGGTTAAACCACAGCGCGGGAACGGAACTTACGGCAAACACCCCGCCGAATAAAAGCCCCCACACCACTGCGGATATGCCGCCCATAGCAAACAACGCAATCATTCGCGCGGTGCCTTTTTCAAGCCGAACGCACTTTAAAATAATAAATCCGCCCACGCTCAAAACAAGCCCGTATCCCGCGTCGCCTATCATTATGCCGAAAAACAGGAAAAAGAACACCGCCATAAACGGGTTGGGGTCGATTTCGCGGTAAGCGGGCACGCTGTACATATTAGTAATATCTTCATACGGCTCCACGATTTTCTTGCTTACAACAAGAGTGGGCGGCACGTCGCCCTCTTTCGGTTCTGAAAGCTCGGCTATAATTCTTTCGGTTTTGCTCTTTATGCGCGCTATAACTTTTTCGGCGCGGTCGGACGGAAGCCAACCTTCGGCTACGAAAGTGTTGGCAGTAGACACAAATTCAAGTTCCGCTTCCGATTTTTCAACGTCTTGCCCTATAACGTCGTACAACACTTTCAAGTCGGAAAGATATTTGTAATAGTCGAGCGCGCGGTACAGCTCCGCAGTATCTTTTTCTTCATATTCTTTGATTTCGGCTTTCACCGTTTTGCACAGTTCCGCCGCAGTAACGTCGTCGCGCAAAGGGCACAAAACATATTTCGCGCCCGAAAGCACAGCCGACACTTTTTCTTTGTCGCACACACGGGAAACTATGCCCAAAAGAGTGCCCGATTCCGACGGATAAGTTTCGTAGAAAACGGGAACGTCTCCGAAATCGGGAACTGACGGCGAAGAAGAATACGCCAAAATCACCGACACTGCGGCGCCGTCGGCTATAGCCGATAATTTGAGCGGAAAACCGACGTATGGAACTACGCCGCGCAATCTGTTGCGGCTCTTTTGAATGTGCGATTTATATTCGAGACGCGCAAAATTCAATTTTTCCAACTCGTCGCAAACCGCAACGAGTTCGTATTCTTTTGCGGCTACGTCGTAAAAATCGTCGTATCCTATTATACGTCTGCCGCCCTGCTTTTTCTTTTCTACCGACGCCGACGCGATAGGCTCGGCTTTCCCCTTTTTAACTGCGGCGTCGTTCGCTTTTTTCAAAGCAAGATATTCGTCGGCGCAAGAAGTTAAATAATTCACGGCGAACGAAACTTTCGCTTGACGCGCAAGAACTCTGTCAAGATGAGTGCGCTCCGATGGCGTTTCTCCGTTTACCGTAGCCGAAGTAGCTTCGAACGAACCGCTTCGCACAAGCTCGTTCATTATTCTGTTTTTGTCCGATTTAAGCCCCACAAGGCGCAATCGGCTCATTTTAGCAATAGCCATATCCCGCCTACGCCTTTCCTTTAATAAGCTGTTCGGCAAGCCATTCGCCTACCGAGCGAACGTTTTTTTCAGCGTTTCTCACAAGAGCTTGCGCGGCAAGTTCCGCTTCTTTCGCCGAAGCGGCGGCTGCTTTTACCGCATCCGCTTGCGCGGTATCCGTAATTTGTTTAACAAGTCGCTTCGTTTCTTCCGAGAACTCCGCGCGCACCGCTTCCGACTCCGAAACTATCGAAAGCGCTATATCTCTTGCCGACTGTCTCGCTTCGGCAAGAATTTGCGCCGCTCTTTCTTCGGCGGCATTTATTTCGTTTAAAACTTCTTCTATCATTTTCGGTTAAACACCCCTGCCCATAAACAAAGCTTATTTTTCGTTTTGCCGTTCTATCAATCCTATTCTGCGCACATGCCGCTCTTCGCCTGAAAACTCGGTGTTCAAAAACACGTCAACTATGTCGAGCGCAAGCCCTTTGCCCACAACCCGTTCGCCGAGAGCGAGAATGTTCGCGTCGTTGTGTTGCCGCGTTGCTCTTGCCGAAAAAGTGTCGCCGCAAAGCGCGCAACGAATACCTTTCACTTTGTTCGCGGCAATACTCATTCCTATTCCCGTGCCGCAAATAAGTATGCCTTTCTCGCATTCGCCGCTTGCCACAGCTTCCGCCACTTTGCGCGCATACACGGGATAATCCACAGCCTCGCTCGTATAACAGCCGTAATCTTTGATTTTAACTCCGCGCGATTCCAAACGGGTAACAATTTCTTTTTTAAGTTCGAGTGCCGCGTGGTCGCATCCTATGGCTATCATACGTTTAAGCATACTCCTTTATTATCTCTGCGTACAATTAAATTGTATCATATCGAACGCGTTTTTGCAAGATTTTAGCAACCCTTTTATGTGAAATTTTAAAACGGCTTGCAAACTATTCGCAATCGCTTAAAGCTTGCGCGGCGGCAAAAACGTCTTCGCACGCATACATAAGATATTCGGCGGTTTTAATATAAACGTTTAAATCGCCGCCGTAGGGGTCGGGCACGTCGGGTCCGCCCGTAAGTTCGCCCACCGATTTAACCTTTGCGCCGAATTGCCTAAGCGCCGAAGCATGCGCCGCCGTCATGCAAACTATTAAGTCGGCTTCTTGCGCCGCTTTTTCGGTAAGCTGCTTTGAAAAATGTTTTTTTCTAACTGAAACTCCGAGCTTTTTAAGAGCGAGCGCCGCGTTCTCGGTTATCGGCGAGCCCTCGTCTGCCGATAGCCCCGCGCTCGAAACGTCGTATAAAGAAAGTTTGCGCTTTTTGCTCAAAATATATCGAAAAAGAAATTCCGCCATAGGACTGCGGCAAGTGTTGCCCGTGCATACGAAGACTATTTTTTTCTTAGGTTTGCTTTCTACTCGCTTTTTTGCCATAGCTGTAACAAAACCTCCTCCGCTTCAAATCAAATTATTTTACCGCCGCTCGACTTTACCAAACGATTGATAATCGCGGCGCCTATTCCGTCGCTCGGCACGCCTTCGGCAAGAACGGTGTCGTAACCGTCGGCATCGGCTCTACGCAAAGAGGCGAACAGCGAACGGGCGTAAGCTTCGTAATCGGCTCCCATTTCGTATTTTTTCCGTTCTCCGTATTTTTTCGCGTTAAAATCCGCGCATAAAATAACGGGGCGCTTTCCCGACAAAACAAGAGTGTCGTACACTTCGTCAATCCGTTCGCTCATGCCGCCGTAATATGCCGAAAACAACACCTCCGCTTTGGGCGAATAATGTTTGTATTTCATGCCGGGACATAGCGCCACAGTGCTCCCCCCGACAACTTCTATATTGCGACCGCACGCTTTTTCGAGCGCTTGTAACGATATTCCGCCCGCTCTGAGCAAACGCGGAGACGCGCCGCTAACGTCGAGAATAGTTGATTCGAGTCCTATTTCGCACTCGCCGCCGTCGAGAATAAACGGTATTTTACCGTATAAATCATCGTACACATGCCGCGCGCATGTAGGCGACGGCTTTGTGCTCGTATTAGCGCTCGGAGCGCATACGGGAACGTTGCACGCCCGCAAAAACTCGCGGCATACGGGATTGCTCGGCATACGCACGCCTACGGTATTTAGCCCGGCGGTAACGCAATCGGGCAAATCTTTCTTTTTTTTGAGCACAAGCGTAAGAGCGCCCGGCATAAACTCCGACATTAGCTTTTCGGCAAGAGGCGGAACAATTTCGGCAACCTCGCGCACCCCGCGAACAGAATGGACGTGAACTATAAGCGGATTGTCGGACGGGCGTCCTTTAACGCGGAAAATTTCTCTAACCGCGTCGGGATTAAAAGCGTCGGCGCCAAGCCCGTAAACCGTTTCGGTAGGAAACGCCACAACGCCGCCGTTTGCAATATGTTCGGCGCATCTAACAATATTTTCTTCTTTTGAGTCGAGAATTACCGTTCTCATTTTCTTAAACCTTTTCCTTAGTTTGAAACCCGCCCGCGCTGTCGATAATTACGTTATGAAAAAGTTTTCAACAGTTATAGACACTTTGTTAACCGCAGCGGCGCTGTTTTTACTCTGCTCGGTTATAGCGGGATATTTTACGCGCAAGACGTCGGCAATACTTCTTTCGTCGCTAACTGCGGCAGTAGCCCTCACATTTTTCACAGGTCGGCTTGCCGAAAGGCGAAAGGCTCCGTCGGTTAAAAAGCGAAAACTCCGCGAACTTATGAACAAGTTTTTGTTTTCGCCGCCCGAATACGCTCAGGCGTTTACCGTGCGGGCTATCTCCAACCGAGCTATTCCTTCGGAGAAAAACGGATTCGTTTTAGCCGGCAAAACGGCGTTCGCAGTAAGGCTTGTTCCCGAAAAAATAGGCGCCGCAACTCTTGCCGAACGTTATTCCGCCGCCGCGAAACTCGGCGCGCGCAAACTCGTTATACTTTCGGCATACGGAGCGGAATCCGACGCCGCCGAAACAGCGAGACTTTTGGCGGAGCCGACAGCCGAAATTTGGGATTTCGAAAAAGTATACGACTTTTTCGAGCGGCTCGGCTGCGCGCCAACCGAAACAATGAAACTCGAACCGCAAAAACGCAAATTCGGAGCACTTGCCGCAGGCGCTCTGAAAAAAGAAAACGCCCGCAAGTTTCTTTTTTCGTCTATCGTGCTCCTGCTTTGGGCAAGGTTCGTGCCTTATTCCGCGCTGTACGTTATAATCGCGTCTATTTCGGTTGTGGTTGCAATATTTTGCCGTTTTAAACCGAACGAACGCAAACGTAAAGCAAAACGAAGATAGCTCAATCGGAAGAACTGTTTTCCGATTCGCTTTTCTCTCGCCTATCGTCGTTATGTTGCTCTTCGGTATTGTCGGCGGCTTCCGCTCCGTCGTCGCTCTCGTCGTCATTGTCCGACGAGGGCAAATATTCGGGCGTCGCGTCCGCTTCTTTCAGCACGAATTTAACTATAACGAAAAAACCGACGCCAAGCAAAAAAGATATAAGCGCCATATATCCGAACGCGCCGTGCAAATAATTAGGATTGATAAACACAATCACCAACGTAACCGACGCGATAACCATAAACACAAGCGCTATAATTGCGAGAACACGCCTTACTCTGTTTCTGTTCATACCGCTATTATAACAAATCGCGTCAAATTATGCAACAATTTAGAAAAACTATTTAATATTGGAAAATTGTTCCTTAAAAAAAATTAAGCTGCCGAGTTTTTTCGCAAAAGCTTGCTTTTGCGGAATTTGAATGTTATAATTATCTCAATGAAAAAACTTTTCAAAATACTTACGAACAAAATAGCGGTTACCGCTTTCTTCTTTTTACTGCAAATTGCCTTCACAGTAGTGCTTTTGCTTGTTCTCACGTCTATTTCGGCGTGGGTATACGCCGCGTTCAGTTTACTTAGCGTTTTCGTATGCCTTTTTATTCTCGGAAAAGAAGCTAATCCGGGCTATAAACTCGCGTGGGTCATTCCTTTGCTTTTGGTGCCGCTTTTCGGCGGCATGATGTATATAAGCTTCGGCAGAACCGCAAGGCTAAAACGGCAGGCTCGCAAACGTTTCGAAGAAAGCGAAAAAAAGAGCCGAGAATATTATTCGGACGCGAGAGAACGCACAAAAAGCAACTTGCCTCTTTTAACGGACGACGCGCGAAAACTTAGCGAACTGTTGTTCGCGCAAAGCGGCGAGCCTCTTTACGGAGCAACCGACGTAACTTATTATCCGCTCGGCGAAAAATTCGTAGACGCGTTGAAAGCCGACCTCGAAAAAGCCGAACGCTATATATTTATGGAATATTTTATTATTGAGCGCGGCAAATGTTGGAACGGCATACTCGATATTCTTTGCGCCAAAGCCGCCGCAGGAGTTGACGTGCGTCTGATATACGACGATATGGGTTGCCTGTTTACTCTTCCCGCAGGCTACGCCAAAAAACTGAACGCGATGGGAGTTAAAACGCACGTTTTCAACAAAATAAAACCCACTTTCAATATCCGCATGAACAACCGCACGCACCGCAAAATAACGGTTATAGACGGCTCCGTTGCCTACACGGGCGGCGCAAACCTCGCCGACGAATATATAAACGAAATAGACAAATTCGGGCATTGGAAAGACACCGCCATAAAATTAGACGGCGAAGCGGCTCAATCGTTTACAATAATGTTCTTGCACTTTTGGCAATTCCTCGAAAAAGAAAATTCTCCCGCCGACGAATTTTTGCCGCAGCTTTCCGCTAAAACCTGCGAAGGCTTTGTTCAGCCCGTTTCGTCAGACCCCGCGAAAAACGTTCAGCCCATAGAAAAAGGGCTAATGACTATTATTCACAACGCCGACAAATACGTTTACTTAAACACCCCTTACCTTGTGCCCGACAATGAGTTCGTTACCGCTCTTTGCCTTGCCGCCGAAAGCGGCGTAGACGTAAGAATAACCATGCCGCACATACCCGACAAAAAAATCGTGTTTATAATGTCGCGTTCGTTTTACCCCGTTTTACTGAAAGCGGGCGTTAAAATATACGAATATTTGCCCGGTTTTGTTCACGCCAAAAGCGCCGTTTGCGACGACAGCATAGCTTTTGTTGGAACGTGCAACCTCGATTACCGCTCTTTTTATCTGCATTACGAGTGCGGCGCCTTTATGTACGGCGTGCCCGCAATAGCCGACGTGAAAAAAGATTACCTCGACACGCTCGACAAATGCAAGCAAATCACCTACGAAGAAGCTTCCGACGTAACCGCTTTAACGAAGCTTGCGCGCTCGGTATTGCGGCTGTTCGCCCCTCTCATGTGAGCCGCGAATTACAAATCGTCGGCATCTTGAACGGGCTCCTCGAAAACAGGGTTGCCGTATTCGTCGGTAACCACTCCCGTATAACTTCCGAAAGGGTCGCATTCGGGACACTTCAAAATATTTTCGGTCTTTTCAGGCATAGTTTTACCTCCCTACGATAGAATGCGCAAACAAACAAAATTATATTTTTATAAGGAGTTACATATATGAACATTTGGCACGACATCAACCCAAAAAGAATATCCCCCGAAGATTTTATAGGAGTTATAGAAATTCCCAAAGGTTACAAGCAAAAATACGAGCTCGACAAAGAAACGGGGCTTTTGATTCTCGACCGTATTCTTTACACCTCGACTCACTACCCCGCAAACTACGGACTCATTCCCCGCACTCTTTCCGACGACGGAGACCCGCTCGACGTGCTCGTGCTGTGTAGCGAAAGTTTGGAACCGTTAAGTATGGTAAGGTGCTATCCCGTAGGCGTTATAACTATGCTCGATAACGGAGCAAGCGACGAAAAAATTATTGCCATACCGTACAGCGACCCCACCTACAACAATTATAAAGACATAACCGAACTGCCCGCTCATATATTCGAAGAAATGCGCCATTTCTTTTCGGTGTATAAACAACTCGAAAACAAGCAAACGGCAGTAGACGAAGTTGCCGACCGTGCGGCGGCGCTTAAAATAATAAGCGCTTGTATAGAAAATTACAAGAAAAAATACGGGCAAAAAATCGAATTCATGAAAAAATGAACATCCCCCTATAAGATAAAAATCACGAGCGCAATAGCTATTTGCGCAGAACCCGAAACTGAAATAATTTTACAATACCTTTATCTTTTTAAAAAACTCTTTCGTGTCGGCTTTTCCGTGTCGGTTATATCGCATTATATCGTATAATCCGTCGGAACTTCCTTTTTTAAACACGTTTATGCCGCCTTTACACGTCAGTATCGCTTTGTAACCCATATCCGAAAGTATTTTTTGCGTTTCCTTACTGTAACACCCGAACGGATACGCGAAAACGTTCATTCTGTATCCGCACGCGCTTTGCACCAAAGCGCGGCATTTTTCGCTGTCCGACTTTATCGCGCGCTCATAGTCGGAATACGTTTCGCCGCGTTTTCTGCGCAATCCTTTTCGCGGAGACGATTTGTGCATATCGTAAGTGTGATTGCAAAATTCCACCCGCCCGCCGCCGTAAAGCCGAGCCAAATCGGCTGCGTTCAAATACGAATATACGGGGCTGCGCTTTTTCTGCCCCTCTTCACTTTGCACATACGAACCGACAATGCTCATAGTTATTTTCATTCCGCATTCCGCCGCTATTTTTTCGGCATAGAAAGCATTGTTGTAAAAACCGTCGTCGAACGACAACACAACGGGCTTAGGCGGCAAATCCCCTTTTCCCTCGCAAAAAGCTATTATGTCGCGCACCCACACCGAAGTGTAGCCGTTCTTTTTAAGATATTCGAAATCGGCGCGAAGCGAATCGGGAGAAATCACAAATTCGCCGACGTTTGTTTTGCACACCGAATGATACATTATAACGGGAACGTTCCTCGCGTTGCCTCCCGAAGGAGCATACGAAAAGCCGCAACAGCACAAAAAAGCCGCGACGACGGCACAAAATATTTTTCTCATGCGGTTAGTATAGTTTTTAACTCTGTTACTTATTCGGTTTTCCGCGCCGTAAACGAAGTTTCGCGCTTGACTATCGGCGCGCATAAGAGTATAATAAGTCTATAAAAAAATTCGGAGAACTGCCATGCGAAAAGTAAGCGAACTTCCTTATGAAAGAGTAAAATGCGAAGACGTGATTTCGGTAATACGAAATTGCGCCGAAAAAGCGACAAACGCGAAAAGCGGCGAAGAACTTGCGGCTCTGAGAAGCGAATGCTTAAAAAGCATATTTCATTGCCACACAATGTTTTCGCTCTCTTACACCCGCTTTACGCTTAACACGCGCGACGAATTCTATTCGGGTGAAAAAGATTACTACGACGAAGCGTTACCCAAAATAAGCGCCGAGTTCGTTAAATTTCAAAAAGCGTTTTTAAACAGTCCGCACCTTAAAGAAGCGGAAAAATTCGTTCACCCCTTAATTATTAAGCAATACGCGCTAAGCGTGAAATGCGCAAGCGACGAAGCTATTCCGTTTAAAGTGGAAGAAAACAAAATCGTAACCGAATACACAAAACTTATGGCGGAAACGCTTTTCGAGTTCGACGGCGAAAAAATGCCTCTTTCCGCATTAAAAAAGCACATGTCGGCACAAAAACGCGAAGTGCGCGAAAAAGCTTATCAAGCGCTCGGCAAAACGCTCTCTTCAATAGGAGACAAGCTCGACGACATTTTCGACCGCTTGGTTAAAGTCCGCACAAAAACGGCGCAAGTGCTCGGCTATGAAAATTTCGTGCAACTCGGCGACAATCTTTTGGGGCGCATTTCTTATAACCGCGACATGATTCGCGCTTTCCGCGAAAACGTGCGCCGCGACGTTGTGCCCGCAGTTACGAAACTTAAAAAAGAATTGCAAAAATCGCTCGGCATAGAAAAATTCATGTTGTACGATAACGACACTTATTTTCTCGACGGAAACCCCACTCCGTCAATAGACGCGCAAGCAATGTTCGAGGCGGGAAAAGAAATGTACCGCGACATGGGCAAAGACACCGGCGAATTTTTTGATATGATGCTCGAAACGGAAGCGTTCGACGTGTTTCCCCGCGAAGGCAAATGGGGCGGCGGCTATATGGATTCGTTTATAGATTTCAAACAGCCGTTCATACTTGCGAACTTCAACGGCACAAGCGGCGACGTTGACGTTTTAACCCACGAAGCGGGACACGCTTTCGCCGCCTATATGTCGTTTAAACTCAACCACGACCCCGACTTGGGGCTGGGAATGGAAACTGCCGAAACGCACTCCATGAGCATGGAATTTTTATGCTACAAATACATGAACAAGTTTTTCGGAAATCGCGCGCAAGATTACAAATACGCTCATCTTTTCGAAGCCGTAAACTTTATTCCTTACGGCACCATCGTAGACTACTTTCAAGAAATAGTTTATTCCAAGCCCGAAATGACGCCCGCAGAGCGCAATAAGCTTTGGAACGAACTCGAAGCCGAGTTCAGACCGTTTCTTACCGCAAGCGGTATTCCCTACCTTGAAAACGGTACCCGTTGGCAATATCAGATGCACATATACGAAACGCCGTTCTACTATATAGACTACTGTCTTGCTCAAAGCGTAGCGCTTCAATTCTATTTAAAAAGCCGCGAAGACTACGGCAAAGCTTTTAATTCGTATCTCGGGTTCGTCCGTTCCGGCGCTACCGAAGAATTCCCCCGTCTTATCACAAATGCGGGGCTATCGTCGCCTTTTGAAAACGGCGCTCTTAAAAAGCTTGCCGACAACGTGGAAAAAGCGCTCGACGAGCTGAAAAAACAATAGTCGAGCACGACAAAAAGCATAACTGCAAAGAGGTATGAAAAATGGAAAAATATGCGTGGAAAGCGAGTTTGCTAAGTGGCAAGCGCGACGAATACGTTCGCAGACATAACGAAATTTGGCAAGAAATGAAAGACGTACTTTCGCAAGCGGGCATACGGAATTACTCGATATGGCTGTGCGGCAACGAAGTTTTCGGCTATTACGAGTGCGAAAAAGGAATAGAGTTCGCCGCAAAAACCCAAGCCGATTCCCCCGTTGTGGCACGTTGGAACGAATATATGCGCGACGTTATGATTATGGAATCCGACCCCGTAACGGGCGCGCAACCTCTTCTTGAAAAAGTGTTCGAATTCAATTAAAACGCCTTTATCATTTCCAAGCCCTTTCCTCTATTTCCTAATTTGAGGACTTTAACTTATGACAAAATCCGCCTTTCGGAAATTCAAAGGCTTTTTCGCGCAAACCGATTTAACTCAAGGCACTATTTGGAAAACGCTACTAAGGTTTTGCGTTCCCATTTTTGTGTCTTATCTTTTGCAAAATTTCTACAGCGTTGCCGACGCCGCTATATGCGGATATACGCTTAGCGCAAGCGAAGTTGCGGGAGTAAACGACACCAACTCCATCTCGTTTATTTTTTTTGCAATTCGCGTTCGGTTGCACTGCGGGCATGAGCGTAATAATTGCCAACCGCATAGGCCGCAACGACGCCGAAGGAGCAAGGCAAGCGTTTGCTACGCAAATCGTGCTCAGCATAATAATAGCGGCGGCTGTTTCGGGGCTTAGCCTCGTTTGTATAAAACCGCTTCTCGCGCTTTTAGGGGTAACGCCGAGCGACAACGAGGTAAACAACGAGGTTTATAAAGCCGCGTACACATATATCGCCATAATATGCGGCGGCATGGCAGGGCAATTTTTTTATAACGCGATTTGCTGCGTGCTACGCAGCGTAGGCGACTCCTTTACTCCGCTTGTGTTTTTGGCGATTTCCACCGTTTTGAACATAGGGCTCGACTTGTTGTTCATACTTGCGTTTCGCTGGGGCGTGGCGGGCGCCGCGCTTGCCACAGTGCTGTCGCAACTGTTGTCGGCTCTCGGTTGCATAATATTCACATTTGCGCGCTATAAAGAATTAAGACTGCGGGCAAGCGACTTTAAGGCAATCACTTTTCGCAAAGCGGGCGCAATGCTTTGGCAAGGCGTTCCTCTCGGATTGCAGTTTTCGGTGCTCGCGTTCGGCATACTCACAATGTCTAACGGAGTTATATCGTTCGATAAAACAGCCGAAGGCGTCATGGTTGCGGGAACGCCCGCTCAAATAGGCTACAGCGCGGCATGCAAATTAGACAACATTTTTATGACTCCCATGAACGCGCTCGGAACGGCTATGCTTTCGTTTTGCGGGCAAAACAACGGCGCGGGAAAATACGAACGAATAAAGCGCGGAACAACTCAAGCTATAATTATGATGCTTATTATAGCGGTTTTCGACTTGGCATTAGGGCTACTGCTTTCAGTCAACGGCGCATATCAGCATCTTTTTTTGGCAAGCGACAAAATCACTGCGGAAAGCATACGGTACGGCAACACATACCTATACGCCGCTCTCCCCACTCTATTCTTTGTAGGTATGATTTTTTTATTGAGAAATGCCGTTCAAGGTCTGGGAAAACCGCTCTTTCCGTTCTTTGCGGGAATAGCCGAACTTGTTGGCAGAATAGGCGTTTGTTTAATATTGCCGCAACTTGTAAACGGCGGCGCAATAACTTGCACCGCCTCAACGCTATCATTTTTCTGCCTTAGCCTTGCCGACCCTTGCGCATGGCTCGCCGCCGACCTACTTTTAATTATAGCTACAATTAAACATATATATTTGAAAAAAACCAAAACCGAAACCGTTATTACGTTAAACGATTAAGCTACGGGAACGAACTTAAACAGTTCTTCTCAACTACGGTATCCGTTCGGATTTTTACTCTGCCAATTCCATAGCGACTCGCACATTTCGTTTATGCCGAGTTTCGCTTCCCAACCGAGTTCGCGTTTCGCTTTCGACGCGTCGGCATAGCAAGCGGCTATGTCGCCCGCTCTTCGCGGTTTAACGGCATAAGGCACGGCATGACCGCACGCTTTTTCAAACGCGCGAATCATATCGAGCACGCTGTACCCTACCCCCGTGCCGAGATTATAAACGTGCACGCCCGCCGTCTTTATTTTATTTACGGCGGCAACGTGCCCTTTGGCAAGGTCCACAACGTGAATATAATCGCGCACTCCGGTGCCGTCGGGCGTGGAATAATCGTTTCCGAACACTCCGACTTCTTTAAGCTCTCCGACCGCAACTTTTGCGATATACGGCGTAAGGTTATTAGGTATTCCCTTAGGGTCCTCGCCTATAAGCCCGCTCTCGTGCGCGCCTACGGGGTTAAAATACCGCAACAACACAACGCTCCATTCTCCGTCGGCTTTGCAAACGTCCGACAGCATAATTTCCTGAAAAAATTTCGACGTTCCGTAAGGGTTGGTTGTGTCGCCTACTCTGCACGTTTCGTCGAGCGGCAATTTTTCGGGCGTGCCGTATACAGTAGCCGACGAAGAAAACACGATTTTCTTGCAGCCGTGCGCTCGCATAGCGTTTAAAAGAGACATTGTTCCGCCCAAATTGTTGTCGTAATATTCAATCGGTTTTGCGCACGATTCGCCTACGGCTTTAAGCCCCGCAAAATGAATAACCCATTCTATTTTATTTTCGTTAAAAATACGTTCGAGCAATTCGCCGTCGCGCACGTCGCCGCAATAAAGCGGTATTTTTTTACCCGAAATTTTTTCGGCGCGCTTAACGCTCTCTTCCGATGAATTTACAAAATTATCAATAACAACGGGTTCGTGCCCCGCCGCAAGCAACTCCACGCATGTGTGCGAACCTATGTAACCTGCGCCGCCTGTCACCAAAATTTTCATAATATTCAGCTCCTCCCGTCTTATATTTTCTCTACCGTTATTCCGTCGGATATTTCCGTTTGATAAAACGACGGTTCGTATCCGGTAGCTTTTTTATAGCGTTCGCCGACATGCTTTGTAAACTCGCTTAAAGCGCGAGTTTGCACAATCGAAACGGTACAACCGCCAAAACCGCCGCCAGTCATGCGCGAGCCGAAACATGCGGAATGGCTTTGCGCGGCTTCCGC
Organism: Pumilibacter muris; assembly: GCF_943193045.1. GTDB lineage: Bacteria > Bacillota > Clostridia > Christensenellales > Pumilibacteraceae > Pumilibacter > Pumilibacter muris. Next base: position 93,143 of record NZ_CALPCN010000001.1, on the reverse strand, counting down.
GAGAGCGTCGAGTTCTTTCCCTGTAACTTCGTATAAGTCGCGCAACGACGCGTGCGAAGCGTTTAAAAGAGCGCCGAGCGCGGGCATGTCGCCCGTTTTCATCGCTACGGCGGCAAGACGAACGCGTTCGCATTCTTCAACGACGTGCTTCACGCGCAAACGAATTTTCTCGGGCAACAAGCCGCAATATTTTTCGAAAGCGCGCAAATCGAGTTCGGCAAGGCAACTAATTTTAGCAGGCTCTCTCAATATGGCGAGAGCCTTATCTGTTTCGTCTCTTCTCTCGTTGTACTTGCTTTCCATAAGGCTGTGCGGCTTGTTGCAATTTATAATCACAAGCGAACAATCGCCCGTTTTAACAGGCACATATTCGCAACTCAGAGTGTTGCAGTCAAGGAGCATTGCGTGCCCCGCCTTTCCGCACGCCGACGCGTATTGGTCCATTATGCCGCAATTAACGCCCGCATATTCGCGTTCAGCGCGTTGAGCCGTTTTTGCAACCTCCACAGGCTCCGCTTTTTCGCCCGCCACAGCGGCGAGAGCCGCAATCGTAGAAACCTCTATTGCAGCGCTTGAACTAAGCCCGCTTCCGAAAGGCACAGTGCAATCTTGAACCATATCGCACCCCACAAGTTTATGCCCCGCCTTTTGCCACATTAGCGCGCTACCCGCCTGATAGTTGCCGTATTTAAGCGAGCGATAAGTTTCAAGTTTATCAAGCTCGAGCGTCACCTTATCCGAAAGCGTTGTCCAACTCAAATTTATTTTGTCAGTGCCGTTCGCCCTAACGTAAACCGTGTTGCGCATGCCGAGAGCCGCAGGAAAAACTTTACCGCCGCAATAGTCGATATGCTCGCCTATAAGATTTACCCGTCCTGCCGCAGTCACTTTCCATTCGTAGTTATTTAGGTCAGTCATACAAAACCTCACATACCGTTTTAGCTACCGCACTCACGCAATTCGTAACCGTAAATATAATAACTTAATTTAAATATTTTGTCAACACAAATCTAATTTTACAAATATATTCTTAAACTTACTTTAAAACGTTTGACAAACTTTCCCCATTTTTAGTATAATAGTCAAGCTAAGCGGTCGTGGTGGAATTGGCAGACACGCAAGACTAAGGATCTTGTGGGCGACCATGCAGGTTCAAGTCCTGTCGACCGCACCAAGTCTTAATAGCTTGAACTTCTTTACCGTAAAAAGAACGTTCGGGCTATTTTGTTTTATGGAAGAATTTGAAAACTTCCAAGCATAGAAAAACGCCGATAGAGTTTGTGGCTCTATCGGCGTTTGCCGTTTATACCTTTATGTACGGCTACCTAACTTGATTAGGGTTATATCTTTCATTTATATACCGCTCAACTTCGGCGGTTTTCCTTATTCCGTATCTTTCAACGGCTATCCCTATACTATTTATCGGGACTCTTTATTATTCGATTGTTTATTCAGTTGTGATTGTTGCCATTCGGCGTAGTCTTTTTGTCCTTGCTCGGACGATAGATATTCCTGCAAAATCGGCAACAATACTCTCGCAAGAGATTCAAGCTGATATTCGGGAATATCAAAATCGGTCTTGGGTTGTTGTTTCTTTGTCGGCATAGTTTACTCGATACGTTTTCCTCCTATAAATTTTACTTCGACCACCAATTCTTTGATGAAGGTGTGGGCGGTTTTTGTTGGCTTTCAAACAGCGCATTGTAAGCCGACGGGTTTTCACGCTCTAACTTTGCAAGCAGTTCAAGAGCTTTTGCCGCTCTGACTTTGTACGCTTTGAGTTCTTTGTTCTCTTTGTCAATGTCAAGCGTTTCCTGCATTACCTTGTCTAACCGCTTTTTAAGGTCGGCGTTATCTGCGGTTACGGCTACGATTTGTTTTCGCATTCCGCTTTTGCTGTGGGCAATTTCTCCTTGTTCGGCTTGCTGTAACGCTTCCGAATATTCTTCCGCTTCGGCGCGTTTTTGCTCGGCAGCTTCTACAATCTTTTTCGCCTTATATTCCGCCGTATCCAAGTGTTCGGCTTGACTGTTCGGCTTGCCTCTGTCAAGTCCGTATTTTTCTCCGACTTCTTTCCAAAACTCCGTTTGGAGTGCGGCGAGCTTTCCGTCGAACAAGTCTTTTGCACATAACTTACCGTTGGTAATAGGGATAAGGTTTAAGTGCATATGAGGGTTAGTTTCGTCCATATGCACGATAGCCGACAGCACGTTTTCTTCGCCGTACTTGCTTTGAAAAAACTTGACGCAATCCCGAAAGAAAGCATACTGTTTTTCCTTCGTGGACACCTTAAAAAATTCGGGACTTGCACCAAGAACAAACGACACAAGATAAACAGCATCCGAGCGCACCTTGCGTTTCAAATGCAGTCCGTTTATGCGTTCTTGAATAACGTCCATATACCTGCCCGACGGAATAACAATGTGGTAGTTGTCCTTTGTCCGCGAACTGTCTATTTGCGGGTTGGTCGCTTGATAATATTCGTCGCGTTCGTTTTCTTCTTCGACGTCTGTAACGGCGTTCTTTTTCAGTTTCTTTAAGTTGTAAATGATATAAATAGTTTCGTCCTCCGATAATAAAATTTTAAATCCGTATTTAAAGTGTAGCTCACTACACTTATTTCGCTTCGCTTCATAAGTTTCGTTCGTCCTGCGGAGCTTTTGTCCACAGAACGATAGAACTATGCTTACCGTTTGATTGCCGTATTAAGGCGGTCTTATTGTCATAGATTTACCTCCGAATTGTTAGTTTTTATATCTTCGTCCACGCAAGAAAAAGCGGGATAGATACCGAAAAAAGAACATAAAAAAGCCGCTGAACGCTTTACGTATCACCGACCTCTAACCGTATTTAGCAACATTAAATTGCTCTATGGTGGTTAGCCATTTTATGGAATTGTTAGTAATGTTTTAGCTCAAAAGACACTCCTTAACCGAAAAAATTGTACACTTATAAAAGCCTATCACGGCATACGAATTTTGCGTAACACTATAAAACCTACGCTCTATCCGTAAGCTAAGGCGCGGGCGGTCATAACGCCCAAAACCTTCTGCTTTCTATGGACTAACTCTTTAACGTCCACCACAGAACTTCTATCCGAAAAGGGTACAATACCGCTTATCACTCTATCGCGGTACAGTATGTATTATATCATAGAATACATACCGTTGTAATATGTTCACTTCCCATAAACGGACAGTGAAACACTTTTTATGAAAACTTTTGTCGAAAGGCATATTAAAGGTGTTTCAAATTTTTCCTATACCGTTTCAATTCGCTTTCCCCAAAACGGCTCAAAATCTCGTCAATTATGGCAATTAATTCGTTTTTTTCGGTTGGTAAGTTACCGTGTAATTGTACGGCATTAGACGCACCGAGAGCTGCAAAATGCGTTTTAATATCTAAACCGTTTACAAGCATTTTCAACTCCTCGTATTTTTCCGTTTCGCTTTCTTCCGTCCAATTTCCGTTTTGAATTTCGCCGTACAATTCCGACGCGGTATAAATCGTAAGCATAGACGCGCCGACGATTTTCGGGTTTAATCGATTAAATACTTTTAACGTATTTTCAACGCCTTTTTTGCTTTTACCTTTACCGTAAATACCCGTAAGATAGAAAAAGTTATATTCCAGCCCGACCTCGTCAAGTTTGCGGCATTGTTCTAAAATGTCGGCAGAAGAATAGCCCTTATTCATAAAAGACAGCGCTTCGTCATCGCCCGTTTCAACGCCGATTGTAATACCGTTATAACCGCAAATACGCAACTGTTTTAATTCGTCAACGCTTTTCGGCGCTATATCGGTTATACGCGCAAAACAGCCGATAGTTTTTAATCGGTTGAGATATTGTTTAGATAAATATGCTATTTGCCGCAGTTTTTCCGTCGATAATACAAACGGGTTTGCACCGACTAAAAACATTCTCGTTACATCGGGCGTAAAATGATTCAATTCTTTCAAATCGTCCTCTATCTCGTCCATGGGAGACATCTTGAATTTGAAAGGAATGTCCTCGTATAACGTGCAGAATTTACATTTATGGTGCGTACAGCCCGCAGTTACTTGTAATAAAGTCGACCAAGCCTCGTATGGCGGGCGCCAAACCGTTCCCGTGTAGTGCATAAATAAATACCGTCCTTTTGTTTTTCTATATTATAAATCATAATAGTATAGAAATACAAGTACTGTCTTTATTTAGTAGTACTATCAAAAAGGATACTATTATATTTGACTTGCTTTTTTCAATGCGCTATAATGATAAAAAGGAGTTATTATGACAGACAACAAATTTAGGAAAAGAGAAGTTATGGCGCGGTGTGTTCCTATGAATACGTTGCAAGCCGTTTTAAGCGGTAAATGGAAATTCTTAATTCTTTGGTACATTGCGTTTTATAAAGTACAACGCTTCGGGGAATTGTTGCGCCGAATGGAAGGTATAACTCAATCGACGTTAACAAAACAGTTACGCGAATTAGAGGACGACGGTTTTATACACCGCGAAATTTATAAAGAAATTCCGCCGAAAGTAGAATATACTTTGACGGAACTCGGTAAAAGTTTTGTGCCTGTACTTACGCAAATGATGATTTGGAGCCAAACGCATTTATGCTTGCCCGATTATGTCAGTCCGTACACGGAAGAACAAATAAAAGAATTGTTAAACCAAGAATAATAAAAAGCCGAAAGGTCAACAGATCTTTCGGCTTTTGGTTTACTCAAACTTATATTCAAGAGAACCTTTTTGCAAAATATGATTTTCGGCTTTTTTGAGAAAGTGCTTTTTTCCGTTTAATCGCAGATAAGTCTATCGAACAATCTAACGCATAAACCGTTATGCGATATTTATGCGTTTTACCGTGCGGCGGTTTCGGACCGGCGTATCTGTGCATACCGTATGCTATACCTTGTGTTGCGCCTATATTCGAAATGTATTTTCCTTTCGGGATTGCCTGTTCGATTTTGCTTGTTGCCGGAATATTCCAAATAATCCAATGCGTAAAGTTTTTTATCGGGTGGCTTATATCTTCCAAAGTAACCGCAAGTGTTTTGGCGTTATCGGAAAGATTTTCAATTACAATTTCGGGCGACAAATCTTTCCCTCTGCCTGTGTGGTCGATAGGAAACGTATCACCGTTTGCAAAATCGGGTAAACTGAATATCAACTGTTCCATATTTCAACTCCGTTATAATTTTTATAACCACACCGCCCAATCGCCGTAATCGAATGTCCCTGCGCCGTGATGCAGTTTGTCTTGCGCTTTCAATTCTCGAAACGCATCTCTCATTCTTATTGCAATTTCGGGCTGTATATCAAGTGAGTGATGAGCGGGGAAAAGTCTTTTTGACGGTAACGCTGCTATTTTTTCAAGCGACTGTAAATACGCTTCGGGGTCGGTGGACGGATAATAAGCAAACAACGTATCTTTATAAATCAAGTCGCCCGTAAATATGTAGCCGCGCTCTCGCTCCCAAAAGCAAAGGTGTCCCGGCGAATGCCCTGCGGTATGTAAGACTTCGATTTTTCTATTGCCCAAATCAATTATTTCGCCGCCGTTTAACACCTTCGTTGGTGTTCCCTGAAACATCTCGTACTTGCTTACGTCAAAGCCTTCGGGCAAATCGCAACGGTCTATTACCATATCGCGGATGGTTTGTGTCGTCAACGGAAATTTGCCTTTCAGCCAATCCAACTCAGCTTTATGGGCGTAAAAATCGGGGAAATATTTATGACCGCCTATATGATCCCAATGAATATGCGTTGCAACGGCGGTAACGGGTTTGTTCGTCAGCTTACGGACTTGCTCGTAAATATTACATATCCCAAGTCCCGTATCAATCAAAAGACAACGCTCGCTGCCGATTAAAAGATAGCAGTGTGTTTCTTCTGGGTGGCGATATTCGCTTATAATATAAGTCGTTTCGTCGATTTTATCTATTGTAAACCAATCTTTCATTTTTTGTACTCGTCTTTGATAATATCGATGGTTTTGCCGCCGATACCGAAGTTTTTATCGGGCAATTCCGTAATGGTTGTTGTAAAAAATTCTTTCGGAATATTCATAATTTCCGCAGAGACTTCGGTTACGCGCTTTATAAGCAACGTTTTTTGTTCGTCGGTCAGTTTTCCGCTTTCGATTTTGATATAAGGCATTATTTACTCCTTTTTATTTTGTGGCGAACAACCGTTAAAATCTATTTATTAAAAAACTTTTCAAGGTCGAACATTCCGTCCTTATAAGACAAATCTCCGTGTTTATGTTCGTAGCCTAATTTGCGATAGAACGGTATCGCCGATATTGCCGAATGAATTTCAATGCGGTTTGCTCTCTTCGCATATTCGTCGCTTTCCAAATGTTCTATGATTTTCTTGCCGATTCCTTTATGTTGATGGGACGGCTCAACAAAAATAGTGTTTATCCAACTTTCCGTCAAACTGTCCCAATAAGCGCCGATACACCCGCATCCGATAATTTTGCCGCATTCTTTCACAACATAGAAATGTCCGTATTCGGCTTTTTGCTTTATTTCGTCATACGGAATAGAAAAATATTGCGGCTGTTGCGGATAAAACTCGGCAAAAACCGAATTTTTACACGCGCGGGCTACCATATCGCAAGTTTCTTGTATTTCGTTTTCCTTTATAAGCTCTATGGTCATTCGTTATATCCCCTTATTAGCGCCGTCGCCCAATTCAGTAGCAACTCCGACATTTCCTCAAACTTTACGCTTGCACCGTTCTTTAACTCTTGTGCATTTGTTAGTACGGCAGACGGCGGATTGATTGCATTTTGCAATTCAGCCTTTGATTTGATATATTTACCCGTTTCGTAAAACCATATCGCTAGTAAAACAAATACAGCAGATTTATAAAGCGAGCGCAGAATATCGTAGTTTTTTTCGTGAACGAAGTTATGCACGCAGGCGTGATAAATATTGCACGCATCGATTTTTATAGCCCGCTTTACTGCCTTTTTATCTATCTTTTCAAGCAAGCAATCGAGCGTACCTTTAATGGGTGTGGTATCGTAATAGAATTGAAAAAGGTCGCTCGTTTCCCAATTCAAAAGTTCGTCCTTGCCCGAAATGAAACCGCAAACAAGTTCTCTGTTCTGCAAAGTATCGAGCATATCCCGATAGGCTTTCAAATCGTCTATACGCAGTTCGTCGAGAATTACAACCACGTCTATATCGCTTGTTTGAGTTGCTTCGCCTCTGCCGTAACTGCCTTGCAAACCTATAAACCATACGCGTTCGGAAAAAGTTTGCTCGACTTTGTTTGTAAATTCCGCAATCCAAGTTTTAATGTCAATCATAATTTTTTACTTCACCGCTATGTATAAATAGCAATGCGCTTTACCGTCTTTGGTATATTCGGCGGGTACGGTGCTTTCATAGTCGATTGTAAAAGCACGTTTAAGTTCGCCGCTTGCGGTAAGTTGCCAAACTTTCGACCACGCTTTGTTAGCGCAGTCGGCAATCGTTTCGCCGCTCTCGTCGATTTTGATATACTTGCCTTGCGCGACCAATTCTTCCATTTTTGTAAAGAAATCTACTGTTACGGACATAACGGACAAGTTGTATTTGCCTTTCTCGTCGCTTTCGTAATCGCTGTATGACGATATAGGCGACAGTCCTTTTACGGGTGTGCCGTTTTCTATAAAGTCAAGCGTAATTTTGCCCGTCATAATATCCGCCCAAAGTTCGTTGATTTTTACCATTCCACTCTCGGAATTGTCCGTGCGTATCGTTACGCTCTTAAATGAGTAAGCCATTGTATTCCTCCGAAGTTTAATCATTAAAATTATAGCACAACAAAGAATTTTTTTCAAGTGAAATTTTATTTCTAAATCGTATTGACAATAATCTTTATATGTAGTATTATAATTCAAAATAAAGATTTAGGTGGTTATATGAAGAAACCGACGATAGTAGCGCAAAGATTAAAAGGCTTACGAGAAAGCGTTAGACTTTCTCAAGCCAAACTCGCCGCTAATTTTGAAGGAGTGGAACAACCCGCCATATTCCGTTATGAAAAAGGACAAGCGTTTCCGCCCTACGGCGTGTTAATGCAGTACGCCGACTTTTTTGACGTATCGCTTGACTATATATTCGGCAGGACGGACAACCCGCAAGGCAAGCTATACGATTTTCAACCCAAAGTATGGAAAAACCAAACTCAAATGCAAGAGCTAATCGAAATGTGCTTTGACCCGAACTCTCCTGCAAACGCACAATTAAAGGAAACACTTTTACGCCTTATGGGGGAACAAAACAAATGAGAGCAGTCATTTACGCAAGATATTCAAGCGATAACCAAACGGAAGCGAGTATCGAAGGTCAGCTCCGCGAGTGTATGGAATACGCAACCTATAACGATATTCAAGTTATGGGCAATTACATAGACAGAGCGTTGTCCGCAAAGACGGATAACCGTCCCGAATTTCAGCGTATGATAAAGGATAGCTATAAACACGCTTTTGATTGTATCATCGTTTGGAAGTTAGACCGTTTTTCCCGTAACCGTTACGACAGCGCACACTATAAAGCACTACTCCGCAAAAACGGCGTAAAGGTTGTATCGGCAAAAGAAACGATTGCCGAAGGCTCGGAAGGCATACTCCTTGAATCGGTCTTGGAAGGAATGGCAGAATTCTATTCCGCCGAACTTGCCGAGAAAGTAACTCGCGGTATGAAAGAGAACGCCTTAAAAGGTTTATGGAACGGCGGCAATGTTCCGTTTGGATATATAATAAATGCGGAACGCAAGTTAGATATAGACCCGAAAGCCGCGCCTATCGTTGCCGAGATATTCAAGTTGTGTAACGATGGGAAATACGGTAAAAGAGATTTACAGCATAATGTCTGAGCGGAAAGTCACTCGCCCTAACGGGAAAGAGTTACGATATAACGCTATTCGGTATATGCTCTCAAACAGAGTTTACATAGGCGAATACCGTCATATGGGCGTGGTTATCAAAGACAGTGTACCGTCTATTGTGAGCGAAGAACTTTTCAATTCCGTACAGTTGGAACTTGCCAAGAACTCCAAAGCACCGGCAAGGCACACAGCGGACGACGATTATATATTAACGACAAAACTTTTTTGTGGGCGTTGCGGCGCTATGATGGTAGCGCAAGCGGGAACGAGCGGAACAAAAGGCGTTGTCTATCGGTACTATGCTTGCGTTCGACAGAAAAAGCATAAATGCGAGAAAAAGGCTGTCGGCAAGATCAAGTTAGAAGATTTTATTGTCCATAAAACAATGGAATTTCTAAAAGACGACGGTGTGATTGAAAGGCTTTCGGAAAAGCTGTTTGAATTGCAATGCACGGAAAGCACGCTACTCCCCAAGTTACAAGAACAGTTAAAGCAAAAAGAAAAAGAGATTGAGAATATAGTAAACGCCGTTCAGAAAGGTTACGCAACGGAAATACTGTTAAAGCGGCTGTCCGACCTTGAAACAGAGCAAAAAGAAATAACGGACGCGATTGCAAAGGAACAGTTAAAAACACCGATATTCACGCAAGGCCATTTCAAAATGGCACTATATAACTTCCGTAAGATAGATATATCCACGCAAGACGGAAAACGAAAGATTATTGATACCTTCATAAACTCGATTTACCTTTACGACGATTATATGAAAATCGTATATAACGCGAACGGTAAAGAAGAAATTGTATCGCTTGAAGAACTCGAAAGTTCAACCTTGTTTTCAAACGGTGCACCAAAACAATTTAATCCGAACCGAATGTGCATAAGGCGATTGGTTCGGATTTATTTTTATATATGAAAGTACGAACATTGATTTCGGTATTTCTTTGTGGTATAATCATAGTACGATAAACAGTAATTTATGGATGCGACTATGAGCTTGAAATTTGAAAAAATAACAGAGTTCCCTCGCGGAACGCTTGCGGCATTGTTGAAAGACGGATATTCATACGAACCGAAATTTGCACGTTATTGGCAAAAGCAATGGCAAGAGTTTGACGACTTTTTTTACGACAACCCGCAAATTGCCGAAAAATACGGGTTTATTACGGTTTTAGCCGATAAGCCTATCGGATTTGTTTCGTGGGACCCCAGAAAATTACCCGAAGTGGCAGAGGTAGGACATAATTGTATTGCAACTGCACATAAAAGCAACGGCTACGGCGGACGACAAATGCGAGAGGCTGTAAATCGCATTATTGCTCAAGGTGCAAAAAAAATTATTGTTTGTACTAACGAGAAGTTGGTTGCCGCACAACGCACTTATGAAAGTGTCGGATTCAGGTTTGTGAAAAAAAGCGAAGAACCGATTTGCCCCGAATACGCAGGGCAAAGAATACATTACGAGATAATTGTAAAATAAGCTTCAATTTTGTGAGTTGCAAATTGCCGCGCGTTCGCAGAATTGACAAAAAGCTATAAAAATGGTATATTGAATTATGCGTTTCGAAGTATTAAAATATCTGACGCTTGACGAACGTCTTTTAAACAAGCTTGAAAGCTTGGATTCAAAAAGCCTGAACACGGCAACGCGCTTGGGTAAAATGTTGGCAAAAGACAAAACGATAAGCGCAAAACACAGCAAGCTTATTAAATTAGCCGCCGCTTTGAAAGGCGCCGAAGAAACGCTGTTAAATTACGAAAATAAAGGCATAAGCGAAGAAATTTTTGCGGCGACTATAGACGATATACGGATTTGGTGCGAAAATTGCAATAATGTCGGGCTCAATAATATAGAGTGGATAAAAAACCATATCGCGTTCAAATTATTTAAAATAGGTCGGCTGCAATATCAATTTTTCACATACGACAATCCTCAATCAGATAATTTGCGTTTACCTTTTTCGGACGGAGAAAAGCTCGTTTTCATACACATTCCTCAGGGAGAAAAATTAACGCAAAAAGACTGTGTGCAATCCATTAAATCGGCAAGCACTTTTTTTAAAAGATATTTCCCCGATTACAAATACGATTATTATTTTTGCGAAAGTTGGCTGCTATACGAAAATAACATTGCTTTTATGGATAAGCAGTCTAATATAGTAAAATTCATGAGTTTATTTAATATTCATTACTCGGTTAACGACGAGTCGCAAGCGTTAGAAAGAATTTTCGGAGCCGACAAATCATGCATATTAAATATTTGCGGCAAGAACGCTGCAACAAGAATAAACGAAATTCAAAAACTTGCGGAATATACTTCTCTTCAAAAATCGACGAAAAAATATTTGCTCGACGGTAATAAACTCGGTTTTGGCGTCGGAACAATACCCAACCGCGAAAATAACTAAACGGCGACGTAACAAACGCGTCGCCGTTTAATTTTGTTTCAAAGTAGCCCGCTACATAACGGCGCTTTTAATTGTATCTTCTGTAACCGCGCTCATCGCCGTAATATACGCCCAAAAGCGTGTCGGGGTGATAATAATTATATACGCCCAAAGCGCGCTCGGCTTCGTCGTCGGGAACACGAACGCTCAGTCCGCAAGACGCAGACACCTCGCGGGGCGTATTTATAATTTCGCACTCCACCCCGCTCGTACGCAACAAGTCGTAAAGTTTCATCGATTGAGTACGACTGCGAAAAGCAAACAACACCATGTCGAAAAATCTCCTTTTGTACCGATATTTAAGTTATAAAGCAGCCATCCGCTAAGTATACTATACTAACATTATATTGTTCTACGAACAAAAAGTGCGGACGGTGACACATGATTTATTTCGACAATTCTGCCACAAGCGGCGTTAAGCCCGAAAGCGTAATAAACGCGGCGGTAAGCGCAATGAAATTTATGAGCGCGAATCCGGGTAGAAGCGGGCACAGTTTGTCGCTTAAAGCGGGAATGCTCGTATATTCCACGCGGAAAAAGGCGGCAAAACTGCTCGGTTTATCCGAACCTGAGCGCATAGTTTTTTCTCTTAATTGCACGCAAGCTTTAAACACCGCGATTCTCGGCACAGTGCAAGACGGCGGCAACGTTGTTACTACGGTAACCGAACACAACAGCGTGCTTCGCCCATTATTCGAACTGCAACGCGCGGGAAAAATTACCGTGAGTTTGGCGGAACCGAACGAACACGGAGTTATAACGGCAAACGCAATAGAGCGCGCTCTCACACCGCGCACCTATATGGTGGCTGTGAACCATGTCAGCAACGTGACGGGCGCAACAAATTCAATCGACGAAATAGGCAAGCTGTGTCGAAAACGCGGAATAAAGTTTTTGGTTGACGGCGCTCAAAGCGTAGGCTACGGCGAAATAAATATATCCGAGCAAAATATAGACTACCTCGCGGTGGCTCCTCACAAAGGCTTGCACGCAATACAAGGCATCGGAATACTTGCGCTCGGAGCCGACGCTCCTAAACCGATTATTTACGGCGGAACGGGAACACAGTCGGAAAACGTGTTGCAACCGTCGGAATTGCCCGAATCGCTCGAATCGGGAACGCTTCCCACTCCCGCAATAGCCGCTTTAAACGCCGCAATTACGCACAACGAAAAAACGCGAGCGCAATCCCGCGAAAAGATTCACGAACTGAGCGCATACATACTCGAAACTCTGCAAACAATTCGCGGCGTTAAAATATATACTCCTCAAAACGTTTTTAACGGTATGATAAGTTTTAATATTCGCGGCATAGGTTCTATGGACGCAAGCAACATACTAAGTTCTCAATACGATATAGCGGTTCGCGGCGGACTTCACTGCGCCCCGCTCATGCACCGACATCTCGGCACAGTTGAAACGGGAATAATACGAGCGTCTATTTCGGGCGACAACACTTTCGGCGAAGCTGAATTTTTCTTAAAAGCGGTAAAAGAAATCGCCGAAACCGAATATAAAGGCAACATATAAACAAACACGTTCAAAACAGAAAATGCAACTGCAAAAAATCGACTTTATTGCAAAATAAGGTCGATTTTAACAAGTATTATGCGTGGCATAATATCATAAACACCTTAAAAATCTTATTAAAACGGATAAAAAATACCGTTACCGCAAACTTCGTGCGGGCAGTCGAGTTCTTTTACTAACGACAAAACGTATTCTTTAATTCTTGCGGGAGTATGTTTAGGATAACGCTGAATGAGCAAAGCGCAAAATCCCGACACAAGAGGGGCCGCCGCACTCGTTCCGCTCATTAGCATAAAACCGCCCTTTGCCGAAGACGTAGTTATTTCCACAGCCGGCGCTATAAGGTCGGGCTTATTCTGCATTTTGGAACCGCGCGAAGAAAATTCGGCAGCATACCAGCCTCTTTCCCCTTTTTCCGCCCCGCCGACGGTTATAGCTTGCTCTGCCACTCCCGGCGATTTTAAAGTTCCGCCGCCCGGTCCCGAATTGCCCGCGCTCGCCACCACAACAAGCCCCGCAGCCGTCAATGCGCGCGTTCCGAGCACAAGCGGGTCGCGCGCGCCGAGCGGTTCGCTCCCAAGCGAAATATTCACCACCCTTACGCCGAGAGCCTTATAGTTTGAATACAGCCATTGCATAGCCGAAAGAATGCCCAAAACATTGCCGCTGCCGCTTGCGTCCACAGCTTTTAACGCCACTATATTCGCCATAGGCGCGGCTCCCACAGCCGAAGAAAACATTCCGCTGCCGCACGCTATCCCCGCCACAGCCGTGCCGTGCCCGTTATCGTCGTAAGGCGCCGTTTTTCCGTTCACAAAATCCGCAAACGCGGCAATACGCATTCGCGGAACGCAAAAATCTATATGCGGAAAAATTCCCGTGTCTATCACGGCAATTCCCACGCCTTTGCCAGTTATTCCCTCGCGATGCAAACGCGACAAATTCGGCGGTTGCGAAAAAAAGCCGCCGCTTGCGTCGGCTATAGAGGTTCGCCCTGCCACAGTTATGCAATATTCGGACGTACTGTTACACGCACAGTTAGGCAAATCGACGCCAACCGACGTTATAAACGGATACTCCGCAACTATTTTTCCGCCAAGCTTTCTCGCGCCGTCACGCGCGCCCGAAACGCTCTGCGCCGATAAAACGGCAAGCGTGGCTCTATTCCTCTAACATTCCGAGAACGCCCTCCAATCTTCTGCGTTGCTCGGCGCTTAGGTGAGGGGTTATTGTGTTTACAAAACTGAGAAGCTGAACTTCGTCGAAAGAGCCGTTGCGTTTTTGCTCGTGAACCATATCCACAAGTCTGCTCACAAGCGCGTCTTCGCTCAAATTGCCGTACTTGCGCATAGCTTCTCCGTAAAGCATATTCGCTTGCTCGTTGCCGTTTTTACCGTCGTAACCGCGTAATTGTTTCATATTTCCACTCCTTCGCTACTATTATAAATATGCGGGTATACTCACTTTAGTGAACGCTTGCGGGAGGATTTTTCATGGATATAAGTTCGATTTTACCGCTTTTAATGAACAAAAACGGTTCCGTCGGCGCAGGCAACGACAAAATGAACACGTTGCTTAAATTCGCACAAGGCGAAAAACCCGACATAACAACCGTAATGAATATGGCTATGGCGAACCGAAATAATTCTCAAAAGCCGTCGGGGTTAAAAGCGGTTGCGGCGGTTTGCTCGTTCGAGATTTTGGGAAAACTGAGCAGATATTTTCTTTGAATTTTTGCAGTTTCAGCCGAACGCATATAAAAAAAGGCGACGCTAAACGTCGCCGTTTAATATAAATTTACCTGAACTTACAAACCGCGTTTAAAAATTAACAGCGGTTGAGTTTTTCTTTTATCGCCTGTTCTTTAACGGCTTTCGCCACAAATTGGGCAACAGGACTGAGCGCCGACGGAATAACGTAGTCGGGGCGCAATTCGTCTTTAACATAGTCGGCAAGCGCGTAAGCGGCGGCAATTTTCATTCCCTCGCTTATTGTGCGCGCCCTGCAATCGAGCGCTCCTCTGAACACGCCCGGAAAAGCCAAAACGTTGTTCACCTGGTTGGGAAAATCGCTTCTGCCCGACCCCGCTATAAACGCCCCTGCCGCAAGAGCTTCGGCGGGAAGAATTTCGGGCACGGGATTAGCGAGCGCAAGCACAACCGCACGCGAGTTCATGCTTTTAATCATGTCGGCGTCCACAAGACCGGGACCCGAAACGCCCACAAACATGTCGGCGCCGCGAACGGCTTCGCGCAGTCCGCCTTTAACGCCAGTTTTGTTGGTAATTTCGGCAAGTTCGGTTTTAGCCCAGTCCATATTGTCGCGCCCGCGATAAAGCGCGCCTTTTCTGTCGCACATAATAACGTTGCCCACCCCCGAATTAACGAGCAGCTTCGCTATTGCGTTCCCTGCGGCGCCGGGACCCGAAATTGTAACCGTGCAATCTTCCGCCTTTTTTCCCGTGAGCCTTAAAGCGTTTATGAACGCCGCAAGCACAACGATTGCGGTTCCGTGTTGGTCGTCGTGGAAAACGGGAATATCGAGCTTTTCTTTTAAAACACGCTCTATATTAAAGCAACGCGGCGCCGAAATATCTTCGAGGTTTATTCCCCCGAAAGACGGAGCGAGCGCCGAAACGGCGTTTATAATCCCCTCTTCGGTTTGCGTGTCGAGCACTATCGGAAATGCGTCTACGCCGCCGAACTTTTTAAACAGCGCGCACTTGCCTTCCATTACGGGCATAGCGCCGAGCGCGCCTATGTTTCCGAGCCCGAGCACCGCGCTGCCGTCGCTTATAACAGCCACCATATTCCCTCTTCGGGTATACTTGTAGCTGAGCGAAGGGTCTTCGGCAATTTTCTTACACGGCTCGGCTACTCCCGGCGTGTAAGCCAAAGCGAGGTCGTCGGCGGTGTCGAGCGGCGCGCGCGTGGCAATTTCCAACTTGCCCGCCCATTGTTCGTGCAATAACAAAGCTTTCTCTTTATAGTCCATACTTTTCTCCATTTGATTTGTTTTTCACAAGTTTATTTAAGACGGTAAGCAGACGGAACGCTACGGCGTCGTTAAAATGACGCAAATTGAGCCCCGTCGCCTTTTCAATCTTATCGAGTCGGTAAATGAGCGTATTGCGATGCATATACATGCTTCTGCTCGTTTCGGATATGTTGAGCGAGTTTTTAAGAAACTCTTCGGCTGTGTTCATAAGCTCGGGGTCGTCCAAAATTTCGGAACTGTCGCGGTCTAAAAGAGTGTCGAGATATTTGGAAAGCGATTCGAGCGGAATGTCGCTCAACATTTTTATCATTATAAATTCTTTGTAAGAATAAACTTTTTCGTTGGGCGTCAGCATTTGCCCGAATTCGTAAGCGAGAGCGCAACGTTTAAAATAACCCGCAAGGTCGGAAAACGAGTGAACCGTGCCGCCTACGTTAATAACAAAATTTACTCGCAATTCCTCTTTAATATTGTCGTAAAGCGTGAACGCGAAATCGTTAGCCGATTGATATTCGTCGTCTTCGCCGCATTTTTTTATATACGCAACCGATTTTTCGTCGAACGGAATAATCAAGTCGCCCCGTTCGCGCATCGTCTCCAAAAAGTTTTTCAACTCTCCGAGCTTTTGCACCGAATCGGTTACAAGAGTCAGAACGTAACTGTCGAACGTTCCCGAATATTTTTCCGTGAGAGCGCGGGTCTGCTCGGCGTCGAGCTCGCCAGTGAGGTACAATTTCAACTTTTCGGAAAGCGCAAGCTCTTTTTTCGGCTCCGCCAAACTCCCTTCCGACGCGGCTCTTATCAAAACCGCATAGTTTTTGTAAACCTCGTCAGCTCCCGACAACACCACAGTTGCGCCGCATTTAAGCGGCAACACCGTAACGCGACCGTCTTGCGTAATTTCCTTTTCGTTACGCGAAAACGAAAAATCGGTTGAAGGCATATCGGCGGAACGAAATAGCACAGTGCCGTCTTGCGAATAAGCAACCGAATCTATTCCGGTAGCCTTTTTAACGGATTTCAAAAGTTTTATAAGTCCGTCCATTATAGCACGTCCAAACCGCTTTGTATGTCTCGCATAATATCGCTTGCCGCCTCTATTCCCACCGAAAGCCTGATAGTTCCGGGAGTTATTCCCGCAGCCGCAAGTTGAGCGTCGGTAAGCTGACGGTGAGTGCTCGACGCGGGATGAAGCACCGAAGTGCGCGCGTCGGCAACATGCACGACTATTGCCGCAAGCGAAAGACTATCCATAAAGCGCACGGCGTTTTCGCGCGTGCCAACGTCGAACGTTATAACGCCGCTACCCATTCCGCCGCAATACTTGTTACAAAGAGCGTAACTTCCGTCCGATTGAAGCGCAGGATATTTAACCGATTTAACAGCCTTATGCGCTTTAAGCAATTTTGCTACGGCAACTGCGTTTTCGCAATGAGCTTTCATTCGCAAATGCAAAGTTTCGGTGCCCAAATTGAGCAAAAACGCATTCATAGGGCTAGGGCTCATTCCCAAATCGCGCATGAGTTGAACCCGCGCTTTCGTTATAAACGCGGCATTGCCGAAAGTTTGAGTATAACTCAAACCGTGATAACTTTCGTCGGGCTCGGTAAGACCGGGAAATTTTCCGCTCGCAGCATAGTCGAATTTTCCGCCGTCAACAATCATTCCGCCGAGAGCAACGGCGTGCCCGTCGAGATATTTCGACGTTGAATAAACAACTATATCCGCACCGAACAAAAACGGGCGGCATATAACGGGAGTTGCAAACGTGTTGTCTATTATGAGCGGAATTTTATGCGCGTGAGCAACTTTCGCCACCCCCTCTATATCCGTTACCGTAACCGCAGGATTGGCAATAGTTTCGGCAAACACGGCTTTTGTGTTAGAGCGTATCGCCGCTTCCACTTCGGAAAGATTGTTTATGTTTACGAACGTTGTTTCTATACCGAATTTTTTCAACGTAACCGCGAACAAATTAGTTGTGCCGCCGTAAATTTCGTTAGCCGCCACAATATGGTCGCCGGCGTTTGCAAGGTTTGTAACCGCAATTAAAGACGCCGCCTGCCCCGAACTCGTCATCATTGCGCCCACGCCGCCGTCCATAGCGTTAATTTTATCTTCCACCGCCGCAACTGTGGGGTTTGATAGCCTTGTGTAAAAAAATCCGTTCTTTTTCAAATCGAACAAATCGCCCACGTCGTTTGTGGAATCGTATTTAAAAGTTGTGGACATAGCCACAGGCAACACTCGGGGTTCTCCGCTTTTCGGAGTATAACCGCTTTGCACGCATTTCGTTTCAAGTTCCATTAGCTTCTCCTTGTTGTCTATGTTAAAACGTTTAATACTTTGCCGCAACCGACGCAAACGTAAGCACGCACACGCTTTCCGCGCCGTTTGCGCAAAGCACTCGAGCGCACTCGCCCGCCGTAGCTCCCGTTGTCAGTACGTCGTCTACCAACAGCAACTTTTTGCCGCGAATTTCGGCGCCGCTTTTAGCCGCAAAGCTTCCGCGTATCAATTCCATTCGCTCGTTTCTGTTAAGTTTTACCATGTTTTTGGTTTTTACAGTTTTTTCGAGCGTAATCGCAAAATTCTTTTTTATTCTCGCCGCAACTTCGCGCGCCAAAAGCTCGGATTGATTGTATCCGCGCTGCCTGAAACGGTTGCGGTGAATAGGTACGCAAGTGACCTCGTCAATACTCCACTCGGTTGAAAAGTATGTGTCCGCCATAAATTCGGACATAACCGACGCAAGGTATCTCGCATTTCTGTATTTGAGCTTGTGAACGAGAGTCGCCGAAGCGTCGCCGTATATAAAACTCGAACGCGCGCTCTCAAACGGCGACACAACGTTTTTGCATGTGTCGCACACAATGTTTTGAACGGGCACCGCTCTGCCGCAAACGGTGCAATAGTTTTCGTTATACGGCAACTTACAATTCGGACACACGCCGTATCGCGTGTCTTTGCTAAGTTCCGCGTCGCACACTATGCACTTTATTCCGCTCGGATACAAAAATTCGCGGAAGATTCGAACGGGTTTTATCATAATTTCCGCCGCGTCAGTCCGAAATTTTCATTACCCAACCGAACGGGTCGGGAATTTTTCCCGTTTGAATACCTGTAAGTTCGTTATAGGCAAGCATGGAAAGTTCGCCCATTTTTCCGCCGCCCACAACGTAATCGGTGTCGTTGTAGCAAATTTTCCCAACCGGCGAAATCACCGCCGCAGTGCCGCTTCCGAAAATTTCGGTGCATTTGCCGCTTATAACGCCGTCTACAACCTCGTTTATTGAAACAAGCCGCTCTTCCACAGTTATGCCTTTGCTCTTAAACAATTCGATAACGCTGCGGCGAGTGACGCCCGGCAATATGCTTCCGCCGAGTTCGGGAGTAACCGCTTTCCCGTTTAGTACGAAAAAGATATTCATAGAACCGACTTCTTCAACGTATTTATGCTCTTTGGCGTCAAGCCACATAACTTGGTCGTAGCCGAGCGCATTGGCTTTTTCGCCCGCCTTTAAGCTCGCGGCGTAATTGCCCACCACCTTATGATGCCCCGTGCCGCCCTTAGACGCGCGAACGTATTCGCGCTCAACGTACAGCCCCACAGGTTCGAGCCCGTGCGCGTAATACGCTCCTACGGGACTGAGTATTATAAAGAATATGTAGTTGTGCGCGGCATGAACTCCCAAAGCGCGGTCTACCGCTATAATGCTCGGACGGATATAAAGCGCTGTGCCCGGTTCGGTGGGAATCCAGTCCTTTTCCAACAAAACAAGTTTTTTGAGCGCCTCCAACGCAAATTCCACATCTATGCGGGGAATGCAAATTCTATCGTTGGAATCGTTCATTCTGTTAAAATTGTCGCGCGGACGAAAAAGACGAACTTCCCCTTTTTCGTTTTTATACGCTTTCATGCCCTCGAACACGGCTTGTCCGTAATGAAACACTGAAGAACTCGGCTCGAGCACGAACGGCTCGTAAGGCTGAATACGAGCATTACCCCAAGCTCCGTTCGCATATTCCATAACGAACATACGGTCGGTAAAAATTTTGCCGAAACCGAGATTTCCCGTAGGCTTCGCTTTTTTCGTTTTGGGTTCTATTATTTTAAGTTCCATAATTCCCTCCGAACTTAGTTCTTTGTTTTAAGTTACGATTTTTCGTTCCACTCGCCGCTCGCCGAGTTCTTCGGCAACAAACTTTCCCTGAGTGAGCGAAGTAATTTCTTTTAAAAACTCGTCTCCGTTCAAAACGGCGTAAGTTAAATCGACAGCTCTATTATACTCCTGTTTCACGATTTTATAAAGCGATTGAAGCTCTCTTTTTTCTATTTTTTTATAAACGTTGTAATCGTAAGAAACCTTATATATTTTGCAATCCGCCGCCTCTAACCTGCCCGCCGCCGAAAGAGCCCCGTTCGCGGCGTAAGAATACGCCCTCACAAGTCCGCCGGTTCCGAGTTTTATTCCTCCGAAATAACGCACTACCGCAACGAGCGCCTCGTTTACTCCCGCGCCGCGCAACGCGTCCATAATAGGCATACCCGCCGTTCCCGACGGTTCGCCGTCGTCGCTGTTGCGGGCGCACTCGTGCGCGATATATGCGTGGCATACATGAGTTGCGTCGCGGTATTTCTTGCGAATTTCCGCAATAGCGTTTGTAGCCTCTTCGTCGGACCTAACTCTGCGGCAAAATGCGATAAACTTTGAACGACTTATTTCGTATTCGAATTCTGCGTTCTCCACCGTTAGAAAAGCGCTCATTTCAGCACTATGCGCAGGTGGACTTTCTTTCCTTTATGCAATACGAATTCGTTACCCGAAACGTATTTGTCGAGGGTGTCGGAACCCGATTCCACTTTCACCTCGCCTATCTTTACGCCGCCGCCGTCTATAAGCCTACGCGCCTCCGACTTTGACGAAGCCACCCCCGCAAGCGCCATTATATCGGCAACAAACGCGTTTATAGGCGCAGAAACGGTAACGTTGGGCATCTCGTCTGCCGAGCCGCCGAACGCCGCGCAAGCCTGTTTTTGAGCCTGTTGCGCCGCTTCTTCGCCGTGAATAAGTTTAGTAACCTCATAAGCGAGACGCTTTTTCGCTTCGTTTATGCGCTCGTCGCAGTGCTTTGTCAGCTCCTCTATTTCGTCAAGCTCCATAAACGTAAGTAACTTCAAACATTCCGCAACTTTCACGTCTTCCACATTTCTGAAATATTGATAAAATTCGTAAGGCGTTGTTTTTGCGGCGTCAAGCCATAAAGCTCCCTTAGCGGTCTTGCCCATTTTTTTGCCGTCGCTCGTAAGCAAAAGTTTAAACGTCATGGCGTAAGCGTCGGTTTGCTCAAAACGGCGAATAAGGTCGGCACCCGCAAGAATATTGCTCCATTGGTCATTTCCGCCTATTTCGAGTCTGCAACCGTATTTGCGGTAAAGCACCAAAAAATCGTACGCTTGCATAGGCATGTAGTTAAACTCCAAAAAGCTCAAACCCTTTTCCATGCGCGTCTTAAAACAATCGCTCGTAAGCATTTTATTCACCGAAAAATACTGCCCTACTTCGCGCAAAAAGTCTATATAATTCAACTTTAACAACCAGTCGGCGTTGTTCACAACAGTAACCGCGTTGTCGCCCGAAAAATTCACGAACCGCGAAAGCTGCTTTTTAAAACACTCCACGTTATGCGCTATTGTCTCTTTTGTCATCATACTGCGCATATCGGTTCTTCCCGACGGGTCGCCTATCATAGCGGTGCCGCCGCCGATTAGCGCTATGGGCTTGTGCCCCGCGCGTTGCATGTGCGCCATAGCCATAACGGGAATATAATGCCCTATATGCAAGCTGTCCGCCGTAGGGTCGAACCCGACGTAAAAAGGAACGCTTTCGCTACCGAGCAGTTTGCGCATATCGTCCTCGAACACCGTTTGCCCTATAAATCCGCGCTCGTACAGAGTGTCGAGCACATTTTTGGTTTTCATTTTGTTTTCTCCTTAAAGTTTAGTTTTTTGCCCGCGATATTTCTTCTTTAAAAAATTCGCCGAGCGCTTTCATCCCTTCGTCTATTTTTTCTTCGGAAGCGTTTGAAAAATTCAGCCTTATAGTGTTTTTTCCGCTTCCGTCAGCATAAAAAACACTTCCTTGAATATATGCAACGTTGCGCTCCACCGCCCTATGCAAAAGCTCGGCAGTGTTTATATCGCACCCGTCGAACTCTCCCCACACAAACAATCCGCCTTCGGGGTTTGTGTGAACGAATTCGCTCGGCATATATTTTTCTATGCCGCGCATCATCGCTTTTTTACGCGACGCGTACAGCGGCAAACTATCTTCTACCGAACGCTTTAAAAGCCCTCGTCGGCAATACTCCGCAGCTATAGCCTGAGCAAGCAAGCTTGTGTGCAAATCCGTTCCCTGCTTGCAAATAGCCATTTTCCGTATTATATCGGGGTTGCCCACCGCACCCCCGACGCGCAATCCCGGCGAAAGAATTTTGCTGAACGACGCCAAATAAACAACGTTGTCGCTTTGAGCGAAAGAATACAGCGCGTTTACTTTTTCACCCGAAAAGCGAAGCCTTGCATACGGGTCGTCTTCGAGCACGGGGATTCCGTATTTTGCGGTGACGAAAGCTATTTCTTTGCGGTTTTTCTCCGAATACGTTTTGCCCGTAGGATTTGAAAACGTGGGCACAAGATAAACGAATTTCGGCTTATGTAGTTTAATTTTCGCCTCTAAGTCGGCAACGTCTATCCCGTAGGCGTCGGCGCGAATTCCCACAGCCTTAGCCTCGTAAGAATTGAAAATTTGAAGAGCCGCAAGGTAAGTCGGATTTTCAACCAAAACCGTGTCGCCCGCATTTAGAAAGCTTTTGCACATAAGGTCTATGCCCTGCTGCCCGCCGCTTATCACAAGAACGTTTTCACGCTCGGCGCAAACTCCGAACTCTTTAACGGTTTGAATAACGGCGTCGGCAAGCGGCGGATAACCTTCCGTTGTGCCGTATTGCAACAACTTATATGCGTCGGAAGCCGAAAGCAGCTCGCCGCAAATTTCTTTCAGTTCTTTAACGGGCAAAGCTTCGGTTGCCGGCAATCCGCCTGCGAACGATATAATTTCGGGACGCGACAATAACTTGAATATCTCTCGCGTAGCCGTGCCGTTCATATTCGCCGTTCTGTCGGCAAAACAAAATTCCATTCGTTCGTCTCCTCGTACTTTTTTAATCGCAATTACAGCGCGTAAACCTTTTTGGGAAGATACTTTATAATCAAAAACGCCGTTATGCCAACCGTAAGCCCCGCCACGATACTCGCCGCGAGCATAAAAGGAAGCATAGCCATAAGATTGGTTTTAACCACCGCGCTCGCCACAGCCACCTGCACGGCGTTGTGCACGGTTGCGCCCGCAAAACTTATGCTCATTATGCTAACAAATCTGAAAAGAAAATGATATAAAAGTATTTGCACCGTAAGGCTTATAAATCCTGCGGGAACGCTGTATATAAGAGCCGAAACGTTGCCTCCGAAAACGCTTGCAAGCAAACATCTGAGAGCCAAAATAAGATATGCGTCGGCATAGCCGAGCAAAACGAACGCTAAAAGAGTAACAAGATTGCCGAGCCCTATTTTTGCGCCCGGCGCATACGGAAGCATTGGAGGAAGCATTGACTCCACAAGGTTCAAAAGCAAAGCTACTGCGGTCATTAAAGCTATTCGCGTTATTCTTTTCGTTCGCACGGTACGTCTTTCGAACCTCCTTTAAAAATTTGAGTAGTCTTGCAAACAGCCGCCTAACGAGTTTCAGCCTTTTCCTACCGAACCCGCCAAATCGCCGCCGCCTATAACGGTTATAACGATTCCGTTTTGAGCGCACACAATACTTTCGCCGACTCTGCTCACTTTGCCCGTTTTTACGCAAGTTTTATTCTTGCAATCCGATTCCGACACCCGCACGCAACCGTCGCGAATCTCCACAGTTAGGCAATCGGATATTCGACGCGTAGCGTTTTCTCCGAGCGGCAGCACTATGCGCATATCGGCGCCGACTATTTCCACTCCGCTCCCCTTTTCGCCGAAAACCGTGCAAACCAAAAATACGGTTAAAGCTATTGCGGCGGCGAGAACAACAACGTCGAGCACCCCCATAGGAAACTTTTTGGAGCGTATGGCGTCAATCTTCTTTTCATCCAACGGAAAATTCCTCGACAGAATATTTTTTGTATGCGGAATAATTATCCTTTTGAATAAAATATTCCTCGCCCGATTCGTCGCTTTCGGTAATCCCCACCAAAAGCATTCTTCCGTCTTGCGTAACAAGTACGCCGTTTATGCCGCGCGCTTTCAAAAATTCGACCGCGCGATTCGGCTCCATAAGGCACACCGCAGTGGCGTAAGCGTCCGCCTTAGACGAATCCTCGCACACAAGCGTTGCCGACACTATATGCCCCGTAAGCGCCTTGTAGCCGTCGCCGTCGAACTCTATTCCGAGCGGCAACCCCGTATTGGAATTAACTATGTGCGGCACGCACATCAATTCGCCGTTTACAATAGTTTCGTAATAGCGTACATAGTCGCCGCTCGTTACAAGCGTTTTATCGGCGGGAACGGAAAGCGCGCACATGTCGCCGCCCAACCCGCCGCGAGGACGCGGAGAGGTTACTCCCACAGCCCACCGAACGTACTTTCTTTTTTCGGGATGGTACCATTCGCCGAGAACGCAAATGTTGCCGCTTATATTGATTAGCGCCGATTCCACGCCGTGCGATTTCGCTATTTTTATACATTCGTCGGCGGCAAATCCTTTCGCTACGGCGCCTAAATCAATTTTAAGATTTGGCTCCGACTTCGAAATATAATATTTTCCGTTACTTGATTCAAGATGCAAATTGCTCGGCTCGC
Source organism: Pumilibacter muris (assembly GCF_943193045.1). Classification (GTDB taxonomy): domain Bacteria; phylum Bacillota; class Clostridia; order Christensenellales; family Pumilibacteraceae; genus Pumilibacter; species Pumilibacter muris. The sequence continues at coordinate 68,389 of NZ_CALPCN010000001.1, read as the reverse complement.
AGTGAGACGCAACCTTTTTCACTTCGTCGGCTTGCGGCGGAGAAGGCGCCTCGCTCGGCAAACACATGGAATATTTGTTCAGACCCTCAGTGTGCACGTTCCACAATTCCGCAAGCGGATACACCGCTATATTAAACGCGCCTTCGGTATCTTTGCAATATTGAACGGATTTTTCTATTAAAGCGTATGCGCTTTCCGAAATCTCCACTTTCTCGTTCAAATACTCGTCGGTGCCGTCCGAACCGAGCGCGTTAAACCTACTTATGGCGCTACCCGACAGCGTTAAGCTCATTTCGGAATTTATATCTTCCATAAGCGCGAGCATTTCTTTTAGCGCCCCGCTCTCGTCGCCACCTCTGACGGCGGCTCTAAAAGTTATACCCGTGCCGAAAACTTCTTTGTTACACTGCGTGTAATATTTGAACGCGGGCAAATCGTCGTAGTACCCTTGCGAACAACCTCCGAGCGCCGCGACGCAAATAAGAAAAATAGCAATTTTGATTTTTTTTAACAAATTAAGTCCTTTTCGAAAGCGGCGGCAATTTTATCATTGCGCCGAAACAAATATCATTCCTATTGTGTCGGGTCCGCAATGGCACCCCACGACCGGTCCGACAAGCTGTTGCCAAATTTCCGCGTCGGGATATTTTTCTTTTATCATGTCAACCGTAATAGCCGTGTCGGCGTCGGTGTCGGCGTTCATAATAGCTATCGGATAGTTTAAATCCACTTTGTCGCCGTCCAAATAATCCACTACGGTACGCAACGCCTTTTTGCGCCCTTTCGCGTTGAGAATATTCACAAGCCGACCGTCCTCCGACATGGAAATTATGGGCTTTATACTGAAAATCGTGCCCATCATGGCTTTGAACGCGCTCAACCTGCCTCCGCGCTTCAAATAAACAAGGTCGTCTACCGTGAAATACACTTTAACTTTTTCTCGGAAAGCCTCTACGAATCGTATCACTTCTTCGTCGGAAGCGCCGTCGTTATGCTTTTTCGCGGCATAATACATAACCATTCCCGCGCCCATACTGATATGCTTTGTGTCTACGGCGGTTATTTTGCGTTCGGGATATTTTTCCGACAAAGTTATTATAGCTTTTTCCATAGAATCGAACGTGCCCGACATTGCTCGGGAAAAATGCACATACAAAACGTCGTCGCCGCCGGCGAGCACAGGCTCGAAATATTCCAAATAATCGTTTTCGTTAAGAGCCTGAGTTTTAACGTTAGCACCCTTTCGCATTTCGTCAAAAAAAGCGCGGTTGTCGGTATTGCGTCCCAAATCATAAAATCTTTCTTCGCCGTTTACCGTATACGGCATTTTTATACATTCAACGTTCAACTCGTCAAACCGCGAAAACCATATTTCTCCGTTTGTGTCGCAAAAGAATTTGCTCATAATTCTCTCCTGAAATCAAATATTTATTCGCTTGCGCACATTTGTTTTTTTCAAAACTCTACGCAAAAAGTTTGCGGACAACTATTGCCCTTGAATATAGTATAGTATAATCCGCCGCAATAATCAAGTTTTTTACCCCAAAAGAATGAGCAAAAACCTACTTGTTACAAATTTTAACTGCGTTTTCGAATTTTAACGCGAAAAAGTTTGCTTCCCGCAATAAAAAGGGTTATAATTTAAGTATGGTATACGTCGCTTTTATTTTATTGGCGACAGCGGTGGTGTTCTTATCCATAAAGCTGTCTAAATACGTTGACCTGCTCGACAAAACGACAAACGTGTCGGGTGCGTTTATAGGCGGAGTTTTGCTTGCCGCCGTAACGAGTTTGCCCGAGCTTTTCACAAGCCTTTCGGCTGTGTTGTTTTTAAAGCAAAACAATCTCGTAACTGGAAACATTCTCGGCAGCAACGTGTTTAATCTTGCGGCGCTCGGAATTTGTCTCGTTATAATGTTCAGAGGTTTTTCAAACTCGAAAATAAGCAAGCACTATGTTTTTACCATACTCGCATGCTTGTGCGTTTACGGGCTAATATCCGTTGCGATTTTCGTAAAAAATACGCCGAAGCTCGGTTTTGTGAACATTGTGTCGCCGTTCATATTCGTTATTTACGTCGTGTCGCTTTTTATCACTCCGAAAACCGAAGAACCCGAAGAGAAAACCGAATCGCCGCTATCCAAAAAACAACTTCTTTTAAGATTTATCGCCGCAGCCGTGTTGCTCGTTGCGGTTAGCATAGTTATAACTTATGTTTCCGACTCAATCGCCGAAAAGCTCGAACTCGGCAAAACGTTCGCCGGCGCTTTATTGCTCGGGCTCACCACCTCTCTCCCCGAGCTTGTGTCTACGGTGTCGCTGTGCAAACGCGGCAATTTCAACGCGGCAACTGGAAACATTCTCGGCAGCAACATATTCAACTTTTTAATACTTTTTATAGCCGACTTGCTGAGCTTCCGAAAAGGCAATACCGACGTTTACCCGCACTTTTTAAACGGAGCCGAAGGCTTTCAGGCAATGCTGTTGCTCGTGCTTGGCGCCGCCGCCACAATAGCGGCGCTCGCAGTGGTTCTCGTTAAAACTTCCGCGCCCGAAAAAAAACTGCTCGGAAAAACCGCCGCGATATCAGGCGGAACAGTTATGACTTCGGCATATCTGTTGTTTTTGATTTTGTCTACCACGCTTACGGGTATAGCTTAAAAAACTTTACACGCCTCAACACGCTGAAAAAATCCGAGTAAATTTACTCGGATTTTTTATATTTCTCTACTCTTTCGGCAAAGCGTCTATTCGCAAAACCTCAATCTCATCTTTTTCGGCGGCGGAATTTTGCCTTTTGCTCATTTTGCTCCAACTTATAAAACCGTAAGCATCAAGAGCCGCGAAAGACACAAAACAAACCACAATAGGCAAATACACAATATCGCGCGCGGCGGCAAGCGACCAAAGAGTTATAAGCACAATGTCGTTTAAACCGTAGCCGAGCGCATAGAACCTGCTTCTGCGAGCCGTTAAATATGCCGCCGAAAACGACGTAAGCACCGATAAAGCGCTAACCGCAAGATTGGGCGTTTTAAGCGCTTTAAGAATAAAATAGAAAGCAACCGTAACGCCCGCGCTCAAAAACGCGAACAAACACCATTCTTTTTTAGACAGAACGTTTACTTTAACTTCGCTTTTATTTCCTTTATACGGATTTTTGAGCCACGAAACAAGCGCGACTACCGCAATAGGCAAACTCATGCCGAGATATGTAATCATTTCGCCGTAATACTTAAACGAATAAGATATAACTCCGTAAAACACGCTGAACACAATAATAAGAATTTGTCCGAACGGATTTCCCTTAGACACGAGAACAAGAGCGGCAATTCCGAGCAACGAACCCACAAGATAATGCCATTGATTATTTTTAAACACTATAAAGCAAACGGCGACGGCAACCGAACTTATTGCCCAAATCAACCACTCGGCAACCGTAAAACTCTTTAAAAACTTTGTAACTTTTTTACACAAACCTTTTTCCTCACAAAAAACGGCATCTTCCCTACGTCTGCTAAGACCTGACGACGTAGGCAAAATGCCGCAGCATCGGCAACCGCTCGGTAGTGGTCGCCTTTCTTTTTCCGTTCGGTTAAATTATAGCAAGCCTTTATGCAAAAGTCAAGCTTTTAGCTGTAATACCTCAGTTCCTCAGCGCAGTCGCAAATCGAACCCGCGCACTCGGGGCAATAATCTTTTCCGCAAGAAGGGCAATGCAACGCCTCTTCGGGTGCTATTTGTTTATGACATTTCATGCAAACCATAAGCTTAGCATACCGCAATTTAGCCCGAGCTATTCAAACCCTATACTTCCGCAACCGCTTTAATTCTTTTTTTGAGAAAACTTTATTATGAGCACCGACACATCCGCGCTGGTAACTCCGCTTATGCGCGAAGCCTGCCCCACCGAAAGAGGTTTTATCGCGTTAAGTCTCTCGCAAGCTTCCGTCCGCAATCCGCCCACAGTCAAATAGTCTATGTCGGTGGGAAGAGGCATGTTTTCAAGTCTCATATGTTCCCGCACAGCCCTCGCCTCGCGTTCTATATATCCTTCGTAGCGCACTGCGGTAACGGCTTCGAAAACCGCCGTTTTCGACAGTTTTTTTTCTTTTAACAACTCGAACACGGTTTCCCATTCGGCTCCGCGCTTAACTGCGTCGGCAAGTTTCAATTTTGCCGAATTTGCGCCGCCGAAAGGCTCTGCCGGTATTGATATTTCCCGCAGAGCTTCCTCCGCTTCACGAACCTGCTTTTTCAGTTTTAAATATGCCGCTTTTCTCTTGCCGAACAAAAGCCCCGTCTCGACGCCTATATCGCCAAGACGCAGCTCGGCATTGTCTTGCCTTAAAATCAGACGGTGTTCGCTTCTTGCCGACAACATTCTGTAAGGCTCTTCGGTTCCTTTGGTAACAAGGTCGTCGCACATAACCCCTATATAAGACTGTTTGCGCGAAAACACTATTCCGCTCTGTCCGCTCGCATAACGCGCCGCGTTTATTCCCGCAACAAGTCCTTGCGCCGCCGCCTCTTCGTAACCGCTCGTTCCGTTTATTTGCCCTGCAAAGAACAACCCCTCTATGCGCTTGTGCGCAAGCGTAGGATAAAGCTCCGACGGGTCTATACAGTCGTACTCTATCGCATAAGCGTCGCGCATTATTTCCACTTTTTCAAAACCGCGAATGGAACGGTAAACGGGAAGTTGAACCGACACGGGCAACGACGTGCTTATGCCCTGAACGTACATTTCCTTAGTTCCGTCGCCCTCAGGCTCGAGAAAAAATTGATGTCTTTCGCGGTCGGCAAACCTAACTATTTTATCCTCTATGCTCGGGCAGTATCTTGCGCCCGTGCCGTGAATCAACCCGCCGTATTTGGGGCTTAAATGCAAATTCTCACGAATAATTTCGTGGGTGCGCGGATTCGTGTATCCCAAATAGCAAACACGCCCTTTTTTATTCACTTTACCCGACGATAACGAAAACGAATACGGAGTATCCTCGCCCGGCTGAACTTCGAGCGCCGAAAAATCTACGGTGTCGGCATTTATGCGCGCGGGAGTTCCCGTTTTAAAACGGCGCAACTTTATGCCGCAATCGCGCTCGAGCGAACGAGAAAGGCTGTTCGCTCGGCAAAAACAAACGGGACCTTTGTGCTCGATTACTTTTCCTATAATTATGTCGCTTTTAAGATATACGCCGCAAGCAAGCACAACGCACTTCGCTTTTATTTTTTGCCCGAGCACCGTTTCTATTCCGCACACCTTGCCGCCGCTAAGCAAAACGCGCTTAACTTCGCCCTGCCGTAACGTAAGATTCGGAGTGTTTTCGAGCACGCTTTTCATGTAGCGGTGATACGCGTATTTATCTACCTGAGCTCTCAGCGAGTGAACGGCGGGACCTTTGCTTTTGTTTAGCATGCGCATCTGCACGCAACATGCGTCGGCGGCAAGCCCCATTTCGCCGCCGAGCGCGTCGATTTCGCGCACAAGATGTCCCTTAGCCGAACCGCCTATGCTTGGATTGCAAGCAAGATAACCTATGTTATCGAGAGTTATGCTTAAAACCGTTACGCTCGCGCCCAAACGGGCAAGGGCGAGCCCCGCTTCTATTCCCGCGTGACCCGCTCCCACCACCACCGCGTCGGCGCGGTAGTCTGCCGTTGTAGTTTCCTTATTCATAAATTCCTTTAAATTGAGTTAAAAATAATACGCCCTACATCATTATATCCACAATCGCGCGAACAACGCTTCCTTCGTTGGCGCCGTAATCTCGCATCTGCCCGCAACGGTTGAGCACGTCTTTATTCGGGAAAAGCATATCGATATACATTTTTTTCCACTCCTCGCTCGTACCGCTGAACACGTTGTCCTCGTCTTGGGGATTCATGCTTTCGTATTCCTTTTTCAATTCGTCGTAAGCCGCAGCTACCGGGCTTATAGCTCCGCAATACAAGCTGTTTGCGATTGCCGCTTCCTTAGTGCATAAAAAGCGCAAGAAGTAGTTTGCCGCTTTCGTATTCTTCGCATACTTCGAAATAACGAAGCTGTCGAGATATACGTTGCCTCCCTCTTCGGGAATGGTGAACCATAAATCCTTATTGCCGGGCATAACGTTGCCGTCGTCGTTTTCATAGTCGCTCATAACGTAACCCGCGTCGCACGACCAAAACAGCCCCGCGTCGCCTTTGTTGCTCGCCATAGCGAACTTACCGTCTTCGTTATCCCAATGCTTTCCGTTGCCTTTCCAAGCTTTAAGCGCCTGCTGAACGGCAGATACGTTTTCTGACGAAGTGTCGTTAAACACGTTTTGAACCGCTTCTTTTTGAGCCGCGCCAGTAAGGCCGCGCAAACTTTCGCGCTTAACGTAAAGGCTTGCCGCATGATAGGTGTCGCGCACCGAGCGTTTAAGATATAAAGTTTTATCGCGGTTGTATTCGAACAAATCAGCCCAACTCGTGAGAGGTTCTTCAAAGCTTTTAGCGTTATACATTATTCCGAAAGTGCCGAACATATAAGGCACAGAATATTTAAGCTCGGGGTCGAACGTTTCGGTAATTTCAACGTATTCCGACTTAAACAATCCGTCTGCGGATATATCGAGCTCCACAGGCACGCATAAACCGTCTTTAATCATCTTTTCAATCATATAATCGGACGGACAAATCAAGTCGTAGTCGGCGTGGTCCATAGAAATTTTGGTATACATATCTTCGTTGGAATTGAAATCGGTCATAGAAACTTTAACCGTCTCGCCCGTTTCGGCTTTGTACCACTTTTCGAATTCCTCGAATAAATCTTCGTCCATATACTCGCCCTGACTGAACAGTTTGAGCTGCTCGCTGCGTTTTGTGCAACCCGTCATAAAGCTTAACCCGCTAACGGCAATAGCCGCCGCCAAAACAAAAGTCAACAATTTTTTCATTACGTTTATTCTCCTTTACTTAACCTTTTATATAACGCGCACGCAAAACAAAGTTTAGCCCGCGATTGTTTTTCTTACCGCTTATGTTTTGCGGGCGCAGGCATATTTCCCCTGCGCGTTTTCGCTTTGCCCGCAATATTCACGGCTATTAGCACCACGAGCACGGCAACGAAAATAATAGTGCTCAACGCGCGCACAGCAGGCGGCACGCCTCTTCTAATACTGTTGTATACGAAAGTCGAAATCGTTTCAACTCCGTCACCTCTGTTCATATTCGTAACAACGAAATCGTCGAGGCTCAAAGTAAACGCGAGCGCAAAACCCGACACCATTCCTTTTATAAGTTGGGGAAATATCACTGTGAACATTGTTCGCGCGGAACTTGCTCCCAAATCGGTGCCCGCCTCGAACAAGTTCGGATTGAGCTGGCTTAATCGGGGGCTTACAGTTAAAATAACGTAAGGCACCGTTATAACCGTATGGCACACTATAAGCCACGCAATTCCTTTTTGCACAACGTTGCGCAACAGAATAGACAACAGGAAAAATCCTACGGCGGTAACGATTTCGGCGTTATACACGGTGAGTTGCGACACTATGTTAGCCGCTTGCTTACCGCGCTTTAAATAGAAAATACCGACCGCGCTTACGGTGCCGAGTATTGTTGCAGCAAAAGCCGAAATAACTCCTATTAAAAGCGTGTTTCCCGCCGCCGTCAAAAGCTTTTCGTTTTCGAACAGTTGCTTATACAGTTCCAAGCTAAAAGGTCCCGATTCACCAACGTTCTTACTGTTTATAAACGAATACAAAATAACGAGCGCAATCGGCAAATAAATTACGGCAAGCGCAACTATAAGAATAATCCAACCCAAAACGGTGAAAACTTTTTTCTTAACGTTCATAGCGTGCCTCCGCGAGTGAGGGCGCTGTTTTCGGTTTTGCTGCGCGAACGCGCCGCGATATTGCCCACAACCATAACAATAATAACGAGCACCAACAACACGAAAGCGAGCGCGGAACCTACTCCCCACTGATTCGACGCTATTAACATATCTATTTTGCCGCCTATAACCGACGTGTTCGAATCGCCCATAGTTTCGGTTATGGCATACGCCGAAAAGCAAGGCATAAACACCATCATAACGCCGCTCATAATGCCGGGCACCGAAAGCGGCAAAGTCGTTTTTAAAAACGTTTTAACTCCGTTCGCTCCCAAATCCCCCGCAGCTTCGGCATAGCTGTGGTCAAGATTTACAAGAGCCGTATATATCGGCAAAAGCATAAAAGGCAAAAAGTCGTAAACAAGCCCTATGATTGCCGAGCCGTACCCTTTTTCTATGCCGAGCATTCCGAGCAAAGACTGCAACGCGAATATTCTCAGCATAAAATTCATCCACATGGGCACCACGAACAACAGAGCCAAAATGGCGTATTTGTTAAAAGGCGACGAAGCGAGAATGTACGCGAGCGGATACGCTATTAAAAGGCAGAGCGCGGTTGCAAGCAAAGACGTGCCCAAAGTTTTTAAAAGCGACATATAATTTGTGGGATTAGTAAACACGTCGGCAAAATTAGCGAACGTGAATCCGCCGTCGTCGCCGCGAAACGCATAAATCAAAAGCAGTATTAGCGGGAACACAACGAATATAACGCAAATCGCCGCATACGGGAGAGCGAAAATTCCTTTACCCACACGAACCTTACTCATTCGCCGCTTCCTCCGTTCTCGCGTCTTTATTAGCTTCTTCGTCTTCGGGTTCGTCGTATTTCTCCACAATTAAATCCTGCGGCTTTATTAAAATACCCACGCGGTCGTCTATATCCCATTCGTCGGGAGTGTCAACGTATATATCGTCGTCGTCGTCGGTATACACCTGCACTTGATAATAAGCGCCTTTATACAAACTTTGCCCTATGTTGCCGCCTATAACGCCGTCGCGCTCGTCGTCGGTAAGCTCTATTTTATCGAACGCAACACTAAGCTTAACGCGAGCGCCTTTTTCAAACTGCTCGGAGTTTTCGAACTCGAAGCTGCCGCCGTGAAAGTCTACGGTGTTTTCGCCGTCTACCGTAGTTATAATTTCGTTCACGGTGCGCATCTTTTTCATTATGTGTATGCCGTCCGGCTTTATTCCGAGTTCCACTTTGCTGTCGGGCGAAAAGCTCTCGGTACTTTGAACAGTAAATTCGTATTCGTTTGTGGCTACGTTCATTTCGTAATAAGTACCCTTAAACACCACGCTCGTAACCACGCCTTTAAGCTGCCCTTTGCCGCTCCCGTCGGGATATACGAAAATATCTTCGGGGCGCACAACAAGGTCCACGCGTTCGTTTCGACCGAAACCTTTATCTTCGCATTTAAAATCGGCGCCGCAAAAACGAACCTTATAATCCTCTTGCATCTCTCCCGAAAGTATATTGCTTTCGCCTATAAAGTTAGCCACAAAAGCGTTGGCGGGTTCGTCGTAAATCTTTTTGGGAGTGCCCATTTGCTGAATAACGCCGTCGGAAATAACCACCACTTTATCCGACATAGTGAGCGCCTCTTCTTGGTCGTGCGTAACGTATATAAAAGTTATGCCGAGTTCGTCGTGCATCTTTTTAAGTTCGAACTGCATTTCTTTGCGCATTTTAAGGTCGAGAGCGCCGAGCGGTTCGTCTAAAAGCAAAACTTTGGGTTCGAGCACAAGCGCGCGGGCAATGGCAACGCGCTGTTGCTGACCGCCTGAAAGCGACGTTGTGTCGCGGTGACCGTAGCCCTCGAGCCCCACGAGTTTTAGAACGCGGTTCACCTTTTCGGCAATTTCATTTTTGGTGAATTTGCGCATAACGTCTATGTGCGCTCCCGTTTTGGGATTTAACACGGGCTCGCCTTTTTTGTCGCGCTTCACGTCGGGAATACGCTTTAGCTTAAGCCCGAAAGCTATATTCTTAAACACGTTCAAATGCGGAAAAAGAGCGTACTTTTGAAACACGGTGTTTATGGGGCGCTTATGCGGCGGTAATTCGGTTATATCTTTGCCGTCGAGAAATATATTGCCGCTCGTAGGCGTGGCAAATCCCGCAATCATGCGCAAAAGAGTAGTCTTTCCGCAACCGCTCGGTCCGAGCAACGTAACAAAGTCGCCGCGTTTAACGGAAAGATTCATATTATCCACAACGGTGACGTCGTCGAATACCTTCGTCACGTTGCGTATTTCTATAATTTTATCGAATTTAAGCGCGCCTTTCGCCGACGCTTCTTCGCTACGGTTACTTGCCGAACGCAACGGTTTTTCTGCCGCAAGCATAACTTTTTCAGCCAACTTAATTATTCCTCCGACGTGTTTCTTTCACCCGCTAAAAGTTTGGCGGACAACTTATCCATATGACGCGCGCGACGCTTTTGCCGCAGTTTTCTATGCTGTGAGCTTTGCCGCTTCTAAAATAAAAAGAAGCTCCCTCGCCCACCGTATGAACGCTCTTGCCGAGCGTCAGTTTAATTTCACCGCTGAGCACAAACCCGTATTCCTCGCCGTCGTGCGGCAAATCCCGTCCGCTCGACTTTCCCGGTTTTAAAGTCATGAGAATGGGCTCCATAGAGTTTTTTAAACTCGAAGGAACAAGCCAACGGATAAAGCACCCGTCAGTTTCTTTTTCGAACGTATCCTCTTCGGTGAAAACAACCGCTTCGGTTTCGTCGGCGAAAAAGTCGGTAAGGCTGCAACCCAAACAGTCGAGAATATCTTTAAGCGTGGTTATGCTCGGACTGTTCGCGTCGTTTTCAAGCTGCGATATATACCCTTTTGTAAGGTCGCACCTGTCGGCAAGCTCCTCCTGAGTGAGCTGGTTTTTCAACCGCAATTCGCGGATTTTAACACCGATTTCCATCCGTCTCCTTCGGTTTAGTAATTGTAAACCCCATGTTTAATATGTTTACTTTTACTAAACTTTAAGTTTATTTTTACTAAACCTCGAATATTATATACTTTCGCGCGAAATATGTCAACCGTTTTATATATGTTTTTTAATAAAACGGCATAAATGCGCGGCAATAGCTTCCGCAATGTTCTACTCGGCGACTTTTACGAATATACTATCGTATAAAAGCGCGCAAAAGCCGAACATTACCACAACAACAAAAATGCAATACATAAAACAGAGGTCAAGTATTATAATGATTAAAATAAGTGATTTTCTCGGCAAACCTCTTATTTCAATATCCGACGCAAAATCCGTAGGATACGTTTCAAACGTTTGGTTCGACGGTAAGTTACAATATGCAAAAACCGCCGAAATCACGAACGACGACGACGATTATCCCGAAAGAGCGTATGTAGAACTTCGCTATATGCAATGCGACGGCGACGCCGCCGTAATAAAAACGACCGCGCATATATCCGCTTCGAACCTTGTGTCTGCAACAACGCCTTGCCCCATAAACCGCCGAAGCTTTAACCAAAGCGGAAAAGCGCTCGGACACGTTCGAGACGTTACAATCGAGGGACGAAACGTGCAGCAGATTATATGCGACAAAGCGACTTTCTCGCCGAAAGAGTTGCTCTCTCTCAGCGAAAATCTTTGTATTTTCAACGACACAGGTTCGCCGATAAAGCTTGCGAAAGCGCGAGTGCCCCGCCCCTCGCGCACTGCCGAAAAAACGCCCGTGCAAATACACACGAGTGTACAAACCCCCAAAGCTCCTCAATCTATTACCGTAACACGCACTCCCGGAGTACCCGTTAAAGATTACAGCTTTTTAATGGGCAAGCCCGTTCATTCCCCCGTTTTAAGCGGCGGACGGGTTATAATTCCCGCAGGCACCGTAGTGAACGAAAAAATCATAGAACTTGCACGGCGCGAAAACAAGTTGGTGCAACTCGCGCTGCGAGCATATTAAATTGCAACCGCCCGCATATTTTAAATTGCAATAACCTAAATATAAAACGTTATTCCCCGCCCCGCGCACATCGCGGGGTTTTTTAAAACATAACTGCGCAATAATATTGACTGCGCGCCGTAAAGGTGTTAAAATAAAAGCAATAACTACGCGAGGTAATTATGGATAATATAAATAAAATCGAAGAAGCCGCAGCAAAGAAAAAGAGCGGACAATATAACTGCGCGCAAGCCATAGCTTGCACATATTGCGAACACGCGTGCGTAGACGAAAACACAATGAAAGACATAGCGCAAGCTTTCGGCGTTGGAATGGGAACGCTCGAAGGAACGTGCGGCGCGATTATAGGAGCGGGAATAGTTCTCGGAATGGCGAACAAAGACAAGCTCAAAACGGCGCGCGACATGCGCGCGATTATAACCGCTTTTAAAGAACGCAACGGAACCGTAACTTGCAAAGAGCTTAAAGGCGTAGGTACAGGCAAAGTTCTGAGAGAATGCAACGACTGCGTAAGAGACGCCGCAGAATTTCTCGAACGCCAACTCGAATCCGACTGCGAATAATAAAATCGCAATAGCTTGTGCGCTAAATATTTAAATAACATATTCTGAAAGACGGGCAAAAAAACAAACTACGGTTGAACTTGGTTTGCCCCGATTATCCCGACGAGAGCGGCGGCGAGGACGAAAACGGCGCAAAAGAAAAAGAAACCGAAAACTCGGTTTTCTCTCGGGGTGTTCGTGTATCCCTGTTATGGTGCACCATACGCAACCTAATTCGAATATTAGGTTGCGTTTTTCTTTTGCATTTCATAGTTGTTCAGTTTAACGCCTAAACGCTCTACTTCTTGTGCTTTAACTACGACATACCCACGCCTTTCAAAAAACGGCTTTGCAGTAATTGAAGAATAAGTCTTTATTATTGATAAATCTTTCTCTAATTCATTACATAAAGCTGTGGCAACGCCTTGTTTTTGATAATCTTTGTGTACAAAAAGCAAGTCTAAACAACCCGATTTATCGATACTACCAAAACCTATAATTACGCCGTTCATTTCAGCAATTAAAGTATTTTGATTTAATAAATCGTTGTGCCGTATTTTTAAGCTGTCGGCATTATTTGCCCAAACTGAAAGTTGTTCCACCGTATAATCTTTTGCGTTGACGGAATGGACTGTTTCATAAAATAATTTTGACACTATATCGCAATCTTTATTTTTATATTGTCGTATAATCATAACTCAATTTCTATTTTGTAATTTTTATCAATTAAGATATATTCCAAATCATATTCTTTACAAAGTTTTAAATTTGTTTTATTGTCTGCTATCAAATCAGCCTTGTTTATGTCGGTTGTAATACGCTTTTCAATAATACTTTCGAATTTTAAAATTTCCGAAAAGTTATTTTCGATATATTCGGTAGTCATAATAAGACAAAAAAAATTGATTTCCTGCAAGTAACTTTCGTCAAAATCTTTTTGCCAATCAAATGGAATATAGCAACCTTCTATTATAATATTTTGTTTGTTCTCTATTGCAGTCTTTATCATTTCCTTTACTATCGACCACAGATACGGCGTTAGTCCTTTATCGTCATTTACCGTAAGCGAAGTTTTACCGCTTCTGATTAACCCCATTTTTAAATGGTCAATAGAAAAATACGGAATTTTATATTTTTCCATAAGCCGTTGCGATAAAGCTGTTTTGCCCGTATGCGTTGTTCCCGAAATTAAAATTACCATAAAAATATTGTATCACAAATTCGCTTTATTTTCAACTGTATTATAGGCAAACTCAAAATGGCGCTTGCGCTTAAATTTGCATATAAAAGAAAATAACCTAACCCGATACTTTCAGTAAGTATTCGAATTAGGTTATGAATGGTGCGCCATCAGAGGCTCGAACTCTGGACACCCTGATTAAGAGTCAGGTGCTCTACCAACTGAGCTAATGGCACTGAATTTGTGGAGCGGAAGACGAGATTCGAACTCGCGACATTTGCCTTGGCAAGGCAACGCTCTACCACTGAGCCACTTCCGCACAACGCCTATAAAGTATATACCAACATACGAAAATTGTCAAATCTTTTTATATTGTTTTTCAATCATTTCGGAAAAATCGTGCAGTTTTATACTTGTAGCAAAAGGTTACAAGTATTTTTTTATGGGAACGTAGCTAATTGTGAGGCAAGCGCGGCTCTGGCGCAGATGTAGGTTAAAATCCTATCGTTCTCGCAAAGTCCGTGAGTGGCGGCTTTGTAGTCACTCCCCCTTTGGCATTTTTAGGTGTTATAACCTCAGATATAAAATTTTTAAAGTCGTATAGACAAAGGAAAGATTTATGTTAGATAAAAAATTTGATTATGGCAAATTAAAAATCGGTCATAGGCTAAATATCAATAAGCCTATCAATCACGAAGAAAGAATTATTCAATACGGTATTCGTATGGGGTTTGTAGAAAAAGCAAAAGGATTTACAGGCGAATCCTTTTGGGAAGTTCAAATAGTGTACAAAGATGAAAATTATAAACTGCAATGCGATTGCCTTAAATTAGATGATTATACCATTGACATATTGCATAAGGGTAATATGCAAATTGAAATATAGCAGCGTTCTTTATATCTGTACAATATGGCGTATAGCCGTTTGTAAATAAATTTTTTAAGCCGAGAGGCAAAGGAGAGCCGAAAAATGGCAGAAGTAAAATTGTATAAGAAGTTGGCAACCTACAAAGACAAAAACGGTGAAGAAAAAACCGCTACGAATTTTTTCGTTGGGTGCGGCGACCAGTTGATTCCCGTTGAAGTCAAGTTCTTCGAGGATAAGGAAACAGGCGCAGATAAGAATTATCGTGTGCGTAAAACCCTATTGTCGGCATTTGCCGAAACACTCCCCGAACGTGAGAATAGCGGTAATAAGAAAAAAGCAAAAGACGAATCCGCCGTTGACGAAACAAGTGTGGGCAATTCGTTTTAGGGGTGAATTATGTTCATAGAAGTGACAAGCAAAGGTAATCCCCTACTTATCCGCATGAGCGATATTCTCATGGTTGGCACAGACAAAAACGGCACTTTTATATTCACAGAAAGTTTGGACGGTATAACGGTAAAAGAAAGTTACGAAGAAGTAAAAAATCTTATTGCTGATGCCGAATTACGCTATATGTCTTCTTCTAACGCATAGGTGTGTTAAAAAAATGACAAAACGTATAAAAAAGCGTAGGCGCAAAATGTGAATAAGTGCTAAAAGTTAATAAAATTGCTGTAACAAGTGGCAAAAACAATCAAAAATACATATATACAGCGCACCGCTTAGGGCTTGTCCAAGCGGTGCGCCAAAACGTATAAAATGTATAAAAAAACGTATAAAAAGAGGTGATAAACGTATAAAAAATAAATTCTAAAAAAACAAAGGGGTTAAGGTAATGGTTTTAAGGCAAATGGAAATCGTTACCGATGTGGATAAGTTACATGTAGATATTCAAGCAACCTGCATGAAGTACAAAACAATTAAGGAATGGGCATACATAAATCACGATAAAGACGATACACGCCCGCACTACCATATATATTTAAATTTTGGTACAAGCAGTTGTGACACCGCTATGGTCGCTAAATGGTTTGAGATAGAGGAAAACTTTATCGAAAAAGTCAAAGGTCGTAAAGCGGATATTCTACTATATCTTACACACGGCAACGACAGTCAACAAAACAAGCACCAATACTCCCCCGATGAAGTTATTGCGAATTTCGATTTTAAAATGGAAATCGAAAGCGCAAAAATTCTCGGAGACTTTGAAAAGTACAGTTACGCTCAACAACTCAAATATGTAAACAGTTTGCCGCTTAGTGAAAAGGCGCAAATGTATACTAAACTTAAAAAGCTGTGGGAATTGCATTGTCAATGCCTTACGCTTAAAACAGACAGAAAACTGCAAGTAGTATTCATTTGCGGTAAGGGCGGCACTGGTAAAACGTATTACGCGAAAAAGTTGCTTTCGGGTCAAAATTACGATTTTTGCGTTTCGTCAAGTAGCAACGACCCATTTCAGGATTATATGGGTCAAAAAGCAATCATACTCGACGATTTGCGCGACGATGTTTTTGACTTAGACGACTTATTAAAAATACTCGATAACGATACGTTAAGTTCGGTGCGTAGCCGTTTCGCAAATAAAGTGTTCAACGGCGAAATGATTGCGATTACTTCCCCCGTTCCGCTTGTATATTGGTATAAAAGCGGTACGGTTGTGCGAAACGGAGTTGCCCGCGAACGGCATATAGAGTTCGATACTCTCGACCAACTTTATCGCAGAATATCTTGCTATGTGGTTGTTACCGAAAAAGAAGTTGTTGTATATAACGAGGGCGTCGATAAATACGGAAAGCCAAAAGGCGACGGCGAAGTGTACGAAAATGAAGTTTATGGATTAAAAGGTGCGCAACGTGAAAAATTCGACTTTAAGGCGGCGTTTGACAAAATATGCAAACGCAAGGAAACGCCTAAACAAATCGTGTTAAGCGATTTGGTGGAAACAAACGACAATTTGCCGTTTTAACGGCAAAACAAAATAACGGAGAGTTTTAAAATGTTTGGTAAACCTGTAAAAGCCGAAAAGGCAAATAACTTTGAAGAAAAAATGTATAAAGCCTTATATGAAACAGTTCAAAATGCTTTGGAAAGTATTTTGAACTATGAATACAAAAAAAAGGTAGAGAACGGCAAAGAAATAATAGATTACGAGCTTACGGCGCGCATGATGAAAGCACAAGCTCGAATTTCGCTTGATTTAATCGAGAATATAGTAAAAGAAAAATCGAATTAGTTTGTCCTGGGTTACATTCCGGCGGTATTATCCGGCGGGTAGTTGCAGCGTGAATAAGCTGCGTGAAAAAAATATTATATTGGGAGTAAAGAATATGAAAAACGAATTGTACCGTCATAAAAGAAGTGACAAAATCAAATGGACTGTAACGGCGATTATGTTCGTGCTTTTTGCCGTGCTTATGGCGGGCGTATGTTTGCAGGTTTTTACTAAAAGCGATAAGCTAAAACCGTCGGAGTGGTTTAAAAAAGCGGACAAGCCGCAAGCGGAGCAAACCGCGCCCGAAACGGATAGTAACGTAAAAACATTTACACGCGAAGCAAAAATGTCGGAAGCGGAAACTTTGCCGTCAGAAATAGCCTCATTCGGCACCGACGTAACTTCACAATACAAAAATAAAATCACTTTAAAAAATGATAAAACTGGTCAAACAACAAATAAGGATGTATATGTGATTTTGATTAACGGTATGAATTACACTATATTTGTTCCAAAAAAATCGCCGTTTCAAGGGTGGAGTACCGTTTCTATTACAACAACGGACACTTCTTCTGGTAAAAATATCGACGTTCTGCATAGCATGAATGCCACAGAAAATTATGGCTCGCGCTCCCTACTGGGTCCGCCATCGGCAAATATTGAAATTTTATATACGGTTACCCCTGCAGCTCCGGAAATTTATAGTTGTTTATTGCCGGTGTATGACAGTCGCCTTTCAGAAATTGACCCCGACGCCGACGATTATAGCGATTTGGGCGAAGAGTTCGCCGAATGGGCTTATGACGATTTTGAAAAGCTATATTACTTGGGCACATTGACATTTTCGGGCACGCAAACTGTCGCACAAGGAAGTCTTGCTGGAATTCAAACATGGGGTTATAAATGGTCTAATCTTGTAGCCGATACAGGCGAATATGTTGCACAGCAATATACAAATTTTCAATTAGACAGTCGCTTTGCCTTTGGTTATGAAAGTTATTTTCAGGATAGTGCGTTTCGAGCGTCAGAAAACGAAGCTATTTTTTCTTTTGCTACTTCGTTTATTATACAGTCGCTTGAACAACGTTGTCAAATGGTGGAGTCTGCGGGGTTCCGTATATTCTGCGATTATGTTCGCGCCGAAATACCTCTCCCCGACGACCCCGTAAAAGAAGGCTATAATTTCGTGGGTTGGTATTACGGCACGGAAGACGAACACGGCGAAAATTGTACAGCGTACGACAGAGCGCCCATATATGAAGACACTAATTTACATGCTCATTGGGCGATTAAAACTTATAAGGTGACCCTCAATTCTGCGGGCGGCTCAAACCAAGAAGCCATTACGGTAAATTGGAATACTGCTGCAACTCTTCCCACTTCCAATCGCATAGGCTACGACTTTCTCGGTTGGTATCTTCCCGACGGGACGGAGTATACAAATCAACCTATAAAAGAAGACACTACACTTACGGCAAAGTGGAAAATAAAAACCTTTAAAGTAACGTTTTACGTCAACGGCGAAAAATATGCGGAAAAAACGGTTGAATACGGCTCTCAGTTCACACAAATTGCCGAAGCGGCAACCGCCGAAAACTTGCAAATTATGTCGGTACGCGCAAATAGCGGCACTCCCGTTATAAATCTTTCGGATATAACCGTAACCGAAGACTACGACGTTCAAGCGGAAGTTATGACGGGTGCGGATAAAGTGAAAAACACCGTTAAAAATAATTGGCTGACTATTGTGCTTTCGGCGGGCGGTTTAATAGCGGTTATATGCCTTGTGTCGGCTCTTTGCTCTCGCAAGAAAAAACGTTATAGGGTGTAATTATGAAAACGAAAACGATTATTTCAATAGTCGTATACGCAGTTCTTCTCGTCGTCGTGCTCGGCGTAGTGGCGTTTGTCTTCGCTTACATAAACAACGGACAAAAGAATTTTTATGTGCAGTACGGCGACGAAAAAATATCCCACAAACTTGAAAATGTGGAGCTTGAAAAGAACGCGACTTCCCTATTCTATTGCAAAAACGTGCTCGGCATAACCGACAAACAAGAACAAGCGACAAATTTTACGGTGCGCGTGCAAGCAAATTCGGAAGCTCTTTCGGAATACGACTTTACGGGCTTTACGCTCGACGGAAAAACGAAAGACTTTTTCAAAGGCACGGATATAACAAACGGATTTGATATTCAACTCGGCGAGGGGTATTTTACGTTGTATCTGCCCGAAACGCTCACGCTTATGTCCGTGCTCGAAAAAGTATATCCCGACGCGGAAATTGCGGGCGTTCCCGAAGTGGATTTGTATGCGAAAGAATGTTTATCGCTTATTGTGTATTGCGAACAGGAAAAAGCGACGGTGACAATAGGCTTTCACTAAGGCGGTTCTTATTATGATTAAAACGAAACGAACGATATTGTACGCAATCTGCGCGGCGGTAATAATATTTTTTACCGCCTTTTCGTCTATTCCCCGTCGTGCGGTTATATCTTACGCCGCGAATACAGATATAAACTTCGACGAAACGAACGTGATTGACGACCTCAAAAACAGCGTTATAGACGGCAAAGATTATTCTATTGAAGAAAATAATTTTTTTGCCGATTTTAACTTTGACAGCAAAAAGCCGACGCAACTGTTTTCGCTTGTAGAATATTGTTATTCGTTTTATTCCGATTTGCAAGGCAATTATGCGCTGTATGCGTATGTGTATAACCCGAAAGGAATCAAATACATAGCGGATAGCGCCCAAAATAAAATATCCATGCGCTTCGGTTCGGACAAAAGCGTAGAATTAAAAAAATATTCGTTGCTGTTTTTGAGCGTATGCACCGAACCGAACTATGAGGGACTGTTTTACAAGTATAAAGTCATGTTGCCCGGCGAAGAGAGGCAAAGAGTTCTCGAAACGCTCAATTCCACCGAGCGCGTTTATACCGTAGGCGAAATAGAATTGCAAAAGCAAGACGGAATTATTGAATCTTATTATGTGGCAACCGATTATTTTTACGGCGGTTACGCGGCAGGCTACGGTCCGAACTCCGACGCGGACAGCACACTGACAATCAAAAGCGAAGAGTGCGATACGCTTCCATTAGACGTACACCCTACTTTCTTCCGTCCGAGCGGCACAAATGAATCAAGCGATTACACGCAAGATACGTTGCATTCGGTGTATTTTTCAGTTCCGAATAAATATTTGAATTTATTCGGCGAAATGACTGCTGTTCACGCCTTATGGCTTAATACCGTTACGAATTGGGGGCTTGTGATAGGCGATAAATCTTCGTATGATACAGTTATGAATTATGTAGGCAAAACCGATTTATCCGGAATGGATTTTTGTTTCATTGTAAACCACCGCTCGCAAGATTTTGACGGAACGACGGTTCATTTTGGCGATTATATGTACAATGAAAAATTTTGCGAAGACAAATGGACGCTGATTCCCGAAGAATCTATTCCCTCTGTACACTATGCCTTTTGGGCGGGAGACGGTGCGGATTCGGCAGACCACTTCACCGTGTCTTCCGAAACCTTGATGGATTGGATGAAAGATTATACATCAAAAAACGGCGGAAAACTTTTATTAAACAAGTATAGCGAAGCCCTTTTTTCGAGCGTTGACAAAAGCTACACCGAAGTAAATTGGGATTATAAAAAAGATTGGAGCGATAAGCTTACTTCTCAAACGTTGAAAAAAAGTTTTTGGGATAAGCTGTTCGGAGGAAAAGGCACATATGTTACAACCGATACGTTCAGTAATGTAATGGCAATAAAAGAATTGACAAAAGAAGATTTTTTGGATTTGACCACAGCGGAAATATGTCACAATTTATACATTCAAGAGGACGATTATTTGCGCGAGGAAACGGGACTGAAAGCCGTATACACAAAAGCGACAGAAAACGGAAAAGGCACAAAAGATAGTAATGGAAAACGCGACGAACGAGACAGCACTGTGTTCTTATTTCGATATAGAATTAGCGAATTTTTTTCGGCGGAAGCGGATAGGTGCAGTTTGTCAAAATATTTGGAAGCTCTTAAAGACCGCGATAGTAACAACTATTTTTTCAAACAATCCGTTGACCTCAACTTCGATATTATAGACGTAACTTTTAGTAACGGCGAAGTAAACACGGTAATTCCCGTTGCAATGTCGCCTATCGATATTATTCATTCCGCAACGCCGCCCGTATACACAACGTCGGATAAAGACGGCGGGTGCGGCAAAACGCTGTCGCTCGTGTTTACACTTATAATCGTTGTATTACTGTTGGTTGTTGCAACTCCTTTTCTTCCCTATATTGTTTCGGGCATTGTATGGGTTGTAAAACTTCCGATTCGCGCCGTAAGCGGAATTGCTAAGGGCGTAAAGAAAAGCCGTAATAAGAACAAAAAGGACGGTACATAATGGCAAACAAAAACAAGATAGACAAGGCGGCAAAGGCTACGCGCATTATATTAGACATTGCGCTATTTGTAGTGGGTTTAGCTTTTGCCGCATTCATTGCATGGGTCGGTTATAAATTCGGTAAAAGCATAGGTTTGTAGAGGTAAATATGAAAAATAAAAAGGATAATGTCGGCAAAGTATATCGCGGCAAAACAAAGTACATAGATAAGGAAACAAAAGACGAACGTAATTATGTTGTGGTTCGTGAAAGCAAGCGCGGAGTGTCTGTTGCAAAGTTGAAATCAATCAAAAAGTTTGACGAAAACGGAAAGAATGCAGATAAGGCATTAGTTGAAATCAATTCTGCACGGTATGGTTTACCAAAACGCACAGGTGTGGATTATGAAGTTTTCAGTCAAAACCGCATGTCAAAACAACCTTTGCAAGTTTCAGATAAAAGAGTTTTCCCAGAGGGTAAAGAACGATTTACGCTTGGAAGTCATGATTTGAATAAAACACTTAAACATACAGGTCGTAAACGAAAAGAATTTAAAGGCACAAAGAAAAAGCGGTGACAACTGTCACCGCACATGCGGGTCGGAGCACGGTTTCCCGCGCCGACTAAACAACCACAGGCGTGGTTGAGTTCGCTACCTTGATAATAGTATATCCTATAATATTAAAAAAGTCAATAGAAAATAAGGCGGTAAATTATGAAATTCAAAACACAGAAAGAAAAACGCGCATTCCGTATGGGGTGCGCCGCCGGAAAAAAGCAAGCGGCAAAAAAGTCACAAATGCCACCGGTCGTGAAAACGCTTGGCATTAAAGGTAAGCCTATTGGGGTTATCCCCTACGATCTCGGCAAAGCAAAGTGTGACTATGCCGATGCGCTGAAAGCGCAAGATATAGCGCAAGGCAAAACAGTACGTTCGGATAAGTATTACCATGACAAAGCATGGAAAGCTCTTAATATGGACGTACAATTAAAAGCGCGAGGATTCAAATGATCATTTAGGTGAATAGCCAAGTAATTACATAGGACGATATAGTCAAGTGTTAAAGAATCAAAAGACATTTTGCCCGCTTGAATGCGGCATGTGTAAGGAAACGGATTGCCTGTATCGAACTTGCTATGAAAGCATGTACGATACAGGCAAAAAAATACCCATAGCAAGATGTAAACGTATTCAAAAAGAAAAAGGACGGTATAGTCGAAAATGAAAATTTTAGTAGCATGTGAAGAAAGTCAAAGAGTAACCATAGCTTTTCGTGAAAAAGGTCATGAGGCATTTTCTTGTGATATTGAGTTCTGTTCTGGCAAACACCCCGAATGGCACATTTGGGCTGATGTTTCTCCATTACTTAACGGTAACTGTTCGTTTCGTACTTGCGACGCGCAACTGCACAACATTGACAAGTGGGATATGATAATCGCTTTCCCTCCGTGTACATACCTTTCTAAAGCGGGCAGTAGCAATTTGTATCGCGGCGGAGAAATCAATGAAGAACGCTTTTTGTTGGGTCAAAAAGCGGCGCAATTCTTTTGGGATATTTATAATGCAGATTGTTCGAAGATTTGTATCGAAAACCCTGTGCCCATGAAAGTGTTTGGTTTGCCACCGTGGAGTCAAGATATTCAACCTTTTTATTTTGGTGTTCCCGTAAGTAAGAAAACGTATTTGTGGCTTAAAGGATTGCCGTTCTTGTGTCCGACGAATGTCATTGAACCTCAATATACTTTTGAAACGTTTCCTCTCTTTAAAAACTCCAAAGGTAAGTATCGGCAAAAGAATCGTAGTAAAACATTCGTGGAAGTGGCGCAAGCAATGGCTTTAAGTTGGGGTTAAAAATCGAAGTGTATTTGCATGTTCCCCGTCCTGGGTTACACTCCGGCGGTATTATCTGGCGGGTAGTTGCAGCGTGTATAGGCGCTGTTATAATCCCTGGTTACAAAGTTGCGTTACGAAACGTCGTTACGTTTCGAGGTTAAATATATATAAAGGACGCATAGTCAAATGAGAAAAATTTTTAAACATATAGTTATGGTAATACTCGGACTGCTTGCAATAGCGGCAGTCGGGTATTTTGTATTTACGGGGTGCAGAGTATGAGCGAAAAGAAACGATTTAATTACCGTCATATTATTTGCATAGCCGTTACTCTCGGTTTCGTTGCTTGCGGTGTGTTTGTTTTCTCGAACGCTTTCATTAGAATAATGGAGGGCGGGCGGGATTTCGGAAAGTCGGTTGCATATTATTTTTGTGAAATGTTCGATTTGCCCTGTTCCGTGACGCCCACAGTAAACAATATGCCGCAATCGCCCGCCACGCCCTCTCCCACTCTGCCCGACACTTATAGCGGATTCAAAAGTAAATGGTCTGCGTATTGGCGGCTTTGGTCAAGCTCGGATAACTTTTTTGCATACCTGTCCGCAATCGCAAATGGTATCGGTACGCTTTGCAAGTTTATCATAATTGCCCTGCCGCTTATTATTATACTTTTACTTTTATTTAAGCGTTCGCTTAAAAAAGAGAACAACGACTATAACCGCGACACTAAACCGCTACGAGCCTTTAAGTGGTTTGCCGCTCATACATACCGCCCTGTTAAAACTTGGCTTATAGGTTTTATACGGTTTGTTAAAGAGCATAAGCCTTACTACATAGCATGGTTTATAATGTGGCTGTTTTACTTTAATGTGTTTACAATCGTGTTGGAGTTCTTGGCTTTTTATCTTTACTTTACGGTGTCGTTCAATGTAAGCAGTATTTATCGTCAAGTGTACAAGCTGTTTCTTGACTTATGGGTGGTAATAGATTTTATACCGCTTTGGGTTTGGGCAATTCTCGGACTTGTATTGTTTGACAGATTCCGCAAGGGTATAGCATATTCTCGTTTAGAACATATGGAGTTCCGCAATCGCGGCTTTGTAAATGCCCGCGCTCTTGTGCTTATGCTTATAGGCACAATGGGCAAAGGCAAGACAACAGGTGGCACGGATATTTCATTATCCACCGAAGTAATTTTTAGGATAAAGCGTTTGAAAAGCTCCTTGAAAACGATTTGAAATTCCCGTATTTTACGTGGATAAATCTTGAAAACGAACTGCGCCGTGCAATAGTATTTCATACAGTCTACAATCTTGCAACAGTCAAGCTGTGGGTGCGTAAGAAAGCCGCACGGTGGCGTAAATCTCCCAAGCAATCAAACTGTTTCGGCTATGATTATGAGCGTTACGGGCTAAATTATGACGATAAATTAAAGGTTGTCGATTTGTGGGAAGTTTTAGAAACGTATGCGCAACTGTATTTTATATACATAATAGAGTCTTCTTTGCTTGTTGCAAATTACTCTATTCGCTCGGATTGTATACTTCAAGACTTGGGAAATTTTCCACTTTGGAACACGGATTTTTTTCACCGCAATAGCAGGCTTATAGACGCATATTCGCGTCATGCTCATATATTGGATTTTGACTTTTTGCGGCTCGGAAAAACAGTTGTAGAAAACAACCGTCAACGCCATGCGTTGGAGTTCGGCGTTGTGGTAGTGTCGGAAATAGGCAAAGAACGACGCAATGATAAATACGCCCGCGAAAACGGAATAAAGGTCGCGGACGATGCAACTAACCAAAAGAATGACGGATTTAATGACGGTCTTAAAATGCGGCGGCAAGCGGCAACGGTAGATAACTTCTGCTTTTTAAAAATAATATCCGATGAGCAACGCCCCGAAAGTTTCGGGGCCGATGCACGCGACATGTTTGATATTATATCCATAAGCGAAAAGAGCGATAGCGGATTCGCTATGCCGTTCTTCTCTCTCGGTGAATTGCTGTATGCCGTAATATTCAGCCGTTTTCGAGCGTTCTATACGCAATATCGTTTTTTACGCGGCGACAACACACTTAGCATGTATCTGTTAAAAACTATTGCCGCAAAGTTTGAGCATTATTACAAAGGGCTACATAATTTGTTCGGATATAATGTTTTAAAAGTGCAGGTCGAAAGTGGAACGCTTGACGGCAAGTACACCGAAAACAAATACTTTTTAACGTGGAAGAAAATTTATAGCAAACGTTTTGCAACCGACTGTATGTCGGCGTTCTGGGAAGAACGTGCTTTGCGTTCCCCCGTTGGTTTAAACGACTTACGCGAATACGAAACGGCAAAAGCCACTTGGGAAGAGCTTAAAGCGCAAAACAGTTATTTTGTAAGGGATTTATTACAAATGGAAGAAAATGAAAGTCAAGATTAAATAGTTATTAACGACTCGCCCCCGTTGATATAAAATACAAATTTTAAAGGAGTGTATAAGAGTATGGCAAAGAAAAACAACAAAAAAGTTTCAAGAGTAAGCTATTCTGCGGCAGAAAAGCGTGCATATTGGATTGGGTATGGGCGAAGACTCAAACAATTAGATGTTGCACGCAACCACTTTCAAGGGCTGACTAATGTAGAACGAATAAGTATGACTGAGGGTTCACGTTCGGTAGACAAGAAATACAAATAATATTTTGTAAGTTTAAAAAAGAACGGTGGCTCCGTTCTTTTTCTTTGATATTTTATTCGTTGATTTTGCCTTGCTCGGCATACTTAATCTTTTTCTTATAGGTATCATTTTCCACTTCTTTTTTATTGAGGTATATTACAGTAATGCCGTCTCTTTTTACTAATTCAGGATAAACTTTAAGTTTATATTCTTTCCTTTGTTGATATTTAATGTTTGTTTCATCATACCCCCAAAATTCTATGTAAATGTTTTTTGTCCCGTTATATTCGGGAATATAAAAATCCGGTGTTAAATCTTTGTCTTTATCTATATCGATTTTGATCTCGTACGCATGCTGTATACCCTCTTTATAAAGCCAATTATCAATAATCTTTTCGTAAGGACTTTTTACTAAATGTCCGTCATCACAAACGAAATCGCTCTCATATTCTGCATCGAGTTTTTCAAATTCTTTACATTTTTTAATTTGCAGATATACTACTTTGTCTTTGTATTTATAATAGCATGATTTGCAAAAATGTTGTCCGTCAGAATCTTCGCCGCAAATAATACATTTTATATTTGCGGTTTCTTTTTCGCCGTTCTTTTTCGGCGTAGATTCCGCTGTAAACGATAATTCTTTTTTATCGTCTTTTTTGTAGTTATTTTGGGTTAAAACGTACCCCCCCCCGCATGTTGTACATGGTTTATCCATATAATGCCATGTTCCGCATCCTTCGCATTTGATTATAAGTCCTTTATCTTTTTCAGCTTGATGTTCTCGGCAGAATACATATGTGCCTGTCGGCTTACCGCATATTACACAGTTTTTTCCCATAGTGATTACCCCTTTGTTTTGGTTTGAATACAGTATAACACAAAATTACATAATATGTAAAATGATTTAACCGCAAATGGCTTAGGTGGGGTATTCCAGGTGTTTTGTCTTGGGTTACACTCCGGCGGTATCATCCGGCGGGTAGTTGCAGCGTGAATAGGCGCTGTTATAATCCCTGGTTACAAAGCTGCGTTACGAAACGTTGTTACGTTCTGGTATGTATAAGCAACGTTAAAAAAGGACAGTTACCTGTCCTTTTTTTCTTTTTGCTTTAATGCAATATATTCTGCGCTTGCCTTTGCCATTGCCATTTGATAGTCATATTCACATTGACGACATAAATCGAATTGTTTCATTTGAGGGTAATTGCTTATAATCATATAGTACAATTCTTTTGTCGTTAGTTTTGCGGGGTCAACTTCTTTACCGCAAAGGTCACATTTATAAACAACCATGTTTTTACCTCTATTCTTAATAGCCTCTGCAATACTGAATTATTACGCCGATTCTTTGCAACGGATAAATATGTTCTGCATCAAATGGATAGCAATATATCCCATTAATAAGAGTATCCCATGTAACATTGCTTTTTACAATGTTGTAATATCCTTCTGCCGCAACGATTGTGCATTTATCGTATTCTTCTTCCGCTATTCCCGCGTTGGCAAATGCACGTTTTGCTTGGATAATTTCTGCCCGAGTTGCACTTTTTTGAAACTCGTCCCACGTATAACCTATTCTTTTTACTTCTGTCATGTGTCTTACTCCTTTGGCTGTTATGGGTGCCGCCCTTTGTAATTTTGTTGACATTACCATTATTTCGTGGTATAATCTATTTTGTGAGGTGCAGTAAAAATGATTAACTTAACCGAAAAATTAAGATTTGCTATGATTAAGCAAAGTATGTCGCAAACGCGGCTTGCGGAATTAACCGCCCAAACTCAAAAGAATCTCTCAAACAAAATGTCACGTAATGACTTTAAGCTGTCGGAGTATCAGCGGCTTGTCGAGGCACTCGGCTGTAAGCTCGAAATAAACATTGTACTACCGAACGGTGACAAGTTATAATCGAAGAAGAACAGAAAAGACGGGCGCGGGAGTTCCAAGCGGTTTAGCGGAACCCCGCGCCCCTTTTCTTTTCTTCGGCTCTTTTCGCCAAAGCTACGGATACGCACTTCCCTAACCGCTACTTCTCCCATAATAGGAGAAGTGAATGGTTTGCCATTCACTTCTTAACCCACAAACAACATAACATGCGCGGCTGTGTCAAGGGCAGAAGCATAAAATTTTTCGTATAAGCTACTGCATTATGCCGAAAAATTTTTGCGCCCCTTGACGCGGTTGCGCAGTTATGTTTAATATACTCTATTACGGAAAGGACGGTACAAAAGAAATGGGAACATTCGGAAGAAAAAATCTTACATACATACAACGCCTTATGCTCGAAGATTGTTTGCGAGCAAAATTGCGGAAGAAAGATATTGCCGTAAAACTTGGTGTATGCCTTTCTACCGTATATCGGGAAGTGCATCGCGGCGAATATCGCCATAAATGCAAATACCGTAACGATTACGGCGAAGATGTAGTACGCTACGAAACGCGGTACAGCCCAAACTTAGCGCAGGATAAATACCGAATCAATATGACAAGCAAAGGTATTCCACTGAAAATAGGCAATGATTATGAGTTTGTTGACTATGTAGAAAAACGTGTTATATACGATAAAATATCGCCTTGCGCTGTTCTCGGAGAGATTAAGCGCAAAAAGATGTTTCGTACCGATATAAGTAAAACTACGCTATACCGATATATAGAATTAGGCATATTCGCAAATATATCTATGCAAGATTTACCCATAGGGCAACGTAAAAAGCATTACCGCAAAGCAATAGCAAAGAGGCCGCCACGCGGCACAAGTATAGAAAAACGCCCTGCAAGTATAGCAGAGCGTAATACGTTCGGACATTTTGAAATGGATTGTGTTGTTGGAAAACAGCAAACAAAAAATGTTTTGTTGGTGCTGACGGAACGGCTCACAAGGTATGAGATGATTTTTCGCATGCCGAATAAGAAAACCGAAAGCGTGGTGCGTTGTCTTGACTTACTCGAACGTAGATACGGAAAAACAAAGTTTAATAAAATATTTAAGAGTATAACGGTAGACAACGGTACGGAGTTTTCGGATCATATTGGCATGGAAAAATCCGTATTCGGTGGCAAACGTACAGATGTGTATTATTGTCATCCTTATACATCGTGTGAGCGCGGTAGTAACGAAAGAATAAATCGTGATATACGGCGGTGGTTTCCGAAAGGTACAGACTTTTCACAACACGCAAATAAGAAAATACGATGTGTAGAAAATTGGGTTAATAATTATCCACGTGCTATATTCGGATATGCGACACCTGCCGAAATGTTTGCCGAACAACTTGCAGCGTTATAGAACGTAGTTAAAGTCCAGGGTTATCTTCCTGGCGTAATAAGGGAAAAGAATAAGCCGCCGTAAGGTGGTTATTTTGCCGTATGTCGTCACTCTGTGTCGGCGCGTTTTTTTTCATTCCCTTGCAAGGGAATGAAAAAACGTTTGAGTATGTTGCTGTCTTATTCTATAATGGTTGTACGTTCTCTACAACGTTTTTTCAACTTTTTTGCTCAAACCCCTTGACAATTCAATCATTTCGGAAAAATTTCGGTATTGACACAGCGGCAATAAATACGTTATAATATAGTTATGAAACATATAGGTTTTGAACCGTTTGTAAACGACGACAGCAAACTGCTCATACTCGGCAGCTTTCCGAGTATTAAATCGCGCGAAGAAGGTTTTTACTACGGCAACCGTCAAAACAAATTTTGGCGCATATTAGCCGAAAGCTTTTTTGCAGAAATTCCGAAAACCGTAGAAGATAAAAAACGGCTTTTGTCGGCAAACGGAATAGCGCTGTGGGACATGGTGATTTCATGCGACATAAAAGGCTCTATGGATAAAGACATTAAAAATCCTGTGATAGCCGACGTCCCCGCTTTGTTGAAAAGCTATCCGTCGATACGCAACGTAATTACAAACGGCGCCACCGCAAAGTCTTTGCTTTTAAAATACTATCCAAACGTTGAAAAAATTTGCCTTCCTCTCCCCTCCACAAGCCCGGCAAACGCAAGACTAAACAAAAACGTTTGGATAGAAGCCCTGCGAGCTAATTCCCATAAAAAATAAGTGTCGTTTTTAAGTTTATTTGTGAAAATTCGCAAAAGCGAAAATGTATTCACTAAAACGCTTGCATTTATATAAGTCATTTATTATAATATACGCATACAATAGTAAGTAATCGAATTTTAGCAACCTCCGAAAACAACAAAAAGGAGCCTTTGCCGATTATGAGTTTTTTAACATTAAAAAGCGTATGCAAGGAATACAAGACCGACGCGGGCGTATTCGTCGCTTTAAACGACATTTCTTTCGAGCTTGAAAATGGTGAATTTGTGGTTATACTCGGTCCGAGCGGCGCGGGCAAAACCACTCTTTTAAACCTGCTCGGCGGAATGGACACCGTGACAAGCGGCGAAATATTGCTCGACGGCAACAAAGTGTCGGCGCTAACCAAAAAGCAACTTGCCGACTACCGTCGAACAGAAATAGGTTTCGTATTTCAATTCTACAATCTTATGCCAAACCTCACGGCGCTTGAAAACGTAGAGCTATCAACCGAAATCTGCAAAAACGCTTTGTCGCCCGCAAAAACGCTTGAAGACGTAGGGCTCGGAGAAAAATTCAAGAACTTCCCCGCCCAGCTCAGCGGCGGCGAACAACAGCGCGTCAGCATTGCGCGGGCAATCGCCAAAAATCCGAAAATATTGCTTTGCGACGAGCCTACGGGCGCGCTCGATTACGCAACGGGAAAACTTATTCTCCGCCTGTTGCACGACGTCTGCAAAAACAGCGGCAAACTCGTAACGGTAGTAACGCACAATCAAGCGCTCCGCGATATGGCGGATAAAGTAATACATATAAAAAACGGACAAATAGCGGGGATAGAAATAAACGCCTCTCCCAAACCCATTGAGGAGATTGAATGGTGATGAAAGCGTTCGGCAAAACAACGTTTAGGCTGTTTAAAAAGCATTTAGTGCGGCTAATAACGATTATCGCCATAGTTACGGTGAGCATAGGCGTAGTGTCGGGCATAGGCGAAGTGGAAAACAGAATTAAATTAGCCATAACCGATTATTACAAAGAACAAAATGTTTCGGATTTTATAATAAAAAGCAAACGCGGCGCTTTTTCCGCCGAAGAACTCGAAAAAATTTCTCAAAAGTTTTCAACAGACAAATTATTGTTCAGCTTCGGCTACGAGTTAGACACCGACGGCGAAATAACGCGCGTTTGCTCTCTAAACCTTAACGAGGCGGATATAAACAAACCTAAGCTTTTAAGCGGACGCTTCCCACAATCGGAAAGCGAAATCGCCGTAGAACGCGCCACAGATAAATTAAAAAGCTACGAAATAGGCGAAACGGTAACTTTAAACGGAGTGTCTTACACAGTTTGCGGCTCAGTGCTCAGTCCGTTGTACATAAATAAAATAGAGGAGCCGAGTTTTGTATTTGAAAGCCGCAATCTTTCTTATGTAGTATATTCCCTCCCTTCCGCTATTCAACCGGTAAACGACGTTTACGTCGCTTTAACCGACAGAACCGAATTTCGGGCTTTAAGCAAATCATATAAAAACCTGACCGCAAGAGTAAAGTCGGAACTCGAAACGGAATTGCATACCGAAAACGTTTCCGTGCTTTCGCTGTTTGAAAACACAGGCTTTTATTCGTTGATTTCCTATGCCGAAAAAGTACAGCTCAT
The DNA here is from genome assembly GCF_943193045.1 of Pumilibacter muris. Classification (GTDB taxonomy): domain Bacteria; phylum Bacillota; class Clostridia; order Christensenellales; family Pumilibacteraceae; genus Pumilibacter; species Pumilibacter muris. The sequence goes on along the minus strand of NZ_CALPCN010000001.1, from coordinate 37,194 downwards.
AGGCATAGTTTTTGTAGTATTCTTTTTGTTGGTTACAATGCTTGTAGTATATTCCAACATGTCGAGACTGTTCGACGAAGAACGCGGACAAATCGCATGTATGAAAACTCTCGGATACACGGATTTTGCGATTACAAACCGCTATTCCCTATTTGTGCTTACAGGCACCCTATTAGGCGGACTTATAGCCTTACCTATCGGGTTAGGAGTAACGTATATTATTTATGCCGCGTTCAACATGCAATACGCCATGCCGCCATTTCCCGGCATAAGCGCGCTTGTTTACTATGTTATCACACTTACTATTATAACGATTTCCATGTTGTTGCTCACTTTTTTTACGGGACTAAAAATTGTGCGCAATAAACCCGTAGAACTCTTAAAACACAAAGCTCCGACGCCGGGCAAAAAAGTTATTATTGAAAAAATCGGATTTATTTGGAATAAGTTGAGCTTTAAATACAAATCCACTCTTCGCAATGTGCTTCTTTTTAAAAGCAGATTTTTTATGACTGTTATATCGGTTATAGGCTCAACTGTGTTGGTTTTTGCCGGGCTCGGACTTTTGGACTGCGCCGCGACAATGGCAAACGCTACGTCTATTTTGGCGATTGCGGTAATTCTGATAATATTTTCGGCATTGCTGTGCGCGTTGGTTATATATAATTTAACAAATATAAACATAAGCGAACGCAATCGGGAAATTGCCACGCTTATGGTTCTCGGCTACCGCGACCGAGAAATTACGGGATACATTTTTCGGGAAATTTATATAATGAGTTTTATAGGTGCGATTCTCGGCATTCCGTTCGGTTACGGATTTATGCAATTCGTATTCAATTTAATAAACTTCGGCTCGATTGCCGAAATAAACTGGTGGACTTGGCTTCTCGCTCCTGCCGTTACAATGTTTTTCGCTTTTATCTCCACTCTTATGCTTCGCAGAAAGATAATAAAAACGGATATGAATTCCTCGCTCAAAACTTTGGAATAAACAATTTTATTTGCAGTTCAGTCTCTTTCGAATTTAACTCAGTTTGAACCCAACCAACGCCCCGAAATCGTTTGACAAACGCTCCCCTGCCATGCTACAATATTAAACGTGCTCAAAACATAAGCACAGTCGCTTTTTATGGGGTTATGGCGCAGTTGGTAGCGCGTTTGAATGGCATTCAAAAGGTCAGGGGTTCGAATCCCCTTAGCTCCACCAAACACTTACAAATACGAACACGGGCGTAAAAAAAGCCTTTTACGTGTTCCGGCGGGGCGTATTTGGGATAATTTGCAAGAGGTAAGCCTCTTGCATTTTTCTTTACTCGGTTTTGTCATTTCCGGGGTCGTCCTTGTCTTTCGTGAGCTGCTTGTATATCTGATTGGTACCCGTCGCAGCGAGCCCCGAGGCGCCGCCCACAAGGATAGCCACCAGCACGTTATCCGCCGGGATAATCGCCGGCACCGCATAAAACGCTACAATACCGAGCACGACGCCCAGCAGCGCAGCCCACAACGGGATAAGGCGCACCCACTTTTCGGCTTTTACAAAGTGCTTATATAAAGCCAGTGCTGCATAAACGATTGCCACGATAACGGGCACGCTCGTAATTTCGATAAGGTTTTCCATAACTTACTCCTTTGCCGCGGGTTTGCGGCTTATTCTATTTTCCAGCCCGTCAATACGCTTGTGGGCTTGCTTTGTGCTTTCCTCCAGCCGGGTAATACGTTCCCCGTGGGCGTCCAGCATTTTGTTGATTTCTCGCTGCTCGAGCAGTATATCGTCCACCCGACGCTTTACGTATGATATGTCGGTTTTGAGCTCGCCGTCGTCGTGTCCTTTTTTCTTTGCCTCGGCGCTGCGAGCAATAAAAAACGAGGCTATCGTGAGCCCCGCGGTTACAATCGGCAATACGATTGCAAGTACAGTCAAGCCGTCCATTAGTCCCTCGCCTCCAGTGCTGCCTTTACAGCCTCGCGCCAGCGCGCCGGCACGTCCTCAAGTGTCTTGAGCCCGCGATTGATTAAATCAACGTAAATTTTTACCATATTAGCCTCCTACAATTTCCGCAAGCTCGGCGAGCGCCAGCTTTACGTTGTCGCCGTCCTCTTGCTGCTTTTTTACGTATTCCGGATAGGTATAGGTAGTTTCCTCGTACTCCCAGCCCTCGAAATCGTCCTCGGCGGTTTTCTCAATCCGTCGAATATTGTTGCGCACGTAAACCGTGTCCTTGCCGAACTCCAGCGCAAGCGGCTTTTGTTCCTGTGTTCCTCGTACCAGCATAAGCTCCTCCTTGTACTTTGTTTATTGTTTTGTTTGATAAGCGCCAGCTGTCGCACCATTTGAGGATACCGTGATACGACCCTATGACGCTGCGGTCTGATGTGGTGAGAGGTTTACCGCTCTGCACCTTGAAAAGCAAGCGCTTTGTGGCTGCCTTAAGCCGCTTTTTTGTCGGCTTTCTCAATAACGTATAGCCCTCGAAACTCCGATAACCGACGAAATCGACGCCGCGCACGAGCGTGGGGAAAATTTGCCAGTTACCCTTTACGGTTAGCTTGAGATTTGCGAAATACTCGTCGATTTCCCGCTTAAGCTCGTGGAGGTATTCCTTTGAGCTGTGCAAGATTATAATATCGTCCATATAACGCAAGTAATATTTTACGCCTTTAACCTCTTTAATCCAGTGGTCGAAATACGATAGATAGTAGTTACCGAAATACTGGGAGGTATAATTCCCTATCGGCAGCCCGTTGTCGTAGCTGTCCACTATGTCGTCCAGTAGCCAAAGCGTGCGCTCGCATTTGATTTTTTTACGCAGCAGCGCCTTGAGTATTTCCCCGTTTACGTGCGGAAAAAACTTTTTTACGTCGAGCTTGAGGCAGTACGCTGTCCCCTCTTTGTCGTCCATATACTCGTGGAGTTGTTGGAGGGCTTTATGCGTCCCTTTGCCCGGTATCGCTGCGTATGTCTGCGCGATAAAGTGCGAGCAGAAAATCGGCTCCAGCACTTGCATTATTGCCCAGTGTACTATACGGTCGGGAAAGTATGGCAAGTCGCAGATTTCGCGCTCTTTGCCTCGGTCAACGATATTGAAAATATGGTACTTTGAGGTTGTAAACGTCCCGCGCACCAGCATTTCGCGGATTTGCATACAGTAGCCCAGCACGTCGTTGTCCACTTTCTGCACCTCCGGGTTTTTCGTTTTTCTTTTCCGAGCATTGTTGTGAGCTCTTACAAGATTATTGATGTCGATTATTTTTTCAAATAAATTGCCGTATCGTTTCATAAGGCTTTTGTGTTCCTTTTCCGAGCGTTCGACCGCAGCCTACCAGCACGGAGTTGAGATTTTGATGTTTTGCCGAGCGGCAGGGCAATGAAAATATAAATTTCTTTTCACATTAGTAAGTGCGTCCCGATATTCGGATTGGAATTCGACGCCGAACAGCTGCAATTCAGAGAGAAAGCCCCGGCATTGGCGCCAATAGCCCAGCTACCGCCGAAAGCGGGCAGATAGTCCGAATTCAGATTGCCATTTTATTGCCCATATTATATTGAGATAGTAGTTTTATGCTGCTTTGGTAGCCTTACACAAAAGCAAGCGCGCCCCGATACTCGGAAGGGAAGCCGACGCCGAACAGCTGCAATACAGAGAGAAAGCCCCGGCATAGGCGCCAACAGCCCAGCCACCGCCGAAAGCGGGCAGAGAGCCCGAACTCAGAGCGCCATAATCGGCATAGTAGGTGCTGGAGCTGCCGCTAAAGGTTTTAGGCGTAAAAGCCAGCTCGTTGTCCCCCACTATATCCTTTAAGTATCCGCCATTATTGGGTACCGTGCAAGGGTGCTCCTCGTATCCGGTGGCATTGTCGTTGAAATTCCCGTCCGCCGTCTTTACCATTGTGGTGGAGGTCGCTTTGTAGCCGTCCACCCACTGAAAGATGTTGCCGAAAAAGTCCTCGATACCGTTACACTTTACGCGCCCGGTTGTCGAGGTGTCGCCGTAATTCATACCTTTGTCATTAGTCGCGCCGGTTTGTGCGGCTGCGCTGCCACCGGTATATCCTTGTCCGAGCGCCGCTTGACTGTTAAGGCTCTTATACCGTATTAAGTAAAGGATTTGCAGCGCCGTGAGCTTATAAAAATTGAGCTGCTCGTAACCGTCGCCATTAGCGTGCGCTGCGGTGCGAAACGCGCCTATCGTCTTGCTGCCCGTCGGGGTCTTGCCGCTCAACGAGCGCAGCTTGTTGCTGCTGTCCACATATCCGGAATAAGCACCCACATAAAAGGCGTCGGTAAGCTCACCGTTATAACGGAAAGCCTTATCCGTAAATCCGTCCAGCGGCGCCGAGGAAATCTGCACAAAGGTGTGCGTGTCGTTGTGTGAAATCTTGTAGTAAAATATCGGGATTTCCACCATAACGTCGCCAGCCGCGCCGCTTGTGATGTCTGCGGCGGTGCCGTCCTCGAATTGCGCGTAATTATCCGGATTAAGATACCCCACCACTGCCCCGTTTTTTACGAGGCAAGGGCGTATTTTATTAAACGGGTATTTGTCGCTCCAGCTGCCGGGTATAAAGCTCCCGCCGTTACCACTCGAGGGCGTCAACCCCGCCGCGCCGTCCGTATATTCGACCGCGCTTTCCGGATTGCTGTTTGATTTGTCTATCTTGACGCCGTAAGTTTCTGCGCACGCCATTGCTATGCGGCGCTCAAGGTCGTTCATATTTTCCTCGCTGAAAGCGTCGCCCGGTACGATAACTTGGTCGGGCATATTCACCAGTGTAACGGGAGCCGCACCCCCTATGGAAAATTTATTGAGCCCGATACCTTGGCGAGCTCGCCACGTTTTGGTCTGAAACATAGGCACCTCCTTATATAGTGATAAAATCGCGGCGTATGATGTTTATAATTTTATTCTCGAATTTTTCGATATTCACCACTATGCGGGAAATCATTTTGCCGCTGTCTTTTGTTCCTGTTGCGGTGCTGCCGGCAAAGACGCCTATTTCTTTAATCGTGAAATTTGCGTCCGGCGAGCCCAGCGAAACAATACTCTCGACGTAGTTTTGCCCGGTCGGGCGTTCTTTCGTTGTGATTTGCTTACGGAAACGCTCGTTCACGAGCTTTGTTTGTGTAGCTGCCGCTGGCGTGTCGCTGTCGCCGAAAGCAAAATATTTGATATTGAGGTCGTCAAAGCTGTACCCCGTCGTTACCCCCAGCAGCATAGCAAGGTGTATATCCTTGTTTATGTTCGTGAGGGTGTTTTTAAGTTTGTGAATTTCGCGCGCGCCCGTAACGGTGTCGATAATCTCGATTTGATACTCGCCGCGGAAACCCGCTTGCTCTTTTACTTGCATATTAGCCTCCTGTTTGCGTATTCCACGCATATAGTGATAATCCCGCCGGGCTTGCGATTTGCCCGTCGGCTTGGAATTGCGCCTCACTGGTACAAAATAGCACCATAAAGCCCGTATTTTCCTCCACGGTCTGACTTTCTTTGAGCTCCGCCTTTTCCTCCGGCGCAGCGTCATTTTTGCCCTCGGTTTTGGTCGTACTCTCGAGCAGTTCTGCGATTTCCTCCGGCTCGGTGTCAATCGCGCCCTCGGTTATTTCGCTTTCCTCTCTCGTTATAACTGTTTCCACGGGCTCCGTATCGACGGCGCCCTCAAACGTCCCCAGCTCCTCGCTTATCTCGGCGATTTCGCCGGTCAAGCGTTGCGTTTCGGTAAAATGCTGCTCGCTTATCATTTCAAGACTTATTCCCGCCGGGCACATAAGCACGCCGCTGGCGTCCGTAGTGCACCATAAAGGCATAAAGTCCGTGAAATCACCGACGCGCTGCTGCTCCGTCAAGTCTGCCGTTTCGCCGGGCTCGGTGTCGAGTTTGTCGCCGTTTGTTTCGGTTTCCTCTGCGAGCACTCGCTCCTCGGTCGTTACCTTAACGTCGATAACCACGTCGTCCTCACGTATGGAAAGCTGCGAGGTCGCTTTGCTTAACTCGTCAAATATCTGCCCATAACTGCGCAAATATGCTCTATCAACCAGCTTGAGCGTGATTTTAAGATTTTCCACTCCGCCGCCCTTTATAAACGGCGTAAGCGTTCGCTCCGTCAAGACGAAATCCCCGACCGCGCCATACTCCGGCAAATTAAATCGCCAGCGCCGCAGCAGTGCAAAGTCGTTAAAATTGAGCCCCATTTTTTGAGCCTCTAAAACGCTAAACCAGCCGCTTATTTCCGTGCGCATCGCCCCGTAGTTTTCCAGTAGCGCATTGCCGAGCCGCACCGCGTCGTCAAGGTCGCGGACGGTTTTATCAATTTTTACATTGTCGATTATTCCGCTTGTGCCAGTCCTTGCGGCTATGTCGGCAATAGCTCCGGCATTTTGCACCACCGCACGAATAGGATAAAAGCCCACATACCGCACTTGCAGTACATCACCGACCGCCAGCGGCGGCGGGCTCGTACCAGCGTATAGCGTATTGTACGAGAGCACCGCGCTATCAAACGCAAATAAAAACATATAGCTGTTTTCCGTATCGTTTAAGCCTTTTACGCCGATACGGTCGGGCGATATGTCGGTGCCGTTTATGCTTATAGCTGGCTTTTTCGACAACGAAAAGGACAACGTAAAGTTGTTATCCTCGCCGTTATAGGTGAATTCCTCTTGCTGCTCTGCTGTTTCCGAACGCCCGCCCGAAATCGTTTGCGACGTTCGCAAGTCTGTATCCTTTACTTTTATTTCCAGCGCAGTAATCGGCAAAAAATCCTTGTCAATCGTGTGCGGGAAAGGCTCGAAATCCTCCTCGGCTATAAAGTAAAATTTGCGGTCATTGGTGCAATACCACGCGCCGCTCACATACTCCGCCAGCTCGTCGAGGCAATACTGTAAACCGTAATCCGCCGCCGTGTATATGTTTATCTTGATAGGTACGTCGCTGATAGCTCCCAGTGTAAAGCCCTCTTTTGAGATATACTCGTCAAAAAGCCCTTTGACGATTTGCGAAACCGTATAGCCCTGATAAGCGACGTTTACCACGCGCCGGGCAAGTATGCCGTTTGCGTTGCTGCACGTAATAGAATAAGTTTTGACGTCGTAAGGGCTGGAGTATTTCGGGCTTTTGGGTATCCCGCATACGCCTAAAAAGTACACCTCGCCCACGTCGTCGTCGCGTATCTCGATTATTTCGCCGCTTTGCGGTATAGGTTGCCCAGCGTCAAGTATCACCGAGATATTGGAGGCGATTTTGTTTGCGGCTTGTTCTGAAATAGTATAATCTGCGGCGAGCTTGTAAGCTATGCCGCCGATATAAGCCATTATCACGCTATCACCTCCTTTTAGGTAAATTTTTTAACGTCGTCAATGTTGCGCATAACGACGGTGCCGACCTTGAAACCGTCCATTTCGACGTCGCCCTGTACCACCACGTGCATATCGCCGCTGTTGTCTGCTCTCGCTATCGCAGCGCCACCGAGCGCTCGCTCCATACCCTCGAGCCCTCCCAGCTGATTAAATTTGATATTTTCCTCTGCGGTAAGCACTCGCTCGCCGTAATCAAGGTAAGCCGGGAAAAAGTCTTGCGGTATGAAATCCGCGCCGACCTTTAAGCGGGGGATTTTAACCTCGGGTATTTTCGGTATGCTCGGTATGCCCGTCCAGTCCCATATTTTTGATACGCCTTGCGTTATGCCGTTGATAAACCCGATTATGCCGTTTAAGCCAGTTTCAAATATCGAAATAAGCCCGTTGAGCGCCGATTTTCCGACGTTCTTTATACCCTCCCATATATTTGAAAAGACGTTTTTTATACTTTCCCACGCACCGCTCCAGTTTCCGGCAAAGACGTTTTTTACAAAGTCCATTATGCCGCCGAGTATATCTGTAACGGAGCCGATAGCCACCATTACCGTGTCCACAATGACGCCGAACACATTACTAAATACGTCCATAAGCGGACGCAGTGCCGTATCCATAAGCGCCATAATAATGTCGATAATCGGCTGGATAAGTTCCAGCAGCGGCGTGAGCGCCAGCATTATAAGGTCAAGTATCGGCTGTAAAATTGCGGTAAACAATTCCAGCAGCGGCGTGAGCGCTGACATCAAAAGCTCAAGTATCGGCTCAAGCAGTGCGATAAATAAGTCGAGTATCGGCTTGAGCAATTCTATAAGCGTTGTAAGGATAGGCAGCAGCGCGTCGATAAGTGCCACAAGCACCGGGAGGAGTGCGTCCACAATCTCAAGCAGCACGGGGATAAGCGCGTCAAACAACTGCACCACAAAAGGCAGCACCGCGTCGATTAGCTGAAAGAAAAGCGGCAAAAGCGCCTCCAGCAGCTCAACCAGCACCGGGAATATTTTTTGCACAATCTCGCCCACTACTGGGATTATTTTTTCAAACAATTTCACCAGCACGGGGAGGACGTCTTGAATTAACTTTGATACAATCGGCAGCAGCGTGCGCAAGATTTCCACCAAAAGCGGAAAGATACTTTTTGCAAGCTGCAATATCGGCGGCGCAAGCTGTTTCCACAAGTCCACTATGACGGGCAAAAGCTCGCCGCAAAACTCGTCAAAAATAGGCTCCAGCTCGTCGAATAGGTCTATAAGCACCGGTAAAACTTGGTCGATTATTTCCCCTATAGCCTCCGCCGCGCCCTCGAAAAGATTTGAAAGCACCGGCAGCAGTTTATCAACCAGCTTGAGGATAGGCGGCAGCAGTTTATCAATCAAATTTACGAGTATAGGCAAGAATTTTTGCACTATATTGGAAAGCACCGGCACGAGCTTACCGAGCACATCTTTAAGCACCGGGAGGAGCTGCTGCACTATTGGCGCCAGCTCGATAAACAGCTCTATAGCCGCATTTTTAAGCTCGTTGAGTATCTTTGCGAATTTCTCTGCCGTTGTATCGCTTACCTTGTCGAAAGCGTCGCCCACAACGTCCGCCTCGGTGCCCATAGCTGCGAGCGCGTCTGCAAAGGCTTGGGAATTTTGCCCAGCGTTCGCCAGTGCTGCCTTGCCCGCCTCTATTGAGCTGAACATATCGAGCATTGAGAGCCCGCTTTGCTCCGCATAGTTGCCGATTAAATCGAGTATTTTGTTGAGAGGTACGCCCTCCGCCGCAAGCTGCTGAAATGACTTGCCCGCGTACTCGGTGCCCTCGGTTGCAGCCGCAAGGCTGTTTGCCGCCGTTGTTCCGTTCTTGCCCAGTTCTGCAAAAAGCGAGTTGAGCTGCGTCGTTGCTTGTGCGGCTGGCGTGCCTTGCGCCGTCATATTTGCGATTGCAGCGCCCACTTGGTCGAACGATACCCCGAAAGCCGCAGCCGTAGGGGTAACTTGAGCTAAAACACTGCCGAGCTCGCCCACCGTAACAATACCCTTGTTTTGGGTCTGCATAAGTATCTTGTGGATTTTCTCGGTTTCGCTCACGTCCATTTTGTAGGCGTTGAGTATTTTTGCCGTAGTAGTTACGGCGGTGTCCACGTCGGTAAAACCAGCCTTTGCAAGCCGCGTATTTGCCTCAAGAAATGCAAGCGCGCTGCCCATATCCTCCGTAACGGGAATACCGGCAGAAAGCGCATTGTAAAGCGTATTGCCGAGGTCGGCTGCTGCTATGCCGCTGGCGTCTGAAAGGTCGAGCAATTTACTTTGCAAGCCCTCCACGTCCACCTCAACGTCGCCGAAAAGCGTTGACGCCTTGGCGACCGCACTTTCAAAGTCGGTGCCGAATTTGAAAGCCGCAGCGCCGGCAGCCACGAAAGCGGCGCCTATTGCTACCGCTGCGCCTTTGGCAATACTGCCCAGCTTACTGCCGCAAGAGCTTACCTTGCTTTGCGCCTCCGAGTTTGCTTTGTCAATCCCCGAGGTGTCGCCGTCGTATATAACTGTTACCTTTCCGTCTGCCACTGTCTGCTCACCTCCTCGTTTTCTGCTATTCCGCGCATAAGCCCAGCCAGCCGTTTAAGTCCAGCCGCAAAATTGCGCTCGCGTTCCTCTTGCGTCGTCTTAAGCGCATACTGCGCTTTGAGCCGGGCAAGCTGCTTGCGTTCCTCTGCGTTGTACTTTGTCGGCGCCGGAATAGGCTTTGCTCGTATTTGCATAACTTGGACGATTTTTGCCCCCTCCGACAATCCCCGGAATAGCTGAATAAACGCCCACCAGTGTAAACGCCCTTGCTGCTCGTAAAGGTCAAGCCCGTAATCCGACAAAAAAGACGCATAGATATATCCAGCGTCTTGCACAAAGTCAAATATGGGGGCTGTACCGTCGGGCTCTCTCTTTTCCTCGTCCATAAGGACGTCGTAAATAGCATTGAGCAGTCCGGTTTTATCTCTTTCCGATAGCTTGGAGTGCTTACTTTTTACAAGTAGGTCGAGGCTCACCTCGAGCCGGTCGCGCTCTGATAGGTCTTGCTCTTTTTGCAAAGCAAAGACTTTGAGCACATTGTCAAAATAAGGCTTTAATTTGTAAGTTTTACCACCGTACACCACCGCATAAGGGAGCGGAAAGTGTAAGGTTATTTTCATTTCTTGCGTCCCTTATAAAGCGCCTTGAGTTCCTCGGCTTTGCGCTTGCTTGCCTCGGAAATCTTGGGGATTATCACCTCGGCGATAAAGGGGTAAATCTGCGTAAACATCTCGCTGTAATTATTTTCGTAAAAAGCAAGGATTTTTTGCGTATTTTCCTCGCCGAAAATGACTTGCAAGACGCCTACAACGGCGTTGCCGTATTGCTCCAGCTTATCGCTCACCGCGTCGAGTGTGTCGCTTGTAGCGCCGTTTAGTGCGTTCTGCGCACGGAGCAGTTCGTTATACCCTTTCGTAAAACGTGCTTGTATTGCCCCGGCGTCAAGGTTTACCTCGATAATCTCGTCGCCGAGCTTGATTTGTTCAACGATTTTCTCGCTGCGTTTAAGTTCAAACATAATAAAAAACCTCCGTATTAAATTTGAGCAATAAGAGGGGACGCGCCCCTCTTACGCTCTGATTTGTGATTATTCTTTGCTGCCCGTGGTGATTTCCGGCTTGCCGTTAAAACGGAGCTCAAACGAAATTGCCGAGCCGTCTTGCGTATTGCCGGAAAACTCCTGTATGTTTGCAATGGTAACGGGGCACGTGATAACCACGTCGCCCTCCGCGCTCGCCGTGGTGAGTTTGAGCTTGGATTTGCGCTTTTCGCCGAGCCCGTATTTGCGGTCGGGATTGAAAAGGTAATCCTGCGCCGCGTCGCCCACTATGCGCTTACCGCTCATAGTTACGACGGGCTGCATACCCGTAACCTCCGAATTGCCATAGCCTCCGTTGTGGAGGTAGAAACCGGAATATACTACCTCGTTGAGAGCCTCCGCGAGGTTTTCGATACCCTCGCCGAGCACTGCCCAGTTTTCCGTTGTTGCGCCGTTTTCCGCGGTGTCGATTTCCGCACTCACGCCGTACATAGTCAAAAATTTGTTCACTGTATTAGCCTCCATAATAAAATTTGATTTGCAAAATCGAGCCGTAAAGGTGTTGCCCGTCGCCCTCTTGTCCTATAAAGTTAGGCGCGGACGACGTGGAAATATCGGTAATCTGCCAGCTTTTCCCGTCGTGCACCCCACTCGGATAAACACTTAAGCGATTAAGGTGTGAGTGTATTTTTTCAAGTGCTGCGGCGGCTTGCCTTTGGTCTTTGTGTTTTGCGTTTACTGTTGCGTATAGCGTATTGAGCGTCGCTTTATCCATATACTTGGATTGCGGCGAGCCCGCCCCGATATACATAGCTATACCGCTGCGCTGCGGGAGCGAGCCCACTTTTACGCTGCTGTAGAGTTTGAGGTTTTTTTCGATTTCGTCGATAATTGCGTCCAGTATCCAGCCCACCGTTTACACCTCCTTTTTGATAGTCTTTTGTGCGAGCGCTGCCCACTCGTTGCCGTGTACGCTTTGCGCTTTGTGAAACCACATAAGCTCCGCGTTTTTGTTTACGTCTTTACTGGGGACGCCCACGTAATAAACGCGCCGAGCGTATGGGGTATTCCATATTAAAACGCCGTCGGCTGGGCGGCTCGCTGTTTGACTGCTCGCTATTAGCGTGCCTTGGTCTTGTCGGCAATAGTAATTGCTATCTTTGAGCACTTGCTCCATTAGTGGAGCCACTGATTTGTCGATACCCTTTTGCACTCTTGCGCGAATTGCTTTTGCGTCAAAGTCAATTTTTACGCCCGCCATAACCGCCTCCTATACAAGCCCGAGCTCGTAATGGTGAATACCGCCGCAGTCGTCCGGGATAGGCTCCACCGTTTCAACGGTGTACGCAAGCCCCTCTATTTCGAGGGTCATACACCCGCCCGCCTCGTCCGCTTGCGTTTTCAAAGCGTTGAAATCGACGCCACGCGGTAAGCTGTTTTTTGTGTCATAAAAAAGGATTGCTCGCAGCACGACCTCGCGGCTGTCCTTTGTTCTTTTTACCGCATTAGAGGCTTGCAAGTGGGTTTTAGAAAGGTTTGTCGTGCTTGGTGTAACCTCGCCCCACCTTTCCACCTGTTGCGGCACGGTAAGCACCGCAGCGGTCTTAAGAATTCGCAGCGGGATAGGTCTTAACATACGCCCACCCCTCTATTAAGTAGCCCGGTCTGCTCGAGAGCCGCTCGTACTTTCGGCGCCACCGCATTGCTGCGTCCGCCATTTCCAGCACTGCCGCCGCCGGTTGTAACCGACACCTTGCCGACCGTAAAACTTTCGGGCAGCTTTCCGTCGGTGGCGACCTCAAGCCCATTGATAACGTAATACTCGATTTGCGCAGCCGTCGCGGTCTTGACTTGTTCCTGTACGAAATCGTCAAAAGACGCAAGCCCTTTCTGTTTTACGGTGTACCGAGTTATACTGTCGATAACCTCCTCCGCACGCCGCAAATAGCGCGGGAAAGCCTCCTCGTCGAGAGGCTCCCCCACGTACTGCTCCGAGTAATACTTGTAATCAATGTACGCCATTAAGCGCCGACCACTGCGTCGAGTTTGGCGGTAACTCTTGCGACGGTTTCGGTTTTAAGCCCCTGCACGACCTCGACAATCACAATTTTGTTGCCGCTCGCGCAAACAAGCTCCTCCTCGCCGTCCCACGCGGTAAAGCCGGTTGCCTTGAATTCCTCGCCGACCGCGGGAGCGGTTACGGTAGCGCCCGCCTTGTAGAAGTATTTTGCGCCCTTGAGCGTATCAACCACCGCAGCGGTATGGGTTGCGTCCGTGCCCGCCTTAAGCGTTGCATTGAGCACGCCGTCGGTGTAAGTGAGCGTAAGGTCGGGCATAACCGACTTTTCGCCGTGATAGTAGAAAACGCCGAAACCGTAAGCGTCCGAGAAAGGAATTTTTGCAGCGTTGCATACGTTCGCTTTTACGGGCTGCGCGACGGCGCCGTCCACCATAACGATAAACTTTACGCCGGCGGGCAAGTCGGTGCTGCTGTAGCATTTTACGTTATGGAAAACGCGCACCTTGCCGGTCGCCGTGTTGTAATCGCCGGGGTTTTGCACCTTGTCGAAATATTCGGCGAGTTCGCCGTAAGCCGTGGTATTGAGCGTAACCGAGATGTACTCGCGGGGCACGCCGTCCACGTACTCGTTTTTGGTATTCTCGACCTGCTGCACCGCCGCCTCGACGATTTTTTCGATAGCGGTTTCTTTGGTAGTGAATACCTCGCAGTGCGCAGCAGCGCACGCAAAGAAAGATTTTTCGAGGCTCTTTTTCATAACCATTTCGTGATTGCTCACGCGGCGGGAAACGAGCCCCTCGACGCCGTACAAAGATACGTCTTTTTCCTCGACCTCCTCTATAATTTCCTCGTTGGTGTCGATTGCAACGGTTACGGGTTTAGCTTTGAGCTTGTCGCCCTTGCCGCCCGCTCTTGCGGTGCCGTAGGGGTTTGCCTTGCTGTTGCAAAAACGCTTTGCCTCAACGGAGCCCGTGGAGGGGTCGCCGCTCAAATCCTTGTTTTTGAGCTGGGACGAAATCGTGCCGTTGCTGATGTTGTCGATAACCACGCCGTACTTTTCTGCGAGGTAGTCGTTGCCCGTGTTGCTCGCTAAAATAGCGAGAGTTTCAATTCTTGCCATAATTTTGTTACTCCTTTTTAATTAAAATAATTTCGGTATAGGTTTGGGTTGTGCACCCGGGGGTGTGGGCTGCGGGTCGCCGCTAAATACGGGCTTGGGAGCCGGCGGTTGCGGTTGAGGCGCGCCCTCGTCGAAATACTCGCCGAATTCCTCGCGGAGTTTCGGGAGCTGTTCGTCCAGCTTTTCGTCGCGTTTGATTTTGGCGATAACGTCGGCGAGGAATTTATCTTTTACCTTGGCGCCCTTGAGTTGCGCCGTGAGCTCCGTTCTATACTTGTAGTCGTCAAGCTCTTGCAGCAGCTTTTTGTATTCCTCGGTTTCCTCTACCTTTACCGCTTTGGGTGCGTTCTTTAACGCCTCCGCAACGGCAGCCTTTACGTCCTCGTCCGTCTTGAGCCCGCTTTTGATGTCTGCCACCTCGTCGTGGTGCATTTGCAAAAGTCTGCTCACCTTTGCGCTCTCGTCGAGCGTTTCGTCTGCGAGAATTGCCCTGATTGTCTTTCTGTCCATAATCTACTCCTTTCTTTTACGCCTTTAGAGTGGGCGAATTTGCGTTCGTATCGCTTGGCGCCTCGCGTATTTTTCGGTAGTTTTACGCCATATCGAGGGCAATATAAAAGCACCGCCGCGGTGCTGCGCGTGGTGCTGATATAACGGTATGAAAAAAGCCCACCGAATTGGTGAGCTTTCGCTTATATTATCGTGTCGCTGCCGCTATCCTTTTGCCGGGGTTTTCCGGTTTCAAGGCACTGCTTTATGCCGGCGATAACCTCCTCGTCGGTCTGATACTCGGGATTAAGCAAATAGGGCTCCCCGAATTTATCTTGATATTGCATTAAAAGGTTGATATATTCGTCTGCCACTGCTTTATCCTCCTATAGCATAGACTTGAGTATCTGCAAAAAGATATTGTACGACTGCGGGAAAAAGTGTTGTATTTGTTCAAGCGACACCGGATTGCATATCGACGCGCTGAACATTTCCGCGAAAGCCTCCACGCTTACGTCGTGGCTGCTCCAGTAGCTTGCGCCGTGCCCTGCTGTTCCGGTAATCTTTCCACGAGTAGCGCCCTCGAAAATGTCGGAAATATCGCCGGTGGCGCTTGCGCCGTGCGTTTTCGCAAGTTCCCATATCTCGGAGCGGACGGCACGCCTCGCGTCGCCTATAAGCACGCTTGACGCTTTAAGCCCTTTTGCCACTGCCTCCGCACGCAAGCGGTCTTGCACGGCTTTAGTGTAAGCCTCTGCCTCTGCTTTTAAGGTACTGCTGAATATGCCGCCGGAATACTTGCCCGACGCTGCAATAAAGCGGGAGCCGTAACCGGACGCGCCAGCGCTATGGTCGAATAAGTGCCCCAGTTCGTGGAAAGTTGTTTCATACGCCGGTTTGTATGTACTACCCAGCGCGTCCCGTTCGAGGTTGAGGCTAACTTTGCCCGACGCCGGGCTGTAGTGTGCAGTGCCGCGGTGCGTTGTACTATCAAAACCTATGTTATCCGCGTACTTATTCCACACCTCGCCGAAAATTGGAGGCGCATTTGCCACTTGCTCGCCGACTACTCTTGCACGCTCTACACCGTAGGCGTCTTTTACTTTGTCGGTTTTAATTATAGGCTTTTGAGGCTCTTTTGTCAAGTTACCCGCCGCCTCGCGCTTTAGTCGTTCCGCCGCCTCGCGGTTTGTCTTGGCGACGTCTGCCGCAGTTCTGCGGTCGTATCCATTAACTTGCAAGCGGTCATTTCGAGGTGTTCTGCCCGTATCCGAGCAAAAGCCTTTGTATTTGTCTTGTTTTGCTTTGAGCGCTGCCGCTGCCTCCTCGTAAGCCTCTTGATTTCCCGCCGCCTTTTGCGCCATAACCTCACGCTTGGCGTCTTTTACGTCGCGCTCAAGCGAGCGCTGCTGCTGACTTTGCGCGTACTCCTTGGCGTTTTGTTCAAAGTCTTGCGTTTCCTCGCCGCGTTTGTATGACAATCCGGGGAAAAATGGGCTTGCGAAATGTCCGCAGTTGATACCGAGGATACCGTCGGGCGCTCCGTTGCTGCTGGAGCTCCACGGGTAATATGTGATACTTTGCCCGTTGCCGTCGCGGACGGTGCCGCTCTTGTTCGACCGTGAAAATAGCTTGCCTTGGTCGTTTGCGCATTTTGGACGAGCTCCAGCGTGCGAGCTTATCTCTATGAGGTCAAGCCCGTAATCGTCGCACTTGGCAAAAGTCGTCGCGTGTGCGGTGTTTGTCGCTGTTGTGCGTATATCCATATTTACGTAAGCCTCGGGCGTCCATTTTCGCCCGGCTCTATCGTAAAAGGCTGTTATGCCCTCGTTTGCCATTTTCTTGATAGCGTCCGCGAGTGCCGCTTGCCGGCTTTTCACGCCGGTAATAACCTCGCCAGCTGCCACGTTCATAGTCTTTTGTGCGCCGTCGTATGTGGCGGCGCCGACAGTGTTTGCAATCCCTTTACGGTAAGCGTCCAGCGAGCTGTTAAGCATTGTCGTGTTTACGAGGTTGAAATCGTCCACGGCTTGCTTTGCGTAGCTCGATATTGCTTGCTTTACGCTTTCACTCATTAGTGGCGTATCGGTCGCATTAAGGTATCCCAGCCGCACCGCCTCCGCGAATTGCGGCTCCAGTTCCTTGAGGGCTTGAAAAGCTGCGCTCTCGAGCGCGGTTTGTACCAGCTCGGGCACTTGCCCCACGTACTTGGCAATGGTCTTGATATTGTCTTGTGTGAGCGCTCCGAGCTCTGCCAGCTTTTTGAATTGCCACTCTTGCGTCGTCAAGCCCTTGCCGGTATTGAAACGCTTTGCAATGTTTTGGATTAGCTCGTCCTCTATACTGGTATATACGTCGATAAGCGGCTGCGCCAGTTGGTCGAGAAATTCACGGGGCAGCCCTGCCATTAACTACCCCCTTTCGGGAATAGCGTTGAAAAGTCTATCGTGGCGCCGGTGATATTGCTTTCCGCAGCTATCTGCCCCAGCTCTGCGTCCGCCTCCTCCGGAGTATATCCGAGTTTGTCGGTCATAAACTTTTTTTTGCTCATAAGCGAATTGCTCACAAGCAGCACTCCCTCGTTGATGTTTGTTTGTCGGTCTTGGATTATAGCGTCGTCGAAAAAGATTGCTATATCATACCCGCCGCGCGCGAGGCTCTCGACCGTTTCGCCCTCGTACTCTATGCCGTATAGGATTGCCACGTCTATGATGTTGCGCACCAGCTTTTTGACTGCCTCCTCGACGCTGCTTTGATGTTGCTTTACCGTCTTGTAGGTTTTGGATTTTTCCGAGATAACCTCGGTAGCAGTCTTGAGCCCCTCCACCTTGTCAAAGGTGAGCGTGCCGGGCGAAAGTCCCAGCTGAAAGGAAAGGATACCGAGAAAAGCGTTGATTGCCGCCTCGTGCTCCTCGACGCGCAGCTCCACCGTGTTATCCTTGATTTGCAAGCTCTCGAGGTCGTCCGTGTCCATTGCCTCGTAAACCTCGTCGTCGGCGTCGAAATAGCGGCACCGTTGCCCGGTGTCCGGGTTGTTTACGTATCTGATAGCGGACGAGGGCACGATTATACGCTTTTTACCGAGCGTAAACTCGCGCACAAAACTATCAAAACAAACGTCCAGCGCTTTAAGCGTTGAGAGTGCATTTGCGTAAATACTCACCCCCAGCGGGCTGTTATCGTCGAGGTTGTTTGCTATATTCGTGCGATAGTACGAAAAAAGCGACCTCTGCAAGCCGCTTACTTTTGCCTCGCCGGAAAGGTTTACGTAAAGCTCGTTAAGCGGTACGCGCTCCCCGAATATGTCTTGACTTTCCGAGTTGCCGATTTTATGACGGTAAAGCTCGTTGCTGATAACGTACTCGCTGCCGTCCCAGTGGTGAAACTCCAGCCTTGTGTAATAATAGCCGGCTTTTGCCTCGCGGGAAATAAAAACGCCCTCCGTAACCTCGGCATTATTCCACGCAAGTGGTACGAATTGGTTTGCCATACCATAGCCGACCTTGATTTTTTCGGAGCCTTTGATGTCGGCGCCGTTCTCGTCCCTTTTGACGTCGCACCACGTTTTCAAGGTACCGCCGCCCAGCGCCATAACTTGCTCGATATGCTCGCGCATTTTTGTGTTGAAATTGTTTTCGTTAAGCACTTGCTCAACGAACGCCGCCAGCTTATCGGGGTGTTTATCGTCCGCCTTGAAATCCTTGCGAGATACCCCGACGCTGCACCTCTCTGCCCATATAAGCCCCGCCAGTTCACTACAAACGGCTTTGCCGGCGTTGAGTGTATCGCGCCGACGCTTTGCGCCGCTGTCGTTTATGGTCGGAGCCTTGACGTCGTGCCACTGCGAATAGTAACCGCGGTATATACGTTTCCATATCAATATCCCGCTTTCGTAAAACTGTCGAAAGCTGGGCACGCCGTTTATGTCGAAAATGTCTTTCACCGTCTGCGGTGCTGCGAATTTTTCGCCCATTTTACCGAACGCTCCTTTGATTTTTTCAAATAAGCCCATTTGCCGAGCCTCCTATTTGATGTAATGCTTATAAAAATAATTGTGCCCGTAACGCATATCGTCCATTGCGTGGTTGTAAGCGTCAACCGGGTTGCCGTGCTGGTCGCGCACATAAAGCCCCAGCTCTCGGAAACAATCATAATGCCCGTACTCCTCGGTTTCGAGCCACAAAAGGCGCCGCTCCTCGATAGAGGACTGCACCCTCTCAATACCGACCTTTATACCCTTGGAATTCCCGGCGATTTCGTGCCCGTTGTTGTCGGCGTTCCTTGCGTCCAGCCCGTAGAGCTTTAACTCCTCGCGTAGCGCCTTGCAAGCGGGGTCTATGAGCAAGCACGTTTCCCGTCGTCCGAATTTGTTACGGCACCACGGCACGAACGTGAGGGCGATTTCTCGCGCTTGTACGCTCATTGCCTTAACGGTGCCCGTGTCGCTGCCGCTGTAGTAGTAATTTGCTGCGCGGTATAGGCGGTAAATAGGCTTGCCGGCTTTGTTGTCCCGTGTAACTATGTTGCAGCATACGCTCGTCGCGTCTGATAGTCCACCGTCGCCCGAGAAAAACATTTCCACAATATCGCC
Source organism: Pumilibacter muris (assembly GCF_943193045.1). Classification (GTDB taxonomy): domain Bacteria; phylum Bacillota; class Clostridia; order Christensenellales; family Pumilibacteraceae; genus Pumilibacter; species Pumilibacter muris. The sequence continues at coordinate 18,035 of NZ_CALPCN010000001.1, read as the reverse complement.
CTCGAGCTTTGCTTTGACGTTCTCGTGCTGGGAAAACATAGAGTATATAACACCCTGCGGGATACAACGGTGCCCCAGCCAGTCGCGCTCGTATAAGTACGGGCTTTTCTTGAGCTGCTCGTAAAGTGCTTGCTTGCGCTCCGGTGTAAGTATCGGGTTGTCGTCCATTGTCCAGTGTTGCCATATAGTCCGCTGCGCCTCGAATACGTCTTTAATAACGGGGTGCTGCGGGCTCGGCGGGTTGAGGTCTGCAAGGTGCCACCTCTTGCGCGCTGCCATTGTACGACGGAAAGCCTCTTGCCACGTGTTTGAGTGCAAGAGGTCTATTTCCAAAAAGACGACGGAGCCAAAACTTAAGCCTTGGAAAGACTTGTAACTGTCGGCTTTGCCGCCGCCCTTGTAAAATATGCGTTTTTCAGTGCTGCCACCTCGTCCGTCCGGCGTAGTAACTCCGAGGAAATCCCCGTAATCGGGGTCGTGTCGTATCCGGCAGTTGCCGGCAAAGATATGCAGCAGCCCCATACCGTCGCAGTCTATAAACAGCTTGAAAGCCTGTTCGTGATTATATCCAAGCACGAGGTGGTCGCGGTCTTGCGTTTCTATGTAGTAGCGCGCCGCTCTGAACGCTCCGGCAGTGGTCTTGCCGCTCCTTGGCGTTCCCTCGTTTACCTCGAGGCTGCCGTCGATAAAAGGGCGCCGTATGAGAGCGAGCTGCTTTTCACTAAACTGTATCGCCATTGCCGCCTCCCTTTACCGCATTGAGCAGCGCCTCCATAAGTGAGGTATCCGCGGGCTTTTCGTCCTGCGTCGTAAACTTATCAATCAATATGCCCAGCGCAGTGGCGAGCTGTACCACATTTGCCTTTTTGATTTTCTCGGGGTCAAGCATAGCAGAAAGGTACGTCGTAATGAGCTTGCAAACGGTTTCCTTTTGCGTCTGCATATAGCCCAGCACGTCCTTGGTGTTTTGCTCGTTTTTTTGGTGCACTTTTTCGCTCACATTGGGCATATTTTTAACGACGCGCTGCACGGTTGCCCTTGATACTCCCGTTAAGCGCGCCGTTTCTGAATAGTTTTGCGTTTCCACATAGTGAGCCAGTATTTGCTTTTTCTCTTTGTCGGTGAGTTTACTATGTCCCACTATGCTGTACCTCCTTACTGTTCTATTGTGTACCTCCTGCCGTGGTATAGATTGATTAACAACGACGAAACCCTCAAAAGCCGCCTCTATTACTGTGTTGTTGTTTGCTTTCCCTCCAGCGCTACCCGCGCCGTTGCTCCTCGTGGCAAGCGGTCAAGGTGCTGCCCCTTGTAATGCGAGTTATTACCCGCCGCCCGGCTGCCGGGCTTACCGCTTACGTTAAAAGCCGATAGGTCGGTGCTTTGTCTTTTCCAGCATAAGCACCTTATCGTGTGGCATAACAATTTCAATTTTCACCGTTTCGTAATTGAGTTGCTCAACAAGCCGCTCTATCTCTTTAAGGGTGTAATACTCATTTTGCTGCTGCCGCCTTTGTTTATTTTTGCGTGTGTCCATATAACCCCCATAATAAAAGCCCTACCGGGTGGTAGAGCTTTAGCGTGGATTTGCTCGGCGGAGGTAAAACTGTTAAACCGTCCCGCCTTGCAAGTCGCGTATTATCTTTTAAGGAGGTTTTTACCAAAATGAACATACCGACGGCGAAATCAAACAGTTTTCCCGCGCCTTTCGGTCGCCTCGCGGGATTTGTGCTTGAGCACATTGTACATTATATTGCATTTTGGCAAGATAAAAAAGGGTAAAAGTGAATATTTAGGGGGCTATAATTTCACGAGCTGCGCGGAGGGCTTGCTTGTGTATATCCCTCTTTACGTACTCGACGCAGTACCCCATAAAGTCCGCTATATCCTCCCAGCCTTTACAAAGCAAATAGCGTTGCTCCAGTAAAAGCCGCAGCGTTACGCTTTGCACCCTGCTGATTGCCTCCTCAATCTCGCGGCGCACGTTGATAAGCTCGTCGCGCTGGCGTTCGATTTCCATTTGAGCGTCCGCTATCTTTATGCAATAAGTTTCCACCCTGCTGGAGTGCATACCTCCGCCGCCGCCCGGCTGCGCCGAGGGGTCGCTTGTTACTTTTTGCGCGAGGCTTTCCCACATCTCGATTTGCTCGTTTTTGCTTTGTATCTGCTGGTCTATGCGGTAAGCTCTTGAAAGCCACTGTTTAATGTCCATTTATTCCTCCAGTATTATGTCGATACGGCAGTGCCGCCATAAGTGCCCTTTGTAGGGTGTTCCGGTTTTTACTGCCTCAAATAGGCTCCGGTAGTTACAGCCGTAATATTTTGCTGCGGCTGCGATTGATACAAATACCGCTCCCACCTTTCCGCTTTTGGTTAGGCGCGCCACTGGCTTGCGTTCTCTTGCGTTGAGCTCCAGCGCTTTGCGGCTATTCTCTTGATATGTAACCCACTCAAGATTTTGCACGTCGTTGTTGTGCTTGTCGCCGTCTATATGGTTGACGACCGGGAGCCCCTCGGGATTATCAAGAAAAGCGCACGCCACGAGCCGGTGAACGGGTCGGGAGGTGCGTTTCCCTCCCTCCGTCGGTAAAAACACTTTGAGGTAGCCGCGCCCGTTTGCGGAGGGCTTTTGCAGCTTGCCGTTTACTTTCACCTCCCCGCGCTCGTTTACGGTGCAGCCAGCAAAGCCTTGTATCGGTCTATCCATTGCCGCCTCCCTCCGGGAAATCGTTTTCGAGGTAATCCTCGGGACGTTCACCCAGCGCGACGTAACCGTCTTGCAACCCCACGCCGTTGAGAATATAGAGCACCTCCGTAATAAGTACCCGCCCGGTGTAATCGTACATTACTGGCGACGTGTTCGGTATGGGTACGATTTCGCGGAGCCGCAAGTAATCCCCCACTTGGAAATCCCGGTCATTGTAACGGATTTCAAAAGGCTTTACGCCGGCGAGCTTTGCGTCAAAATATTCTTTCAATATCTTAAGGTCGTGTATTTTACTCATTGCTGCCTCCCTCCGTTTTGTAAGGTACTCCGAGGTAGTCCATAACCTCGCCGTAGTTTAGTCCGTCCTCCTTTCTGATAGCAAAGTCGTACATCTTGGGCTCCGTTTCCGCAAGTCGCTGTATCCTGTTAGGCGTCGCCTCGAGGTGGCAGCCAAAAAGACAAAGTTTGCAACCGGTATGCTGCTCTTTCGTAAAGCGGTTACTGCTCCCCGGCGGGCAAATATCCCCGTAAACCTCTTTGCAATACTCAAGCGAGTAAGTGCGGAGGTACTCCGTAACGTCGTCCGTAAACCAAAAGCCCATAGGTTGGCTTTTTGTGCGGCTCCCATTAAACGAATTGCAACCGGTGGCGAGGTAGGCGCTTTCTCTCTGCTTGCTGTCGCTTGCCATAGTAGCCACCAGCCCGTAAAGTTTGCGCTTTTTTGCCTCCGCTTTGCAAGGGTCTTTTTTGATAAGGTCGCAGCACTTTTCGCTCACCTCAAAAGGTGCATAACAAAGTTTATACCATTTACGCGGCAGCTTGCGGCTTTTGCACGTTTTCCCTTTGCTTGTAATTCCGGTAAAGTATAAGCGTATAGTGTGCGTCATTTCGGGCTCATACTCGACAATAATACGCTCGAATACCTCCCGCGTAAGCGCGCCCTCAATATGGTGCGCTGCCATAATTTCGCGGCACCACGTCCGAATATCCCGCACCATACGAGAAACCTTTTTGCTCACCACCGGATAGCCGACGGTTGAGGGTATCTTGTAAAAATTTATTTCCTTATTGCGCGCCTTTATGAGGTCAATTTTGATACCGTGGCGCTTTTCGCATATCGCGCAGAATTCAACCACAAAGCGGCGTATCGCCATAAACTCGTTGCCGGTATCGGCAAATATAACCGTAAGCGGCTGCTCGCGGTATTCCTCCAGCGACGCCCACACCCTGCACACCATATCCAGCAGCACCGTGCTATCAACACCGCCGGAAAATGCAACGTACACCTTACCCTTAAGTTTGAGTATGTACTCGAGTATCTTTGTTTGCGAGCGCATTACCTTATTGGGAAACTTGAACGCTTGCAAGTATTTTAAGTCGTCTTTTTCCACTCTTTAGTCCTCCCAGTTGCGCGCAAATTCCAGCAGCCTGTCGCGCTCCGATTTTTCTGAACGCTCGCGCTCGAGATAGAGCCCTTTGTCGAGGTGCTCTTGTATAGACTTGTCGATAAGGTCGTCGAGGACGCGAGGGTCGAGCGCGTCCAGCTCCCAGCTCTTACCGCCGTGCTGGGATACATACGCGCCGTATCTGCTGTCGGTAATCTTTGCCGGATTGGGCGGTGGATTGTATTTGCGGATTTGCGGCATATTCAAGGCTATACGGTCAAGCTCTATTCGGTCGCGGAGTTCCTCTGAAAACATTGTGAGGCGCTCTATAATATCCCTTGACATATCTATACCGCTGGGGTCGTGGTCGCCTAAATGAATTATATATGCCTTTTCAAAGCCTCGCTGCTCGAGGTTTCTTTTAATGCGACGCGCTGCTGCCCACATTTCGCTTTGCGATACATACCCACGGCAAGAAAAGTAAGGGGTGTCCCAGCGCTCGGCAGCCTTGCCGACGATTTCGACGAGGGCGTCTTTTTCAACCCATACCTCGACGTAGTTCTCTTGCCCCTCCCACTTATCAATTTGAAACTGATGTGCTGCTGCCGAAATAATCTCGCTGGGGCTGTCCCAGTGTGCGCGCTGTCTTAAGTTGCGCGTGCGGTCGCTTATGCTGTACCAGTCTATTAAACCGGCAAGCCTCCCGTTATTTACAAGCGCGCCGATATTGTCGTAACTGCGTTGATTGTTTGGTATAATATCACGCGCAACAAGCTGGTAATAAAGCTGTCGGAGCGTGAGCTCATAGTTTTGAGCGTCGTATTCTCCCACTATCTCGTTTACCTTGTCGATAAGTTCGAGGCTCTTATCTCTGAAATTGATTTGCTTATATGCTATTTTTGGCATTTTGGTATGTCCTCCGATTATTTTTTATTTATGCCGAGCAGTTCTGCAACCGTCGCCTTGTTCTTGGCAGTGTTAGCCTCTCGGCGTTTAATGTCGTTTACCCTTACCGGGAAACACTTTTCGAGCAATCGGCTGTATATTCGGGCGTGGGTCAAGTCTGATGTATCCGCCGCCGCTGCCTCCAGCTCTTTGGGTGTGTAGTTGGTTGTTACAATTAGCGCCACGCCGTGCGTGTTACAGCCGTCTATAAACTTATAGACTTGCTCCTCGGCAAACGAGGTCGCTCTCTCGGTGCCGAGGTCGTCTATTATGATACATTGCTGCCACATCAACCGCATAAAGTGGCTTTCTGCATTGTCAAAATCTTGCGCCATTTTTACCACGTCGGCAAGGCTTGTATGCAGCACTTTGTATTCGCGGTCGATAAGCGCGTTTGCTATGCAAAGAGCGTAAAAGGTTTTGCCCGTCCCGACGTCGCCGTACAATAAAAGCCCTTGCCCGGTTTTTGCAAACTCCGCAAAATTTCGCACGTAGTTTTTGCATATTTCCGTTGTCTTGGGCGTCTTGCCGTCGTCCACCGAAAAGCGATAACTGCGATAAGAGGGTACCGAAATTGCCCTACTGCGGGCGTTCTCTATGCGCTCCCGGCGCTCCCGGCGCTCCTCCTCTTGTCTTTGCTTTGCGGCTGCCTCCTCTTTGCATTTGCATAACTTGGGGAGGATTGCCGGCTTGCCGCCCGTAAAATTCTCAAATATAAATTGCCGCGGGGTTTTACATAACTTGCAATAAATCAAGCCGTCCTCACCCACGTACTCGTCGGCGTCTGCCTCTCTTGGCGGCGGCACTAACTTGCTTAAGACGTCATTTACGTGCTCCATAGGTCAGTCCTCCTCGTCGTAGTTTCGCGGCTTTTTAGGTTGTTGCTGCGGTTGGCGCTTTTGGAGTTTTTCCCATATAAGCCCTTTCCACGTGTTTGAGATACACTCGTCCACCAGTTCGATAACCGCGTCCGCCCCGTACTCCTCGACCTTTCTTTGCACTATAGTGAGTAAAGCCTTGAAACCCATTTCTTGATAGTTGTACTTTTTATATTCCAGCCACTTATATACGGCGGCTTTTACTCTTTCCGGCAAGTCGGTTTCTGCCGTCATACCCTCAAAAAGTGCTTTCTTTTTTCCGGGGGTAGGGGGATTATTTCTTGTAATATTCGTTGTAGTATTATCTTGTAATATTATAGGTGAATTTTTCAGCGCTACCGTAGCGCTGCTTTCAGCGCTGCCCTCGTGAAAATTTTTGCACGGGGTGGTGATTTCAGACGACGCGATACTCAAGCAGCGGCGTATAACCGTCTTGCCGTCCTCGGCGTATTGGATATTTCGGTGTATATATCCCGCATTGAGCAAGGCGTTTATCCAGCCTTGTATCGTCCGGGTGTTCACCTCGTAGAGGTTGGCAAAGTATGTATTTTCTGCCCAGCATAGCCCGCTCTGATTACATAGCGCCGTTATTTCCCCGTATAAGAGCTTGGCGGCTGCTGGTATCCGCTTGTCGTAGCGCACCGTCGCGGGTATTACGGCGTAGTATGATTTTTTGATTTCCATTTACGCCTCCGTTAGAAAAGCAAGTCGCTGTCGTCGTCAATCGGCACGAGCTCGTCGCGTCGCCTATTTCTCTGCCCTTGCGGTGCTGCGTTACCTCTCGGCGCCTCTTGCTGGCTTTCACCTTTCGGGGTCAAGAATTCGACCTCGCTTGCCACCACCTCGGTAACGTATCGCTTTTGCCCCTCCACCTCATACGAGCGTGTTTGCAGCATACCTACCACCGCCGCCTTTTTCCCTTTGGAAAGGTATTGCGCGCAACGGTCTGCAAGGTCGCGCCACGCTATAATGTTGGGATAGTCTGCCTCGCGTTCGCCCGCAGAATTCTGAAAGTTGCGATTTACCGCGAGGGTAAACTTTGCCACCGATACGCCGCTGGGTGTAGTGGAAAGCTCCACATCACGCACAAGGTTGCCTATCAAAATAACTTTGTTCATTTTGGTGTATCCTCCTATTTTTTATAAATTCGGTCGTTGTCCGAAAAGCCCGGGTACCATATATCAAGGTGAGCCTTTACGCGCTTGAGCAGTTCTGCCCGGCGTGTAGTTTGGTCGAGTTCACGGTGGCAATTTCGGCATAGTGTTACGATATTTTCCTCTATGCCGAGCCCGCCCTGCGAGCGCGGGATATAGTGCGCCTCGGGCAGCCCGTAAGGGCTACCGCACAAAACACACCTCCCGCCGTCCCTGTCGTAAACCGCCTTTTTGACTTTCGGGGTAATTGCAAGGGCTTTCGTTCGTTTGGATTTCATAAACGGGAGCCCTCCCAGCGCTGTTTCATTAGTTCGATTTCCTCCGGCGTTCGCGTTTCAATTTCGAGCTCTTTTGCGTCCGTTACGACGCTATCAATAAGCCGCGCCATTTGCTCCTTGTCGTAGGTGCTGCTGCCTTTGTAGGCGTGGAGCAATACGAAACCCTCGCGTTCCGCGCCGTCCAGCAGTTCGACGAGCCAGCCGTCGCCACGGGCACCCCATACCTCGGTAAAGAGTTGCACCGCCGCCGCGTTAATTTCCATAGCCTCAAAGACGCCTTGCTCGAGCACATAACCGCGGTAAACGTCCAGCTTACTACTGCCGACCTTTTGCGCGATTTTGTCGCATAACTGCCAAAAGTAATTATTTGCGTTAAGCGACCGCTTGGGCTTGTCGATATTCACCTCGATTTTGAGCCGCTCTTTGCCACTTGCAAGCGCCGTCTGCGCCGCAGCCGCGCATTGCCTTGCGGCGTACCTTTCCGAGCCCTCAACGGTAAAAGAAACAACGACGGCGCCGCGCTCGTCCGTGAGGCAATCTTTGTACTTTCCTATAAACGAGCCCAGCATATCAACCTCGCACGGTGATACGCACCGACGCCTTGACGGTTGAGGTCTTTACGTACTTTTGGGCAAGCTCCGGGTGCTCCTTTTTGAGGAGTTCGCTGTCTAATCCTTGGCGTACCGAGGGCGCCACGTATGTGATAAGCATTGACTTGTCGGCGGTTTCAAAGCTCTTTATACCTTGCGCCTCCATTGCTGCAATAAGCTGCGCCCTTATCTCGTTTGCGTTCGCCTCCGCCTCTTTCTTTGCTGCCTCTGCGACCTTAACGGCGCGCTCCGCTTGCTCTGCAGCTGCCAGTAACTCGCTCGGCACCATAAGCGTGCGGGGCTTGTAAATCTCGCCCTTGCGTTCACACTCAAGCAGCTTTTCGACCTCCTCGGCGGGGATATGCTCCAGCGGTATGTACTTGCTTTTCTCGCAAAGGTGGAAAACGTAAAACTCGTCGAATTTCTCACCGCTCAAACGCTCATAAAGCGAAAGCTGCCAGCGTACTGCCTCCTTGTCCACCGTTGTACCGGTCTTATAATCGGCAAGCACTTTTATGGTGGCTTTACCGGCGACGCGCTCCGCCATAAGGTCGATAGTGCCCGCCACAAGGTCGTTATTTACGATTTGCTCGGAGCGCATATTCTTAAGTCCCAGCTCTTTGGCAAAGCCGATAAAGTCGTCCTGCTCTGATGTAAAGCCGAGCTCGCCGTGTTTGATATAGCGCTCGATTTCCTCGTGTATAAGCGTCCCGCGCTCCGCTTTACGCTGGAGCACTGTTTCGTTTATTCCCGAGTAATCCGGGGCGAGCCCGTGCTTGCGCATAAGTTGGGTAACGCTTATAAGGATTTTGCCGTCCAGTGTGTACGTGTGATTTTCCTTGTTAAATATCGCCCTTTCCATTAGTCCGCGCCCTCCATATTGGTGTTTATTCTATCAAGCAGCGCCTTGAAATCCTTGTCCGAAAGGCTGTTGATTTTATCGGTGCCGAACATATCCAGCGCCAGCGCCGTAACGTCCTCCATATCAAAGCCACGCTCCGCGCCCAGCTCTTTAATCTGCTGGTACTTGGTTTTGGGCTTGCCAGTTTTCTGCGGTGCTGCTGCGGGCGGCTCCTCGCTGTTCTCTGCGGCGTTCGCCTCCTGCGCTGCCAGCCTCTTGCGTTTCATATCAATAGCGGACTGTACTTGCTGCGCGCTCAAAAACTCCACTCTTACCTTGAAATAGGTTGCCACGTTGTTAAGGTCGATATTGAGCTTTTGCAGTTCCTCAAGCTGCGCCTGCGTAGGTTTCGGCAAGCTCTCGGGCGGTGTTTCCGCGTCCGGGTCTTTCATTTCCTCCGTCGGGATACATAAGACTTGAAAACAAGCGTACTTAAACGCTACACTCATAGCTTTATTGCTTGCCTTGTCGCCGCTGTCCATACCCTCGCCTATGACGGTAGCGGAAACGCTCGAGCCGTCCTCCGCGTAAAAGGTGTATTTGATTTTGAGTACCGAGTAAATAAGGTTGCCGCCTTTGCCGGTAACGCGCTCCTCGCGCTTTTGTTCGAGGATTTCCGGCACCACGAAAACCTTATGCTTTACGAGCGCCGGCTGTAAGGCGTTCATAACCGCGTCAATGCCGCGATACATAAAGCCTTGCTGCTGGTTTTTCGAGGTCTTGCCGATTGCCCCGATTTCCTCCATAATGCCGTTGATAGCGGCGTAAATTCCGTTAGTTGTTGCCATTGCTTGCCCCTCCTCTCTTTCTGCCGAGGTTGTCGTCCGTGTCAACGTCGAGCACGACGAGGCGCTCTTTTGCGCTGTATTCGGCTCCGATAAAGCGGTAAATCGTGTCGTCCGCTCCGACGCAGATACCAACCTCGCAGCCGCCGCGCTCGTCCGCTGCTTTCACGGTGTCGTTGAGCTGCTCCGCGAGGCGCAAGCCGGTTGCGTGAATTTCCTTGCAAGTTTTTTCGTGCTTGCTGCACTCCTCCCAGTCGGAAAACTCCTTGCCGCAAATTTCGCACTTGTAGATTGTTTTCATTTTGGTATGTCCTCCTTGACATTTTGAAATTTTTGTGCTATAGTCTTATAGCGTTAGTTGTTGATTTTGGTATGTCCTCAATTATCGTGCCGTCCGTTTTGTCGCTCAATTCGGGCGGCTTTTTTCTTTGCCTTTGCCGTAACTTTTTCGTACTCTTTTTTGAGCCGCAGCAGTCCGACGTTTACCCAGTGGGTAAGGTTACGATACCCACACGCGGCGAGTATGTCTTTGCGAAACCACCTTGCAGCGCCGCGCTCAAGCCTCACGCAAAGGTTGTACGTTTCCGGCTCCTCGCTTTCCTTGGCGGTAGCTTTATGTACGGTCGCCTTGGTGCTCTTGAGGTTGATTTCCGCCTCGCTGTAAATGTCCAGCGGCTCGACGCCCAGCAGCTCGCAAATAGCTTTCAGTTGCTCCGGAGTAGGCAGCGCAACGCCGTTTTCATACTTGGAATAAAGTCCGCTATCCACCCGCTTATCGGTTTTTTTGATGTGCTGCACGACCTCCTTTTGCTTAAGGTCGCCGCGTAACTCTTTCAGTCGCATAATTACCTCCGTTTCAGTATTTCGTTAAAAAAGTCAAATACCCCCCCCGAGCCCTCGCTGCCGCTTTCGTCTGCGCCGAGTTTAACGCCGTGCTTTTTAGCGATACGGTCGAGGCTGTCCATTGCCAGCATTATGCCGAGCGTCGGATTTTTAGCGATTGCCTCCCTTTTTACGGTTTCCACCGCTTGGAAAGCGTGTTGTATCGTAATACCGGGGCAGTCCGTCATATATACCCCGTGGATTGCCGAGCACTCTTTTGTGCCCTTGGACGGGTCGGAAATTGCCGCGATTATGCAATCGCTCTCAACCTCGTGCACTACCTTGCCGGTTTCGTCGGTAATAGTTACCTTGTAGAGTTTCTTTTCGTTCATTTTGGTATGTCCTCCATAGATTTGATTTTTTTGATTTCGTCGCTGTATCTGCGGAAAATATCCACGAATACGCCGGCGACGTCGGATAAAATTTTTTCCTCGCACCGGGTCAAGCCCGACGCTTGGGGCTCCGTCTTGCTTTGTGCAAATAGTGGTATGGTAGGCTTGAGCGGCTCCCCGGTTGTGGTGTCGCGCAGCACCGCGACGCCGATTTGTACGTAAGTTTCCACCGGTATGTCCTCCTCACTGCCTCCTATGCTTTCCCTTTGCCTCCGGCGTCCGTACCGACCAGCCAGTCAAGTGATACGCCGAAAAGATTTGCAAGTCGCTTTGCTACTGCCAGCGAGGGCGCACGGTCGCCGTGTTCAATATCGAAATATGCCGGCTGCGTAATTCCGCACTCTTTGGCTACTTTTTCCTGCGACAAGCCCGCTTTTGTTCTTGCCTCTTTGAGCCTTTCGTGTAACATTAGCCTTTCACCTCCTTTTTGTCTTGCTGCATTTTGAGAAACTCGAGGGCGTCAATATGAACTGCGCGCTTGTGTTTGGGTTTAAGTCGTTCGTTATAGTCCCGTATTTATTGGAATTTGCAAATGGGTCTATAATAACCGATTTGCCCGATATGTACCTTTCAATTAGCGCCTTTATGGGTTTAATTGAAAAGGTTTCACTGTTGGGCATAGCCCACTCTCTTGTTATAATCACGCCACCACCTCACCCGTAAATAACGCCGCCAAAAAGCGCATACTGCACGATTTCGTCCGCTGCGATTGCGTCCACCTCGCACGTGTCGATTGTATCGCCGTGCACGATTTCCGCGTCGCCTCCGTTAGTCAAGTAAAGCTCCAGCCCCTTGAGCAGCTTTTCTTTGTTGAGCTCGTAGGTCTTGTCCTCCTCGCTGTCGGAAAGTATGAGCTGCCCGCCGCGTGAGATTTGCTCGTGTGCATATTCGCCGAGATAATCGCCGACCGCTTTTGCCTCGGCGCACCAGTAGGTTATACCGCCCTCAAGCGCTGTACACATAATATCGTCGAGCTGTTCGTCGGTAATGGTAAACGTCTTTTTTATCGTGATTTCCATAATACCCTCCTTACTCCGTCGCTGTGTCGAGGCTGTCCGCTGCACTGTCGAGGCTGTCGAGCGCCTCGTCCAGCGCGTCGATTGCCTCTTGCGCTTTGTCGCCTTTCTCGCCGCTTTGGAAACTTTCGGGCATATTGTCGTAATAGTCCTGCTCCTCGTCGCGGAGCGTTTCCACCTCGTCCTTAAGCGAGCGGATTTTTTCCGCCAGCTCGTAAAGTTGCTTTCTGCGTTGCTTGTTCATTTTGGTATGTCCTCCTATTTCCGAAACTTTACGGTTTTATAGCCTTGCTTATTGACAAGCGAAAGAATTTTTGCTATAATGTGTACGCTACTACAAACAAACCGCAAAACTCTTGCTTGTCAATTTCGCAAGGGGGTTATAGGCGTTACGGTTTCCTATAACCTTGCCTATATTTTATTACGCTTTATTTGATTTGTCAAGGGTTTTTTGCGGTTTATTTGAAAATATTTCAAAAGGAGCGTAATTTTATGACTATTTCGGAGCGTATTTTCTCACTTTTAGACGTACAAGGCAAAAAACAAGGGGCTTTAGCTGACTACATAGGCGTGCGCCCTGCTACTATATCCGCGTGGAAACAAAAACAAACGAGCCCCGCCTCGGATTTACTTGAAAAAATCGCCGAATACTTTGACGTATCCGTCGATTACCTCGTAACTGGACGCGAGCCGCAGCACCCCATTGTCGCGCAAGGAATTTTCGGCGACGAAAACCACCACAACGTCGTTACGATAAACGGCACCGCTGCGCTCGAGCTCTCGGAGTTTGAAACGGAGCTCTTGCAGATATTCGGCGAATTGAGCACACGGCAAAAAAATGCCCTGCTCTCTTATGCTTATGAGCTTAAGGAGGGCAAGGCGTAATATGAGGCAAGCCGTTGTATATGCACGGTACAGCCCCGGCAGCACGCAGACGTACCAGTCTATCGAGGGGCAGCTTACCGAGTGCCGCAAGTTTGCAGCTGCAAACGATTTGCAAATAGTCCGTACATACGAGGACGAGCACCTCACTGGGCGAAATGACTTGCGCCCGGCGTTCCAGCAGCTGCTCAAGGATAGCGCCGCCGCAAAGTGGGATATTGTGCTCGTGTATGCTATCGACCGCTTTGGTCGTAATAGTATCGAAATAGCGATAAACAAATACCACTTGCAGAAAAACGGCAAGACGGTAATTTCCGCCACGCAGCGCACCGCTCGCAACGTGGACGGCTCGAAAAATCTTGACGGTATCCTCCTCGAAAACTTTTATATCGGTATGGCGGAATACTACAGCGAGGAGCTCTCGCAAAAAGTTACCCGCGGGCTGCGTGAAAGTTACGCAAAGGGCAATTTTACCGGCGGGCGTCCTCTGCTTGGGTATAAAGTCGTTGACGACCCGCGCAGTGCCGGCGACCGCAAGCCGCGCAAAATCGTAGTAATCGACGAGGAAACGGCGCCGCTCGTCCGGTATGTTTTCGAGGCTTACGCAAGTGGCGCCTCCAAAAAGGATATTATGGCGGAGCTTACCCGCCGCGGCTACAAGAATACCAAAAACAAGCCGCTCACGTTAAACAGCTTTCAAAATAACCTCACCAGCCGCAAGTATATAGGCGAGGTTGAGCACGACGGCGTACTATATACAAACATATATCCCCCACTCATAAACAAAGCCACCTTTGAAACCGTGCAGAAACGACTTGCAAGGCGTAAATTAGCCCCCGCAGCCCTCAAAGCTAAAGAGGATTATATCTTGCAAGGCAAAGCCTATTGTGGGCATTGTGGGGCTCGTATGGTCGGAGTGAGCGGCACGGGACGCGCAGCCACCTACTACTATTACGCTTGTGGCAAAAAGTACAAGTACCATACTTGCGACAAGCGCAGCGAAAGAAAAGACTTTCTCGAGCAGCTCGTCGTCGAGCTCACCCTTGAGTATGTGCTTGAGCCTAAACGTATGGATTTTATAGCCGACCGCGTAATGGCGCTTTATCAAAACGAATTCAACGAGGAAAATGTAAAAGCTATCGAGCGCCGCGTCGCAGCACTCGAGGAGGAAATAGAAAAAGCCGTCAACGCCTTTATTGACGCCGACAGCAAAATGGTACGCGCAAAGCTCAACCAGCGCGTGGAGGATTTGGAGGCACAAAAAAACGAGCTGCTCAACGACCGGGACGGGCTCGTCGCTGCGTCAAAAATCCCGGTGTCAAAGGCTCAATTTATAGCGTGGCTCAAAACCTTTGAGCGCGGAAATCCCGCCGATAAGGAATTCCAAAAGCGCGTTGTGGACGCTCTGATAAATAGCTTTTACTTGTATGACGATAAATTTATTATATACTTTAATATAGACGGTGGCGAGGTTGTCGGATACCCTCAAGCGTCCGAGGACGTCGAGCTGGCGGAAAATTTCGAGAAAAACGAAAATACCCCCGCCTCAACGGGCGGGGGCAGTGTTCGTATTTCACAAGCCACGCTCCACCACTTTCGGAAGAGTTTGAACTTGTAATGTTCAAACTCTTTTTATATTTTAACTAACCGCGCAGTTACTGAATAAGGCTTTGTTTTTTGTTGCCGTCTTGCTTTTTCGGAGATTATATCGGTTTGCCTTTTATTTGGTTTTTTGATTGCGGCGAGTGATTAACGGCGAGCGTAGAGAGCCGCTTGTTTATTCAAGCACCCACCTCAGCGCCAAAGTGAATTTGAATAAAATAAATTTGATTTGCTATTGACAAAGGCTATATGTTTTATGGTATAATATATGTGATAAATTTGTAGGGAGAAAATTTATGGAACTATTTCTTTCAATCATTGGTTTAATAGCTATAATACTGCTTATTCCAGCAATAATTTTTTGCAAAGTGTCTTACGATGCTTGGCAAAAAAACGAGGGAATACTTCATAAATTATCAAAAGATTATCCATATTTAGAAGATATTATAGCGAAAGAAAAGAAAAAGAACTTATTACATCAAAAAGAATAAATGTGTAGACAGAAATAAAGCAAGTATTGAGTCCATTGTGGTGTATTAATAAAAAACTTTATTATAAAGGAATAAAACGTATGAAAAATCAAAGAATTTATGACTCGGAGCTAACATTAAAAATTGTAAATGAGAAAATGAATTATGATTTCGATAAAAATAATTTGATAAGTGGCGAAGGTATAACAAATACATGGCGCAAAAATGGATATTTGGCGTATGATATGAATGGTGAAAAGCTGGGGATTATATTTGAAGATGATAAAGAAAAAAACATATATTACAAATGTGCGAATATACTATTTTTTAAGCCGTATCGGGTAAAGCACAATTTGGGTATATGGCGCATTATCAAACCGATAGATTACTCAAATTATACAAATGCGAATGGCTATATAGATTTTCTTACTCTTGAACAAATACTGTCTGAAAAAGGTAGTTTTGTTGTAACAACCAAACCAACATATCATCACTAATATATCTTTAATTATTCGTTTTAGGTTATTACTACCCACCACTTTTGGAAGAGTTTGAACTTGCAATGTTCAAACTCTTTTTATATTTTCACTAACCGCGTGCTTGCAGAACAAGGCTTTGTTTTTTGTTGCCGTCGTGCTTTTTCGGAGATTGTATCGGCTTACCTTTTATTACAATATTTTACATTAAGAAAATCAGCTATTTAATTCATTCGAAAAGCAACACAAAATCAAATACAAATTTTCGTTTTAAGTTATCACTTCTAAAACAAGACGATATATGAACAGTTTTTATACGCTTGCAAAAATCAACCGCTTATGCTATTATATTACTAAATTAGCATAAGGAGTGCTTTTGCCTTGACAGAGAGAGAAAAAATGCTATCGGGCGCATTATACGACACGTCCGACGCCGAACTATATGAGCGCCGCAAAGAAGCGCATATTTTAAACGAGCAATATAACGCTACCCGTGAAGACGAAAAAGAAAAAAGAACCGCTATTCTCAAACGCTTGTTGCCGCATATAGACGAAACGGCGTTTTTGCAAGGTCCGCTCCACTTCGACTACGGTGACAACACATATTTCGGTAAAAATTTTTACGCAAACTTCAATTTAACGGTTTTAGACTGTGCCGCCGTTACTATCGGTGACAATGTAATGATAGGTCCGAATTGCTCTATTGTGACGGCGATTCACCCTTTAACCGCGCAAGAAAGAAATTACCGATTTAAAGACGACGGAACGCCTTATACGGTTGAATATGCCAAACCCGTAACAATAGGCGACAACTGTTGGATTGCAAGCAACGTAACCATAATCGGCGGCGTTAAAATCGGCAACGGTTGCGTTATAGGCGCAGGAGCAGTTGTTACAAAAGATATTCCGGATAACTCCCTTGCCGTAGGCAATCCTTGCAAAGTAATAAGGCAAATCACCGAAAAAGACAAACTTTTTAAAAATTAGCTTATCCCTATTCCCCGTTTAACAGAGTGCACAGCCCAACAACTTTAAGGAGTAATATCTTTAAATTATGAAATGGTTTAATTACTACGGACTTGCGATTATGGCGGTTATTATGCTTCCCAATATCGTCTACTTTGTTAAACACAAGAACGATGCCGCAAACGCTTATAATAATAAAACGGTAACTGTTTTAGAGCAAATAGGCAGATACGCCTGTTTTGTTTTAATGATTTTTAATATTCCGTACACTTATTTTGGCTTTTGGTTTGATTACGCGCTTGCGGTTTACTTGTCGGTGAACGGCGGTTTATGCCTTGCATACTTAATATTTTGGGCAGTATGTTGGAAAAGAAATGACCTGTTAAAAGCGCTGTCGTTATCGATTTTGCCTACATGCGTTTTTCTGTTCAGCGGCATAGTTTTGGCTTATATTCCCCTTATCGCTTTTGCGATACTATTCGGCGTAAACCATATTTTAATAAGTTGCAAAAACGCTCAAAACACCAAACGCAAAAAAAAGACTACGCTTAACGACAAATGGGCAAGCGAATTTGCTATAATATTTGTAATTATATTGCTTATATGCGCTGTGATAAGTCTGTTATTCGGAAAAGAGTCAATTTGATTCAGCGTTAATTTTTAAAAACTTTCAAACTTAAATAAGCTTATAAAATAGAAAAAATAACCCCAAAGATTATTCGCTTCGGTGTTCTTCTGCTTTTGCAAGCGCGGTATACTTTAAAACAAAATCGCTCTTTGCCTCAGTGTACGCGTCACGGTTATGTTCGAATTGTTTCCATAATTTCAACTTCAAACTTTCGTAATCTTTTGCCACACTCGGGTGCACGTTCAGATAATCTTTGAATAATACCTCGTCTTTTTCACTTTTGTGTTGCAAATGAACGTGAAAGACCTTTTCGGCAAAACCTTTTTCAGTGTACCCTTTATTCAATGAAATCCGTTTGTCGCTTACATACATAATTATGTAACCGTATTCGCTTATTTCTTTCGCAATATTATGCAAATCGCAAGAATCGGGGGCTTCAACCAAAATATCTATTATAGGTTTCGCCCAAATCCCCGCTATTGCGGTGCTCCCTATGTGGTAAATTTCAGTCTCTTTCGGCAAAATTTTCGCAAGTTCCGAAGCTTCTTTTTCATACCACAGTTGCCAACATTCGTTATGCTCGGTAAGAACTATGGGAAACAGTTGCCACAATTCTTCAAGCGTCATTTCGCTCAATCTTTTATTCATATTAAAACACCTTGCTTTGAAATGCAAAATCGGTTTAAAAGAATCTGAACTTTTAAACCGATTTAATGGCGCCCCGGAAAGGATTTGAACCTTCGACACTTCGGTTAACAGCCGAATGCTACTACCGCTGAGCTACCAGGGCAAAGATAGTTATTTTACACACTCACAACTGCAAACGAAGAAGAAAGAAACAACACCATGAGCCATTTTAAAGTATATAGCGTATATTTTACATTCAGTTATTGAGGTCTTATTCTTTCAGTCAATCTTTTCTGCGATTAAGCCCTCGACCTATTAGTACCAATCAGCTGAACACATTGCTGTGCTTACACCTTTGGCCTATCAACCTTATAGTCTTTAAGGGGTCTTAGCACCGTATTGCTACGGCACGGGATATCTTATCTTGAGGTGGGTTTCACGCTTAGATGCTTTCAGCGTTTATCCGCTCCG